>JBBRSD010000004.1:0-204424 GCA_038245725.1 Coriobacteriia bacterium | reverse complement strand
TCGCCTACGAGATGGTACGCTCGGACGGCAAGGGATACGAACCTCGGGTGGGACATCTGATGCCGTTTTCAGGACGACAGCCGTTCCGCGCGATGTTCAATCCCTTGAACTGAGAGTAGACCCCCCAAATTCTTACGCGCTCCGGGGTCGATGCACCATTGCCCGAGCCGATAGGGTGGTCTATACTACCCACTCGCGCCCGCTTCTGGCTGGCCGTCAAAGACGTTTCGTAGAACAGGAACCGCAGGACAATGGATATCATTCGCGCTATCGAGCAGCAGCAGATCCGCGAGGACCTTCCTGAGGTCGCCGTCGGTGACTCGGTCAAGGTTCACTACAAGATCATCGAAGGTACGCGCGAGCGCACCCAGGTCTTCCAGGGCGTCGTCATCCGCCGCCACGGCGCTGGCAACCGCGAGACGTTCACCGTCCGCAAGATCTCGTTCGCCGTTGGTGTGGAGCGCACCTTTCCCGTGCACTCGCCCAAGATCGACAAGATCGAGGTCCTGAGCCACGGCAAGGTCCGCCGCAGCAAGCTGTACTTCCTCCGCGACAAGGTCGGCAAGGCCGCCCGCCTCAAGGAGAAGGGCTACTAGGTAGCCTGCGATCCAAAGCCGCGACACCATGTCGACGGTCAATGCGACTCATTCGAGCGAGGTCCGCACACGCGGTGCCTCGCTCGTCGCATTTCGCGCCGAGTCGGTCTCGCAGTGAGCGTGCGGAAGCGCTCGATCTCCGAGATCCGCGCGCTGCTCGCTGATGCCCGAGGCGCTCGGCTCCAGCGCCTGATCGAGGACTTGGGTGCCGACGAGCGCTCCGGGGTTCGTGCAGTCTGCTCGGTGGCTCTGGCGCGTGAGGAAGCGGCGCACGTCGAAGCGCGCCGCACGCGCATGCTCTACGAGATGCAGCGCACCTTCGCCGAGCAGGGACTCGCCGTGATCGCGGGCGTCGACGAGGTGGGTCGCGGCGCGCTCGCCGGACCGCTCACCGCCGCCGCGGTCGTCCTGCCGCTCTCCCCGCGCATCGAGCGGCTCGACGACAGCAAGCGCCTCACGCCGGCCCGCCGAGAAGAACTTGCTGCCATCATTCACGAACGCGCGGTCGCGGTCTCGATCGCAGACGTCTCTGCCGAGGAGATCGATGCGGTCGGTCTCACGGCTGCGCTCAAGCACGCGATCACGCTCGCGCTTGAGGCCCTGAGCTGCACGCCCGAGCACGTCCTGCTCGACGGGCTGCCGCTGCACGTCGTGCCGCACGAGACGGCGATCGTCAAGGGCGACTCGAAGGTGGCGGCGATAGCTGCCGCGTCGATCGTGGCCAAGGTCGCCCGAGATGCGCTTATGCGTGAGATGGCGTCGTCGTTCCCTGAGTACGGGTTTGAAGGCAACAAAGGGTATGGCTCGGCTGAGCACCTCGAAGCGATTGCGCGGTTCGGTCCGAGCGCGATTCACCGTCATTCGTTCACTGCGGGTGGCGGGACGATCTCGCTGTTCTAGATGTCGATGACGCGCCCCTAGCGGCGGCGGGTTGGATTCTGTTCAGAGACAGGTTAGGAGTAGTCATCACGATCGCCCCAAGGGGGTGGTCGTGATGACTACTGATCGGAAGAGGTTGGGGGAGCGCGGTGAGGACGCAGCGGTTGCGTTCCTGGCACGTGCCGGCATGACGGTTGTCGAACGCAACTGGCGTTGCACCAGCGGCGAGATCGATATCGTCGCGCTCGACGGGGACACGCTCGTGCTATGCGAGGTGAAGACGAGGCGCACCGCAGCGAAGGGTACGCCTGAGGAAGCGGTGACTCCCGCAAAGCAGCGCCGCTACGCGAAGCTCGCAGCTGCGTACCTGCAGGCTGCCGGGATCGAGCCGGTGTCGGTTCGCTTCGATGTGATCACGCTGCTCGTGATAGCCGAGCACCGCGCGCTGCTGAGGCACTATCGCGCTGCGTTCGTGGCGGAGTAGCCGATGGCGCAGTGCAGCGTGCGGACCGCGACAGTGCTAGGCGTCGAGGCGGTGCCTGTCGATGCAGAGGTCGACGTTGGCGCGGGGTTACCTGCGTTCGCGATCGTGGGCCTTCCCGATCTCGCGGTGCAGGAGGCGCGCGAACGCGTGCGGTCGGCGGTCCGCGCATCCGGCTTCGACGTGCCCAACGCGCGCGTGGTGGTCAACCTCGCTCCGGGACCATTGCGCAAGCACGGCACCGGCTTCGATCTCGCGATCGCGATCGGCCTGCTCACCGCAACCGGACAGCTGCCGAAACGGATAGCCGACGAGTGTGCGGCGGTGGGTGAGCTTTCGCTCGACGGCTCGGTGAGGGCCGTGCCCGGCATGCTCGCGCATGCTCTGGCGGCCCGCGCCCAAGGTCGACCGCTGATCGGACCTGCCGAGGCGACCGGCTCGCTCGCCATCCGCGACTTGGACTACCGGCCGATCTCGCATCTCGCACAGCTGCGCGGCGGCATTCCAAACTCGGCCTGCGGGAGCATCGGGTTGGCGACAGCGACAGACACTCGCGCGGATTTCGGCGACGTGGCCGGCCACGAACTCGCAAAGCGCGCACTTCTCGTGGCTGCGACCGGCGGGCACAACATCCTGATGGTGGGGCCACCAGGATCCGGCAAGACTATGCTCGCGCGCCGGCTGCCAAGCATCCTGCCGCCACTGGAGAACACCGAGCGGCTCGAAACCGCGCTGGTCCACTCGGTCGCTGGACTCGACGATGCCCAAGCGCTGTCGGGAATCCGCCCCTTTCGAGCGCCTCACCACTCCGCCTCGATCGCAGGGCTTGTCGGCGGCGGGTCTCCGCCACGCCCGGGCGAGGCGTCGCTCGCGCACAACGGCGTCCTGTTCCTCGACGAGATGCCGGAGTTCGGTCCCGCCGCGCTGCAGGCCTTGCGCCAGCCACTCGAAGACGGGTTCGTGACGCTGGTGCGAGCAGAGGGTCGCTTACGCTTCCCGGCGCGGTTCGCGCTCGTGGGAGCGGCGAACCCCTGTCCTTGCGGCTTCAAGGGAGACCGCGATCGCGCGTGCACATGCCCCCCAGGGCTCGTGGAGCGCTATCAGGGGCGTATCGGCGGGCCGCTGATGGACCGGATCGACATCGTCATCGACGTCGCGCGCATCGATCCGGCATTGATGCTCTGCACCGGTGCGACCGCTGTGCGCTCGACTGAGCTGCGGGAACTCGTGCTCGAGAGCCGAGCCGTCGCCTTGCGACGCGGCCGTGGCGAGACGTCGGTCCTCTCAGGCGGCGATCTGCTCGCGGCGTGCGAGCTGAGCATCGCTGCGCGCGAGTTCCTCGAGTGCGCCGCTCGCGCCCATTACCTCTCTGGCCGAGGCGTGACCCGGTTGCTGCGGGTGGCGCGTACGTGCGCCGACATCGCAGGCGACGCGCGGGTCACCACCGAGCACCTCGGCGAGGCACTCGGCTACCGTTCCCGGGAGGTTGGATGAGATGCGAACACTCGTGACGTGCGCTCCGCAGTTCGAAGTCGCGCTGGGCGATCCGCTCTACCCCTCGCACCTCGCCGAGACGCCCGACCCGCCCGCCGCTCTCTATGGGTTCGGCGATCCAGCCGCCCTCGTCCCAGGACTTGCGGTCATCGGCGCCAGGAAAGCCACTCCATACGGCTTGCAGGCAGGGGAGCTGTTCGCGGGGTGGGCGGCGCGTGCCGGCTACACGATCATCTCTGGCGGAGCGATCGGCTGCGACCAGTCCGCGCACCGGGCGGCGCTTCGACATCATGCGTCGACGGTCGCCGTCCTCGGATGCGGAGCCGACCTCGTGTACCCGTCGAACGCGGCGGAGCTGCTCGCAGCGATCGCGGAGTCGGGTGCGGTCATCTCGGAGCACCCGTGGGGCACACGACCACAGCGCTGGATGTTCCGTACTCGCAACAGGATCATCGCCGGTCTAGCGGCTGGGCTGGTCGTGCTCGAAGCCGGCCTTCCCAGCGGCACGTTCAGCACGGCGGACTACGCACTCGCTGCTGGCAGGGATGTCTTCGTGGTCCCGGGGTCGATCTTCGCGCCGGAGTGCCGTGGCTCGAACCGACTGTTGCATCAGGGCGCGACCCCGATCTGCGACGTCTCCGAGCTCGCCGAGGCGCTCGCATCCGTGTTGCCGCCGCCTGCGACAGGGGCCGGTGCGGGATGGGCACTTGCAAGCGATACAATCTGCGGCGACGAGATCCTGGCCGCGCTGCGGACGCACAATTGGCGGCCCGACGATCTAGCTCGGCTGCTCGAGGAAGACATTGTGAGCGTCGCCCGCCGCATCGGGATTCTCGAAGCCGGCGGGCTGGTCGTTCGTTTCGGCGACGGGAGATATGGAGGAACACCGAAATCGCGGGGGTGATGAGCGCGATACACTGGCGGTGACGTTCTTGCGAAGAAGGAGCTGCGTGCCAGAGATCTCCGAGAAGGCCATATCCAACCGTGTGACAGTGATCGGTGCCGGGCTCGCCGGCACGGAGGCCGCGTGGCAGCTCGCCGTCCGCGGTGTGCCCGTCACGCTCGTCGAAATGCGGCCGACCACGAGCAGTCCCGCGCACCATACCGGCGACTTTGCCGAGCTGGTCTGCTCGAACTCGCTCAAGAACGAGGAGCTCGGCACCGCCTCCGGACTCCTGAAGCACGAGCTCGCCTCGCTCGGCAGCATCGTGCTGGAGGTCGCGCGCCGAACGCGAGTACCTGCAGGCTCTGCGCTCGCGGTCGACCGCGAGCACTTCTCGGCGGAACTCACGCGCATGGTGAAGGCACACCCGCTCATCGAAGTCGAAGGCGCCGAGGCACACCGGCTCCCGCATGGCCGATGCATCATCGCAACCGGGCCGCTGACGAGTTCGGCGTTCGAGCCGGTTCTGGAAAGCCTCGTGGGCGATTCCCGGCTTGCGTTCTATGACGCTGCCGCGCCGATCGTGGACGCCGAGTCCATCGACTGTTCGGTGGTGTTCGCCGCCTCGCGCTACGGGAAGGGCGAGGGTGCTGACTATCTGAATGCGCCGATGAACCGCGAGGAGTACGAGGCGTTTCACTCAGCGCTCCTTGACGCTCGGCGTGTGACGGCGAAGGACTTCGAGCGCGGTGACCTGTTCCAGGCGTGTCAGCCGGTCGAAGAGGTGGGGCGCACAGGCCAGGATGCCATGCGCTTCGGAGCGCTCAAGCCCGTCGGCCTCACCGATCCGCGCACGGGGCAGAGGCCGTGGGCGGTCGTGCAGCTGCGTGCCGAGAACGCAAACCTGACCGCGTTCAACCTCGTTGGCTTCCAGACCAATCTGGCCTTCGGCGAGCAGGAGCGGGTATTTCGGATGATTCCGGGGCTCGAGCACGCGGAGTTCCTGCGCTACGGCGTCATGCACCGCAACACGTTCGTGGACGCGCCGCGTCTGCTCGACGCCACCCTCGCGCTCCGCGAGCATCCGGGCGTCCGTCTCGCCGGCCAGCTCACCGGGACGGAAGGCTACCTCGAAGCGGCCGCGTCCGGCCTGCTCGCCGCGCTTAACACGTGGGCCGATATCAGCGGTCGCGAGCCGCTCGTACTGCCGGTCACGACAGCGCTCGGATCGCTCATCGCGCACGCGACCGATCCGGCCACCAACCCCTACCAGCCCATGCACGTCAACTTCGGCATCGTGCCCCCGCTGCCGCAGCGTATCCGGGGTAAGCGCGAGCGCTACGCGGCATACAGCGCCCGCGCGCAGGCCGATCTCGCCTCCTGGCTGCATGAGCACGGGGACGCGCTCGAAACGGAGCCGGCCGGTGGCTGAGATCCTCCCAGCGCCCGAACTCGTCGACCGGTTCCTCGGACACCTGTCGATCGAGCGGCGCGTGTCGCCCAACACGGTGCGAGCCTACAGCGCGGACCTCGCGCGCTACATGGAGTGGGCCGAGCGCGCCGGTATCGATCCCATTCGACTGACGCACCGCCACATGCGCCTCTATCTCGCGGAACTCGACCGTGCCGGCTACGCGCGGCGCACGATAACGCGTCGCCTCTCGGCCGTTCGCTCTCTCTTCGCATACCTTCTCGCCGAAGGTCTCGCGCCGTCGGACCCCTCGTCGGTGCTCGCGGCGCCGAAGATCGCGTCCCGGCTTCCGAAGATCGTTCCAGCCGAGGCGATCACCGCAATACTCGACTCGCCCGACCCGGCGACCCCCGTCGGCCTGAGGGACCGGGCCGTGCTCGAGCTGCTCTACGCGACAGGCGCGCGCGTAAGCGAACTCTCCGACCTCACGCTGTCAGGTCTCGACTTGGTGCAAGGTCAGATCACCGTGATGGGGAAGGGCTCCAAGGAGCGCATCGTCCCGCTGCACCGGCGCGCGGTCGATGTAGTGCGACGCTACCTCGCCGAAGGCCGGCCATGCCTTGCACGTGCGGCCAGCGGTGACTCCGTCTTCCTTTCGACCCGCGGGCGGCAGCTCTCATCCGACGCTATCCGGCGACTCTTCAAGCGTGCGCTGGTCTCGGCTGGAGCCGCACAGTCGCTTTCCCCCCACGCAATGCGTCATACTTTCGCCACCCACCTGGTTGAAGCGGGGGCCGACCTGCGTACGGTGCAAGAACTTCTCGGCCACGTTGCTCTGTCTACCACCCAAATCTATACTCATCTCAGTGTGAAGCGTCTGCAGGATGTGCATCGCAACACGCACCCACGTGCGTGACTCGTATCGGCAGGACAGGCAGTTAGGGGCGACTGCATGAGATTGGACCCGCGGACGGACATCTTCGCCCTCTGGGACTCTTACAAGGCCGACGGCGAGACTACGGCGCGGGACGCGCTGATCCTTAACTACTCTCCGCTCGTGAAGTACGTCGCAGGACGCCTTGCTTCGAGCCTTCCACAGACCGTCGACACTGCGGATCTCATCAGCTACGGGATATTCGGGCTGATCGACGCGATCGAGAAGTTCGACCTGGGCCGCGCCATCAAGTTCGAGACGTACGCGATCGCCCGCATCAAGGGCGCGATCATCGACGAGCTGCGTGCGATGGACTGGG
Organism: Coriobacteriia bacterium; assembly: GCA_038245725.1. Lineage (GTDB taxonomy): Bacteria > Actinomycetota > Coriobacteriia > Anaerosomatales > JAAXUF01 > JBBRSD01. The sequence goes on along the minus strand of JBBRSD010000004.1, from coordinate 197,427 downwards.
TTCCGCGTTCCGTCCGTTCAAGGGCGCGCGAGATCGAGTCCGCCTACATCGTGCTCGAGAACAAGAACAGGCGTGTCCCGAGCGACGCCGAAGTCGCCGAGCACATGGGCATCACCACCAAGGAGTTCGGGGACATCCTCACCAAGCTCTCCTATACCTCGGTGGTCTCGTTCGAAGAACTATGGGTCGGCGGTGATCGGGAAGAAGGCCAGAACGCGCTCGGCTCGATCAAGGACGAAGCCGCCGAGGATCCCGTCGCGATCTTCGAGTCCGAGGAGATCAAGACGATCCTCGCCGACGCGATCGACCGCCTTCCCGAGCGCGAAAAGACCGTCATAGCGCTGTACTACTACGAGGGACTGACCCTGAAAGAGATTGGTCAGGTCCTGGGAGTGACGGAATCACGGGTTTCGCAGCTGCACACCAAGTCGGTTCTGCGCTTGCGCGCCCGCCTGCACTCCGCACTCACATCTTCCTGAGCTCCGCTGAGCGTCAGCATCGGCTCGCGTTGCGAAGCGCGGGCTTTTTGCTATACTCCTCGGGCTCTTAAATCACAGGCTCGTGGACTCCAGCGCGAAGGTGCCGCACAACAGCGGTCGCAGCTGGGGGAAGAAACGAAGCCGAGGAACGAACCGAACCAGGAGGTACTTTGTTATGCCCGTAGTCAGCATGAAGAACCTGCTCGAGGCCGGTGTGCACTTCGGCCACCAGACCCGCCGCTGGAACCCGAAGATGAAGCCCTATATCTTCACGGAGAGAAGCGGCATCTACATCCTCGACCTGCAGCGCACGCTGCGTGAGCTCGAGGGCTCGTACCACTTCACTCGCAATCTCGCCAGCCATGGCGGCTCGGTGCTGTTCGTCGGCACGAAGAAGCAGGCCCAAGAGCCCATCCAGTCCGAGGCCGAGCGTTCCGGCATGCCGTACGTCAACAACCGTTGGCTCGGTGGCATGCTCACGAACTTCGTCACGATGCGTGGCCGCGTCAAGCGCATGGAAGAGCTCGAAGCCATGGACGCTGACGGCCGCATGGCCACGTTGCCCAAGAAGGAACAGCTGCTGCTCCGCAAGGAGCTCGGCAAGCTTCAGGCGAACCTCAACGGCGTGCGCGACATGCGCGAGCTGCCGAAGGCCGTCTTCATCGTCGACACCAAGCGCGAGGACATCGCGATCCACGAGGCGCAGCGTCTGCGCATTCCGATCATCGGTCTCGTCGACACGAACGCCGATCCCGACGACGTCGATTACGTCATCCCGGGTAACGACGACGCGATTCGCTCGGTGGGTCTGATGTGCCGCGTCATCGCCGACGCTGTCATCGAGGGTCGCGGCGGTGACGTTCAGGCGACTGACGCCAACGTCCCCGTGGTCGTTCCGGCTGACGCCAACGTCCCGCTCGTCGAGGCCGCCCCCGTCGCGGAGGCGGTCGTCGTCGTCGCTGACGACTGCGTCGTTACCGGAAGCCCCGCGGCCGACCTCGGCGAAGTCGCCGAAGCCCCTGCCGCTGAGTAGAACGCGCCCGGTACCACTCGATACTTCAACCACCAGCTTCGTACGAGGAGGAATCGTTCATGGCTGAGATCACCGCAAGCATGGTCAAAGAGCTGCGCGCGTGCACTGGCGCAGGCATGATGGAGTGCAAGAAGGCGCTTGGCGAGGCCGAGGGCAATCTCGACGCCGCCGTCGACATCCTTCGCACCCGCGGCCTCGCCGCGCTCGCTAAGAAGGCTGGTCGCGCCACCAATGAGGGCACGATAGCCGCGTTCGTGACGCCGGACAGCAAGATCGGCGTTCTCGTCGAGGTCAACTCGGAGACCGACTTCGTCGGCCGCAACGCCGAGTTCACCGGTTTTGCCGCAGAGCTCGCCGAGCACATCGCTGCTGAGGCGCCGGCTGACGTCGAGAACCTGCTCACGCAGACGATCTCGGCGCGCGGAATCACCGTCTCGGAGCTCTTCGGCGAGAAGGTCTCCAAGCTCGGCGAGAACATGGGCGTTGCTAGGTTTGCCCGCGAGGAGATCACCGGTACCGGCGCCGTGGCCACCTACATTCACGGTGGCGGTAAGATCGGCGTTCTGGCCACGTTCGCATTCAACAGCGCCGACACCGCGGCCAACCCGGCCTTCCAGTCGTTCGCCAGAGACGTTGCGATGCAGGTAGCCGCGGCCTCGCCGATGAAGACCAACCGCGACGAGATCGGTGCTGACGTCGTCGAGCACGAGCTCTCGATCTACCGCGCCCAGGCCGCCGAGTCCGGCAAGCCCGAGGCGATTCAGCAGAAGATGGCCGAAGGACGCCTCGAGAAGTTCTACAAAGAGGTTGTGCTGAGCGAGCAGGTCTTCGTGAAGAATCCGGACATCACGGTCGCGCGGTACGCTGCCGAGACGGGCAAGGCCGTTGGCGACACGCTTTCGATCGTGAGCTTCGAGCGCTTTGTTCTGGGTGAGCGTTCGGCGCAGTAACAAGAGACATCGCGGTACCGGCGACGGTCCTGTTCCACGCGGGTCGGCACCGTCGCGTGCCGGCCCGCGTGCTGTATTGTGTGCGGTGATGCGACGAAAGTCCGTATCTGTTCATTTGATGACAAGAGGAGTCGCCCGTGGCCGAGGAATACCGGTTCCGCCGTGTCCTGCTGAAGCTCTCAGGCGAGGCTCTGATGGGCGATTTGGGCTATGGCATCGATCCGAAGATCCTCGATTCGCTGGCCAAGCAGCTCGGCGAAGTACAGTCGCACGGCGTTGAGATCGCTATCGTCGTCGGCGGCGGCAACATCTTCCGGGGCATCGCCGCTTCAGCCGAAGGCATGGACCGAGCCCAGGCAGACTACATAGGCATGCTCGCCACGGTCATGAACTCCCTCGCGCTCCAGGAAGCGCTGGAGCGCAACGGCATCTTCACCCGGGTGATGAGCGCAATCGAGATGCAACAGGTGGCCGAGCCCTATATCCGCCGCCGCGCTATCCGTCACCTCGAGAAGAAGCGGGTCGTGATCTTCGCCGCTGGAACGGGCAATCCCTATTTCACCACGGACACCACGGCGGCCTTGCGGGCGCTCGAGATCAACGCCGAGTGCATCATGAAGGCGACCAAGGTCGACGGCATCTACGACGCCGACCCAAAGACGAACCCCGATGCGGTCAAGTTCGACGAACTCACCTACATCGAGGTTCTCCGGCGCGGCTTGCAGGTCATGGACTCCACTGCGATCTCGCTGTGCATGGACAACAAGCTGCCTATACTCGTGTTCAACATGGAAACCGACGGCAACATCCGGCGCGCGCTCTCGGGCGAGACGGTCGGAACAATCGTGAGGGGAGACGACCGATGAGCACGACCGCGATTCTCGGCGACGCATCTGAGCACATGAGCAAGACCGTGAAGGCGCTCGCCCACGAGTTCACGACCGTACGGACCGGCCGCGCATCCGGAGCGGTGCTCGACGGCATCAAGATCGACTACTACGGCACGCCCACGCCGATCACGCAGATCGCGGGAATCAAGGCCCCCGAGCCTCAGATGCTCGTCATCGAGCCGTGGGACAAGACGGCGCTTAAGGCGATCGAGCAGGCAATACAGAAGTCTGACCTGGGTATCACCCCCAGCAACGACGGCTCCATCATTCGGTTGCCGTTCCCGCCGCTTACCGAAGAGCGCCGCAAGGACCTCGCGAAGCAGTGCAAGCACTTCGCCGAGGACGCGCGCATCGCCATCCGCAATATCCGCCGAGATGCCAACGGCAAGCTCGAGCGCGCCGAGAAGGACTCCGAGATCTCGGAAGACGACCTGCGTCGCTCCGAGACCGAGATCCAGAAGATCACCGACGCGCACATCAAAGAGATCGATGACGCCTTCAAGCGTAAAGAAATCGAGATCATGGAGGTCTAGTTCGGCATCTCATCTGGCCACTCAAGCCGCCCTGTTCCGCCTGCTACGTCGCATTTTCCATCAGGTGGGTACACTCTTCCGCGACTGAGGGCGGGCCGGAACATGAGCGTTACAGCCACAAGGGTTCGAGTATTGATCGTGGACGACCGCCCACTTGTAAGCGCGGGAATCCAGGAGGTCCTCGGCGAGGACGGCTCGATCGACGTCATCGGCGTCGCGGCAACGGCTAGCGAAGCCATGCGCATCGCTTGCGCCGAATGCCCGGGCGTCATCTTCGTGGACGCACGCCTCCCTGAGCACTCAGGCTTCGACCTCATCACGCAGATGCGTCGAACATGTCCGCTTACTGAGTGTCTCGTTCTCGCTGTCTCTGACGACGTCGATAACTTCAGGGACGCCCTCAACAGGGGTGCGCACGGCTACCTCCTTGAGGACGCATCCGCTGTGGAGATCTGCTCGGCGGTTCAGCGTGTCGCGGCGGGGAAGAGCCACATCGACCCTGCGGTCAGCGGATACCTGGTCCACATCCCGCACGGGAACTCTCTTTCCGGTGAACACAAGCTCACCGATCGGGAGATCGACGTTTTGCGGCTGGCGGCTCAAGGCCTGACGAACAGTGCGATCGCGCGGCGCCTCAACCTCAAAACCGAGACGATCAAGACGCATCTGTCGCGTGCCTTCGCGAGGCTGGGAGCCCGCGACCGTGCCAACGCTGTCGCCATTGGCATGCGACGCGGTCTGATCTAGGCGCCGAGGGGATGTGCTCCGTGACCGCCGTGCGACCGGCCATCGCGGGCGCGCGATGAGCGTGTTCCTCGCACGTGTGCCGTCCTGCGCATCGATCCGAATGCCCCGACCATCGCGCACACCACGGCGAACGCGTAGACGATGGAGCGCGTATCGGACTCCCTGGCCATGTCGAAGGTCACAGATCGTACGAGCGGCACCAACGAGGCGCTCAGGGGAGAGGCGGCGTTACGACTCGCGCCGCCCTCATAGTTCTCGATCAGAGCGAGCATCTTGCCTGTGTTCTCGATCCGGCCCCCCTCGGTTCCGATCATCACTCGTGAGGATGGAGCATCAAGGGCGGCGAAGACCTCGGCGAAGTCCTCCTGCGGGCGCTGTTCCCATGGCTGGCTCCTGCCCTCCCAGTCCTGTTGAGGATCGAACCCCCGCAGCGTCATGAACTCGTATCGTGCCGCGTTGTTTAGGTAGTGCGCATCGAGCATGTGCCCGAGTTCGTGCGCCAACACGTGTGACAGTCCCTTGGTCGCCGGAAACATCACGACGTCCTCGCTGACGTCGATCTCGTTACTCCACTGGGCGTAGGAGCCGAGGACGTCAGCGGGCAGGTCGCTGGATCGTGTGACAACAATCTTGACGTTGGAGCCGGTGACGGGCCAGACGAGATCGTCGAGCGCCTTGCGCACCGTCGCGATCTCAGGCGGCGTCCCCTCCACATTGACCGTCGTGGCTTGAGAAGGCGAGACGAGAGATAGCGGCACGAAGGTGCTCAGATCGACAATGCCGCGGTTGGCGAGACTTGTCGCAACCGCCGGGACCACGGTAAAGCTCGCGCAGATCAGGGCGAGTGCGACGAGGCCTTTCAGCGCTCCTTGGATTCCCGCAATGAGTGTCCTGGTTACTCGCCACATGATTCCTCCAGCCCCCGTGATCCATAGAAGGTGAATCGGGGCAGAAGGGCGGCGCTGGGATAACTCGATTGGTGCGCCTTGGGGGTCCTGAGCGGCATGTTCGCAGCTCGGGTAGGGAGGAGCCGTCGCCCAAACGGGGGACATGGATGCACGTGAAGAAGGACGCTTGCTGACGCGTCTGGTACCCTACGTTCGAGCGAATCGGTCAGGAAATGGCCGGGCTATCCCGCGGTCAGCAGGGTTGAAACGGCAAGTCCCTGCGCCGACGCCACTCGCGGTGTAGGGCAGCAGGTCTCATGGCTCCACATACCTTGGAGGTTTCGGCGAGTGACGCCTGATTTCGCTTCGCGGTCTGCGTTCTTCAAGAGCAAGCGAGCGTTGGCGCTGCTCGCCGAGTTCGCCCCTGCGGCCTCGCCGACCCATGTCGCGATCATCATGGATGGCAACGGGCGCTGGGCGGCGAAGCGCGGTTTGCCCGCCGTCGCGGGCCACAGCGCAGGCGCGAAAGCCGTGCGCGAGGTCATCGCGACCTCGATAGAACTCGGGATCGGCTTCCTGACCATCTACTCGTTCTCCTCGGAGAACTGGAACCGGCCTCAAGACGAAATCAGCGGCCTCATGCACTTGTTTATCGAGGTGCTCGAGCGCGAGGCGTCAAACCTCATGCGCATGGACGTTCGGGTCGTGATCATCGGCGAGATGGGGCAGCTGCCGCAGGCCACGCGCGAAGCCTTCGAGCGGATTTGCGCGAAGACCGCCGGTAACACCGGGCTCACCCTCGTCGTCGCGCTCAACTACGGGGGACGCCACGAGATCGTGGCTGCCGCAAGAGCCCTTGCCGAAGATGCCGTCCGGGGCGAGATCGCTGCGTCCGACATCGACGAGGAGCTGCTCGCCTCGAGGCTCTCAACTGCGGGAATCCCCGATCCCGACCTCCTGATCCGTACGAGCGGGGAGTGGCGCGTCAGCAACTTCCTGCTGTGGCAGATCGCCTACAGCGAACTGTGGATTACTGCCGTGTTGTGGCCTGATTTCAATCGGTCCGATCTTCTGCGCGCCGTGGTCGAGTACCAGAAACGGGACAGGCGTTTCGGGGGCCGACGTGGCTGACGTGAAAACGCCCTTCGGCGACGTGCAGGTCCGCGAGCCCGAGGGCATCAAGCCGGTCCGGTTCCTGACACGTATCCTCACCGCGGTTGCTTACGCGGCGGTCGTGCTCGCCGCAGTGTGGTTTGGTCGCTATTCGACCGGCATAGTGTTCGGTGCGATGGCCGCTTTCGCGGCAGCCGAGTTCTACGCTATGGAGCGTCGCGAGTCACGGCTTCCCAACGAGCTCTTCGGCATCGCGGCGGCAGGTGTCATGCCGATCGCCACAGCGTTGTGGGGCATGCCCGGGCTCATCGCGATCGTCACTGCGCTCATCGCGGCATCGCTCGCGTGGCACGTACTGTTCCTGAGGGTGAGGACCGCCGACACGGCGATCACGGTGTTCGGGGCGCTCTACACGGGGTTCCTCCTGGCCTACCTCGTGCTCATCATCGACGTCTTTGCCGATGGCAGGCTGCTCGCGTTCGTCGTGATACTGAGCGTATGGGCCAACGACTCCTTCGCCTACCTCTTTGGTTCGCTCATCGGCCGTCACAAGATGGCGCCTCAGATCAGCCCCAAGAAGTCGTGGGAAGGGTTCCTTTCCGGACTTGCGGGCACCGTCGCTGTCTGGGTGTTCGTCCAGAGCGCTCTGCCACGCCTGTTTCCGCGCGTGGTGGCGACCGGGCTCACGTTGCCGTGGGCTCTCGGAACCGGCCTCGCCATCGGGCTCGCCGTGATCGTAGGCGACCTCGCCGAGTCCCGGATGAAGCGCGAAGCCGGCGTGAAAGACTCGGGCACCGCGCTGCCGGGCCACGGCGGATTTCTCGACCGGCTCGACTCTCTGATCCTCGTCTGCCTTGTTGCCTACTGGATGCTGTGGTGGGCGGGGGTGACTCAGAGATGACGGACCGTCTCCGCGTGGCGATTCTCGGCTCGACCGGCTCGATTGGTCGCCAGGCTCTCGAAGTCGCGGCCGCGCATTCCGACAAAGTCGAGATCGTCGCGCTCGCGGCTCACAGCAGCGACAAGTTGCTCCTCGCGCAGGCTCGCGAGCACCGCGTGCCGCGGATCGCGCTTTCGGACCCGATCGCCGCCGCCCGAGCGAACACCGCTACCCTCGCCGCGGATCCGTTCTCGCGCGTCGAGTCCGGACCCGAGGCGGTCGCCGACTTCGCTGCGCACACCGACGCCGATCTCGTGCTCAACGCACTGGTGGGCGCAGCCGGGCTCCGCGCTTCAGTGGCTGCTCTGACCGCCGATAAGACCCTCGCGCTGGCAAACAAGGAGTCGCTCGTGGTGGGCGGCGAACTGGTCACTCGGCTCGCGAAGCCGGGGCGACTGATTCCAGTCGACTCAGAGCACTCGGCGATCTTCCAGTGCTACCTGGGCGAGGACGCGCGCGACGCAACGCGCATCTGGCTGACCGCGTCGGGCGGGCCCTTCCGAGGTCGCACCCGCGCCGAGCTTGCGGGCGTCAAGGCCGCCGACGCTCTGGCGCACCCCACGTGGACGATGGGTCCGAAGATCACCGTGGACTCCTCGACGCTCATGAACAAGGGACTCGAAGCGATCGAGGCACACCATCTCTTCGGCGTTGCGCTCGATCGGATCAGAATCGTCGTTCACCCGCAGAGCTGCGTTCACTCCATGGTCGAATACGCGGATGGCTCGGTGAAAGCGCACCTCGGAGCCACGGACATGCGGATTCCGATCCAGTACTCGTTCAGCTATCCGCGCCGCTGGGACGCACCGCTTCCGCCGGTCGACTTCACCCAGATCGCGCATCTCGACTTCGCCGAGCCGGACTACAACACCTTCCGGTGCCTCACCCTTGCGCTCGAGGCGGGACGCGCCGGTGGGACGATGCCTGCGGCGATGAACGCCGCAAACGAGGTCGCGGTGGCCGCGTTCCTGGCCGGGGAGTGCGGGTTCTTCGGCATCGAGCACACTGTCGAGGCTGTTATGGGCAAGCACTCCGCGGAGAAGCTCGAATCGATCGAGCAGGTCGAGGCTGTCGACCGGTGGGCGAGGGAGCTTGCTTCGTCCGTCCTGGCGGCACACCCCAACTCGGGCTGACGTCCGAGGCGTCGGCGGAAGTTCGCTGGCGCGTAGTTTGCACCTCATTACGCTGGTCAGCCAGCGACAGCGAACGCGGTTTCACGGGAACGAGGAACACCAAACATGAACCAGGCGCTCTCAGCCCTTCTTTGGGGAATCCCCACATTCTCCCTGCTCGTTGTATTGCATGAGGGTGGTCACTTTGCGATGGCACGTGCCTTCGGCGTCAAGGTGCACGAGTTCATGCTTGGTCTCCCCGGCCCTGCGCTGCGATTCCGTGGCAAGAAGACGACGTACGGCATCACGGCAGTGCCGCTTGGAGGCTACGTCCGCATCGCGGGGATGGAGCCGGGACCGGAAGACGCGCTCATGACCGATGCGCTGGCCTATATCACGCGGCTGGGCACCGGTAACGCCATGGGGCTGGCGTACGCTCTCGACATTGACGCCAACCGAGCAGACCAGCTGCTGCTGACGCTCGCGGACTGGGACGCGATCACAGTCGATCCGAACGACCCCGACACCTACGTCGCAAAGGCGGAGCCCGAGGCGGCGAAGGACGCTGCGGCTCTTCTCGGCGAGGTGCGCAAACACACGTATCGCGGTCTTCCCACGTGGAAGCGGATCACGGTCTTGTCGGCGGGCGTGGTCGTCAACCTCCTCGCCGCGATCATGGTGTTCGTCTTCATGCTCACGCTCGTGGGCACGCCCACGCAGTCGCTTAAGCTCGCCGGCGTGACGCCGGGTGGACCATCGGCGACGGCCGGAGTGCTGGTGGGCGATACGGTGACGGCCATCGATGGCAAGAAGCTCCCCGATTGGCAGTCGCTGCTCACTACGCTCGCGACGTACAAGCCGGGCGAGACCGTGACGCTGATCGTCATACGCAACGGCGCCGAGAAGAGCTTCTCGATCGTGCTCGGCAAGAACGACATCGGCAAGGCCAAGCTCGGCGTCGAAGCGTCGATCCTCAACGTGCGCAGCTCGATCGGTGGAGCGCTGAAGGACTCGGTGACCTGGATCGGGATGGTCTTCGTGGCGATCGGCGGCTTCTTCAACCCACACACATTCCAGGCGACGGTGGCCCAATCCTCAAGCATCGTCGGTGCGTCTGTGGTGGTTTCGCGAGCCGCCGCTGAGGGCCCGATGTACTTCACGTGGATCGTCGCGCTGCTCTCGCTCTCGCTGGGCGTGATCAACGTGATTCCGATCCCGCCGCTCGACGGCGGCAAGATCGCGATCGAGATCATCGAACGTGTCATCGGCAGGCCTTTGCCGCGCAACCTCTACCTTGGCATCTCGGCGACCGGTGCGATGCTGCTGTTCGCGCTGATCGGATACCTCATGTACTCAGACATCGTCCGCTACGTGGTCAAGGGTGGATAACCGCAGCTTGCCGAGGGGGGGAGTCGCACCGATGAACCGCCGAGAAACACGTCCGGTCTCGGTTGGCGGCGTCGCCATCGGTGGCGGCGCTCCCATCACGGTGCAGTCCATGACCAACAGCGACACGCTCGACGTCGAAGCGACGCTCGCCCAAATCGGGCGGCTCGCCACAGCCGGCTGCGAGATCGTGCGCGTCGCGATTCCGCACCGTGACGCGCTGCCGGCGTTCGCGCAAATCGTCGCCGGTTCGCCGCTGCCGGTCGTCGCCGACGTCCACTTCGACCACACGATCGCCATCGATGCCGCGCGCAGTGGTGCGGCCAAGCTGCGCATCAACCCGGGCAACATCGGCGACATGGCGCGGGTCGACGCCGTCATCGATGCGGCGGGGGAGGCGGGCATCCCTATTCGTATCGGCGTGAACGCCGGCTCGCTCGCCTCGGAGTACCACGACCGTGACTGGCCACTAGCCGAGAAGCTCGCGGCGAGCGCGGTGAGCTTCTGCGAGCACTTCGAGGCGCGCGGCTTCTCTGACATCGTCGTCTCGGCGAAGGCGTCGAGCGTGAATGCGACCATCGACGCCTACCGTCTGCTCGCGGACCGCGTCTCGTACCCGCTCCACATCGGCGTCACCGAGGCTGGAACCACGTTCTCTGGCACCGTGAAGTCGAGCGTGGGGCTCGGCGTGCTGCTCGCCGACGGCATCGGCGACACGTTGCGCGTCTCGCTCACCGCCGATCCGGTCGAGGAGATCCGCGTGGGCTGGGAGATCCTCGCCGCGCTCGACATCCGGCGTCGAGGTCCCGAGCTCGTGAGCTGTCCCACCTGCGGCCGCTGCGGCGTCGACCTCATCCCAATCGCCGAGGAGGTCGAACGCCGCCTGCGCGGGCTCAGCACGCCCATCAAGGTCGCCGTCATGGGTTGCGTGGTCAACGGACCGGGCGAGGCGCGCGAGGCCGACATCGGTGTCGCCGCAGGGGCGGGTCTCGGACTGATCTTCGCGAAGGGCGAGACGGTGCGAAAGGTGCCGGAAGCGAGTATCGTCGACGCGCTCTTCGAGGAGATCGACCGCCTCGAGCGCGACGCGTCGTAGGGCACGCCTCCACTCACCGCCTGTATGTGGTCGCATTCGCGACCGCAGCTGCGGCGGTTTGGTATCCTTCCGAGTGCACGCTCACCTCACTTGGAAGAGGCACCGATGGTCGTCGCCCTGCGCATGAGCTCGCTCTACGTCCCCACGCTGAAGGAAGTCCCCGCCGAGGCGGAGCTCGCAAGCCATCGCCTTCTGCTCCGGGCCGGCATGATCCGCAAGAACGCTGCGGGCATCTACAGTTTCCTGCCGCTCGGGTGGCGATCGTTGCGCAAGATCGAACAGATCGTGCGCGAGGAGATGGACGCGATCGGCTCCCAAGAGATGCTGATGCCGGTCGTCCAGCCCGCCGAACTGTGGCATGAGTCCGGCCGCTGGGACGTCTACGGTCCCGAACTTGCGCGCCTCAAAGACCGTCACGGTCGCGAGTTCTGCCTCGGACCGACACACGAGGAGATCATCACCTCGCTCGTGCGAAGCGACGTGCGTAGCTACCGCGAGCTGCCGCTTTCGCTCTACCAGATCCAGGTGAAGTTCCGCGACGAGGTGCGCCCGCGCTTCGGTCTGCTCCGAGGTCGCGAGTTCATCATGAAGGACGCCTACAGCTTCCACGCAACGCAGGAGTCGCTCGTCGAGCACTACGACGCGATGTCAGCTGCATACGCCCGCATCTGCGAGCGCTGTGGCCTCGACTTCCGCCCCGTTGAGGCCGACTCCGGCCAGATCGGCGGGAAGGTCACCACCGAGTTCATGGCGCTCGCCGAGAACGGCGAAGCCGAGATCGTCTACTGCGAGTGCGGCTGGGCTGCCGATGTCGAGGCCGCCGAGACCGTCGTGCCGCGCACCCCCAGCAACAGCACGCCAAGGCCGATGGAGCGTGTGCACACGCCCAACATCCGCACGATCGCTGAGCTTGCCGAGTTCCTCGGCATCTCCTCGCACGACACCGTCAAGACGATGGCCGCCAAGACGCCCGAAGGCCGTCTGGTCTTCCTGCTCGTGCCGGGCGACCGCGAGCTCAACGCCATCAAAGCGGTCAACCTCATCGACGGCCTCGAGCTGCTCGAAGAAGACGACTTCAAGACCTTCGACATCCCCAAGGGCTCGCTCGGTCCGGTGGTTGTTAAGGACAACACTCTCGTCATCGCCGATAAGAGCCTGCGAGACGACGTGTCGTGGGGGGTAGGTGCCAACGAGAACGACTACCACTACATCAACGCCCAGCCGGGCCGCGACTTCGAAATCGACCAGTGGGCGGACCTCGTCGTCGCTCAGGCCGGTGACGGTTGCCCCGTCTGCGGAGGCACGCTTTCAGCCGCACGCGGCATCGAAGTGAGCCAGGTCTTCCAGCTCGGGACGAAGTACTCGGACTCCATGGGTGCGACTTTCACCGACGAGGAGGGCAACGAACGTCCATTCATCATGGGTTGCTACGGCGTGGGCGTGAGCCGCACGCTTGCGGCCGTCATCGAGCAGCACAACGACGAGAACGGCATCGTGTGGCCGGTCGGCGTCGCGCCGCTCGAGGTGGCCGTGCTCCCTCTCATGGCCGAGGGCGAAGTCGCCGAGGTCGCCGATCGCATCTTCGTCGAGCTGGCGGCGGCGGGCGTCGAGACCGTCATCGACGACCGCGACGAGCGAGCCGGCGTGAAGTTCAATGACGCCGATCTCATCGGCTGGCCGTTCCAGGTGGTCGTTGGCAAGAAGGGGCTCGCCGAAGGCGTCGTGGAGATCAAGGTGCGCGCGTCAGGTGAGCGCTCGACCGTATCGCTCGCCGACGCGGTATCGCACGTAAGCGCGATGGTAGAGGCCGAACGGACCCGGTTCGCACACTAGACAAAGGCTCGCAGCGACCCGTCCTGCGGCTTTGCCCTGCCCTGTGCCTGTGGTAGAATCCAGCCGCACGTGAAACATGTCTGTTCTCGCGAGAAGTGGGCTTACGCTCGCTTCTTTTGTTCTGTGGACAAGGAGGTGACCGAGAAGTGACCAAGACCGACCTCATCGAGAGCCTGACCGCCCTCCTGGAGCCCACCGCGGCCGACAACGGCTTCGAGCTCGTGACTGTTGAAATCGCAGGTGGGAAGGGCGTTCCGGTCATCCGCGTCCTGCTCGATCGCGAGGACGGCGTCGATCTCGACGCGATCGCCACGGCGAGCCGCTCTATCTCGGAGCTCCTCGACGCAGAGGACCCGGTCAAGGGTCAGTACACGCTCGAGGTCTCCTCGCCGGGCATCGACCGACCGCTTATGAAGCGCGCCGATTTCGAGCGCTTTGTGGGCAAGAACGTGCACCTCAAGACCACCGCCGGCGAGAAGCACAAGTCATGGCATGGCGTTCTTATCGGCATGGAGGGCGACGACGTCGTCTTGGATGTTGATGGCGAACGCGTGAATGTTCCGTACGACACAGTTCAGAAGGCGCGCCTCAAGGGCGACGTCGACTTCGGCAAGGGAAGGGGAGCCGTCTAGATGAGCTCCGAACTCATGGATGCGCTGAAATCTCTGGCGCGCGAGAAGAACATCGACGAGTACGAGATGCTCGATCGCCTGGAGGCGTCGCTTGCGACGACCTACCAGCGCATCCTCGACCTCGAGAACCCCACAAGGGTCACGATCGACCGCGAGAGCGGCCGCATCTACGTCTACGAACTCGTGCCCCTGGGCGAGATCGACGAGGAGACCGGCGAGGCCGAATCCTACGACGAACGTGATGTCACGCCCACAGATGTCTCGCGCATCGCGGCACAGAACGCCAAGAACGTCATCGGCTCGATAATCCGCGACGCGGAGCGCGAGCGGATCTTCGACGAGTACGCGGACCGTATCGGCGAGTCGGTGACCGGCACCGTGCAGCAAAGCGACAGCCGATACACCCTCATCAAGCTGCGCGAGGGCGTCGAGGCGCTGCTACCGCCTAGCGAACAGCCGAACAACGAGCGCTACGACCACAACCAGCGCCTCAAGGCCTACATCATCGACGTGCGCAAGACCTCCAACGAGCCGTCGATCGTTGTGTCGCGCACGCACCCCGGCCTCATCCGCCGGCTATTCGAGATCGAGGTGCCCGAGGTCTACGATGGCATCGTCGAGATCAAGAGTGTGGCGCGCGAGCCCGGCATGCGCAGCAAGGTCGCCGTTTCGAGCCGCGAAGGAGGTCTCGACCCGGTCGGCGCTTGTGTCGGCCCGAAGGGCAGCCGCGTGCGCATGATCGTGAGCGAGCTTCGCGGCGAGCGCATCGACGTCGTGCCGTGGTCCGAGGAGCCTTCGGCCTACGTCGCCAACGCGCTGTCGCCGGCCAAGGTCGACCGCGCGCTCATCGACGAAGAGACCCACACCGCGACCGTCATCGTGCCTGACGATCAGCTCTCGCTCGCCATCGGCAAGGAGGGCCAAAACGCCCGCCTCGCCGCCAAGCTGACCGGCTGGCGCATCGACATCAAGAGCGTCACCATCGCTGCCGAGCAGGGCATTGTCATTCCCAAGACACCACATGCTGCGGCGACCGAAGAGTTCGACGGACGCTGCGTTGCCGTCACTTCCACCGGCGTGCGCTGCCGCAACCAGGCGCGCCCCGGTAGCTTTTACTGCGGTCTTCACGACAAGGAGGCAGCCGCCGAGTGACTAAGCCGCGCAAGGTATCCAACCGTACGTGTGTCGCGTGCCGCTGTGCGGACGATAAGCGCTGGTTTGTGCGCGTCGTTCGGACGCCCGACGGTCACGTGATCGTCGACCCTGGCGGGAAGGCGAACGGGCGGGGCGCGTATCTGTGCGCGAAGCCGGAGTGTTTCGAGGTGGCCCGCCAGAGACGGCGCCTCGATTCGGCACTCAAGGTGAATTTGAAGGACGACGATTACGACCGGTTGCGACGAGACTTCGAGAAGCTGCTGAGCGCCTTACCGGCGCAGCAGCAGGGACGGTGACGCAATGCCCGCAATGAGAGTACACGAGCTCGCTAAAGAGTTCGGCATGTCTTCCAAAGAGCTGCTCGACAGGCTCCAAGAACTGAAGATCCCGGCCAAGAACCACGCTTCGACGCTGGTCGAGGCGTACGTGGACAAGATCCGCAAGGCCCTCGGACCGGAAATCGCGGAGCGCCAGGCATCGGTCGCCGAGGCCAACGCGAAGCAGGAGGCAGAGGATGCCGTCAAGCGCGCGGCCGAGGAGACCGAGCGTCGCGCTGCCGAGGACGGGCGCCGCAAGGCTGCCGAGGAGGAGCGCCGCCGCCGCGAGGAAGAGCAGCTCGCGCGTGCCGAGGCAGCGCGCCAGCGTGCCGCCGAGGAGGACGGCCCGGTCGCACCCGCAATCGTCGTGCCGGCTCCGGTCGCTCCCGCAGTCGCCGCGGCGCCCGCGCCGGTCGCCGCTCCGGCGCCGGTCGCCGAAAAGCACGCCGGCGCTGCAGCAAAGCCGCTGGCCGACGCGGTCGCCGAGGCGCCCGCAGCCGCGCCGAAGGGCAAGGTGCACGAGGGTCCGCGCGCCGGACTCGAGGCCGCCATCGCTGCTGAGCGGACGCGCCTCGAAGCTGAAGAGGCCGCCGCCCTTAACAAGGAAGAGGAAGACCGCTACCGCCAGATGGCCGTTCAGGCCGAGGAGCTGCAGCGCACTAAGGTGATCGACGAAGCCAAGGCCGCAGTCGCCGCCGCGGCTGCCGAAGGCGGTCGCAAGAAGAAGAAGCACAAGAAGCCTCTCGGCGAAGATGTCGAGGAGGCCGCGCACCACGCAGCTGCCGCGGCGTTGGAGCTGCCGGTTGGTGGCGAGGCGGTCACCGTCGCCGAAGGGAGCACGGTCGGCGAATTCGCCGACGCCCTGGAGGTTCCGGCGAACGACGTCATCAAGCGCCTCTTCATGCTCGGCGCGCCGCTCACGGTCAACCAGCCCATGAGCCGCGAGATAATCGAGATCATCGGCGAGGACCTCGGCCGAGAAGTGCACATCATCTCGCCGGAGGAAGAGGCGAATACGGCGTTCGTCTTCCATGACGAACCCGAAGACCTCAAGCCCCGCCCGCCGGTCGTCACCGTCATGGGTCACGTCGACCACGGCAAGACGTCGTTGCTCGACGCGATCCGCGAGACCGGAGTGGCAGCGACCGAGGCCGGCGGCATCACGCAGCACATCGGTGCGTCGGTCGTGAACAAGAACGACCGCCAGATCACCTTCATCGACACGCCCGGCCACGAGGCGTTCACCGCCATGCGTGCTCGCGGGGCTAACGCGACCGACATCGTGGTGCTGGTCGTTGCCGCCGACGACGGCGTCATGCCGCAGACGATCGAGGCGATCCACCACGCGCAGGCTGCGGACGTGCCGATCATCGTCGCCGTCAACAAGATCGACAAGGACGGAGCGAACCCCGAGCAGGTACGGCAGATGCTCACGGAGTACAAGATCGTCCCGGAAGAGTGGGGCGGCACGAACATCTTCGTGAACGTCTCGGCGAAGAAGCGCCTTCACATCGACGACCTGCTCGAGATGATCTTGCTTCAGACCGACATACTCGAGCTCAAGGCGAATCCCGACACTACCGCGAGCGGTGTGGTCATCGAGGCCAAGCTCGACAAGGGCCGCGGTCCTGTCACGACCGTGCTCGTCCAGCGCGGCACGCTGCGCGTCGGCGATTCGATCGTCGCCGGCACCGCGTACGGCCGTGTACGAGCGCTCGTCAGTCCGAAGGGCGACACCGTCCTGAGCGCCTGTCCAGCCGATCCGGTCGAGATCCAGGGCCTCGCATCCGTACCGTCGGCGGGTGACGAGTTCCGCGTCTTCGCCGACGAGCGCGATGCACGCAATCTTGCCGAGGAGCGCGCGCTGAAGAAGCGTACGCTCGCCCAAGAGAAGAAGACCCACATCTCCCTCGACGATCTGTTCGCCCGAATCAAGGAAGGCGAGCTCAAGGACCTCAACCTCGTCGTCAAGGCCGACGTGCAGGGCTCGATCGAGGCCATCAAGGACGCGTTCGACAAGATGGACCAGTCCGAGGTGCGCATCAACGTCATCCACTCTGCGGTCGGTGCGATCAGCGAGAGCGACATCACGCTTGCCGACGCGTCAGACGCGATCGTCATTGGCTTCAACGTTCGTCCGCAGCCGAAGGCCAAGTCACTCGCCGAGCAGGAAGGCGTCGACGTTCGCCTCTACCGCGTCATCTACCAGGCGATCGAGGACATCAACGCCGCGCGCGTCGGACTGCTCTCGCCGGAGTTCCACGAAGAGGAAACCGCTCGCGTCGAAGTCCGGGAGCTCTTCCGGGTTCCGAAACTGGGCGTTATCGCCGGCTGCTACGTTCTCGACGGCGAGATCACGCGCGACGACAAGATCCGCATCGTCCGCGATGGCACGATCATCCACGAGGGCAAGCTCCATTCGCTGCGCCGCTTCAAGGACGACGTGAAGTCGGTCAAGCAGGGCTACGAGTGCGGCGTCGGCATTGAGAACTTCCAGGACCTCAAAGAGGGCGACATCATCGAGAGTTACAAGATCATCGAAGTCGCTCGCGAGTCATAGGCAGGCACGAATATGAAGACGACCCCCAATAGCCGTCGTCTCTCGGAGACGGCTCGCGAAATCGTAGCATCCATAATCGCCACCGAGGTCTCAGACCCGCGTCTGGAGCTCATCACGGTCACAGGGGCCGAGGTGAGCCCGGACCGCTCGGTCATGAGCGTGTATGTGAGCACCGACCCGGATCGCTACGACGAGGTGCTCGCGGGTCTCGAGTCCGCCAAGGGCCGCATCCGCACACTTGTTGGCCGCGCGGTGACGTGGCGCGTTACCCCTGACCTGCGATTCTTCATCGATGAGTCGGTCGATTCGGGCATGGCCATCGAAGAGGCGCTCCGTGTGGTTCCGCCATCGCTCGCTGCGGAGCGCGCCGAGGAGGCTGCAGCCGAGGCGACTCCTGTCGCTGCAACCGACTCGACACTGCAGGCAGCCGCACCTGGCGTTGAAGCCGAGCCGCAGACTGCCGACGACGAAACCGCCGAGGAGGAGTAGCTCCCGTGCAGCGTGCCGCATACCACCACGCCATCGTCGCCCTCCGGCGGGCGACGTCCGTCGTGGTGTGCGCCCACGTGCGGCCCGACGGCGACGCCATGGGCTCCGTCCTCGGCATGACGCTTGCGTTGCGCGAGAACGGCATCCCCGCCGTGCCTACGCTGGCGCACGGCGGCCATGTCCCCACGACGTACAGCTTCATGCCGGGTTACAGCCTTTTCGTGCCCGTGCACGACCTCGAGGCACCGCAGGTCTTCATCGCGCTCGACACCCCGAACCTCGAGCGTCTCGGCGATGCCGGCAAGCTCGCAAAGTCCGCCGAGACGATCATCGTCATCGATCACCATCCCGACACCGAGGAGTACGGCACCGTGCTCGTCCACGAGCCCGATGCCGCAGCCACCGGTCAGATCGTCTGGAACTTCGCCAAGGAGCTCGACAACGCACCCAGCGCTGACGTCGCGCAGTGCTGCTATGTCGGTCTCGTGACCGACACCGGGCGCTTCTGCTACGACAACACCTCCGCAGCCGCGTTTCGTGCCGCCGCCGAGATGACCGAGGCGGGAGCGAGCCCGGCCGAGATCGCCGTCGCAGTCTTCCAGAGCCGTTCGGCCGCCTCGCTGGCGATCGAGGCCCGCGCGATGTCTCGGCTTACTCTGGCCAACGACGACCGGGTCGCGTACGCGTGGATCACCGACGCCGACTTCGAAGAGATCGGTTCCACGCCCGAGGAGGCCGAGTCGTTGCCGGATGCCGTACGCGTGGTCGCTGGCATCGACGCCGCGGTCCTGCTACGGCAGGCAGGTGGCGAGGTTCGCGGTAACCTGCGCTCCAAGGCCGGCTTCGACGTTTCGGCTGTCGCCCGGCACTTCGGCGGCGGAGGACATAGAGCTGCGTCCGGTTTCACCTTCAGCGGCACCGTCGAAGAGCTGCTGCCTCAGCTGCTCGCGCTTCTGCCCGGCGGCGAAAGCGCGTGAAGTCGCGCCGCGGCGCAACCGAGCTCTCGGGCATTCTCGCGATCGACAAGCCGGCGGGGATGACGAGCCACGACGTCGTCAACCGGGTCCGCCGCGCAACCGGAGAGCGCCGAGTGGGCCACGCAGGCACGCTCGACCCGATGGCGACCGGTGTGCTCGTCGTCCTCATCGGTCCCGCGACGCGTCTGGCAAGCTACCTCACCGGCGCCCAGAAGTCCTACGACGCGCGCATCCTCTTCGGAGCCGAGACCGACACCGACGACGCCGAGGGCCGTGTGACCCGAACGGCGCCCGTCCCCGACGAGGTGTGCGACCCGTTCGCCGCGACTGCGATGGTCGCTTCGCTCGTCGGCACGCACGAGCAGATGCCGCCCGCGTATTCGGCGATCAAGCGCGGCGGCGTGACCGCGTATCACGCGGCGCGCGCTGGCGTGGAGTTGGAACTCGAGCCGCGCACCATCACCGTGACTGAAGCGCGGCTTCTCGGCGTCGAGCTCGATCCGCCGGCATGGGATGTCGCGCTCACTGTCTCGAAAGGCACGTACATCCGCGCGCTCGCGCGCGATCTGGGGCGCGTCTGCGACACCGCTGCCCACCTCGGGGGCCTCAAGCGGACCCGGAGCGGCGCTCTCGCCCTTGCCGATACCCACACGCTCGAGGAAGTCGAGGCGGCCGAAGACGTGCGCGCGTTCTTCGCCGACCCGCTCGAGGCTCTCGGGATGCCGACGCTCGCTATCGACGACCTGCAGGCGAGGGCCGTGAAAGACGGCCGCGCCTTCTCGGCGAATACAGACGGTGCCGAGGAGGGCGCGGCCATCGCGCTCGCGTACAACGACCGCCTCGTCGCCATCTACGAACGCGCGGGCGCCAGCATACGGCCGCTGGCGGTAATACCGGGCGGCGTATCGGGAGGGGAGCGATGAGCCCGCTGTTCTATGAGGACTCGCTCGGCGAGAAGCTTGCCGAGAAGGCTAGAGCCGCGATGGATGCGGCGCGCGACTGCGACGAAGAACTCGTCGACGACCCGGACGCCCTCGCCCGCGCCGAGGCTGAAGTAGCCCGAGTCGATCCGCAGGACGACTACGAACACGTCACCGCAGACTGGGTTGCCGTCTTGGACCCCTCGAAGCTTTCCGGATTGATGGACGTAGCAGGGTTCAACGGCTGGTTGCTCACAGCGCCGCTCGAAGCAGCCGGCGTGCCGCACTGCTGGGATCCGTATCCGCCCGAGGACATGCCAGGCTTCCGGGTGGGTTACGGTGCCGTCGACCGTCCGTTCACGCTCCTTGTGCCGGCGGATCGGCTGGCGGAAGCCCAAAGTCTCCTCCGCGCCGAACTGGGCGCAAAAAAGGCCAGTTCGGACCTCCCGCCGGTGTGGCCCACTCGCCGCGGGTTGAAGCCACCCGCCAGAACTGGGCGTGGACCTTCTTCTGGGTCTTCGTGGGGTTCGATGTGCTCTTGTACATCTCGTACCGACTGCTCACACTGCTGGGTTTCTTGAAGTAGCATGCATGTGTCATCGAAACGGAGCCTCATGACCACCAGTACAGTCACCTGGTCACCAGAAATGTCGAGCCTCGGAAGCGCCGCGGTCGCCGTCGGCGTCTTCGACGGCGTTCATCTCGGCCATCAGGCGCTTCTGCGTGACACGGTCGCCGATGCCGCCAGACGGGGCATCCGCGCGATTGTGGTCACCTTCGACCGCGACCCCGACCAGGTCGTCTCTCCCTCGACCGCCGCGCCTCAGCTGCTCACCCTCGCAGACAAGCTCGACTTCATCGCCGAGACCGGCGTCGACATAGTGCTCGTCGTGCCGTTCACACCTGCGCTCGCCGAGCTGGCACCTGAGGCGTTCGTCGACACCGTGCTGCTTGCGGCGATGCGGCCCGCGACGGTTCACGTGGGCCGCGACTTCCGCTTCGGCGCGCGTGCGGCCGGAGACGTCAGCGAACTGCAGCGGCTCGGCCTGACTCACAACTTCGAGGTGTCGCCGCACGATCTCGTCGAGGTTGACGGCGCGCCGGTCACGTCGACCCGCATCCGGTCGCTCGTCGCCGGCGGTTTCGTGGTCGAGGCCGCAGAGCTTCTCGGCCACATACCGCGCGTGACAGGGCTCGTGCACCGCGGGCGAGGGGAGGGCGCCAAGCTGGGATTCCCCACGGCGAACGTGATGCCGGTGCCCTTCGCCGCGCTCCCCGCTGACGGCGTCTACGCCGGTCGCGGGATTCTCGAAGACGGCATCCAGTGGGCCGCGGCGATCTCGGTGGGCACGCCGCCTACCTTTCCCGAGGCCCGCGACTACCTCGAAGCGCATCTCATCGCCTTCGAGGGCAACCTCTACGACCAGAACATCACACTCGAGTTCTTCGAGAAACTGCGCGACCAGGAGGCATACGGCTCGCTCGAGGAACTCGAAGAGGCGATAGCCGATGACGTAGCTGCCGCGCTTGAGATCGCCGGCTTCGAAGACGACGAGGATGACGACGACTTCGACGGCGACATCATCGAGGACCCCGACGCGCTCGCCGCGGCAGAAGCCGAACTCGCCGAGAACCCCGACAGCTACGTCCTCGCCGCCGACGCCGAGTTCGTCGACGACCCCGCTGCGTTCGAAGCCGCCGATGAGGCCGTACGCGCGCTCGATGGCCAGCCTGGGTGCGGCCACGCGTGCGATCACGACGATGCGGTCAAACTTGTTGCGGACCTGGCCTACGACCGGGAACGCCTGCTCGCGATCGAGGCAGCGCTGACTGCGGCGGGAGTCGAGGCGATGTGGGAGCCGTTCGCCCCTGAGAACGCGCCGCTGCTCGGCGTCGGGATTCTCGGCGAGGTGGTGTTCGGGATATCGGTCTGGAGTTCGCAGCTGGGGCTCGCCCGCGACGTCCTGCACGACTCTGACCCGTTGGGTGAGCTGTAGGCACCACCCGGCACCATGTGTCTGTGCTATACTCCGACGGTTGTTTGAAGGTACCCCGGCCCTAGAGGTGCGATTCCACCATCGGCCATCTCGGCTCGGGGCGTATCCACGTGAAAGGTGGAAAGATATGCCGCTTCCCAAGGACGTCAAGGCGACAATCATCGCCGAGTACAAGCGCGGAGATGCCGATACCGGCTCCGCAGAGGTCCAGATCGCGCTGCTCACCCAGCGCATCCGAGACCTCACCGAGCATCTCAAGATGCACAAGAAGGATCACCACACCCGCCGTGGCCTTCTCAAGCTCGTCGGTCAGCGCCGTCGCCTGACCAACTACCTCAAGAAGACCGACATCGAGCGCTACCGTGCGGTCATCGCCCAGCTTGGGATTCGCGGGTAACCGACACGAAGTCAAGGCGGAAGGCGGGAGGAGACTCCCGCCTTCTTCTTGCATAAAGGGCACCGTTGCTTCGCGGTGCGAGCCTGACGGCCCAGCCGGAGGGGTACAAGAGGATGCGGACGCACGGAAGCGATCCGCGAGAAGTGAGACCGAAGCGCATGGGGCGCCCGGTTGCAGACGAGGGAAGAAGAGAGATTCATGGCTAAAGTTGTTGAAGTTTTCGAGTTGTACGGCAGAGAGTACGTTCTGGAGACCGGCGAGCTGGCCAAGCAGGCCGGTGGAGCCGTTCTCGTGCGTCAGGGCGAGACCATCGTGCTCGTCACGGCCACGGCGTCGAAGTTCCCGAAGGACCTGGACTTCTTCCCGCTGACCGTCGACTTCGAGGAGCGCATGTACGCGGCAGGCAAGCTTCCTGGCGGCTTCATCAAGCGCGAGTCGCGTCCTTCCGAGAAGGCCACGCTCACCGCTCGCATGATCGACCGCCCGATCCGCTCGTCGTTCGCCGACGGGTTCCGCAACGAGGTTCAGGTCATCGCGACCGTCCTTTCTGCCGACCAGATCAACCAGCCCGACGTCATCTCCATTATGGGTGCGTCCTCCGCTCTCATGGCCGCCGGCATCCCCTTCGAGGGCCCGCTTGCCGGTGTCCGCATCTGCCGCGACATGGTGACCGGCAGCTTCCTCGTCAACCCGAGCTTCGATCAGGCCGAGGACTCCGATCTCGACCTCGTGGTCGCGGGCTCCAAGGACGCCGTCTACATGCTCGAGGCTGGCGCTCAGGAAGTCAGCGAAGAGGACATGCTCTCCGCTCTCATGTTCGCGCAGGAGGCCATCGCCGCATTCTGCGAGGTGCAGGAGCGCTTCCTCGCTAAGCTCGAGATCACGCCGATGGACGTCAAGCTGCAGACCATCGACCCCGCACTCACGGATCGAATCTTCGCAGCGGGCTCTGACAAGATGAACGCCGCCCTCCACAATGCCGATAAGCACCGCCGCATGGCAGACGTGCAGGCAGTCAAGGACGAGATTCTCGCCACGTTCACCGAGGAAGAGATCGCTACCAGCGGCAAGGACATCAAGGCCACTCTCAAGCAGCTCGAGAAGAAGACCATGCGCAAGATGGTCCTCGCCGAAGGTGAGCGCGCCGACGGCCGCAAGCTCGACGAAGTTCGACAGATCACCACGACCGCGGGCTACCTGCCTCGCAGCCACGGCTCGGGCCTGTTCACCCGCGGTCAGACGCAGGTCCTCTCAGTCCTGACGCTGGGCATGCTTTCCGAGTGGCAGCGTGTGGACACCATCGACGTGTCCGAAGGCAAGCGCTACATCCACCATTACAACTTCCCGCCGTTCTCCACCGGCGAGACCGGCTTTATGCGTGGCCCGAAGCGCCGCGACATCGGCCATGGTGCGCTCGCCGAGCGCGCCCTGCTGCCGGTCGTGCCGGCCGAAGGTGACTTCCCGTACACGATCCGCATCGTGTCCGAGGTTCTCGAGTCCAACGGCTCGAGTTCGATGGGCTCTGTCTGTGGCTCGACGCTCGCACTCATGGACGCTGGCGTGCCGATCAAGGCTCCGGTCTCCGGCATCGCGATGGGCCTCATCAAAGAGGGCGACGACGTCGCCATCCTCACTGACATCCAGGGCCTCGAGGACTTCCTCGGCGACATGGACTTCAAGGTCGCGGGCACCGAGGCCGGCATTACGGCCATGCAGATGGACAATAAGGCCAAGGGGCTGTCCTTCGAGATCCTGCAGGCCGCGCTGCTGCAGGCCAAGGAAGGGCGCGCCTTCATCCTCGGCAAGATGATGGAGTCGATTCAGATTCCTCGTGAGGAAATGAGCAAGTACGCACCGCGCATCATCACGGTCAAGATCCCGACCGACAAGATCCGCGACGTCATCGGTTCGGGCGGCAAGGTCGTCCGCGGCATCCAGGAAGAGACCGGCGCCCAGATCGACATCCAGGAAGACGGCACGATCTATATCGCGTCGCGCGACCTCGGTGGCGAAGAGGCGGCCCGCCGCATCCGCGCGATCGTCAAGGAGCCGGAGATCGGCGAGGAGTACCATGGGCGCGTCGTGTCGATTCAGGCGTTCGGTGCATTCATCGAGCTCATCCCCGGCAAGGATGGCCTGCTGCACATCAGCCGCGTCGCCAACGGCCGCGTGGGCAAGGTCGAAGACGTGCTCGCTGTGGGCGACGAGGTCCACGTCAAGATTCTCGAGATCGACGATCGCGGCAAGGTCAGCCTCGACCGGATCGACAAGCCGGATGCCCCGGAAGGCTCGGCGTCGTCGGCCCCGAGCGGTGGCGACCGCGACCGCGGCCCGCGTCGCGAGGGCAGCGGCGGCGGAGATCGCGGCGGCGACCGCAAGCCGAGGCGGAGTCACTAGGTAGCAAGAGCGGCTCGGGCGGAACTGCCGCGGCCGATAAGAACGGATTGACGCCCCTGTCTCCCCAACGTGGAGGCAGGGGCGTCTTGGTTCCGCGGTTTGATGCTTGGATGATTGCGTCGAGGCCCGCAAGGGCGGGCGGCCTATTATCGCGAGATTCGGCCGACCGCTAGAACAGAGTTGCTATGTAAGACGCCGACCGCCCTCGCGGCTGCGTCCAAACCGCAGGTACAGCGACGGAACAACGAACAGCGTGAGCAGCGTTGACGTGAAGAGCCCGCCGATGATGACGACCGCGAGCGGGAACTCGATCTCGCGCCCCGGCTGGTTTCCGTTCACGACCAGCGGGAGCAGCGCGAGCCCTGTGGCGAGCGACGTCATGAGGATCGGGGAGAGCCGTTCGCGAGCGCCGCGCAGCACGAGCGCGGGACCGAACTCCTCGCCTTCCTCTTCTTCGAGGTGCTCGCAGTGCGTGATGAGCATGATGCTGTTGCGCGCCGCGATTCCGAAGACGGTGAAGAAGCCCACGATCGCCCCGAGTGTCACATTGCCGCCAACGATCCATATCGCGATCACGCCACCCACGAGCGCCATCGGCAGGGTGAGGAAGACGAAGAAGCCGAGGCGCCACGAGCGGAAAGCGAGATGCAGCAGAAGCAGTATGATCAGGAGCGCGATCAGGCCAGTCAGAATCAACTTGCGCTGCGTTGCGAGCCCCTCGGTGTACTCGCCGAGGACGACGTAGTTGAAGCCGCGCGGGAAGGTGAGGGTCTTGACGCGCGCTTCGATCTCTCTGGCGACGGAGCCCAGATCTCGGCCCTGGACGTTTGTGCCCACGTCGATATAGCGCGAGGCGTTCTCGCGGGTCACAATGTTGGGGTTCGGGACCACTTGGACGCGCGCGATATCACCAAGCCGCACCCTGCCGCCCGAAGAGGTGTCGAGCAAGATGTTGCTCAGCGACGAGACGTTGCTGCGCGCGCTCGGTATGCTCCACGCGATCACCCGGTAGAACCGGTTGCCCTGGAAGACGTTGCCTGTGTCGAGGCCAGCAATCCACGCAGCGGCCTGACGGCGTACGTCCCCTGGCTTCAACCCGTACTTGGCGGCCTTCGGCACGTCGACCTCGACTTGGACCTGCGGGGTGTCGATGGAAACGTCGACCTGCGGCTCCAGTGTTCCCTTGACCTCGGTCACCTGCTCGAGAACCTCGCGGGCCTTTGCCCTCAACGTCGGGAGGTCTTGGCCGTAGATGCGGATTGTGATCGCGTGCGTTGAGCCTGCGAGCACCTCTTCGATGCGCTCGTTCAGGTAGATCTGCACGTCTCGGAAGGTCCCGGGGTAGTCGTTTACAACGGTTCGGATCTTGGCGATGGTGGCCTCATAGTCGGCCTTTGGGTCGATGCTGATCCAGCCCTCGGAGAAGTTGATGCCGACGATCTCCTCCCCCTGCCGCGCCCGCCCGATGTGCGCACCGAAGTTGAGAACGCCGGGAACCTTGAGAAGGGCCTTGGAGACGTTCGTCGTGTTGCGAACGACCTCCTGGTCCGATGTCGAGGGAATCGTGCCTAGGTGGATCAGGAAGTCACGCTGTCTGAACTGCGGAAAGAGAGACTGCCCAAGCTGAGGCACGAGGATCGCGCCGATGACGACGACTGCGGCGCAGCTGACGAAGATGATCGCAGGACGCGAAACGATGCGCGCCAGCATGCCCTGGTAGGCGTCGCGCAGCCGAAAGACCAACTTGGACTCGTGTCTCTCGATCATCTTGCCGCCGCGAAGCAATAGGAGCGTCAACGCGGGCGTGACGGTGAGCGCGACGGCCATCGACGCGATGATTGAGAGCCCGTAGGCGGTCACGAGCGGCCGGAAGAATGCGGCGGTGAGCCCCTGGAGCAGGAAGATCGGGGTCACGGCGACGACGCTGATTATCGTCGCGTACACGATGGAACTTCTGACTTCGAGCGAGGCGCTCAGGATGATCGAAGCGGTCGGCTCAGTGCTGCCTGAGGCTCGCGCCAACCGGAAGCGCCGCAAGATGTTCTCGACATCGATGATCGCGTCATCCACCAGCTCGCCGAGCGCGATCGACAAGCCGGCAAGGATCATCGTGTTGATGGTGGCGCCGAAGCTGATGAGCACAAGTACGGCGGCCATCAGGGCGAGCGGGATCGTAAGAAGCGCGATCAGCGCGACGCGCCATTCAGACAGGAACAGCACGATGATGATGACGACGAAGATGAATCCAAGCAGCAGCGCCTGGGACAGGTTGTTGACGGCGTCCTCCACGAAGGTGGCGGGACGGAAGATCTTTGCGTCGAAGTGGACATCGGGCATGCCTTGCTGCATGTCTGCGAGCACAGCCTCGACATCGCGAGTGACGTTGAGTGTGTTGCCCCACGGCAGCTTGTTCACCACGATCAGCAGTCCCGGCCGGCTGTTGACGACCGCGTCCCCGATGACGGGAGCCTCACCGGTTACGGCGTTGCCGACATCGGACAGCTTGAGCTGTTTGCCTGTCGCCGGCTGGTCGTTCAGCGGGATAGATGCGAGGTCCTTCGCCGTCTGGACGCCAAGCACCTGGTGGATCTGGAGGCGTTGGTTCGGCGTGTCCACCACGCCAAGAGCAGCGTGAATCGAGCCAGTCGTGAAGGTGAAGCCACCCGCGTCGAGCCCGTCCGACATCGTTCTCTCGACGTTGTCGAGTGTGACCTTGTGAGCAACGAGCTTCTTCGGATCGAGCTGCAACTGGATCGTGGGCGGGCGCTCGTTCCAAAGGGAGATGCCGGCTACTCCGTTGACCTGCTCGAGCCGAGGCCTGATCTTCCAGTAGGCGATCTCCGAAAGCTCCGGAATCGAGTACTTGTCCGACCACATGCCGATGTGCAGGACGCGGCCGGTCGCCGAGACGGGTGGCAGAACCACTGGTGCGCTTGCCCAAGTCGGCAAGGCCGCACGAATTGTGGTCATGCGCTCGTTAACGAGCCGCTGGGCTGCCAATACGTCGGTTCCAGGCCTGAAGATGAGCACCACGGACGAGAGCTGCGGCACCGACGTCGAGCGCATGGCGTCGAGCCCGGGCATCCCGGTGAGTCCCTGTTCGATGGGGACGGTCACAAGCGACTCGACATCCGAGGTCGAGAGGCCGAGGCTCTCGGTCTGGACCTCGACCTGGGGCGGAGCGAACTCCGGGAATACGTCGACTTGGGCGGTTTGTAGCCGTACGACCCCAAACACCATGATCCCGACTGCGGCTGCAATCACGAGGAAGCGATAGTTGAGCGCCCACGAGACGATCGAGCGCATAACCGATCTACCTTGCGAGCTCACTCTGCTCCGACTCCATATTCGATGCCAAGAAGTTCAGGATCGCCCACGGTAACCACGAGGGTGCCGACCGCTGGCCCCGAGATCAGCAG
This sequence comes from Coriobacteriia bacterium, assembly GCA_038245725.1. Lineage (GTDB taxonomy): Bacteria > Actinomycetota > Coriobacteriia > Anaerosomatales > JAAXUF01 > JBBRSD01. The sequence goes on along the minus strand of JBBRSD010000004.1, from coordinate 169,168 downwards.
GATGTCGGTGCCGACGTAACGGTCGACCACGACCGGAGATCGAACATAGGTCCGGGGCGAAGGGCTCGTGTAAACGAACGGGAAGCCATCCGGGTTGAATACCAAGGCGCTCTGCGGAATCACCAGCCGGCGCTTTGCCTTCACGACCGACGCCGGCGTCGCGGTTGCAGTGCCCGTGGCAGGTGCCGCCGTGGGCGAGCTCGTTGCCTCGCGCACGGCAACCGTCTGAATGCCGACGTTGCGAAACGCGATGTCGGCCAACTTGATCTCGTTGAGGTCGGTGTCCTTGATGGCCTTGACGGTAGTCGGGTCGGACGGTTCGACGACGGTCTCGCGCGCGCATCCAGCGAGTGTAAGCGCCACCGCCAACAGCCCTGCGCAGATAACGAGCGTGCGGTGAGTCATCACTGTGCTCCTTCGATGTCCGTACGGCGTGAGCGCGATATTCCCCAGGGCCTGTACAGCGCGGGAAGAACAAGCAGGGTGAGCACTGTCGACGTGACGAGCCCGAACAAAACGACCACGGCAAAAGGCTTGAGTATCTCGATGCCACTCACGTTGCCGAGAATCACGAAGGGACTGACGGCCAGAGCTGTGGCCACCGCGCTGGCGACGATTGGCAGCGCTGAGTCAGCCGTGACCGTCGCGACAACACGCAGCTCCTCACGTGCGCGGGGGTATTCACCCGCGTCTTCGAAGCGGCGGATGAGCAGCGTGGCGTTTCGCAGGGCGAGACCGAGAACGGTAACCACGCCAGCCACGACACCGATCGTCATCCCCCAGCCAAAAATCGCCGCCGCCAGCACGCTGCCCGAGACGGCGAAGGGCATCAGCACGAGGACCAGCGCCGCCTTACGCCAGCTCTGAAGAGCCGCTTGCAGCAGCAGAAGGATTCCAATCACCACGGCCATCGCGATGAGGGCGAGATCCGTTTCGGCCCTTTTACGCTCCCCGAGAGGACTGGAGACCTCCGTGTGGTAGCCCAGCGGCAGCGCCAGGGACCTCATTCGTTGTTTGACCGCGGCGGTTACCGAACTCGCGCCGGCGCCGCTTACCGCAAGTTTGATATCGAGGAAGCGCGACGCCTTGTCGTGGTCAACAATCGAGGGCTCCGGCACAAATGCAACCGAAGCGACGGTCTTGAGCGGTATCCGGGCGCCGTCGGAGGCAAAGATAGGCAGGTTCTCAACGCTTTTGGGGTTCTGGCGCAGGGCCGGACCACCCCACACCGCCACTTCAAAGACCTGCTGGTCCTGGTAGTAGCTGCCCACCGGGATGCCGCTCATGAGCGCCGCGGTCTGCCGGCGGACGTCACCAGGCTTCAAGCCGTAGCGGGCGGCCTTCCCGATGTCGGTCGTAATCTGAATCAGTGGCTGGGTAGTCGATGTGGTCACGCTTGTGCCGGCAACTCCGGGGATTGTGGCGATGGCTCGGCGCACCTGGGCCGCAGCCGAGTTCAGCCCGTCGATGTTTGAACCGTACACGCGAACGTTCACATCCGTGCTCGAATCTGTAGCCGCGCGTCTGACGGCGCTGTCGGCGTAGGACTCGACGGTGTGCCTGAGGCCCGGGAAAGCGCTGAGGATGCGATTCACCTCGCGCACGGTCTGGCCGTACTCCACCTTGGGGCCAAGGCTGATCCATGTCTCGGCTGCGTCGCTGCCAACAATCTGGTCGCCCGAGAGCGCTTGTCCTACATGGCTCGTCACGCTCAGAACTCCGGGAAGCGCTCTAATCGGCTGCTCGGCCCGTGCGGTGATGCGCTTCATCTCGTCAAGCGAAGTACCCGACGCCGCCTGCCAGTGGACGACGAGGCCTCCGTCGCGGAGGCTCGGGACGAACGAGCGAGGGAGTGATAGCACGGCTCCTGCGATGCCCACGAGCACGACAGCGGCAACGACCAGCGCGACGAGACCCGGCCGCTTCTCGGCGAAACGCACACCCTTCTGGGTGCGATAAGCGAACCGGTTCTCCGCGCCAGCGGCCTGTGGCGCCGAGGCCGGCAGCAAGATGAAGACGAGCGCCGGAGTCACGACCGCTGCAACAGCCGCCGACGCAACGAGCGCCGCGAGGTAGGCGATGATCAGCTGCATGGAAAGCGTTCCAGCAATCCCGGGGACGAAGAAGAAGGGTACCGACACCAACACGAGTACGGCGAACGCGAAGCCGAGGGACGTGCGGGCCGAAAGGAGCGTTTCGGCGACCGATTCCGAAGGCGTTAGGCCCACGCTGGTTTCACCTTCCCGCGCGGGGTGATACTTCAGTGCGGAGGCCGCGACCACGACGTCGTCGACGATCACTCCCAGAGCCATGACGAGCCCGGTCAAGATCGCGACATTGAAGGTCAGGCCGGCTGCCAACAACACAAGGGACGCCGCCAACAACGAAGCAGCGATGGAGATTCCGGCGGAGAGTGCGACGCGCCACGAGCGGTAGGCGACGCCAAGCCACGCGCACACAGCGAGGAGCGCGATCAGACCCGCGATCCCGATCGAGCGCAGCGAGTCGGCGAGGTAGGTGCCTGGTCTAAACAGGCTGGTATCTATCGTGATTCCCGACAGGCCCGGCTCAAGCTCGCCCATGGCCGATTCCACGCCGCGGTCGACAGCGAGCGCGTCGGCACCAGGGAGCTTCTCGACCACGAGGATAAGCCCGGGGCCCTTCTTAAGGACTGCGTCGCCGATGAGAAGGCTGTGATCTTCGATGACCGTCGACACGTCGCCGACGCTGACCCTGCGCACTCCTGTGCCTTCGATCGGCACGTTCACTAGGTCCTTGGACGAGATGATCGGTAGCACGTGCTGGATCGTCAGACGTTGGTTGGGCGTGTCGATCACGCCGTCTGCACCCGGGGTGGAGGCTGCCACGAAGGTGAGCGGCGAGGTCCACATGGAGTCACCCACCGACGCCATGACCTGGTCGAGGGTCACCTCAGTGCGGCTCATCCTGACCGGGTCAAGCAGCACCAGCATCTCGCGATCCTTTTGGCCCCAGATCGTCACATTGGCGACTCCCGGAACTGCAAGCAGGCGCGGTCTGATGCGCCACTTGGCGAGAGTCGTCAGATCGATGGGCGCAACCGCGGTAGAGCTGAGCCCGACCATCATCGCCCGACTTGAAGAGGAGAGGGGCTGGATCAACACGGGCGGGGTGCCCACGTCAACGGGCAGAGGAACCTGTGCCATGCGTTCCGCGACAAGCTGGCGTGCGTTCCAGACGCTCGTGCCTGGCTTGAAGCTCAGCAGAATCGATGACATTCCCGGTACTGAGCGCGACGTCAGGTGATCGAGATAAGCGACGTTTGCGAGTTCGCCCTCGGCGGGTACCACGAGAAACTGCTCGACCTCATGGCTGGAGAGCCCGATGGCATCGGTCTGGACCTGAACTTGAGGCGGCAGAAGCTCCGGCAGAGTATCGACGGGCGCGCGGCCGAGCAACACGACGCCGCCGGCGAGAGACAGTGCGACCACGACCACGACCACTACAGCAAGCCGAACACTGGATCCAACGATCCATCGCATAAAGAGCCTCTCAGACTTGTCCGCAATGTGTCCGGCTTGTGCGTGAATACCCAGAATATGCTGCTAAGAGTCGGTCGATTCTGAGTTGCCGCCATGACTTTCGCAGGCGCTCGACTCGCAGGGGGACATCCCTTTGCGTGCGACTTGCGGCGGAGCGGCATAATCAGGATGGAGGAAGCCGGATCAAACCGGCTTGCTGGCGATCACAACGCAGACCTCCTGCGGCACGTCGAGAGCCGCGTCCACACGTGGCCGCGGGTTCGAAGCTCCGGAGTCGGCACGTGCCAAGCCTGACGAGCATACTGATATCCTGACAGTTGAGTCTGGGACCATGGATCCGTTTCGCGTCCACGTACGGTAGCCGCCGAAGTTGAGGGGTTCCCACATGAGCGACCAGCCCAAGCCGTTGCGGCGCGCACGCCGCGCGACCGATTCGAAGCCGACTCCTGAGGACCAGAGCATCCCGGCGCTGGACTCCATGCTCGCATTCCTCGTCGAGACGAATGCGAGTGACATGCACATCTCGGCAGGTATCAAGCCAATGGCTCGCATCAATGGGGACCTCGCTCCGGTTCCGGGCACCCGTGTGCTGACGTCGGACATATCCCAGTACTTGGTGACGAGCATGATGACCAAGGACCAGCGCGCGAAGTTCGAGCTTGAGCTGGAGCTGGACTTCTCCTTCGGGCGACGCGGTCTCGGCAGGTATCGAGTCAATGCATTCCATGAGCGCGGTGACGTATCGGCGGCACTGCGCAGAATCCCGGATGGACCGCCGTCGCTTGATCCACTCGGATTGCCGCGGGTGGTGGGCACGTTCGCGCACCTGAAGCAGGGGCTCGTGCTCGTGACCGGGCCCACGGGCAGCGGGAAGTCGACAACTCTGGCTGCACTCATCGGCAAGATCAACCGGGAGAGAAACGTTCACGTCATCACCATTGAGGACCCGATCGAGTACGTGCACACCCATGAGCAGTCGATCGTGCAACAGCGCGAGGTGGGGAGAGACACTTCGGACTTCGCGCAAGCCCTCCGCAGCTCGCTGCGAGAAGACCCCGATGTCATCCTCATCGGCGAGATGCGTGATCTCGAGACTATCAGCGCAGCAGTGAGCGCGGCCGAGACCGGGCACCTCATCTTCGCTACTCTTCATACCAACAGCGCGGCGCAGGCGATCGACCGCATCATCGATGCGTTTCCACCGCATCAGCAAACTCAGATCCGACTGCAGCTGGCGGCATCGCTCGAAGCGGTCGTGTCCCAGCGGCTCGTGCCACTCATTGACGGTGGACGGGTGTGCGTAGCCGAGGTGCTTATCGCCAATGCGGCGGTTCGCAACCTTATTCGAGACAGCAAGACCCATCAGCTCGAGCCCACGATGCATGCCGGCGTCAAGGACGGCATGGTCATCTTCGACATGCGTCTGGCTGAGCTGGTGAGGGAGCGCCGCGTGAGCCATGAGGTGGCGATGACGTACAGCATGGATCCGCGCTCTTTCAACGAGCGGCTCATCGCGTCGCGCTGACCAGCTTCAGGTTAAGCCTTGCTGGTTTTTGCTAGACGCTCGACTGGCGCTGACGGTACACGCGGCCGCTGCCTCCATGAGTGCTGAGGTCGAGGAGAAGAGCGATTCCGAGGACGACCCACTCAAGCATGGACACTCCACCGGGCGCTACGAACACGAATGCGACCGTAGTCCAGGGCAGTACCAGAAGGCCGACCAGCGGCCAGATCCACGTACCGAGGGTCACGGTTCCGACTGTCGTACTCCATCCGTGGAATGCGGCGTAGATTCGGGTCGGATCCAAGAACCACCAGAGCAGAAGGGCCAGGCGCGGCGCGCCACCGAGCAGTAGGATTCCCAGACAACAACCCATTGAGTGCCCCCTTCGTTCATTTGACCTGCCTTGTTGATACCCCTTTGCGCGATATCGCAAGGCGAAATGCCGCCTGTGGCGCCCGCCGGGGTATGAGCCATGTGGGCGATGAGCGACCGCGCACGTCCGACGCGTCGGGAGTGCGTGTCGGCAGCGACGAGGAGACGTTCATGGAATACCGCGAGCTCGGGCGCACTGGCTGGAAGATATCGACTGTGGGTCTGGGCACCTGGGCGATGGGCAGCTCATGGGGCGCCGTGGACGACACGCAGCCGCTGGCCACGCTTAACCGTGCCTTGGACCTCGGCGTCAACATCTTCGATACGGCCGATGCGTACGGCAGCGAGCACATCCGTCCGGACGTCGAGTACTTGTGGCAGTTGGCGAAACGTCGAGCCGCCGGTGAGGCGGGGCGACTATTCGATCATCCCGCCACGACGGCGGATGCGCGTTATCGACTCGATCGTGACGGCCGCGATCAGGACCGCTCCGGTGACGATGTACTTCACTGACGAGTCCAGCGCAAGCAGGTTCATGCCGTTGGCGATCGATCCGATCACGATCGCGCCGAGAAGCGCCGACCACACCGAGCCGCGTCCGCCGAACAGGCTGGTTCCAGCGATGACTGGACCCGCTATCGCCATGAGCAGAAGGTCGCTGCCGCCAGAAGACTGGTTGACTGCGAAGAGGCGCGAGGCCGCAAGCACACCCCCCAGTGCGGCGAGCGTTGAGCCGAGCGTAAAGACGAGGATGCGTACGTGATCGATCTTGATACCGGCTCGCCGGGCGGCCTCTGCGTTGCCCCCAACGGCGAACATGTGGCGGCCGAAGCGCGTGCGTTCGGTGACGTAGGCGAAGACGAGCGCCAGGACAACTACGATGCAGACGACCAGCGGCAGCCCTCTGTCCAAGTTGACGACCACGATGAGGGCGACCAAGGCCGCGCCTATGAGTACGATCCGTGCGACGAGGGCTCGCATCGGTTCCACGGTCAGACCCGCCGCCCGTCGGCGTGTGCGCCGGATCAGGGAGAAACCAAGCGCGAGTGCGACAACAGTCACGGTGATGCCCCAGCCGACAGCAGCCGAGAAGAACGTGCTGGTTAGATCCGTGACGGAACTGTTGGTGATGTTCACCGTTCCGGTTCCGCCGAGAATATAGAGCTGCAGTCCTACGAGCGTGAGCGAGCCGGCCAGCGTGACGACGAAGGATGGTATCCGGAAGCGCGTGACCATGAACCCGTTGAACAGTCCGATCGTCGCGCCGAGCAGGAGCGCGGCGCCGATCGCTAGAGCGGGGGAGACGTGGTGCAGCTCGCTCAGAACCGCCATCACGGCGGCGCAGAAACCACTGACGGCTCCTACCGACAGGTCGATCTCGCCGAGAAGCAGAATGAGCACGACGCCGATCGAGATGGTCGCCACCGCAGCTTGCTGAAGCATCAGGTTGGTCAGGTTCCCCGCGCTTAGGAACCGGTCGTTTTGGAACTGGAAGAAGGTCCAGATCGCTCCGACCATCAACAAGACGAGGAGCGTGCCCGCTTCACCCTGTGCGAGCTTGCGGCCCACCTCCCGCAGCATATCGCCGAGACCGTGAGAGGATTGCGTCTCCTTGTTCCGGGCGCTCATGAGGTTACCTCGCCGACACGGGCTCCCAAGCCGAACTCGGCGCCGGTGATGGCGGCGACGACATCCTCACGACTAACCCCGCGCACGTCGAATGTTGCGGCGCGCTTGCCCAGTCGCAGCACGATGATCCGGTCGGCGACTGCGAACACGTTCTCGAGGTTGTGGCTGATGATCACGACGCCGAGCCCTCTTTCGCGTAGCGTCCCGATCAGTTCGAGCACCTGTTCCGTCTGGGTGACCCCGAGCGCGGCCGTCGGTTCGTCGAGCAGCACCACGCTCGGCTCGCCGAGCAGCGAACGGGCGATCGCCACAGCCTGCCGTTGACCACCTGAGAGCGACCCGACAGGCACGCGGACGTCATGAATCGTCGTCACGGCGAGCGACTCGAGCAGTCTCAGGGAGTTCTGCTCCATCGCCGTCTCGTCGAGCAAGTACACGGCTCGGGCGGCGCCTTGAACGAAAAGCTCGCGCCCCAGATACAGGTTTGCGACGACGTCGAGGTTGTCGCACAGGGCAAGATCCTGATAGACCGTTGCGATTCCGAGCGCCGTTGCGTCCTGCGGGCTGGTGATCTTCATTTCATTGCCGTTGAAGTAGAACGTGCCCTCGTCAGCCAGTTGCACACCGGCGATCGCTTTGACGAGAGTCGACTTCCCGGCGCCGTTGTCGCCGACGAGCGCGACGACCTCACCCGCGTCGACTTCGAAGTCGACGCGGGTGAGTGCCTGGTTGGCTCCGAACGCTTTGCTCACGCCTTTCAGCGTGAGCAAGAGCGGCGTGGTGCCTGTCGCGTTCATCATGCGTTGGAAACGGAGGTCACTGAAGCCCGACTTTGGCACCAGCGGCCTTGAGTGCAGGCGTGGACAAGATCTGCGTAGTTGTCCAGAAGCCGTCGGCCACGACGGTGCTCTTGATGTTGTCGGCGGTCACGGCAACCGGAGTCAGGATGACGGAGTTGATGTCCGCCGAGCCGTTATTGACCTTGCTGATCGTCAGATCTGAGGGTGCTGCGGTGTTCTTGGCAAGGGACACTGCGAGCTCAGCAGCCCCGTCGGCCTCTTGCTTGATCGCCTTGTAGATTGTCATGTACTGCTCGCCGAGGAGGATGCGCTGAATACCGGCGAGTTCCGCGTCCTGGCCGGTGACCGGCCTGGTCGTCGGGTCGATGCCGGCGCCCTTCATGGACGCGATGGCGCCACCAGCGGTGCCGTCGTTGGCGCAGTACACGCCTACGAATCCGTTCTTGCCGAGCTTCGTGATCGCTTGGTCCATCTCGGCCTGTGCTTTGTCGGGGGTCCAGTCCGGATCGTCGTACTCCGCACCGATCTTGACCTTGCCATCAAGGACACTGTGAGCGCCCTGCTTGAACAGTTTGGCGTTGTTGTCAGTCGGCGCACCGTTGATCATCACTATCGTCTTGCCGGCGTTCCCGTCCTTCGTCAGCTTGTCGAGCAGCGCCTGGCCCTGCAGCTTGCCGACCTGAGCGTTGTCGAAGGAGATGTAGTAGTCGATGGGCGAGTTCGTTATCAGACGGTCGTAGCTGATGACCGGCACGTTCTTGGCCTTGGCCTTGGCCACGATTGCGCCAGCGGTGGCGAAATCGACCGGATCGAGCACGAGCACGTTTGCCCCGTTCGTGAGCGCTGCATCGGCTTGCGACTGCTGTTCGGCCGCATCCTGGTTCGAGTTGCTATAGATAATCTGGATGTCAGGTGCGAGTTCTTTGACCTTCGCCTCGAACAGGGGTTTGTCCTGAGTGTCATAGCGCGCCGTCTTGGTCTCCGGGAGCAGGAGAGCGATCTTCAGCGGCGTCGCTGACGTGCCGCCAGACGTCGTTCCCGTGGAACTTGCGCCGCCGGAGCAGCCAGCAAGGCCTACGGCGAGGCCAACGACGAGCACCAACGCACCTACCCAAAGCAATCGCTTTCTTCCGAACATGACCGCCTCCGATCACTCGATAGAGTCGTTACCATCCGAGTTCGACCCCGTGGGCCGTGTCAGATGATTCCCCACTTACGGCGCTCCGAGTTACTCGCGGTTAACATCGATGCAAGTTACCCGGCGGTCTGTGGTTCGGGGCCCGCTTCGAGCACCTCCGGTGTCACGTATTCGGCGTATCGTTCGAAGTTCTCGCGGAACATGTCGGCGAGATTATTGGCGGTCTGGTCGTAGGCGGCCTTATCGGCCCACGAGCGCCGCGGATCAAGTACTTCTACGCCGGCGCAGTTGCACTCGTGCGGCACGAGTATCTTGAATACCGGATGCGGGGTGAAGCCGGACTTGGCGAGGGAGCCGTCCAAGGCTGCGCCGATGAGCCCGCGCGTGAGCTCGATGCTCATGCGGTGCCCTGTGCCGAAGGGCCCGCCGGTGAACCCGGTGTTGACCAGCCAGCAGTCAGTCTCATGCCAGGTCAGGCGCTCGGCGAGCATCGTCGAGTAGCGTGACGGGTGCAGTGGCATGAACGCGGCACCGAAGCACGTCGAGAACGTGGGTCTGGGCTCGTTGACGCCTACCTCTGTGCCGGCGACCTTGCTTGTGAAGCCGGAGAGGAAATGGTAGTTCGCCATCTCTGGCGTGAGTTTAGAGATGGGGGGCAGCACGCCGAACGCGTCGTAAGTGAGGAAGAAGACGTTGCGCGGGTGGTCGCCTACACCGCCCAGTACCGCGCCGGGGATGTGCTCGATTGGGTAGGTGCCGCGCGTGTTCTCGGTGAGGAAATCCGAGGCGTAGTCGATTGCGCGCGTCTGAGGGTCGACGATCACGTTCTCCAATATCGAGCCGAACTTGATGGCGGAGAAGATCTGCGGCTCCGACTCTTCTCGGAGGCGAATGACCTTTGCGTAGCAGCCGCCCTCGAAGTTGAAGATGCTGTGGTCGCTCCAGCCGTGCTCGTCGTCGCCGATCAGCCGGCGTGTCGGGTCCGCTGAAAGGGTGGTCTTACCGGTTCCCGAAAGGCCGAAGAAGAGCGCCACATCGCCTGACTGACCCGCATTGGCGGAGCAGTGCATGGGCAGCACGTTGCGCTGCGGCAGCAGGTAGTTCATCACCGAGAAGATCGCCTTCTTCATCTCGCCGCCGTACATGCTGCCGAGAATGAGCACGAGCTTTCGGGTGAAGCTGATGCCCACGAACACCGAGCTGCGCGTGCCATCAAAATCGGAGCTGGCTCGCAAGGCGCCGCAGTTGATAACCGTGAAGCCGGGGGCGAAGTCGTCGAGTTCGGCTGGTGTGGGGCGCACGAACAGCGTGTCGGCGAAGAGTGCGTGCCACGTGGCGTCCGCGACCACTCGAATCGGCAGCCGATACGTGCGTTCTGCTCCCGCGAAGCCGTCGAAAACGTACAGGTCGCGGCCGTCGAGATAGCCTCGCGCCTTGTCGAGCAGCCTGTCGAAGAGCGCGGGCTCGCACGGCTTGTTGACGCTGCCCCAGCAGATCTGCTCGGCGGTGGGGCCTTCCTCGACGATGACGCGGTCGCCGGGGGAGCGTCCGGACGGCTCGCCTGTCTTGACGACGAGCGCGCCGTTGGCGGCGAGGATACCCTCGCCGCGCGCGAGTGAGCGAGCGATGAGTTCGGCCGGCGGCAGATTGCGGTGTACGGCACCCCGGCCGCCGAGACCAAGCTCAGCGAGCTGGCTGCGGATCTCGGAGTCCTTGAGCGGAGTGGTCGTCATGTAGGCTCCCTGGTCTTCACGCGCGACGCCGAGCGTTATCGATGGCCAATACGGTACCCGAATCCGAGTTTCCGCGCTCCAGGCGCGTCACGATCGCGATGCTCATTCACGGCCGGGAACGCTGGCGATGTCATCGACGCGAAGTGCTGGGGATTCTGGAGCTGTTACAGCCAGTGTCCGCGGAGTTCGGCTGGACTGCGCGTGCCGCCGGCCCCACACTACAAGGGAACGACAAAGCGTACAGGAGGATTTCCGCACGCTTGTCGGCTACGGCTACGGCGATGTCAGGCTTGTCGGTTGACGGTCTGTACGGGTGCTAAGCGCCACACACTCCACGGGACGGAGGCACGCGCGGGATGAGCCACGAACCGGGAGACTCCGCCAAGAAGCCACCGCGCAAGACTTCCAGCCGCCATCCCGCACCGGCCACCGCCGTCGGAAGGCCCCACGCTCGGTGTCCAATCGTCGGAGTAGGCGCTTCAGCCGGAGGCGTCGATGCGTTCAGACGCCTGCTTCGAGCGCTCCCGGCTAAGACTGGGCTTGCATTCGTGCTCATTCAGCATCTCGATCCAAGTCACGAGAGCCTGCTCGGCGATATTCTTGGGCGAGTGACCAAGATGCCTGTCTGTGATGCCGTCAAAGGCGCGCTGGTTGAACCCGACCACGTCTACATCATGCCGCCGAACGTCATCATCGAACTATCGGGCGGCTTCATCACCATCACGCCACGAGCCAAGTCATCGGCGCAAAGCCACCCGATCGACACGTTCTTCCGCTCTCTCGCCGAAGAGTGCGCCACCACGTCGATCGGCGTGGTGCTGTCGGGCACGGGAGACGATGGCGTTATCGGCCTGTCGGCGATCAAGGCCGCTGACGGGCTCACCTATGCGCAGGATCCGGCGACAGCCGAATACGACGGGATGCCGCAGGCGGCTATAGACGCGGGCGTTGTCGATTCGGTGCTTGACCCGGAGCACATCGCAGCGGAGCTGGTGCGCATCGGCCAGCACCCCGAACTCATGCGACCGGAACCGTCGGCTGACGCTGTCGAGGACGTCGACCGCGAATCGTTCGGCAAGGTACTCTCGCTCGTGCGAACGTTGACGGGACTCGATCTGAGCCACTATCGGCAGACTTCGCTCCTTCGACGTGTCTCGCGCCGCATGCTGCTCGAAGGCGTACCGACGATGGCGGCGTACCTGCAGCTACTGCAGGAGCATCCTGAGTCCGTCGAGACGCTCTACCATGACGTGCTGGTCAACATGACGGAGTTCTTCCGCGACCCCGACGCTCTTGACGCGCTTACCGTCACGGGGTTCCCCGAGATTCTCAAAAGCAAGGAACCCGACACGACCATCCGCGTCTGGGTGCCGGGCTGCGCGAAGGGACAAGAGGCGTACAGCATCGTCATGCTGCTCGTCGAGTTCCTTGAGAAGCAACCGACTCCGCTCGGGATCCAGATGTTTGCGACCGACGTGAACGCCAGTGACATCGAAGTCGCGCGCGCCGGCCTCTATCCGGAGAGCGTTGCTCGCGAGATCTCGCCCGAGCGGCTCGCGCGTTTCTTCACGCGGGTACCGAGCGGGTACCGTATCGATCGGTCGATTCGCGAGATGTGTGTCTTCGCGGCCCACGACGTCACCAGAGACTCCCCGTTCTCTCGGCTGGATCTGGTGACCTTCCGAAACGTGCTCATCTACATGGAGAGCGAGCTGCAGTCGCGCGTGCTGCGTGTGCTGCACTACGCACTCGAGCCGGGCGGGTTCCTGATGCTCGGATCCGCCGAGACGACCGGCGCGGAGTCGGAGTTCTTCTCGGCGGTCGACAACAAGCACCACATCTTCCAACGCAAACCCGGCCCAGCCAGGCTCGTGCCCCCGTTGCCGTCGTCCGCGGGGTCGGTAGGGGCGGCCGCGTTGCAGCCTGCCACCGCGCCGTCGCAGGCGTCTGCCAACAACGACGCGGCCTACGCCGAGTTGCGTGCGGCAGGCGACAAGCTCCAGTCCAGCAACGAGGCGCTTCGAACGATCAACGAAGAGTTCCAGACAGCTCAGGAAGAGCTGCAGTCCACAAACGAGGAACTCACGACGCTCAACGACGAACTTCGCAATCGCAATATCGAGCTCGGCCGGCTGACCGACGACCTCAATAATGTTATCGAGGGTGTGGAGATACCGATCCTCATTCTCGGGTCCGATCTCACCATCCGACGATTCACCCCGAACATCACGAAGATCGTCAATGTTGTTCAATCAGACATCGGTCGGCCCCTCAGCGACCTGAGCCTCAAGGCCGAGATTCCAGATTTCTCCCTGCTTGTCGGCACGGTGATCGAAAGCGCCGAACCGCTCGAAGTCGAAGTGCAGGATGCCGACAGCCGTTGGTACTCCCTTCGCATCCTGCCGTACAAGACATCGCAAGGGGTGCTCGACGGAGTAGTGCTGGCATTCGTGGACATCGACCTGCTGAAGAGAACGTCTCACGTCGCCGAAGTCGCGCGCGACCACGCCAGGGCCATCGTTGCGACGATTCGAGAGCCGCTGCTCACGCTCGATGGAGACCTGCGAGTTCGCGAGGCGAATGACGCCTTCTACGAGACGTTCGCCGTGACCGCCGAGCAGACCATCGGAACGATCCTGTACGGCCTTGGGAACGGGCAGTGGGACTTCCCGCAGCTCCGGGGACTGCTCGGCGCGATCATCCCTGGAGACAGCGAGTTCGTCGGGCTGGAGGTCGCACATGAGTTTCCGGCTCTGGGGTCGCGCGTCATGGTGCTCAATGCCCGACGCGTCCGCGAGGCGGGCGCGCAGCCGTCGATCCTTCTCGCGATCGACGACATCACAGACGTTCGGCGCCAAGAGAGCTTGAACTCTGCGCTCAACGAAATCGATCTCACGATCAGCTCGTCGCTGGAGGTCGACGAGCTTTTTGCCCAGATCCTCGACGACGCGACCGTGGCCCTTAGGGCCGACTCGAGCGCGGTCCTGCTCAGGCGTGACGACCAGTGGGTGATGAAGAACGTATACGGGCTGCCCCTCGAGCTTGAAGGCCGATCTCTTGACGAGCAACAGGTTCCCGCGACGCGTCTGGCAGCACAGGCGGGGGAGCCGCTCGTCTTCGATGATATTCTGCAGAACCAGATCTTCGCGGCGAGTATCGGCGTGGAACTGAAGATCAGCACTGCGCTCCTCGTGCCGCTACTGTTGCACGGCGAGGTTGTCGGCTCTTTGTCGTTTCACTACGGACCTCCTGGCGGGAAGTTCAGCGATGTCGAGATCGACTTCGCACGGCGGCTTGGTACGTTGCTCTCGCTCGCGCACGAGAACGCGCAGCTCTATTCGGCCCAGCGCGAAATCGCGAATACGCTGCAAGCCGCTCTGCTCACCGTTCCCGAGAACATCCCGTATGTCGCCTGTGGTTACCTGTACCAGTCCGCGACGGAGACGGCGAGCGTCGGCGGTGACTTCTACGATTTGTTCGAGCTCGATGGTGGTCGCGCGGGGATTCTCGTGGGCGATGTCTCCGGGAAGGGCGTGGAGGCCGCCACGCTCACCGCGCTCGTCAAGAACACCATCAGAGTTCTCTCTTACGAGAACGAGTCTCCGGCCGTCGTCGTCGCGAAGACGAGCGACATAGTCAACAAAGCCACCGGGCCCTCGATCTTCTGCACGCTCGTCTTCTGCGTCATCGAAAGTTCTACGGGGCGGGTCGTCTACTGCAGCGCCGGACATACACGCAGCATGATCAAGCGGCCAAACGCCGAAATCGAGCTGCTGGACGTCGGCTCACCTCTTGTGGGCGCGTTCGAGAAGATGGACTTCCGAGACGGCGAGACGACGCTGTCGGTGGGTGACGTTCTCGTCCTCTACACCGACGGCGTGACGGAAGCGCGTCACGAGAGAGAGCTGTTCGGCGAGTCCAGGCTCGTTGAGTTCCTCGGAGAGTTGCCGCCGACTCCCGTAAGCAAGGTCGCCGGCGCTGTCTTCGATGAGATCATGCGTTTCACCGGGGGCTCGCTCAGCGACGACGTTGCGATCGTTTCGGTGGGAATCAAGGACGAGGCGTAGGCCAGGGCAGCGAAAGGCCAGCCAACCGCTCGATGACAGACCAGCGTGCCGCACCAGATGGCCTGAGCCCCGTGCTACTGTGAAGTCATTCACCCCGTTCGATTCCTTGGAGCATCGTGCCTGCGATTCTTGAAGCATGGCGCGCGGGCTTGTTCCGTCGCGCCTCGTTAGCGAAGAACCTGTCTGCCGGTGTGGTAGTCGGCGTGGTCGCGCTCCCACTGGCGATGGCGTTCGCGATCGCTTCCGGCGCGGCTCCTCAGCAGGGCCTTTACACTGCGCTCGTCGCTGGCCTGCTCGTCACGCTGCTCGGCGGTACTCGCGTACAGATCGCCGGCCCGACAGGCGCGTTCGCGGTGCTGCTCTTCGGCGTGACCGCGAAATACGGCATCGTTGGGCTGCAGATCGTCACGCTCATCGCTGGCGTGTTCCTGCTGCTGCTGGGCCTTTCTCGGCTTGGCGGCGTGATCCGCTTCATCCCCGAGTCGGTGGTGCTCGGTTTCACGGCAGGCATCGCCGTCGTCATCTGGGTGGGGCAGTGGGGCAACTTCTTCGGCCTGCCGAAGGTTAACGGCCTGACGCTGTTCGAGAAGTTGCCGCAGCTCGCCGCCGTGCTACCGCACCTGCATCCGGCGACGACGGTGCTCGGCGTCGCGAGCTTGCTGCTTGTGGCGCTTTGGCCGCGAATCCCGGTTGCCGGCAAGATTCCGTCGCCCATGGTCGCACTCGCGGCGTCGACTGCGTTCGTCGCGATCTTCCACCCGCCAGGCATAGCGACGATCGGCTCCGTCTTCGGTGGCATCCCGCGTGGGCTGCCACACTTTGCCATTCCACATCTGACGCTCGCCACGGTCATGGAACTGCTGCAGCCCGCGGTCGCGGTCGCGCTGCTCGGCGCTATCGAGTCCCTGCTATCTGCGACTGTGGCCGATGGAATGACGGGCACGAAGCACGACCCGAACCAGGAGCTCGTCGGGCAAGGGATCGCGAACTTCGGTGCGGCGCTGTTCGGCGGATTCGCCGCGACTGGCGCGCTCGCGCGCACGGCCACCAACATCCGGCACGGCGGCGACAGCCCGGTTGCGGGCCTCGCACACGCGGCTACGATCGCGCTCGTGCTCGTGGCGTTCGCACCGCTGGCGGCTTTCGTTCCGCTCACGGCGCTCGCAGCGATCCTGTTCGTCGTCGCGTTCAACATGAGCCAGCTCACGCGAATCGTGCGCGTCGCCCGCAGAGCTCCCCGCTCGGATGTGGTAGTCATGATCACGACGTTGCTGCTGAGCATTTTCGCCGATATCTCGCTCGCCGTGGAAGTGGGCGTCATCCTCGCGCTGCTGAACTTCTTCCGCCGCATGGTGTCGACGGTCGAGGTGCGCGCCCTCGGCGAACACGAACTCGTCGCGCGTCTCTCTCCCGAGCAGGCGGCAGTGATTCCTGAGGGGGTGCTCGTGTACTCGGTCGAGGGGCCGTTCTTCTTCGGCGCCGTCGAGGAGTTCGAAGGTGCGCTGCTGCATTCCGGAACCGACCCGAGGGCCATCGTGCTCAAGCTCGTCAACGTGCCATTCATCGACATGACCGGCCTTGTGGCACTCAACGACGCGGTCCATGCGCTGAGGCGCCGAGGAGTTCTTGTGGCGCTGTGCGGCGCAAGCGAGCAGGTTGCGACCAGCATGCAGCGCGCTCACGTCGCTGGGACGGTGGAGTTGCCGCTGACCGCCACGCTGACCGAAGCGCTTCAGGCACTTCGGGAATTGCGGACGAAGTAAGATCGCTACCATTCTTGAGTGGCGTACCCGTCGAGGAGCACGTGCACTGTTCGTTGGAAAGCCTCCTCGGTGAAGTCGACGCGGCGCGCGCCCTCGACTGCGGGCCGCTTGAGAGCGGTGTCGGAGATGTTGCGAACGGGCGAATCGGCCTGTTGCCTATTCGGCTCTTGTCACGACGAGGCGACTGGCCGCGTCCTCAGGGAGCGGAAGCGGGTCAGCCACGCGCTGAATGCAATGCGTGACATCTCTTTTCGCCATGATGCGGTGAAAATGGCCAGCTCAGAGGGGTTGGCCAGGCCCAGCGCAAACCGCCAAGACGGCATGTTGGGACATCATTTCTGGCTTTTGAGAAAGATGCGTGCTAGAGTGCTCGGCATAAGCCATTTCGGCTTAGTGGATTGCGACGTGACTAGCCGCATTCGTGCGGTAGATGCGTCGCTTTGTTTTTGCCCCTGAGTGGGCGAGAGGATGGATTTGCATGGCTGAAGGTAAAGTAAAGTGGTTCAACGCTGACAAGGGTTATGGCTTCATCGAGCGCGAGGGTGGCGACGATCTCTTCGTTCACTTCTCCGAGATCCAGAGCGAGGGCTTCAAGTCTCTCGACGAGGGTCAGGCTGTCTCTTTCACCGAGGCCACCGGTCAGAACGGCAAGCCGCAGGCGACCAACGTCCGCGCGCTCTAGTTCTCAGTTCTCGTAACTGATAGCAGAACCGGGTTGGCTCTTCGGAGCCGCCCGGTTCTGTCGTTTCGGGGCAATGCCGCGAACGAATCGAGCGCGGTTGCAACGGGGACTACAATTTGCAGTAAGGTTCCGTTTCGGCAATCCGAAGGAGACTTCTCATGGCACGAGCATCCGCCCGTCACATTCTGGTCCCCACCGCTGAGCAGGCCGAGGACCTCAAGGCGCAGATCGCGGCCGGCGCCGACTTCGCCGACATCGCCCGCGCGAACTCTACGTGTCCGTCGAGCTCAAGCGGCGGCGAGCTTGGCGAGTTCTCGCCCGGTCAGATGGTCAAGGAGTTCAACGACGTCTGCTTCAGCGAGGCGGTCGGCGTCGTGCATGGCCCGGTGAAGACACAGTTCGGTTACCACCTCATCGAGGTCACGAAGCGCACGGACTAGGCTGACCCTGTGCCCGGCCGAGTCCTCAGACTGGCTCTTGGCCGCCTCTTCGTACTGGCGGTCGCGCTTGCGTGCGCGTCGAGCACATTCGGTTATCTCCAAGATCAGGTTCCGGGGTGGCAGAGCTACCTCGCGTTTCGCGCTGGGCTGAACTCTCTCGAGCGCGTTCGGCTGTCGGGCGCCACCACCGACCTGATGATGTCGGTCCCGTACCGCGGTGCGACCTTCAGCATCATCGTGCCAGTCGATACCGGGTACCTCGCGGCAGCTCGCCGCGTTGACGGCTCCGCCCTCTTCGGTACGAACCCGGCGGTGCGCCGCGCGGCCCTGCAGGCACTCTTCGCCGAGCAACTCCGAGACCCGTTCGTCTCGGCGATGTCGAGTCGTTTGTGCGCCGTGCGTGCTTCGCTGCGACTCTCCGATGATGATTACGTCGACTTCGTTGCGCGAGCCGTCCAGGCGATTCCGTATGGAACGCTCCACGAGAGCACCTTCATGCCCGTCGTGACGGTCGCGGGGAACCGCGGTGTATGCGCCGACAAGAGCGTGCTTCTCGCATGTCTGCTTGCCAAGGCCGGCTACGACACCGGCGTGTTCGTGTTTCCGTCGCAGGCGCACGTAACGACGGCAGTGCGCGGTAGAGGACCGGGGCTGAATGGCAGCGGCTTCAGCCTCGTCGAGACCACGCGCTTTTCCTACGTTGGTGAGGTGGACGGGAACCTGCGAGCCGTCGGACCTATGTTCCGACTGCCTCAGCTCGTGACCGTCCGGGGCACAAAGTGCTACAGCCGAGACCTGCAAACGGAGTTCATCGCCGACACGCTCGAGCGCACGCGTTACCCGCACCACGCCGTCCAGGCACTCACGGCCGAGACCGACGGCGAGCCGACGGCAAAAGGTGCTCTCGAACCCGCGTCTCAGCTGCCCGAAAGCCGCCTCGCGAATTGGATCGAAAGTCGGCGAGACTGGCCAGAGGCCACGTACGCGGCTCTGGCGGCGGCGGGCCCGAACCGCTAGGAGTGCGGCCCGAAACCGAACTCCACCGGCATACACAGTGCCGGGCTGATTCGGGTACCCTCTAACGGTCGCTGTTCAGCCTCGTTTCGCGAGCCTCACCCAATCCAACAGGGGGCCTTCATGTTCTATCGCAAGACCGTTCTCGACAACGGCGTCACCGTCATCTCGGAGCCCGTGGACTCGGTGCGCTCGATCACGCTCGGCATCTGGTTCGCGGTAGGCAGCCGCGATGAGACGGCGCCTGAAGGCGGCATGTCGCATTTCATGGAGCACATGATGTTTAAGGGGACGCCAACACGTACCGCGCGCGTCATCTCCGAGGACTTCGACCGCATGGGAGCGGAACTCAACGCCTTCACCAGTAAAGAATATACGGCGTACTACAGCCGTTTCGTCGACGAACACCTCGAGAAGGCGTTCGACCTTCTCGCCGACATGGTCGTCAACGCCAATCTTGACGACGCGAGCTGCACCTCCGAGCGGGAGGTCGTGATCGAAGAGATTGCGCGCATGGAGGACGCCCCCGACGACCACATTCACGAGATCTTCTCCAACGCGCTGTGGCCCGAGCACCCCATCGGCCTGCCCATCCTGGGTTCCCGCGCGACGGTGGGCGGCTTCGATCACGAGCAGTCGGTGGCGTTCCGTTCGCGCCACTACCTGACCGGGAACTGCGTCGTCGCCGCCGCGGGCAACGTCGACCATGACGCGCTCGTCGCGATGGCCGAAAGCAAGCTCGCCGGCCTCGCTGCCGGCCCGCGCTCCATTCGTCCGGTCGCGCATTCGGCGAGCAAGTCGCGCCTTGCCGTGCTGGAGAAGGACACCGAGCAGGCGCATATCTGCTACGGCGTCTCGACGATGAACGCACACCACCCTGACCGCTTCGCGCTTTCGCTCGTTGACGGCGTTTTGGGCGGGGGCATGGCGTCGCGCCTGTTCCAGGAGATCCGCGAGAAGCGCGGACTGGCCTACGCTGTCTACAGCTTCTCGGCGCTGTATCAGGACACCGGCGAGTTCGCGATCTACGCCGGCACGCGCCCTTCCAACGCCGAGGAGGTCGTCAGGCTCATTCAGACCGAGGTCGAGCGGGTCGCGATGGACGGCGTCACCCCCGACGAGCTCGACCGCGTTCGACAGGCCGGCACCGGCCAGCTTGTGCTGGGGATGGAGTCGACCCGCAACCGCATGACGCGCTTGGGCAAGAACGACGTCACCGGCGGCGAGATCCTCTCGGCTGACGAGATCATGGAGCGCTTCGAAGCCGTGACGATGGACGACATCAAGCGTGTCTCGGCAGAGGTCCTTTCCGCCGAGAAGGTGCTTGCCGTCATCGGTCCCTTCACCGCCGATAAGCTCGAGCATCTCCTCGGCTAGTCTGATACTGCAGTTAAAGGGAGCAAAGATGATTCGAGTTCTGGTTGCTGGCGCCGCCGGCAGAATGGGACGTGAAGTCGTTCGAGCGGTCACAGCCGCAGATGGCATGGAAGTCGTCGCTTGCGTCGACCCGGGAGCCACCGACGCGCGCGTGGACACCGGCATCGAGCATGTGACCTTCGCTTGCCGAGCCGGCTTGGCAGAGGTCATCGCCGAACTCGATCCCGACGTGATGGTCGACTTCACGCACCCAACGGTCGTCGAGGGCAACCTGCGCGTGGCGCTTGCGCTGGGCGTCGACTGCGTGGTCGGCACGACGGGCGTCTCGGAAGAGAAGCTTGCCGAGCTCGCGAACCTCGCATCTGAGGACACCACGCTGTTCTTCGCACCGAACTTCGCGATCGGAGCGGTGCTGATGATGCAGTTCGCCCAGCAAGCCGCCCGCTACATGCCCAACGTCGAGGTCACCGAATACCACCACGACAAAAAGGCCGATGCGCCCAGCGGGACGGCGATCCTGACTGCCCGCATGATCGCGCGCGTCCGCGGGGCGGCGCCGGCTGTCCCTGGTCGCGAGACCGAGCTTCCCGGCATGGAGGGCGCGCGCGGTGCGCTCGTGGACGGCGTGAGCGTTCATTCCGTACGGCTCCCGGGACTCGTTGCGCACCAGGAGGTGCTGTTCGGCGGCCAGGGCCAAACGCTCACCATCCGACACGATTCGATCGACCGGACCAGCTTCATGCCCGGCGTCGTGCTCGCGGTTCGAGAGGTCGGATTGCGAAGCGGGCTCATCGTCGGACTCGAGAAGTTGATGGGGGAGTAGCGCGTGAGCACAGGCGCCGCCCGCAAGCCGATCGTCGTGATGAAGTTCGGCGGGACCTCTGTCGCCGATGAGACCGGTCGCGAGGCGCTCGCGCATCGCGTGAGCGCTGCACTCGAGCTCGGCAAGGCGCCGGTGCTCGTGGTGAGCGCGATGGGGCGTCGCGGTGCGCCGTATGCGACCGACACCTTGCTGGGTCTCGTCGACCACCTGCCCGCGAGCGAGCGCGAACTCGACCTGCTCGCAAGTGTGGGGGAGCTCGTCTCGGCGGTCGTCGTGGCGGCAGGACTTCGCGCGGCCGGAATCGAGGCCGTTGCGTTTTCAGGTGCTGAGGCAGGCGTGTTCACCGACGGTGTCGCGGGCAACGCGGCGGTGACGGAGGTGTACCCAGCGCGACTGCTGGCCGCGATCGATGCGGGACTGGTGCCGGTCGTCGCCGGCTTCCAGGGACTTGCTGATGACGGGACGCTCACGACGCTCGGACGCGGCGGGAGCGATACGAGTGCGTGCGCGCTCGGTGTGGCTCTCGAGGCCGACGAAGTCGAAATCTACACCGACGTCGACGGGGTCATGACCGCAGACCCTCGCACCTGCGACGGCACCGAGGTCCTCGACGTCATCCGCGCCGACGAGCTCTTCCAGATGGCGAGGGCCGGAAGCCGCATCGTGCACACGCCGGCCGCCGAACTCGCGCTGAACTCCGGGATCGCCGTTCGGGTGAAGAACACCTTCAGCGATCACGCGGGCACGCTGGTCGCCGACATCGCTGCGTACCGGCCCGATCGCGTTGCAACCGCCGTGAGCCATGCGGACGGGGTCGCCCGCGTACGAGCGGCGCTCGGTGATCGCGAGGGCACGCGTGATCACATGGCCGCGCAGACGCGCGTCTACCGTGCGATGGCCGAGGCGGGCGTGTCGCTCGACATGTTCACGCCTGCTGGCGATGGGCTCGTCTTCACCGTGCCGGAGGACTCGCTGGCACTCGTCGAGGAGGAGCTCGAGCGTCTCGGCATGGGCTGCGCCATTACACGCGGCCTGGCTAAGGTCACGCTTGTTGGAGCCGGGATGCACGGCGTCCCAGGTGTCATGGCGAAGATGTCTGAGCTGCTCGACAACGCTGGTGTCGCCGTGTACCAGGCCGCTGACTCGCACACCACGATCAGCGTTCTCGTGTCCGCCGAGAGCTCTGAAGCGGCGATTCAGGCGCTTCACGACGGCTTCGAGCTGGCCGAGTAGAACGCAACGCATCGGTGACGCCCCTGTTCGGAGACAGCGGATGTCAGTGCACTGTGGCACAATAGGCCGAGTAGAAACGAACTCAACACCCGCTGTGATGAGCGGGTTCGCCACGAGGGGACTCGAACTCATGAGCACGCCGCGTTTCGGCCGAATGATCACGGCCATGGTCACTCCGTTCACGCCCGGACTCGATCTGGACCTGCCCAGGGCGCAGGAGCTGGCACTCAAACTGCTCGATGAGGGCAGCGACGCGCTCGTCGTCTGCGGGACGACCGGCGAATCGCCCACCGTCTTCTACCCCCAGAAGCTCGACCTGTTCCGAGCCGTCGTCGAGGCTGTCGACGGGCGAGCACCGATCATCGCCAACGCGGGCGACAATTGCACGGCTGACTCCGTGGCGTTTGCGCAAGAGGTCGCGGCGCTCGGAGTCGACGGCATCATGGCGGTCGTTCCGTACTACAACAAGCCCCCGCAAGAGGGCCTCTACCAGCACTTCCGCACGATCGCAGAGTCGGTTGATCTGCCGGTGGTGCTCTACAACATCCCTGGGCGTTCGGTGATCAACATGACCGCTGAGACCACCCTTCGCCTTGCGAACGATGTCGAGAACATCGTCGCCGTGAAAGAGGCGTCGGGCAACATGAGCCAGATCGCTGAGCTCACTCACGGTGCGCCGGAGGGCTTTGAGGTGCTTTCGGGCAACGACGAGGATACGCTGCCGCTCATGGCGCTTGGAGGAACAGGCGTCATCTCCGTGATCAGCCACATCGCGGGCCCGAGGTTCAAGGAGATGGTCGAGGCGCAGGCAGCCGGGGACCACACGCACGCGTTGCGGGTGCACCTTGAGCTGACGCCGCTCATGAAGACCCTCTTCATGACCAGCAACCCCATCATGGTGAAGAAGGCCCTCGAGCTGCAGGGTTTCCCCGTGGGCGGGTTGCGTCTGCCGCTGATCGATGCGACTGCCGAGCAGACTGCCGAACTCAAGCGGGTCATGATCCACTCCGGCCTGCTCGCGTAGGTACGCAGCGACTCGCCTGCCACCTCGAATGCGAGGCGGGCCGTGCTCTGCGTATTCAGAAAGACGGAACCCATCGCCTTCTCGGCGGTGGTTGCGCACCACATATTGCATCGCCACAAGGCGTTGCCGGAAAGGCCGCTGACACGGCCGAAAGGAACCGTGCACGAGCGTATGTCCAAATCACAGAAACCGCTCCGACTTCGTGTGATTCCGCTAGGCGGGCTCGACGAAGTCGGAAAGAACATGACGGTGTTCGAGTATGGCGACGAGATGGTCGTTGTCGACGCCGGCATCATGTTTCCCGACGACGATCACCCCGGGGTCGACCTGATACTGCCTGACTTCTCCTACATCACTAAGCGCAAAGAGAAACTCAAAGGCATCGTCATCACTCACGGGCACGAGGATCACACGGGTGCGTTGCCGTATCTGCTCAAAGAGCTCGGGCCCAACGTCCCGGTGTTGGGCACCAAGCTCACGCTCGGTCTGATCAAAGGCAAGCTCGACGAGCACAAGCTCAAGAAGGCAAAGTTGCGGGAGATCCACGCCGGCGGCCATGTCTCGCTCGGCAGCTTCGGCTTCGACTTCTTCGCCGTGAACCACTCGATACCTGATGCTGTGGGCGTCTTCATCCGCACTCCGGCAGGCAGCGTGCTGCATACGGGCGACTTCAAACTCGACCAGACGCCGATCGACGGGCGGCTCACCGACTACGGCGCGATCTCGAAGTTTGCGAAGAGCGGTGTCGATCTGCTGATGAGCGACTCCACCAACGCCGAGACCCGCGGCACGACGCTCTCTGAAGCGGAGGTCGGGCGCACTCTGCGCGAAATCATCGGCTCTGCCGAGCAGCGGGTCATCGTCGCGTCGTTCTCGAGCCACATCCATCGCATCCAGCAGGTGTGCGACGCCGCCGTTGCTGCAGGCCGCAAGGTCGTGGTGACAGGTCGCTCGATGGTCACCAACACCAAGATCGCTCGCGAGCTCGGGTACTTGAAGATCGACGAGGATTGGATCGTGGACGCGTTTGATGCCGGAGGCCTCCCCTCCGAGAAGATCGTCGTTCTGTGCACGGGCAGTCAGGGCGAGCCGCTCTCCGCACTTGCGCGCATGGCGAACGGCGATCACCGCACGGTGCAGGTTCAGTCAAGTGACACCGTGGTCATCTCGGCGTCACCGGTGCCGGGCAACGAGAAGGCCGTGAGCCGCGTCATCAACCGCCTTACCAAGGCCGGCGCCCTCGTGCTGCACAAGGGTTCGATGTTGGTTCACGTCTCGGGGCACGCCGCGTCCGAAGAACTCAAACTGATGCTCAACCTCGCGCAGCCCACGTACTTCATGCCGATCCACGGTGAGACCCGCCACCTCGCGGCACACGCGCGACTTGCCCATGACATCGGCATGTACGACGAGGACGTCTTCGTCCTCGACAACGGAGATTGCTTGGAAATCGGCGATGACGGCGCGCGCGTCGCGGAAAGCGTCGAGCACGGCGTCGTCTATGTTGACGGGCTCTCAGTCGGCGACGTCGGCAAAGTCGTGCTCCGCGACCGTCAGCTCCTCGCGCAGGACGGCATCGCGACGATCATCATCGCCATCGACGGGCAGACCGGACGTCCCGTTGGCGAACCGGAACTTGTCACACGTGGACTGGTGCTCGGTGGCGACACCGACCCGCTGCTGATCGAGGCCCGGGCGCGAATCGCCAAGACGCTCGCGAAGACAGCCAAAGAGGGCGCGACGGATCAGAAAGTCATCAAGAATGCGGTTCGCGAATCCCTGTCCCAGCTACTCTGGGAGCGCATCCGTCGCCGTCCGATGATCATTCCTGTCGTTATGGAGGTCTAGTCCATGGGCCACGTTTGGGCCATTATTCTCGGCATTGCTCAAGGGATCGCTGAGTTTCTGCCGATCTCGTCGACCGCACACCTGCGCATGCTGCCTTGGCTGTTCGGAGTCGAGGGCCACTTCCCGTTCCTCGCCGATGCGTCCACGGCGGCGGCGTTCGACATCGCTTTGCATCTGGGGAGTTTCTTCGCCATCGTGTTCGCGCTGTGGCGTGACTGGGTCGACCTGTTCCGCAGTGCTTTCGGCAATCCGCGCCCGCAGCGCCGTTCTCGGCGCGCGCGCTTCAGCGACGCCGCTCAAGGGGCGGAGCCCATCGAGCTGCCGATCGACCCCATGCGTGAAACCGCGTTTGCTCGCAAGTTCCTCGGGTTCCTTGTCGTCACTTCTGTTCCGGGAGCGGTCTTCGGCTTGCTCCTCGACGAGAAGATCGAGACCTTCTCGACGCCGTCGTTCACAACTGCCCAGGGTCTTGCAACGGGCTTCAGGTACGCGCCTCTTGTGGTCGGCGTGGCGCTGATGGTCTTCGGCGTCGTGCTGTGGGCGGTCGACAAGTTCGTCAGTCGGCAGGATGACATCTCGACGATGACGTGGGGCAAGGCGGCACTTATCGGCGTGGCGCAGGCCGTCGCGCTGATCCCCGGCGTCTCGCGGTCGGGTGCAACGATGACCGCCGGTCGAGCGCTCGGCATCTCTCGGCAAGACACGGCGAAGTACTCGTTCATGGCGGCCGCGCCCATCATCGGCGGTGCTGCGACGTGGGGCCTGCGCCACTTCATCGGCGGCCAGCTCTTCTCGCTCGACTGGGGTCTCGGGTTCGTCGCATCCGCAATCACGTCGTTCTTGCTCATGCGCTGGATGCTCGAGTACGTGAAGAAGCACTCGTTCTCGGTTTTCATGTGGTACCGGCTGGCGGCGGGGGCGCTTCTGATCGCCGTGTTCTTTCTGCGAGGTTAGCTCCCCTGGGGGACTCGGAATCCCTATACTGGCTCCTGAGGGATTCGTGTAATCACATCGCAGCCTGAATCGTAGTTGGAGTCGCTCACATGGTTTCACCCCGCAAGCCATCAAATACGCCGTCGCGCGGCGCGTCAGAACGATCGCGCGGTCGTGCTGCTGCCAAAGCGCCGCAGGGTCTTCTGGACGACCGTTCGCGCCGCGACATCGTCGGCGTCGTTCTCTCGGTCATAGCTATCGCGCTGTTCATTGCGGTCGTGAGCAAGTCCTCAGGCGTTGCTGCGCAAGCTGGTGCCGGCGGGCTGAAGATGCTCTTCGGAATCGGCGCCTACCTGATCCCGGTGTTCCTGCTTGTGTGGGGCGTGAGCTTCTTTGTACGAACCGAGATCCACGAGGGGCGCACGGGGCTCGGACTCGGATTCATCGTGCTCTCGTTCATCTCGATGGCGGCACTCTCGACTCCGGGCCACGACTTCTTCTCGGCAAAGCAGCTGCCGCTGCACGGAGGCTATGTTGGGGCGGGAGTCGCGTGGGCGCTCTTTAAGGCGCTCGGTGCTCCGATCGGCTACGTGCTGCTCGCCGGACTCGCGATCGTGGGGTGCGTGGTCACGGGGTTGTCGATATCCGCCCTTGTGGAGTGGGTAAGCGGGAGCGTCCAAGCCCGGGCCGCCGAGAAGGAGCCCGCCGCACTCAAACGCGAGCGCGCACCGCGCACGGTGCCGTTGGTCGACGCGGACGGCGTCGCCGTCGCTGCGAGCGGCGCGAGTGTTGCCGTGCCTCGACGGCGCCCCGCCGGTGCTCCCGACCCGGAGGCCGCACGAAAGACCGTTCCCACGCCGCGCAGCGTCGCCCCGCGGGCGATGGAGGGCTTCGAGTTGCCTCCGTTCAGCGTGCTGGGGCAGACGACGGAGTCGGCGGCGGCGCACAAGAGCTCAGACACCGAGCTCCGCTCGACGGCCATAGCCATCAGCGAAACCCTTGCGACCTTCGACATCCCGGCGCGCGTCGTCGACTGGGTCGCCGGTCCTACCGTGACGCTGTTTGAAGTCGAGATCGCCAAGGGCGTGCGCCTCTCCAAGGTCACTGCGCTCGCCGATGACCTTGCGCTATCGCTGGCAGCCTCCACCGTTCGGATCCTTGCCCCCATACCCGGCAAGGCGCTCGTAGGGATCGAGGTGCCCAACGTCCGGCGGACCTCAGTCACGTTGGGCGACGTGCTCGCGCCAGCGGGGGAGGGTGGTCCGCTACTGCTCGGCATCGGCAAGGACGTCGCCGGCTCACCGGTGCTTGAGGACCTCGGTGCGATGCCACATCTGCTTCTCGGCGGTACGACTGGGTCGGGCAAGTCGGTTGCGATCAACGCGATGCTCATGTCGATACTCATGCGCGCCACTCCTGCAGAGGTGCGCTTCATTCTCATCGACCCGAAGCGCGTCGAACTCTCGCTCTACAACGGCCTGCCGCACCTCTACGTGCCGGTTGTGACCGAGCCGAAAGAGGCGGCGAGCGCACTGGCATGGTCAGTCTCGGAGATGGAGCGCCGACTGAAGGTTCTGCAGGCCGCCGGCGTGCGAAACATCGGCGGCTACAATGCGATGATCCAGGACGGCAAGGGTGCCGAAGGTGCGGTGGAACTGCCTTACCTCGTTATCGTCATCGACGAACTCGCCGACCTCATGATGGTGGCAGCCAAGGAGGTCGAGGACTCGATCGTCCGCATCGCGCAACTCGCGCGCGCCGCGGGCATCCACCTCGTCGTAGCGACCCAGCGTCCAGAGGCCAACGTCGTCACCGGCATCATCAAGGCCAACATCACGAACCGCATCGCGTTCAATGTCGCGAGTGCGATCGATTCACGGGTCATCCTCGACCAGTCCGGCGCCGAGAAGCTCGTCGGTCTGGGCGACATGCTCTTCAGCAAGC
This sequence comes from Coriobacteriia bacterium, assembly GCA_038245725.1. GTDB lineage: Bacteria > Actinomycetota > Coriobacteriia > Anaerosomatales > JAAXUF01 > JBBRSD01. Next base: position 141,323 of record JBBRSD010000004.1, on the reverse strand, counting down.
CTGCGTGGCCGAAGCCAAAGCGCATCCAGGGCTGTTATGTCTCGGAGTCCGAGATCGAAGAAGTCGTGTCTCACCTCAAGAAGCAGGCCGAGCCCGACTACCACGAGGAGATCCTGCACCTCAAGATCTCCTCGGCGGGTGGGGGCGGGATCGATACGGGCGGTGACGACGATCCGCTTATCTGGGAAGCCGCGGACATCACCGTCACGAGCGGTCTGGGTTCCACGTCGATGCTACAGCGGCGACTGAAGGTCGGCTACGCTCGAGCAGGCAGAATCATGGATATGCTCGAGATGAAGGGGATAGTCGGCCCGCCGGACGGTAGCAAGCCTCGAGAGGTTCTCGCGAGCGTCGAAGATCTGGAATCGATACGCGCTTTCGAGCGCGAAGATGCGGAAGGCCGGTAAGCCATGGGTCAACTCGGAGAAACGCTGCGCGAGCGTCGTATTTCGCTCGGCATCACCCTCGATCAGGCCGAGGAGCACACGAAGATCCGCGGCAAGTTGCTTGGAGCGTTGGAGAACGGGGAGTACGACAGGCTTCCCAACCCGGGTTACGTTCGCGGCTACATCACGAGCTATGCGCGGTACCTGGAGCTCGACACAGTTCCTCTGCTGGCGATGTATCGCTCCGAGACGGGCCACGGCGTCTACCACGAGATCGTTCCGCCCGGTGAGGCGGTTTCCCCGCGCAATCAGCAGCACGAGGTCCCATGGAGAGTCGGGGTGATCGTCGTAGCCGTTCTCGCGGTGCTGTCGTTCGGCATCTGGGCGGCGGTGAAGCTGCGTCAGGGACCGCAAGCGCCGCCGCCAATCCCCTCAGGTGCAACTCAAGTCACGACTCCCACGGGATCTCCCACGGCAGAGGCTACGGCCCCCACCTCTCCCGCAGTTTCAACGTCTTCGAAGTCGCCGGCCAAGTACACGCCCTTCACCGCGCGAGTGTCGGTCGCGAGCGGAGGGGCGTCGTGGATCGTTGTGAACGTTGACGGCAACTCCGCCTTCACCGGCGCGATCACCGGCGGGCACCACAAAGACTTCCAGGTCACCAAGAAGGCCGTGATCAGGATCGGGAAGCCATCGGTGGTCACCGTCTACCGCGACGGTAAGAGGGTCTCGATTCCCAACAGCGGCGGCCTGCCCTCAGTCACCCTCACCGCGAGCCCCGCGCCCTAAGCCCACGCCGCTTCAAAAGGAGAACCCATGGCCAAGGACAACAGCTTCGACATCGTCTCCGAGGTCGACTTGCAGGAGGTCGATAACGCTTTCCAGCAGACGCTGAAGGAACTCGTTCAGCGTTACGACCTGAAGGACTCAGGCGCCACGATCGAGTTCAGCAAGGCCGAGAAGACGTTCACGCTGCATGCACCGAGCGACTTCATCGGCAAACAGGTCATCGACGTGCTCAACACCAAGCTCGTGCGCCGGCAGATAGATCTGAAGTCGGTCTCGTGGGGCAAGGCCGAGACCGCAAGCGGGGGCACGGTTCGCATCACCGGTACGATCGTCATGGGCATAGAACAGGATCTGGCCCGCAAGATCAACAAGGACATCAAGGACCGGAAGTTCAAGGTCAAGGTGCAGATCGAGGGCGACAAGCTTCGCGTATCGGCACCGGTTCGCGATGAGCTTCAGTCGGTGATCGCGTTCGTCAAAGAGGCCGACTACGGCATTCCGCTGCAGTTCAGCAACTATCGCTGACCCTCAGTTTCCGATATCACGAACGCGCACAGCCGAGACGGTCTTCTCGGCTGTGCGCGTTTCTTGCTTGATGTCGGGCAAAGACCCCTTGGAGGGACCCGCATGAAGCCAGGAACGATATCGCATCGCGGCAGCGCGTGGGGAGTTGTCGCCTGCGTTGTCCTGGCGGGAGCGCTCGGCGCGAGTCTGGGATTCGCCGGGTTTGGTGCAGCGCGCGTTGGAGTTGCGACGCCAACTTCACAGATCGCCTCATCTGTCTCCGCACGCTACCTCGCGGGCGACCTGCACACGCACACGTGGTTGTCGCCGGATGGTGCACGAAGCGAGTCCGAAGTCGCGACCGAGGCGTTCGCCCATGGCCTCGACTGGTTCACGGCGACCGATCACGGTGGCGTGTCGGTCCATGGACCCGGTGGTGGGACTCTTTCGCCCACGTCGTGGATGTGGAAGACCCTCGTGAGATACGGGTATCCGGCCGTCGTCGCCGCGCGAAACGCACATCCGGCACAGCGCGTGATCCAGGGTCTCGAGTGGCATGTTCCAGGCCACGACCACGCCGGCGTAGGCATCGTGGAGAACCAGCCGGCGGCGATCTCGGAGTTCGAGTACCGCTTCGACTCGAAAGACGCGAGTACCGCGAGGCCCACTCTCGCGAAGCACAACCGCACGAGGGCCGATGCGATCATCGCTGTGAAATGGCTCAAGGCGCACTACGCGACGTCGAGCTATGTCGTGGTCAACCACCCCTCGCGCAAGCTCGACATATCGGTAAAGGACCTGCGCGACCTCAACAATGCCGCCCCGGGCGTCGCGTTCGGATTCGAAGGAATCGTCGGTCATCAGAAGCTTGCCGCCCGAGGTGACTACGGTTTCAGCCTCGGATCGCGCACGAGATTCGCGCGAACGTACGGAGGCGCCGACTACTTCCTGGCGCGTGTGGGCGGCGTCTGGGACTCGCTTCTCGGAGAGGGGAGGCACTTCTGGGTCTTCGCGGACTCCGACTTCCACAACCCGGTCAATGACTTCTGGCCTGGCGAGTACGCCAAGACGTTCACCTTCGCGAAGAGCACGTCATACGCAGACATCGTAGGGGGAATGCGCTATGGCAACTCGTTTACGGTGACGGGTGGCCTTGTCGACCGGTTGTCGTTTCGGGCTGCGAACGCAACATCGTCGGCCACGATGGGCCAGACGCTCGTCGTGCGTCCCGGTGCCGACGTGACCGTGACGGTTGTCTTCCGAGTGCCGTCGAGCCGAACCGGCCCCGGCAAGCCGGTACTCGACCATCTCGACCTCATCTACGGGCTGACTCACGCGAAGGCGAAGCCCGGAACGACGGCGTATCTCTTGGCGACGAACAGCTCGGCGCGGGTTCTCCTGCGGCGCAAGCCGGCGACCCCGTGGACCGGAAGCGGACCGAAGGGCACGGAATACACCGTCACATTCCGCGTGTTCGGACTGCAGCACAGCAGCTACATCAGGTTGCGCGGAACCAACCTCGGCCTGGGCCTTGCCGGACAGACGGACGCGGCGGGCAATCCGCTGATCGACTCGATCAACACCAACACTGCCGAGAAGGCATGGGCCGACTGCTGGCTGTACTCCGATCCGATCTTCATCAGGGTCGCGCCGTAGGCCCGCGCGCGGCCGCGCACCTCAAGACTGCCGGCAGAGGTAGAATACGCAACACATCTTGTGCTTCCGCCCCGTCGTCGAAAGGCGTTTCGTGACGCGCGTCCCTTCTGTTGCATTCATTACACTCGGTTGTCCGAAGAACGAGGTTGACACCGACCGCATGCGCGCGGTGATCTCAGCCTCCGCGTACTCTCTCGCGCCGGAAACCGTTGACGCCGACATCGTCGTCGTCAACACGTGCTCCTTCATCCAGGACGCCACTCAGGAGTCCATCGACACCGTGCTCGACATCGCCGCTGGGTGGCTGCCGGAGCGCGCGGGGCGCCACATAGTCGTGGCCGGTTGCATGCCCGCGCGCTACGGTGCGGAGCTAACGGCCTCGCTGCCGGAAGTGGCCGCGTTCGTTCCGGTCGCCGAGGAGGGCGCGCTGCTCGCAGTCCTCGAGCGAGTGACTGGAGTGCCCGCCGCCGCGACGACGCCCATGGATGCGCCCGCTCGTACCGGTGGAGCACCGTCAGCGTACCTGCAGGTCTCGGACGGCTGCCATCGCGCCTGCGCGTACTGCACGATCCCTTCGATCCGCGGGCGGTACGTCAGCACACCTCTTGAGGCGATCGTCGCCGAGGCTCACGAGCTTGTCGCACTCGGTGCGCGCGAGCTCGTCCTCATCGGCCAGGACATCACCGAGTACGGCCGCGACCTCGACGCGCCGGAGCAACTTGCCGACGTCGTGCGTGCGGTTGCCGCACTTCCCGGCGTCGACTGGATGCGTCTCATGTACGTGCAGCCTGACGGCGTGACAAGCGATCTTCTCGCGGCAATCGCTGAGAATCCCAACGTTTGCCACTACCTCGATATCCCGCTTCAGCACGCCGCGAAACCTGTGCTCCGGGCGATGCGCCGCTCCGGCGACGCGAAGAGCTTCCTGTCGCTCATCGCGCGCGTGCGCGAAGTGCTGCCCGATGTCGTGTTGCGCACGACGATGATCGCGGGCTTCCCGGGGGAGACCGCCGCCGACGTCCGTGAACTCGAGCGCTTTCTCGCCGCCGCGCGCTTCGACTACGTGGGAGTCTTCGTGTACTCACCTGAAGACGGCACCGAAGCCGCGCAGATGCCCGCCCAGGTGCCGCTGCGCACGAGGCGTGCCCGTGCGCAGCGCCTACGTGACCTCGCCGATGAGATCGGTTTCGAGCGCGCTGCGCAGCGCGTCGGCAGCGTGGTTGACGTGCTGGTCGAGGGTGTGGACCCGGACGAGGACGTTGTTGTTGGTCGTTGGCGGGGGCAGGCACCGGAGATCGACGGCTTCGTCCTGCTCGACCGGGGCGAGCCCGGCCAGATCGTCTCGGCGAAGATTGCGGATTCTGCCGGCTATGACCTGGAAGGGGAGGTGCTCGCGTGACGGACTCCCGCCGCAGTGGCAGTGCCATGCCGCTCAACCCCGCTAATGCGGTCACCCTCTCGCGCATGGTGCTCATCCCCGTGTTCCTGCTCGTGCTTCTCGCGGACTGGCCGCGCTGGTTTTCGGCCCCCCACATCGTGTACGTGCTGCGACCGTGGATCGCGGCCGCTGTTTTCGGAGTGGTCGCCGCCACCGACGCGGTCGACGGCTACCTCGCGCGTTCGCGCAACGAGGTGACGACCTTCGGCAAGTTCCTCGACCCGCTCGCCGACAAGCTCCTCGTCACCGCCGCGCTGCTGGCGCTCATCGAGATGCGAGTCCTTCCGGCGTGGGTCGCGCTTGTCATCATCGCCCGAGAGTTCATCGTTTCCGGCCTGCGCATGGTCGCTTCAGCCGAAGGGACGGTCATAGCGGCGTCGTGGTACGGCAAGCTCAAGACCGTCTTGCAGATCATCGCGATCATCATGTTCATCGTGAAGGACAGCTCGCTCATCGCCGGTCTGGGAGTCCAAGTCGAACTCTGGGCACAGATAACGGCGTGGTGCGTCATGGGAGCCGCTGTCGTCATGACGGTCGTGTCGATGGTCGACTACTTCATTCACGCCCGCGAGGTTCTCATCGGCCCGTGGTCAGGTGACACCGCGCTAGCAAGGGACGCCGAGGAGAACGCGGACGACGCGATCGACGAAACCACAGCGTAGGGAGAATTGTGATCTCACGAGGCACCGCCGCAATCGTTACCGTCGGCTCCGAACTCACTGAGGGGCTGCGCGTCGACACCAACACCGCGGAGATCGCGCGGGAGGTCTCGCGGCGCGGCTTCACCGTCGTCGAGGCGCTCAGCATCGGCGACGACCCGCAGGTGCTCGCGCTCGCGCTTGCACGCCTGTGCACGAGCTGTGCGCTCGTCGTCACGACCGGCGGTCTCGGGCCGACCCACGACGACATCACTCGAGACGCGGCTGCGCGTGCGCTCGGCGTTCGGCTGACGAGCGACCCTGAGATCGTCAAGCGACTGCGAGACGTTCAAGCGCGGCACCTCGACCCGGCGTCGGCCGAAGCGGTGCTCACTCAGGCTCTCGTGCTCGGTGGCGCCGAGGTGTTGCCTGCTATCACGGGAACCGCACCCGGCCAGATGGTGTCCACTGCCGGCGGGCTCCTCGTGCTGCTACCGGGACCGCCTTCGGAGATGCGACCGATGCTCGCCGAGGCGCTGGCGCGCTTCGAGCCGATGCGTTCGGCTCCCGCCGAACTCGGCGTCACCGGTATGGGCGAGTCAGACGTCCAACATGCCGCGCAGCGAGCACTGGCTGGTTACGGCGGCATCACCCTCACCGTGCTGGCCAGACCCGGCGACGTGCACGTGCTGTTGATCGACGACGGCGCCGGAGCGGAGGATATCGATGGTGCTGCCCAGGCGGTTGCGAGTGAGATCGGCGAGGCGTGCTACTCGACGGATGGCTCATCGCTCGCGACGGCGCTCCTAGGGGAGTGCACGAAGCGCGGACTCACGCTTGCGACCGCCGAGTCGTGCACGGGCGGGCTCGTATCGGCGGCCATCACAGACGTCCCGGGCGCGTCTGAGACGTTCCTGGGCGGCATCGTGGCATACGCGAACGAGGTGAAGATCGAGGTTCTTGGCGTCGAGCCGGGACTGCTCGCGCAGTATGGCGCGGTCAGCGAAGAGGCCGCGCGTGCGATGGCCGAAGGAGCGCGGACTCTCAGCGGAGCCGACCTCGCCGTCGCCATCACGGGAATCGCCGGCCCCAGGGGCGGCACCGCCGAGAAGCCTGTCGGGCTCGTGTGGTTCGCCGTCGCGAGCGAGGGCGGAACCGTCGCCGAGACGAGGCTCTTCGCTCGTGGCACACGCGAGTCGATTCGCGCGCGAGCCACATCTACGGCCCTCGACCTTCTGCGCCGGGCTGCCCGCACGCGCTGATGCGATGTTTCGTCGGCATCCGACTTCCGGCCGAGACGCGCGATGCGCTTGCGTCGGTGCACAGTGCTGTCGGTGAAGCCGATCCCGCGTGGCGCGACCAGAAATGGGTCGCTGCCGAGAACCTCCACGTCACGCTCGCGTTCCTCGGGGAGGTGGCGCCGGATTCGATTCCCGGGCTGACGGCAGCGATCGGGGATCGATTATCGGACGTCGGACCGTTCTCGCTGAGGTTCGTCGAGCTTCGCCCGGCCCCGAATGCGCGCCGGGTAAGCATGTTGTGGGCGGCATACTCCGATTCTGAGGGCGCGGGCGCACACCTTGTCTCGGTGATCGGACGGGCAGCCGCGGATTTCGATATCCCGCTCGAACCGCGCGCGTTCAAGCCGCATGTCACCCTCGCGCGCACACGCAGGCCCAGAAAGGCTGGCGATGCCGTGCGGAGCTCGCTCGCTCGCCTGTCTGAGTCGGTGCCGGGGTTCTTGTCAGTCCCTTCCGCTACGTTGTTCGCGAGCACGTTGTCCAAGGCAGGTCCTCACTACGAAGTGCTTGAAGAGTGGGCCTTCCAGACACTGCAGACGTGATGCATGACCCTACGCGCACCAACAGCGACTGCGTTGACATCGAACAGGTGTTCGTGTAGGGTCGAGGTGCCCCCAGGGGACCGCCGTAACCCGGATAGGAGCGAGTGACGCATGGACCGCGAGAAGGAAAAGATCCTCGACGTAACCAAAGAGCAGATTGAGAAGAAGTTCGGCAAAGGCTCTCTCATGAAGCTTGGGGAGCATGCCGCGACCGATCAGGTCGCGGCCATCCCGACCGGCTCGCTCGCGCTCGACGCGGCGCTCGGAATCGGCGGCGTTCCGCGCGGCCGAATCGTCGAGATCTACGGCCCGGAGTCTTCGGGCAAGACCACACTTGCACTGCAGATCGTGGCCGAAGCGCAGGCTGCCGGTGGCGTCGCTGCCTTCATCGACGCGGAGCACGCGCTCGATCCCAGCTATGCATCCCGACTCGGCGTGGACATTGATGAGATCCTCATCTCACAGCCCGACACGGGCGAGCAGGCGCTCGAGATCTGCGACATGCTTGTTCGCAGCGGCGCAGTAGACGTCGTCGTCATCGACTCGGTCGCCGCGCTTGTGCCGCGTGCAGAGCTTGAGGGAGAGATGGGAGACGTGACCGTCGGTCTGCAGGCGCGCCTCATGAGCCAGGCGCTTCGGAAGCTGGCGGGCTCGCTCAGTCGCTCGAACACGACGTGCATCTTCATCAACCAGCTTCGCGAGAAGATCGGCGTCATGTTCGGCAGTCCCGAAACCACGAGCGGCGGCCGGGCACTGAAGTTCTACGCGACCGTTCGCATCGACGTGCGCCGTATCGATTCCATCAAACAAGGTACGGAGATGGTGGGCAACCGGGTGCGCGCAAAGGTCGTCAAGAACAAGGTCGCGGCCCCGTTCCGCGTCGCTGAATTCGATCTCATGTATGGCACCGGCATCAGCAAAGAGGGCTCGATCCTCGATCTTGGAGTCGAGGAGGGCATCGTGGCCAAGTCTGGTGCCTGGTACACGTATGGCGCCGAGAGGTTGGGTCAGGGCCGTGAAGCGGCGAAGGACTTCCTGCGCGAAAACCCTGCATTGCGTGATGAGATCGACGGCAAAGTCCGCACTTCGCTCGGGTTGCCTGCACTCAGTGGCGCTGCGGTCGCCGCGGTGGCCGCCGAGGCTGACAAATCGACCACTAAGGCTGCTGTGCCCGTGGCAGCTAAGTAGCGACGACCGTGTGTTGCGCCACCATCGATCGAATCGAGACCGCCGGGCCGGGCGCTAAGGCCCGGCGGCTCGTCTTCGATGACGGGCTTGAGCCTCGGATCACTTCGCCGGCAGCAGTCCGCGAGCTCGGGCTTCAGGCGGGCCTGTGCACCGAACGTGAAGTTATCGAGGATGCGCTGGATGGGATCGAGTACCGCCTCGCCAAGGATCGAGCGCTGATGCTGCTCGGGTACCGCGAGCACTCCTCCGCTGAGATGCAGCGCAAACTGCTCGACTGCGGGTATCCCCAGGGCGTGGCTCACGCCGTCGCGCAGCGACTGATCGAAGTGGAGCTGATCGACGACGCGCGGTTTGCCGGCGCGTGGGTGCGATCGCGTCAGGCAAGCGGCTATGGCATCCGGCGAATACGTCAGGAGTTGACGCGGCGCGGAATCGATTCCGCGCTCATCGACGCCGCGCTCGAAGACACGGGCGAGAGCGACTCGGAGGTCGAACGTGCGCGTGCAGCCTTGCGCGGCCGAGTCGCTAGCGACCGGGCCGGAAGAGATCGACTGCTGCGGCGGTTGATCACGAGAGGCTTCTCTATGTCTGTGGGGCTTCAGGCCTTGGATGCGCGGCCCATCGAGTCTCCTATCGAGGACCCTCAAGAGTGAATGGACACACTGTCTGAGCTGCTAAAAGCCGCATCGGTCGCGCACTTGGAAGGCTGCGCGTGACCTTGACGGTGTGCCCCACATCACGGTAGCATTCCGGCAGGCATCAAGATCACCCGCGAGAGTCGCTCGCCAGCGGTTCATCGACGGTTTTGTTTGCGGCACAGAACAGACTCGAAGTGACACGGCCCATCGGGTCGTACTCGGCATTCGGGCGTCAGTACGCTGCATACGATCATGATGCCGGGCGGGCGGCCGTCCGGTGTTTCTATTTGTGGCAGCACCCTCATTTCGCCGTCGCGTCCATCGATACCAGCGAACGTACGACTACCGGAAGGAGGGCGCGCATGACAGCCATGGCCGTAGTCTTCATCTTTGTGGCTCTCGTCATCGGTGCTGCCCTCGGCTTTGCCGTTAACCGCTACCTGATGAAGGACCGCACCTCACGAGCTGCCGAAGAGGCAGGGCGTTTGGTTCGAGACGCGGAAAAGCAAGCCGAGACGCTTACGAAAGAGGCGCTGCTAGAGGCCAAAGATCAAATATTCAAGATGAAGCAGGACGCGGAGACGGATAACAAGGAGCGCCGCAAGGAGATTCAGGCGCTCGAGAACCGTCTCGGCGAGCGTGAAGCGTCGGTTGACCGTCGCGCTGAGTCGGTTGACAAGCGGGAGCATGCGCTCTCCAGCCAGCAGGGTCAGATCGCGAAGCGCGAGAAAGACCTCGAGGACATGATCGAGGACGAACGCGTCCGGCTCGAGTCACTCGCCGGAATGACCGCCGATCAGGCACGCCAAGAGCTCATCGAGCGGATTCGCGAGGACGTCTCTCGCGATGCAGCCCAGATTATCCGCGAGGGTGAGGCCCGTGCTCGCGAGGAGGCCGACAAGAAGGCCCGGAATATCGTCGGCATAGCCATCCAACGCGTCGCCGCGGATCACACCGCGGAGTCGACGGTGTCGGTCGTCCACATTCCCAGCGACGACATGAAGGGTCGCATCATCGGCCGAGAGGGACGCAATATCCGCGCCTTCGAGCAGATGACCGGCATCAACCTGATCATCGATGACACGCCCGAGGCGGTAATCCTTTCGAGCTTCGACCCGGTGCGCCGTGAGATTGGCCGTATCACCCTTGAAACGCTGATCGCTGACGGGCGCATCCATCCGGCTCGAATCGAGGAGCTTTACAACAAGGCCGAGCAGCTGGTCAGCCAGGCGGTTCATGAGGCTGGGGAGCAGGCCGCATTCGACAGCGGCATCCACGGACTTCATCCAGAGCTCATTCGCACACTCGGTAGGCTCAAGTACCGCACGAGCTACGGCCAGAACGTGCTCAAGCACTCGCTCGAGGTCAGCTACCTGGCCGGCGTCATGGCCGCGGAGCTGGGCGTCGACATCCAGCTCGCCAAACGGGCCGGACTCCTGCACGATCTCGGCAAGGCGATCGACCACGACATCGAGGGCCCGCACGCGCTGATTGGCGCTGACCTCGCCCGTCGCATGAACGAGCCGAAGTCGATTGTGCACGCTATCGAGGCCCACCACGGGGACGTCGAGCCGGCCACGGTCGAGGCGGTGCTCGTGCAGGCGGCCGATGCCATCTCCGCGGGTCGTCCTGGTGCTCGCCGAGAGACCCTGGAGAGCTACATCAAGCGGCTCGAGAAGCTCGAGGCGGTCGCGAATTCGCACAAGGGTGTCGAGAAGACGTACGCCATGCAGGCCGGTCGCGAGATTCGCGTCATGGTCAAACCGGAGCAGATCAGCGACGCCGAATCGGTTGTGCTTGCGCGCGATATCGCGAAGCAGATCGAAGATGAGCTCGAGTATCCCGGTCAGATTCGTGTCATGGTGATTCGCGAGAGCCGCGCTGTGGACTTCGCGAAGTAGTCCACCTGTCGAGCGCAACGCCGACGCCTTCGGGCGCTGGCTTCGGAAGGGACGGTGCCAACGGCACCGTCCCTTCCTGCAGAGGCGCCTTTCGATGCCGGCGTTGCGCTCTCACTCTTTCCCGCAGCGCAGACCACCGCACATCTCAGGTCGCTATGCACCTATTTTTGGCTACCAGCCAGATGGGCCGATCTTCTTCGGATGCCCGCCTTCCTCGAAAGTGGAGGCGCACTGCGCGAATCGCTCACACGGGCGGCTCGGCTCGCTGTAGACTGTCACGCATGACTCCCAACGACGATCTACTCAACTTTGTGACCGCTGTATCGGGCGAGGCGTACCTCAAGGTCGAAGAGACGCTGGGCGACGGGTATGTGCGACTGCGCGTCTCGGAAGCCGAACGCCGCCAGGCCAAGCACGACATTCGGTCCGTGGAAGACGTCGTGGTCGAGTTGCTGCGCAACTCCCGCGATGCGCACGCTCGCCGCATCTTCGTCGCCACGGGGCGTGAGGGCGACGTCCGAACGATAACGTTCGTCGACGACGGGATCGGCGTTCCCGTCACGATGCACGAGCGCATCTTCGAGCCTCGCGTCACCAGCAAGCTTGAAACAATGGTGATAGACCAATGGGGCGTCCACGGCCGCGGCATGGCGCTCTTCTCGATCCGAAGCAACTCGACCGAGGCCAGAATCGCCTCATCCGACCTTCATAAAGGCGTATCTCTGACCGTGGTGACCGACGCGAACAGTCTCTCCGAGAAGAGCGACCAGTCGACTTGGCCGGTCGTCGAGCGTGGCGATTCGGGTGGGCTGAAAGTGGCGCGCGGTCCTCACAACATGGTGCGTGGGATAATCGAATTCGCGGTCCAGCACCCTGGAATCGAAGTCTTCTTCGGCACTCCCACCGAGGTGCTGGCCACCCTCAGTGCACTGGGACGCTCGCAGCTTGATCCGTCTGCGCTCCTCTTCTGCGACAACGTGGACCTGCTTCCGGTCTCTCAGAGGCCCGCCGCGGCTGCAGATGCCGAGGAGCTCGTCGAGATCGGCCGTTCGCTTGCCCTTGCCGTCTCAGAACGAACGGCTCATCGAATTCTCGGCGGCGAACTCGCGGTGCTGCGCCCGGTACTCGAACTCGTGGCTGGAAGCGCCGCATCGACGCCTCAACCTGCCGCTCCCGACATCTACCGAGACCGTCGGGGCCTGAAGTTACACCACACCGACATCGCTCAGTTCCAGCGCGACCTCGAAACCGCGTTCGACACGATCGCTGAGCCCTACTACCTTCATCTGAAGTGCGAGCCGAAGGTGACGATCGGCAAAGATGACATCCGCGTCAGGTTCGAGGTCGAGAAAGAGGACTGACGTATCCCGCCCTTCGGCGTATACTTTTCCACGCGCTCCACACTGAAGCAGACACCGCACCAGCGATCACGCCACACATGTAGCAGCCGCGATTCGGCGGCCCATAGCAAATTAACGCCAGGGAGGGACCGTGGAAGTGCTTAAAGTCTCGAGTAAATCAAACCCGAACTCTGTCGCCGGTGCGCTAGCGGGCATAGTTCGAGAACAGGGCGCGGCCGAAATCCAGACCGTCGGCGCTGGAGCTCTGAATCAAGCGGTCAAGGCCATCGCCATCGCGCGGGGCTTCATCGCTCCCTCGGGCATGGAACTGACGTGCGTGCCGGCGTTCGCCGATATCGAGATCAACGGTGAAGAGCGCACGGCGATTCGGCTGCTCGTGGAGCCGCGCGATATGCGCCGCTAGTCGCTCCCGGGAGTGCCGATGAGAGCGGACCTGCACGTCCATTCGACTGCCTCAGACGGCTCCGTGACGCCGCGCGAACTCGTCAAACTCGCGCTGAGCAACGGGGTCGACGTACTCGCCATCGCGGATCACGACTCGGTTGAAGGCCTCGCGGAAGCGTTTGAAGCCGCCGAGAACACCGAACTCACCATCGTTCCAGCGGTCGAGTTCTCGGCGTTGCACGAAGACGTCGACGTCCACATCCTCGCCTACTTCGTCGATCCACATGACACCGGTCTTGCCAGGGAGCTCTCAGAGTTACGCGCGGCCCGCCGGCAACGAGCCGAGGCGATGGTCGTCGCACTTTCAGACGCAGGCTATGTCGTCAGCCTCTCCGACGTGCTCACTCTTTCTGACGGTGGGGCCGTGGGGCGAAGCCATGTGGCGCGCGCTCTTGTCGGCTCTGGGGCGGCTGAGAGCGTTTCTGACGCCTTCGAACGTCTGATCGGCAGAGGAATGCCGTTCTATGTACCTAAGGCGAGCAAGTCGCCCGAGACGGTGATTTCGTTGATCAGGTCGTTTGGTGCGATTCCCGTACTTGCGCACCCCGGCGTGACCGGTATCGACGAGCGTATCGGCGACCTGGTGGAAGCCGGCCTTCTCGGCATCGAGGCCTATCATGCCGACCACACCCCGAAACAGCGCCTGGAGTATGCGGAGCTCGCGGTGCGACTCGGCCTGCTCGTTACGGGCGGCTCCGACTTTCATGGCGCGTACGCCCACAACCCGGACCTGGGTTCGGTGTACGTGCCGGAGGCGGCGGTCCGTGGCCTGCTCTCGGCAGGGGAGAACGCGTAGCCGTTTAGGCGGCATGACGCGTGCTACACTTCCTCAGCCATGGAGACCTACCTGATCCGCACCTTCGGGTGCCAGATGAACAAGCACGATTCCGAGCGCATCGCCGGCATGCTCGCCGAGCAGGGTTTGTCGCCCGTTGAGAGCGCCGAAGAAGCCGATGTTGTCGTCTTCATGACGTGCTGCGTACGTGAGAATGCCGACGAGCGTCTTCGCGGTCAGGTTCACTCCTTGAAGAGCGTCAAGGCGGGGCGACCGGGCCAGCTAATCGCCGTCGGGGGCTGCATCGGCCAGCGCGACGGCGAGACGCTCTTGCGCCAGATTCCTCACATCGATGTCGTCTTCGGCACGCACAACCTCGCCCACCTGCCCTCGTTGCTCGATAGTGCGCAGCATCAGCGTCGACCTCAGGTTGAGATTCTTGCCGAAGGTGCTGACTTCTCAAGCGACCTTCCCACCGAGCGCGAGCACGCTAGGCACGCTTGGGTGCCGATAACGTTGGGCTGCAACAACTTCTGCACGTACTGCATCGTTCCGTACGTGCGGGGCCGAGAACGAAGCCGAACCCTCGACGATATAGTCAAGGAAGTCGAGAATCTCGTCGCTGAAGGTGTACTAGAGGTCACACTTCTCGGCCAGAATGTGAACAGCTACGGCCGCGACATCTATGGCGAACCGCGGTTCGCAGAGGTGCTTCGAGCCGTCGCGCGGACGGGTATCGCGCGCATCAGGTTTGCGACCAGCCACCCCAAAGACCTCTCGGAGACCACGATCGCTGCGATGGCGGAGGTTCCGGAGGTCATGCCGTACCTGCACCTTCCGGTGCAGTCAGGCTCCGACGCCGTCCTCAAGGCGATGAACCGGCACTACACATCTGCGGGCTACCTCGCCCTCATCGATCGGATCCGCGATGTAGTGCCCGACCTCGCGCTCTCGACCGACGTGATCGTCGGCTTCCCGGGAGAGAGTGAAGAGGACTTTGAGGAGACGCTCGAGGTCATGCGGCATGGCGCATTCGACCAGGCCTTCACGTTCATCTACTCGCCGCGGGAAGGGACGCCGGCGGCGAAGCTCGCGGATCGAGTGCCTCGAGATGTATCCCAGGAGCGCTTCGATCGGCTGATCGAGATCGTGCAAGCTTCTGCGCTCCGGAACAGCGGTGAGTATGTGGGCACAGTGCAGCCCGTGCTCTTCGAGGGCACGAGCAAGCGCGACGACGCCATGCTTGCGGGTCGAGCACCGAGCAACAAGATGGTCCACGTGCGGGTCCCAGATGGCCGATCAGCGGACGAATTCGTGGGACGGATCCTCGACGTCGAGATCGAAGAGGCTCAGACGTGGTTCCTGTTCGGGCGTCTTGCGGGTACGAACATCTAGCACGCGCCTCCAACTGAGTTTGGCCCAGGGGCGAGTGCCAAGAGTTGGGCCAGCTGCCTGAAGGAGGCACCCGCCATGACCTCCGAGATCTTCGGTGTCATCGCTCCGCACCCACCCATCTTCATGCCAGGTGTGGGAGGAGCGCAGGCCTTCGTTGCGAGATCGTCGCTCGATGCCCTCGGCGTAGCCCGTGACGCGCTGGCCTCTTTCGATCCTGAGACGATCGTACTGATGTCGCCTCATGCGCCGGCAGCGGCCGACGTCATCCTGGTCGACGACAGCGAGACGTTCTCGGGAACGCTTGCGCAGTTCGGCGATGAGAGCGTCTATGGCTGGCGGGGCGACCCGGAGTTCGCCCACGCGCTGCTCGCGGACTTAGGGCGACGGGGCGTCGAGGCGATGCCAAGGGCAGGTGACTCTCGACTGCGCGCGGGGTGGCTCGATCACGCCACGATAGTCCCGCTGTCGTTCCTCGACCCGGACGCGGGGAGACAGCTCGTCGTTCTCTCTCTTTCGTTCCTGCCCCTGGCGACGCATCGTGTGGTGGGCGAGGCCGTTCGCGCGACGGCGCAGGCGCTTTCGAAACGGGTTGCATTCATCGCCAGCGGGGATTGCTCGCACCGCCTCACACGTGACGCTCAAGCTGGCTACTCGCCGCGCGGGGCGGAGTTCGACGCGTGGTTGCAGGACGTCGTCGCGCGGGGCGCGTTGAGCGAACTTGCGAACGTTGACCCCGCGCTTGAGGAAGCCGCCGGCGAGTGCGGCCTGCGGTCCTTCATCGCGCTGGGTGGATTCGCCGGTCCGGATCCCGTGCCGACCCGTGTGCTTGCGTATGAAGGGCCGTGGGGTGTCGGATACCTCACCGCTCTCGCGGGCGAGGCGGCAGTGAACGCCGCGGCCCGTCCCGGCGCTGATTGGCCTGGTCCGGCCGCCGGGGCGAAGGGGGGCACCGCCGGCAGCGCCGAGAGTGAGATCGTGGCGCTCGCACGCCGCACAATCGAGGCATACGTCCGCACCGGAGACATCCTACGCCCCGAGCCTCTGGCCGCCGCCGAGTACCCGGCACAGGCCGGCGCTTTCGTTTCACTGCACCGATCGGGCGGACTGCGCGGCTGCATTGGAACTATCACCCCGACCGCCGCCACCCTAGCCGAGGAGGTCGTGCACAACGCCGTGGAGGCCGCGTCGCGCGACCCGAGATTCCCAGCGGTGAGCGCGTCGGAGCTGGACGATCTCGACATCAAGGTCGACGTACTCCACGCACCGGAATCGTGTGCGGTGGCCGATCTCGATCCCGCGAACTACGGCGTGATCGTCTCGAGCGGCTGGCGCCGTGGGTTGCTGCTGCCCGACCTTGAGGGCGTGGACGATGTTGCCACGCAGGTCGGCATCGCGATGCGCAAGGGTGGCATCACGCCGAACGAGAGCTGTGCGATCGAGCGCTTCAGGGTGGACCGCTACACTTAGCCTATGACAACTAGTGACACCGCCTCTATGCGCGTCCTCGCAGTCGTCGGTCCGACGGCCGTAGGCAAGACCGCCCTTGCCGAGGAGATCGCTGTACGGCTGTCAGGCGAGATCGTCTCATCGGACTCGATGCAGATCTACCGCGGCATGGACACCGGGACGGCGAAACCGCCTGTGGCCGAGCGGCGCGTGCCATACCACTGTCTTGATCTCGTCGACCCCGGCGAGGCCTTCTCGGCGGCGCTGTTCCAGCGCGTGGCTCGCGCCGCCATTGACGACATCGCCAGCCGATCGAAGCTTCCCGTGGTCGCGGGCGGCACCGGCCTGTACGTGCGGGCGGCACTCGACCGGCTGGAGTTCCCACCGGGCGAGCAGGTTGCGAACCCCGCACGCATGGCCTACGAACTCTTCGCCGAGGAACACGGCGGTCCGGCGTTGCACGCCG
Organism: Coriobacteriia bacterium; assembly: GCA_038245725.1. Taxonomy (GTDB): domain Bacteria; phylum Actinomycetota; class Coriobacteriia; order Anaerosomatales; family JAAXUF01; genus JBBRSD01. The sequence goes on along the minus strand of JBBRSD010000004.1, from coordinate 124,455 downwards.
TACTCGCGCACCGAGATCCCGAATCGGCGGCGGTTATCCACATCAACAACATCCGCCGCGTGATCCGCGCGCTTGAGATGGCCGACGACGGCGTCTCCTATGCCGAGCAACGGCAGGGTTTTGCGCGCAGACAGAGTCTCTACAACGCACGGTTCATCGGGCTGACCATGGGACGCGAGCAACTCTACGAGCGCATCGATGCCCGCGTGGACGCCATGATCGCAGGAGGGCTTCTCGGCGAAGTGGAGCGGTTGCTCGGAGCAGGGCTTCGAGATGCGCTGACGGCGGCGCAGGCAATCGGTTATAAGGAACTCGTGCCCGTCATCGAGCAGGGGGCGGATCTCGACGAGGCTCTGGCGGCGATCAAACAGGCGTCGCGCCGATACGCGAAACGGCAACTCACCTGGTTTCGCAGCGACCCGCGCATCGTCTGGTTCGATGTCTCCGGGGTATCGACCGATCGTACGGCCGACGCCGCGCTCGATGCGCTAGACTGGTCGGCACCTTAAGGTTGCCGCGGCGACCTGGCAACGACGGCCTCAAGGGGGCACGACGCATGGAACTTCCGTTCGTGAAGATGCACGGTCTCGGTAACGATTTCATCGTCATGGACGATCTCACCGAGGAACTCGATCTCGCCCCGGAGGCCGTGCAGTGGTTCTGCGACCGTAACTTCGGGATCGGCGGCGACGGGCTCATCCTCGTGCGTCCTGCCACCACCGCCGACGCGGACTTCTTCATGCTGTACTACAACGCCGACGGGACCACCGCCGAGATGTGCGGCAACGGTGTGCGTTGTTTCGCGAAGTACGTCGTCGATCACGGCCTGTTGTCTGCCGATCGAGATGAACTGCGTGTAGAAACGCTCGGTGGAGTTCGTCCCATCGAAATCACGCGCGCCTACGACGGCACGCTCTATCTCGCGACCGTGGATATGGGGTCGCCTAAGCTCCTCCCGCGAGACATCCCAACCACGTTGGGTTGCGAGTCTCCGGTCGATCCGGTCGTGAGCTGCACGTTGGAGACGGAGTTCGGCCAGTTCGAGGTAGGTTGCGTCTCGATGGGGAATCCGCACTGCATCTTATGGGTCGACGATACCGAAGCGGCACCGGTCCACGAGATCGGCCCCGTCATCGAGACGCATCCGGCGTTCCCGAACAAGACCAATGTGGAGTTCGCGCAAGTGATGAGCGACGGGGTCATCCGCCTGCGGGTGTGGGAGCGGGGCGTAGGCGAGACGCTCGCCTGCGGAACGGGCGCATGCGCGACTGCCGTTGTCGGCGCTCTCACCCTCAGGACCGGCCGCGAGGTTACTATCGAGCTGCCCGGCGGCGAGCTTGAGATCCGATGGGCTGAAGATGATCACGTATACATGACAGGACCAGCCGAGGAGGTCTTCTCGGGCACGCTCGTCATCGAGGATGACGACGATCTCGACGACTAGACAGGAAGCATCCGCACTGTGGCACTCTCAGACGTACTAGACAGCTTGGCGTGCCCGGTGTGCGGCGCTCCCATTGCGCTTCACGATCGAGTCGTTCGCTGCGAAACGGGCCACGCGTTCGATGTCGCACGCGAAGGCTACGTGAACCTGCTCCCAGGCCGCGCGAAGGCCTCAACGGCCGACACGTCCGCGATGGTACGTGCGCGCCATGAGTTCCTCGACACGGGCGCATACGCACCCATCGCCGCACTGGTCGCGGAGACGACGACACATGCTCTCAGCGGCGCCGCCGCCGGTGTCATCGCCGATGCCGGCGCCGGAACCGGCGCCTACCTCGCCGCCGCGCTCGAGGCGAATCCGACTCGCTTCGGTGTCGCCCTCGACATCTCCAAGCACGCAGCGCGCGTCGCGGCGCGTGCTCATGAGCGCATCGGCTCGGTGGTCACGGACGTCTGGAAGCACCTGCCCCTGCGCGATGGCTCCACCGCAGTCGTGCTGTGCATCTTCTCGCCACGAAACGCCGAGGAGTTCGCTCGTGTTCTCGCGCCGGGGGGCGTGCTCATCGTCGTAACCCCGGCCGAGAACCATCTCGCCGAGCTCACTGAGCCGCTAGGGCTCCTGATGGTGGACCCGCTCAAGGCGGAGCGGCTCTCGGTGAAGCTTTCACCACATTTCGAACAACTCTCCGAGGAACACCTGACGTACCGGCTCGCGTTGACACGATCGCAGGCGCTTGCCGCAGCGTTGATGGGTCCGATCGCGGCGCATGTCCCGGCAGACGAGTTGGCTCGTCGCGCGGAGTCGCTTTCCGATCCGGTGGACGTGACCGTCGACGTCGCTGTGGGCGCATATCGTGCGCTGCCATACGCGTAACACTCCTGCAACCCGCGCACTCGGCGCGTAGTGCTACCATGGCTGCCACGGTGCTGCCACAGTCGCCGTTTTCGTCAATCAACCAGATGTAAGGGGAGATTAGCCGGTGAGAACCGCCAAACGAATCGAGAACCTGCCGCCATACCTGTTCGCGGAGATCGACCGCAAGAAGGAGGCGAAGCAGGCCGAGGGCGTCGACGTCATCTCGCTCGGCATCGGCGATCCGGATCGGCCAACCCCACAACGCGTCGTGGACGCGATGGCACAGGCCATCGAGAACCCGAAGAACCACCAGTACCCGAGCTACTCGGGTTCGAAGCCGTATCGCGAGGCATGCGCGACGTGGATGAAGCGTCGCTTCGACGTCGACCTGGATCCTGCGACCGAGGTCCTTGCGCTTATCGGCAGTAAAGAAGGCATCGCGCACCTGTTCCCGGCGTTCGTCGACGTCGACGAGTACACGCTGGTGCCCGGCGTCGGCTACCCTGTCTATCACACCGGGGGGATCCTCGTGGGCGGCAAGACGCACTGGATGCCGATGAACGAGAGTACCGACTGGCTCGCGGACTTCGAGTCCACGCCCGCCGACGTTCTCGCCAAGGCGAAGATGATGTTCCTGAGCTACCCGAACAACCCCTCCTCGGCGATCGCGCCGGTCGAGTACTTCGATAAGGCCATCGCGTTTTGCAAAGAGCACGACCTGCTGCTCGTGCACGACAACGCGTACTCAGAGATCGGTTTTGACGGCTACCAGCCGTCAGCGCTGCTCGAGCGCCCCGGCGCGAAGGACGTTGCAATCGAGCTGTTCAGCTGCTCGAAGGCGTACAACATGACCGGCTGGCGTATCGCGTTCGCCGCGGGCAATGCTCAGGCGATCAGGGCGCTCGGAACCGTGAAATCCAACATCGACTCAGGCGCGTTCACCGCCGTGCAGGATGCCGCGATCGAGGCCATGCTCGGACCGCAGGATGACGTTGCCGAGATGAGCGCGCTCTATCAGCGCCGTCGCGACCTCGTGATGGACGCGCTCGGTTCGATCGGCCTGTCGGCGCGCCAGCCGAAGGGCACCATCTACGTATGGGCGAAGATCCCGGATGGCTACTCTTCCGCGCAGTACGCAGGCGAGCTGCTCGACAAGATCGGCGTCATCGTCGCGCCCGGCAACGCCTACGGTCCCGATGGCGAGGGTTACATCCGGATTTCGCTCGCGACGCCGGACGATCGCCTCGTCGAAGCGCTTGAGCGCATCAAGAACGACTTGTAGAGAAGAGGGAATACAGCACAGCGTGACCCCTCAGAGACGCATCGAACCACATACTGGCAAGGACCTCGCGGCCACCAAGGAGCGCGCGGTCCTTGTTGGTGTTGACCGCGGTGACTCGTCATGGCCGATCGAGGAGTCGCTCGCAGAGCTGGAGCGGCTTGCCGACACGGCTGAGGTCAAGGTCGTTGCCAGGACCACGCAGAAGATGGATCGGCCGAATCCGCGCACCTTCGTCGGGTCGGGCAAAGCCGAGGAGATCGCGCAGCTCGCCAAGGACGTGTCGGCGAATCTCGTGATCTTCGACGACGAACTGTCGCCTCGGCAGCAGCTCAACATCGAGACGCTCCTGCCCGATACCCGCGTCATCGACCGTACCGCGCTTATCCTCGAAATATTCGCGATGCACGCCGTCACGCGGGAAGGCAAGCTGCAAGTCGACCTCGCGCAGCAGGAATACGTGCTCCCCAGACTCCGCGGGATGTGGGGACACCTTGAAAAGGAGCGCCTTGGCGGAGGTCGAGGCGCGCGGTTCGGCGCAGGCGAGTCCCAGCTCGAAACCGACCGCCGCCTCGCTCGCAAACGCATCGCGGACCTCAAGCGCGAGCTGCGTGCTGTCGCTGCCGAACGCGATCTGCAGCGCAAGTCGAGAGCTCGCAGCGGCGTCTTCCGTGTCGCCCTGGTGGGCTACACGAACGCGGGGAAGTCGACACTCTTGAACGCGCTTACGGGTGCCGGCGTCCTGCAGGCTGACATGCTCTTCGCGACTCTTGATTCGACGACGCGGCGCATGACGTTGCCCGAGGGTCGCGAGATCACGCTTACAGATACTGTCGGGTTCATCAACAAGTTGCCGCACGGGCTGGTCGAGGCGTTCAAGTCGACGCTCGACGAGGTCAACGAGGCCGACCTTCAGCTCCATGTGACCGATGCGGGTTCTCCCCAGCTTGAGCAGCAGATGCAGGCGGTTTGCGAGGTGCTGCAGGAGATTGGAGCGAGCAACGGTTGCCACGTCGTGGTATTCAACAAGACCGACACGCTGGATCCCGACGCGCGCCTGTCGCTCGAGCGCCGCTATCCTGCGGCCGCGTTCGTCTCCGGCCTCGCGGGCGAAGGACTCGATGTCCTGACAGCTCGGATCGCCGATGAGGCGGCTCGGGGGAGCGTCACGCTGACGGTGCTGATCCCCTACACCCGAGGCGATCTCGTGGCATTCGCCCACGAGCGGGCGCAGATTCTCTCAGAGCGGCACACAGACGAGGGAACCCAGCTGGCACTGCGCGTCACGCAGGAGAGTGAAGGCGTCTTCGAGCCATTCCGGCTACGCGAGGATGTTGGCCCGACGGAGTCAGCCACACTGTAGCGCGCTTCGACGGACCGCACGCGACTCGCCTCGTCAGAGCTTCCGAAAGAGCGCGATCACCTTGCCGAGAATGGCCACATCACGCGCGTAAATAGGCTCCATCGTGGGATTCTCCGGCTGCAGCCTGACGCGATCGGCCTCCCGGAAGAACGTCTTGACCGTCGCCGAGTCATCGATCATGGCCACGACGATCTGACCGTTCTCTGCGGTTTGCTGCTGGCGGACGACGACGAAATCGCCGTCCATGATGCCGGCGCCGATCATCGACTCGCCGCGCACCTTGAGTATGAACGTGTTGTCGCCGGCCATCTCCAGAGGAAGCGGCATCGTGGCTTCGATGTTCTCGGCGGCCAGAATAGGGGAGCCGGCCGCCACCTGGCCGACGATCGGAACCATACTCACCTGGCCGTAGTCGATGCCTCGATCAGTCTCTCGGAAGTCCAGAACCTCAAGCGCCCGTGGCTTGCTCGGGTCTCGTCGGATGAAGCCCTTTGCCTCCAGTGCAGCGAGATGTGAGTGCACGGTCGACGATGAGGACAGGCCCACCGCCCCGCCGATTTCACGGACGCTGGGCGGGTAGCCGCACCGGTGCAACTCACCACGGATGTAGTCGAGAATCTCCTGCTGCCGCTTGGTGAGCTCGCGCTGGTAGGTCATCGCCGACTCCCTCGATACTCGAACACGTGTACGACGCGAGTGTAGCCCGAACCGTTCGGCCACGCAAACATGCGTTCGGAGTCGCCCTTGCGCACCGAACACATGTTCGTATAAACTGCAGGCGAACACATGTTCGCGTTGAGTCGGGTTCATGTCAGACCTCCTCGGTAAGGTGGCGTTGACTTGAACACAGACAGCAGGGGAGAACGAGATGAGCAACTCAGCCGCAGCCTTTTCAACAGGCGCTCGCGTTCGTAGGAGCGAGAAGCCCCGGCGTCCTCGCGCGAAGGTGCGATCGCAGCGCGTGAGTGTGGCCGAAGCGACGACGCTGGTCGTGTTAGCAATGCTGCTGATAGTCGGCGCTCTCAGTGCGAAGCCGCATGTCGCCGGAGCCACAGCATCGCTCGTCGTTCAGGTGCAGAACGGCGACACTCTCTGGTCCATTGCGAGGCAGCATCCTATCGCAGGTCTTTCGACGGCGCAAACCACAGACTTGATCGCCCGCAGCAACCACCTGTCGGGAGGACTGCTCCATATTGGGAACACGCTGAGCGTGCCGGGGACCCCAATCCGTGATTCCGAGGTTGCTTGCCGCTAGGAGGACGGCTTGCCTACGGCTGCGAGTCGAGTTCGTTGCGTTGGCATGTCCTGTCCTGGATGGACATTCTGTCGATCATTTGATGCATTTCCCGTTGTGACCCAATATCTGGTGTGCTACCGTTCAAGGCAGTCTAGATGTAGGGGCGGGAGAGCCAGATGCGATGTCCATTCTGCGGCCATGATGAGACCAAGGTCGTGGATTCGCGTACCTCGGAGTCGCAGGACGCGATTCGGCGGCGCCGAGAGTGCCTGAGCTGCTCTGAGCGGTTCACGACCTATGAGCGCCGAGAAGACACTCCCTTAATGGTGGTCAAGAAGGATGGCACAGCGGAGCCGTTTGACCGCGGGAAGCTCATGCGTGGTCTCATGGTGGCTACCGCGAAGCGCGGCGTGAGTGTCGAGCAGCTTGAGCAGCTCATTACAGACATCGAAGCGGACCTGCACAACTCGTTCCGCAACGAGGTTGGCAGCAGCCAGGTCGGTGACATGGTGCTGATGCGCCTTCGGGACCTCGACAAAGTCGCGTACGTGCGTTTCGCCTCGGTCTACAAGGAGTTTCAGGATCTCGATGAGTTCACTTCAGAGCTCAAGGCGCTGGGTCGCCGTGGCTGAGTCATTGCCGATGCCTCGAGTGGATGGTGCTGAGCTGTGCGACTGACGCTGAAGCGCCTCGACCCGGATCTTCCGCTCCCACGTTATGCGCACGCCGGTGATGCAGGACTCGACTTGTACTCTGCTTCTGACGTAGACATTCCTCCCGGTCTCCGGGTGCTGATTCCCACTGGAGTCGCCGTGGGCATTCCGGACGGCTACGCGGGCTTCGTTCAGCCACGTAGCGGCCTGGCTCTGCGGTCGGGTTTGTCATTTGTCAACACACCCGGACTCATAGACAGCCACTATCGAGGCGAGATCAAAGTGATCGCCGTGAACCTTGATCCTTTTGAGACGGTCTCGATCGCGCGTGGCGACAAGATCGCCCAGATGGTGATCCAACGAGTGGAACGCGTCGAGATTGTGGAAGTCGCCGAGCTTGACCCAACTGTTCGAGGGGAGGGCGGCTTTGGCAGCAGCGGCGTCTAAAGGGCCTCGCGTGCGCGTATCGGCCCTTGTCCAAGTCGCTGGTCGGGTCGTCCTCGTCCGACACAGAGCCGGTTCATCCACGTATCACCTGCTGCCAGGCGGAGGCGTCCACTACAGAGAGACTCTGGAAGACGCGGTCGTGCGAGAGGTGCGCGAAGAGACGGGACTGGACGTTGCAGTCGACCGCCTGCTTTTCGTCAACGACACTATCGATCCGGAGGGAACCCGGCACCTCGTGAACATGACGTTTGCCGCTCATGTTACCGGCGGCACCGTTACGGACAAACCCGAGGATCTGCGCGTTGAAGCAGTCGATCTTATGCCCCGCGAAACGCTGGCGGGACTCGATTTGCGCCCGCCGATCGCCTCGGCTCTGGAGCGTGCGCTCGCGGGCGAACAGAGTGAACCAGGGTATCTCGGCTCCCTGTTCTCGGTGGGCCGATAGGCGCTGATTGGCGCGTTGTGACTGACCAAGGACCGCAAGGACGGCGGAAGACGAACGAAAGGAGTGTCTGAGGGGGAGATCGTCCTGCTCACGGTGAACATGACTGTTTGCTCGCCAAGGTTCACACTGCCAGATCGCGATCGAAGGGTGACAGCATGGAAAGCTTCTTCAAATTCAAGGAACGTCACACCGACCTGAGAACAGAACTCCTCGCGGGCGTGGTCACGTTCATGACGATGGCATACATCATCTTCGTCAATCCCGGCATTCTGTCGGCGGCCTTCGGTGCCGACAAGGCTGCTGCGGCGGCATGGATTCCGGCGATCGCCACCGCTACCGCGCTTGGTGCGGCTCTCATGAGTATCTGCATGGGACTGTTCGCTAACCGCCCGCTGGCACTCGCGTCCGGCATGGGCCTCAACGCCGTGGTCGCCTTCAGCATCATCATTGGAGCTAAGGTGCCGTGGCAGGTCGGCATGTCGGTGATCTTCCTCGAGGGTGTCTTGATCACGCTGCTAGTGCTCACGGGCTTGCGCGAGGCCGTCATGCACGCAATCCCTCTCGACCTCAAACGGGCTATCGGCGTTGGAATCGGACTCTTCATCACCTTCATCGGCCTGGTCGATGGTGGTGTTGTTGTTGGCGACCCGGCGACGCTCGTCAGGCTCGGTGACTTCTCGACGGCGAAGGTCTGGGTCACGTTGATCGGACTCATCGCGATCTTTGCTTTCATGGCTCTTCGCGTGAAGGGCGACATTCTGTGGGGCATCCTCATTGCGACGGCGGCAGCTCTGCTGTTCAAGGTCACCACTCTGCCAAGTGCCATTGTGGCCGCGCCGGATTTCCGGACGTTCTTTGCGCCGTTCCAGTCGGTCAACGGCAAGATGGCGATTCTGCAAGTGTTCACACCGACGTTGCTGCTCTTCGTGTTCGCCACGATGCTCTCGGACTTCTTCGACACGATGGGTACGGTCATCTCCATCGGCGAGCAGGCGGGCTTCGTAGACAAGAAGGGCAACGTCCCGGGCATTCGAAACATCCTGCTCGTAGACTCTGCCGCGGCAGCTGTAGGCGGCCTATTCGGCGCGAGCTCGATCACTACCTATATCGAGTCCGCTTCCGGCGTCGCTGAGGGTGGCCGAACCGGGCTGACCTCAATCGTCGTTGGCGTGCTCTTCGCGCTCTGCGCATTCTTCTCGCCGATCATCGGGATGGTGGGCGGCGCCGGGAGCATCACAGCCGGCGCGCTCATCGTCGTCGGCTTCCTGATGATGGGCATGGTGCGCGAGATTCCTTGGGAAGACTTCGAGGAAGCTTTCCCAGCGTTCCTCACAATCGTTGGTATCCCGCTTACGTACAACATCAGCTATGGCATCGGGCTCGGCTTCATCAGCTACGCGATTATCAAGGTGCTTCACCGCAAGGCGAAAGACATTCATCCGCTGATGTGGGGAATCTGCGCCGCGTTTGTCTTGGCGTTCATCCTGCCGGTCATCCAGAAGCTCGTCGGCTAAGAAGGGGGCGAAATGGCGCGAAATCGTATCATCCAGACAGACGAGAAGCTGCCGATCCTTCAGGTGCTACCGCTTGCGGCGCAGCACCTGATGGCGATGTTCGGGGCGACGGTCCTCGTCCCGATTCTCACGGGCCTCGATCCCGGCGTTGGGCTGATGACTTCAGGAATCGGCACGATACTGTATCTGATCTGCGTAAGGAACAAGATTCCGAGCTACCTCGGATCCTCCTTCGCGTTCATCGCTCCTCTCATCGCTGTCGGCGGCGGCCCCGCAGCAATAGCGGCCGGCACCGGTAATCTGCCTGCGGCGCTCGGTGGACTTGTGGCCGCTGGTGTCGTCTATATGATCGTTGCGGGCGCGGTGAAGGTATTCGGGACCGGATGGCTGAGCAAGCTTCTGCCGCCGGCGCTTGTCGGAGCGGTGGTCATCGTCATCGGCCTCGGACTCTCGGCAACGGCCGTGAAGATGTCGATGTTCCCGTTCGCAGACCCCACGAAGGGCGTCAACCTCGTGGGCGTCGGGCTCGCATTCATCACGCTTGGCTCGGCGATCGCGTTCTCGTCTTACTTCAAGGGCTTCGCCAAGACGATTCCCGTGCTGCTCGGAATCATCGTTGGGTACGTGTCAGCGCTGTTCGTACCTGGCATGGTGAACTTCGCGCCGGTCGCCGCGGCCCCGTGGATCGGACTGCCGCACGTCACATTCCCAACGTTCGACATCAGCGCGATGGTGATCATCGCTCCGGTCGCCTTCGTCGTCATCGTGGAGCACATCGGGCATCTGCTCGTCATCAACGAGATCACCGGCAAAGACTTCACGCCCTTGCTGCCCGAATCGTTGTTCGGCGACGGTCTCGCGACGGCCGTGTCCGGAGCCTTGGGCGGCACGCCATCTACCACGTATGCCGAGAACATCGGCGTCATGGCGGTCACAAAGGTCTTCGCGACACAGCTGTTCTGGTATGCAGGTGCGCTTGCCTTCGTGATCGGCGGCTTCGTTCCGAAGCTCGGTGCCGTCATCAGCTCGATTCCGACGCCGGTCATGGGCGGCATCTCGCTTCTTCTCTTCGGTCTCATCGCGTCGAGCGGGCTGCGCCTGCTCGTGAAGAGCGGAATCGACTACAGCCATAGCCGCAACCTGATTATGTCGAGCGTCGTGCTCGTCATCGGGATCGGCATGGAAACGGGCGGCTTCACGATCCCGCTGGGCAAGTACACCGTTCCGGGCATGGCGCTCGCAACGCTTATCGGCGTGCTTCTGAACGTGATTTTGCCACAGGAGTCGGAAGGGCTTGCGCTGGATGGCCCGGACTTCACCGCCGACCTGCAGGCGGAATCCGCAGAGAGCTAGTTCCCGCGCGCTCGTGTCGCGCCACTTCTGACGGCCCCGGGCTGCGAGATCGCGGTCCGGGGCCGCTTCACTTTCACGGCGAGGGCAGGCGTCAGACGACGCGACCTTGGCGAGAGGTCTCTTCACGCAATCCTGCCGTGCACACCTACAACGCTGATAATACATCTTATGTCAAGTGCACAATCTGTCGACCGTCCCCTTGCTGGGGGCCGATCAGTGCATGGGGCGATGCCGTATTACTCCAGGCCTGTATCGCCGGTCTGAGCTCCGTCGAGGTAGGCGGTCTCGAACTGCGACTTACTCATGTCGGAAAGTGCTTCGTTGAGTTCTCCGAGGAACATGTGAGCTTCGTCGGCGTCCGCAAAGGTTGCGACCCGCACGACGGCGTCAGGATCGTCTACGCGGATAGCTTCAACGTGGAAGAGTTCGACGTCGTCGGCCTGCTTGACCTTTGGAGCCCGGTAAAGAATATCTTCATGCCACTCGAATTCGAGACCTTCTGTGGTGTCCAGGCGTGTCAGCCGAAGACGCCAGAATTCATTGGCGTTTCCAATAGCGTGAATCACGGCGTCTACCTGGACTGCACGACGACGTAGTCACCGTTGGCGGTGACCCAACCTAACCTGCCCCGAGAGTCCTTCACCTTGTACCACTGGCCGTCTTTGGCAAGGATCGTGACCTTCTCATTCTTATGGAGTCCTCGAATGAGCTTGGCGTTGGACGCCGGCTTCACGCGGAAGTTGACCCCCTCGATCTTCGCGATTCCGATGACGACACTGCCGGTCGAGATCACCGATGGCGGCGTGGATGTTCCCACGGCGGACGGCGCAGCCGCCGGGGGCGCGGACTTGAAGTCTCCGTACCAACCGTAGACCACGATGGCCAGCACCAACACCACGAGGACGCCGATTACTGCTTGGATGATCTTGCCGATGTTCACAGGTACAGACCTCCGCCGTAGACGGCTGCGTCCTCTTCGACGTCGCACACCTGACACGTCAGACTCACCGCAGCGGTCGCGCGCTCGAAGACTTCCGCCACCGAACCTAAGTCAATCGTACCCAACTCGCCGAGTACGTCAGAGCCTCTATCGGCATCACGGATCTTCGCCGCCTCCATGCCGACGATGAAGGCAGCGTCTGCGAGTGCCTCGGCCGCTGGAACAAGCCGCTTCGGCAGCGACATGCTGTCAAGTTCGTCTCGGAGAATCTGGGCACGTATCCGAACCTCGTGCAGGATCTTTCGCTCCTGGGAATCAGGATTCTCTGCGAAGTCAGAAAGCTCTTCGTCGGTACCTTCTGCCAGGCGAACCACCGCGTCCTCGAGAGCCTGTCGAACGGCAAAGACGGCCTCTCGCCTACTGATGAGGCGCAGCAGGTACCTCCTCTCGACGGTTCGCAGGCCAAGATAACCCATGAAGCCAAGAGCTCCGAGTAGAAGCACGAGGCCGAGGACCAGCGAGATTGCACCCCAAAGCGGCACGAACGACCAACCTTCTCTTCAATATCTGGCCGCACGACCAGCGGCTCAGGCGTATTCTCTCAATTCGAGCACCGCGCCTACTCTTGCCCGGGCGACGTTCAATCAAACCTGGTCCCACGATTCGATCTTCAAGCCAAGGTCGAGCACCTCGGAAAGCGGTCAAACGCGTGTCCGCGCAACGCGAACCCTACCGGCATGATATCCGAAAACGCCACCTCAGGGACTTCAAGGCGCGCTTCCCCCTGCAGGCTGAAGCTTCGGACGACGAGAGTGGCACCCGTCGCGGGACTCGCTGCGTTGGGCCAGAGAGACGGGGTAACGCGGCATGCTCGCCTTCAAGAAGAATGCCGCGCCGCTGGTAACTAACTTCCAAAGAGCGGGATCTCAGGGACGCGCGATCTCCTCTTGGCAAACAAGTCGCACAGGCTGGTCGACCAGCAGAGCAGTGGCCTGGTCCACGTCAGCGACGTTGATGACAACGTAGGTCGAGATCAACGAGTACACGTACTCGATGTTCACACCGGCACCGGCCACCGTTTTGAGCACTCCCGCCAGACCTCCAGGAAGATCGGGAAGTTCAGTGCAGACAACAGCGTTCTCCGCGACCTTGAACCCGGCGTCCGAGAGTACCTGGCGTCCCCTGTCAGGGTCATCGACGATGAGCCGCATTATTCCGCTGTCGGCGGTGTCGGAGACAGAGAAGCCGCGGATGTCGATTCCCGCGTCGCCAAGAATCGCTGTGACTTCGCTGACACGACCCGCCTTGTTCTCGATGAACACGCTGAGCTGCTTGACGTTCATTGTTCGCACTCCCCTCGCTGACACGCTTCACGGCCAAGCTCGAACGCTCTGAGGTTCGATTCGATGGTGTGGGATGGAACACGGTTTGAGATGACGTCGCGCCACACCTCAATCGCGAAGGGTAGCCCCGTCGAAAGAGCGCCCATGAGCACGACGTTCGCCGACTTCGGGCTTCCCGCCTCACAAGCGATCTCCTCGGCATCGATGAAGATCGCGCCCTCATCGGCGAGAATGAGCTCGAGACCATGCGGAGCCGGCAGGTCACCGGTGAGTACCGGCAGCGGCTGGATGGCGGTTGCGCTCACCAGGATGCGGCCGTCAGGCCTGACGTAGTGGATGCGTCGAGCAGCCTCGATGATCTCGAAGCCGACGAGGTGATCGACCATGCCGGGATCGGTGACTGGCGAGTAGACGTGATCGCCGAATCTCACGATGGTGTCGACACTCCCCCCTCGCTGGGCCATCCCGTGGACTTCCGAGAGCTTCACGTCGAGTCCTGATGCTGCGGCAACCTTGGCGAGAAGGTCGGCGGCGAGGATCGTCCCCTGGCCTCCCACGCCGCACAGCATGACGGTCGTGACCGAGGTGCCACTCACGACAGCTCGGCCCCCTTGAAGTCACATGCCGGGCCGGTGTGCTGGATCGCGTTGTACCGGCACACTTGGACGCACTGTTTGCAGCCGACGCACAAGGAGACGTCGATGTAGGCTTTGCCAGTCATCTCGGCCTTGCCGATGGCCGGGCAACCGAGCTTGACGCACACTCCACAAGCGGTACACGCCTCCTCGACGACAGCAAAAGGATCAGGCGTCTCCTTCACGAGAAGCGCGCACGGAGCCTTGTAGATGATCACCGAGAACTCCGGCGCAGCGGTCTCTTCGTCCAAGGCGCTGCGAACAGCAGCCAGATCGTGCGGGTTCACGATTCGGACGCGCGGAACACCGATCGCCCGCACGAGTGCGTATAGATCGACCTCGTGAGCGTCCCTCTTCTGGAGTGGAATACCGTTGATCGGATTGCCTTGGTGCCCGGTCATCGCGGTGATTCGGTTGTCGAGGATGAGCACAGTGCCAGCACCGCCGTTGTACACCGTGTTCATCAGGCCGGTGATACCGGAATGCGCGAACGTCGAGTCGCCGATCACCGCGACCACTGGTCGCCTCCCCAACCCGCCGGCGAGCTCCGCGCCGTGTGCCATCCCGATTGATGCGCCCATGTCCACGCACGTGTCCATGGCAGCAAGCGGTTGGAGTGCGCCGAGCGTGTAGCAGCCGATATCTCCCGTGACCACCGCGTGCGTCTTGCGCAACGCATCGAACACAGGCCGGTGTGGACATCCCGGACACATGAGAGGGGGCCGAGGAGGAAGCGAGTCGTCCGCCTCGCGCAGTTCTGGCTCCGGCAGCTGAAATGCGGAGCGGATCGCTCCCGGAGTCAGCTCCCCCGAAGTCGCCAAAGACAGAGGGGTCACGGCGATGCCGAACGAACGCAGCGAGCGAGCGAGGTAGTCGTCGGCCTCTTCGACCACGTACAACGCGTCGACACGAGATGCGAACTCGCGAAGCATCCGAGAAGGGAGCGGGAAACCCATTCCTATCTTCAGTGTCGAGGCTTCGGGTACGGCTTCTCGGACATGCTGGTAGCACACGCCGGAGGACACGATTCCGATGGCCGCATCGCGATACTCGGCACGGTTGAGCTGGGTTTCGTCGGCGAACTGTTCGAGGTCGCTGAGCCTCCGGTCGAGGTCGATTCTGCGGCGCTTCGCCATCGCGGGCATCATCACCCATTTGGCGGCGTCTGTGACATACGGTTCGGGAGTGGGAGCCGCGACGCGCGCGGCCGTGTCTACGAGGGATTTCGCGTGGCTGATCCTGACGGTGGAGCGGACCAGCACGGGAATGTCGAAGCGTTCCGAGAGTTCGTAGGCCTCGCGAGTGAAGGCGAGCGCCTCAGCCGAGTCGGATGGCTCGAGCATCGGCACGCGGGCGAATGCGGCGTAGTTGCGCGAATCCTGCTCGTTTTGGGACGAGTGCATCCCTGGATCGTCCGCGACGAGAATCACGAGGCCGCCACGAACGCCGGTGTAGGCAAGCGTGAACAGCGGGTCCGCAGCGACATTGAGGCCGACGTGCTTCATCGTGACGAGCACGCGAGATCCGGCGAGCGAAACGCCCGCCGCGACCTCAAGCGCGACTTTCTCGTTGGAGGCCCATTCAGCGTAGACGCCCTCAAGCTTGCTGAAGCGTTCGAGGGTCTCGGTAGACGGCGTACCGGGGTAGCCGACTCCGACGGTGACGCCCGCTTCCCATGCGCCCTGCGCCACGGCTTCGTTGCCGGACAAAAGCATGCGACTCACGCGGCCCCTCTCCCCTTCTTCCGTGCTCGGAAGGTAGGCGAATGATATCACACGGGAGCGGCGGCGACGGCACTCCGGAGAGCCCTGAAGCAGCTCGGCTGGAGACCTAAGGACGGCATGCGCCGACGTAGTCGTTACGCGAGTTGATGCGAGCGATGAGCGACGAACGCCACACCCATCCGCCGGTGTATGGCGCCTCGATCATGTCGCCGCCCCCTGCGTAGATGGCCACGTGATGGATACGGCTCGGATTGCCGTTCCGGCCGAAGAAGACCAGGTCGCCGGGTTTCAGGAGGTCGAGCCGGTCCGGTGGGATGTAGGCGCCGGCGTGAAACTGCACGCTGCTGGTGCGCGGCAGGGTGATCCCGATCTGGGCGTAGCAGTACATGGCGAGCCCCGAGCAATCGAAACCCGCCGGCGTCGTTCCCCCCCAGACATAGTGAACGCCGAGGTACCTCTCGGCGATCCCGACGACCTCGGGATGAGGGTTTCCGAGCACGCCGGAAAACGGCAGCACCCGTTTGTTGCGCAGCGCGGTTGCCCGGGCGCGAGCCGCGGCCTCGGCCTTCTTCCGGGCAGCGATCGCCTCCTGTCGCTTTCGCTCTCTCTGGATCAACTTCTGTAGATCGGCATTGATGCCCGCAACATATCGGGACTGTTGCGTTTTGGCGCTCGTGACCTGGTCGTTCTTGTTGCGAGCCTGGTCTCGAAGCGCCAGCTGCTCGGCCTCCTTGGTCTGCAGCGCTCTGTTGGCCGCCTCTACTCGCGCCTTCGCGTCTTTGACCGATGCCACTATTGCGGCGTCGCTGTCGCCCACACGACGCATCAGCTCGAACCTACCGATGAGATCGACGAAGTCGGTGGCTCCGATCATCACGGAGACGAACCCTATGGGCCCGTTGCGATATATGCTCGACGCACGCATGTCGAGCAGCTCCTGAGACGCGGAAAGGTCGTCATTGGCTTTGGCGAGGTCGGCCTCGGACGCAGAGATATCGTCACGTGTCTTCTGCAGGTCGGACTCGATCTGCGCAAGTTCTTCACCGCGCATCTCGAGCTCGTCGCCGAGGTCCTGCAGGCGCTTCTGAGCGGCGATGGCCTGCTTCTGCTTCGCGCGAATGGCCCCGCTGGTGAGAGCGGCCGATGCCGCCGAGACCGATCCGAGCGTGAGCCCGAAGCACAGCACTGCCGCGAGGCTGCTCCTCAGAAGAATCTGAGTACGGGTCCGCACCGAGAAGGACCTCCTGCTGCACGACGACCGGCTACGACTTGAGGTGCCGCCTGGGCAGGCGGCCGGACGCGATAATCATAGCATCACGAGGCCCGAATCGCCGAGCCTCCGAACGCAGAAACACCCCGCGCTCGTAGCTCGAGCGCGGGGTGTAATCCACGAAAATATGTTCGCTACGAGAGAGACTTTGAGAGGTTCGCCATCTCGATGGCCGCCTCGGCGGCTTCCCAGCCCTTGTTGCCGCCCTTGGTGCCTGCCCGCTCGACAGCTTGATCGATGGTGTCGGCGGTGATGACGCCGAACATGACCGGCACGCCGGTGTCGAGCGAGGCTTTCGCGACTCCCTTGCTGACCTCGGCCGAGACGTACTCGAAGTGCGGCGTGCCGCCCCGGATGACCACGCCGAGGGCCACGACCGCGTCGTAGCGCCCGGAGGCAGCGAGTCTGTGGGCGACGAGCGGGATCTCGAACGCTCCCGGCACCCAGGCAACGTCGATGTCATCGGCCAAGACGCCGTGACGGACGAACGCGTCCTGTGCGCCTGAGAGCAACCTCGACGAGAGGAGCTCGTTGAAGCGGGCCACGACGATGCCCACCTTCAGACCGGTACCTATGAGATGTCCTTCGAACGTGCTCATGACTGATTCCCTTCACTCGGGGGCGCGCCCTCGCCGAGCAAGAGGGTGTGCGCCATCTTCTCCTTCTTGGTGGTCAAGTACCTGATGTTCGTGTCGCACGACTCGACTTCGAGTGGCACCTGCTCCGTGACCTTCAGGCCGTAGCCTTCAAGCCCGACGATCTTACGGGGATTGTTCGTCATGAGGCGGATCGAGTGCAGGCCGAGGTCGCACAGGATCTGAGCCCCGATGCCGTAGTCGCGTAGGTCCGCGGGAAAGCCGAGCGCCTCGTTGGCCTCGACCGTGTCCGCACCCTCTTCTTGCAGCTCATAGGCGCGCAGCTTGTTCGCGAGGCCGATTCCGCGGCCCTCGTGGCCCACGATGTAGAGAACGACTCCCTCACCTTCGGCCTGGACCCGCCGCATTGCCTCCTCGAGCTGCGCTCCGCAGTCGCACCGCAGGGAGTGGAAGACGTCGCCGGTCAGGCACTCCGAGTGCACCCGGACGAGAACGTTCTCTTTGCCGGAGACGTCGCCCGCCACCAGCGCCATGTGGGTGCGGTCGTCAACGAGGCTGCGATAGCCGTATCCGACGAACTCGCCGAAGCGTGTGGGCATAAGCACACGGGATTCGCGCTCGACGAGCTTCTCGGTACGGCGCCGAAAGCGAATGAGGTCGGCAACGGTAATCATCTTGAGGCCGTGGGCGGCGGCGAAGATCTCGAGTTGCGGCCGCCGCGCCATGGTGCCGTCCTCGTTCATGATCTCGCAGATGACGCCAGCCGGCGCCAGGCCGGCCAGACGCGCGAGATCGACGGTGGCTTCGGTGTGGCCGGCACGCTCGAGCACGCCACCGGGCCGAGCGCGCAGTGGGAAGACGTGACCCGGCATCGAGATATCCTCGGGGTTCGCAGCGGGATCGATGGCCGTGGTAATCGTGACCGCCCGGTCAGCCGCCGAAATGCCGGTGGTGATCTTGCCCTTTGCACCGATCGAACAGTGGAAAGCCGTGCCCTGCTCGGAGGTGTTCTCGTCGGCCATCGGCGGTATTCCGAGCGCATCGAGGCGCTCGCCGCGCATGGGCATGCAGATGAGGCCGCGACCGTGCGTCGCCATGAAGTTGATGGCAGCGGGGGTCACCTTCTCAGCGGCCATGACGAGGTCGCCCTCGTCCTCGCGGTCCTCGTCGTCGACGACGACTAGCATCCGGCCGGCGCGGATCTCCTCAATTCCCTCCTCGATCGTCGCGAAGGGGGCGTGGGTGTCGACCGCGCTCATCAGCGGCCGCCTTCGGCGAACTCGCGCAACATGTCGCCGAGGCCTTTCCTCGGCATACCTTCGACCGGCTCGCCGGTGTTGGTGTAGAGATCGACGAAGCGTTTCACGTACTTGGCCATGACGTCGACCTCGACGTTGACCGCCGAGCCGATCGCCTTCTCACGCAGCGTGGTCGTCTCCTCAGTGTGCGGCACGACCGCCGCGGCGAAGCTCTCGCCGCGAATCTGCGCAACCGTCAGCGAGATGCCATCGACCGCGATCGAGCCCTTGGGAACTACATACTCCATGAGCGCCGGCGGAAGCTGGAACTGGTAGATCGTCGAGTTGCCAGACGGGTGCCTGAGCAGCAAGCGTCCCATGCCGTCGATGTGGCCTGTCACCATGTGGCCGCCAAGGCGGTCCGAGAGACGCAGCGCGCGCTCGAGGTTGACCTTTGTGCCTTGGCGCGCGGTAGCGAGCGTCGTCTTCTGGAGCGTCTCTTCGCTCACGTCGGCGACAAATGCGCCGCGCGCGAAGTTCGCGATCGTCAAGCAGGCACCGTCGACGGCAACCGAGTCGCCAAGCGCCATATCTCGTCCGAACTCCGGCGCGTAGATCTCGAACTGCGCTCCTCCCGAAACTCGGTCCGCGCGCATGACGATGCCTTGAGATTCAACCAATCCTGTGAACATCCGCTCGATTCCTCTCCTACGCTACGCCCGGGTGCTCGTGGGCACTCCAGACGGTGACTGACACATCTCCAACGATACCCGCTTCGACCGGAGCAATCCGCCGGAGGAGCGAATCCGTATCGCGGTCCGCCTCTCCGAGGAACAGCGACGGCGCCGCGGTTCCTGCCAGCCCCCCGGCGACAACCGTGACGAACTCGTCGATAGCCTGCGCCTCCCACAGTGTCGAGAAGAGCCGTGGACCGGGCTCGACCAGCAGCTCGCCGACCCCGTGGCGCCCGAGAGCCGTCAGCGAACCGAGGATGCCGTCGGCGAGGCGCCACCGCATGACCTGCACGCCGTCGGGCAGCGCGGCCAGCGCACGGCCGTCGGCCGCGTCGCTCGCGAGCACGAGCGTGGGTGCGGCGCAGTCGGCGAACACCCGAGCGTCTGCTCGCGGCACCGTGGCGCGCACGAGCACAACGCGCAGCGGCTGGTTCTCGGCGAGTATGCCACGGCTGTCGCGAACCGTGAGCGCGGGGTCGTCGGCGATGACCGTGGCCGCCGAAACGAGCACGGCATCGGCGGCAGAGCGCAGCCGGCGCGTGACCTCGGCACCGGAGGGCCCGGTGATGCTGGCCCGCTCCCCTGCCGCGAAGGCAACGCGCGCGTCGAGCGACAGCCCGGACTTCGCGACAACGAAAGGCTGCCCGGTGGCGAGCCGCTTGAACCAGCCGGTGTTGAGCGCGGAAAACGGCTTCGGGTCGTCGGCGAACTCGACGATGATGCCGGCTGCTGCGAGCTTCTCGGCGCCGCCGGAGGCCTCAGCGCTCGGATCGCGCATGCCGATGATGACTCGCGCCACACCTGCCGCGATGAGGGCGTCTGTGCACGGCGGCGTCCTGCCGTGGTGAGCGCAGGGTTCGAGGGTGACGTAGACGTCTGCGCCATGGGCGTCGGTACCGGCGTCGGCGAGTGCGAAGATCTCGGCATGCGCTTCGCCGGCGCGCGGGTGGAAGCCTTCGCCGACGATGCGGCCGTCGGCCACGACGACGCAACCCACGGCGGGGTTCGGCCACGTGCGACCACGGCCGCGCTCGGCGAGCGCGACGGCATGCGCGAGATACGGGTCAACGACCCTGGAGGCGACGTCTGAGAACAGACGCACGATGGCGACCTTCCTTCTCCCATCCGGACTCTAACCGTCGGCCTCGGAATCTCACCGAGTCGGCCCCTGTCGGGGTTCGCGGGCTGTCACCGCCGGTGGGGAATCTCACCCCGCCCTGAAGAAAGCTCCGTCAGTATAGCGCACTCGTTGGATACGTGCAGGTCAGACCCTTGCCGCCTCGGCGGCATCGCGAATCGCGGCGATGGCGGCTTTGGGATCCGGCGCGCCGAAGACGGCGTTTCCGGCCACGAGGCACGTTGCTCCCGCTTTCGCGACGAGTGCTGCGGTCTCAGTGTTTATGCCGCCGTCGACCTGGATGAGAGGACTGACGCCGAGCTGCTCGCACATCCAGCTCACTTCGGCCACCTTCTCGACGCTGCGAGGGATGAAGGACTGGCCGCCGAAACCGGGATTGACGCTCATCACGAGCACCATATCGACCATCTCGATGACCTCGACGATGGAGTCCACCGGCGTGCCGGGGTTAAATGACACGCCGGCCTTGGCCCCGGCGGCGCGAATAACCGCGAGCGTCCGATGCAGGTGCGGCGAAGCCTCGGCGTGCACGGTGACGAAGTCCGCTCCCGCGTCGAGATACCACTGCACCGTGGAGTCGACGTTGTCGATCATGAGGTGAACGTCGAGCGGCTTGGTCGCGATCTTCTTGAGCGCGGCGATCACCGGCGGTCCGATCGTGAGATTCGGGACGAAGTGGCCGTCCATGACGTCGACGTGGATGAGGTCCGCGCCGCCTGCCTCGATGAGTTCGATCGCCTCGGCAAGGCGCGTGAAATCAGCCGAGAGGATCGATGGGGCGATTCTGATGCGGTCGGTCACAGAGTGCCTCCTCGCGATTGCGCGGTCAGTCTTCGATGAGTCCCAAGCCGTGCAGCTCGTCCTTGGCTTCCCTGCCGAGGAGTGCCTGCTCCCCCGCCGAGACCGGCAGGCCTTCGTAGAGGATGCCGCGGACCTGACGGGTTATCGGAAGCTCAAGTCCTTCTCGAGTGGCGAGCTCGTCGACGGTGATGCACGCGACAGCGCCTTCAGCGACCATGTGCGTTTTCTCGTAGAACTCCTGCATCGTGCCGCCCTTGGCGACGAGCTCGCCGAGCCCGCGGTTGCGCGAGTGGCGGCTCGTGCACGTCACGATGAGGTCGCCCATACCGGCAAGTCCCATGTAGGTCAGCGGGTTGGCTCCAAGGCGGCGACCGAGCCTGGTCATCTCGGCGAGGCCACGGGTCATGAGCGTGGCCTTCGTGTTATCGCCGTAGCCGAGACCGTCGCACATGCCGGCCGCGATCGCGACGACGTTCTTGCTCGCGCCACACAGCTCCACGCCGACGACGTCGGGGTTGGTGTAGACGCGGAAGAACGGCGTCATGAAGATGTCCTGGAAGAGCGTGCCGACGCTCGGTTCGTAGGCCGCAACGACGGTCGCCGAGGGAATGCCCTTGCTGACTTCCTCGGCGTGGTTGGGGCCGGAGAGACCGGCGATGCGCTGCTTGTTGCCGAGTACGTCGGCGAGCACCTCGGTCATGAGCATGTTCGATCCGCCTTCGACACCCTTGGACAGGATGACCACCGGCGTGTCTACACCGAGAAACGGCATCATGCTCTCTGCGGTTCCGCGCACACCGATCGATGGCGTGACCATGACGACTGCTTCGGCACCGAAGAGAGCGCGCTCGAAGTCGGGCGAGGCCACAACCGTGTCAGCGAGGACCACATCTGGTAGGTACATCGGGTTGCGATGCTCGGCGTTGACGCACTCGGCGATCTCGGTTTCGCGCGACCAGAGGGAGACGGAGTGCCCCTTGCCGCCGAGAAGCCACGAGACGGCGGTGCCCCAGGAACCTGCGCCAATGACGGCGATACGCATCAGGAGTCACCTTTCTTCTGGGTGGCCGAACCTCGTCCGCTGAAAGATATCTTAGGCTCTTCGCGCCGCCGGATGCGGCCGATATTTGCCCGGTGGCGCCAAATCACCAGCCCAGCGGCTACGAACGCGAATAGCAGGATCGGCCAGTTGTTCGTGTAGAACACGAGGCACAGGATCGGGTACTCCACCGTCGCGAGAACCGAGCCCAGAGAAACCATCCGCGTCAGCGCGACGACGAGGAGAAACGTTCCCATGAGGAACGGCCACGGGTACGGCGTGAGCACGAGTAGCGCGCCTGCCGCGGCCGCAACACCCTTCCCTCCCCTGAAGCCGATGAACGGCGAGTACGAGTGGCCGAGAATGACCGCCATCGTCGCGCCGATCATCGCCCACGTATGCGCCATCTCGCCGTAGGTCGCCGAGGAGACAAGCCACCACGCGATCCCAACCGCGGCCGAACCTTTCGCCGCATCGAGCACAAGCGTCGCGACCGCAGCCTTCGCGCCTAGCGCGCGAAAGACGTTCGTCGCACCGAGGTTCCCTGATCCGTACTCTCGAACGTCTATGCCATAGAAGCGCTTGCCGATGACAAGTGCCCACGAGATGCCACCAAGCAGGTAGCCGGCAAGAAGCACGAACGCGATGCGGAGGCCGAGCGAAAAGGCCATCGCGCTAGTCCTTCTTGCGGAACTTCAGAATGATCGGCGTGCCGGTCAGTTCGAAACGCTCGCGCATCCGGTTCTCGAGGTAGCGCTTGAAGTTGTCGTCGACAAGCGTGGGGTGGTTCGCGAAGAATGTGAAGCCGGGAGGTGCCGTGCGGGTCTGCGTGACGTAGTGCAAGCGGAGCGTCATCTTGCCCTTGCTCACGGTGTGGCCGAAGTCGCGCATCTCGGTAAGCAGCTTGTTGAGCTGGCTCGTCGAGATTTCCTGGACGTAGTTCGTGTGCGCCGTGTTGACGGCGTCCCAAATGCGATGTACGCCTCGCCCGGTAAGCGCGCTGACCTTGAGCACGGGGGCGTAGCCGACGAAGCCGAGACGTTCTTCGACGCGCACGTCGATGGCTTCCTTCTCTTCGTCGGTCTCAAGCGCGTCCCATTTGTTGAGCAGCACGACCATCGCGCAGCCGCGCTCAGACGCGAAGTTGGCGACGCGCTGGTCCTGATCGGTAAGGCCGATGGTGGCGTCGATCACGAGCAAGGCGACCTGCGCTCGATCGATAGCGCGCATTGCGCGGACGAAGCCGTAATACTCCACGTCTTCCTCAATGAGCGCCTTGCGACGGATACCGGCGGTGTCGACGAGGCGGTAGCGCACACCGTCTCGCTCGACAGCCATGTCGATTGCATCGCGCGTGGTTCCCGCGACCTCCGAGACGATCGCCCGTTCGACACCGGTGAGTTTGTTGAGCAGCGACGACTTGCCGGCGTTCGGCCTGCCGATGATCGCGACGTCGATGGTGCCGGTGTCGGTCTCTTCTTCGCCGGAAAGCGGCAGCACCTTCACGATCTCGTCGAGGATGTCTCCGGTGCCGTGCCCGTGGGTCGCCGAAACGGGCCACGGCGTATCCAGGCCAAGCGCCCAGAACTCGTGGGCTTCGTCATCACGGCCAGGCGTGTCCATCTTGTTCACCGCAAGGAACGTGGGGCGGCCGGCGCGCTTAAGGATGCGTGCGACCTCCTCGTCCTCGGGTGTGAGGCCCGCCTGCGCATCCACGAGGAAGACGATCGCGTCGGCCTCCTCGGCGGCCATGAGGGCTTGCGAGCGGATCGAGGACTGAAACTGATCGGCGGTCTTGCCCGACTCGATACCGCCCGTGTCGATGAGCAGGAAGTCGACGCCGTTCCAGTCAGCGTGGTGATAGCTGCGGTCGCGCGTAACGCCGCGCGCCTCATGCACGATGGCGTCGGTGGTCTGGGTGATGCGGTTGACGAACGTCGACTTGCCCACATTGGGGCGTCCGACGACGGCTACGATGGGCAGCGCCATGGGCGCGTCACTCCTTCACTTCGTGCGGGTCGGCGGCGGCGTCAAGCAGCCCGCCGAGCACTCCCGCGGCGTCACAGGATACCAGACGCACGTTCCTTCCCGAACGGGAGGCGAGTTCAACGGCGGCAACGTCATCGAGGAGCAGTCCATCGGCGTTGGCGACGATAGCGGGCACAAGGATGAGCGTTTCAGGCGTTGTGCCGGCGATCGCGGGGACGAGGTCGGATGCGGTGAGCAGTCCGGTCACGCTCACGTTGCCCCCGAAGAAGCGGTTCGCGACCGCCAGGACGGTAATCGCCTCGGCGCCGTCGCCCAACCCGGCGACCATCGCCGAGAGAACCGGTGCGAACAGGGTGCCGCTCACCAGGGCGACCGGCACGCGAAGCCGCGACGCTGCGACCTCAAGTTCGTCGTGGAGATCGGCTGCGGAGTCGAGCCACTCGCGCACGAGCCCGATACCGTTCTCGTACTGCGGGAACCCGTCGTACTCGGCCGCCTGCGGCACGTCGACGCCTGCGTTGAGGTAGAACTCGTCGGCGAGGTAGACCCAGGTGATGTCATCGCGCTCGCGGAAGGCTTGTTGCCACACGGTGACCTGTTCGATGACCGCTTTGGCGGCCGCCGGGTCCTCGTAGCTGCCGGGGAAGCGAGCCTGATGCGCCGTGTACCCGAGCGGAACGATCCCAACGCTCACGATACCCTCGCGCTGCGCCAGCCATGTCAGCGAGCGCTCGAGTTCGTCACCTTCGTTGACGCCCGGGACCAGCACGATCTGTACGTGGACATCGATGCCAGCGCCGAGAAGCTCGTCGAGCCGCTCGAGCCCACGGTCTTCTCGGGCGCAGATGAGCTCAACGCGCACGCTCCGAGTGACCGCGTGAAGCGAGACGTACAGCGGAGACAGGTGCTGTTCGACGATTCGCGCGACGTCAGCGTCGGACAGGTTCGTGAGGGTGACGAAGTTGCCTTGCAGGAAGGAGAGCCGGTAGTCGTCATCTCGCAGGTAGAGGGCCCGCCGCAGCCCTTTCGGCAGCTGCGCCATGAAGCAGAACGCGCAGCGGTTGCGACAGGTACGGACGCCGTCGAAGACCGTCTCGGTGAAGGCGATGCCCCACGGTTCGCCGGGGCTGCGAGTGATCGTGACGGTGTCTGCCGACGTGCCACCTGCGAGCACCGCGAGCTGGACCGAGTCGCCGTCCGCGAACCACTGCCAGTCGATGACATCGCGCAGGGGCTGCCCATCGGCGCTCACAACGAGGTCTCCCGGATGCAGGCCAGCGCGCGATGCAGGGCTGCCTGGCTCAACGACGGAGACGACTCCCCCACCGGATACGGCGGGAACACGGCTTCCGTACCCCGCGCGGGGCGTCACCGGCTCACTCCATCGCCTCGATCGCGCGGATCACGCCCTGCATCTGCTCGTCGGGCGTGGACGCGCCGGCGGTCACGCCGACGACCTCAGCATCCTCGAACCAGGCGCGGTCGAGTTCGTCTGCGGTCTCGACATGGTGCACGCGGGCGTTGACCGCCGAGCAGATCTCCGCAAGCCGCGTCGTGTTACCGGAGTTGTGACCGCCAACGACGACGACGACGTCGACGTTCTCGGCGAGTTCGGCGGCAGACTGCTGGCGCTTCGACGTCGCGGAGCAGATGGTGTTGAACACGCGCACCTCGCTCGCACGCGGGATGATGGCGTTGACGACCTCCTGCAAGCGTGAGAGAGACTGCGTCGTCTGAACGACCACGCCCACGCGGCGCGACGGAAGCTTCTCGGGCAGCTCGCTCGCCGAGGAGACCACGAGCGCCTCGCCCCCGGCGTGCTCCATGATGCCCTCGACCTCGGGGTGATCGGCTTCGCCGACGATCACGACGGTGTATCCGCCGCGCGCGAGTTCCTCGGCGGCTTGATGGGCCTTGCTCACGTGGGGGCACGTGGCATCGATGACGTCGAGACCCTTCTTACGTGCGGCTTCGATGATCGACGGCTCCACGCCGTGACTGCGGATCACGAGCGTTCCCGTAGGCGCCTCGTCGAGGGTCTTCGCGACTTCGACGCCCTGCTCGCGCAGGGCCGCGACGGCCTGGGGATTGTGGATGAGCGGGCCAAGCGTGTGCACCTCGCGGCCTGACTCGGCGGCTTCCTCGGCGAGCTTGAGCGCGCGCTCGACTCCGTAGCAGACACCCGCGTACCGTGCGACTTCGACGCGCATGGCTACTCCTTCTCGGCGACGTCACGCGCCACTGCGATGCGGCGCATGATCTCAGACGTCATCGCCGCGGTCTTCTCCTTGCGCCCGCCCTCGGTGAACTCCTCAGGGTGCACGGTTTTCCCGAAGCTGATGGTCACTCTCGGGAAGCGAGGAATCTTCGCGCCCGGGGGCAGTGCACGCTCAGTTCCTGAGATACCCACCGGGACGACGGGAACGCCGGCGCGCATCGCGATGAAGGCGACACCGGAGTGCGCTTCGCCGAGGTCGTTGGCTGAAACGGGCGTTCCTGCATTGCGGCGGGTGCCCTCGGGAAACATCGCAACCGGCTCGCCGTGAACGAGGAAGTCGGTCGCGCGCTGAATCGCCTCGCGGTCGGCGCTCGCCCTGCTGATCGGGAAGGCCCACACACGCGTGAAGAGCCACGCTAGGAAGGGGTTGTCGAACAGCTCGCTCTTGGCGACGAAGTGCGTCCCGCGGCGCGAAACGCACCAGAGAAGCGCGGGATCGAGATAGCTCACGTGGTTGCCGGCGAGGATGTAACCGCCCGACACCGGCAGGTTCTCTCGACCGATGACGCGGATCCGATAGACCGCCATGAGGAACGGTGCGACCGTGACGCCAAGGAGCCGAGCGAGCCACCAGTACGGAGCGTCGGGCCCGGTCGCAAACTTGCCGACAAGATCGCTGCTCACGCGAGACGTTCCTGCGCGAGAACAGCGATGCGATCGACGACTTCGTCAAGCGAGAGTCCGGTCGTGTCGAGCTCCACGGCGTCGGCCGCCGCGGCCATCGGAGAGTGATCTCGGCTCGAGTCGGCGGTATCGCGACGCTGCAACGCGTCGCGGACGTGCGAGGTCTCGACGACGATGCCCCGCTCGGCCTGCTGCGCCGTGCGGCGACGCGCGCGCTCCTCGGGAGTCGCCGTGAGGTAGACCTTGAGCTCGGCGTCGGGGAAGACGATGGTGCCGATGTCGCGACCCTCGATGACGATGTCGTCTTCCGCGGCGAGGTGACGCTGCTGGGCGACCATGGCTTCGCGCACGTGCGGCAGCCTCGCGACCGAGCTCACTGCGTCATCTGCGTCGGGCGTGCGGATAGCGTCGGTGACGTCGATGCCCGCGATCGATACACGACTGGGAAGCGGCTCGCCCTCGTGGTGGCTGAAGACGATCTCGTCGCCCCTGGCGATTGCGGCGATGGCACCCTCGTCGGAGAGTGCTACTCCGGTCGACAGCGCGCGGACCGCCACGGCGCGATACATCGCACCCGTGTCGAGGTAGTGGAAGTCGAGCTGACCCGCAACGAGCTTGGCGACCGTCGATTTGCCGGAGCCTGCGGGGCCGTCGATTGCGATGATCATCGGGGCGATTCACTCCCGTGAACGGTCGGATTCAGCGCGCGTATCGTATCACGCGTCGGAGCCAGGGTCCGAGGTCTCGACCAGGCAGCCGAGGTCGCGCGCGAATCGAGGATAGCTCACCTCCACCGACTCGAAGTGGTCGATGGTGACCGGTGCTGATGCGACGAGCCCCGCCACCGCCCACGTCATGGCGAGCCGATGGTCGCCAAGCGAATCGAGGGTCGCTGCCCCGAGTGAGGCCGATCCGCGCACGACCAAGGTGTCGCCGTCTGCGAACGCCTCGGCCCCGAGCGCCGTCAGACCCTCGATAATCGCCGAGAAGCGGTCGGATTCCTTGATACGGAGCTCGGCGACGTCTTCGAAGCGTGTCTCGCCACCAACCTGCGATGCCACGAGCGCGAGGATGGGAATCTCGTCGACGAGCGCGGGAATCTCCTCGGCGGTCACGGTCGTTGCCGTCATCGACGGCGTGTAGGACACGTCGATCTCGCCGACGCGCTCGTTGCCGGCCTCGGGGAACGGAACGACGCTGATGTTGCCGCCCATGCGCTCGAGCACGCGAAGAAAGCCGGTGCGCGTCTCGTTCAGGGAGACTCCCGGCAACCGCACGCGGCTACCGGGCACGAGCAGCGCAGCAGCGACGAGGAACGCCGCGCTCGAAGGGTCGCGCGGAACCACGACCTCGCCGGGAGAGACCAGCAGCACCGGGCCGGTGACCGACGCCGAGATCGCCTCGGGGTCGACATGCACGGCGACGCCGAACGCTGGCAGCAGCCGCTCCGTGTGGTCGCGAGAGAGCGCAGGCTCGGTGACACGCGTGCGCCCGTTGGCGCGCAGCCCTGCGAGCAGCACCGCGCTCTTGATCTGGGCCGACGCGACCGGCGAGGCGAAGTCCAGAGCTGTCGGCGCGGCGCATCGGTGCATCGTGATGGGCAGCGTGCCGGTCTCGGAGAGCTCGAAGGTCACGCCCATGCGCGTGAGCGGCTCGGTCACGCGGCGCATCGGTCGCCGCGAAAGCGACTCGTCGCCCGTGAGCGTCGCTTGGACGGGCCAGCCGGCGAGGATGCCCATGAGCAGCCGGACTGTGGTGCCGCTGTTGCCGCAGTCGATCGACGCGGCTGGCGTGCGCGGGCCGCGCCCGCCCCATCCGCGTACGAAGCCGGAGAGTGAGCCGTCGGGTTGCTCGGCGAGCTTGACGTGGGCGCCGAGCGCGCGAACGGCATCGATGCTCGCCCTCACGTCGCCTGAGTCCAGGACGCCGCGAAGCTGCGTGATGCCTTCGGCCATCGCCGAGAACAGGACCGCGCGATGCGAGAGCGACTTATCTCCCGGAAGGTGTATCTCGCCAGTCAGGGGCGGTGAACCCGGGCCGAACGTAGCGCTGCTCATCGCTCCTCCCCTTCTTCTCCAAGCGGCGTGACGCGCGGATCGTAGCCGCGTGCCGTCAGATCGCCGATAAGCGCACCGCGATCGCCCTCATCGGTGAGGACCAGCACGAGGATAGCCGTGTCCTCGGTCTCGTGGTCGATGTCGATTCCTTCGATGTTGCAGCCCGCGCGCGAGACGGCGGAGGTGATTTCGGCGACCACACCGGGCCGGTCGAGCATCGGGACGGCGACCTCGGTCAGGCGTGCGGTGGCGGGCACCCACTGAGCCGGCAGGGAGCGCCTGACTTGGGCTGCGGTCTCGAGCCACGCGCGGATGCTCTCCGCGTCGCGCTTGCGAACGAACGTCTCGAAGCCGCCGAGGCGCGCGCGAAGCTCTTCGAGCCCGTCGGCGAGCGCCTCGGCGTTGTCGATGCAGATGCCCGTCCACAGGTCCGCACTTCCCGCTGCGATGCGGGTGGTGTCCTTGAAGCCACCGGCAGCGAGCCGCATGAGCTCGCCGTGCTCGCCCGCGTGCGCGGCCGCCAGATCGACGAGCGCTGCCGCAGCGACATGCGGCACGTGGCTCACGATCGCGACCGCTTCGTCGTGCGACTCGGCGTCGACGGAGATGATGCGCGCTCCCAAGGCGCTCACAAGCGCGTGTACCGCCGAGAAGACATCCGGGTCGCTGTCGTGCGTGGGCGTGAGCAGCCAGTACGCGCCCTCGAAGAGGTCGGCCCGAGCTGCGGCTACCCCGCTGCGCTCGCTGCCGGCCATCGGGTGCCCGCCTACGAACCGCGACGGGTCGGGCAGCGCCGAGCGCGCAGCGGCTAAGACGCCGGACTTCGTCGAGGCGACGTCGGTGACGGCGCCCGCGAAGCCGCTTGTGCCGAGCCGCTCGAGCCAGCGCGCGGCGAAGCGTGCCGGCGTCGCGATCACGACGAGGTCTGCGCCATCGGGACCGAGCCACGCCGAAGCGTCGGCGCCGTCGGGAAGCGAGCCCTCGTCGATGACGCCGTGCTCGACGGCGTAGCTGAGCGCGGCCTCGTCGGTGTCGATGCCCATCACTCGCGGGCCCTCAGGCAGCCGCTTGAGCGCAGCGCCAATCGACCCGCCGATGAGCCCCACGCCCACCACGACGATGCGCTCAAAGCCCCCCGGAAAGCTCACGCCGGATCGACCCCCAGATGCTTGCCCTCAAGGTCGACGATCGGTCGGATCCGGTCCATCATCGCCGAGAAGTCCTCGGGCGTAAGCGACTGCGGGCCGTCGCACTTCGCGCGCTCGGGGTTGGGGTGAACCTCGACCATGACGCCGTCGGCTCCTGCTGTGACGGCTGCGCGCGACATCGGGGCGACAAGGTCGCGCCGGCCTGTAGCGTGCGAGGGATCGGCGATGACGGGCAGGTGCGTGAGCATCTTGAACGCCGCCACCGCGGCGAGATCGAGCGTGTTGCGCGTGTACGTCTCGAACGTGCGGATTCCGCGTTCGCAGAGCATGACGTCGCGGTTGCCTCCCTTGAGGAGGTACTCAGCCGCCGACAGGGTCTCCTCGATCGTGGCCGACATGCCGCGCTTGAGCAGGACCGGCTTCCGCATCTTCCCAAGCTCTTCGAGCATCATGAAGTTCGCCATATTGCGAGCGCCCACCTGGAGCACGTCGGCCCATTCTGCGACCGTCTCGGCATCACGCACGTCGAGGAATTCGGTGACGACCGGAAGATCGACCGAATCGCCGGCGGCACGCAGCAGTTTGAGCCCTTCGAGGCCCATACCTTGGAAGACGTACGGGCTCGTGCGCGGCTTGAACGCGCCGCCGCGCAGCATCGTCGCACCAGCGGCGGCACAGCCTTGCGCGACGGCCATCATCTGCTCCTCGGACTCGATCGAGCACGGGCCGGCCATCACGGCGAACGCTCCCCCGCCCACACTGGACCTGCCGATGTGAATGACCGTGTCCTCCGGCTGGAAGTCGCGCGTGACGAGCTTGTAGGGCTTCAGGACGCGGACGACTTCTTCGACTCCCGGCAGGCCCTCGAGGTCGATCGTGTAGATGACCTCGCGCTCTCCGATGACGCCGATGATCGTCTTGACCTCACCCTGCGACAGATGTGCCTCGGCACCGTAGTCGTGCAGAATCTCGACGACGTGATCGATGGTTTCCTGGGACGCATGGTCCCGCATGACTACCAGCATGGTGAGCTCCTCGTGATCGCTTTCGCGGGCCTTGGCGGTTCCTTCCCGTCGCGGGCCGGGCAAAGAGCAGTCTAGAGCATGCCCAGCTCGGCGACGGCCGCTTCGATTGCTGCGACGGTGGCGTCCGTGTCGTCAGGGGATCCGATACCCACTCGCAGCGCCGGCATGGCGCCGAAATCGCGAACGATGATCCCCTTGGCGAGGAGCGCCTTGAACACTTCGACCGGCTTGTCCGTCTTCATCCAGACGAAGTTCGTTTCCGACGGCACGTACGAGATGCCGAGCCGATCGAAGCACGAATACAGGTAGGTCTTCTGTTCCTGATTCTCGCGCCGCCGCCGCTCGACTTCCGCGCCGTCTGAGAGGGAGTAGAACGCGCCCACCTGGGCGACGGTGTTGACGTTGAACGGCTCGCGCACCTTGTTCACGGCGTCGACCATCGCCGACGGCAACACGCCGTACCCCACGCGCGCCCCAGCGAGCGAGTAGATCTTCGAGAAGGTTCGCAGCACGCAGATGCGTCCGTCTGGTTCGAAGTACTCCAACCCGTTCGGATACTCGTCATCTGAGACGTATTCGAAATACGCCTCGTCAATGACGACGAGTACTTCAGGCGGCACTTTGCCGATGAAGGCGTCGAACGCCGCGCGTGTGTAGATTGTGCCAGTGGGGTTGTTGGGGTTACACAGGAAGATCAGACGAGTCCTGTCAGTGATCGCCGCCAGCATCGCGTCGAGGTCGTGAACGAGGTCATCGGTGAGCGGCACCCGGACCGATGTGGCCCCCATGAGCTGCGTGACCATGGGGTAGACAACAAAGCTGGGCCACGCGAAGACGCACTCGTCGCCGGGGCGAAGGACCGCCTGCGCCAGTACCCGCAGCAACTCGTTGCTGCCGTTGCTCACGGTGATATTCGCGGCGTCGACATTGAGATGTTCGGCGAGTCGGCCGCGCAGAGCGCGGACGGAGCCATCGCTGTAGACGTTGAGCCGCGACAGGACCGCGGTCATCGCACGCAGTGCCACTGGAAAGGGTCCGTACGGGTTCTCGTTGCTCGAGAGCTTGCGAATCTCGTCGCAGCCGCAGCTCTCTCGGACGTCGCTTGCGCGCAGACCTGGAGCGTAGGGCACCATGGGTGCGATCTCCGGTCGTATGAGCGCGTCGAAGTCCATCTCGGCCTTTCCGCAGAAGGGCGGGCATGCGACACCACCGTGGTGTCGACGATTGTCGCAGGAGGCGCGACGTCGGGCAAGGTCAGGACCGCTGTGACGCCGAGAACGCCATCCGTCTGCTATCCCTGCACGAACTCCTCGAGCAGGCCGTGATCGCCGATGATGCGGACGTGTGCGAGCTGCGCGTTGTGGATCGAGAACGCCCACAGCTGATCGCCGGAAAGCCCGAGCACGTGAGCAAGCGCGGCTCGCATCACGCCAGCGTGGCAGACGAAGGCGTGTCGCCCTCCCACTGCGTGCGCCTCGTCGACAAGCGAACCCACACGGCGCTCCAGGTCATCGCGAGACTCGCCGCCCGGTGCCACCGCCTCGGTAGCGGAGCGGTAGTTGAACGGGATGTTCGCCTCGGTGATCTCCTCGAAGGTCAGAGCGTGTGCATCGCCGAAGTCGAGTTCGATGAGGCGGTCGTCGACGCGCAGCGGCCGACCGGAGACGCGCGCCGCACGCTCTGCCACGACCCTGGCGCGCAGCAACGGTGACGTCCAGATCACATCGGGTTCGAAGCGCGCGATCTTGCGCGGAAGCCGGCGCGCTTGAACGCGGCCGAGCGCGGTGAACGGCGACTCACCCTGGCCAACGAACCGGCCGTCGACGTTGGCCACGGTCTCGGGGTGACGCACGATGAGGATGCTCGTCTCGGCCACGGGCTAGACCACCATCGCGAACGCAGTGAAAAGAATGGCCTCGGTGAGAAGAACGCTTGCGCCCATGACGTCGCCGGTGACGCCACCAAAACGCAGCGCAAGCACGTGCGGGACGCCGAGCGCGAGCACGAGTCCGAAGCCGGCGAGGGCGACTCCGGTGATGCCGAAGCCCAGCCACAGCGTGAGGGTCGCGAGCGCGAGCACAGAGGCGGTCACGACCAGCGAGAGCGCGTCGGGCCGACCCATAACCGAGCGTCCGAGTCCGCCTCCGCGAGCCGGCTTCCCGAGCCAAGCGGCCGCCGTCGCCGAGAATCGCGCGAACACCGGCACGACGAGGAGCGGCGACGTATGCATGACGAGGAAGGAGCCGATCGCGACGACTTCGAGCAGCGCGGTGAGCGCGACGGCTGTTGCGCCGAAGGCTCCCGTGTGGCTGTCCGACATGATCTCGAGCCGGCGCGCCGGGTCGTGCGATCCCCAGTAGCCGTCCGCGACGTCGGCCAGGCCGTCCCAGTGCAAGAGCCGCGTCTGGACGGCCCACAGAGCGACGATGACCGCAGCCACAACGAGCGGCGCGCGATCGAGCACGCGCGTGAACTCGGCTGCTTTGGCGACCGCGTATCCGGTAGCGGCGACAAGCCCGCCCACAGCGGTGAACCAGCCGGCGACCTGAGTGGTGCTATCGTCCGGCCAGCGTGCGCCGCCCGGAATCACCGTGAGCAGCGACAGCGCGAGCCGGGCATCGCGAATGGGGTGCACTCGGGCCATGCGGTGCTACTCCTCCGCCTCGGCGACGCCGGCCTCGGCGAACGTCGCCATGCCAGACATCATGTGGCAGGCAGCGTCGATGACACCCATCGCGAGCGCCGCGCCGGTGCCTTCTCCGAGCCGCATGTCGAGATCGAACACGGGCGCAAGCCCGATGAAGTCGAGCAGCACCCGGTGTCCCGGCTCCACGCTGAGGTGCGACGGGAACACGTAGTCGCGGGTGACCGGGCACAGCGCGAGAGCCGCAAGGGTCGCCGCGCCGGAGATATAGCCGTCGGAGACAACCGCTACGCCCTCCTCGGCCGCTCCGATGATAACGCCCGCCAGCGCGGCGATCTCGAGCCCGCCCACGGCGGCGAGCACGCCGAGCGTGTCGAGGTCAGCTGCCGAGTTCACTGCGAGCGCGGTGCGCACGACCTGCGCTTTGCGGGCGACGCCCGCATCGTCGAGTCCGGTCCCGCGGCCTACGACACGCTCGACATCGGCGCCGGTGAACGCCGCCGTCAGCGCTGCAGCCGCCGTCGTGTTGCCGATGCCCATCTCGCCGGTCCCCAGCAGCGTGACGCCGACTTCGGCGGCCTCGCGAGCGGCTTGCACGCCGACGAGCACGGCGCGTGCGCACTCCTCTCGCGTCATCGCCGGTCCGAGCGCCATGTTGGCGGTCCCGCGCGCGACGTTGGCGTGGCGAATGCCCGGGAAGTCCTCAAGATCGTGCGCGACACCGACGTCGTAGACCTCGACGCCAGCACCCACAGAGGCCGCGATCTGGTTGATCGCAGCGCCCCCCGCCGAGAAGTTCGCGACCATCTGCCACGTGACATCCTGCGGATACGCCGAGACGCCCTCGGCGACCACTCCGTGATCCCCTGCCATGAGCAGGACCTGCTTGCGCTCGACGTTCGGACGAACGTTTCCCTGGATGCGGGCTATCTGAGCCGCGATCGTCTCGAGCCTGCCGAGCGACCGGGGCGGCTTCGTAAGGCTGTCGAGCCGCTCCCACGCAGCCGTTTCGGCGGCCGGATCCGTCGCGGTGACAGAGCCGATGACGGCAGAGAGCTGGTCTTCGAACGTGGTGTCGGGCGTCATGCAGGTCGTCCTTTCCAGAAGGTCAGTCTCGAGGCCAGGCGATATCGCGCGGAAGCGAGCCGAGGTCGATCAGCCTGCCGCCTACGGCGATGTATGCTGCATCCGCGCCACCGATCAGCACGGCATTCGCGCGGCCAAGCACGTCTCGAAAGAGGCGACCTGTGGCGTACGCCGGGACGATACCAGACCCAACCTCGTTGGTAACGACAACGGTGTCGCCGGTCCGAGCGGCGACTCGACCGACGAGCGCAGTCGCGCGCGCCGTGAACTCGGTCTCGAAGCGGGCGGGCAGCTCTGCGGCGTCACTCATGTCGGTGCCAGCGGGCACAACGCTCTCCCACACCTCGAGCATCGCACGCCCCACACAGGTACCGAGACAGTCGACGACCAGCAGATCATCGTGACCTGCCGCATCGAGCCATGACTCGGAATCCGTCGCTTCGACAACGGTAAAGCCGTCGGGGCGACTGGCTTGGTGATGAGCGATCCGGTCGGTCATCTCGGCGTCGGTCTCTGACGCAAAGACGGCGACTACGACGCGCTTGCCGTCGCGAGCGCGCGCCTCAGCCAAGCGCTGAGCGGCGCCCGACTTGCCACTTCGCGCGCCTCCGGTGATCACTACGAGTGCCATCAGCCGCGCCCCTCCTGCGTCATCCCAACCGCGTCGCGAAGCGCCGCGACTTCCTCGGGAGTAAGAACACGCCACCCGGCCTTGCGCAAATCGCCGAGATCGACCGGGCCGAAGCTCACTCTGTGCAGCTCGAGGACCGGGTGGTGGATCTTCGAGAACATCCGCCGCACCTGGCGCTTGCGTCCTTCTCGGATGGCGATCTCGACGAAGGTGGTCGTGCCCGACGAGCGCAACGAACGCACGCGGGCCGGCGCTGTGACGCCGTCGTCGAGCTCGACGCCGTCCCGGATGCGGTCGAGTTCGGCCTCGGTCGCGCGGCCGTCGATGAGCGCGCGGTAGACCTTCTCCACGTGGCGGCTCGGGTGCAAAAGACGATGCGCGATCTCGCCGTCGGTGGTGAAGAGCAGCAGGCCGGTCGTGTCGTAGTCGAGCCGACCGACCGGGAACAGTCCCGGGTGGTCTTTGACCGGGACGAGCGCCGCGACGGTCATGCGACCTTGCGGATCACTCATCGTGGTGACGACGCCGGCGGGCTTGTTGAAGGCGAGATACACGGGCTCGTCCGCGGGTGAAACGCGTATACCATCCACCGTCACCGAATCGACCGCAGGATCCACCTTGGCACCGAGTTCGGTCACGACGACGCCGTTGACGGCGACCCGGCCTGCTGTCATAAGGTCCTCGCTGCCCCGGCGGGATGCAGCGCCGGCGCGCGCAAGGAACTTCTGGAGGCGCATGGGAACCAGGCGCTCGTCGCCCTGGGCAACAGGAGCGCGTCCGGTCTCACGACGGTCGCGGTCGGCTTCGTTCATCGCTCTAGTCAACCAACTCGACGTCTTCGTCGGTTGCGTCTTCAGCGCCGAACACCGGGCCATCTGTGGAGGACAACCGATCGCGAACCGCCCGCTCGGTCTCGGAGTCGGGCGCGAACTCCTCGATCGGTGGCAGTTCGCTGAGGTCCTTGAGTCCGAACTTCTCGAGGAAGGTGCGCGTGGTGCCGTACAGGATCGAGTTGCCCGCGTTCTTGTCTCGGCCCACTTCGCGAACGAGGCCCTTCTCGGCGAGCGACGCGACGACACCCTCGCTGTTCACGCCGCGGACGGCGTTGATCCCGTTTCGCGAGACCGGCTGGTGGTACGCGACGACCGCCAGCGCCTCGAGCGCTGCCTGCGAAAGCCTGCGCGTGTCCCAGGACAGCACGTACGTCTCGATGACGTCGTGGAATCCCGGATGCGTGTAGAAGCGCCAGCCGCCCGCGACCTCGCGCAGCTGGAATCCGCGTTCGGTCTCCTGATACTCCTGAGCGAGTTCGGCAAGCGCCGAGTCGACGTCGGAAGGCGCGGCGTCGATCACCTTGGCGAGCCTGGCCGCCGAGACTGGCTCGTCTGAGACGAACAGAAGCGCTTCGAGCGCCCCACGAAGCTTCAGGTCCTGCGCCATGGTCACTCCCGCTCCTCAACGAAGCCGCGCGATGCGGCCTCTTCTGCATCGATGTTCGTGACCACAATCTCGCCGAAGACATGGTCTTGCGTGATGTCGGCCAGCCCGCGCTTGTACAGCTCGAGGACAGCAAGGAACGTTACCACGATGACCTCGAGCGTCGCGTTGCCTGCGACGATCTCGCTGAAGCGCACTGTTCCGTGCCGCTGAAGCTGCCGGTGGACGCTCTCGGCGTGGAGTTCCAAAGAGATCGGCATCGACGCCACATGCTCGGCCTCAAGCAAGAAGACGTCGCGGCGGTGCAGGAGGTCTGCGCAGATGACGGCGAGTCCGCGCAGCGTGACGCCTTCGAGATAGTCCGGCATGAGGGTGAGGAAGTCTCGCTCGAGTCCCGCCTGGCGCGGATGCATCCGATCCTCGGACTCCATGCGAGCGGCGAGCTCCCCGGCCGCGTTCTTGAACTGCTTGTAGGACAGGAGGCGCGCAACGAGGATGTCGCGAGCCTCATCCGGTGATAGGTCGTCGAGTTCGTCCCCGAAATACTGCTCGTCTTTGGGGAGGAGCGAGGACGCCTTTATCTCAAGGAGTGTGGCGGCGACGAGCAGAAAGTCACTCGCGATGTCGAGGTCGAGGTCGGTGATTCGGTCTATGTAGGCGAGGTACTGGTCGGCGACTTCGGATACTGAGATCGCGGCGACATCGAGCTTCTGACGCGAGACGAGGTGCAGCAACAGGTCGAAGGGACCCTCGAACACGTCGGTCTTGACGGTGTAGCCGCTCAACTGAGTCGCCCTACTCGCCGTCGAGGTAGCTCGGAGCGGACTCCTCGCGAACCGCCTTGGGGTCGCGCGGCTTGATGCCCGCCGACAGCGACGTGCGCGTCTCGATGCCGATGAGTTCGCGACACGTCGAGACGACCTCGCTCGTGATCGGACGAGCCTTCTGCGCGCCGCCTGCAAGCACGTTCCACGCGTGATTCGGGATCGCTGCGAGCTCTGCTCGGCGGGTCTGGAACGCGGCGAAGTATTCGATGAGATCGTCTGCGAGCTTCCGCTTGTGCGCAACACAACCACATTCGGCACTGCGGCAACACCGATCCCAGTCCGCGATTTCATCGGCAGGGGCGATGAGCTTGTGGACGGCGTGCAGCGGGCAGATGTCCGGGTCGCCGGGATCGGTCTTGAGCCTGCGTTGCGGGTCGGTCACGAACGACATGACCTTGGCGCGCATCTCGTCCGGTGAGTCGCTGATGTAGATGGCGTTGCCGTAGCTCTTGCTCATCTTCCGGCCGTCGGTCCCGGGAACGCGAGCGCCCTCTTTCGCGATGATGGCCTTCGGCTCGACGAGGTAGTCGCCGTAGGCGTTGTTGAAGCGGCGAACAATCTCGCGGGTGAGCTCTAGATGCGGGAGCTGGTCCTCGCCCACCGGCACGGCATCGGCGAGCACGACGGTGATGTCGGCCGCCTGCAGCAGAGGGTAGAGGAAGAAGCCAAGGTTGCCGAGGTCCTTGTCGGTGATCTGCTCGCGCTGCTCCTTGTAGCTCGGGACGCGCTCGAGCCAAGGCTTCGGCGTCACCATTGAGAAGAACGTCATCAGTTCGACGACCTCGGAGACGTCGGACTGGCGGTAGATCGTGCAGATATCGGGGTCGAGACCTGCCGCGAGCCAGTCGAGCACCATCTCTTCGGTGGACTCACGGACGTGGCTCGGGTCCTGCCACGCCGTCGTGAGCGCGTGGTAGTCGGCGATGAAGTAGTACGCGTCGTACTCGTGCTGCATCGCGAGCATATTCTGAAGGTTGCCGAACCAATGCCCGATGTGGAGCTTGCCGGTCGGACGGTAGCCGGTGAGCGTGCGTTTCTTGGCTGTCATGCTGAGGCGAACTCCTCGCGAAGACGGGTCGTAAGGACGCTTCCGCATGATAACGCAGACGGCTGGCGCGGTGAGGGGTAACCCTAGCGGATTCCCGTCACCGCCGAGAAGATCGGCCACACCGTCACGTCGAGGTACCCGTTGAAGAGGCCCGGGACGAACCAGATGAGGCCCATGAGGATGAGGAACCCGAACCGCTCGATGGAGTGGTACACGTTGCGCAGGCTGTCAGGCAGGATCCACTGCAGTACCCGTGAACCGTCGAGCGGCGGCACTGGGACGAGGTTGAAGAAGGCGAGCATCAAGTTCGCGTAGCAGAAGAAGAGCATGAACGCCCCAACGGAGTTGAAGCTGCCCGGATCCCAAACGCCACCTGGCAAGGGGAACAGGCGCGAGGCTAGACCGAACACAAGCGCGAGCAGGATGTTAGTGACGGGTCCGGCGATCCCCGTGAGCAGCATGCCAGTGCGCTCGTCCTTGAAGTTGCGAGGGTTGAATGGCACCGGTTTCGCGTAGCCAAAGAAGAACGCCCCTCCCGACACGAGCAGCAACGTGATCGGCAGGATGATCGTGCCGACCGGGTCGATGTGCTTGAGCGGGTTCAGCGTCAGCCGTCCCATACGCTTCGCGGTGGGATCCCCAAGCAGGTACGCCACGTATCCGTGGGCCACCTCATGCAAGATAATGGCCGGGAAGAGCAATGCGAAGCGCAAAGGTATTCTCGCGAGGTTCCCAAGCTGAGTGGGGTCGAACAGCCCACGGTTCAGCGCGATCGCGACAACCGCGATGGCGCCGAGAACGAGCCATCTCGGGTCTATACGGCGCAGGTCAGGCATTCAGCGGGTTCCTCCGTGCGAGTTGTCGATGCGGACTCGCGTCAGTATATCTGAGGGCTATGACGACGATGTGGAGCGCTCCGGATCAGAGCTCGTGGAAGAGCGGTGGAGCTTTGACGGGGTCCGGTGCGACATGCACCGCTCGCCGAAAGCGCTCCTCGCCCGCGTCGAGCAGCGACTCAGTCGCAGCATGCATCGTGCACAGCACATCGCCAACTGCGAGCGGGTCCCCCACTCGAACGCCGAGCACCAAACCCGCTCCCGGATCGATGACGTCATCCACGTGGGCACGCCCAGCGCCGAGAAGCATGGCCGCACGGCCCACTTCCTCGGCGTCGAATCGCGCCACGTAGCCCATCTCGGTGGCCCGAACTTCTCTGGAGAGCGCTGAGCGCGGCAGTCGCGAGAGGTCGTCGACGACCGCACAGTCGCCGCCTTGCGCCCCTATCCACTCGCGCAGCTTCGCGGTCGCGCTACCCGAGACGATCGCCTGGAGCAACATGCCGCGGGCATCGCCCTCGTCTACAGCAGCGCCTCCGAGAACGAGCATCTTCGCGCCGAAGGCGAGGCACAGCTCGGTGAGCGCTTCCGGTCCCTCGCCCCGCAGCGTCTGAATAGCCTCGGCGACCTCGAGAGCGTTGCCGATGGCCATGCCGAGCGGCTGGCTCATGTCGGTCATCAGGCAGACGACGTGTTTGCCGAGCGCCTCGCCCACGCGCACGAGCTCGCGCGCGAGCAAGCGTGCGTCGGCGTCGGTCTTCATGAAAGCGCCCGAACCCACCTTCACATCGAGCACGATCGCATCGGCACCACCAGCGATCTTCTTGCTGATGATCGAACTGACGATGAACGGGATGCTTGGCACCGTCGCTGTTACGTCCCGCAGAGCGTAGAGCTTCTTATCGGCCGGATCGATGTCCGGGGACTGAGCGATCACGGCCACGCCGATGCTGCGTACCTGCTCGAGGAAGTCAGCCGCAGACATCTCGACGCCGAAACCGGGGATCGACTCGAGCTTGTCCAGGGTGCCGCCGGTGTGGCCGAGTCCCCTGCCGCTCATCTTCGCGACGGGCACGCCGCATGCCGAGACGAGCGGTGCCAGCACGAGCGTCGTGGTGTCGGCAACGCCGCCCGTGGAGTGCTTGTCGACCTTGACGCCGGGAATCGAGGACAGGTCGACCACTCGGCCCGAACGGACCATGGCGTCGGTCATCGCGACGGTTTCCTCGGGCGACATACCACGCAGAAACGCAGCCATCAGCCATGCCGACATCTGGTAGTCCGGAACCGCCCCGGAGGCGAAGCCATGGACGATGGCGTCCATCTCGGCCGACGCGTGTTCGTGGCCGTCTCGCTTTCGCTCGATGAGCTCCTCGAATGTCAGTGGAGTTCTCACGCGTCTCGCACCTCCGAGAGGAACGAGGCGCCTCGCCCGTCCGAGCCCGAGATACCGTAGAAGTCTGCAACGGTCTGGCCGATGTCGGCGAAGGTCGACCTCGTGCCCAGACGCGCGCCTCGGTCGACACCCTTGATATGGACGATCAGAGGGGTGTATTCACGCGAGTGGTCGGTCGATGGCGTCGTGGGGTCGCAGCCGTGGTCGGCCGTGATCACGAGCAGGTCGCCCTCGATCATCGCATCCAACAACTCCGG
This sequence comes from Coriobacteriia bacterium, assembly GCA_038245725.1. Lineage (GTDB taxonomy): Bacteria > Actinomycetota > Coriobacteriia > Anaerosomatales > JAAXUF01 > JBBRSD01. The sequence goes on along the minus strand of JBBRSD010000004.1, from coordinate 83,124 downwards.
GATCCGTCGGTCGACGGCCTCAAGGCCGCGGGCGTAGCCCTCGACGTCGTTGCGATGCCCCCAGACCATGTCGAAATCCACGAGGTTGGCGAAGACGAAACCGTTGTCGTCGTGGGACGACACGCGCTTCACGATGTTGTCGAAGCCCTGCATGTTGTCCTCAGAGTGCGGCGATTCGCAGATTCCTCGCCACGCGAAGATCTCACCGATTTTGCCGATGCCGTAGCTCATGAAACCGGCTTCGACCAGGCGGTCGAGCACCGTCGGCTCGAATGGCTCGAGCGCAAAGTCGCGGCGGCGATGCGTGCGGGTGAACGTCCCGCGTTCGTCCGGGCCGATGAAGGGCCGTGCGATGACGCGTCCGACGGCGTGCTCACCTACGACCACCTTCTCGCGTGCGATCGTGCAGATCCGGTACAGCTCACCGATGGGCATGACGTCCTCGTGAGCCGCAATCTGGAAGACGCTGTCCGCCGACGTGTAGATGATGGGCTTGCCGGTCGCAACGTGTTCAGACCCGAGTTCCTGGATGATCTCGGTGCCGCTCGCCGCGTAATTCCCCAACCATCCAAGGCCGGTCTCGCGCGTGAACGCGTCCATGACCGCCGGCGGGAATCCGTCGGGATAGGTGGGAAACGGATGGTCGAGCACGATCCCCATCATCTCCCAGTGCCCGGTGGTGGTGTCCTTGCCAGCGGATTGCTCGGCGCACCTGCCCCACGATGCGACAGGCGATGCCGTGGGCGCGACTCCGAGGATGTCTGTGACGTTCCCAAGTCCCATGCCCCCCAGATTCGGCATTTCAAGCCCGCCGGCCGCGTGAGAGGTGTTTCGAAGGGTGTTGCTGCCTTGGTCCTCATAGAGGGCGGCGTCGGGCAACTCCCCTGCTCCTACGCTGTCGAGAACGACGACTATTGCCCGCGCCTCACGTGGCACGTCAGACCACGATCCGATTGATCTCTTCCAGACTCGTCAGACCGGCGCTCACCCGAGTCAACGCGTGTCGCCGAAGCGTCGACATCCCGTTCTGGATCGCGATGGCGCGCAGGTCGTCCGAGGAAGCGTTAGCGACGAAGGCGCGGCGGATGTCGTCGTCCATCTCCATGATTTCGAACACCGCGAGGCGGCCGGAGTATCCGGTCCGGTGACATGACTCGCAGCCCTGCGGGCCGTACGTAACCACATGGTGCGCCTCGTCCTCGGAGAAGCCCGCGGCGACAAGAATCTCCGGCGCGATCGAGATGGGCTTCTTGCATTTTGGGCAAAGCACGCGGACGAGGCGCTGAGACACAACACCAACGAGTCCCGAAGCGGTGATATACGGTTCGACGCCCATCTCTGTGAGTCGCGTCAGAGCGGACGGAGCGTCGTTGGTGTGGATGGAGGTCAAGACGAAGTGTCCTGTCAACGCCGCGCGAACGGCGATGGCCGCAGTCTCCGAATCTCGGACCTCTCCGACCATCACGATGTCAGGGTCGAATCGCAGGATCGAACGCAGCCCGGAGGCAAACGTCAGGCCCGCACGCGGGTTGAGGGCGATCTGTGAGACGCCCGCCATCTGATACTCGACTGGATCTTCAATCGTGACGACCTTGCGGGTGTTATTGGTGACCTGGTGGAGCAGCGCGTACAGCGTCGTGGTCTTGCCTGCCCCGGTCGGGCCGGCCATGAGAACCGTCCCATAGGGCTTCGCGAGCATTCGCTCCAACTTGACGCGCTCTTCGGCAGGCAACTGGAGTTCGTCGAGAGATCGATAAGCGATCTCAAGGTTGAGCAGGCGAACTACCACGCTCTCGCCGTGTACAGTCGGAAGCGTCGCGACTCGCATGTCAACGACACCCGTCTCAGTCCAAAACGCGATACGCCCATCCTGCGGCGAACGCCGTTCGGCGATGTTCATTTCGGCCATCACCTTGATTCGGCTCACGAGGCCGGCGTGGGAACTCCTCGGAAGAACCGTGACATCACTCAATGCACCGTCGATCCGAAAGCGCACGCGGGTCCCGTGTTCTTCGGCCTCGAAATGCACGTCGCTCGCGCCCTGAACGATCGCGTCACGGAGTTGTTGATTGACGACCCTGACCAGCGGTACCGAGGAATCGGCGAGGTCCGTGCCGGCCGTAAGATTTGCCTCGACGGCCGCGGCGGCGTACTTCGCCTCGAGATCGAGCAAGTCATCGGTTCCGACAAGATACTTGTCGATAGCGTTTCGGATCTGAGAGCTGGCCGCCACAACCGGCCGAACCTTGTAGCCGGTGAGGAGTTCCGTCTCGTCGATCACCTCGATATCGAGAGGATCCGACATGGCAAGCACCAGCTCGCCGTCGACGAACCCGACCGGCAGTGCGTTCCGGCGTTTTGCCAGACCGGTGGGAAGAAGCAATGCCGCGGACCGGTCAACGTCGATCGAGGCGATCTCTAAGTGTTCGAGATGCTTCTGTATCGCGAGCGCTTTGGAGACCTGCTCTTCAGTCAGGATGTCGCCTTGGAGCAACACGTCCCCCAGCCTACCTCCGTTGGTAGCTTGAGCGCTCAATGCCGCATCGAGCTGCTCCTGAGTTATGTGGCCTATTCGGAGGAGGACTTCCCCGAGGCGCTCTGCGTCGTAGTACATCTGGGCCTTCCCTCAAGAGTCGTTACGGCGCCTTCTTACGCGCGGCTGCGCACGCCGGAGATCACCCATTCGACAATTAGGTACCCGCCGATCATTAGTGCTGCACTGACATCGAATACACCGCCATATGGGGTCTTGATAGCGTGGAGTCCGAAATGAATGACGAGTGGGTTGGTGAGTGCGACGATCGCCTTACCCCAACCCGCAGTCGCCAGTGCCCCGAAGAACCGGATGACGAGTCGGAGGGTGACAACGATGGCGCAGACGATCAGCACGTCCATCGCTATGGTCAGAAGCGTTCTGACGGAACTCGAACTTCTCGGGGACACGCGGGCCTCCACTGCTCGCAAGGATTGACGACACGATTATGCGTCGTCAGTACGCGTTCTACCAGCGAGAAGGCGATTTCAGCGCAGTGAGTCGGAGATGATTCGCTGAATCATCATCGATGCGATGACGCGCGAGTCCGCGCAGCCGCCGGAGCGATAGTGCTCCACCCCGGCCATTCGCTGCAGATTGGTGTCGGGCGCACTCTGGGCGGCGGCCATGGCGGCCGCGAACACCTCGTCCGAGACGTCTGGCCGCCTACTTGGATGCGGCGCGTCGTCGGTATTCTGGAGGCGGATAGCTGCGGCCCGAGCCTGTTCGTGTGAAATCATCATGCGGTGTTTATCGGACACTTCGACCTAGACCTGAAGGCGTGTAAGAGAACTATTCAAAGCGGAGTGACCCAGCTCACACTTCGCCTCCGACATACGTTGCGAAGCTTGGGCGCGGGCCTGAAAACTCCCGAGAATAGGGGGAGCCCCAAGGCCGGCACCTTGAGGCTCAGGGGTAAGGGGTTGCATTCGCATGCAACTCATAGAGAATATTATCACCTCTTAAGACAGCCTGCAACACGTACCTAACGCTCCCTCTATCGCGCCACGAACAGGTCGTAGATGACGGTCGATCCCATGACCAACGGGAGCAGCCCGAGGACTACGACCACGACCGCGAGCGTGACGACGCTGATGCCAGCGGGTCCCATAGCTGCGCGCGTCTCCCCTGTCAGCGACCCCGCGACTCCAGCGGTCTTCTCGAAGTAGATGGTGCGCAGAATCGAGCCGTAGAAGCCCAGCGAGACAACGGAACCGATGACTCCCGCGCTGACTGCAATGATGACGACCGTGGAAGCGACCGGGGCGCCTCGCCCGTTTTGCAGTGCGCCGCTGATACCGGCAAGGAAGATCAGAAACTTGCCCCAGAAGCCCAGGAACGGCGGAACGCCTGCCAGTGAGATCAGGAGAATGGCGACCGAGCCACTCAACAAAGGCGCCTCGCGCCCGAGTCCCGCGAGACCGGCAACCGAGCCATTCCACTCGGGACGCAGCCTGCGAAATTCTGATGCGGCGAGAAACGTGCCCGCAGCTGCGAGCGCATACGTCGCTCCAAAGAAGACCGCCAGGGGCGGTGTGGCGAGCGCCACGGCGATGAGGGCGAAGCCGGCTTGGGCTATTCCCGCATACGCCAGGAGACGGCGATAATCCTGCTGGCGCAAGGCGGCCACCGACCCGACAGCAATCGACAGAATGGCGAGAATCGCCGTCACAACCAGGACGCGCTGAGCGATCGCGCCGTAAGAGACGATCGACACGAAGACAGCCGCGGCCGCGAATGTGGCAAGTTTGGGCCCAGCTGCCAAGAATGCGGCGGCTTCGGGGGGAGCGGTTTCGTAGGCATCCGGCGCCCACGAGTGGAAGGGAAAGGCGGCCATCTTGAACGCGAGAGAAGCGATCACGAGTCCGGTAGCGGCGAGCGCGACAGATAGAAGCTTGGGCGAGCCGAGCACGCCGGCAAGCACTTCGTATCGACCAGAGGGGACGTAAGCGCCCACGAACACTGCGACACCGAAAAGGAGCAGTGCGGCGGCCAACGCACCTTGAACGAAATACTTGATCGCCGCTTCCCCGGCGCGCGGAGTCCCGGCGGCGGAGACGAGTGCGTAGCTCACGAGCGCGGTTGATTCCAGCACCAGCAGAAGCGTGATCAGATCTGTTGAGGCAGCAACAGCGCCCGAGGTGGCCACACCGAACGCAATCAGAGCAGCGATTGACGCACCGGAAGGTCGTGCAGCCAAGTTCTCGAGGCCGCCCAACACCGCCGCGAGTCCAACCAAGGCGATGACGCCGTAGACCATGGACGCCGGTCCGCCCACTTCCAGCGAACCGACGTGCTGCCCCGCTGTGCGCATCACCCCCGCACCCAGACCAGCTGCCGCACTCGCGGTCAGCCCCGCAATCGTCACGACCAAGCCGCTGCGGCCCCGCCCGAAACCGTCTAACGCCAGAGCGATGACAGCGACGGTGAGCGTGACACAGTACGTGAGCACGAAGGTGGCCATTGCGGTCACGTCACAACCCTCCGTTCACGATGGCGGCGAGCGCGACGAACGCATGCTCGGCTGCGCGCAGCAACAAGACGGGCTGGACGCCGAGAAGCACAATCGCCACCGAAAAGGCCGTGACCAGGGAGATCTCACGAGTGCCCAGATCCGAAAGTGTTCCCGTATGACGTGCGGGTCCCTGGACCGAAGCGCGCACGGCACGCAAGTTGTACGCGGCAGCCAACACCAAGCCGAAAGCGGCGACGGCGATCCACCATCCGAATCGCGCGACGCCCGCCAGGAACGTCACGAACTCGCCGGGGAAACCCGAGAGGCCGGGCAGCCCGAGCGAAGCAAGAGCCGCAAAGACGAACGCGGCACTCCAGACGGGCATCGCGCGACCGAGCCCTCCCAGACCGCTGAGTTCCCGGGTCTGCGTGCGCTCGTACACCGCCCCGACCAGCAGGAAGAGCAAGCCGGCGACGAGCCCGTGGCTCACCATGGCGAGCATCGCTGCGCCGATGGAGTCCGGGGTCGCCGCCGCGATCGCTAGGATGACGAATCCCATGTGAGACACGGAAGAGTACGCGACGAGGCGCTTGAGATCAGACTGCACCAGTGCCATCGCCGCTCCGTAGACGATGCCGATGATGCCGAGGGCGGCAAGGATCCCGCGACCTTGAACGAACGCCTCGGGGGCGATGGGCATCGCGATGCGCAGGATCCCGTAGCCCCCCATCTTGAGCAGGATCCCCGCCAGAATGATCGACCCTGCGGTCGGAGCCTCGGTGTGCGCGTCCGGTAGCCATGTATGGAACGGAACGACCGGAACCTTCACGAGAAAGCCGATCATGAGCAGCCAGTACACCAATGGCGGCACCGCCATCTGGCCATGCCTCGCGACCATCGTCGAAATGGACGTGGTGCCGGAACTCTGGACCAACAGGAAGATAATCCCCAGCAACATGACGCCACCTGCCGCGAAGGTGTAGATCAGGAACTTGGTAGCGGCATGCCTGCGATTCGAAGAGCCCCAGCCCCCGATCAGGAAGTACATGGGGATCAGGACGCACTCCCAGGCGATATAGAACATCAGGATGCTGTCGGCAAGGAACACTGCGGTCATCGCAGCCTGCAAGGTCAGGAGCAGGCCGAAGTAGGTGCCGGTTCGCTCGGAGAGACTCCACGAGACCACCACGGCGGCGAGTCCGATGAACACCGTGAGAAGAACGAGTGGCAGAGAGAGTCCGTCGATGACTGACTGCCACACTCCCCTGGTGATTGAGCCATCCACCCCGAGAACGCGCACGCCGCGCAGGACCCCCGTGCCAGCGAGGCTGAGAATCAGCGCACCCTGCGCCAGAACCCCCGTCAGAGCAACCCAGCGCGGGAGCGTGTCTTCAAGCCGTCCGACCAGGATGGAGGCGACGGCAAGCATGGCCGGGACGAGGATCATGAGGTCAAGGCGGATCACCCCACCCACCGCCCAACCAAGACGAGCGTCGCAAGTAGTACGACCATCCCAAGGGCGGTGAATGCGGCGTAACCCTGACCATCGCCGCTTTGGGCGCGTGACACGAGCCCGCCTAGCCACTTCGTCGCAAGGCCCGATCCTTCGACAGCGCCATCGATGACGAATCGGTCAACGATGGCCCATGTCGCGCGGCACGCCGCGACCGTCGGGGCGACCACCAGCTTCTCAATCGCCGCGTCGTAGCCGAACCCCGTGCGGATGAGTCCCCACACCCGCCCGGCGGTCCCTGACGGCGCGACTCCTCGGCGGTCTTGTAGCGCGTCGCTCCAGCCGATCATGCCGCCCGCTAGCGCAAGCAGCGCCGCGATGCCGCTGACCGGCACAGAGAGCCCGACCGGATGCTGCCCGAGCTTCTCGGCGACAGAGGAACTGGCCAGACCAAGCGCGCCAGCGGGAACGGCGAGTATGACAATAGGGATTAGCATCGACAGTGGACTCTCATGGACGTGGCGTTCGCCTCGGGAACCGCCGAAGAACGCGAGTTTGGTAGTGCGCACGGTGTAGAAGCCGGTCAGCGCGGTGGCTGCAAAGAGCGCGATGCCGGCGACCGGATTGTGGATCCAAACCGCGTCGAGAACGGCGTCCTTGCTCATGAAGCCGGCCAGCGGAGGTAAGCCGATCAGAGCGCCGGCTCCGACGAGCCACGCGCCGAAGGTGACCGGCATCGAGGTGCGCAGTCCCCCCATCTCGCGCAAGTCCTGCGTACCCGAACCGTGAATGACGCTGCCCGCCGCCAGGAACAGGAGCGCTTTGAACGCGGCGTGGGTCACGAGGTGGAAGAAGGCGACGTTCCACGCGCCCACTCCGAGCGCCGCGAACATGAAACCCAGCTGGCTGATCGTCGAGTATGCGAGCACCCGCTTGATATCGCGTTGAGTCAGCGCGATGAGCGCGGCTCCCAGTGCCGACACGACGCCGACGCTCAGGAGCACCGTTCGCGCAACGGGCGCCGCCTCGAAGATCGGCCACACGCGCACGACCAGGTAGACGCCCGCTGCGACCATCGTTGCGGCGTGGATGAGCGCCGAGACCGGGGTCGGACCCTCCATCGCATCGGGCAGCCAGATGTGAAGTGGGAACTGCGCCGATTTCCCGATGGCGCCTGCGGCGAGAAGAACCGCCGCAAGCGTGATCGCAGACGACGACATCACCCCGAGGTTACCTATGACGCCCGCATAGGAAAGCGAACCTGTCGCCGTACCCAACAAGACGATCCCAAGCAAGAGTCCCACATCGCCTATCCGCGTAGTGAGAAAGGCTTTGACCGCGGCTTGCGCGGCGGATGGCTTCTCGTACCAGAATCCGATGAGCAGGTAGCTGCACGCGCCCACAAGCTCCCAGCCGATGAACAGGGAGATGAACGAGTCCCCGATGACGAGCAGAGCCATCGACCCGGTGAACGCCGACAGCAGCGCGAAATACCGCGACCATCCCGGATCGCCGCGCATATACCCCGCCGAGAAGACCATCACCATGAGCGCGACGACCCCCACAACCAGCAGCATCATCGCGCTGAGTGAATCGACCGCCCAGCCGATCTCGATTGCGCGCCCTCCAGCCGCAAACCAATCGGCGGAGCCGTGAGCCGCGAGCGAACTCGTCCATGGCCTCACCGGGGCCCCGGTTACAGAGACGACGCGCAGCGCCGCGACTCCAAGAGCGATCACGAGCGTCGGCCCCATCGCGGCAACCACGGCCGAAAGCGGCCTGGAGAAGGCGCCGATAGCGACCACGATGAGTGCGAGCGCGAAGGGCACCGCGACTGCGATCCATGCGGCGTTCAGCATCCAGGCCATCAGCCCCTCACCTCCGATAGGTCCTCGAGGGTCGTCGTGTGCGATCGGCGCGCAACGGTGACAAGCAGCGCAAGTCCGACCGACGCTTCTGCCGCCGCAACGACGATGACGAGGAGTGCGGCACCTTCGACCGTCGCGGCCTGCCCGGATGCCGCTGCCGCATTCGCCGCGGCAGCGCGAGCGGTCGAGCCGAGGCCGATGAGCAGCAGAAGCGGTCCCCCCAGCATGACTTCGATCGAGGCGAGGATGGCCACGATATCGCGGCGAGCTAGCACTCCGAACAGCCCGATACCGAACAGCGCGCACGAAAGCGCCACGAGAATCATGAGCGATCACCGCCCGTCACGAGCACGACCGCGACCAGGGCGACGAGGAGAAGGAACCCGGCGATCTCGAACTGAGAGAGAAGCGACCCAGTGAGCACCCTCCCGAGAGCCTCTGGTGCGCCGGGCGATGTGACGGGTCCGATCGACTTGGCCAGTGGCCAGAACATGAAACCGAGCAGGATCGAGCTGAGCGCGGCAGTGAAGCCGGGGACGAACGCTTCTCGGAGGTCGAGGCTCGGTCTGCCGGCTTCTGACCGGTGGACGAGCATGATTGCGAACAGGATCAACACGAGCACCCCGCCCACGTACACGAAGAGTTCGGCGAGCGCCAGGAAGCCGAACGCGAAGTAAGCGAACAAGCCAGCAAGCGACAGGAAGAAAACGCCGAGACCAAGAACCATGCGCATGACGTCGCGCACGAAGACAACAACAAGCGCGCTGCTCACGGCGACGCCAGCCAGTCCCCACAACAGTGCAATCGACCAGAACTGATTCACGACCGCACCCGCCCTTCGAGGAGGTCCTCGGGGTTTTCCGGAGCGCTGTCCGAGGTCACCGGCAAGCCCGTCGGGCCCCCATGCGCGGCCAGCGCGTCGTCGGGCATCTCGACCCCGGTCGCTCTCGTGCCTTCCGCCGATCGGACCATCTCAGTCTTGTCGAACAAGGTGTACTCACGCGAGTAGAAGGAGAGCTCGTACTGGCCGGTGTGCACAAGCGCACGTGTGGGGCACTGCTCGGCGCACAGGCCGCAGAAGCAGCACTTCGACAGGTCGAAGTCGTATCGGGTCACGCAGCGACCACCCGGGTCGTCCACGCGCTCGACGCGAATGGCGTAGTCCGGGCACGTGCGCGCGCAAAACGTGCACCCAACGCAGACACCTGAGTCGCAGCGCAAACAGCGAGCCGCCTCCGCAAGCCCTTCGAGGTGTGTGAATCCGAGCTCGACGGTCCTGAAGTCCTTCGCCCGTTCTGGCCCCTTGGCCATCGGCATCTTGACGCGTCGGCGCATCGATTCGACGCCGGCCACGGTGGCTTTCTGATAGTGCGGATACACCGGAACGGGCCGATACGTTCTGTCCGCAGCCAGGTCAACGCCCGAGAGCATGCGGTGGATGGAGGCAGCCGCTTCGTGTCCGCTCGCGATCGACCCGATCGCCGAACCGGGGCCCGTGACCACTTCGCCGCACGCGAACACGCGAGGTACGTTGGTCGTGAGCAAGGCGCCGTCGACAGGCAGGAGGCCTCTCTCCGTCAGCAGGATATCGGAGCCAGCGACGATCGGACCGAGCTTGGGAGACTGGCCGATGGCGAACACGACGACGTCGGCGGAGATGTCTGTGTACTCCTCGGCGAAGTGGGGGGCGAATCGGCCTTGCGCGTCGAAGACCGACAGGCAACTCTGGAGGCGCATTCCAGTGACGTGCCCGTTCTCGGTGAGGACCTCCTTGGGCCCCCACGAGCAGTTCGCGATCACGCCCTCGTCGAGGGCCTCTTCAATCTCCCAGGGATGGGCCGGGAGCTCGTCCATCGACTCGAGCGAGGTGAGCGTGACCTCGGAAGCGCCGACCCGCAGAGCGACTCGAGCGCAGTCCACGGCCACGTTTCCGCCGCCAACCACCAGCACGCGCTTGCCCTTGACGCCGGCGTCGTTCTTGAAGTTGCCGTCGCGCAGGAAGTCCAGGGCTCCTCGGACGCCCTTCGCGTCGGCTCCTGGCAGCGGCAGGATACGACTCTCCTGCAGACCAGCAGCGATCAGAACCGCATCGTACTCCCCTATCAGATGGTCGATGGGCACGTCGTCGCCAACTGCGACGCCGAGTCGTAGGTGCATGCCCATGGCGACCAGGTCGTCGACCTCCTGTTTCAGCACCTCGCGTGGCAGGCGATACGCCGGAACGCCCGTGAAGAGGGCGCCGCCAGCGTGCTGCTCCTTCTCGTAGACGGTCACGCCATAGCCGAGCCGCATGAGATCGAGCGCGACCGCAAGGCCACTGGGGCCAGAACCGATGATCGCTATCTCCTGCTCGCGCGTTCGCGGAAGCGGCTTGACGCGCTCATCGCGAACCTCGGCGTAGCGTTCGAACGCTACCCGGTGCAGCGGGCGGATCGCAATGGGCTCGTCGTAGTAATTGCGGCGACACGCCGCCTCGCACGGATGGTGGCAGATGCGCCCAAGCACGCCCGGCATGATGTTGCGCTCACGAACGAGCTCGTAGGCCTCAGCGACGCGGTCTTCGGCGAGGTGATACGCCTGGCCGCGCGCGTCCACATTCGCGGGGCAGTTGCCCACGCACGGCGGAAGCTGCTCGGCGTGGAGCAGTGTGTCGATGAGTTCGTTGTACTCGGTCGGCGCCGCCGATATCGTCGAGATCTCGTCCCGGCCGAGGATTCCGGTCAGGCGCAGCGGCCCGCGCCATCTCGGCGAGAGCGTCAGCTTCTCGAGCGGGTAGCGGACCGTCGTCGGTTTCCCGAGCGCGCGCTTGCCCGTGATCGCGAGGCCGGTCCACGCGCTCGCCCACCTCTGGAGAAAACCTCTCACGCCGGGAGCGTACTCGTCGGTCGCCGAGACGTGCATGCGGACCTCCGTGGAGGTACGATCGATGGGGTCGCGGCGAGGGTCGCGTTTGGCTAGTGCCACGGAATCACCGCCGTGATGATTCCGGCAACCGTGAGCTGCACGAGTGCCATCGGCGTGAGGACCTTCCACGCGAGCGTCATGAGCTGATCGGGCCGCATGCGCGGATACGTCCACTTCACCCAGATCATCGCGATGGCGATCAGCGAAGCGATTCCCGCGTACACGACGGCGCCGAGCAACCCGCGCAGTCCCAGGCCCCCGCCGAAGAAGACGGCGGTACCGAAGATCGATGCGGCCACGATGCCGCCGTACTCGGCCATCATGAAGATCGACCAGCGGATCCCCGAGTAGTCGGCGAAGTAGCCGGCGACCAGCTCGGACTCGGCTTCGGGAAGGTCGAACGGCCCGCGGTTGAGCTCCGCGAGCGAGGAGATGAAATAGACCAGGAAACCCAGTGCGTTGACCGGCAGCCACCACAGTCGAAACGAGTCGTGGATGCCCACCGCCGAGACGGTGCCCGACAGCACGCACAGCGACAGCACCGAGAGCGTTCTCGGCAGCTCGTAGGAGATCATCTGGCTCGCGCCTCGGATTCCGCCGATCGATGCGTACGTATTCCGAGAAGACCACCCTGCGAGCAGGATCCCGATGACTGAGACCGCGGGCACGGCGAGGAAGAACAGCGCGCTCGACGCGATGTTCAGGGGTGCCCAGCCGGCCGCCAGCGGGATGACCGCGAGCGAGGACGCCACCGGCACGAACACGAGCAGCGGCGCTATGCGGAAGATGCGCACGTCGGCCTGGGTGGGGGTGATGTCCTCCTTCAGGACCAGCTTCACGGTGTCGGCGAGCGTCTGCAGCAAGCCGAACGGGCCGGCCTCCTGAGGCCCCAGTCGCATCTGGATGCGGGCAGCGACCTTGCGCTCCACCCACACGCCCACAAGCGCACCCAGCGCGATGACCATGCCCGAGACAAGGCCGACAACGAGTCCCCACACAAGGCTCGTCACCGGTCCACCTCCCCGAAGACGGGGTCAAGCGACCCGAGCACAACGACCAGGTCGGCGAGCGTGTGCCCTACAGCGAGCTGCGAAAGCAGCGCGAGGTTGCAGAAAGCTGGCGATCGCACCTTCATGCGATACGGCCGCGGCGAGCCGTCGGAGACGAGATAGACGCCCAGGGAGCCGCGGGCTGATTCGATGTGGTCGTAGGCGTCACCGGGAGCGGGCACGATGAGACGCGACTGGCCGTCCGCCATCACCGCGCCGCCGCCCATCTGAGCGACAGCTTGCTCGATAATCTTGGCCGACTCGTAGCACTCGAGAAGCCGGACGCGGTTGCGGTCGTAGGAGTCGCCGTTGTCGCCCACTACCACGTCGAACTCAATGCGCGGGTAGACGGAGTACGGGTCGTGCTTGCGCAGGTCCCAATTCACGCCACTGCCCCGCGCCGTGGGTCCCGACGCTCCCCAGGCAACAGCGTCTTCAGCCGACAGAACGCCGATGCCCTTCATCCTGCCTCGGGCGATCGTGTTGCCGAAGAAGAGCTGGTCCATCTCGTCGAGGTCCTTGCGGACTCCCTGCGTGAACTTCACCACGTCGTCGGCCCAACCCTCGGGCGCGTCGCGCGATACGCCACCCGGCCTGACGTAGTTGTAGGTAAGCCGCGCCCCGCACAACGCTTCGAATAGCTCGACGACGCGTTCGCGCACATCGAATGCGTAGATGAACATCGTGAAGGCTCCGGTGTCCGCAGACGCGGCGCCGATGCCCATCATGTGACTCGCGATGCGCTGAAGTTCGCACACAATCACGCGCAGGTACTCAGCGCGTTCGGGTACGCGTATCCCGGCGAGACGCTCTACAGCCCGACAGTACGCCCAGTTCGCATACATGCTGCCCACGTAGTCGAGGCGGTCGGTCAGCGGCACGATCTGCAAATATGTGCGGTTTTCAGCCATCTTCTCGATGCCGCGATGCAGGTAGCCGATGATCATGTCGGCTTTGACAACCACGTCGCCATCGAGATGGACGAGGACCCGGCCGACACCGTGGGTCGACGGGTGTGACGGGCCGACGTTGACGATGACCTCTTGGACAGGCAGGCCCTCCTCGGAGAGTACGTTGGTGCTCGATTCGATCTTCAGTGTCACGTCGACCCTCCCCTCGTCAGATGTAATCCGGCCGCCTGATCATGTTGGGATTCTCGTAGTCCTTGCGCAGCGGGAAGCCCTCGAAATCGTCGGGCAGCAGGATCCGTCGCAGGTCGGGGTGCTCGTCGAAGATGATCCCGAACATGTCGTAGACCTCGCGCTCCTGCCACAGCGCGGCGGGCCACACGTCGCACAGCGAGCGAACGTGCGCATCGTCGCGCGCCAGCCGTGTCTTCAGGAAGATCGCCGACGAGAGCGAACGCGACTGCAGCCGGTAGACCATCGTGAAGTACTCGCCACGGTCGACGGCAGTCACCATGCCGAGGCGGTCGAACCCGATCGTCTTGAGCTCCAGGGCCGTTTCGAAAACCGCGTCGTGCGCCACGCCGATAACGGCGTCGCCGAACTCGCGCGAGAACAACGGCGCGAGGACCGGTGAGAGCTCGGAGAGGCGTCGCTGGAGTTCGTCGAGGCTCACTCGTCACCACCAGTCTCGGCCGGTCCGGCGCTGCGCGGTCCGCCCGGCAGGAGGTAGTCGCGCTTGTACCGCTTGCCCGGAGCAATCGACTCGGAGTTCACGATCTCTCTGAGCTGCATGATCGCGTCCTGAAGCGCCTCCGGCCGGGGCGGGCAGCCGCCGATGTAGACGTCTACCGGGAGGAAGGTGTCGGCGCCGCGTACGACGGAGTACGTGTCGTAGTAGAAGATGCCGCCCGAAACGGTGCAGTTCCCCATCGCGATGACCCATTTCGGTTCCGGCATCTGGTGGTAGAGCCGGAGTATGGCCGGCTTCATCTTCTCGGTGATGGTTCCAGCCAGGATGATGACGTCCGTGTGGCGCGGATCCGGTCGCGGAAACGTGCCGAGCCTGTCGAAATCGAACTTATTGAACGACGCGGCGATGAGTTCCAAAGCGCAGCATGCAGTGCCCATGGGAAACGCCCACAGCGACTGGCCGCGCGACCAGTTGGCGAGTGCGTCAACGCTCGTAAGGATGACGCCGCCGAAGCCCTCATCGAGTGAGGCCCCAAGCTTGTCTACAAACGCCATTCCAGCGCCCCCTTCCCCCACGCGTAGCCCAGGCCGATCGCGAGGAAAAACACGAAGCCACCAACCTCAATAAGAGCGAGCGGGTTTCCCCGCAGCACGGGGGCGACGGCGAACAGTAGGATCGCTTCCGCGTCGAAGAGCACGAAGAGCATCGCGATCGTGGAGAAACGCATGCGCGGCGGGCTCCAAGCCTCGCCGGCCTGCTCCATGCCGCACTCGAAGGGGGCGTCCTTCTCGGAACTCGGGTTGCGCGGGGCAAGCACTGAGTTCGCGACGAACACCACGAGAATGAAGGCCGTCGCTGCGGTCACGAGGCCGAGTACGAAGAGAATTCCTTGGACGGAGGCTGCCTGCATCCATCCCCCTTGCGTCTGTCTTCTCGCCGAGACGAAGAGCCGGTACGACAGGACGTATACCGCCGGCGGACTGTACGGCCCGACCCGGCTGTGGCCAGTTTAGTAAGACCTCAATCGCTTGTAAAGATTGTTACAAACTCACTCTGCGAACGTGCAGAAATGGAGGTCAGAAGGCAAATCCGTACCGGTCACTCAGGGTCAGCGGACAATCTTTCGATCTCCTCGTTGAGGGCGATCCATTCTTGTTCAAGTCCCGGAAGACGGCTCTTGAGCGCGGTGAACTCGGCCAAGGCGGTGTCAAATGCGGCCGGCTCGGAGTAGAGATCGGGCGACGCCATTAGCTCGACGAGTTCTGAATAGCGCAGCTGGGACTTCGCGAGTTCCGTGTCCAGGGTAGACAGCCGGCTCTTCCGTTCCTTGGTGACCTGATAGGCCCGGTTCCTCCGGTCGGCCTCTGCCCTCTTCTGGTCTTTGGTCTTGGGACCGGCCTGAGAGACCGTCGGTTCTGACGGCCGAATCTCATTGCCGCCCGCCGCGTGGGTTCGCCGAGGCGCGCGCATGGAATCGGTGGCCGCAGGTTCTGCAGCCGGAGTGGCCGGCACGGCACACTTCGCGCCTGGCTTCGAGGCAACGACCGTCGCGGTCGGCTTGGCCGCTGCTGCCTTGGCCTCCCGCTCCGCCCGCTTACCCAGGTAGTAGTCGTAGTCGCCATCGAAAATCGTCGCGACTCCGTCCATCACTTCCACGATCCGAGTGGCTACGGAGCGGATGAGATGCCGGTCGTGAGTGATGAGCGCGATCGTCCCCTCATAGCGCCGCAGCGCCTGTTCGAGCACGTCGCTCGAGGCGATATCGAGGTGGTTCGTCGGCTCGTCCAGACAGAGCAGCGGCGCCGGCTTCACCAGCATCTTCGCCAGCGCGAGACGTCCGCGCTCCCCTCCAGACAACACACGCACCTTCTTCTCCACGTCGTCACCGCGAAAGAGAAACGCGCCCAGAAGCGAGCGGACCTCGGACTGGGTCCAGGCGGGGGCGATTCCTTCCAACTCCTGGTAGACGGTGTGATCGAGGTTCAGCGCCTGCAGCTGGTGCTGGGCGAAGTAGGCGACCTCGACGTGATGTCCGAGAGCACGCTCACCGGAGTCCATCTCGAGCACACCGGCAAGCATCTTCAGCAGCGTGGACTTACCCGCGCCGTTCGGTCCCACGAGAGCAACCTTGTCGCCGCGATAGAGCGCAAAGTCCAGTCCCTTGTAGACCACGTTGTCGCCGTAGGCCTTCGAAGCCTTGTCGAGCTTGATGACCAGGTCGCCGGTTCGTGGTGGCTGCGGGAAGCGGAACCGGACGAGCTTTCGCTCCTCGGGCAACACGATCCGTTCCATCTTCTCGAGCTTCTTTAGCCGGTCCTGAGCTTGCTTGGCTTTGGTGTTCTTGGATCGGAAGCGCTCCACGAACGCTTCCATGTGCGCGATTTCTTTCTGCTGAGCTTCATAGGCGGCTCTGAGCTGCTCCAATGCGAGTTCACGTGCGGCCTCGAACTGCGCGTACGTGCCCGTGTAGAGTTTGATCTGGCCGCGATCGATGTCGGCGACGTGATCTACGAGGTTGTCCATGAAGGCGCGGTCGTGGCTGACGAGCACTATCGCGCCGTCATACGTGCGCAAGAACCCCTCAAGCCACGTCACACTCTCGAGGTCGAGATGGTTGGTCGGTTCGTCGAGGAGAAGTACGTCGGGCTGGCCAAGCAACAGCTTCGCAAGCGCAAGCCGCATCTGCCACCCGCCCGAGAACTCCTCGGTTTTGCGCTCAAGATCGCACTCATTGAACCCCAAGCCGAAAAGTACGCTACGTGCCTGGGATTCCACCGCGTAGCCGCCGAGAGCCTCGAACCGCTCGTGAAGGCGTCCGTACTCGGCGACGATCCGATCGAGTTCGTCACCGGGTTCGGTATCCTCCATCTCCTCGGTCAGGAGTTGAAGACGGTGTTCTATGGACGTGACGTGTTCGGCTGCACTCAAGGCTTCTGCCAAGACGTTGCGGCCGTGCATCTCGATGGCTTCCTGCTCCAGGTAGCCGACTACCGCGTCGCGCGCGAAACTGACAGTACCCTCGTCCGAGTCCTGCTTCCCCGCGATGATCTCGAGAAGCGTGGTCTTTCCCGATCCGTTAGGCCCGACGAGCGCGATTCGATCGCGCACGCCAACGCGCAAACGCGCGTCCTTGAACAGGACGCGCGCACCATAGGACTTCGTGACGTT
This sequence comes from Coriobacteriia bacterium, assembly GCA_038245725.1. Taxonomy (GTDB): domain Bacteria; phylum Actinomycetota; class Coriobacteriia; order Anaerosomatales; family JAAXUF01; genus JBBRSD01. The sequence continues at coordinate 66,095 of JBBRSD010000004.1, read as the reverse complement.
ATCGACAGAGAGAATCACAGCTCAGCAGTCTACCATCTGTATTCCTTCGCGGGAGTATCTCGCTCCCACTCATGTCCCGCGTTCACGCGGTAGCATCCATCGAGCCGCTCATGTAGGCGGCGGCGACGAGTTCAGCCCGCGAGCGCGAACCGGTCTTCTGCAAGAGATTGCTGATGTGGTACTTCACGGTTCGTTCTGTGACGAACACCGCAGCCGCGATCTCGGAATTGCTCTTGCCCTTGGCAACGAGTCGCCATATCTCCTTCTCTCGCGAGGTCATCTCTCTCTGCGAGTGCGCGGGTGCTCCCTCGCGCACGGAGTTCAAGAACTCCGCCAGTGCGTCCTCCGACATGGTGTCTCGGCCTGCCGCGGCATTCACGACTGCAGTCGCCAACCGCTCCATGTCTGTGGCTCGTTTCGTCAGGAACGCACGGGCTCCATGATCCAGGGCAGCCCGGATGTTGCGTCTCTCGCCAAAACTCGTCAGGACGACGATCTCGGCTTGGCATCCCTGCTCGCGAAGTCGGTCGATCACGTCAGGCGCATCGCCGTCGGGGAGACGGTAATCAAGGATGATGACGTCAGGTGAGGTAGCTCGGGCAACCGAGATCGCCTCCGCTGCGCTGCGGGCCACCTCGATGTGTCCGATAGATTCTTCGGACTTGAGGGCGAGACGGATCGCATCACGTATCAACGCGTGGTCGTCGACGATTTCAACTCGAATACCATGGCGCTTCATTGGGTTCTTCGTCATCAGTACTCCACAGGGATGCAAGCGGTAACGCGAGTTCCATCATGACGAGCGGAGGTGATGCACAAGGACCCTCCGGCGAGAGACACCCGCTCCCGCATGCCGAGAAGGCCCCTACGTTCACGACTCCACCGTCCGTCGACGGCCTGCTCGTCAAAGCCGACACCGTCGTCGTGGATCGAGATGTTGATGCAGCTGTCGCCGAACGCGACTTCGACCTCAACCCGGCTGGGCTCGGCATGCTTCCGTGCGTTCGATAGAGACTCTTGCACTACGCGGAAGATCAACACCTGCATCGCATCGTTAAGCGATCTTGGGTTGCCCAATGAACTGAGCACGACGGGGAGACCCCAGTGCGCCTCGAATTCCTCTACGTAGTCCTTCAACTTCGCGATGACGCCATCGGCGTCGAGGGCTTGCGGCCGCAGCTCGCCCACAATTGAACGCAGCTCCAGGAATGCGCAATCGAGAAATCCGCTGGCCGCAGCCGCTTGTGCGCGTGCCGACTCAATGTCAGCCGTACGTTCGGCCCCAACGAGCATCGCCGCCGCCGCAGACAGTGCTTGAAGCGGTCCGTCGTGCAGATCGAAAGCGATCTGCCTCAGCTGCCGCTCAGCGAGATCGAGCGAGTGATTCCGCGCGCAAGACGACGTCCTCACTTCACTCACATGGCGTGAGGCGGCAATGCCCGAATCACACGCCACGTGCGAACCCGCAGATTCCTTCTTCGCAACGGACTTCATCGCAGACCCGCTTTCTTGGCTTGCAGTCGACGTGCGTTTGATACCTCTCGAGCCGGGTCGGACGAAAGTCTCAGCAAAGTCACTGCAACAGCCGGACGCGTCGTCATTCGGGAACCTGTCCCACAGGACAGTCACCGACTGCCCTTAGGATACCCCACGTCTTCCCGAACAGACAGCTTATCTTCTCGGCTTCAGTGTGATGAACCCCTGTCGGGTTTGCTCGCGACGCTTTCGGCCTGTTTTCCGGATGCGAAGCGCGCCCTCGCAGGCGTCAGAGCATGGGAACGTATCCGGCGCTGCTACCGCAAGATAGATGCAAGCAAGTGAGAGGAAGGGAGCGCGCATTATGGGGAAGCGACGTATGTGGATTCTCGTGACAGTGCTCGTACTGGGCCTGTCGTGGGGCGCCGCGCAAGGAATCGCCGCGCAACGAAGTCGCGGGCGGATCGTACCTCAACAGACGACGTCATCACTTAAGGCTCAGGCCGTACACGAAGTCACTAACGCTCAGAGGCGCGCTTCTGCAGCGCGCTTAACGAAATATCGGGCACTCAAGAGTTCAAGCCCACTCAACTCTGCTCTGAGTGCGCTGCTCAAGGGCAACAATCCGCTCGCCGCCATGCGCGCGCCAAGCGCAGTTGCGGCAACCTTGACGCCGAACGCAACACCGGACTATTACAACGTCGCCAACTACGCCAACAGTCCCCTTCCTGACCTCGACGCAAGTGGCAATGCCATCCCCGGCACCGGTATCAGGAAGTTCGTAGACACCCTGCCAGGACTCGGTGTAGGTGCGGCCAACAACCTGGGCCAGTATCTGCCGGTCGCCGTGCCCGACAAGACATCGTTCCCGGGCTCGGACTACTACGTTATCGAGCTGGGTCAGTACACCGAGAAGCTGGGGTCTGACATCCCGGCGACCACACTCCGCGGTTATCGGCAGACAAACACCACCGATACTGCCGTGAGCAAATTCCACTATTTGGGCCCGCTGATCATCGCGCAGAAGGACCGACCGGTCCGCGTTAAGTTCGTCAACAAGCTGCCGACTGGCGCAGGCGGCAACCTATTCCTGCCGACCGACACCACGATCATGGGTGCGGGCATGGGCCCGAACGGCGGAGACTACTCTCAGAACCGCGCAACGCTCCACCTTCACGGTGGCGCGACGCCCTGGATCAGCGACGGCACGCCGCACCAGTGGACGACCCCTGCCGGTGAGGTCACTACCTATCCCGTAGGCGTGAGTGTGAAGAATGTCCCGGACATGTGGTTCAACTCGTCGGGCAATCCCGTCGCTACGGGAACCGCTGGTGCGTCGAACAGCGCCGGTAGCGGAACCATTACGTTCTACTATACGAACCAACAGAGCGCCCGGTTGATGTTCTACCACGATCACTCCTACGGTCTCACCCGCCTCAACGTGTACGCTGGTGAAGCCGCCGGGTATCTGCTTCAGGACCCTATTGAGCAGAAGCTCGTCAACGGCGGCACCTTCAAAGCAAATGGATCGACCTTCACCGTTTCTGCGGGCACGATCCCTGCCGCTCAGCTTCCGCTGGTCATACAGGACAAGACGTTCGTTCCGAGCGTCAGCCAAATCGCGTCCGAGGATCCCACTTGGGATCAGGCGAAATGGGGCGGCCCGGGCAATCTGTGGTTGCCGCACGTCTATATGCCGAACCAGATCTCGGGCAACGACATCTTCGACAACGAGCTCTTCGGTGTGAGTGCGATGGGCCGCTGGGACTACAACCCATGGTTCTATCCGCCGATCATCCCGATACCGGGCATCGCTGGAGGAGGCACGTTCGGCACTCCGATTCCGAACCCTTACTGGGGTCAGGTTGGCCAGCCGAAGATGGTTCCGGGGACGCCAACTCCGACAATCGTGCCTGAAGCCTTCATGGATACGCCGCTCGTCAACGGCACGGCCTACCCGGTTGTTCAGGTGAGTCGCAAGGCGTATCGCTTCCGCATCCTCAACGCATGTAACGACCGTTCGCTGAACCTGCAGCTCTACTTCGCCAAGTCCAACGGCCAGATGTGGGGCAGCAATGCTGCAAGTATGACGCTGGTCGATGGTAACGCCGGTGAAGTCCCGATGGTTCCTGCGTCGCGCACGTCGACGTGGCCCGCATCGTGGCCGACCGATGGTCGCGATGGCGGAGTGCCTGACCCCAGTGCTGTTGGTCCGTCGATGATTCAGATCGGCACCGAGGGCGGGTTCCTGCCGTCGGCTACCGTGCTTCCGAACAACCCAGTGGGCTATGAGTACTTCCGCCGGACCATCACGGTGCTCAACGTCACGAGCAAGACGCTGTTCCTCGGCCCGGCCGAGCGCGCAGATGTCATCGTCGACTTCTCGGGTGTGCCGAACGATTCCAAACTCATCTTGTACAACGACGCGCCCGCGCCGGTCCCCGCATTCGACGCGCGCTTGGACTACTACACAGGCGATGTGGACCAACTTTCGAGCGGTGGCGCTCCCACCACGCAGCCGGGCTACGGTCCCAACACGCGTACGGTCATGCAGATCCAAGTTACCTCGTCGACGCCGGATGCTACATTCAGCTTGCCCGCCCTTTCGACGGGACTGAAGGCCGCGTACGCTGCGACCCAGGACAAGCCGATCGTACCGGAAGCCGTGTACGGACCCACCTTCAACTCGACGTTTAGGAACAACTACGTCCATGCCACCGACACGTCGATTAGCTTCTCGCCCGCAAGCCACGCGGCGACGGTCACCTTCAGCATGAACGAGAAGGCCATCATCGAGGGCTTCGACCCGGACTTCGGCCGGATGAACGCAAACCTCGGCGGGACCTTGCCTAACTTCGGACCTGCGGCCGGCGCAGCGACTCCGTTCGATTACGTCGACCCGCCGACAGACATTACAACCAACACGATTCCTGGAACGGCCATCGGTGCACTGGCCGATGGAACGCAGATCTGGCGAATCGACCATCAGGGCGTGGATACTCACGCCATCCACTTCCACCTGATGAACGTTCAGCTCATCAACCGCATCGCGCTGGACGGCCAGTTGTTCGTCCCTGATGCCAACGAACTAGGTTGGAAAGAGACGATCCGCATGAACCCGGGTCAAGACGTCATCATTGCGATGCGACCGATGGTTCCGAAGCTACCGTTCAAGCTTGGTGACAGCATTCGTCCGCTCAATCCGGCCCTGCCTGTAGGCTCGACCTTCGTCGACCAATTGGGCACGACGGTCACTAACTCAATGACGAACTTCGGCTGGGAGTACGTGTGGCACTGCCACCTGCTCGGCCACGAAGAGAACGACATGATGCGGCCGTTCGTCTTCGAGGTCTCCCCTGAAGCGCCGACGACATTGACCCTGATACCGAGTCTGGGGCCGATCAAGCTGACCCTGCACTGGATCAATCGCGCAACGTCTCCGGCCGCGACTAACTACTACGTTCAGAGGGCGACCAACGCTGCCTTCACGACCGGGGTGGTGACACACACGCTCGCTGGCACGCCCTCGAGCTATGTGGACAGCGCAATTGTGAACGGCGTGCACTATTACTACCGCGTCAGGGCTGAGACTTCCGTCTCGTTCTCAGAGTGGACTAACGTCGCCAACGCAATCGCGCCGACGACTCCCCCTCTGGCTCGCACCAATCTCCACTTCTCGGCACCTGCGACTCGAGGCTCCTTGACGGTGGCGTGGACCAACCCCGTCGGAGGAACACCTGCAACGAGTCTGCGCGTCCAGTTCAGCAGAACCGGTTCCGTCGGCCCTTGGACCACCCAAGGTACGCTTGCCGCTACCGTCACATCGAGATTGATGGGCGGGCTGATTCCGAACACCAACTACTGGATCCGAGTCCAAGCGGTCAACGCTGGCGGCGCTACCAACTCCGCAATGATCACGAGCCGGACCCTGCCATAGGGGGCTGACCACCAAACGAGAATTGCGGTACGGAGGAGCCCTGACGAATCGTCAGGGCTCCTCTGCCCCTCCTGACGCGCGAAACCTCGATCGAACACATCCACCTGTCGCAGTTGCACGCTTGTTCCCGGTCAAGTTGCTGCTCATCCGATGGTCTGGCGAGCCAAGACGGCAAGATTAGCTCTACGGGCGGCCGTGGAACAAGCTCACCATCCGCACCTCGTCATCATATCCGTACGGACTCGGATTCTCGCTTTGGCAGGGATTCTCGGGACGGTGCATTTGCCCATGGGATATTCGGTCTGCAGGCGAACACGGGAGTGCTCTGTTCACTCGCGTTCTTGGACGACTCCATCGGCGCGTCGGCGATCGTGATCATGTTGGTCGCGACTGCACCCTTTCGCTCGCGACTAATACGCTGAACGTGTTCAATCCGCTCGAAGACGTCGTTCTCCGGGGTTTGGGCCTGCGGTTTTCATTGTGCTGTCGTGCGGAAGTTGGGCATGGGTTCGCTCGGCTGGCCTTGGCGGACCGGCGTCGCAGGACTCGTTGCCATGTCCGTCTCCGACACCGTGTTCAGGCCTCATGCTGAGCTCCCGATCCTATATTGCAGGTTCACCGATTGATGTAGGCTCGATGGCAGGACTCGTGTCGCTCGCGATCGGCGCGTCGATCTCTCGCGACGTCGCGCATCCAATTCGCCATGCTCGGCGGTTATAGGAGCACATGTCCGTCCAGCGACTCTGGCTACCTACGATTTCCGGACGCGGAGTGTGCCCAGCGACATCACCCTCCCGATGATGCGATCAGTACCTGAGTAGCGGACGGAGATGGCGTAGCGACCCTTCTTCAGCTTGGGCAGCGAGACGTACCTCACACCCCCGCTGAAATAAGTCAGTGTGACCGTCCGGACGCGGGCCTTGCGGCTCGGACCCGTAAACCTGACGCTCACACTGCCGGGCGGAGAAGTGACGCCGGCAAGGCTCACCGCGACTTTCACCTTGGCGTGTCCAGCGGTAGTGACTGTCCTGGATCTCAAGGTCGCCTCGAGCCCGGCTGCAACTTTCGTCGGGTTCACTAGCTGTCCGATACGAATCGATCGAAACGTGATCCTTTCGCGCCATGACGACTTGCCCGTTTCGTAGATGATGCCGACAGAACCGTCATCCAGTTGGATGAGATCGGAGTACGCCGCCGGTTTGGGCCCCAAATCGACGTGATAGGGCCGGCGCCACGTAACGCCATCGTCCCCGCTCAGGAAGATGCCCATGTATCTGCGAAGGCCCAAGTGCTCTTCGTTGACGTAGGTGGGGCTTGAGAACAGCATCGTTCCGCTGTGTGTACCACTGAGACTGACCACGCTACCTTCAACCGAAGGGGTCCTCAAGGTGGGCTGAGGCGCGAGAGTTGTTGAGAGGGAAGCCCCTCCGTCCATCGAGAACGCGCTCAGACGCGTCTTACCGGGTGTGGTACTGCTCCCATCTCTATAGCCGATGTAGAGTCTGCCTGTCGGCAGTTCCGCAATTGTGCCTTCCATGATCGCGGTTTTGCCGGACTTGTCGGCTTGGTCGTATCCGGTGGACCATGACACCCCCCCATCATCACTGTAGATGCCGTAAGCGCCGTGGTAGTCGGCCTTCCGGTAGCCCATCGCGACAACGATTCGGCCCGCATGCGAGCCTTGCGACAGAACCACTCCGTGACCGGGTCCCGTCAGACCACCCTTCCAGAATCCGCGGGGCTTGATTTGGCCTGCGGACAGGGGTGAGAAGGTGTCTCCGCCATTGGTGCTTCTTTGGAGGAACAGCCCCTTGTACGTGCTGTTCGCGTTGCGGATGCACGAGATCAGAAGCACATCTCCTGTCCCTGGATCGAGTACCGGGACCGGGTTCGATACTCGGTTCTCACCGTCATCGGCGACAGTCTTCAGCGCACCCCACGTGCGACCGCCGTCGGTGGACTTGCGCATGACGATATTGAAGTTCCCGAAGTCAGAACTCGAATCGTTGTCGCGCTTCTCGGCGAAGACCAGGAGCTGGCCCTGCGCGTTCTGGATCATCGCTGGAATGCGGTACCAGGTCTTCTTTGAGGAATCGCTGACGAAAGGACTGGACGAGCATGGTGTAGCTACAGTCCTCGCAGTCGCCGACGATACACTCGACGATGCGCCGCTGGAGGTCGCGAGAAGCGTATCAGTGGCAGCCAAAGACGGTGCGGCGACCGAAGCGCTTGCCGCTACGATGCTGGCGGCCAGTAGCCATGCCACGTGCCAAGACGGCACGCCCGGTCGCCGGCATGGCATATTCTTTATCGCTCGTGTCGCCGAACTCATTCGCTGAGTATCCTGCCGTGTAGAGGTGTGCGTCACCTCGTTCATCGACCGAAAGGCCCGCTTCATTTACAGGGAAACGGAAGAATGGCTTCGCGTATCTGGTCACTCGTCACATGTGACGGCAATGGCGCATCAGGCGAGTCAACCGAGCTCACTTCCCGATGGGTTCACGGTCTTCCGCCAGCTAAAACGCCCCTTCGAGTATCTCCGGAGAGACCCAAAGGGGCGTTGTGTCATTCATGGTGGGCGATTCGTGCGCGGTCTTGTTATCGCGGCCCCTCGTATCGGCACATGAAGCGTGCCGTTGCCGGACTCCTACACTTCGATGGCTCCAGCCTCGTACAAGCGCACGCAGGCCGCTACCACCTCCGCGTCGTACTTCTCCGCATGACCTTTGATCTCGTCGATAGCGACTTCGAGCCCTAATGCTGCTCGGTACGGTCGATGAGATGCCATAGCCTCGACCACATCTGCCACGGCGATCACGCGGGCGGCGAACAGAGTCTCGTCTCCCAAGAGTCCGTTCGGATACCCGGTGCCGTCCATCCTTTCGTGATGCTGAAGTGCGATCTCGGCGACCGGCCAGCCAAAATCGATCTCCTTCAAAATGTCGTACCCCGCCTGCGGGTGCTGTTTGATGATTGCGAACTCAACGGCAGTGATCTTGCCCGGCTTGGTCAGTATCTCGGCCGGCACAGAGAGCTTTCCGATGTCGTGGACGAGCGCTGCAACCTCAATGGCGTCGACATCGTCCTGGGTCAGACCCATTTCTCGCGCAATCGACCCCGCCAGCTTGGCAACCCCGGTCTCGTGTCCTTGCGTGTACGGGTCTCGAGCCTCGACCACCTTGCCCATGGTCGCCACCACGTCCCTCAGAAGGTGCTCGAGCCTGTCGTGAGCACTCTCGAGTTCCGAGGCCGCTCGCCGCTCCTCCGTAATGTCCTTGAACACGCAATGCGTTTGCTGGAACTCGCCGTTCGCGTCAAGCCCGATGACTCCGTCTAAACCGACGAACTTGATCTCCCCGGTCTTGCACACCATCTCGAACTCGGTGTGTATCTTGCCTGCGGCCATGAACTGGGGGAACCGCTCCTTGAATATGTCACGATATGCGGGGGCGAGAAAGTCGCCGAACCAGTTCCCCAAGACCTCGTCCTCAGAGTAGCCGAGAACGTCGAGCCACGTGGAGTTGACGATGAGAAACCGGCCGTCGGCATCCAACGACTGGTAACTGACGGGAGAGCGCTCGAACAGTCTGCGATAGCGGTGCTCGCTCTCTTCGAGGGCTGTGACCACCCGCTCCCGCTCCTCCATCAATCGTGCCTGCAGCAGATTCTGGTACGCGCTCCTCGACAACTGACCCGCCATGACGAAGAGGAAGTCGGCGATCGAGCGGAACTGCTTCTCCGACATCTGCGGCACTTCGGCCAGCGCGGACATGAGTTCATCTTCATCCGCTCCGATCGAACGCGCGAAGGAACTCATATCCGCGCTGTTCTCTTCGGTCATGCGCACCTGTCCGATGAGCCAGTTGGCGATGTGCTCGCCGTCGACGATGATGCTGGCTCCGGCGTCCCAGAGCCCCCCGCTCAGACACGTTTGCACGGTTGGTCCGACACTATTCGGACTGCCGATCACGGCGTCGGAATGCATGCACGCCGCGAGGCCGGCGTCCGTGCCACGGATCACCTCGGCGCATAGGCGGCAGAAGTTGCTGGGCCTGGTGATCGGTGTGCCGTCGGGCTGGGTGATTATCGCTGCGACATGAGTCGCATCAGCAAAGCCATCCTGCAGCGCCTGAAGCTCGTCGAGGTCGAAGAGTTCGAGAAGGTTGACACCGTTTCTAGTAGCCTGGATCGCCGAACGCGGTCCGTCCATTGGGTGGGGATTCATGCCGGTGTACCCCCATCTCTCGACTCACACTGTCGTTCTTACCGGCAATTGTGGCGCGCAGCACGACGGCGCCTGCGCAGGTAATTATGCAGCTCTTGTGTCGATTGGGGTAGGCCCGCGTCTGAATGACCGCAAGGCGTAAGCCGCCTAACCCGGAGATGCGACGACGGGAAGAGCGAAGCCCTGTTCGGGACGTAAGAAAGCCCCGCCGGAAGTGGGCGAGGCTTTCAGTAGGTCCTGGTGGGCGATGTAGGATTTGAACCTACGACTTCTTCCGTGTGAAGGAAGCGCTCTCCCCCTGAGCTAATCGCCCGCACTTGCGCCAAATCGGCGAACCCGCATTCTATCTGTAGCCGTCCGGGTGTTCAAGGTGCCAGCGCCATGCGTCACCGACGATACCTGCGAGGTCACCTCGCTCAGGCCGCCACCGGAGCTCTCGCTCGGCCTTCTCTGCGGAGGCGACGAGAACCGCCGGGTCGCCCGGCCGTCTCGGACCTATCTCGACATGGACTTCTCGGCCGCTGACGTCGCCGCACGTGGCGACGACTTGGAGATTGCTGAATCCCTGCCCGTTGCCGAGGTTGAAGACGCCGCCCTCTGCGCCCTGGGCGAGTCGCTCGAGGCCGATTCGGTGTGCGTCGGCAAGGTCGAGCACGTGGATGTAGTCGCGCACGCACGTGCCGTCGGGCGTCGCGTAGTCGCCGCCGAACACCTCGAATCGCTCCTGGCCCTCGCGCAGCGAGCGCAGTATCCGCGGGATGATATGGGTTTCGGGCTCATGAGCCTCGCCGAGAGAACCGTCAGGCCATGCTCCAGCCACGTTGAAGTAGCGGAACCTGATCGCACGCAGGTTCTCGGAGATGCGACGAACTTCCAGCATCTCCTCGAACGCGAGCTTGCTCGCACCGTATGGGTTCACGGGACGTGTCGGCGCGCTCTCCAGAATCGGCACGGACTCAGGCTCACCGTAGACAGCAGCGGTCGACGAGAACACGATCGCGCTCACCCCGAACTGCGACATCGCATCCAGCATGACCGTCGGCTCGATAGCGTTGGCACGCATGTACTTCTCGGGCTCGGCGACCGACTCGGCGACTTCGATGTATCCGGCGAGATGCATGACGGCGTCACAACCGGGCAACACCTCGGCGAGGACGATTGCCTCGCCGACGGAGCCTCGGACGAACTCGGCCCGCGGGTCGACCGCTTCGCGGTGCCCGCGCTCAAGCGTGTCGAGGACGACGCACTCGTGCCCGGCGTCGAGGAGGACTCGCGTCGTGATAGACCCGATATAGCCGGCGCCACCGGTCACAAGAACGCGCACGTCGGCTCCTTTCGCTCGAGGCTTCCGGTCAGTCCAGCCGCGGCGCCTTGCGCTGCGGGAGTGTCGTCAGCGCGAAAGCGGTAAGACACCGCGTTCGAGAGCGGCAATAACCCGCGACGAGACGGCATCGTCCCATCGTTCCGGCACCGGCCACTCGCGAGACGCGGCCAACGCACGTGCGACGCCCCCGATGATATCCTCACGTCTCGGCGACACAAGTCGGTTCGAGCCAATCTCCAGTGTGATCTGCCGTTCCGTGTTCCGCCGAACGGTCACACACGGCGTGTGCAACATGCAGGTCTCTTCCTGAATCCCCCCCGAGTCCGTGACGACGACTGCGGCCTCGCGCTGCAGAGCGAGCATGTCGAGGTAGCCAACCGGGTCTACGAGGCGCACACGCGAGCCTGACTGTCCAACCCCCGCCGCCGTGAGAAGCGGCCGCGTTCGCGGATGTACCGGAAAGAGAACGGGCAGATCGAGTGCCGAGAATGCAGCCACTATCTCAGCGAGGTTCTCGCGACTGTCTGTATTCTCAGGACGGTGCACGGTGGCCAACACGTATTCTTGTGGCGTGAGCGACATGCGGGCCGTCACGCCACGCCGCTGAAGGCCAGGCGCGTTTCGCAGCACAGACTCGGCCATGATGTTTCCGACGAATTCCACCCGCGCCGGGTCGATCCCCTCCGCGGCGAGATTCCCCCCCGCCGCCGACGTGGGTGTCAGCAGGAGAGAAGACAGCTGGTCCGTCAAGATTCGGTTGATCTCCTCGGGCATGGACATGTCTCCGCTTCGAAGGCCAGCTTCGAGGTGCACCACGGGAACGCCGATCTTGCTTGCGGCAAGCGCGCCTGCGAGGGTGGAGTTCACGTCCCCCACGACGAACAACGCGTCAGGGTTCTCGGCGAGGAGCAGCTCTTCGAGCGCGATCATCGCCCGGCCGGTCTGCGCGGCATGGGTACCGGAGCCCACTCCGAGAAACCACGTCGGTGAGGGCAAGTCTAGGTCGGAGAAGAACACATCTGACATTGAGGTGTCGTAATGCTGGCCAGTGTGGGCGATTGGCGCGTCTATTCCCGCCCGGGCAAGCGCTGGCATGAGCGGCCCGATTTTGATGAAGTTCGGGCGTGCACCTACGACCACGATGATTCGCATCAGACGGCTCCTCTGGCCAACAGCACTGCGGGTACAGTCCTCAGAATGACGGCCATGTCGAAGCCGACCGACCAGTTCTCGATGTAGAACAGATCAAGGCGAATCATCTCGTCGAACGTCAGGGCGCTCCGTCCGGAGATCTGCCACAAGCCGGTCATGCCGGGCAACACCTCCATGCGCCGCCAGTGGTAGTCCGAGTAGTTGACGGTTTCCTGAGGAAGCGGCGGCCGAGGACCTACAAGAGACATCTCTCCGCGCATCACGTTGATGAGCTGCGGGAACTCGTCGATAGAGAACTTCCGCATCCATCTTCCCACTCGAGTGACCCTGGGATCGGCTTGCATCTTGAAGAGAGGGCCGCTCGCCTCATTGCTGGCCTCGAGTTGCTGACGGACGTGCTCGGCACCCACGCTCATCGATCGGAACTTGTACATCTCGAAGAAGGAACCCCCGCGCGCGACCCGCCTCTGTCTGTAGAACACGGGACCCCGGCTGTCGATCGTTATCATGAGCGCCAAGATCATCCACATGGGCGTCCCAACGACGATGAAGAGAGCACCCACGATCAGGTCAAACGTCCTCTTGACGAACTGTCTGCCTCTCGAAAACGAGACACCTCGCACGGTGATCAGCGGAACGCCGGAGATCTCGCGGATGAGTACTCTCGAAGTCGTCACGTCGAGTAGGCCCGACGAGAGTCCGATCTCAATGTCGCGGCCGCGCAGGTCGGTGATGATCCGCGAGAGCACGTCGGGGTCGAAAGCGGTCGAGGCGATAACGACCGTGTCGAAGACATGGTCGTCGAGGACGGCCTTGATGTCGCCGGCCGCGCCGAGGCATTCCACGCCCGGGGTGCAGTAGTGCAACCCGAGTTGATCCTGACGTGAACTCGCCAGACACGCGATGGGGTCTAGCCCCGACGACGTGTCGGAGCGAAGCCGGCGAATGAGGGCGGCTGCCTCCTCGTTGTATCCCACGACGAGGGTTGGTCGGAGCAGGTGGCCTCTGCGATGCGCATTCACGAGTGCGGTACGCACGAGGGTTCTTCCGATCACCACGAATAAGATTGCGAGCGCCCAGGCGAAAATGACCCATCCGCGAGAGATGTCGTTCAGCTTGAGGACATAGGTAGCCATGATGAAGACGACCACGCCAAAGGAGAGAGCACGGGCCACGCGGCTGTATTCGCCCGTACCCCAGAAGACACGTTCGATGTCGTAGAGTCCCTCGAACCACAGCGATGCGATCCAGATCACGCCGATGACGAGCGATAAGTCCGCAAACTGGACATTCAGGCCGCTGCCCGGGATCGCCGCGATGTGACGGAGACGGTGGAACCGGATGAGCGACGACGCCATCGTGCCCAGCCCGACCATAAGGAGATCTGACGCCAGGAGGACCGACTGCAGGGTGATCCGACGCCGACCGCGCGTCGAGAAACCCTCGGCAGGCATATTCGCAGTCCCCTTTCGCAGGTCGAGAAGTTCGGATGCCGCTCGCAGAATCGAGTCTGCCACCGACGGCTGACATTCTACGGGTTGTCGCCGAATTACGCTCGCCGAATCGTCTCTGCCTGCCGGCGGCGATACGCGGCAACCCTGCGCTATCTCAGCGGAATGATCCCACGCTTGAGCGCCCGAGCAACCCAGTCCGAAACAGCCCTGTCCCAGCGCTTTGGCGCGACCCACGTCTTGCGGCGCGAGACCGCAGCCACCAGCGCCGTGCGAATCGCCTCGGACTGCGGCTCCACCAGACTGTTTGCGTCGGGGGAGAGGGTTGTCACGTGCTCGGTGCAGCATCGAACCGTTACACACTGCGTACCAATCATGCACGCTTCAACCTGAATACCGCTCGAGTCGGTGATGATTGCCGCCGCATCCTTTTGCAATGCCAGCATCATACGGTAGGGCACCGCGTCTATGATGCGGATCGCCGCGGGAAGGCCGATGTCCAGATCGTCCAGCGCCATGCGCAGGCCCTCGGTGTCGGGAATCAGGACCGGAAGCGGAGACCTTCCCAGGCCCGCGATCAATCCGCCGAGACGACCGCGGTCCCCCAAGTTGTCTCTCCTGTGGAAGGAGCCGAGGACGTACCCGCGGTGGACCAGATCGTAGTCGGCGTACGCGTGAAGCCCAGGGTTGGCGTCCATCGTGCAGATGACCGCCTCTGCCACAGAACTCCCAACGAAATGAATCCGCTCGGGCTCGATACCCTCGTCCTCCAGATTCTCCAAGGCGCCTTCAGAGGGAGTGAGATGCATCGCGGCCACTCGCGAGATCAACACTCGGTTGACCTCCTCGGGGACGCACATGTCCGCACAGCGCGTGCCGGCTTCGAGATGGACGATTGGCAACCGGGCCTTTGCAGCGGCCGCGGCCGCCGCGAGCGTGGCGTTCACATCCCCAACGACCATCACGGCGTCGGGTCTCTCGGCGTCGAAGAGCTCCTCGAACGCGGCACACGCACGGCCTGTGGTCAGGGTGTTCGTGCCTGCTCCTACGTCAAGGAACCAGCGCGGCGTAGGCAGCTCGGCGCCGTAGAACGACAGTGCGCCGCCCGCGTCGTCTGAGCGAGACGAGGCGCGCGATCCGGTAAAGACGAGGTCGGTTTGAATGCCCACCCGATCGAACTCGGGCAGAAGGGGCGCTACCTTAACCACGTTCGGCCGTGCACCGATGGCGACCACCAGGCGCACTCGCAACCTCCCCCGAGAGAACGATTCCCCTGTTGGGTTCTTACCCGCGATAACGTGGATTTGCGCACGGTAGACGTTGGAGGACGTCAACGTCGCACGACTTGTCCGACGAGGAAGCAACGCGGTCGGAATTAGCGCGAGGTCGAATGCCGACGCCGGGTCGCGTCTCTGGCTACGATCCGTATGAACCGTGCGTTGCCGATGAGGTACCTGCGCCAGAGCCGAAGCGGCTCCTGCGCGAAGCGAAAGAACCACTCCAACCCGATTCGTCTCATCCACGCTGGGGCCCGCGTCGTGAGTCCCGCGTAGACATCGAACGAACCCCCGACACCGATTGCGAAGACCGGACCGATCTGCTGAAGGTTGCGCGCCAGAAACCGCTCTTTTGCCGGGCTAGGCATGCCGACCATGAGCAATCGCGCGCCCGACGCACGTATGTCACCCACGATTGACAGCTCGTCCTCGAAGTATCCGGAATGGTAACCAGCTACAACGAGGAGCGGCCATCTTGCTTTCACCACTTCCAGAAACGTGTCCAGCACCTCTTCTCGCGCACCGAGGAAATACACGCCCCATCTGTTGCTCTCCGCAACGTCGAGGAGTCGCGGCATCAGATCGATGCCGGTCACTCGCTCAGGTATCGATACGCCGAGAAGCCGACCTGCCCAGAGTATCGATTGGCCGTCCGCGTTGACCACGTCGCACCGCTGGACGATACCTCGGAGCTCCTCGTCGTCCTCCATGAGGACGACCTTCGAGGCATTCAGCACGACGTGCTGGACCGGGCGACATTCGCGGATCAACGACTCGCAGCGCGCAACCGTCTGGTCCTGAGTCAGGCAATCCAGCTCAATACCGAACAGCCTACTGCGGCTTCTCACTGTATCCACAGACATGCAAGCCCTTTCCATCGCAAGATGCTCTACAAGTGCGGCCCCGTGAACGGAGCTCTCCTACTCCCCTACGGCGGCTCGATCGTAGATTAGCTCGAGCTTCTCGACCTGCTTCTTGAGGTTGAATTCTCGTTCGACGATCGCTCGGCCCTCTAGGCCCATGACGGAAGCGTCGTTTGGACTCATCAGCACGCTCTCAATCGCCCTAGCCAGTGCCGAGCTGTCTCTCTCAGGAACTAGCAGCCCGTTCAGGCGATCTCGAACTGCGAACGGAATCCCCGCGTGATGCGTCGATATGACGGGCAGACCGGAGGCCATCGCTTCGAGTATGGTGCCCGGCAGACCCTCAGCATCACCATTCGGAGCTTCTTGCGAGGGGTGGACGAAAGCACATGCCATGGCGTATTCGGCCTTCAAGGCCATCGAATGGTCCAGGTGCCCGAGGAACTCGACGTGTGCTTCGATGCCGAGTTCCCGAGCAAGGACCTCGAGCTCCCTCCTCAAGGACCCGTCTCCCGCCAGGCGCAACTGGAATTGGACGTGTCGATCGCGCAATTCGGCGAGGGCGTGCAGCAGCGTACGATGCCCCTTCTTCTCGACCATCGACGCGACCATGAGCAGCCGTCCCGGAACTCGTTCACCGGAGTAAACCGGCGTCGACCATGCGTCGACATCGATACCGTGATGGTGAAGGATGATCCGCTCGGGCGGAGCTCCCAGATTCGTCAGGGCCTGCACCATCGCCGGTGTCATGGCGAGGTGCCACGCTGACGCCTCCCACAACGGATTGAAATAGCGAGAGCCAAGTCCGAGATGTGAAGACGGGAATCTCGAGACGTCGTACCCGTACCACGACACCACAATCGTTCGGCTCTTCACGCATCCAGTTCTGACCAGGTACGCCGCATCCGTCCCGTAGTGCGCGTGAACCACCTGTGGATCGATTCTGGCGAGAGCGTCGACGTAGAACGTCTTCTCGGCGGGGCTTGCCATGCGTGCGTAGCGGTAGGCCATGCCCTCGAGTACGGTGGCGCCAGCTCCCGTAAGGTAGGAGAACGTCTGAGGGGGGGCGGCGGGCACTGTTGAAATCGGGGCATACCCAGTGACATTTCGACACATGACTGACGCGAGGTAACGACCAGTAGCCGCGATCTGATTGACGATGAAGGTCTCCGTGGGAGTTGCGTACCGCCGCATGAAATGGCACGCGACTGGTTGTTCGATCATCCTCTTCCCTCCCGTCCGACCTCTACCAGAAACGGTGGGCCGCCCAAAGAGACGGACTTCTCGGCGAGGGCTCGTTCGAGGTCACTGAACCTCTGATCCCACGTTTGCAACACCAGCCAAGCCGGGTCGACTTGGCATGACGGCTCGACCGCGAGCGCAAGCTCGACGTGGTTGACGAACGAGCGGTTCGAGGCAGCCATTCTGACGCAGGGATAGTCTACGGACTCCAGTGCGGCCGATCGAGTCGCCACGACTTGAAGACCCGCGGCCAGATACTCAAGGACCTTCGTGGGGAGCACGCATGACGTGAAGTCGTTCACCATGTATGGAACCAGCCCGACCGACCACTGCTCGACGGCCGCTATCGCTCGATCATGATCCAGCGGCCCCAGCATCCGAACGTTCCTCGGCCACGTTTGATTACTGAACGCCCCGACAACCTCGACGCTCACGTCCGGCAATGACGTAGCGAGAGTGTTCAACAGTTGCGCATCGAATGCCTGATTGTCTGAACCCAGGTATCCAACAGTGTTCTCGCGCCGCCGAATCTTTGGGCGGCGGAGGAGATCGGCGCTGACCCCTTGGGGTATCACCACCGTCTTGTCGCCGGGTGCCCCAAGTCTCTTCGCCAGGCACGGACTATCGCACACCACGAGGTCGGCACGCGCGATCAAGCGCTCCTCGATCCCGACAACATGTGGCGACATATGTACCGACTGTGAGTAGAGCTGTGCAACGTCGTACACGACGAAGGCATCCCTTGCCGCAACGGCGAGATCAAGCGCGTAATCAGTGGGGACGCCGACCCATATGAGTGTTCGCTCGACCGCAACGCCCTTGCGTGACAGCCACCTCGTCACATCTCGAGACAAAAGCGCTGCATTCAGAGATCGAAACGGCCACGCGTCACGAACGGGGACGCCTGGCATGTGCACGAACTCCAGACACGAGATGCCGTCAGACGCCCAAGCTCCTTCGAGTTGCGCGCCTCCAGTCCCTCGGCCCGCGATCTTTGCCGCGATCTCAGGGAGGGAATGATTCCTCGTGACTCCGAGCTCAATGTAGAGAGCGGGAATGTGGGAGGAAAGTCGGGAGACCAGCTCTTGGTGCCGCTGCCAGTTCTTCCGCCAAGCCGAGCGCCTCGTGCTGCCCACAATGACGCATGCGTCGAGAGATCTGAGCTCAGTCACTGGCGCGAGACGCCCTTCGATGGATCATCGGTCGCAGCAGCATCATTGGTCCCGGTCGGATAGTCAAGCACGTCCAGCGCGGCCATACCCCAGACGAGCGCACCAAAGCCTTGAAGCTCCCATACGTTGCCCCATGGCGCCGAAACCAGCATAAGGAAGGCGAAGATGACGAGGAACCCACTATAGCCGCGCTGTTCGCGCAGCCGCCGCAGACCCTCGGCGAGTAGCGCGACGAATATCGATGCGTACGCGGCAACGCCCAAAATGCCGTACTCGCTCCACGTCGACGCCAGCTGTGAGGTCACGGGTACATCGCCGTTTTTGTACAAGTAGCCGCTGGCGGACAGACCAGTAGCCGCCAAGCGCAGCTGCGTGGTCAGGTCTACTGCGGCGGGTGCGCTGCGAGCGATGCCGTATCCGCTGGCGTACTGGCCCGGCCCCAGTCCAAACCACACACCGAAGGGGTGCTTGACCAGCACCGGAGCGATGAACGCGAAGTACGCGAGCCTCGGAACACTGCCTTGCTGCACCGAAACGAGGCCGCCAACTATGGTCGCTGGGTTGAAGTCCACCGATGCCCGACGGCCTGAAAGAGAGTAGTAGCCGAGTAGTCCTCCCACCAGGGCCACGGTCGAAGCGACAGCCCCCACGAGGCGCCCCCGGAACCGCGTGCCCAAAAGCAAGTACACGATGCCGATCAGCACAAGCAAGAACAGCGCGAATCGCGAGGCGCTCGCGACGAGGGGTACTCCTAAGGCCGCAGCAAGTGCACGGTCACCACGTCTCTGGAGGCCCGCGGGCCTCGTGAGCAGGAAGCATATGCCCACGAGCGCGAGCATCCCGAGCACGTTAGCTGCACCCGGCCCAAGCGACCCGACGACCGCATCGGCGTTCCCTGTGCCAATGACGTTGACGAACTGCCACGAGGCAAGAATCGCCTGCGCCCACAGCCCTGAACGGATAAGAGTACCAATCGCCTTGGAAGCACCTCGCAGGAACGATGAGCCGATGACAAGGAACACAAGCGGGCCGAACACCAACGCTCTGGTCGCACCGATGAGGTCAACGAGCGGCGTAAGGTTGACGATGGCCGACGCGCACGCGACCAAGGCGAACGACACGGTGCCAAAGAGCACGCCCCTGGTAGCGGCGCTCACGTGTTCTCGATTTCGAACGACTGCCACCAGGAGCTTTACGACGAGAGCAACAACGATCAGATCGGCCACCAGCGCGAAGGGCCTCGGCACAAGCCACCCGTCTATCAGCAGCCCACGCGTGATGGATACCGTTAGTGCGACGCAGACCGCAGCGGGCGGGTCAGACCACGACCAAGCGGCCACGATGATTGCCAGAACCCCCCCGACGAGGGTCCATTGGCCCAGCCCGACGCCCAGCCCAAGCAACGCGGCCAGCACGCCAAGCACGATGCCCGTCAGCCATTGTCCAGGAAACACTCTGTCACCTGCAGATGACGTCATTCGTCCCCGATGCTGTGTCGCGATGGCCAGAAGAGACGCCAGATGTCTTGTTCGCTGTGCCGCGACACCAGCGTCAGATTCACAATCCCAGCGACTGAAAGTGCGCATGACGAGGCGACTGCGGCGCCGAGCCCAGCGTACTTTGGACCGAGATACACCAGCAGTGTGAGATCGATGATGAGCGATACACCAGTGACTATCGCAGGGGCGCTACTCTTACGTGATGCGTGCCAAAAGAACGACAGGGTGGTCGCGCTCGAAGAATAGAGAACCATTCCTGGAACCATGATCCAAACCATGAGAACCACCGGCGAATACGCAACGCCCATCAGAAGCGGAACGAGGATGGGAGCGGACAGCGCGAGAACCAAGCCGGTCAAGACGCTGCCGAGGATGCCCACTCGCAGGGCGCGCGAGACGAGCCTGAAAGACCTATCGGCCTCCGAGGTTCCGAATGGCTTCGCCAGAACCTGCCCCAATGCTGCCGGCACGAACGTCATCATCTGGACTGCGGTAACGGCCATCGAGTAATAGCCGACAGAGGCCGCAGTCGAAAGCAGGCTGAGGATGAGTATGTCGGCTCTAGAGTTCAGAGCGTTCAGCCACTGAACGCCCGCGGCCCGGAGCCCGAACATGCCGAATGCTCTGAAATCGAACGCTTTGCGTCGCCTGACTGAACGTCCGCGCAGGGTGAGAAACCATCCAATGGCGCTGCCCACATTCTGACTTACCAGCCAGACAAGAGCGACCGGCACAACTCGGAATCGATGGCTCCAGAACAGGAACGCGTACCCGATGACTTGAAGACCCAGCGACACGAGCGTATTTGCGGCAAGGGACTTGTTCCTGCCGAGGCCTTGGCCGACCCAGCCTTGGAAGTAGCTCCACATCATCGTTGCGATCGCGATCGGCACCAGCCACCACACGGTCATGAAACCGAATGGAGCCGGGACGATCAGGATGCCGCAGGTCGACACGGCGAACACAACGGCAGTCCATCCGGACGACAGCTCGAACGCGAGCCAACGATCCAAATCGTCCCTAACGAGCCAAGCCGACGACGCTGGCCCTATGCCTACTGCAAGCAGGACGCCGCCAAGGGCGCCAGCGCTTACAAGGAACGCGAATACTCCCTTACCGGATGGTCCCAGCAACCGCGCGGCCGCGATGGCTAGCAAGAGGGAGAGCGCTGCCGAGGCAAACTGCACCCCCACCATCATCGCCACGTCGCGGCCGAAACCCACTCGGACTGTCTCCTCACCAACCATGCACGACTCGCAAAGTCTCGGCAGGCCGCGTCCTCACAGACGGCCCAGAACTGTCTTTGCCAGCCCCCACCCGAAATACTGGTCAAGGAAGTACGCGACCACCGCCGCGATCGCGATCACGACGAGGAAGGCCAGCAGCGCCGTGAGCACCCGGCCAACCACTGCAGCGACCCTTCTGCCTGCGCTGACCTCGGGAACCCACGGCCGTGCTGCATCGATGCCGACGCCGACTGCCTGGGCGCCGTTGTCTTCCGGCGCGGCCGTCTTCTTCGAGCGTCGACCATCGTCGGGCGCCTGGCTGTAGTAGCTCGAGTAGTAGTACTGGCCACCGCCGTAGTAGCCGTAGCCCGCGCCTCCCCTGTTCTCGTCAAGGCCCCAGACCACGACACCGATCGCGCGAGCCCCGACCTTGCCGAGAAGCTCCATCGCCTTCTTCGCAGCATCGCGCGTCGAAGCGCCCGCTTGCGTCACCAACAACACGCCGTCAGTCCAGCGAGCGACGGCTGCAGGATCGGCCACTGCAAGCAGCGGCGGCGTGTCGATGATGACCCACTCGCCCCATTCGCCGAGCGCCTTGACAACATCTTGCATCTTGCTCGAGCCCAGAAGCTCGGAAGGGTTCGGTGGCATCTTGCCAGCTGTCATCACGAGCAGCTGCTCGTCGCCCGGGCGCTGCAGAGCAGCCTTGAGCGAATGTGTGCCGAGCAACACGTCCGACAACCCGATCATGTTGTTGACGTTGAAGAACTGTTCGGTGGTAGGCCGCCGGAAATCGCACGAGACCAACACGACCTTCTTGCCTGACTGCGCCAGCGCGGCCGCGAGGTTGGAAGCGACGGTGGACTTGCCCTCTCCGGGCGCTGCGGACGTGACAAGCAGCGTCTTGATGTCGTGCTGGAAGTTGATGAAGTCCAGCGAGTTGCGCAGCACACGGTAGCCCTCGGCGGTAGAAGATCCGGGCGATTGGACGATGGCGAGTCGCCTCTTCTGACCCTTCTCGGGCTTGTCGCCAGGGATGGTCCCCAGCACAGGTGCGCCGAAGAGCTTCTCGGCTTCCTCGGTGGTCTTGATGGTGTTGTCGAGATACTCATACAGGAACGCCATGCCGAGGCCGAACATCAGGCCGACAACTAGGGCGAGTGCCGCATTGCGGACAGGCTTGGGCGAGACCGGCCTCATGTCGAGCACGGCAGGGCTGACAACGCGTCCGGGACCGGTCTCCAACTGCTCGTTGATCCGAAGCTGCTCGAGCTTCTCGGCGAGTGTCGTATACGTGCCAGTGGCGATCTGCAGCTCGGCGGTCAAGTCGTTTGACTGACCGGTGGACGCGATCTTGTGGCCGACAGCGACGATCTCCGCTCTGGCCTCATCCAGGCGCTTCTGAACCTCGTCCGCCGCGGCTGCGATGCTCGAACGCCGAGCGTCTCTCGCGGCGGCCACGTACGCATCGGCAATGGTGTTCGCGATGCTGGCGGCCGTGTCAGCACTCGGGTCTTCTGCGGCGATGTTCACGATGTCTGTCTGGCCCGCAGCCGAGACGGTCACTCGCTTCAGCAGGTCCTCAGGCGTCGTCTGCAGGTTGAGGCGCTTGATCGTGGTCTCGGCGATCGGGCGGATCTGCATCAGCTGCACTTGTGTCTGCAGCGTGCGCTCGGGCTGAGCGGACAACGGCAACACACTGCCGAGAAGAGCAGCGCCGCTATCCTTTTCAGAGATAAGCACCTGTGCGACACCCTGGTACGACTTCGGCTGCACGAACGACACCACTACTGCAGTGAGTGTGACGATGACGACTGCCTGGATGATGACCCATCTCCGTGCGCGGATGATACCGAGGTAGTCGCGGAGCTCCATCGTCAGCCAATCACTCGGGATCCGTGCGACCGGATCTCATCGCTGAATGCAGGCACGGTATCGGTAACCCTACTTATCAAGACGTGCCAGGAACCAGTACGTTCTGGAACCCTCCTTCTTGGAAAGCACGATGAAGCGTCCGAGCTCCTCGGTCCAGGTACCACCACTGAGGCGCACTCTGAGCGTCACGGTGCCGGCCCCCCGCAAAATACTCACGACAGTGGCCTTCTTGAATCCTGCGCGGAGAACCCCGTTCGTGATCATGTCCTGGTTGCTCGGCGAAGCCTGCTGCTCGGTCAACACTTTCACGACGGCCGCGTCGACCGGGATCCTTGATGGCTCATGACTGCCGGCCCGCCGGTTGTCGCTCAGGCTGTCGAAATACCAGAGGTTTTGGAACTTTCTCAGCTTCAGATCGCCGGTGAACGGCAGTGGCGTCCCTCGGAACGAGCCGTGGAACGGCACGCTCGCCGTATCGATTGTCACGATCGGATCACCGAACTCGATGACGTCGATGTGTCCTTGGATCAATTCGCTGATCGCTACCTGAGAGTCAACTTGTTGGTTGAACATCTGCACAAACGCTCGGTTTGGCAGAGTCGTGCTTGTGCCGGAGCCTGAAGCACCGCTCGTGCCGGTTGAAGTCGATGACGCCGAACTCGCCGGACTGGGAGACGGCTTCGACGGCGCGGAACCACCGGAGAACAGACGCCCAATGCCCAGAGAAGAAAATGCGTCAAGCGACCCCTTGAACCCACCGGAGAGGACGACCACACCTGCGAAAGCCGCGGCAGCTACGACGAGAACAAGAACCCACACCAGAACTCCGGAGGCGCGTCGAGTCCGCTTCGGCAAGTGCGCCGGACCGGATGTCGGCTGGTTCGATTCGGCTACATGATCCGACATGGGTACTCCTAGTTGCCAGGACAGCTTTGTCACGACTTTTCAGGCCGAATTCTATCATTTCATACTGGTCGCGTCCGAAGGACCCGCGCGCACCCCGTTTTGAAGCCGGACCCGTCGGCGTCATTCATCTCTCACGGAGTGGCGGTTGGAGCCAGCCCCGCCAACCACTGCGCGAGTCGCGCTGGCCGCATGTTCGTACGGACGCCCGCCGACAACGGTGTCGACGAGCCAGACAGGCCGACCAGCGCAGCTTCGCTCAGCCGTCCTCGCACGTACGCCCGATCGGCCGGCGCAAGGAATGCGACACCGTCCATGAGCTTGGGCAATTCTTCGTACGACACCGCGACCGTCCCCGTCGCGAAAGAGGACAGCGTCGTGCCATCGAATACCTCAACGGGTACAGACAACGTGACCTGAACGTCGCGCCCACCAGTCAATCGGCTCAGCGTGGCGCCGTCGATCACGATCCATTCCGGCGTCGCCGACTTAGTCACTCTGGCGTACGTGCTCGCGAGAAGGTCGCCGCCTCCGTACAGGTATGCATCTGAAAGCGTGTGCGAAGTCGCGCCGGGAACGGTAGCTCCCATCCCGGGGTCAACAGTGATGCTCGCCACGCGACCCCCGCTGGTCGCGTACAGCGAGATTGCGCGTGGGGCAACTACGCCTTCAAGGTCTGGCAGCACGATCGCAACGAGAACGTCCGTAGCGGCAGAGTTCGGTGTTCCCGCGTTCTGTGTCCGAGATACCCACGTGACGTATCCAGCCACGCCGGCGACAAACAGAACCGCAAGCAGTCCGCCGATGACAACAGGACTGAGCCTCGACTCCCGCATCAGTGCTGGCTCTCCCCCAGATACATCAGAATGCCGCTCGCGAGGCCTCGCGCAAGGCGATCTTGGTAGTTCGCACTCGAAAGCAGCTTGTCCTCGACCGGATTTGACAAGAAGCCGGTTTCCACAATGACTGAGGGCTCTCGGGCCCAGTTCGAACCCACCAAACCTGACTGCGGATGAGCGCCACGGTTCGCAGCCCCGCTCTCTGTGCACACCCACGTCTCGATGTCCTTAGCCGCTGCGATACTCTGCCTGGTGTACTTCGTAGTCCACCGATTCTTCGCCGAGTAGATCGTGGTGACTCCTGAGTCTGCCGGATTGGGCGATGCGGCGCCGTGGATTCGGACGAAGAGATCCGCGTGCGCTCGATTCGCAATTCGTGCCCGCATCGCGTTTGAGAGAGACACGTCGTTCGTTGTCCTCGTCATGACTACCTTCACACCAGCGGCTTCGAGACGCTTCTTCAGATTCACGGCTAGTTGCAGGTCTGTCTCGAACTCCGGAATACCCGTTGAAACGCCTGTCACTCCCCCCGTGGCACGCGGCCGTTGCGTCTTCGATCCAGGTCCCAGCGGCTCCAACTTACTGTCTGAGTGGGCCTGGTGACCGGGATCAATGCAAACGACCAAGCGCGGCGCGCCCACGCTGCTGCTCGAGTCGGCGCCAGCGGATGCTGCTACCCCACGCAGCGCCGGCGCCGAAATGGTGACGGTGGATTCAGCCGCCGCCACAGTTCCTGAAGAGGGAACTTGAGATATGACGGTTCGGCTCGCCTCGGAAGTGACGCCGAGACCCACGTCTCGTACGAACACTGCGAAACCCGCTGTCTGCAGTAGCACGACCGCTTCGTCGGCACGCATCCCGCGCAGGTCAGGCACTTCGATCCTTCCAGCGCTTGGGAGGATCGACGACGACACGGGGAAACTGCTCCCCGGAACGACCGCCTGAGTCAGAGACGTGGAGCGAGCGTCCCGGGGCGCGACATTTCTGGATGCCGGCGTCCTGAAGAACACTGCCCGGCCAATCATGAAACCGATTGCGAGAAGCGACACCACTGTTACGAGAAATGCTAATGCGCCCAAGACCGAACTGAAACCGATTGGCGCGGCCACAGCCTCTCCGCGAGCCGTAGTGCCTCGTTTGAGGTCATTGAGCGACATAGAGTCCTTCCTGGTGGGCCCGGTAGGATTCGAACCTACAACCAAGGGATTATGAGTCCCCTGCTCCACCATTGAGCTACGGGCCCTGAAGCATTCAGACGAGAGTGCTGTACGATTCTAGCGCAAGGGCGCGCTCTCGCAGGTCACGTGGCGCAAGTCGCCGGCGTGCAATGACAAAACGTGTGTTGCATTGCTCCACCCGCGTTCGTATACTGCTGTTTCGCGTCCCCGCCCGGACGTATCGCATTCCTCGGTAGCTCAATGGTAGAGCACCCGGCTGTTAACCGGGTTGTTGTAGGTTCGAGTCCTACCCGAGGAGCCAGAAATGACGAAGGCCCCGAATGTGCGGGGCCTTCTTGCGTTGCTGGTGAATGGCCGCTTGAGACCTACTCGAGATAGTCTTTGAGCTTGCTCGACCGGCTCGGATGCCTCAGCTTGCACAGCGTCTTGGACTCGATCTGCCGGATTCGCTCTCGTGTGACGCCGAACTCGCGCCCAACCTCTTCGAGCGTGCGTGGATGTCCGTCAACAAGTCCGAACCTCAGTTCAATGACCTTGCGCTCCCGCTCGGCCAGCCCATCGAGAACCTTCGAAAGTTGCTCCTGCAGCATCGAAAAGCTCGCTGCGTCGGGCGGCACGACAGCCTCGCCGTCTTCGATGAAGTCGCCGAGCTGGCTGTCCTCTTCTTCGCCGATAGGAGTCTCGAGTGACACCGGCTCCTGGCTGATCTTCAGGATTTCTCGGACGCGGTCGGCGGTCATCTCCATCTGGTCGCCGATCTCCTCAGGCGTAGGTTCGCGCCCGAGCTCTTGAAGCAGGCCGCGCTGCACGCGAATCAGCTTGTTGATCGTCTCGACCATGTGAACGGGGATGCGGATCGTGCGGGCCTGGTCGGCGATAGCGCGGGTGATCGCCTGGCGGATCCACCACGTCGCGTACGTCGAGAACTTGTAGCCCTTGGTGTAGTCGAACTTCTCCACAGCACGAATCAGACCGAGGTTTCCCTCCTGAATCAGGTCCAGGAAGAGCATGCCGCGACCTACGTAGCGCTTCGCTATCGACACCACCAGTCGAAGGTTCGCCTCTACGAGCTGCTGCTTGGCGTCGAGCCCGACCTGTTCGATGCGCGTGACCCGACGCTTTTCGGCGCGATCCAGCGTCGTTCCCGCGTCGTAGGCGTCTTCGAGCCGTTTCGCGGCCTCCAGACCGGCCTCGATCTTCATCGCGAGGTCGACTTCCTGCGCCGCCGTCAGCAGCGGAACCTTGCCGATCTCTTTCAGGTACATGCGAACGGGGTCGCCCGTTAGCGGTGCGACGGCGTTGAGGTTCTCGCGCTTCTTGGCCTTCTTCTTCACGGTCTTGGCAGGCGCGACCTTGGGCGGGAGCACGATATCCGCGACCTCGACCTCAACGTCGATTCCGTCCTCAGCGTCAGGTGCGATATCGACCGACGCATCGACCCCAGCCCCAACGGCGAGCGCGCCGCTGACGTCACCCGTGTCATCGACCACGTCGATCCCGCTCTCGCGGAAGTGTCCATAGATACGTTCGAACTGATCTTCCGTAAGATCGATGTCGGAGAGGGCGCCCTGAATCTCCTCATCGGTGAGGTTGCCCTTTGAGCGTCCCATCTTCGTGAGTGTCTTGACCTCGGCGAGTTCGAGCTCCGGCGCGAGCTTCAGGGAAGACTTCGCAGTCGCAGCCTTCTTGGGCTGCTTCTTCACGGCTTCCTCGGGCTCGAACGCCACCTTCGAGGCGGCGTCCTTTCCCGCAGCAGGTGCGCCTGGTGAAGCCGCGTCCTTGCCCGACCTGGCTGGCGCTGCTCTCTTGGCAGCACTCAGACTCTTCGACTTCTTTGTGGGCTCGACTGTCGCATCCGCCTCGGGTGCAGTCTTCGTCTTCGGAACCGCAATCGACTTCTCGTTTACGGCGTCTTGCGTCTTTGTGGTCTTGCCAGGCTTATCCGCCACGCTGGTTCTTCCCTCTCACGCGATCGTCAGTACTGGCCGATGCTGCTACGAAGCTTCGACAGCTCCATTTGCAGCGTGGATACCTTTCTAAACACTTCGTCGTACTTGCCCGAATCCTTGAGATCTTTGTTGAGACTCAGCCACGCACTCTCAGCACGTATACGCCGTTCAAGCGCCATCTCCTTGAGAGTGCGCAGTAAATCGGCTTCCATCTGATCGAGTTCGCTCTCGCCGACGCCTTCGATGGACGCGCCAGACAGAATCGCTGCCGCGCCAGGAACCTCACCATCCAGCCAGCCCATGAGCTGAGCGCTTGAGAGGCCCGGAGTCGCTCGCGCGATCGCTTGACCGATTGCAAGGTGATTCGCCTCAGTGAGCAGGTCGTTTTCTAGCAAGATCTGTGCCCTCGGGCGCATCTGTGGTGCCAGGACGAGGAGCGCGAGGGCATCTCGCTCGGCTCGCAGCTGCCGGGCATCGGCTGCGACCACCGGTGGCGCGGCAACAGGTGACGAGGCTTCCGCCCCCTGCTGCACGCGAACGCCGGGCGTCGTCTTCGCCGCCGCGATAGCCCGCTTCGCCGTCTCGAAATCGACCAGTAGTCGGTCAGCGATGTAGTTCGTGTAGTCATCCGCCAGAATGGAGCCTTTGACGGGCGCCAGTACCTCCGCGGCCTCTTTGAGGGCGCGAGCCCGCTCTTCCGGACGTTCCAGGTCCCACCGGTCAAGCCGCCGGTCGATGGAGAAGCGCAACAGAGGCACCGCGCGGTCGATAACTTCTCGGAGGCCGGCGGCGCCGTTCTTTGAGACGTAGTCCGCCGGATCGAGTGCGTCGGGGATGACCGCGACCTCGAGTTCGACCCTATCCCGGCCTGCCTCCGGCGTGACGCTGCTGTCGATAAACTCCGACGCGCGATCGGCGGCACGCAGCCCGGCGGTGTCGCCATCGAACAGGTAGACGACACGCTTCGCGAAGCGCGACAACAGCCGGACGTGCTCGCGGGTGAGCGCGGTGCCAAGAGTCGCCACCACGTTCGTGATTCCCGCCTCATGCAAGGCGATGACGTCTGTATAGCCCTCCACGACAACAGCGACGCCGCTTGAGGTGACAGACGCTTTCGCCCGTTCGATCGCGTACATGTTCGCCGACTTGTGGAAAATCGGCGTGTCCTGCGTGTTGAGGTACTTGGGCTCCTTGGGTTCGATGACGCGCCCGCCGAACGCGATCGCGCGTCCCTGCAGGTCGCGAATGGGAAACATGATTCGCTCGTAGAAGCGATCGCGCACGTTTCCAGAGTCGCCCTGCAAACCTAGGTTCGCAGACACGATCTCGTCAGCCGAGAAGCCTGCCTGCGACAGATGACGAACGAGCGCTCCCCCACCGGGGGCGTATCCGAGCTGCCAGGTCTTGGCCACAGAGCTCGAGTAGCCTCGGGACGCGAGATAATCGCGCGCCTTCACAGCTCTAGCGTCACGAGACTTCGTCAGAACGTCGTGATAGTACGTCGCGGCGGCTTCGCTCGCCGCAACGAGGCGTTCCTTGAGGCCGCGCGGAACTCCCCCGGCCTCTTCCGTTATCTCGATCCGCGCGCGGTCAGCGAGGGTTCGGACGGCATCGAGGAAGTCCACGTTATCAGTGCGCATCATGAATCCGTAGGCGTCGCCGCCCAGACCGCAGCCGAAGCAATGCCAGAGCTGTGTTGCCGGATCAACCTTGAACGAGGGAGTCTTCTCGGCGTGGAAAGGGCAGCAGCCCCAGAAGAGACGTCCCTTCTGCTTGAGAATGACCCGCTCTGACACGAGCGCCACAAGGTCGGTCGCATCTCGGATTCGGAGCACGTCTTCATCGGATATGCGTCCCACACGACCTCCTCTCCGACGCTTGAACTTCGGTCGCTTTTCCCCAGGGCATGCGACAAAAGCACCACGCCGACCCGGCGCGGTGGAAAACGATTCTACCCCATCGCACGGCACTCTGCGTGCGGGGTATGGGCACTGTGGACTGCGAGCGGTCAGAGCAGCCATTTCTTCGGAACGAAGATGCGCTCGTACTCGCGGATCGCGAACCTGTCGGTCATGCCGGCGACGTAGTCGACGACCGCCTGGACGAGCATCGTCGGATCATCGGGACGCTCCTTGGCGGGGAGCTCCTCGGGCTCCGCGAGGTAGTGGCGGAACAGCGCCTTGACTACCGCATGCGCCTTGGGTTCCTCGGCTTTCGCCCGCTCACAGAAGTACACGTTTTCGAACAGGTAGGCACGCAGCTCCATCATCGCGCCCCAGACACGCTCCGACATGCGCACTTCGCCGAGGGCCGCAGACGTCTCGATCATGTCCGTCACCATCGTCGTGATTCGTGCAGCGTGACGGAAGCCGAGTACCTCGAGGGCAGCGCACGGCAACTCGTCTTCTTTCAGCACGCCAGCGCGCACCGCATCGTCGATGTCGTGGTTCACGTAGGCGATGCGGTCCGCCGTTCGAACGATCCGCCCTTCAAGCGTCTCCGGCACGTGCACGCCTGAATGGCCGAGAATCCCCTCCCGCACCTCCTGGGTGAGATTGAGGCCGCGTCCGTCGTACTCCAGGCAGTCGACGATCCTAAGTGACTGCACGTTGTGATGATAGCCATCCGGCACCGCCGGCTCTTCGGAATGAAGCGAGTGAAGCACCTCGTCGAGGGCCGCTTCGCCCGTGTGACCGAACGGCGTGTGACCAAGGTCGTGCCCGAGAGAGATAGCCTCTGTGAGATCCTCGTTCAGTCCTAGTGCGCGCGCAATCGATCTGGATATCTGCGAGACCTCGAGGGTGTGCGTCAGCCTCGTACGGTAATGGTCGCCCTCGGGTGCGAGGAAGACCTGCGTCTTGTGCGACAACCGCCGAAACGACTTGCAATGGATGATGCGGTCTCGATCCCTCTGGAACTCGGTTCGAAAGGGATCGGGTGCAACAGGAGTGAGTCGGCCTTTGGACTCATCGGCAAAGCACGCCGAGGGCGAAAGCCTGACGTGTTCCTCCGCTTCGATGTTCTCGCGTGTGATGACAGCGCGCTGGGCCATACGTGAGCGCCTTTCAGAGTTGCGGTGATGCGCTAGACGAACGCCAGGGAGATGCCGGCAAGCAACACCCCGACCGCCGCTCCGGCGACCCATTGGCGACGCCAGCCCATCGTCCGAGCAAGCAAGACTCCGATGGCAGCTCCGAGGACCGAGCCCGGAACTCCCGGCAGATAGTTCGCGAGAGAAATGGTGGACGCCCCGGTGCCGAGGGTATGCCCTGCGCCTTGGAATCCAAGGGCGAAGCCGGCGGCGATGGCAACCGCCTCAGCGACCACCGCGCCGAGCAGCCACGCCTCCCAAAACGGTCGCGCAGTTCGGGAGCGCCCCTGGATGATGGGCGACCCCGGAGCCTGCCAAAGCCGCGTACCTTTCACGCGCTCCCCTTCCGGAAGCGCCGGGACCCGCCACGCGAAGGCGGGCGGGTCCCGGAAGTTCTACCGGTTGTCGGAACCAGGTGCTCGCGCGGCGAGCGCCGCCTGAGCGGCCGCCAGTCGCGCCAGGGGCACGCGATACGGCGAACAGGACACGTAGTCGAGGCCGATCTCGAAGAACGTCTGGACAGAGTCCGGGTCGCCGCCATGCTCCCCGCACACGCCCAACTTGATGTTCGGTTTGGTCTGGCGCCCGAGCTTGCAGCCCATTTCCACGACTTTGGCGACGCCCGGGTCGATCGTCTCGAACGGGTTGCGTGCAAGGATCTTGCGATCGAGGTACTTGGGCAGGAACTTCGACTCGATGTCATCCCGAGAGAAGCCGAAGGTCGTCTGCGTAAGATCGTTCGTGCCGAAGCTGAAGAAGTCGGCCTGCTTGGCGATCTCATCGGCGGTCACCGCGGCGCGCGGCAACTCGATCATGGTGCCGATGGGGATTGCGAGCTCGACGCCCTGAGCCGAGGCCACTTCGTCGATGACGGCCTGACTTTCGCTGCGCAGCGTCTCCAGCTCGGCGAGCACGGAAACGAGCGGGATCATGATCTCGGGCTTCGGGTCGAGGCCGCGCTTCTTGAGGTCGCACGTCGCGATTGCAATGGCGCGCACCTGCATAGCGTAGATCTCAGGATGCATGATACCGAGGCGACAGCCGCGAAGGCCAAGCATTGGGTTGGCCTCGGTCATCGAGTCGATCTGGGCAAGCAGCTTACGCTTCGGCGCGAGCTCACCGGCGGAAACACCCGCGCACTCGGCCTTTACGATCTCGATCTCGAGCTCGCGCGGGTTATCGAGGAACTCGTGCAGCGGCGGATCGAGCAGCCGAATCGTGACCGGCAGCCCATCCATCGCTTGGAGAATGCCGAGATAGTCGCCCACCTGCACGTCGAGCAGCTTCGCGAGCTCGGTGTCACGTTCGTCCTGGTTCTCGGCGAGGATGTAGTTCTGAATGATCATCTTTCGCTCGCCAAGGAACATGTGCTCTGTGCGACAGAGGCCGATGCCCTTCGCGCCGAACTTGCGGCCCAAGGCGGCGTCGTCCGGGGTGTCGGCGTTCGCACGCACGCCCATGGTGCGGAACTCGTCGGCCCAGTTCAGGATCTGGTCGAAATCGCCGGTGACCTCGGGATCGACGAGCGAGACCGCGCCCACGACCAGCACACCGGTCGTACCGTCGATCGAGATGATGTCGCCTTCATGCATTTCGACGTCGCCCACGCGGGCGATCTTGTGCTCGGCGTCGATCTTGAGCTTCTCGACGCCGCAAACGCACGGCTTGCCCATCCCGCGCGCAACAACCGCTGCGTGGCTGGTCTTGCCGCCGTGCGAGGTGAGGATCCCCTGCGCAGCGTCCATGCCTGCGAGATCGTCGGGATTGGTCTCCCATCGCACGAGAATCACTTTGCGTCCCTCGGCGGCGGCCGCGACAGCGTCGGTCGACGAGAAGACGACCTCGCCTACGGCCGCACCGGGACTCGCATTGAGTCCCTTTGCAAGGACCTCGTACGAAGAGTTCTGATCGAACTGCGGGTGCAGGAGCTGGTCGAGCTGGGCGGGGTCGATGCGCTGCACGGCTTCTTTGTGGTCGATCATGCCCTCAGCGACCATGTCGATCGCGATCTTCAGGGCAGCCCGTGCGGTGCGCTTGCCCACGCGAGTCTGCAGCATCCACAGCTTGCCCTGCTCGATCGTGAACTCGATGTCGCACATGTCCCGATAGGAGGACTCGAGCTTGGCGAAAACATCGTCGAGCTCCGCGCCGGCGGCCTCGAGGCCCGGGACCGTCTTCAGGTCCGCGATCGGCTCGGTGATACGGATGCCGGCGACCACGTCTTCACCCTGCGCGTTGGTGAGAAAGTCGCCGTAGTACTCCTTCGTGCCGTCGGCCGGGTTTCGAGTGAACCCGACGCCTGTCGCGGAGGTATCGCCCTTGTTCCCGAAGACCATCGTCTGAACGTTGACTGCCGTACCGAGGTCGTCGGCGATCTTCTCCATCTTGCGGTAGTAGACCGCGCGCTCGTTCATCCAGCTGCTGAAGACCGCCTCGATCGCAAGGTTGAGCTGAGTCGTGACATCCTGCGGGAACGCGACCATGCCGTCATCGCCGGCAAGAAGCGGGTATTCGTCCACCGAAATGTGCGTGGCCACGATTCCCTTGAAGATGCCGACGAGTGCTTTGAGGTCATCGGCGGACAGCTCAGTGTCGCTCGAGGCTCCGCGATCGAGCTTCATCTTGTTGATGGCGTTCTCGAAGAGATCGCCCTCGGCGTTGAGCACGACCTTCGAGAACATCTGGATGAAGCGCCGGTAGCTGTCCCAGGCGAACCGCTCGTTGCCGGTCTGGGCGATCAACCCGTTGATCGAGGTGTCGTTCAGCCCGAGGTTCAAGACGGTGTCCATCATGCCCGGCATCGAGAACGGCGAGCCCGAGCGTACCGACACGAGCAGCGGGTCATTGTCGTCGCCGAGCTTCTTAACCATCTTCGCCTCAAGCTGGGCGATGTTCTCTCGGATCTCCTCGGCGAGCCCCGGAGGGAGCGCGGCGGGAGTCGAATTGTAGTACTCCATGCACGCCTGGCACGTGATTGTGAAGCCGGGAGGAACCGGGAGGCCCATCAATGCCATCTCGGCGAGGTTCGCACCCTTGCCGCCGAGCTGGAACTTCATCGATTTGTTGCCTTCGGTGGTGGTGCCGCCAAAAGCGTAAACACGCTTAGGTTCCGACAATGGTTTCTCTCCTTCAGTGCCGGTTAACTGAGGTTGTGGTGCATGATACCGCACGCTTCCGGCGCGTACACGCTTAAAAGTGCCCGCACCTTTCAGTCCTGAGTCTCGAGCCGGCCGCGGATGTATCGGATGATCTCCTGAGCCGTCTCCTCGACCGCGCGATTGTCGGTTCTCACAACGAGGCAACCGATCCTGCGCATGATCGCGCGGGCCTCTTGCAAGTCCGCCTCGATGTCCTCGCGGTCCGCGTAGTGAGCCACGAACGTGCCGAGTTCAGCCATACGTTTCGAACGGACCACGGCGAGTACGTCGGGGTTGCTGATGAGCCCGAACACCTTGCGCGGGTCGACCTCAAAGAGTTCCGACGGCGGCTCGCTGCCGAGCACGAGCGGGATGTTGGCGGTGTAGTAGCCCTTGGACGCAAGATAGATCGACAGCGGGGTCTTGCTCGTCCTCGACACGCCGATAAGCACGATGTCGGCGCTTTGAAGCCCCTCAGGGTTACGGCCGTCGTCGTGCTTGATCGCGAACTCCATGGCGTCGATACGGTCGAAGTAGGCCTCGTCCGGCTCCCGGATGGTGCCGGCCACACCTCGCGGCTTAAGTCCCGAGATACTCTCGAGAAGGTCGACCCCCGGTCCGAGGATGTCGACGGCCTTCACTCGGCCCTCCGCCGCGAGCTTGCCCATCTCGGCGCGAAGCCCGTCTTCGACGAGCGTGAAGAAGAATATGCAGCTGGCGCCGCAGTGGGCGCCGACCACTTCGAGGAGCTGCTCCACGGTCGAAACCTTCGGGAGACGCTCGAGCCGGAAGGTGTCGGGCGGGAACTGAGCGGCTGAGGCACGCGCGACAGCGTCCGCCGTCTCGCCGAGCGAGTCCGACAGGATATGAATGGTGATGGGGTCGTCCATGGCCACCTCCTATCCCGACAACGCGCTGAAGTCGGCGAATCGCCCGAAGAGGTCCACAAAACGGTTAAGAAGCCGCAAGCGGTTGGCGCGGAGGTTCTCGTCGGGATCCATGACGAGCACAGCTTCGAAGAAAGCGTCGATCGGCGCGCGCAGCCCTGCGTACGATTCCAGCAGGGCCGAGTACGCACGTGCCGCCATGAGCTTCCCGGCGGTGGTCTCGGCGGCGTCGAGAGCATCGGCCAGCGCCAGCTCCTCTGCGCCCATCAGGCTGCAATCGGCCGCGTTGCCAAGCTCCGGCTTCGAGAGGTTCTTCGCACGCGTGTATGCGGTCGAGAGGTCCTCCATATCGCGGCTCGCAGCGCGGAACTCGGTGAGGGCCTCCGCTCGCGCGAGCGCGTCGCTCGGATCGCCCGCGGTCAGTGCAAGCACGGCGTCGACGGTGTCGTAAGCGTGACCGCGGTCGCGTAGGATGCCTTGCAGCCTGCCGACAAAGAAGTCGTGGATCGCCTCACCAGTCGCCTCGGTTTCGATTGGCAACGTGCCCTCATAGCCCGCTAACGCGGCCTCGATGAGCTCGTCGATGCGCGCCGCAGTGCCGCCAAGCGTAATCTGCAGGACGCCGATCGCCGCCCGACGCAGCGCGTACGGGTCAGCCGAGCCGGTGGGAGCCATCCCCGCCGCAAATATGCCGACGATGGTGTCGAGCTTGTCCGCGATCGCGACGATGCGACCGGCGATCGTCGAGGGCAGCCCGTCTCCCGAGAAACGCGGCTTGTAGTGGTCCACGATGGCCGTCGCGACACCGATCTCCTCGCCGGCGGCGGTCGCGTAGTAACCACCCATCACGCCTTGCAGGTCGGTAAACTCCACGACCGCGCTGGTGACGAGGTCGGCCTTGCACAGATGCGCAGCGCGCACCGCGTAGGCGGACTCATCGGCGGGCGCGTGCACGAGGTCGACGATTCGACTGGCAAGGGCTACGACGCGGCCGACTTTGTCGGCAAGGGATCCGAGTTTCTCCTGGAACACAATCGAGTCGAGCTTGGCCACGTAGGCTTCGAGCGGTCTGCTCAGATCTTCTCGGTAGAAGAACGCGGCGTCTGAGAGGCGGGCGCGGATCACCCGCTGGTGACCGGCGATGATGGCGTCGGTGCGCTCGGGGTCACCGTTGTGGGCGACGATGAAGCGGTTGGTCAGGGTTCCGTCAGCACTCTCGACCGGGAAGTAACGCTGGTGGCTTTCCATCGCGTTCTCGAGGATCTCGCGCGGCACCTGTAGAAACTCCTCGTCGAAAGTGCCTACCGCAACCGTGGGCCACTCGACCAGGTTCACGACCTCGGCGAACGTCTTCTCGGGAACGACGGCCTTGGCCTCGAGCTGCGCGGCGGCGGTCTCGATGCCTTCGCGCAGCATCTTCGCACGTTCGTTGTGGTCGGCGACGACCTTGCCGCGCTCGAGCGCGACCAGGTACTCGTGCGCTGCGGGCACTTCGATGGCCCCCGGCGCGAGGAACCGGTGGCCGTACGTCACGCATCCGGCCCGCAGGCCGGCGAATACGACCGGCACGACCTCGCCCCCGAACAGCGCTAGGAGCCAGCGCACTGGGCGGCTGAAGCGAGCATCGCCGCTCCCCCACCGCTGCGACTTCGGCCACTCGATGTTCTCGGCAAGGCGAGCGAGAAGGCCCGGCAGGACTTCGGCGGTCGAGACGCCCTTGACCTCGACTGTGGCCCACACGTAGGAGCCGTTCTCATCGGCGATCACTTCGAGCGACTCGACAGCGACGCCCTTGCCGCGAGCGAAACCCATGGCAGCCGGGGTGGGGTTGCCCTCAGCGTCGAAGGCGGCTTTGGAAGCCGGACCTTTGTGGTTGTGTATCGCGTCGTCCTGGCGCTCGGACACTCCGCTCACGAGCACGGCGAGACGCCGAGGCGAACCGAGCACTGAGACGGTGTCGTACTCGAGGCGGGCGTCGTCGAGCGCCTTGGGGACGGCGACCGACAGCTGCTCGATCGCGCCGTAGAGCGGGCCGGACGGGAGTTCCTCGGTGCCGATCTCGAAGACGAGGTCGCGAGTCATCGCGCATCACCGCCCTTCTGCGCGGTGGCTGGCATGACCGTGTCGAGCTCGCCGGCGTCGCTGACCTCGGGAGGCGTCACGAGTTCGAGGTACGCGGTGCAGCATGCCTTTGCAATGGCTCGGACACGAAGGATGTAGCCTTGGCGCTCGGTGACGCTGATCGCGCCGCGGGCGTCGAGCAGGTTGAACGCGTGCGAGCACTTGAGCACGTAGTCGTAGGCCGGCAGCACGTACCCGGCATCGAGCGTGCGCTTGCACTCGCCCTCGAATGTCGAGAAGAGCCCCAGCAGCATGTCGACGTCTGCGATCTCGAAGTTGTACGCCGAGTAGTGCTGCTCGTTTCGCAGGAACACGTCGCCATAGGTGAACGTGTGGCCGTCGGGGCCGACCGACCAGACGAGGTCGTAGACGCTATCCACGCCCTGGATGTACATCGCGAGACGCTCGAGGCCGTAGGTGATCTCCGCCGGAACGGGACGGCATTCGAAACCGCCGACCTGCTGGAAGTAGGTGAACTGCGTGCACTCCATGCCGTTGAGCCAGACCTCCCAGCCCAGCCCCCATGCGCCGAGCGTGGGCGACTCCCAGTCGTCTTCCACGAGACGGATGTCGTGCTGCGCGGGCTCAATGCCGATGGCGCGCAGCGAGTCGAAGTAGAGGTCGAGCACATTGTCGGGACTCGGCTTCAAGATGACCTGGTACTGGTAGTAGTGCTGCAGCCGGTTGGGGTTCTCTCCGTAGCGGCCGTCCGTGGGTCGCCGAGAAGGCTGAACGTAGGCGGTGCGCCATGTGTCCGGACCGAGCGCCCGCAAGGTCGTGGCGGGGTGGAAGGTTCCGGCACCGACTTCCGTGTCGTAGGGCTGGAGCACCACGCATCCCTGATCGGCCCAATAGCGCGACAGTGCCAGGATGATGTCTTGGAAGGTCATTCCGTGCATCGAAGCCCCTTCTAAAGCAGGTGACGGTCGACAAGACCCACGACTCGTGCGCGGGTCGCATCAGTATAGCGGGCGTGCGGCGAAGGCGAGGTCGACTCCTCAGGACGTCGCGAGAATTCCTGCGTAGTAGTCAAGCGCTCGCAGCCGCGCGGGAACGTGGAACGTCACGAACGCGCGTACGAGGTCGAAGCAGTCCGCGACGGCGGCCGCCGGCATCCCGAGCGCGGCCACGTCTGTCATCCGCGCCCGGAGCAGCGCTTCGAGCCATGCCCGCCCTTCGGCGCCGAATCGCAGTGAGCTCGCGTCGAGCGCACCGCACTGCGGGCAGAGCGCACCGCCGTGCGCGACCGAGAAGTCGCGGCTCGAGCCGGCCTCCGCGGCACAGCACGCGCACGACTTCAGCTGCGGCCGGTAGCCGTGCATCGCCATCGCCTTGAGCAGGAATGCCACGACGAGCGCCGGCAAGACCTCGCACGGCGCCGACTCCATGACGTCAAGCGATGTCGTCGCGAGCGCGAAGAGCTTGGTTTCCGTCTGTCCCTCGACCGAGATCTTGTCGAGGAGATCGGCGACCACCGATGCCGCTGCAGAGCGGTCGAGATCTTCGCGCAAGCCGGAGTGCGAGGCGACCGTCTGTGCCTCGGTCACGATCTCGAGCGAGCGCCCGGTGTTGAGCAGCAGGTCGCACACCGCGTACGGCTCGAGCCGGGCACCGAAGCGTCCGCCGGGCTTGCGGAGTCCCTTGGCAACAGCGCGCACTTGGCGACCGTCCTGGGCAAGGAGCGTGAGGATCGTGTCGGTCTCGCCGAGCTTGGTCTTGCGCAGCACGAGCGCGCGCAGCGAATACGTAGGCATGCGCTACAGCGTCTCGGTGCGAACGTCGCCGAGCGGCCGCCTGCGGGCCGTCCACGGTTCGCCCAGCAGCAGCGCCGCGGTCGGTCGGAACATGCCGAGGGCGAGCGTCCAGCCGACGGCGATCGTCGTGGCCAGCGCTACGTTGACCGGCAGAAACCACGCCGGCATGTGGTTCCACATCTCGACAAACGGAAAATGCGTGATGTAGATGCCGAGCGAAAGTCGTCCGAGAAACGCGAGGTTCGTCTCGACGATGCCATGCAGGTGGAAGCTCGCCCAGAAGAGCGCGGCGACCGCTGCGGTGCCCACGAGCAGGGGCACATACCCGAGCGCGAACTGCCCCGCGGCAAGCAGCGTCGGGTCCGAGATGAGGCCGGCGAGTCGGTCGGCGGCGTACGGCTCAGGCTCGGCCACGAGCCACAACGGGGCGAACGCCACTGCGCCGATGACGCCCAACAGCCGCACTCGCGGCTGCAGCCACAGCTCGAAGCGGCGCGTCAGCACGCCGAGCACCACGAAGAAGTACAACCAACGGATCCAGCCGAACTGTCCGTACGAGCCGAGAATCCAGACGACCGGCACGCTCGCGAGGATCGCCCACGTCCGGTCCCCGAGCAGACGAACGATGCCGAGCGCCATCAACGCCATCCAGAGCGCATACAAGTACCACATGCGACCCTCGTAGTGCGGATCCAGGAAGATCTTCGGATAGTACGCGAGAAACGCAGCGACGCTCTTGAGTATCTCGGGATGCTTCGACGGCCCGTACAGCGTCTCCCAACAGATGTACGGGACCAGCAAGCCCAGCGTTCGTTTGAGGAAGTAGCCGCGCGGCCTGAACCCTCCGGGACGTCCAAGGACGAATCCGCTCAGGAACGCGAAGAGCGGCAGCATGAAGCTGAAGAGGAAAGCACGCAGATAGACGGCCCACGTGTAGTAGACGACGCCGATCGCGGGAGTGAACGAGTAGTACTGGCCGGTCGCGTGGTAGGTGACGACGCACAGGATGGCGAAGCCCTTCAGCGCGTCGAGCCTCGAGTCTCGCGAATGTTGGGCCGTGACCACGCGCCTACAGCCCGCGCTCGATCGCCTCGGCGATGATGCTGGCGCCGGCGGACGTGCCGAGGCGCGTCGCCCCGGCAGCGAGCATCGCGAGCGCGGCATCCAGATCGCGGATGCCGCCGGCCGCTTTCACGCCGATGTCGGGACCCACGCTGGCGCGCATGAGCCCGACATCACCCACACTGGCGCCCCGAGGCCCGAAGCCGGTCGACGTCTTAACGAAGTCGGCGCCGGCCGCGACCGCGAGCGTGCAGCCGCGCACGATGTCGTCGACGCCCAGGTAGCCGGTCTCGAGAATGACCTTCACGAGGGCGAGCCCGCCGCTAGCTTTGCGGACCGAGTCAACGACGGCCGCGATGTCGTCTGCGACGAACTCGTCTTCGCCCTCCAGGAGCGCGGCGATGTTGATCACCATGTCGATCTCGACGCACCCGAGCTGCACGAAGTGGGACGCCTCTTCCGCTTTCGACTCGGTGTTCGCGTAGCCGAGCGGGAAGCTCGCCACCGAGCAGACGCCGGTCTGGGTTCCCGCGAGGCGCTGAGCTGCCACCGGCACGAGGAAGGGCGACACGCACAGCGTCGCAAAGCCGCGATCGGCATTCTCGGCGATCCAGCGCGCGCCCTCCGAAAAGCCGATGGTGGGCGCAAGGAGCGTCTGGTCGATCGACGCGGCGAGCTCTTCGATCCCGATCCCGCTCACGCACCCTCCCCGTAGCCGAAGCGCCTGATCTGCGATGCATCCCGGCGCCAGTCCTTCTTGACCTTCACCTTGAGGTCGAGAAACACACGTCCGCCGAGAAGACGCTCGAGGTCGACTCGAGCTTCCGTCCCGATCGCGCGAACCATGTCTCCGCCCCTGCCGATAAGGATGCCCTTCTGGGAGTCGCGCTCAACGAAGATCGTCGCGAAGATGCGTGTCAGATCGCTCTTGGCCACATATTCGAGCTCATCAAGAGCGACGCCGACCGCGTGCGGTACCTCGTCGTGGGTCATGCGCAGGATCTTCTCGCGAATGAACTCGGCGATCATCACTTCGAGCGATTGGTCGGTGGGCATATCACGCGGGAACCAGCGCGGCCCGAGCGGCAGGAAGCGTACAACCGCCTCGGTGAAGCCCTCGAGGTTGAACCCCGACACTGCCGAGCAGATCACCTCGTCGTCGAAGTCCAGGAGCTTCTTGGCAGCAGCGAGCTGCCGCCCCAACTGATCGCCTTTCGCGAGATCAGCCTTCGTGATCACGAGCAGCTTCTTCGCGCGCGTCTTGGCAACGTGAGCAGCGACCCACCGGTCGCCTTCGCCAACCGGCTTGGTTGCATCGATGAGCAGTGCCACCACGTCGACGTCTTCGAGCGCCTTGAGCGCCGAACGGTTGAGCTCTTCGCCGAGCGCGTCGTAGGGCTTGTGCAGCCCTGGCGTGTCCACGATGACGATCTGCGCGTCGTCGCGGTCAAGGACGGCACGCAGCCGGTGACGTGTCGTTTGCGGAGTGTCGGACGTGATGGCGACCTTCGTGCCTACGACAGCGTTAGTGAGCGTGGACTTGCCGGCGTTGGGCCGTCCGACCAGTGCGACGAAACCGCTCCGGGTCTCATCGGCGGGCATGCGTTGGGGATCGGGCACGCTACTTCGTACCGTCTTGGTCGAGATAGCCGCGCATGAATGGCTCGGGCAGAAGCTCGTCGAGGCTCATGACGCGGACCTCGTCGGTGCTGCCGCCCATGATCACGCGGAGCTCCGGGTTGAACTCGGCGAGGACTTGACGACAGCAGCCGCACGGCACCGTCGGGCTCTCCGAGTCGCCCACGATCGCGATCGCGGTGATATCCATGGCACCCGCAGAGATCGCCGCTGCGATCGCGGAACGCTCGGCGCAAAACGTCGCGCCGTACGCGGCGTTCTCGACGTTGACTCCCTGGAAGATGTCGCCGTTGGCGTAGACAGCCGCTCCGACCCGGAAACCCGAGTACGGCGCGTAGGCCTTCTCCTGCACTTCGCGAGCGAACGCGAGCAGTGCGAGATCCGGCTGGGTGAGATTACGCATCGTCGTCCCTTTCATCGTCGTCAGCCGGCTCAACGAGGAGCTGGCGAATGCGTGTGCCTTCGAGCACGTCGACCGTGAAGCGCAGTCCCTCGATCACAAGCGACTCACCCACGTCGGGAATGTGACCTGCAATCTCGGTGAACAGACCGCCCACCGAGTCGCCTTCGGCATCGATGTCGGTACCGAACAGTTCGTTCAAGTCATCGACCGAGAGTCGTGCATCTACACGATAGCGCTCCTCGGCGAGTTGTGTGAGCAACGGCTCCTCGCGGTCGTACTCGTCTGAGATGTCGCCCACTATCTCCTCGAGAAGATCCTCAAGCGTCACGATGCCCGCAGTGCCGCCATATTCGTCAGCGACGATCGCGATGTGCGTACGCGTGCGCATCTCGAGAAGCAGCTCTTCGACCGGCTTGGTCTCCGGGACGAAGTACGGAGCACGTGCGAGGTCGCGGACCGAACCGCCCGTCCCGGGCAACGTGCATGCGACGAGCAGGTCCTTGGCGTAGAGCACGCCGCGGACGTCGTCGATCGTCTCGTGGTAGACCGGCAGGCGCGTGTAGCCTGTCTCCTGGATGAGCCTGACCGCGTCCTCGGCGGTAGCCGTGTCCGGGAGCGCCGCCACGTCGGTGCGCGGGACCATGACCTCGCGCGCGACCTTCTCGGCGAAGTCGGAGACTGCTTCGAGTAGTGCCTCCTCGGCCTCCTCGCGCTCCGACTCCTCGTCGTTGTCGGCCGAGCGGTATTCGGCACCGGTCGACCACGCCGATGCGCCGCGCTCCCCGCTCGCGACGTGCATCATCCAGGCCCACGGCCCGCCCATGAAGCGTGTAGCCGGGTAGAACAGGTTGACCGCCAGCGAGGCCGGGAGCGCCGCTTCGAGTCCGATGCGCTCCGGGTTGGCGACCGCGAGCGTGCGCGGCAACGCGCCGGTGAGCGCGAACGCGGCGAGCACCAGCACGACAGCGCCGACGCACGCGGCGACGAAACCTCCGATGCCGGGAAGCCGCGCACCCACGTCCGCGCCGAGAAACCCGAACGCGGCAGCGCAGGCGCCGAACGCGAGAGAGGACGCCGCACGAAGACGGTGCGGGCGCGCGGCAAGATGATCGAGCTGGGCAGCGTGGCGCGCGTCAGACTCCACGAGCCTGTGAACACGCCCTGGCGAAAGCACCATGACCGCCGTCTCGGCAGCCGCGAGCACCGACGCAGCAGCGCCAAAGACGATAGAGAGAATCAGC
Organism: Coriobacteriia bacterium; assembly: GCA_038245725.1. Lineage (GTDB taxonomy): Bacteria > Actinomycetota > Coriobacteriia > Anaerosomatales > JAAXUF01 > JBBRSD01. Next base: position 23,173 of record JBBRSD010000004.1, on the reverse strand, counting down.
AAGAGGTACAGCAACACACCAGCTCCGGTTCGGCTTAATCGAACCTCCGCGTTCTTCAGAGGCTTCTTGCGAAGAATAGCTGAAAGACGGCGGTCACGATGAGCAGGCCGAGCAAAGCGCCGAGCACCACCTGCGGGATCGTATGCGTCTCGGACTCGACGCAGCTTTGCGCGACGAGCGCGGCGATGAAGAGTGCGAGTACGAACGCCGACGCGCTGCCAGTGATGTAGCCGAGCGCGGTGGCTGCGCCGACCGCCAATGCCGTGTGTCCGCTCGGCCACCCACCGTGCAGGAATGTGCCTTCGCGAGACGCCGCCTTCACGGCGATCACGGTGAGTCCGACCAACATCAAAGCGATAACCGTGAGTCCCGCCGGTGCGACCTCGACCCACTCCATCCCGCTGCGGACGGCAGAGCGAACCGGATCGAACATCACGAGATAGGCGACGACCACGGCGTTGGCTGAAGCGATGAACACGGCACCTGCCGCGACGTCCTTCGCTATTTTCGCCATAGGGTCGAGGCCCTCGATCGCAAGATCGACCGTTGCTTCGATGGCGGTGTTGATGAGCTCGGTCATGAGCACGAGGCTGATCGCGAAGACGATGGCGACCAGCCCGAAGCCACCGATCCCAAGCAGGAGGCACACGACCAGCGTCGTGATCGCCGCAACCACGTGCAGCCGCATATTGCGCTGCGTGCGGAGTGCGTACACGATCCCCTCGATCGCGTAGTTGAAGCTCCAGAGCACCGACCGGCTGCGAACCATGCTGTCCCTTACGTCGCGGCCGTCCACGCAAGCAACAGCGCGCGCTCGCGTGTCTGCATGACCTCGGCGTCGGCATCGTCTTCATGGTCGTAGCCGAGAAGATGCAGCACACCATGAACGAGCAACAGGTTCAGCTCCTCCTCGACGGTGTGCCCGTATTCGGCGGCCTGTGCCTCGGCCACCTCGGGAGCGATCACGACGTCGCCGAGGGTAACCGGCTCGTCGGGTCCGAGAACCGCGCACGGATCGTCGCACCCGAACGAAAGCACGTCGGTGGGACCCTCGATCCCGCGGTAGGTGGTGTTGAGCTCGATCATCTCGGGAAGGTCGACAAGCGCGATGGAGAGCTCGATATTCTCGGGCGCCTCTTCGCGTTCGAGCACGAAAGCCGAGAGGCGTTCGAACGCCGTTACATCGAGAGGCTCAGGCTCGCGATGGCTGGTGATGCTGATCTGCACGAATCTCCCCTTTCGGAGACGGTGCCGCCTTCGGGTACTCGCACCGTCCGTGATACATGCTCACGAGCATACGCGAATACGTCGACACTATTCGGTCGATGTCGCCGGGGTTCAGGTTCGCCTCATCGAGCTGGCCATCGTCGATCCTGTCGTCGACGATCGCGCGCACCGTGGCTTCGACCGTGGGAGCTGACGGCGTCTTGAGCGCACGGACGGCAGCTTCGCTCGAGTCGGCGAGCATCACGAGCGCTGCCTCGGGCGACTTCGGCTTCTCTCCCTGATAGCGGAAATCGGCCTCGTAGACCTGGGCATCGGTCGCTGTGGCCTTCCGGAAGAAATAGCTCACGAGCGCGGTTCCGTGATGCTGCCGGATGATCGCCTGGATCTTGTGAGGCAGGCGGTACTCCTCGCCAAGCGCCATGCCGTCCCTGACGTGGGCGGTGATGATGAGCGCCGAGAGGCTCGGCTTAGCCTCATCGTGCGGATTCTCGCCGCTGTTCTGATTCTCGAAGAAGTAGCCCGGCCTGCGGATCTTGCCGATGTCGTGGAAGTAGGCGCCGACTCGGGCCACCAGTGCGTCGGCGCCGATCTCCTCGGCCCCGGCTTCGGCCAGGTTAGCGGCGGCGACAGAATGTGCGTAGGTGCCGGGCGCCTTGCTCATCAGCTCGCGCATGAGCGGGTGCTCAGGGCTCGCGGCGCGCATGAGCTTGATGTCCTCTGCGAGACCGAGACCGTCGCGTACGAACGGCATGAGGAAGAGCGCGAGCACCGTCGCAGCGGTCGCGCCGACGCCGCCCCACATCGCTGAGACGAGCGCTAGCTTCAGCGGCGTGCCGTCGACCATGTCGCCGAGCAGTGCGGCGCCCGCGCCGATGGCGATGATGGTGAGCGCCATCCCGGCGAGCAGGCCGAGTATGAGCGCCTTGCCCTTGAACAGGGGGGTCTTCAGCTTCGCGGGGACGAGACGAATCGCCCTGGACGTGATGTCGTTGTAGTGACCCATGGCCCTTGTCCTTACGCCTTCGCCATGTCGGCGGCGGCGAGCTTCTTCTCCTCGTGAACGCTATATGCGGACACGATACGCTGCACGAGCTTGTGCCTTACGACGTCTTTGCCGGTGAGGTCGCAGAATTCGATGTCAGGGACTCCGCCGAGAATCCCGCGAACCTCCTGGAGGCCCGATGCGCCCTTGGGCAGGTCGATCTGTGTCACGTCGCCGGTGATCACGATCCGGGAGCCGAAGCCCAGGCGCGTCAGGAACATCTTCATCTGCTCCGGGCTCGTGTTCTGCGCCTCGTCGAGGATGACGAAGGAGTCGTTCAGGGTGCGCCCGCGCATGAAGGCGAGCGGTGCGATCTCTATCGTGCCGCGCTCAAGCAGCGCCGCGGACTTCTCGGCGTCCATCATGTCGTAGAGCGCGTCGAAGAGGGGGCGCAGGTAGGGATCGACCTTCTCGGTGATGGTGCCGGGAAGGAAGCCGAGCGACTCGCCCGCCTCGACTGCCGGACGCGTGAGAATGATGCGGCCGACCTCCTTGCGCTTGAGCGATTCGACGGCCATCGCCATCGCAAGGTACGTCTTGCCAGTACCTGCCGGACCGATGCCGAAGGTCACGGTGTGCGTGCGGATCGTGTCGACGTAGCGCTTCTGACCCGCAGTTTTCGGGCGGATCGCCTTGCCTTTGTGGGTGAGGATGACGTCGCTGTGAAGCGCTGTGGGAGTAACGTCGCCGTGGAGCATGAGCTCGATGCTGCGCTCAAGCGATTCAGGAGTGAGCCGCTCGCCTCTCTCGACGAGCTGGATCATCTCCGAGAACAACGACGAGACCGTCTGCGAATCATGCCCGCCGCCGGAGATGGTGATCTGATTGCCCCGGACGGCGATGTCGGACTCGAACTGGTCCTCTATGAGCCTGAGCAGCGTATCGCTGTGGCCGAGAAGCCTCGTCATGTCGACCTCGGGAGGTACGACGAGGCGAATCTGAGTGGATTCCACGATAGTCGTTTGCACCTCGGTTCATCTGCCGGAAACCGCGAAGCGCACTCGTCGTTTCGCGGCGCGCCTCCAGATAAGTGTAGCACCGCCCGTGCCGAGTGAGTGTGCGCGAGACGGGCACTACTGGGCGCGACTCGAGGCGAGCGGAATCGTGATGATGTCACCTGCACCGACGCTAGGGCCGACGGGGACCGCGACGTGGATGTAGTCGCGTGTCGTTCCCCGTGCGATCCCGTCGTCCACGCCTTCGACCAACACTTCGACGTCGGCCGCGTCTCGCATCGCGAGGTGGCGTTGGCGCAGAGCGTCGCCTGCGGCGCGCAGCTCGCCTGCCCGAAGTGCGCGCACCTCTGGGGCCACCTGCTCCATGCCGGCAGCCGGAGTCCCCGGCCGGAGGCTGTAGCGGAAGACGTGCAGCTTCGAGAAGCCGATGCGCTCGACGAACGCGAGACTCTCGGCATGGTGCGCTGCGCATTCGCCGGGGAAACCGGCGATGACATCGGTGGTGACGGCGAGGCCGGGGATCGCTGCGCGAGCATCGCCGATCCACCGCTCGTACTGCTCGGCAGTGTACTTACGGCGCATCGCCGACAGGACCGCATCGCTGCCGCTTTGCAGCGGGACATGCAGGTGCTCGCAGACGGCCGAATGCGACGAAAGCACGCCGAGAAGACGCTCGGTCAGGTCCGGTGGTTCGATGCTCGAGAGCCGCAGGCGAGCGATGCCCGTCTCGGCGATGGCGGCAACGAGCCCGGCGAGGTCGATGCCGGTCGCGGGGTCTCGGTAGCGGCCGATGTTGATGCCGGTGAGCACGATCTCACGCACACCGGCGGCGACGAGCGCGGTGGCGTCGGCGACCGCGTCGGCGAGCGGGACAGCACGGGGCACGCCTCGCGCGTGGGGCACGATGCAGAACGTGCAGAAGTTGTCGCAGCCGTCCTCGATCTTGAGCGAGGCCCGCGTGCGAAAGCCGGCTCCAGTGCGCACGATGCGTTGGCCATTGCGGGCGTCGAGTCCGAGCAGTTCCGCGACTCGCGCGGCGACGCCGGCCTTGTCAGCCTCGACGACAACACGCCCGCCAAGCCCTCGCAGCGTCTCGGCGTCGAGCGCGGCGAGGCATCCGGTCACAACCACGACCGGCCGAGACTCCGCCTTGAGCGCGTGCCTGACCGCCTTGCGCGCCTTTGCGTCGGCCTCGCCTGTCACGGTGCACGTGTTGATGACGATGACCGCGGCCTCGTCCTCGGCAGCCAACCGCGCTCCCCTGCCGAGAAGATCCGCCGCGATCGCTTCGCTCTCTACCCGGTTCACCTTGCAGCCGAGTGTGCGAAACGCGACCGGGACCCCCTCGGGTTCGGCGAGCGTGCGGTCGTTCACCGCGCATTCCCGAGGCCGCCGAGCTCGTGGATGACGAGGGCTGCGCCCACCACCGCCGCGGTTTCCGCGCGCAGGATCGTCGCACCGAGCGTCACCGTGACGCCGCCTGCGCGTTCGAGGGCCGCGACCTCATCGGCCGTCATGCCGCCTTCGGGGCCGACCACGATGGCGACGCGGGCGCGCTCACCTGGCAGCACCGAAGTCTCGAGTGCAGTGCGGACTCCGCGCCCCTCCGCGGCGGCTTCCTCCCAGGCGACCAGCACGAGGTCGTAGTCGGAAAGCGATGCGATGACGTCGGCGAACTCCGCCGGGTCCGACACGCCCGGCACCGACGCCCGCTTCGACTGCTTCGCGGCGGCAGCCGCCACGCGCCTGAAGCGGGCGCCGCGCTCAGCGCGCTTCTCGGCATCGAGCTTCACGATGCTGCGAGCGACAAGAACGGGCACGAGCGCCGAGACGCCCACCTCGGTCGCGCCTTCGACGACGTCGTCGTTCTTCGAGCCCTTCGAGATGCCGAAGACGAGCGTCACGGTTGGCCCGACCGCACTGGCGTCGCTCGCGAGTTCCTCGGCGACGCTCGCAACGACCGCTTCGGTGGTCGCGTCCTCGACGCGCACGCGCCAGGCTCGACCGCCGGGCTCGACGACGTCGATCTCCTCGCCGGCGTGTATGCGCAGCACCGTGACGACGTGGTGCAGATCCGCTCGAGACAGCGGGAGCACGACATCGTCGCCTGACGTGGACAGTGCTTGTGCGAGGAAGAACCGGTGTCTCGACATCGCTTCAGGCTACCCGTGCAGCCAGTCCTTGAGCTTCTGGACGGTGCTCTTGTGCTCGGCGGTCGACTCGCCGGACTCTTTCGCGAACTCCTCGAGCAGTTCGCGTTGACGCGCCGAGAGTTTCTTTGGTACGTCGATCGCGATGTGCACGTACAGGTCGCCCCGGTTCGCGCTATTGAGGCGCGGCATCCCGGCGCCCTTCACACGCACCACGTCACCGTGCTGCGTGCCGGCGGGAACGGTGACCTCACGGTCATCGGTGATGCCATGCACGGTGAGCTCGACGCCGAGTGCGGCCTGCGCGATCGTCACTGTCGCTCGGCAATGCAGGTCGTCGCCTTCGCGATGGAGGTATTCATCCTCCTTGATGCGTACGGTCACGATGAGGTCGCCTGCCGCCGCACCACGGATCCCGGCCTCGCCGAGGCCCCGAAGACGGATCTGCTGGCCGTCGCGGATGCCGGGCGGGACGGTGACGGTGACGTGCTGGCGGTCGGGCACGCGGCCCGAACCCTGGCACTCCTCGCAGGGGTTCTCGACGATATGGCCGGTTGCGCCGCAGCGCTCGCACGGCGCCGCGGTCTGCATCGTGCCGAGGAACGTCTGGCGGTGCACCACCCGCTGCCCGCTGCCGGCGCAGTCGGGACACGTCGTCGTGCCGCTGTCATCCGCCGAACCGGTGCCGCCACACACGTCGCAGGTCGCGAGGCGGTCGAGCACGATCTCCTTGTCGATGCCGGTCGCTGCCTCAGCGAGGGTGATGACGACCTGCATCACCATGTCGCGACCCTCGAGCCGGGTCGCCCGCCCGCGAACGCCGCCGAAGAAGGAGCTGAAGAGGTCCTCCATGTTGATGCCGCCGGCCCCGCCGAACAGGTCGTTCAAGTCTGTGTACTGGTAGCCGCCCGAGCCGCCCGAGCCGCCTCGGCCCGAACCGCCCACGCTGCCGAAGCGATCGTACTGCTCGCGCTTCGCCGGGTCTGATAGGACGTCGTAGGCGGCGTTGACCTCTTTGAAGCGCTCCTCGGCGTCGTGCGCGGAGTTCACGTCGGGGTGAAGCTCACGCGCTTTGCGGCGAAACGCCTTTTTGATCTCTTCAGGCGTCGCGGTCTTCTCGACGCCAAGCAGTGCGTAGAAGTCTTGGGTGCGTGCGGGCACGTGCGGTCCTTTCGGTAAGCGGGAGACTAGCTGAGTGCGTCGGTCAGGTCGTCTGAGACCACGCGCACGGCGGCCATGGCGCGTTCGTAGTTCATGCGCGTCGGGCCGATGACGCCGATGACTCCGTCGGCGTTACCGGTGCCGTAGTTTGTCGCAATGATCGATACATTGCCCAGTTCGGCTCGGCGGTTCTCGTGGCCGATGCGAACGGTGATCTCGCGCGTCCCGAGGGCATCGGAGAGCGCTTCGAGAACGGCGATGCCGTCTTCGAGGAACTCGATGAGCGGCCGGGCGCGGTCCGCGTCCTGGAACTCGGGCTGCGCGAGCAGTGCGGGCACGCCCACGTGGAAGAAGCGGTCGCGATCGGCTTCGTCGAGCGCATCGAGGATCTCGTCGATGACGACGCTCACGACGCGATCTTCGGTGTAGGCGTCTTCGATCGGACCTCGCAGCGGGCGGATGTCGGCTGCGTGCTTGCCATCAAGCGCCGTGTTCATGGCGCGCTCGATCTGCGCGAGCCGCTCCGGGGTAGCATCGGCGGCGAGTTCGATCGTGCGGTTCACCACCTGCCCTGAAGCCGTGATCAGGACGAACACGGCTCGGCGCGCGGTCAGGGACAGCAGATCGATGCGGCGCACGCGCGAAAGCGAGATGCTCGGTGCGAGCACGACCGCGAGGCAGTTCGTGAGTTGTGTCAGCGCAACGCTCGTCTCGCGCACGAGATCGTCGACCTCGGCAGCGTGAGCGAACCTCTGGGAATCGCGATCACCGCCCGCGCGAGTGGGATCGCCGCGCTCGATCAGGTCGTCGACGAAGCTGCGGTAGCCCGTGTCGGTGGGCAACCGCCCAGCCGAGACGTGCGGCTGCAAGACGTAACCGGTCTCCTCGAGGATCGAGAGCTCGTTTCGGACGGTCGCAGGAGAGCATCCCAGCTCGTAGCGTGAAACGAGCGTCTTGCTGCCCACGGGTGTCGCGCTGGCTATGTATTCCTCGACGAGCGCGGAAAGCACGCGTCGTCGCCGTTCGTTGAGCATCGTTCCTCCAGAGGCAAGCGGCGCACATCTGCGCCGTTGGCACTCAAGTATAGCGAGTGCCAGCGAGGCCGTGAACCGGGCGGCGCGTCCCGGCGAGCATCGGTCCGAGTCACTCCCCGGCCCACACCCGAGAGAAGACCACGTTGCCGAGAAGCCAGCCGCGCTGTGTCGTGCGCCAGTTCGGGCAGGGTTTGGAGCGCGCGTCACTCGCACGCTCGACGAGACCGGCGGCCTCGAGCGACTCGAGCACGTGGGTCAGACCGGCGGCCTCGATCTGCTCGGCGGGCACGCCTCGCGTCAGGCGCAGGCCGAGCATGACGTCCTCGCGCGCGGCTTCCTCGGCGGTCAGGAGTTCTTGAGAATCGCCTCGACCGAGCAGCCACTCCTCGACGTCGCCAGTGTTCGAGTAGCGCACGCGCGCGGTGGCGTCGTCGTCGGGCTCGAGCAGCCCGACGATGCGGGCCACATCGGCATCGACCATCCCGTGAGCTCCCGGACCGACGCCGATATAGGGACGTCCGGTCCAGTACGCGGTGTTGTGGCGCGATTCGTGAGCGCGGTCTTCCGCGTAGTTCGCGACTTCGTAGCGGCCGAGCGCGTAGGAGCCGAGCGTGGACTCCGCGAGCAGCATCATGTCGGCCGCCGTGTCCGCATCCGGCGCATCGAGCATGCCAGCCGCGATGGCCGCGTGCATCGGCGTGCCCTCTTCGATCGACAGAGGATAGACGGAAATGTGAGGCGCCCCCGATGCGACCGCGCGGGTCAGCGTCTCCGACCACGACGCGGTCGTCTGGCCCGGCACGCCGCAGATCAGGTCGATCGACAGATCGAGACCGGCGGCGCTCACGGCTCGGCACGCGTCCCACGCCGCTTGCGCGTCGTGTCGCCTGCCGAGAATGCGCAGCACGTCGTCGTCGAAGGACTGCACGCCCACGCTGATGCGGGTGACACCGGCGTCAGCGAACATGCGCGCAACATCCGCATCGAGCGAATCGGGGTTGGCCTCCACCGTGATCTCCGCGCCGCGGTGCAACGCAAAATGCTCCGCGATGTGACCGAGAACGCGTACGACCTCCTCGGGGTAGCGCGAGGGGGTTCCACCGCCGAAGTAGACCGTGTCGACCACGCCACCTAGGCCGGTCGCCGACCAGCGGCGCAGCTGCGTGCGGATACCGGTGAACACGCCTCGCACGACGTTGTCAGAGGCGCCTGATACGCTCGCGAAGTCGCAGTATGCGCACTTCGAGGCACAGAAGGGCACGTGCACGTAGATGTGCGCCGGCATCGCCGGACCGAGCAGCTCGCTTGCCGCGTCAACGTCGATGCTCATGCCGCGTCGCCGCCCGGCCCTGACGAGGCGGACGCGTCAGAGGTGCCTCGGCACGCACGCTCGAGGAACCCGCGGTACTCGACGAACAGTGCGTCGAGCTCGGCGGAGCTCTTGCAGTCGTACGCTCGCGAGCGAAGGTACGTCGCCCCGGGCGTCCCGGTGATGTACCACGCCACATGCTTGCGCATGCGCACGAACGCGCGCTCGCCTCCGAACGCCACGAGCGCGGTGGCGTGCTCGCGCGCCATATCGATGCGCTCAAACGGCGTTGGCGCGGCGGGCGGCTCCTCGCCCGCCAGCAACGCCGCGGCATCTCGGAAGATCCAGGGGTTGCCCTGCGCGCCGCGCGCGGCCATCACTCCGTCGACGCCGGTGCGTTCGAGCATCGCCACCACATCCTCTGCCGAGAAGACATCGCCGCTCCCGATGACCGGCACCTCGACCGCGGCTTTCACGGCAGCAATGACGTCCCAGTCGGCAGCGCCCTTGTAGAACTGTCCACGTGTCCGCCCGTGTACCGCCACCGCTGCGGCTCCCGCCGCTTCCATGGCGCGCGCGAACTCCGGTGCGTTAATCTCATCGGCATCCCAGCCTGAACGGAACTTCACCGTCACCGGCAGATCACCAACCGCCGAGACGACTTCCCGCACGATCAGAGCCGCGCGCTCCGGGTCGCGCATGAGCGCGCTTCCCTCGCCTTTCGCGACGACTTTGGTGACCGGGCACCCCATGTTGATGTCGATGAGCGCGATCTGGTCGCCGTAGCGCTCTGCCAGGCCGGCCGCCTGTGCGGCCATGAGGTCCGGCTCGGCACCGAAGAGCTGCACCGCACACGGGGTCTCATCAGCGGCGAAGGTCAGGAGCGCGCGCGAGGCCGGGGAATTTGGGTTGTAGTGGAGGCCCTTGGCGCTCACCATCTCGGTGTACGTGAGCCCGGCGCCCATGCGCTTGCAGATGCTGCGGAAGGGCGCTTCGGTGACGCCGGCCATGGGCGCGAGTAACACCGGGTTGAATGCGAGGATGTCGGCGACGCGGTTCATGCGCGGGCCACGAGGGCGGGCAGCGCCACCGGGCGCGCTACTCGTCGACCTTCAGAATCGCCATGAAGGCCTCCTGCGGAACCTCGACCGAGCCGATGTTCTTCATCCGCTTCTTGCCCTTCTTCTGCTTCTCCAGCAGCTTGCGCTTGCGCGAGATATCGCCGCCGTAGCACTTTGCGATGACGTCCTTGCGCATCGCTCGGACCGTCTCGCGAGCGAGGATCTTCGCGCCGATGGCGGCCTGAATCGGAACCTCGAACATTTGCCGAGGGATGATCGTCTTGAGCTTCTCCGTAAGCACCTTGCCGCGGTCGTACGCCTTGTCCTTGTGCACGATGAACGACAAGGCGTCAACGGGCTTGCCGGCGAGCAGGATATCGAGCTTGACCATGTTGCCGGGGCGGTAGCCGATGGGCTCGTAGTCAAGCGAGGCGTAGCCCTTCGTACGGCTCTTGAGCTGGTCGAAGAAGTCCATGATGAGCTCGGACAACGGCATCTCGTAGTGCAGCTCGACGGTCGTCTTGCTCAAGTACTGCATGTCGATGAACGTCGCCCTGCGGCTTACCGAGAGCTCCATGACCGCGCCAACGTAGTCAGGAGGCACGATGATGGTCGTCTTGAGGAACGGCTCATCGATACGATCGAGTCTGGAGGCGTCCGGCATGTCCTGAGGCGAATGGATGACGACCTCGCCGCCGTTGGTCAGATGCGCGTGGTACTCCACGGAGGGGGCCGTTGCGAGGAGTTCCAGATCGAACTCGCGCTCGAGCCGCTCCTTGATGACCTCCATGTGAAGGAGCCCGAGGAACCCGACGCGGAATCCGAAGCCCAGCGCATGGCTCGACTCGGGCTCGTAGATGAGTGCCGGGTCGTTCAGGGTGAGCTTGTCGAGCGCGTCACGAAGCTCCGGGTACTGGTCGCCGTCGATCGGAAACAGTCCCGTGAAGACCATCGGCTTGACTTCGCGGTAGCCCGGCAGCTGCACCGTGGCGCCATTCTTAGCGAGGGTGACCGTGTCGCCGACCTTGACGAGTGACGGGTCTTTGAGTCCTGTGATCAGATAGCCGACCTCACCAACGCCAAGCTCATCGACCGGCACGTTGGCGGGGCGACGAACGCCCACCTCCTCGACGTCAGTCACCACGTCGGTGGCCATCATCCGGATCTTGAGGCCCTTCTTCACCGAGCCGTTGAACACCCGAATGAGGGCGACGACGCCGCGGTAGGCGTCGAAGTAGCTGTCGAAGATCAGCGCGCTGAGCGGCGCCTCGGGATCCCCGCTTGGCGGCGGCACGAGGCGAACGATGGCTTCAAGCGCGTCGCGCACGCCCTCGCCGGTTTTGCCGCTCGCGAGCACCGCCTGATCGGCGGGCACCGCAAGACCCTCTTCGATCTCATGTCGTACGCGCTCGGGATCGGCGGCTGGGAGGTCGATCTTGTTGATGAGCGGGATGATCTCGAGATGCGCATTCATAGCCATCAGCGCGTTGGCGACCGTCTGGGCTTCGACGCCCTGTGTCGCATCGACGACTAGGAGGACGCCCTCGCAAGCCTCGAGCGAGCGGGAGACCTCGTAGGTGAAGTCGACGTGACCGGGAGTGTCGATGAGGTTGAGCTGATACGTCTCCCCATCGTCCGCGTCATACATCACGCGGACGGCTTGGGCTTTGATGGTGATGCCGCGCTCGCGCTCGATGTCCATCGAGTCGAGGACCTGCTCAATCATGTCGCGAGACTCCACGGTATGCGTGAGCTCGAGAATGCGGTCGGCCAACGTCGATTTCCCGTGGTCGATGTGCGCGATGATGGAGAAGTTGCGGATGTGAGAGGCGTCAGTCATGGCCGTTGAGTGTAGCAAGCAAGGGGCCGCTTGGGGAGGGATTCACAGAATCGTCGATGTTGGCGACTCCCGAGACCGTGTGCTAGACTCTCGGGGTTCATCGCCCCCAATGCGACGGGCACCATCGTTTGTTGATTACGGAGGATATCGCACGTGGCAAATATCAAGAGCCAGAAGAAGCGCGTCCTTACCAACGAGAAAGCGCATCAGCGCAATCGTGCGGTGAAGTCGGAGCTCAAGACCGCGATCAAGAAAGTTCACGCCGCGGTGGAAGCCGGCGATGCTGACGCAGCGAACTTTGCTGCGCTCGACGCATCCCGCCTGCTGGACCGGGCCGCCAGCAAGGGCGTCATTCACGCCTCGCAGGCTGCCAATCGCAAGTCCGGCGTCATGAAGCTCGCAAACGGTGTTTCCGCCTAAGCGCAGACCTTCACAATCCAGCGTTCGAAAACGAGTCGGGGATCCCGGCTCGTTTTCATTTCCGCCTCCCCCGTAGCAGCTGCCCGCAGAATCCCGACGAGTTCCTCGGAGGTGAAGCCTCGAGCCTGGCGCGGAAGTGCGCGGACCTGCCACTCCGGACGGCCGAGGGCAGCGCCGATCTCGCCCGCCGATCCGCTGCCGCGATCGATTAGAGCCCGCGCCGAGATGAGATCGCGGACCGTGCGCAGTGCGAGCGCATGCAACCCGTACACCGACTCGCCATCGCCGAGCAGCAGATCCAACAGCCGCAGTGCGCGCGCTCCATCCCGGTCGCCTAAGGCGGTTCCGAGCTCCCAGACCTGCGTCGTGGCAGCAGTCGATGCGACGTGCTCGATATCTTGAAGAGTCAGGTCCGTTCGCGATCCCGTGAATGCGACGGCCTTGTCGACCTCGACCGACAGGCGACGCAAGTCCTTGCCGACGGCGTTGACAAGCAACTCGGCGCCTTCGGTCGTCACGCGACGGCCTCTGCGCGCGAAGAGGTCTTGAACCGCCCGCGGCCACTCGTTGCGCTGAGGGGCCGATCGCTCAAGCAGCCCTCCCAAACGGTCCACGGCTTTGTACAAGCGAGTGTTCTTCGCGATCTTCTTCGCCACAAGCGCAAGAATCGTGCTCTCTGCGGGGTTCTCCGCGTAGACGACAAGCGTGTCGGTGCCGTCTTTGGTCATCTTGTCGACGTTGCGAACGACGACCAGCCGCCGCTCTGAAGCGAACGGCAGCGTGTTGCACGCGGCGACGATCTCATCGGCGTTCGCGCTTTCGCCGTCAAACGTCTCGGAGTTGAAGTCGAGGTCGGCAAGTTCTCCGACGCTTCGTTTGAGCTGGTCGAGCGCGCGCTCGAGGAGGAGGTCTTGCTCCCCGAAGATGAGGTAGATGGGCTTGTACTCGGAGAGCTGCTTGGCCATGTCGCTCCGGGACTCGTGCGGCGCATCGCGCCGGGGATTGTGTGGATGCGTCCAGTTTCGCACACTCTCGAAGCGCCGGCCCGCGCGAACCGGCACTCATATGACGGTGAGAAGCACTCGCTGAAGCCATTCGCACAGCTGAGGACAGCGTGAAGTCACCGTTCGCGGCAACATGGACGGTTACGTCTCCGACCTGGTCTGTGCGGAGAATTCGGCAACCTCCATCGCATAGCGTCCGAAGTGTCGCGGGTGTCGGATGGCCGAACTTGTTGTTGGCACCCACGCTGATGAGCGCCCAACCCGGTCGCATGACCCGGAGCTGCTCAGGAGACACGGCATCGTCACTTCCGTGATGACCCACCTTCAGAACGTCGACGTGACCGAGCGCGCCGTCGGCGATGAGCGGACCGAGCACACACGACTCCCCGTCACCCGTCAGCAGCGCCGTGAAGTGGCCTTCCCGCACTCGCAGGACGACGCTCGCCTCGTTGGTTGCAGCGTTCTCCACGCGAGTGCGAGGCGACAGAACATCGACGCTGAACCTGCCGACCGCGAACGACTTGCCCGAGAGAGTCTCAACCGCTCCGCCGGCCCCTGCGAGCCGACGCGCCTCATCAACGGCGCGCGAGGGTTTGTTGAACGAACCCGCCGGGAACACGACGAGCGGGACTCGCACGAGTCCCGCTAGAGAGCTCAGGCCCCCGTAGTGGTCCGCGTGCAAGTGGGTGATCACAACGGCGTCCAAGTCGCGCAGGCCTGCCCGTGCGACCGCGGCCCGCAGCGCACCCGCGGTCGGCCCAGTGTCCACGAGCAGCGCGTGGCCGCCATCACGGACGAGGATCGCATCACCTTGCCCGACATCCAGCATCTCGATTACAGAGCCACCCGAAGCCGGTGGCCCGATCGCCAGCGCTGCCACCAACAGAGCGAACCCGCCGACCAGGATGTACGACTTCGCCTTCGTCGGCTTAGGCCAGGCTGCCCACACGACCGCGCCAAGCCCAACGCACGCCGACAAGCCCACCGTTTGCGACATGGCGAGCGGCACCGCCGCATGCGACCAGCCCGCAAGCCAGTGCGCCGCCCGAACGGCAACGGCGCTCGGAATGGCCGCTGCCTTCAACGCGATCGTGCCGGCTGCGGACCAGAGCGCTCCAACCACAAGCCCCACTAGGCCCATGACGAGCGCCAGAGACACGAGCGGCCCATCGACGATATTGGCGAGAGGCGATACGAGCGACAGCATGCCGAACGCGCTCACCGTGATCGGCAGCGTTGCAAGCGTCGCGGTCAACGTGAGCGAGACCGGCGACGTCACCCATCTCAGGCGGCCACCGAACGCGACGCTCAGCCACGATTCCAGCAATCGCGCGAAGATCACGAGCCCGGCGACAGCGGCCACCGAGAGCCGAAAGCCGATGTCGAACGCGCTCTCCGGCGAAACGAGCAGGACCCCAGCGGCTGCCGCCGCCAGCGTCGACGGACCGTCTGCACGTCGCCCGCCGATCCAGGCCGAGGCCGCGGCAACCGCCATGACCCACGCCCGAACGGCTGATGGCTGTACTCCCGAGAACACCACGTACGCCCCGACCACGGCGGCAACCACCGCGCTCCGCGTGACTCGGCCGACGCCCAACACTGAGAGCAACCAGCCGACGACCGCTGCCACGACGACGAGGTGGCTTCCGGAGACTGCGATCAGATGAGTGAGCCCCGTCGTCCTGAAGTCAGCATCCGGCGCCGTACCCGCAAGCCTCCTGCGATCCCCAAGAACTACACCTGTCAGGAGATCGCCTCCCGGACCTGGGACAGCCCCCATCCTGGCCACAGCCCACAGCCGGAGCGGACCGATGCGTCCACGCGCGCTCCTCGCCCAACCGGAGTCACGCACCCCACGCGCCGAGAGAGTACCGCACATCCCGCTCGCACACGCCCGCTCGCCGCGTGCGTCTGCGGCCGGAACTGCGACACTCCCCAGAACCGCAACGCTGCGACCCAAGGGCGGCACCTCGCAACCACTCGGCCACCGCACCGTCAAAACAGCGGCCCTCGCTGACGGCCCGCTGGCCCTCGCCGTCGAACTCGCGCCGAACTGAGACGTGGTCTCGTCGCCGAGTACCTCCACGTCCCACCAACGGCTGCCTGAAGCCCCGAGCGTGGCCGTTTGCGCCTGCCAGTGCGCCCAGTACAGTCCGCCAAGCATCATGCCGGCGAACAGGCCGCTGATTGCGATGACGGCCCACGTCTTGCGGCGGAGCATCCACATCGCGCTTACCGCCAGCGCGATCGCTGCCGCAACCGCGACGCACGCTCCTGGAAGCGACCATGCGCTCCGCCCGATGAACGCTTGCCATGCAAGAGTCTCGGATGTGGCGATCCCGACCCAGAGCCCGGCGGCGAGCCACAACAGCGGCGGCAACGACGGCCGAAGCGGAGGCGCGACTTCCCTACCGGACACTGACGAGATCTTTGAGTTGCTCGAGCTTCTTGGGCCCGATCCCCGCGACTCGGCCCAGATCTTCGACGGACTTGTACGGCCCGTTCGCTTCTCGGTCGGCGACGATCTTCAGAGCGGTCGCGGGTCCGATGCCCGGAAGCGCGTCAAGTTGCGCCGCATTCGCCGAGTTCAGATCCACAGGCGCCTGCTGGCCCGTGTCCGCAATACTCCCGCCGCCGGACGCGCCGACTGCTCCCCCGCCGCCGCCCTTGGCGACTTCATCTTGCGTGGGCACGTCGATCTGCTCGCCGTCGCTGACCTTTCGCGCAAGGTTGACGGCGCTCGGAGCCGCGCTGCCGAGAAACCCTCCGGCCGCGTTGACGGCATCATTGACCCGCGCGTCGGCGACCAAGCCGTACAAACCGGGCCGCCTCACCGCTCCGACAACGTGCACCCACACGCTGGCCGCAGCCCGAGTCGGCTCCACCGCCGCCGCGGGCGCCCCAGTCGTCGGAGCCGATGCGAGCGACTGCGCCATGTTGCTCGTCGCGTCGCCCGCCGTGGCCGGCGCCGGCCACCACCGCCACACACCGAGCGCCACCATCAGAGCGAGGATGACGCCGGCCATGATCGCCACCCGCGGCGAGATGCCGGACATCCCTGCGCGACGCCCAAGCTCTCTGACCCGATCGATAATGCTCTCGTGCATGCAGACGCCCCCTCCGCCTGACGGCGGAGGGGGCGTCGTCGGTTCTCAGTCTGGAGCGGCCCGCACCTTCGCGCGGCCCGCTCCTGCAGGCTCCCACGCCTGCCTAACCCAAAACTCACCCAGGTCTAACCACACCGCATCCACTGCTGCTACCCAGCGACGACCACGCTCACCAGTTTCCCGGCGACGACCACGACCTTCTTGATCTCCTTGCCCTCGATGTGAGGGCCCACCGCCTCGAGAGCGACAGCGATGATGTCTTCTTCGCCCAAATCCGCAGGGACGATGACCTTGCCGCGGACCTTGCCGTTGACCTGAACGGCGAGCTCAACCTCGTCGGCCAGGCACGCCGACGGATCGTACGGAGGCCACGCCTCAAGGTGGACCGACTTCGTCCCGCCCAGGGACACGCGCCACAACTCCTCGCACATGTGCGGGATAAACGGCGCGAGGAGAAGCGTGAGCGTCTCGGCGACGTCACGCATGAGCGCCAGATCGCGCGTGCCTTCAGCCACTTCCCGGCGGTACTCGTAGGCCGAGTTCGTGAGTTCCATGAGCGCGGAAATGGCGGTATTGAACTGGAAGCGTGCGACATCGTCGGTCACCTTCGCGATGACGCGGTGCATCTCACGATGGAGCTTCTTGGCAGCAGTATCTCCCGACGCCGCGACACCGTTTCCGGTGGCGACCTCATCGGCGACGTCGCCCACGAAACGCCACACGCGCGAGAGGAAGCGGAACATGCCCTCCAGGCCCTCGAAGCTCCACTCGAGGTCCTTGTCAGGCGGCGCCATGAACAGAATGTAGGCGCGCAGCGTGTCGCAGCCGTACTTCGCGATCATGTCCTCCGGCGCCACGACGTTGCCCCGACTCTTGCTCATCGTCGCGCCGTCGAGCTTCACCATGCCCTGCGTTAGCAGGTTCGTGAACGGCTCGCGCGCGGTCATCATGCCCATGTCCGCGAGCACCTTCGTGAAGAACCGCGAGTACAGCAGATGTAGGATCGCATGCTCGATCCCCCCGATGTACTGGTCGACCGGCATCCAGTAGTTCGCGTTGTCAGCCGAGAACGGCAGCGAGTCGTTCTTCGCATCGGTGTAGCGCAGGTAGTACCAGCTCGAGCAGGTGAACGTGTCCATCGTGTCGGTTTCGCGCTTCGCGGCGCCGCCGCAGCTCGGGCACGTAGTCTCGTAGAACTCGGGATGGTCGGCCAGGGTCTCGCCCTTGCAGATGTCGATGTCCATCGGCAATACAACCGGCAGGTCCTCGATCGGCACGGGCACCAGCCCGCAATCCGGGCAGTGAATCGCGGGGATCGGGTTGCCCCAATAGCGTTGGCGGCTGATGAGCCAGTCGCGCAGCCGGAAGTTGATCGATTCACGGCCCCGGCCGCGCTGGCTGAGCCACGCGGTGACCGCGTTCATGCCCTCGCTCGCCTTGCCGCCGGTCATCCCCGAGAACTCGCCCGAGTTGATCATCACGCCCGGGCCGTTGTAAGCCTCGGCCCAGTCGACTTCCTGCGGAACCTCGCCGAGAACCGCCCCCTCGTAGCGCGGCGCGTCCTCCTCGGCTACGACGACCGGCACGATCGGCAGTCCGTACTGGCGAGCGAACCCGAAGTCGCGCTCGTCGCCGCTCGGCACCGCCATAACTGCGCCGGTGCCGTAGTCCATCAGGACGTAGTCGGCGACCCAGATCGGCACCTTCTGTCCGTTGACTGGGTTCTCGACGAAGCGGCCAGTGAACGCTCCGTGCTTGGTCCGCTCGCCCAGCTGCCGCTCGACCGCCGTCTCGCGCGCGGCCGACGCCACGACAGCGTTGACCGCCTCGGCGTACTCGGTGCCCGCGACCAGCCGCGCCACAAGTGGGTGCTCCGGCGCCAGCAGGAAGAACGTGCAGCCGAACAGCGTGTCCGGCCTCGTGGTGAAGACGGTGATCCGCTCGTCTGTCGGCTCGCCGTCAACGTCGCACAGAGTGAAATCGACCTCCGCGCCTTCGCTGCGGCCGATCCAGTTCGCCTGCATCGTCTTGACGCGCTCCGGCCAGCCGGGCAGGTCGTCGAGGTCGTCGAGGAGCTGCTGCGCGTAGTTGGTGATCTTGAAGAACCACTGCTCGAGCTCGCGCTTCTCGACGGTGCTCTTGCAGCGCCAGCACTGGCTGTCGCCCACGACCTGTTCGTTGGCCAGCACCGTCTTGCAGCTGGGACACCAGTTGACAGGGGAGCTCTTGCGCTCGACGAGATCGCGCTCCCACATCTTGAGAAAGATCCACTGGCCCCAGCGGTAGTAGTCGACGTCGCAGCTCTTGACGGTGCGGTCCCAATCATAGGAGAAGCCCATGCGCTTGAACGACGCCGCCTGCTTTTCGATGTTGGCATACGTCCACGTCGCCGGGTGGGAGTCGCTCTTGATCGCGGCGTTCTCGGCGGGCAGGCCGAACGCGTCCCAGCCGATCGGGTGCAGCACCTCGAAGCCGGCCATCGACGCCTGCCGCGCGATCACGTCGCCGATGGTGTAGTTGCGAACGTGCCCCATGTGGATGTCGCCCGACGGGTACGGGAACATCTCGAGGACGTACTTCTTCGGCTTGCCGGTGTTCTCGGCGGCGTGGTACAGCCCCTCGCTCTCCCACGCGGCCTGCCAGCACTCTTCGATGCGTATCGGGTCGTAGACGAACTCGCTCACGGGGTGGCCTCCAAGGCTCGCCTCGGCTTAATAGTGCTCAGGCGATTCTAGCGGAGCCGGGAACCACGCGAAAACGCGGCCTGCCGCCGGCGTCTCAGATCACTGCCCGCGAGACGTGGTGAGGAACCCGAGATCGCCTCGTTCGAAGAGAACCCTGCATGCCGAGACGACCTCCGGATCATACTTCTCGGGATGGGCCGAGAGCTCGTCGATAGCCGGCACAAGACCGACCGCAGGCCGGTACGGCCGATAGCTCGCCATGGCTTCCACGAGGTCCGCGACCGACAGAATGCGCGCTGCAGGGAGGATTTCGTCGCCTTTCAGCCCACTGGGGTAACCGCTACCGTCCATGCGTTCGTGGTGCTGCAGGACGATGCTTGCCACAGGCGCTCCGAGATCGATGTCGCGCAGGATCGCATGCCCTTGCTCGGAGTGGACCTGGATCAGAGAGAACTCAAGCTTCGAGAGTCGACCCGGCTTGTTGAGGATCTCGGCCGGAACCGCCAGCTTGCCGACATCGTGGACGAGCGCCGCCATCTCGATGGCATCGAGGTCCCTGTCCGACAGACCCATCTCGCGTCCGATCAGGACCGACACCTCCGCAACGCGTTCCTGGTGGCCTTGCGTGTAAGGGTCGCGACTCTCGACGATTCGGCCCATCGCCTCGGCGACGTCTCTGACCATCTGCTCGAGCTTGGCGTTACTCTCCACGAGCGCCGCCTCGGCCTCTTTGTTGCTCGAGATGTCCCGCGTGACCGTCATCAGACACGCCTCTCCCGCAAGCGGGAGTGTCCGCGCCGACATGAGCGCACGTCGGACAATACCGTCCTTGAACCGAAAATCGGCCTCCAGATTCGTGACCGCACCATCGCGGATCAGGCCGTCGACGAGACGAGTACGGTCCGCGGGGTCGCTCCAAAGCATGATCTCGTTCGATGTCTTGCCGTAGACATCCTCACGGGTATGGCCGGTGATCGAAGTAAAGCCCTCGTTGACTTCGATGAACAGCCCGTCCCTCATTCGGTTGATCGTGACGGCATCAGGAAACGTCTCAAGCGCGGCGCGGTACTTCGCAATCGCCTCGGCGAGCTCAACTTCGGCGGCGACACGAACGGAGATGTCGCGTGTGTGACCCACTCTGACCCAGCGCCCGTTGACCTCGAAGTCGCTGTCAGCGACCTCGGCGGGAAACAACGAGCCGTCACGTCGCCGATGAAGATGGTTCGGG
Source organism: Coriobacteriia bacterium (assembly GCA_038245725.1). Taxonomy (GTDB): domain Bacteria; phylum Actinomycetota; class Coriobacteriia; order Anaerosomatales; family JAAXUF01; genus JBBRSD01. Next base: position 2,950 of record JBBRSD010000004.1, on the reverse strand, counting down.
GGCCACACTGTACCCGCCGCTAGTGCTTGCGCGGTCGCTTCGGGGTGCGCGGCCAGGTCCTCCGCCTCCAAGTGAAGCATTTCCTCACGTGTGTAGCCGTAGAGGGCGCACGCTGCATGGTTCACGTCCAGGATTCGCGAGGTGTCTCGGTCGGTGATCACGGCCGCATCCAACGCGGTCATGAAGACGCCTTTCAGCAACTCCGGACTCAGTTCTTCGGACACAGGTCTCCCCTCGAATGGCGTGCGGCTCTGGCCTCTCTAGCCACTACCTTGCCAAACACGATGCCTAGCCGAGATACACGAACGCCCGCCGACGATCATGGCGGGCGCGCTGTAGTTGTTTTGGTGGAGCCAAGGGGGATCGAACCCGTCCGGGGCAAAATCGTTGGGTAGCAGGGTGTCGCCGTTGGAGCCGTTCAGAGTCACATAACAGCAGGTCCGCAGTGGTGTTTTGTCGCACATGTCGGCTTGCGGTCTCGAGGCGTCTCAGGCCGTTTCAACGCGGTTCTGAGCTATTCCGCAGTCTTTCCGCAGACTTTTTGGGGGTCGAAACGGGGGTCCGTAGCAGGGCGATCTCAGCGGGCGCGACGCGGTAGGGGCCGCGCTTTGGGTGGTAAGAGCGCCGGCAAGCGTCTCGGGGACGGCGTTTGCCTTCGAAATAGCACCGCGGAATTGCCTCGAATGTCAGTCTTCGTCCTGAACTGCACGGTCCAGATTCGCTTCAGCGGCAACTCGGCCTTGATGTCCTCGTCTTGTCCACGTCGCTCACTCCTTCCCGCCCACGATGGCGTCGTACTCCTTGAACCTGCGCCTGCAGGCATCGATCGCCGACTTCGGCGTCGCCTGCGTCTTCTTGCTGAACACATCGCCGATCACGAAGGCGTCGGTATCGATGCGATAGACGATCCGCCACGTCGCGCTTTCGTCGACGACGCGCAGTTCGTGACAGCGCGATCCGATCGCCGGCATCGGTCGCGAATGCGGCAGGCCGAATGAATCACCGCTCTCCAACCGTCGAAGCAACACTCCAGCCTCAAGCCGCGCGGGAGTAGCGCGGGATCATGAGTGGCGGCCTTTCAGCGCGAGGTTGGGTGCAAAGGGATTATCGTCGATCGGGGCGAGGGGGTCACGTAGGAGAACGTTTGGAACTCTCACCGTCTATCAGACCTAAGCACTGTCAAACCTGTTGACAATCTCGGCAAACCCGCTACGCCCAGCGGCTTCTGGAAAACGCGCGTTGATGCGAGCTGCCGCCCCCGGGCCTTGAGGCAGTTCAGCCCATGACGCCTCTAGAGTGGCAAGGAAGCCCGGCCAGTTCTGGCCGGTTGTTGTCCAGCGCTTGTACGCAGAAGCCAGTCTTTCTGGGACTTCAAGGCGACCTTTGAATATCGAACCGCACTTTCGACAGACGTCATCCCACTCCGAAACCGTGAACCCACAATATGGGCACGCGGCAGTGCGAGTCGCTCTTGGGTCCACAACTCTGATGAGGGCGAGGAGGGAGGCGGCGACCTCGGGGCTCAGGCCGTTCACCAAGTACTGCCGGCGCAGCACGGGAATGGCCTGCTGGCAGACTGACACGCCTTCACCGAGGATCAGCGTCTTGGCCTGAACCAGATCGAGAATGCTATCGGCCGTGATAGACGCTTCGATCAACGAGGTGACTTCGCGCGCTCGTGCGCCCAGTGGGGGCAGCGCCTTTGCCACTGCCCATCTGGGGATGTCTTCCGCCCTGTCAGCAAACAACGACCTCTTCTTGGCCGCCTCTCGCTGAAGGGCTGCCTGATTGACCTCGTGCGCCTCTATGATGACGCTCCCGAATCGGAGAGCAGCGTCAAGCTTCGGACGAACGTTCTGCCATTCGGCCATCACATCGTCACGAAGCGTCTGTCGATAGAAGATGAGCGTTTCTTCCGCGAGCCCGTCAATTGCGCCAAGTAGTTCGTCGTCGGCGGCAAGAAGAGAGAGTTCTGGCTTGATTGAAAGCGCCTTGAGGAGGGCCTCCCGTGCGGTCGTGCGATCCTGCGCGTACGCGGCGGCCTGCGCCAGCGCAAAATGGCCTTCAGCCATGGCGGGGATGAGGACTGCGGCCTTTCGCGCGGCCGTCACGGATTCGTCCACCGTTCCGCGCGCGCGATGAGCCCTAGTTTGGCACATCAACGCGTATGCCGAGTCTGCTGCGGAGACCGGCTCGGCATACTTCGCCGCCTTGGCGAATTCCTCGATGGCTTCCGTAATGTTGGCTCCACGCCGTAGCGCGATGTCGCCGAGCAACTGGTGCACCGTGAAGTCGAATGGATCCTTGTGGCTCGCTTTTCGGAGCGCTGTCTCGGCGTCGTCGAGCCACCCGTTGGAGTAGGCGTAGAACCCTTGATCACGGAACTCACGAGCCGCAGTTGCATTCGGACTGGAAACGGCAGCAAGGATGTCTTTAAGTGTCGACGTCTGGAGCCTCTGCTCATACGCGACTTGCGAGAAGCCTTCATACAGCTCATCGGAAATCGCGCCTAGGGCAAGGTTGATGTCGCCAAGCAGGTAGTTGTTTCGACGCCCGATTCTCTCTAGAGCATCGACGGAAGACGCGATACGGAACCCTGCATTCTCGGTTGCCGCGACATGCTGCTTGATTCCATCGCTGATTGTCGACAGCGCACGAAGAGCTCGCCCTGAACGATCAAACGTCTCGTATTCTTGGAGGTTCCGGGCTATAGCCAAGTCGCCGAGTGTCATGAAGACTCCTTCTCAATTCCCCCGAGTGCCAGCCCCGATAGTGGGGCACCTACGCGCCCCACTCCCACACGTCCGCTTTCACGCGCTCGTAGTTCGCGTCGAGCTCCGGCCCCATGAGCACGAGCGCGGCGATGCGGCGCACCATCTCGGTGACGTAGCGCGCCTCCTCGGGCTTGAGGTCGCGGCCGAGCAGCGCGCGCTCCCGATAGCTCAGCCAC
>JBBRSD010000003.1:0-239849 GCA_038245725.1 Coriobacteriia bacterium | reverse complement strand
GCGAGGTCGGACTCGGTATTGGGAGCCCATTCGGTGACGACGGCCCCACCGTCGTCACCGGGGCGGTCGTATGCGATCAGACCGGCGGGAGCGGCGGGTGCGAGGTTGTCGAACGATACACCGGAGACCGCGCCGGACTTGGCCGACTCGTTGACGGCGTCAGAAGCGCTCACCGCGTAGTAGTAGGTGGCGCCGAGTGCTGCGTGGGTGTCGGTGAAGGTCGCGACGGACACGTCCGCGAGCTTGGTGAAGGCACCGTCGACCGAGGTCGCGCGGTAGACCGTGTAACCGGCCAGGTCGGACTCGGTGTTAGCGGTCCAGGACAGCGCGAGCGATCCGCCCTGATCGGCGGAGATGTCGGTCACTGCCAGGCCTGCGGGCACTGCCGGTGCGAGATTGTCGACGGCCTTGAACGCGACGTCGTTGGAGACGACGGAGAGGTTGCCCGAGCCGTCGTAGGCCTTGACGGTGTAGCTGTGGGTCGCCGAACCGGCGGCGGTGTCTGAGAAGCTCAGCGTGGCGAGGTCGGCGATCTGGGCTCCGTCACGGTAGAGCCTGTATCCGACGGTGTCAGCGGCGGCCGCAGCGGTCCAGGAGATGTCGACGACGCCGCCCTGGTCGGCCGCGTGATCGGTCGCGGACAGGGTGACGGCATCAGGCGCGATCTCATCTGCGGCGGCGGCGGAGACACGCGGACAGGCCGCGGATGTGTTGCCGCTGATGTCACGGGCAGTGACTTCGAACGTGTAGGTCGCGCCCACTGTCAGCCCTGAGAAGGTGTGGGTCTTCGCGAGTCCGGTGTCGACGGTGCCGACGACCGCGTCGTGCGCGTCGTAAGCGGTGAGCGTGTAGCCGGCGAGGTCGGACTCCCCGTTAGCGCCCCACGCGAGGTTGATCGAGCCGCCCTGGTCGGGCGCGACGTCGCTCGCTGAGAGGTTCACCGGCGACACCGGCGCCAGGTTGTCGGCGGACGTGCCTGTCACGGCGACCGACTGGGCCGATGCGTTCCCGGACGTGTCGAAGGCGAGCACGGCGAAGTGGTACGGCGCTCCGTCGGTGAGGTGGTCGAAGACGGCCATCGTGTCGAGCGCGGCGGTTTCCTTGGTGGCGACGAGCATGCCGCTGGCGTCGAAGCACATAACGCGGTAGCCATCGACATCGGGGTCGCTGACGGGAGCGAAGGTCACGTCGATGACGCCGCCCTGGTCGTTCTCGGCATCAGCGACCGTCGAGACAGACGGCACGGCCGGTGCGAGGTTGTCGACGGCCTTGAGCGCGACTGCGTTGGAGACGTCGGAGAGGTTGCCCGAGCCGTCGTAGGCACGCACGGTGTAGCTGTGGGTCGCCGAGCCGGCGGCGGTGTCTGAGAAGCTCAGCGTGGCGAGGTCGGCGATCTGGGCTCCGTCACGGTAGAGCTTGTAGCCGGCGGCGTCGGCGGCGGCAGCAGCGGTCCAGGAGATGTCGACGACGCCGCCCTGGTCGGCCGCGTGATCGGCCGCGGACAGCGTGACTGCGTCGGGCGCGATCTCGTCCTTGGCGGTTGCGGTCGCCGCAGCGGTCGATGCCGAGATGTTGCCGTTGGCATCGCGGGCGACGAGCTTGAAGGCGTAGGAGTCGCCAACGGTCAGACCCGAGAAGGTCTTCGAGGTCGCGAAGCCGGTGTCGTAGGTGCCGACGACGGCGTCATGCGAGTCATACGCGGTCAGCGTGTAGCCGGCCAGGTCGGACTCGGTATTCGCCGACCAGGTTACGTCGATGACGCCACCCTGATCGGGCGTGACGTCGACAGCGGAGAAGTCGGCCGGGGTGGCTGGAGCGAGCTCGTCGCCTCCGGATTGAGTGGCGGTCGTGGCATCCGAGATGTTGTTCGCGGCGTCGTAGGCGACCACCGAGAAGGTGTAGACATCGCCGACGTTCAGGCCGCCTGCGAGATAGGTCAGCGCGGTGCCGGCATCGGCGGTCTTGACCACGACACCATCTGAGTCGAGCACTGAGACGCGGTAGCCGGCGACGTCAGCCGAGATCGACGGCAGCCAGCCCACGCGGACGGTACCACCCTGGTCGGGCGTGACGTCTGAGGCGCTGACGCTCATCGGTGCGGACGGAGCGACGTTGTCGAGCGAGCGCGTGGTAGCGCGTGCCGAGGCACCCGAAGCGTTGCCCGAGCCGTCCGAGGCGACGAGGTAGTAGACGTAGTCGGTGCCGAGCGCGGCGCTCTCGTCGGTGAAGGTGACGGCCGAGGCCGGCAGGTTCGCGACCGGGAGGCACAGCACGGTGGCCGGGTCGGCGCCCTGGGCGAGCGTGCCGCGGTACAGCGTGTAGCCGGCGAGGTCGGACTCGGTATTGGGAGCCCATTCGGTGACGACGGCCCCACCGTCGTCACCCGGGCGGTCATAGGCGATCAGACCGGCGGGAGCGGCGGGTGCGAGGTTGTCGAACGGAGTGGCGGCGACGGGCGCACCCGAAGCGCTGACGTTGCCGGCCATGTCGTAGGCAGCAATCGCGAATCGGTAGAGATGGCCCGTCTCGAGACCGGAGAAGGTGCACTCGGTCTCCGACGCCGGAACGTTGAGGGTGACGGTGGTTCCAGTGACGGTGTCCAGGCGTATCAGCCGGTAGCCGGCGAGATCTGGTTCGGCGCTGCGGGTCCAGCTCGCGGCGATAGCGTCGCCCTGGTCGGCAGGCACGTCAGCTGCGGAGAGTCCCACAGGCACAGTCGGAGCGATGTTGTCCAGGGGCGTCGCCGAGGCGGCGGCGGAGTTGGCGCTCTGTTGACCGGCAGCATCGACTGCGATCACCACGTAGTAGTAGATAGTGCCGTCCGCGAGGCCGCTGTCGGTGAAGGCGGCCGCAGCCGTCTCGGAGACGAGAGCGAATGGGCCGCTTTGCGAAAGCGAGCGGAAGACCCGGTAGCGCGAGACATCGGACTCGGTACTTGCGGTCCACGCCAGCGCAATCGCGCCGCCCTGATCGGCGGGCACGTCGACGGCGGTGAGGCCGACGGGCTTTTGCGGGACAGCGTCGCTGCCGCCGGTGACCGTGGTCGACAACGAAGCGGAATCGGTGTTGCCGCCGAAGTCTCGGACGGTGAGGGTGGTCTTGTAGGTGCCCGCCTGGCTGAACGCGTGCGTGACGCGTGGCGACGTTCCCTGGGTGTCGACGACGCCGTTGGAATCGAAGTCCCACAGGTATGTGGCGATCGAGCCGAGCGGATCGAACGAGCGGCCGCCGTCAAAGGTCACGGCCTGGTTCGCCACGGTGGTCGCCGGGCCGTCCAGGAACGCCTTGGGGGCGTGATTGTCGACGCGTATGTCGACCATGCGAGAGTCGGTGCTGGTCGCGCCGGTATTGTCGGTGACGCGCAGCAGCAGTTTGGCGTGGCTGACGGCCGATGGGGTCGTCACGGAGACAGGCGACGAGCTGACGACATCCCACGTGCCGTTGCCGTCGACGTCCCACTCGTACTTGACGATCCTGCCGTCGCTATCGCTGGACGAGGAACCATCCAGCGTCAGCGGCGTGCCCACCCATGCCTGCGGCCCCATAGAGATTGAAGCGACCGGAGGCAGATTGGACGCGCCCTTCAAGCTGGACGTACTGGATGCCCATGCGATGGACGATCGGGCTCCCACAAATATCGCCATGGCAAAAGCGATGACCACAAACGTGATGAGCAATGGACGCACAACTACACGCCGAATAGAGCTACGGCGCGCCCCCACGGCGCGAAAACTCATGATTCCCCCTCATACCATCCCGTGCGCGTGGCGGCCCACAAATCTCCATCGAGCGAGATTCGTTCCGGGTGCCCCCAACCGGAACAGTGCGAGTCATGAGTGTTGCGTTTCCGCCCACACGCATTACTGTGGCCGAAATATTAGCCAATCTGTTCACGATTGTACAGCCCCCTGAGTAGAGGGGGCCTCGCGTCGGCTAGCAGAGTACGTTAATCAGTTCTCGATCAGCGGCGATAATCATCCTCAAAACGGATGATGTCGTCCTCGCCGAGATAGTCGCCCAGCTGGACTTCGATGACCTGCAGAAACTCGCTCCCACGATTCTCGATCCGGTGCACGGCGCCCAGAGGAATGAAGATGCTCTCGTTGGTGGGGACGGTGATCTCGTCGGAGTCTCGTGTGACGATCGCGGTGCCGGCAACAACGACCCAGTGCTCGCTGCGGCGCTCGTGGCGCTGGAGGCTCGGACGGCCACCGGGTTTGATCTCGAGCAGCTTGATCTGGTAGCCGGAGCCCTTGAGCAGCGACCGCCACGAGCCCCACGGCCGAAGCGAGACCTTCGGCTCAGCGATCTCAGGCGCGCCGATGAGTTTGAGCGCGTCGACGATCTGGCGCACGTCCTGCGCGCGATCCTTCGGCAGGACAAGCGTTGCGTCGCTCGTATCGACGACGATGAGGTCTTCGACACCCAGAGTCGCGACGAGCCGGTCGGTCGAATAGATGATGGAGTTGCGCGAGTCGATGTCGACGCCGCGCCCTTCCCGCACGTTACCGGCGTCGTCGGGCGGGGCGATCTCGCCCAGAGCGAGCAGCGATCCGACGTCGCTCCACTTCAGCGGCGCGGGAATCACGACGACGCGCTCGGAGTTCTCCATAACCGCGCGATCGATCGAGACCGGCTCGATCGTCGCGAACCGCTCTCGCGCCTCGTCGCCGTGACGCAGCTCTTCGGGTTGCCCGGCGATCCAGCGCGCAACGTCGGCGATGTGCGCGATGTCGCCACCAGCGGCCTCGAGTTCCTCGAGAACGCGGCTCGCCTTCATCACGAAGATGCCCGCGTTCCAGAAGTAGCGGCCGCTCGCGACGTACTCCTCGGCGTGTGGCGCATCGGGCTTCTCGACGAACTCGGCAGCCACATGCGGCGTGACCGCTCCAACCGCGAACTGCGGCAACGCGTCGCCCACGCAGATGTAGCCGTAGCCGGTCTCGGCGCGAGTGGGCTCGATGCCGATGGTCACGAGGTAGCCATCAGCGGCCATGTCGGCGGCGGCGTTAATGCAGTCCCTCCACAACGGGCCGTCGTCGAACACGTGGTCGCTGGGCAGCACGACGATGATCGCCTCGGGATCCTCAGCCGAGAAGATCGCAGCCGCAAGCGCGATGGCGGGCGCCGTGTTCTTGGGCAGCGGCTCCTGGATGTAGCGAACCGAGTGCAGCTGCGTGTCGCTTTGCGCTGTGAGGTGGTTGCGCAGCTCGTCGAAGAGGCGCTCGTTGGTGGCGATCGACACCGACGAGCCGCCGTCGACGAAGGGCAGGATGTGGTGGATGGCCGCGGCGATGAGCGACTCCGTGCCGAACATCGAGAGCAGCTGCTTGGGGCTGAGCTCGCGCGACAGCGGCCAGAAGCGCTGGCCGCTTCCTCCGGCAAGGACGATCGCTCGCAGGTTGGATCTGGTCACAGGGCGGTCCCTTTCGCGAAGACATGGCTTGATGCGGGCTAGCGTGAGTGCCGTTCGATGTCGGCGTCGACCATCATCTCGACCAGCTCTTCGAAGCGTACTTTGGGCTCCCATCCCAGCACCGTGCGAGCCTTGGTGGCGTCGCCGTAGAAGATGTTGACGTCTACCGGGCGGAAGAAGCGAGGGTCGACCTTCACGAACTCGTTGTAGTCGAGTCCGAGGTGGCCGAAGGCCGCAGCACAGAAGTCGCGCACGGTGTGCACATCCCCCGTGGCGACGACGTAGTCATCCGGCGTCTCGTTCTGGAGCATGAGCCAGATCGCCTCGACGTAGTCGCCAGCAAAACCCCAGTCGCGCTTCGCATCGAGGTTGCCGAGGTGCAGCTCGGTGGCAAGCCCGAGCTTGCAGCGCACCGCGCCGTCGGTGATCTTGCGAGTCACGAACTGCAACCCGCGAAGCGGCGACTCGTGGTTGAACATGATGCCGTTACTCGCGTGCATCTTGTAGGAGTCGCGGTAGCTGCCCACGATGTGGAACGCGTACGTCTTCGATGCGGCGTAGGGCGAGCGCGGATGCAGTGGTGTGGTCTCCTTCTGGGGCATCTCGGAGGCGTTGCCGAACATCTCGGCCGAGGCCGCCTGGAAGAACCGCGCGTCGGGTGCAAGCTGGCGCAGCGCCTCGAGGAGGCGCAGGACGCCGACGGCGTTGACCTCGGTGGTCGCGATTGCGGCCTCGAAGGACTCGCTCACTGACGACTGCGCGGCGAAGTTGTAGACCTCGTCAGGCCGCGTCGCGTCCACCGCGCGCAGCAGCGACTCCATGTCGGTCAGATCCGCGTCCACCGAGAAGAGGCTGCCCTTGTGGCGCTCGACCATCTCGGCGAAGTCGCCGGGGTACGGGCCGGGGATGCCGTGCACCTCGTAGCCCTTGTCCAGAAGCAGCTGCGTGAGGTACGTGCCGTCTTGGCCGGCGGCGCCGGTGATGAGTGCGCGTCTGGGCACGAAGCCCCTCGATTCAGTGTCGGTTCGAAAGGACTATAGCAGAGGTCGCGACCTACTCGACGAGGTCCTGCGGAGGCACTTCGCCGACTTCCAGCGGCAGCCGGAACGTGAAGTACTTGTGGCCGATGTAGCTGAAGATCGTGGTCACGATCACCGCGAAGAGCTGGCCGATCGCCGCCGAGAGTCCCAGGTACCGCATGGCACTGTAGAGGATGAGCGACGAGAGGCCTTGCGCCGGCAGGTATATGAGATACGCACGGAGCACTTGCCGGCCGAGGTGCCCCTTCGAGCGAAACGCGAAGTACTTCATCGTCACGGTGGACTGAACAACCGCCAGCACCCACGTCGCCCACTGCACGATGAGCGCGACGGTCTTGTAGTCCAGGTGCGTGGACGCTTCGATCGGCCCGGCGACCAGGCGGATGAGGGCGAAGAACATCGCGTAGGAGATGGCGGTGTTCCAAAGACCGACGGCAAGGTAGCGCAGCTTCTCGCCGTGGGCCTCGTTGAAGTCACGGACGCTGTCGGCGGCGCTCACAGACCGGGTACGTCTCGGAAGAAGAATCGGGACAACGTTGTACTCCCAAATGACTCGATGGAGTCAGCGAAGGCTAGCGGGACAGCCGCTCCACGTCGGTGTCGACCATCATCTCGACGAGTCCGCGGAAGCTGACCTTCGGCTCCCAGCCCAACTCTGATTTCGCCTTCGCAGGATCGCCGAGAAGCAGCTCGACCTCGGCCGGGCGAACGAAACGCGGGTCGACGACGACGTGGTCTTCGTAGTTCAGGCCCACGCGCGAAAACGCGATCTCGCAGAACTCGCGGACGGTGTGGGTCTCGCCCATCGCGAGCACGTAGTCGCCGGGCTCATCGGCCTGGAGGATGCGCCACATGCCCTCGACGTAGTCGCCCGCAAAACCCCAATCGCGCTTCGCATCGAGGTTGCCGAGGCGCAGCTCGCTTTGCGTGCCGAGCTTGATGCGCGCGACGGCGTCGGTGATCTTGCGGGTCACGAACTCGAGGCCGCGGCGCGGCGATTCGTGGTTGAAGAGGATGCCGTTGCTCGCATGCATCCCAAAGGACTCGCGGTAGTTCAGCGTGATGTAGTAGCCGTACACCTTTGCGACGCCGTACGGGCTGCGCGGGTGAAACGGCGTGGTCTCGGACTGCGGAACCTCGTGCACCTTGCCATACATCTCCGATGAGGACGCCTGGTAGAAGCGCGCATCCGGCTTCACGCGCCGCGTCGCTTCGAGCAGCCGTGTAACGCCCATGCCGTCAACGTCGCCGGTGTTGACCGGCACCGTCCACGAGTCGAACACGAAGGACTGCGCCGCGAGGTTGTAGACCTCGTGGGGCTGGGCCGCCTCGACCGCGTCGAGCAGCGACGTCTGATCGGTCATGTCGCCCACGCACAGGGTGATCCTGTCGAGGAGGTGCTCGATGCGCTCGGTCGACGGCGTTGCGGCGCGGCGAATCACGCCCGTGACCTCGTAGCCTTTGTCGAGCAGCAGCTCCGCGAGGTACGAACCGTCCTGCCCGGTGATGCCGGTGATAAGGGCTCGCTTTGTCACGTCTGGGATCCTTTTCGACGATCGCGTCCGAATGCCGGCCCATCATACCAGCCGCGCGGTGTGGCTAGGGTGGGTTGCGACTAGGCGCGGGGCGCGGGGCTACCCGCTTGCTGCCCGCGCATACCGGCCCACGCGAGGAGAGCGGCGTTTCCGGTGATTGCAAGCGGCATGTAAAGCGCTCCCCAGTATGCAGCCGACATCCCGAGTGTAAGTGCGAACAGCACCCAAAATGCGGCGTAGCTGACGACCGGCACGAACTCGTCGCGCGAGCTTCGAAGGGTGACCCACCACCCCAGAAACTGCAGCGCGAGCGGCAGCCAGCTTGGGATGAACACCGAGAGGAATGTGAAGAAGCCAAACTCGGATGGGGCGATGAACCTTGCCGAGAACGACCGCGCGGCGCTCTTGGCCAGCATCTGGATGATGGTGGCGCCGGCCGTTTGCGAACTCGCGATGAACGGCGAACCGGCTCGCAGATGCAGCCAGTAGGCGAGCGCGAACACCGCCGTCATCGCACCGAGCGCCACCGCACGCGCGACCCACTCTCGCTCGCGGTGCAGCGCGCGCCACAGCGCCCACGCGAGCAAGATGATGAGTGCGAAGATGGCCGTCTCGCGACAGAGTGCGCTCGCGAGGACGAGCGTCCCCGCGGCGATGTAGCGCTTGCGGATCCACGCGAAGAAGCCGAGCGTCACGAAGAGTGCCGCCCAGACGTCCGGGAGGAACAGGCCGCCGAACACGATGCTGACCTGCAAGTAGGGCATCAGCAGCATCGGCACGAGCGCAGCCGCGGGTCCAACGCGAGGCATGAACGCCCACAGCGACGCCGCGAGCACAATGCCGGCGAGCAGCAGCGCACCAGCGAGGAGGCTCGCACCGCCGCCGGGCGCAAGATAGCGCCACAGGTAGAACGAGTACGGCAGACGGATCGACGCCGGCGAGTAGGCCCAGCCGGTGAATCTCCCGTTGACGACGAACTTGTTGTCGACAAGCAGCTTGTCTGAGGCGGCGGCGTCGCGAAACGCCGGGTAGTAGCGCTCCCCCGTCGTCAGATTCAGGTAGGTCTTCCAGTAGATGAACGCATCCTGACGAAACGTCCCAGCGACGGGCGGGGCGCTCAGAAGCCGGCTCATGTCCGTCGACATCGCCCCGAACCACATCGAGCCAAAGGCGCAGACCACGACAAGCGACGCAGCCACCACGCGGGCGATCTTGCGATGCGGCGCGTGCTCAATTGCGAGTCCCACAGCCACCGCCGCAAGCAGCGCTGTGGCCACGATGGACAAACCAAAGGACCACGGGTGCGTGGGGATGGAAACGATGACGTCGGTCAGGTTGCTCGTGTAGGCCGTTGCCAGCCCGCCGACCGAATCGGGGGTGGGAACATCATGGGCCAGTCTGACGCCGACAACGGTGAGTGCCGATCCGAGTGCGCCTGTGATCGCCGAGAGGACCGCTGCCTCGCGCCACGTCCGATACGTCGCCGCGAACAGGAGCCCAACAGCCGCAGCGCCGAGCCACTGACCAGGCGCCCCACCGCACCACACGGCGAGTTCAAGCGCGATGCTCGCCCCGAGCACCATCGCCGCCATGCCGACCCATCGTCTCGCCGCGCCGCCTGCGCGAACCGCGTCTGGGCGACGCCACTCGGATGCGGTCATTGGCTTCGCCGCGGCGCGACGTGAGGTGGTGCGTGACATCAGCTATCTTTCCGAACCGCGCTGGCTGGTGGTGCTTCTTCTAACCGGTCCGGTTGAGCCTGAAACGTGCTGCCCGCGCATACCGGCCCACGCGAGGAGAGCGGCGCTTCCGGTGATTGCAAGCGGCATGTAAAGCGCTCCCCAGTATGCAGCCGACATCCCGAGTGTAAGTGCGAACAGCACCCAAAACACCGAGTGCGCGAGTACCGGCACGGACGCATCGTGTGAGCTCCGAAGGGTGACCCACCACCCCGGAAACTGCAGCGCGAGCGGCAGCCAACTTGGGACCAACAGAAGGAGGTAGATCAGGAATCCGAACTCGGCCGGTGCAAGGAACCTCTCCGAGAACGGCCGCTCGGCGCTCAACCGGAGCATCTTGGCCACCGTCCCGCCCGGTGACAGCGAACTCACAACATACGGCGAGCCCGCGCGGAGGTGTAGCCAGTACGCGAGCGCGAAGACGACGGCCATGCCCGTGAGCGCAATCGTTCGCACTACCCACTCGCGCTCACGCCGCAGCGCGCGCCACGCCGCCCACGCGAGCAGGATGAGCAGCGCGAAGATGGCAGTCTCGCGGCAGAGTGCTCCCGCGAGCATGAGCGCGCCAGCTACGATGTAGCGCTCGCGTATCCACGCGAAGAAGCCGAGCGTCACGAAGAGCCCGGCCCAGACGTCGGGCATGAAGAGGCCGCCGAGTCCCAGGCTGACCTGCAGGTACGGCATGAGCAGCATCGGCACGAGCGCAGCCGCCGGACCCACGCGCGGCACGAGCGCCCACAGCGATGCCGAGAGCACGACTCCGGCGAACAGCAACGAGACGACGAGCAGCTGCCCTCCGCCTCTCGGCGCGGTATAGCGCCAGAGGTAGAAAGCGTACGGGAGTCGGATCGATGCCGGCGAGTAGGCCCAACCAACGAACTTCCCGTTGACGATATCGTGGTTGTCGATGAGCAGTTCATCGCCGGCGGCGGCGTCTTGGAACGACTGATAGAACGGCTCGCCAAGCGTGAGGTTGAGATACGTCTTCCAGTAGATAACAGCGTCCTGCCGGTACTTCCCGGCCTCGTTGGGTTCGTGAAGGCGCTTGTTCATATCGGCAGACGTCAAACCGAACCACATCGATCCGAACGTACATGCAACAACGAGTGAGGCGGCCAGGACGCGGGCGAGCTTACGGTCCGGTGAATGCTGTATGGCCAGCGCGACGAGGAGCGCGACGACTACCGCCGTCAGCGCGATGAGCCCCACGTAGAGCACAGGCGGAGCGAACATGCTTGAGTTGGCGTCTACGAGGTGCTGAAGGTAGATCGCCGAAAAGGTGGCCAGCCCTTCCCGCGGAACGACGCTTCTGCCCGAGGCCGCGCTTGCGTTCGCCAGCACCGGACCAAGTACACCCGCGATCGCCGAGAGAACCGCCGCCTCGCGCCACGTGCGATACGCCCCCGCGAAGAGCAGCCCTACCGCGACAGCGCCGAGCCACCGGCCGGGGGCCCCGCCGCAAGCAACCGCCATCGCGAGGGCGAGACTCGCTGCGAGAACCATCGCGGCCATGCTGGCGTAGCGCAGCGCGCTGCCTTTGGCGCGCATCGCACTCGTTCGGGGCCCATTCGAGACAGGCCGCTTTACCTTTGTCCTGCGCGAAACCGGCACGTGTTACGCCCCCAAATCCAGTTTGCCGGCCCGCGAGCGGGGCCGCATGGTTTGCTGCCCGCGCATCCCGGCCCACGCCAAGAGCACCCCGCTCCCGGCAATCGCGAGCGGCATGTACATCACGCCCCAGTACGCCGATGTCGCTCCGAACGTTGCCGTGAACACCACCCAAAACGCCGCGAACGCCAACACCGGCACGAGCGCGTCGTTCGAGCGCCGAAGCGCCAGGTACCAGCCCGGGAACTGCAGCCCGAGAGGCAGCCAGCTCGGAAGGAACAGCAGCATATAGATGAAGGAGCCGAACTCGGTCGGGTTGAGGAACTTCGCCGAGAAGCTACGGCCCGCGCTCGTCCCCAGCATCTGCGCGACGGTACCCCCCGCCGACTGCGTGCCGCTCACGTAGGCCGCGCCAGCTCGCAAATGCAGCCAATACGCGAGCGCGAACACCGCCGTCATACCGGCGAGCGCGATTGCGCGCACGACCCACTCGCGCTCGCGGCGCAGCGCACGCCAGGCCGTCCACGCGAGCAGGATGAGCAGCGCGAAGATAGCGGTTTCTCGGCAGAGCGCGCCCGCCAGCATGAAAGCGCCCGCAACGACGTAGCGCTCGCGGATCCACGCGAAGAAGGCGAGCGTCACGAAGAGCGCGGCCCACACATCTGGCAGAAACAGGCCGCCGAACACGAGACTGACCTGCAGATACGGCATGAGCAGCATCGGCACGAGCGCCGCCGCCGGCCCGATACGCGGCATGAGCGCCCACAGCGATGCCGCCAGCACCATGCCGGCGAACACGAGTGCAACCACGAGCAGCTCGGTCCCACCGCCCGGCGCGAGATAGCGCCAGAGGTAGAACGGGTACGGCAGCCGAATCGAGGCCGGCGAGAGCGCCCAACCGGTGAACTTGCCATCGACGATGTAGTGGTTGTCGATGATGGCGCTGTCATCGGCAGCCCCATCCCTCAGTGCCGCGTAGTACGGCTCGCTCTTCGTGACGTTCACATACGCGTGCCAGAAGATGAATGCGTCCTGTCGGAAGGTTCCTGCTGCGGGAGGCTGCCGCAGGAACTGATTCAGTTCGTCCGATGTCGCGCCCGCCCACATCGAGCCGAACGTGCAGGCGACGACGAGCGCCGCGGCGAACACACGGGCGAGCTTGCGCTTCGGCGAGAACTGGATAGCGAACCCGGCAACGAGGGCGACGACGGTCGACACAAGCACCGCCCATAGAACGAACAGGGGCAGCGAACCCACGTTGCCCACAACGGACGCATTCGCATGCGCGCCGTAGATGTCCGCAAAGCTCTGCACCGCCTCCGGCGTCGGCACCGGTCGCATGAACTTGAGCGCCACGATCGCCAGCCCCGCGCCGCACGCTCCCGCGATCGCGGAGAGGACCGTCGCCTCGAGCCACGTGCGGTAGCTCGCCGCGAACAGCAGCCCAACCGCGATCGCCCCGAGCGAGCGACCAGCGGCCCCGCCACTCAGGATCGTCGCCGCAAACGCGAACGCCGCGCCGAGAACCATCGCGGCCATGCCGCCGTAGCGCGCGACCGGCGACGGACGCGAATGCACGGCAGTAGCGTGCTTCTCCTCGCCCACCGCTCCCCCCGAAGCGTCTGTCACCCCAGCATCCGTTTGAGCGAAGCACGCAACGGCTCGCAGTACTCCTCGCGCTCGAGGGCAAGAGCGACGTTCGCCTCCAGCCACGCGAGCACGTTGCCGGTGTCGTGGCCGGTCTCCGGATCCATGATGACCGCGTAGATCTCCTCGCGCTCGAGCAGCTTGATGAGCGCGTCGGTGAGCTGAATCTCGCCGCCCTTGCCCGGGGGCGTCGCGGCCAGGATCTCCATGACCGCCGGCGTGAGCAGATAGCGGCCGAAGATGCGCAGGTTGCTGGGCTGCTCGCCGGGCGGCGGCTTCTCGACGAGGCCGGTGATCCTCCACACGTCATCTTCCACCGGCTCCCCGGCGATGACACCGTAGCGGTACACCTGGTCCTCAGGGGCTGGAACGACCGCGATGACGCTCGCGCCGGTGCGGTCGTGCACCTCGCGCATCCGCGGCATCAAGCTGCAATCGGGCACCAGTTCGTCGCCGAGCATGACGAAGAACGACTCGTTGTTCGTGAATGGCGCGCCGCACAGCACGGCGTGACCGAGGCCCCGCGGCTGCTTCTGGCGCACGTAGAAGACCTCGGCAAGCTCGGAGATCTTCACGACGCTCGCGAGCTCCTTGAACTTGCCGGTCTCCTCGAGCAGTGACTCGAGCTCGACCGAGCGGTCGAAATGGTCCTCGAGCGCGCGCTTTCCTCGGCCGGTGATCATGAGGATGTCGGTCGCGCCGCCGCAGACCGCCTCCTCGACGACGTACTGGATGACCGGCTTGTCGACGACCGGCAGCATCTCTTTGGGCTGGGACTTCGTGAGCGGCAGGAACCGCGTGCCCATTCCAGCCGCCGGGATGATCGCCTTCATGAGCTAACCCGCCATTTTCGCGAGCACGTCACCAGCGGCCGACAGGAACGCGTCGATGTCGGCGTCGGTGTGCGCGAGGCCGACGAAGCACGCCTCGAACTGGCTGGGCGCTATGGTGAAGCCGGCCTCGAGCATACCTCGAAAGTAGGTGCCGTAAGCGGCGGTGTCGCTCGTCGCGGCGGTCGTCCAGTCGACGACGTCTTCGGAGGTGAAGAACATCGTCGACATCGAGCCTACGCGGTTGCAGCAGGTGACGATGCCGGCGTTCTCGGCGGCCTTGCACAGGCCGCCGGCGAGCTTGGCGCCGAGGCGGTCGAGCTCCGCGTACGCGCCGGGCTTGGACAACTCGCCAATAAGCGCGAGGCCGGCCACCATCGCGACCGGGTTGCCCGAGAGCGTGCCGGCCTGGTAGACCGGGCCGACCGGCGCGAGGCATTTCATGATCTCGGCCTTGCCGCCGAAAGCGCCGACCGGGAAACCGCCGCCAATGATCTTGCCGAGCGTGGTGAGGTCGGGCGTGACGCCGTAGAGCTCCTGCGCGCCGCCGAGGGCGACGCGGAAGCCGGAGATGACCTCGTCGAAGATGAGCACGACGCCGTGCTCATCGCACGCCTCACGCAGGCCTCGCAGAAAACCCGGTGCGGGAGCGACGACGCCCATGTTGCCGGCAATCGGCTCGACGATGATCGCCGCGACCTTGTCTTTGTTTGCCGCCAGCGATTCGCGGACGGCCTCGATGTTGTTGTACGGAAGCACGATGGTGTCGCCGGCGGCGCCCTTGGTCACGCCCGGCGTCGACGGGATGCCGAGGGTCAGCAAGCCGGAGCCCGCAGCCACGAGCAGCGCATCGGAGTGGCCGTGGTAGTTGCCGTCGAACTTGATGAACTTGTCGCGCCCGGTGTAGCCGCGGGCGAGGCGGATCGCGCTCATCGTCGCCTCGGTGCCGGAGCTCACCATTCGCACCATCTCGATGGATGGCACGATCTCGACGAGCTTCTCGGCCATCTCGATCTCGATCATGGTGGGGGCGCCGTAGCTGGTGCCCTTGTCGAGCTGCGCGCGAACCGCGTCGTGGACGACCTCGGGCGCGTGGCCGAGGATCATCGGCCCCCAGCTCGCCACGAAGTCGATGTACTCGTTGCCGTCGGCATCCCACACCCGACTGCCCTTGGCGCGCTCGTAGAAGATGGGGTCGGTGCCCACGCTCTTGAAGGCGCGAACCGGCGAGTTCACGCCGCCGGGGATGACCTGCTGGGCCATCGAGAAGAACTCCGAGGACTTCGTGTGATGCATCGGTCTCAGACCTCTTTCGGTACGTGATTCGGCGACAGGAAGCCGCCATCCGGGACGCACAGGAGTATACCAGTGGCCCCGAACTTAGGCGGTAAGCGTCACCACGGCGACTCCCGCGATCAGCAGGAACACGCCCAGCCATTGGGCAGGCGTGAGACGCTCGCGCAACACGACGGTGGCGGTCAGCGCGACGCCGAAGTACGACAGCACCAGGAACGGGTAGGCGATACGCGGTCCGGCCGTCGAGAGCGCGAGCAGCCACGCCGCCGCCGAGAACCCGTACAGCGCGCTGCCCACCCACAGCTCCCAGCGAGAGGCCATGTCGAGCAGGAGGCGGCCCGGCGCCTGGAGGGGCTTTCGCCCGATCGGCCCGACGATGGTCATGCCGCGCTTGAGCAGCGTCTGGCCGACGATCACGAGTGCGACGGTAGCGAGCGCCTCGACGAGGCTGTAGATGCTCACGCGAGCGCCCCTTTGTTCGGCGAGACGCCGAGGTAGCTGACAACCGCCGCGCCCAGCACGATGAGCGCGAAGCCGAACCAGCGCCCAGGCGACACGCTCTCGCCAGCGAACACCGCGAGCAGCACGCCGAAGGCGTAGCCGGTCCCGCCGAGCGGGTACGCGACTGCCAAGTCGATGCGGGAAAGCACGCCAAGCCACAGAACCGCCGAGACTACGTAGAGACCGAGTCCGACGGCCACCTCAGGTCGCGCCGCCGCTGCGACCAGCGTAGGGATCGCCGTCGCGCCCGACCCGAGCCCGGCCACGCCTCCCGCCAGCGCGCGCTGCGCGAACGCGCCCAGCGCAATCGAGAGGAATGCCGAGACGAGCGTTGCCCACCGCACCGGCTTGCGCACGGTCGCGGCGACCCTCGCGATCACGCGGAAGTACGCACGGATCGTGGGCCCGATCTTGATCGCCGACTCCTTGCGCTTCGCGTCGTAGCGCAGCACGAAGGGCACCTCGGCGAAGTCGGCGAAACCGCGCAGGCGCTCCGCGATCTCGACCATGCACGCGAAGCCCTTCTCGGAGACGAAGTCGTCGCCGTAGCGCTCGAAGGCGTCGCGCACGGTGCTCGCGCGGTAGAGCCTGAAGCCGCACGAGTAGTCGCGCACGCCGTCGATCGGCCGCACGAGCAGCACGAGCGCGCCCGCACAAAACGAGAGCATCGTGCGATACGCCGAGAGGCCTTCGACGCGCGCGCCTCTGCGGTAGCGCGAGGCGATGACGACGTCGGCGTCGCCCTGGTCGAGTCGCGCGAGCATCGACGGCACCCAGCCAGGATCCTGCGTGAGGTCGGCGTCGAGCGTGACGATGAGATCGTGGGGGCCAGAAAGGTCGGCGGCGGCGCGAAGGCCGCGACGGATCGTGCGTCCGAGCCCGGCGTTGGGCTCGTTGCGCAGAACCGTCACCGGGTACTCGGCGGCCTTCGCGCCTGCGATCTCGCCGGTGGCGTCGGCGCTGCCGTCGTCGACGACGATGATCTCGTAGCGCCAGCCCTGCTCAGCCGAGACCTCGGCCATGCGGTCGATGAGGTCGGCGATCGACGCTTCTTCGTTGTAGGCCGGCGTCACCCAGCGAATGACGCGCTCGCCGGAGGGCGCCTCGAGCGTGTCGCCCGCTGTCGTCGTCTCGGAACTCACGTGCCCCGTGCCTCTCGCGTGCGCCGCTAACTACTCGGCGGGACTTCTCGGCTGTGCTCGCGGACCGGCCTTGCACGTGCCGCGGCCGGATGAACCGTACCACCTGCGGCGCGTCGCGAGTAGAGGCGGTAGACTTGCCACGAGCACGCCACCCTGACTCGGATCCGAGGAGCGCCGATGAGCGCGGACGACATCGACATCGCATCCCCCGCCGGGCCGCTTTCCGGTATGCGCGACGACCTCATCGCCCTCGTCGCCATCGTCGTCATCACGGGCGCGGGGGCGGGGCTGTACTTCCGCACGCCGGTCTACCTCACGCTCGGTCTCGTCGCCGGCCTCGCGGCAGGGATCGGATGCGCCCGCTGGTGGCGCGCGATAGTCGTCGCTGCAGCCGGCGTGGTGGCGGGCACCGTGCTGGCGTCGGCCGTCTCCGATCCGCCGTGGCACGGCAACCTCTTCTGGGTTCCCGGCGCGCTCGAATGCGCGATTGTGGCCGCTCTGCTCGGCGCTGCCGTGTATTACGCCGTCGCGCGGAGCTCCAGCCTGACGCCACTCGTGAGCGCGTTGGCCGTCTCGGCGATCCTCGCCACGATGTGCCTCTCGGGACTCACCCTCGCCAGTCTCAGGACGGCGCAGGGGTTCGCGCCGATCGAGCGGCTGGGCACGACGCCACAGCTCACCCCCCAATCCTCCGATGAGGACCTCTACCTGAACTACCTCGCGCACCTGCGCAATGGCGAGCCGTACCACACGTCCGCCGTCGCCGTCATCTCCGAGATGAACACGCACCGCACGCAATCGCCGGTCGCGCTCGACTCCCCGCTCTCCTACCGGCTCCCCACGCTCTATTGGCTGCTGGCCCGGCTGCCTTCGCCGGCGGCTTTCGTCGACCTCGTGCTGCTCGTCAGCTGCCTCGGCGTCGGTGCCGCCTACGTGCTCGCGCGCCAGTTTGTCGCACGCGTGCCGGCGCTCGCGGGAGCGTCGCTCGTCGCGTCGCTGCTCTCGGGCTACGCCGGTCTGATGTTGCTCGACGCCGAGACGTGGGCCGGAATCCTCGCGATCTGCGCTGTGATGTTCGTGGCGCTCGCGCGCCGCCACGAGAAGCGCGCGCTGCTGATGCACGCCGCCGCTGCCGCGTGCGTCTTGCTGGCGGCGTCGCTGCGCGAGCTGTCGGTCGCGTTCCTCATGCTGGGCCTCATCGCCGCGCTCGCCGACCGCAGCGGCAATCGGCGCCGCGCCTGGATCCCGTGGGTCGTCGCGTCGCTCGCAACGGGGGGCATCTACACCGCTCACTGGACGGCGGCGCGAGCGGCGTACCGCGGCACCGCTGGTTCGCACACGATCGCGTTCCCGTGGTTCCACGCCGACGGCAGCGGCCTGCTCTCAGCAGTGAGGCTGGCGGCGAACCATGCCTGGGTGCTGCCGTGGTTCGCGTGGGTGTTCGTCCTCCTCGGCATGGCGGGAAGCGTGCTGGCGCCGAAAGACCTTCCGTCGCGGGTGATGATCGTTGGAGTCGCGGTTGTGGGTCCGCTTGCGCTCCTGCTGCTGCACCCGCCGGGTTGGGCCACGTACGGCGTTCCCGGCTACTGGGGCGACCTCTTCATCCCCACGACGCTCGCGTGCGTGCCACTCGCGTTCGCGGCGCTGCCGGGAGTGAAGCGAGAAAAGGCGGACCCTCTCGGGCCCGCCTCATAAAGTCGTGATCGCGCCGGGCGTTGCGAGCTACTTGCCGTCGACCGACACGCCCATCTCCTCGGCGGCCTCCTCGAGCGAGCACTCGCCCTTCCACGCGGGCGGGATGTAGGCACAGTACGGTTCGGCTTCCAGGTAGTCGCCCGTGGCCTCGAGAGCCCGCGCGCGGCACCCGCCACAGACCGCCTTGAACTCGCACGCACCGCACTTGCCCTTGAGCAGCGAATAGTCGCGCAGGTCGTTGAAGACCTTGGACTCGGTCCAGATCTCGTGGAACGGCTTCTCTTTCACGTTGCCCAGCTGCATGTTGAAGTAGCCGCACGGCTGTACGTCGCCGACGTGGCTGATGAAGCCGAACGTGATGCCGCCGAGGCACCCGCGCGTCATCGCGTCGAGGCCGTACTCCTCGCGCGTGACCTTCTTGCCTTCGGCCTTGGCGAGCTGCCGGATGATGCGGTAGTAGTGCGGCGCATCGGTGGGCTTGAAGTGCAGCGGGCTCGTCTTCTGGCGCTGGTAGGCCCAGGTCAGTACCTTCTCGTACTCATCGGGCGGAAGCTCTTCTGCGAGGATCTCCGAACCGCGACCCGTGGGGACGAGCATGAAGATGTGGAACGCGTCGACGCCGAGGGACTCGGCGAGGTCGTGCATCTCCTCCATGAGGTGAGCGTTGCGCGTGGTGACGGTGGTGTTGATCTGCACACCGACGCCGTGCGCCTTGGCCATCTTGATGCCGGCCACGGTCAAGTCGAACGCGCCAACCTGCTGCCGGAACTCGTCATGGCCTTCAGCTGTGGGGAAGTCGATCGAGACGCTGATGCGCGGAATCTTGTGTTCGGCCATCTTGGCGGCGATGTCTTCGGTGATGAGCGTCGCGTTGGTGCCGATGACCGGCATGGCGCCCTTCTCGTGGGCGTAGTCGACGATCTCCCAGATATCGGGCCGCATGAGCGGCTCGCCGCCAGTGAGGATGATGATCGGGTTGCTGATGGTGACGATGTCGTCGATCGTCGCCTTGATCTGGTCGAGCGTCAGCTCGCCGTGGTAGTGGCCGAACTCAGCCGCCGCGCGGCAGTGCACGCACGACAGGTTGCACGACCGCGTGATCTCCCACGCGATGATGCGCGGCGCCTTGATGCCGGTGCGCTCCTGATAGGCGATCGCCTCCGGCCCGCCACCCGGCCGAAAGCCGACCGACCGAGCCCCGCCATGCCGCTGCAGCTCGCCCGGCCCACCAGCCACGCCCGCCGGATGCCCGCCCGTCATAGGGACCCCAGCCGGATGCCCAGCAGGCCGCTGGGTGACCCCGTCCGGAATGACGGGATGCCCCTTCGGAATCCCCGCAGGGTGGCCAGCCGGATGACCGGAAGGCGCCTCTGCAGCCGCCAAAGGCGGCGAAGCCAGCGCCTGGAGGTCATCCGGCTGGCCACCCGCAAGAGGAATCCCGATCGCGGTCTGCCCGCATCCTGCCTCGGCCTCAGCCATCTCCTGCTCGTCGATCGTGCCCATATCCTCGCCGAACTCTTCTTCGAGCTCGAGGTCCGGACGGGCCGACGAATCTCCTACGTTCTCGCTCACAAGCACTCCTCGGTTATCTCGCATCCAGGCACATGCGCAGTGTTGGTAGCCGTCAGATTATCGCCCATCTTGCGACGTCGGAGAATGAACACAGCGAGTCTCATGCCCACACCCTCGGCTACACGGCAAGCCCTCCGGCCTCGGCAGGTCAACAGCCCGACAGGAGCGCTTCTCGGCGTGGGAACGGCTCCGGCCGGTGGCTACGCCGTGTTCGGTACGACGACCACGGCAGTGCCGTAGGCGATGATTTCGTTTGTCGACTGCATCAGCTCGCTCGAATCGAAGCGCATGGCCAGCACGCAGTTCGCGCCCATCTGCATCGCGTGCTGCTCGAGGCGGGTCATCGCCTCATTGCGCGTGTTGTTCGCAAGGTCGGTCAGCGCGGTGATCTCGCCGCCGAAGATCGTCTCGATGCTCGCGACGAACGTGCCCACGACGCTCCGGCTGCGGACGGTGATACCCCAACACGGGCCGATGATCCGCTCCACGTGATATCCGGGAGGCGGATCGAACGTGGTGACGATCGGCATCTTGTGCATAACGATCTCGGAGGTCATCGGCTAGCCCTCCTTGAGCCACCGTGCGGCGTCCTTGGCGTGATACGTGAGGATGAGGTCGGCACCGGCGCGCTTGAAGCCGAGCATCGTTTCGAGCACGACGCGCTTCTCGTCGATCCAGCCGTTCGCCGCCGCGGCCTTCACCATCGCGTACTCGCCGGAGACGTTGTACGCGGCAGTGGGATAGCCGTACTCGGTTTTCACGCGGTAGATCATGTCCATGTAGGCGAGCGCCGGCTTGACCATGACGATGTCGGCGCCTTCTTCGATGTCGAGGGCGGCCTCGCGCAGGCCTTCCTCGGCGTTGGCGGGATCCATCTGATAGCCAGAGCGATCGCCGAACGCGGGCGCCGAATCAGCTGCGTCGCGGAAGGGGCCGTAGTAGCCGCTCGCGTACTTCACCGAGTAGGCCATGATGGGCGTGTCCTGAAAGCCCTCTGCGTCGAGCGCGGCTCGGATAGCGGCCACGCGGCCGTCCATCATGTCGCTGGGGGCGACCATGTCGGCGCCGGCCTCGGCGTGACTGACGGCCTCGCGAGCGAGCAGCTCAAGGGTGATGTCGTTGATGACGCAGCCGCGATCGTCGAGGATGCCGCAGTGACCGTGGCTCGTGTACTCGCACAAGCAGACGTCGGTGATGACGTAGTAGCTCGGGTCGTGAGCCTTGATGGCGCGGATCGCCTCCTGCACGATGCCGTGCTCGTCGTAGGCCTCGCTGCCCACCTCGTCCTTCTCAGACGGCAGGCCGAAGAGGATGACCGCCAGGATGCCAAGCGCTTTGAGCTCGTCGATCTCGGCGGGAAGCATGTCGAGACTGAGCTGGTACTGGCCCGGCATCGACTTGATCTCGTCCTTCAAGCCGGTGCCCGGCTTCACGAACAGCGGGTAGATGAAGTCACTCGCCGAGACGCTCGTCTCGCGAACCATCGAGCGGATCGTCGCGCTGGCGCGCAGACGGCGCGGGCGGTAGGCAGGGAACTGCATAGGTTGCGCTCCTTACTCGACGAACTCCTCGACGGCGACGTCATCGGCCTTGGCGCCAGCAGCACCCTTGAGCTGGCCGCTGCGGCCCACACCGAGTTCGAAGTTCACCCAGCGCTTGTACTGCACGACCGCGTAGCCCACGAAGAGGACCATGAAGAACCAGTACGCGATCTGCGCGAAGAACAACAGCATCTGTCCGTTCGCAATAATCCAGCCAGTCATCGGTGATCCCTTTCGTCCGTGCGCCCGGGGCTTCGGGCGCGCACTTCGAGCAGTAACAAGTCGGGGCGGCATGCAGATTGCAGGCCACCCCGACATTCTAAACGTTGGTGGAGACGAGGAGATTCGAACTCCCGACCTCTGCCGTGCGAAGGCAGCGCTCTCCCAACTGAGCCACGTCCCCAAATCACCCGCAGCGACGGGCTGCAGAGCAGAGAGTAGTTTGCCTACCTGCGTGGTCTTTGTCAATGTAAGAGAAGCCCCGCAACGACACCGCTCTGGAGGAACCAATGAATGACGACTCAGGGCGTTACGGCCGTGCGCTCGATGCCGCTCCCGCCTGGCTCGCCCGCTCCGGCGTGCGCAGCTGGCTTGTCATCGGGATCGTGACGATGCTCGCTCTAGGTGCCTACGTGCTCTCGCTTTCATCGGCGGTCGTCGGGCCGCTGCTGCTCGCCACGATCCTGGGCATCCTGTTCGCCCCGCTCGTCGACGTCCTCGCCAAGTGGCGCGTCCCCCGTGCCGCCGCGGCCGGACTCGTGATGCTGCTCATCCTGACCGTGTCGGGCGGCATCGTGTGGCTCATCATCAACAACGTGGGCAGCCAGATGGGGCTGATCATCGACCAGGTGACGTCGGGCGCCACTCGTCTGCTGACATGGCTCCAGTCCCAGCACATCCCCATAAATATCGTCGACAGGGTCACCAAGACGGTCGAGTCGCAGGCGGCCAAGTTCAGCGGATCGGCCGCAAGCATCCTCTTCAGCGGGATTTCGAGCGTCGCGGGCATCGTGTTCAGCGGGTTCATCTCGTTCTACATGCTGTTCTTCACGTTGAACGACGCGCATACGCTCACCGACTGGATAGGGCGCCATCTCGGTCTTCCCGACGAGCTCGGCCTCGCCATCGTGGACGACGCTCGCGCCTCGATCCGCCAGTACTTCGAGGGCACCACCGTACTCGCGCTCGTCACGAGCGCCGCGACCGGCCTGGGCCTTGCGCTGTTCCACGTGCCGCTCGTGATCCCGATCGTCGTCGTCACGTTCGTGCTGACCTACATCCCGTACCTCGGGCCGATGGTCTCGGGTGCGTTCGCAGTGCTTATCGCGTTCGGTTACGGCGGTTTCCCGATGGCGCTGCTCGCGCTGCTCGTCGTACTCGTCGTCCAAAACGTGCTGCAGGGCGCCATCGCAGGATGGGCGATTGGCGGTGCACTCAACCTGCACCCGCTCGTCGTCATCATCTCGACGCTGCTGGGAGCGACCTTCGGAGGGTTGATCGGCGCCATGCTCGGCGCACCGGTGGCTGCGATCCTCGTGCGCGGCTCTGCACGGCTGCGTGGAACGCCATCCGACAGCGCCGCCCCGAAAGCGATTCCCGCGGCGGACTAGTCCGGGAGCGTCGGCTCAGCGGCGGTCTCGGCTGCGGTCAACGCGTAGTGCGCGGCCACAGTGTCGGCGAGCGCGCCCATCGTCGACTCCGGCGCCTGGACGTCAGCTTCGTAGCCGAGCGCGTGGAGCGCATCGGTGGTGATGGGGCCGATGCTGGCGACAACCGTCCCGGCCATCACCTTGCGCGCATCGAGCCCCGCCGACGAGACCGCCGAGAGAAACGCCTTCGCGATCGCGCCAGATGTGAACGTGACGACGTCGACCTTGCGTCTGCGCAAGCGCGAGAGGATCGCCGGGTCGGGCTCGGCCGGCGTCGTGCGGTAGACGACAACGACTTCGACGTCGCATCCCATCGCGCGCAACGCGTCCGGGAAGACCTCGCGAGCTTCTTCGGCTCGCGGAATGAGCACGCGGCGGCATGTATCGGCGTCAAGCTCCGCGAAGGCCGCGACGAGCCCTTCGGCGCGAAAATCCGCGGGCACGATCTCGGGCGGGAAGCCCTCTGAGCGCATGCGGTGCGCTGTCGCCGAGCCAACCGCGGCCATGCACGTGCTCGCGAGCTCGTCGTGGTTGCCGTGCAGCTTGCGGAAGCGGTGCAGGAAGCGATCGACGCCGTTGGCCGACGTGAAGATGATCCAGTCGTAGCTGCCGATCGCCTCGATGGCGGCGTCGACAGGACCCCAGTCCTCGGGATCGACGATGCGCATGACCGGCATCGTCAGCACCTCGGCGCCGAGCGCTTCGAGCGGCTCCACGAGCGCGTGCGCCTGCTCGCGTGAGCGCGTGACGAGCACCGAGCGCCCTGCTAGCGGCGCGGCCGGATCGAACCTAGCTGCGTCGGCTCGCGGAGTCATTGCGTCACGTCTCGAGCAAGCCGTCGACGGTGGCCTCGCGAATCTCCGCCAGGATCTCGTGGGCGCCAAGAGCGAGCAGCGCCTCGACCATCGCTTCGCCGAGACCGACAGGATCGTCGGCGGCACCGTCGAGATGCGAGCGCAGAATGCGGTCGCCGGCGACCGAGCCCACGACCGCGTCCATGTGCATGATGTCGCCTTCGAGTGTCGCGTAGGCGCCGATGGGGACCTGGCAGCCGCCCTCGAGCTTGCGCATGACGACGCGCTCGGCCGTAACGCACGTGAACGTATCCGCGTCGCAGATCTTCGCGCTCACGTCGCGCATGAGCTCGTCGCCTTCGCGGATCTCGATGCCGATGGCGCCCTGACCGACCGCCGAGACCATAGACTCGGTGGGGATGTAGCTGCTGATGCGGTCGGCCCAGCCCATGCGCGTGATGCCGGCCGCCGCGAGGATGACTACGTCGAGCTCACCGGTCTCGGCCTTGCGCATGCGGGTGTCGAGGTTGCCGCGTACGTCGACAATCTCGATGTCGGGACGAAGCGCGCGCACCTGCGCGATACGGCGCAGCGAGCTCGTGCCCACCTTCGCGCCTTCCGGCAGCGTCTCGAGCGTGTAGCCAGCACCGCTCACGAGCGCGTCCCGCGGGTCGACACGCGCGGGCGTCGCCGAGATGTAGAGGCCCTCGGGAAGCTCGGTGGGAACGTCCTTCATCGAGTGAACGCACAGGTCGACCGTGCCGGCGAGCAGCTCGACTTCGAGCTCCTTGGTGAACAGACCCTTGCCGCCCACCTTGGCGAGCGGGACGTCGAGGATCTTGTCGCCGGTGGTCTTGATGATCTTCAGCTCAACAGGAAGGCCGGTGATCTCTTCCACCAGCCCCTTGATGTACTCCGATTGCCAGAGGGCGAGCTTGCTGCCCCGTGTCCCGATGACGAGCTTTTCGCGGCTAGACGCCAATGGAATCTCCCATCTCGTTCTTCTTGGCCGAAGCCTTCTCAGACTTGCCGAGGATCGTGCGGATGAGGCCGAGACCCCCGTGCGGCACCTTGCCGTCCGGGTTCGTGTCCAGGCCGTACAGGAAGCGCGCGGCCTCCACGTATTCGTACCCGTCCTTTTCGCCAGCGATCTTCTTCAGGCGAGCGGTCGGTCCATGCAACATCTTGCCGACGATCGCGCTCGTGAGCGCTT
This sequence comes from Coriobacteriia bacterium, assembly GCA_038245725.1. Classification (GTDB taxonomy): domain Bacteria; phylum Actinomycetota; class Coriobacteriia; order Anaerosomatales; family JAAXUF01; genus JBBRSD01. Next base: position 214,631 of record JBBRSD010000003.1, on the reverse strand, counting down.
CGACCGTCGCAAGTTCCTTCTCCGAGAGGCCCGAGAGGCGCTTGACCGCCTTCTCGAGTTCCTCGGCACGGATCGCCTCGGCCTTCGCGCGGATGGCGGCCACGGTTGGCACAACCTCCATCGATTCGAGCCACACTTCGAACTCGCGCATCTCCTCGGCGATGATGACTTCGGCTCGCTCGGCCTCGCGCATGCGCTCCTCGAGGTTTTGCGAGACCACGCCGCTCAAGTCGTCGATGTCGTAGAGGTAGACGTCACCCAGATCGTTGACGCCGGGATCGATGTCGCGCGGAACGGCTATGTCGATGAGGAACAGCGGGCTGCCCTTGCGACCGCGGCGCGCGGCGGCAAGCTTGTCCTTGGTGATGACGTAGTGGGTCGCCGCCGTTGATGAGATCACGATGTCGGCTTCGCCGATGCGATCGTAGAGCTGCTCGTAGATGATTGCTTCGCCGCCGAACTTATCGGCGAGTTCGCGGGCGCGCTCGTAGGTGCGGTTGGCGACGAGCACCTTTCCCACACCGTTGGCGACAAGGTGCTTTGCCGTCAGCTCGCTCATCTTGCCGGCGCCGAGCACGAGGATCGTGCGGCCGTCGAGCGAGTCGAAGACCTTCTTGGCGAGTTCGATGGCGGCGTAGCTGATCGAGACGGCGTTCTCGCCGATCTCGGTCTCGGTGCGCACTCGCTTGCCCACCAGAAAGCTCTGGCGGAACAGCTTGTTGAAGACGCGCTGGCTCGCACCGTTCTCGAAGGAGAGCTCGTAGGCCTCCTTCACCTGCCCGAGGATCTGCGCCTCGCCGAGCACCATCGAGTCGAGCGAAGCCACGACCCGGAACAAGTGCTTGATGACCGCTTCGCCCTCCGAGATGTAGAGGTAGGGCACCAGTTCGTGCGGGTCGAGATCGTGGTACTCGCAGATGAAGTCGATGATCGCGCCGGGACCGTCTGAACCGGCCGCCGTGACGGCGTAGATCTCTGTGCGGTTGCACGTGGAGACTATGACGGCTTCCGCGACTGCCGGCGTCGAACAGAGCAGCGACAGCGCCTCCTCCTGGCGGTGAGCCGGGAAGGTGAGCTTCTCTCGTATCTCGACCGGTGCGGTCTTATGGCTCAGACCGACGAGTGTCAGATGCATAGATTCGCTTCTCGCGGTGGTCGGACATGGATACGCCCTCGCCGGTGCGGTGCATTGTTGTTCAGGCAAGCAGGCCCGGCGAGGGCGGTGTCGTACACGCTATGAAACACACCATCTGCTATGCGCCTGAACGGTCGAATTCTACCACCGAGCGACCCTTAACGGCAATTAGGCTGGACGCCCCCAGAGAAGCGAAGTACGTGCCGAGAAGTCGCTTAGCGCTTCTCGGATTGCGCCTTTTTCACGTCGCCGTCGACGATCATGAAGAACAACTCCGGCAGCAGCCCCTTGAGGCGGAAGTAGAAGCTCGAGAGGGCGTCGGGAATGATGTAGTACTTCCCGCTGGCAACACCCTGCACGATTGCATCGGCGACCTTCTCGGCGGGGATCGCTTTGATGTTGCCAGCGATGACGTCGGTCTCGTGGGGGCGCAGCGTGTGCTCGTAGGCGAGTGCGGGCGTGTCGGTATCTGGCGGGCAGACGACGTGCACGCTGATGCCGGCCGGTTTCATCTCGAAGCGCAGCGCCTCTGTGAAGCCCATGATCGCGAACTTCGCCGAGGAGTAGCCGGTGTAGCCGTAGATGCCGAGGTAGCCGGCGACCGAACTCACGTTCACGATCTGGCCGCGCCCGCGCCGCACCATGTGCGGTACGGCCGCGCGGCACGGGTAGACGACACTCCAGTAGCCGTTGTCCATGTTGGACACGAAGTTCTCGAGAGGCATCGTAGCGAACTCTCCCGGCACGATGACACCCGCGGAGTTCACGAGGATGTCGGGGCCGAAGCCGGCCTCGACAAGCGAGTCGATCGCCTCGCGCGCCTGCGGGAAGTCGGACAGGTCGGCGCTGCGCGTCTCGATGCGCTGGCCGGGTGCGGTCGCGATAGCGCGCAGTTCGGCTTCGGCCGACGCGAGTTTCTGGGCGGATCGGCCGACGATCGCGACGTCGTAGCCGCGGCCCGCGTACACCTTCGCGGTCGCCAGTCCGATGCCGCTACTGCCTCCGGTGACGATGACGGTGGTGCGCTCGCTCATGCTCTCTCCTCGACAGAAGGTGATGGGGCGAAACTCTCCGCGAAGCGGAAGGTGGAAAGCTCGGGCCGGTCGACGATGTTCACGAGGCAGCTGGTGGCTACGGCCTCGGCGGCCACGGCAGCCGCGATCTCGCCGCCGTCGAAGCAGACCGCGATGAAGGCGCCGGCCAGGTCGCCGCGGACGTAGGCGCGCGGCAGGCACGTGACGCTGTCGCCGATGCCAAGCGATCGTGCGGTGTCGGGAGAGTCGACTGCGACGAGCGTCACCGCGGCGCCGAGCTCGAGCAGCAACGCCGCGAGCGTCGCGCCCGCTCCCCCGTCGCCGATGATGACCGCGCGCCTGCCCGTGAGCGCGAGAACCACCGGGAGCCCTGCGATCGTGGATGCGTCCCCCAACGCTGCGTCCGGCCTACCGGCCGAAGACGTGGAAGCCCACGGGAACGGTGCGCGCGAGTATCGCCACGATGATCACGAGGACAAAGCCGCCAAGCGCCACCCATGACGCGGTGCGGTTCGAAACGTCCTGGCGATAGATGAGCAGAAGGTAGGCGCCGAAGACGAACCAGATGATGCCTGCGATCATGATTCGCGGGTCGAGCCACCAGTCCTCCACACGAAGTTCGACAGCGCGCAGGATGCCGAGCAGCAGGCCGGCGGTGTAGACCGGGAACGAGAACGAGATCGCGCGCCGCGAGATCATCTGCAGCGTCGCCAGCGAGGGCAGCCGCCGCGTCACGATGCTCGACGTGTGACGCTTGAGCTTGCCCTCCTGGAACAGGTAGATGCCCGACGAGACCGCGCCGAAGGCGAAACCCGCATTAGCGAAGACGATGAGGGCGACATGGAAAGCGACCCTCCAACTGGCGAGTTCCAACTGCTGCGTGCTGGAGAGCTGGGCTGGCTGCATGAGCTCGCCGAGGACCTGAGCGGCGGCCATGAACGCCACGGCCACCGGGATGAGGAACGTGCCGTAGATCTTGATCTTGATGACGTGCTCCATCACGAAGTACAGGAGCACGAGCGCCCACGAGGCGAGCATGAGCTGGTTGGCACCGGTCAGCTGCGTGCCATGAGTCGAGATGGAGTGCGCCCCGATGGACAGCGTCTGACAGATGAAGCCAGCGCCGGTCAGGAACCGCGCCCACCACCCGATCGTGGAGCGCTTGAGGACGAACTGATAGGCGTAGAGGACCGTCGCGGCGATGTAGAGCGCCAGCGCGAATGCGAACAGCACAACGGATGCTTGCGACACGTCCTCTCCTCTCAGACTCTGGCCGTGTTGATAGGGTACTACGCCTGCAGGCTACTGGGCGGAACGACTCGCTTGAGCGGCCGTCTCTTCCAGCACGTTCATCTCCTTCTCGAGCCGGAGCAACCGGCGCAGAACCGACGTGATGTAGACGATGAGAGCGATCCACAGCACTGAGTACGCGGCGATCACGTACGGCGCGTCGGCGAGAACCAGGCTGTAAAGTTCCTTGTTGGTGGGGTCCATCTCTACCTACCTCCTCGGCGGGCACATGCCCGCGCTTAACCTTCCAGCGATTCCTTGATGACCTCGAGCCGCTCGCGCATGCGCTCCTCGCGAAGGCGGACCACGTAGACCGCGTAGCCGATCAGCAACATTCCCACTTGAGCGACGATGAACGGCACGAGGTTCGACGTCGCCATACCGGACTTGAAGACGATGGGGTGATCCGAGGGAATGAGCCGCGTGATGAAGAACGAGATCGGCGCATCGATCCAGGCGATGATACCGAAGACCGCCGAGTAGATCGCGCGACGCTCCTCGTCCTCAAGCGAGTTGCGCAACACGAAGTACGCGACCATCAGCAGCGTCATGATGAAGTACGTGGTCAGCCTCGGCTCCCACTCCCACCACACGCCCCAGGACGCCTTCGTCCACAGATCGCCCGAGATGAGCGTGAGGATGACGAAGACCAGGGCGACTTCCATGGCCACTCGCGTCTTGGTGTCGTATTCCTTCTTCCGCGTCATCAGGAAGCGGATCGCGAAATATGCCGCCACCGTGAAGACGAGGAATGACGCCTCGGCGAACGGGACATGGAAGTAGAAGATCTTCTGGCTGAACCAAGGCCGCCCATACATGAAGCCACTGGCAGCGTCCCCTGACAGTAGCGGAAACGCCGTAGTGATCTGCTTCGGCAGAGTGACCGTGCCGAACAGCTGCACTTCGCTGGTGAAGAACGCCATGAGGAAGGCGACGGTGGTCATCACCCCGCCCACGATCGCCATCCACAGTGCGATTCGTATCTGTTTCATCGCCGACCCTTCTCCGAGCAACGCACGTCTGGGCACTTACGCGCCGAGAACGAATTCATAGAGAGCAAATGCCGCGGAAAGCATGATCGCGTCATAAGCGCCGCTCACGCCGACCATCTTCCAGTAGACAGCCATATCCGGATGCTGTGTCAGTATCGCCGAAGTCGCCGCAACCGTCGCGAGCAACAGCGGGAACATGACCGGGATGAAGAGGACTGCCAGCACGAAGTCCTTGCCGGTCGTGTTCACCGACATAGTCGCAAGCAGCGTGCCGACTCCCGCGATACCGATCGACCCCACAAGAAGGACGATGGCGAGCCATCCCGCGGTGGCGATACCTGCGTATTTGCCCGCGTTGAAGATCAACATGAACAGCGGCGTCACGAGCACCTCGACGATCACGAGGAACAAGAGGTTGCCCATCGCCTTGCCGAAGAAGATCACCGGTCGGTCGACCGGCGCGAGCAGGAGTGCGTCGAGGCATCCCTGGTCTTTCTCGTGCACGAGCGAGCGGTTCAGGCCCAGGAGTGACGTGAAGACGATGGCGAGCCACAGCAAACCGCCCGCGATCCGTGTGACGTCGAATCCGCTGCCAGCCTGCGAGAGCGCGACGTAGTAGATCACCAGGACGAGCAGCGCGTAGAGGCCCATCGAGGTCAGCATCTCTTTCGTGCGCAGCTCCATGACGATGTCCTTCTTCAGGATCGCCTTGAACTGGCGCATACCGGAGATGTGGATGGACTGCTTCTTCTCGGCCATGGGCTATGACACCCCCAGGCCGACGGTAGCTCGGTATGTTGCCGCGAACGCGTTCGGATCGATTTCCTCGCGCTCCTCGAAGAGCACGATCTTGCCCTTCGCGAGGATGAGCGCGTGGCTGCACAGCTCGAGACCCTTCTGCAGGTCGTGGCTGATCATCACGAAGGTGTGATCCGCGCGCACCGAAGCGATGAGCGAGTCGAGGATGTCCATCGCATGCGGGTCGAGCCCGGAGTACGGCTCGTCGAGGAAGATGACGTCGGGGTCGTGCAGGAGCGCGCGCGCGATGGAGAGCCGCTGGATCATCCCGCGCGAGAACGTGCGCACCGCGTCGAGCTTGCGGTGGTTCAGCTCGACCGCGGTCAGCAACTCCTTGACGCGCACGTTCGGGTTGTCGATGCAGTACAGATCAGCGAAGAACTCGAGGTTCTCCTCGGCGGTGAGGTCTGGGTAGAGGAGCGGGTTGTGGCTGATGAAGCCGATGCGCTCGCGCAACGCGACCGCGTCTTCGACCACGTCGAGGCCGAGCACGCTTGCCGTGCCCTTGGATGGCGTCGTCAGCGTGGAGAGGACCTTGAGCAGCGTGGTCTTGCCCGCGCCGTTCGGCCCGAAGATCGAGAGGAACGCGCCGGTGGGCAGGTCGAAGCTCACGCCGTCGAGCGCCTTACGCGCACCGAAAGTTCGGGAGAGATTCCGGACCTCCAGAGCGAATTCTGTAGTGGTGGGTTCAGCCACGGGCTAGCGCCGCGCCCGCTTGGCCGATGAGCCCTTCGCGGGCGCGCTCGCGACAACGAGCGCGTGGCCCGGCTTCGGCCACGCGGCCAGCCCGGTGCCCAGCAGCAGCAGGATGAAGCCGCTCCAGGAGAACCAGATGAGCGGGTTGATCTTCACGTTCATCGTAATTCCGGAGTCGGTCACGCCCTGCATCGTGACGAAGATGTCGCGAAGCGGCTCGGAAAGCACCTTGGCGTCGGTCCGAGTCTGCTGTGTGGTGGCGAAGGTGGTCTGGCCCGGAGACATCGAGCCGATCTTCCTGCCGTTGCGCGAGACGTCGAGATTGAGCGTGCTGACCTGGTTGCCGTTGGCAAGCGTGTTCTCGTTCGAGCCCACGAACGTGAACGTGTACTGGTCGACCTGGAATGTGGTGCCCGGCGTCTGCGCGATGGTGTAGGTGTTATCGAAGACGAACATCGCCGAGCCGATCAGGCCTATCAGGATGATGCCGATCCCGATGTGAGCAAGGTAGCCGCCCGACTGGCTGCGAGCCTTGGTCAGAATCGACCACAGCGCCGCGCCGAAGCTCTCCTCGCGCGCCTCAGCGCGCTTCATCGCGCCCGTGATGAAGAGGGACAGCGTGTTGGCGATGAGCAGCGACCCCGCAAGCAGACCGAGAATGGCGAGCCCGTTGTAGTACCAGGCAGGGCCGGCCTCGGCGATCTTCTGACCCGCGGTCGAGGTCTGGACGACCATCTTGTTGTAGATCGGGAGCAGCGCGGTCGCGTACTCGGCCATGAGCAGACCGAAGATGACGACCGCGCCAACGAGCGGCCACTTCGCGCGAGCCCACAACGTCTCGCCGTCCGTTCGCCGCCACGACAGCAGCGGACACACGCCGACGATGAACGCGAAGAGGATGCCGACCGGTCGAGCAACCGCGTCAAACGTGGTCGGCGGAATCGCGTGCTTGCCGAACGGCAACCATGTGGGCAGCGCCGAGGTGATGGTGAGGTAGGCCACGAGCAGGCCTGCCACGAGCATGATCACGTTGGTGAAGTAGTACGCCGCCTCTTTGCCGGTGAGCGAGTCGAACTCGTCGTTGCCACCGAAATTCGCCCAGCGCGCCCACAGCCCGATGCCTGCGGCAAGTACGGCCGATACGATCATCGCGAGGAACAGGTAGAGCGAGACCGGGTCGGCCTCGAAGGCGTGCACCGACTGGACGATGCCCGAGCGCGTGATGAAGGTGCCGAGGATGACAAGTGCGAACGTCACTGCGGAGAGCATGATCGCCCACCGCTTGAAGCCGTCGCGCTTGCGATAGATCGTGAAGCTGTGCAGCAGCGCGACGCCCGTGAGCCACGGCAGAAGCGAAGCGTTCTCCACCGGGTCCCAACCCCAGTAGCCGCCCCAACCCAGCGTGGTGTACGCCCAGATGGAACCGAGACCAATACCCATGCCGAGGAACAGCCACGAGAAGACGGTGATGCGGTCGACGATGTCGATCCACGTCTTGGAGCTATCGTTGACGATGAGCGCGGCGATCGCGAACGCGAACGGGATCGTCAGACCCGCGTAGCCGATGAACAGCGTGGGCGGATGGAAGATCATCGCCGGGCTTTGCAGCAGTGGGTTCATCCCCCACGACGCGGCGGCGCCGATGAGTTTGCCGGAGGAATCCAGCAGTTCAGCAGGGGTGACCTTGAAGGGGTTGTTCGGGTTCGAGAACAGCATGCCCGCCGAGAACAGCATGAGCACGACGTTGGTGACCATGAGGCCCATGTTCGAGAGCGCGTCGAGGGAGCGGAAGCGCCGGTGGGCGATCCAGGCTGCGAACAGCGACAGGACCCAGGTCCACAGCAGGAACGAACCCTCGCGCCCGGCCCACAGACCGGAGAGCTTGTAGAGCCACGCGAGGTTCGACACGTCAGGGCTGTGGTTCTCGGCGACGTATCTGAAGGTGAAGTCGGTGCCGAAGAACGCTGAGACCATCACGACGATCGAGATGGAGAGCGCTCCGGCCGCCACGTACGTGCAGTAGTAGCCGAACTTCGTGAGGCCATCGCCTTCGCTGCTCATGTGTCCCATGAGCAGCGAACCGACCGAGACAACGCTCGCAAGAAGCGCAACGCCGAGCAAGAGCAACCCGAACGTAACCATTCACCGACTCCGTTCAGCCATCTGACAGGGAAAGTCGCGGCCCGGTTCTGGCCGCGACCGTTGGTTCAACCTACTTCTGGGCGGCTTCCAGAGCCACGCTCGTCGCCACGAACTTGCCCTGCGAGAGCGTCCCGCCCATGACCACCTGCGAGCCGTCCTTCATGCCGTTGGGCAGCACGCCGGAGAACGTGACCGGAATGGTCGTGCCACTGCCGTCGGGATTCTGCGCCGCGATGAAGCGGTCGCCGCTCCCAACCGATGCGATCGAACCCGGCTTCACGTAACCGGTCGTGCGCACCGGCTTGCCTTCCATCGACGCACCCTTGCCGATGAGATCGGCGATGGGGGTCGCCCCGGTTGCCGACTCATACTTCGACGGGCATTTCGTGATCATATCGGTCGCGGCTACCGTGCCGTCGCTACCGAGCTTGCCGGTCACGATCGCAACGACGCCGTCACCGAATGTCGCCGGCACGGTCCCGGTGTAGACGACCTTGAGCGTGGGACCGGTTTGCGCCGTGTCCTTCTCCCCGCGGATGGTGAACCGCATCGGGTTGGACTGCTTGTCCCACGAGCCGGCGACGACCGTGCCGCCGACCTTGACCTGCTTGCCGACGAGCGAGCTGTCCTTTGACACCGAAGCGAGGTCGCCTTCGTAGGCGCCCTGCTTGCCGCCCGTGTAGTACACCATGGCGCCGACCGCGACCAGTATCGCGAGCGTCACGCCGATCAGACGCACCCGAGCCCGTTTATTCACGTACTTCACTCCTTAGCGCAGACGGCCGCCAAAACGGCCGGGCGCACTTGTGAGAGAGGCTGCCGCACACAGACTCGTGCAGTAGCGCACCGCTTCTCAACCGCTTGCCTGAACATTCGGATATTAGCACCGCACGACCGCCCGGCGCTACCCATGAACGCGCCTTAAGATGCTCGTGCTGGGCCTGTTTTGAGCAAACGGCGCGCCGACATTCTGCAGAGCGGCCGCGCGCACGACATCACCACAATCCCGACCAACATTGGCCAGCTAACCTGCGGCTTTCTGCAGCCACAGGACGTCGGGGGTGAAGCCCACGCTGTCGAGCAGTTCGCGGTAGCGCTCCGGCGACAGCTCGCCCTGCGCGTTGTCGAGCGCGACCATAGTCGCCTCGATGACGTTCGTGCCGAAGGAGCGGCCATTGAGGCGCGGTGTCGACGTCACGAGCAGCTCCACGCCCCGCTCTCGGCACAGCTCCACGTCCGCGGGCGTGGTCGTGTTCGTGATGATCCACTTGCCGCGCATGTCCTCGGGCATGTACTTGCGCACGTAGATCCAGTCGCCGCCGATGATGTCTGCCCACGCGTACAGCTCGGCGGCCTTCGCGTTGGGCTTGGGGCTCTCGTCCTGCGACTCGCCGGTGGGATAGAGCAGCGAGAACGGCAGCTGGACGACGAGCGGCGTCAGGATGTGCACGAGCGTGCGCAGCGTCGACCAGCGCTTGACGATGATGGGCAGGTCGAGCGCGTAGAACAGGTCGCCGAACCACTGCTCGGTGCCCGCATTCTGGAGGGCCTCGGCCATCCCCCAGCGGTCGACCGCCGACGTCATGAGCGTCTTCTTGCCTCGGAAGTCGAGCCCGTGTTCGCGCTGCAGGTATTCGATGGTCGAGCCTTCGACCGGTCCTTTCAGGCCGCTGCCATCGACGACCGGCGAGATGTGCACGTCACGCACGAGCCGCTTGGCGTCTCGGAAGAAGTACTTGCGACCGTCGGCGCGCAGGTACCCGTCGATGCCACCCATGCCCATCGCCGCCACCTTGCCGTCGAGTTCGGCGAAGCGCGCGGCGGCTTTCTCGAAGTCGCCGTCGTAGCCTTCTCGGCGGATCTTGAACTGCTCGCCGAGAAGATCGATCTGGACCTCGTGGTCTCGGCTCGACGAGCCGATCGATACGCTCACGACTTCTTTGATGGCTGCCACCTCCTGCTGAGTTGCTCGGCGGCGCGCAACGCGGCGCCCCCGCGGCTCGTCGAGCCGTGGCCCGACCGAGCGGACATGACGCCGGACAGAACCTGCTCGAGCATGGCGAGATCGACGGTGACCGCTTCGCGGAGTGGTGACGCGCCGAGGGGAATCCCGACGACCTCGGTGCCGAGGATCTTCTCCATCGTCTTGATCCGCCAGTCGCTGGCGAGCAGGACAAGCGTGTCGTAATCGCGCAGCGTGGCGACGGTCTCGAGGAGCGTGTTGAATACCGTCGTCACCTCGCCGGACTCGATGCTCTCGCGCTCCTCTTGGGAGAGCACGAGCACGAAGTCGAGCGCGTACTTCTCGGCGAGTGCTTTGACTTCGGCGGCATTGGCGATGGGGAAGCCCACGAGCGCGATGCGGTTGCCCTTGCGGACCTCACCGAGCGTCTCGAGGAAGCTCACGAAGGAGCGCTGGACGCCGTGGCTCTTGGCGACGTCTTGCTGCGTGGCGCCCGCCTCGCGGTCCTCAAGGATCGCGGCGATGGCGTCGTGGAGCTTGTGCTCGCTCACGACCTTGTCGCCGATGCGAAAGAGCTTCAACCCCCGAGTCCTCCCTCACCGACTTCGCGTGTGCACACACCCCTGTGCACGCCGAGTATACGCGAGCCCGGCGAGCGCGATATGCCCGCTTGGCGCCGCTCTCGGGTATCGTTCATCGTGGGACCGGCGACGAAGGGCTCCCCGTGGAAGCGTTCGAGGTCTACAAGGCTGTCTCGGCTGTTGTCGATCCCGTCTACATGGTAGGCGGCTCGGTTCGCGACGTCCTCATGGAGCGCGAGTGCAGCGACTACGACTTCACGACGCCGCTTACGCCCGACCGCATCGAGGCGGCGGTACGTGCGGCCGGACGCAGGCCGTATCTCGTGGGGAAGAAGTACGGCACCGTGGGGTTCAAGGCCGACGGCCGCGTCGTCGAAGTGACCACGTTTCGTTCGGAGGTCTATCCGGACGACACCCGCAAGCCCGACGTCGTATTCCTTGACGACCTCGCGGCAGATCTCGCCCGTCGCGACTTCACGATCAACGCCATCGCGATGCAGGGCGAGGAGATCATCGACCTGTTCGGCGGCCGGGCCGACATCGAGGCACGCGTCATCCGCGCTGTGGGCAATCCGCGCGAGCGCTTCAAGGAAGACCCGCTGCGGATGCTTCGCGCGGCTCGGTTCGCGTCGCAGCTGGGCTTCTCGGTGGAGCCCGCCACCACGAGCGGCATGGAACGTTACGCGCACCGCATCCTGCACGTCGCCCGAGAGCGCTGGATGATCGAGCTCGACAAGCTGATCGTGGGAAAGAGCGTCGTCTACGGGCTCGAGCTGCTCGCGGCGACCGGGCTGCTGCGTTTCATGCTCCCCGAACTCGAGCTGCAGGTTGGCTACGAGCAGAACTCGCCCTACCACGACCGCACCCTGTTCGAGCACACCGTGGGCGTCGTCGAAGCAACTCCGCCCGACGTCACGCTACGTTGGGCGGCCCTCCTGCACGACATCGCCAAGCCCTTCGTGCGCACCGAGAAGCCTGACCGCAGCACCTACGTGAAGCACGACGTGCTCGGTGTCGAGCTGGTCGAGCGCCTCGCGCTCTACCTCAAGTGGTCCAAACAGCGGCGAGAAGACGTCCGCGAGCTCGTGCGCGACCACCTGCTCGAGACGAGCCCGCTGCGTGAGGCGGATGCGGCGGCGAAGCCGGCGAGCCCCCGCGACTGATTGGCAGCCTGCGGCGTCCATCTCGGCACCGCGACCGTCCGCGGCCACCGACCGTTACCGGTTCCGCTCGAAGATCATCAGCAGACCCGTCAGCGTCAGGTCCATGTCGACCTCGGTGATCGTGTCGCACAACGTCGCCATGCGCTCGGCGAGGCCTCCGGTCGCGATGACCGGCGTCTCGGTGCCCAGCTCGCTCCACGTGCGCCGCACGAGCCCATCGACCATCGCCGCTTCGCCGAGCAGCAGCCCGGCCTGCACGCTCATGCGCGTGTTCGTGCCGATCACCGCGCTCGGCGGCTCGAGGTCGACCTTGGAGAGGCGCGCGGCCTTTGTGAAGAGCGCCTCGGCACTCGTCTCCACGCCCGGCGCGATCGCGCCGCCGAGGTAGGCGCCGCTCGCGTCGATGACATCGATGGTGGTCGCCGTGCCGAAGTCGACGATAACGACCGGCCCGCCCACGCGCGCGTACGCAGCGACGCCATTGACGATGCGGTCAGCGCCCACCTCGTGCGGGTTGTCGTACTTAATCGGCATGCCCGTCTTGAGCCCCGGCCCGACCTCCATGATGTCGCAGTCGCACGAGGCGGCGACGAGATCCTCCCAGGCTGCGGTCACTCGCGGCACGACAGAGGCGAGGATCACGCTCGCGACGTCGTCCCAAGACAGCCCGTCGAGAGCGAGCAGACCGGCGACTTTGACGCGCAGCTCGTCGGCGGTGAGCGAGGCGTTGGTCGAGATGCGCCAGTGGCCGGCGAGTCTCTTCTCGGCGAAGAGGCCGAGGACGGTCTGGGTGTTGCCGACGTCAACAGCGAGCAGCATGGGCGAATCCCCTCCGAAGGGTAGGAGTTCTTCACGGCACGGTGACGCGGGCATGGTCGCTCCGCAGCCGGTGCTATCATCGGCCGAGACACCCGCTACTAGCAAGGCCGTCGGCCTCGCCGAGCTTCTACCAGCGAGATCGACCCTAGCCCCGACCCATCAGGAGGCTTCCCCGTGTCCGAGACTCCCACCAAGATCCTCGTCGTCGATGACGAAGCGTCCATCACCGAGTTCGTCAGCTACAACCTGCGCAAAGAGGGCTACGACGTAACTGTCGCGGCGAACGGTGACGACGCCCTCGCCCTCGCCGATACGACCGCGTTCGACCTCGTCGTGCTCGACGTGATGCTTCCCGGTATCGACGGCTACGAAGTCTGCCGTCGGCTGCGAGCCAAGTCGAGCGTGCCGGTGCTGTTCCTCTCGGCACGTGACACCGAGCTCGACAAGGTCGTGGGCCTCGAGATCGGCGGCGACGACTACCTCGCGAAGCCGTTCGGCGTCCGCGAGCTCACCGCGCGCGTCAAAGCGCTGCTACGTCGAGCCCCGAGCGGCACGCGCGAGTCCGGCATCGCGGGCGAACACATCGAGATTGCGGGCGTGGTGCTCGACGAGGCTGCGCACAGCGCGACCGCCGGCGACACGCTCATCGACCTCACGCCGCGCGAGTTCGAGCTCCTCGCGTGCCTTATGAAGCACGGCGGCAAGGTGCTCTCGCGCGACCAGCTGCTGCGAGAGGCGTGGGGCTGGGAATTCCTCGTCGAGACCAAGACGGTCGACACGCACGTGAAGCGGCTGCGCGACAAGCTCGAAGCAGCCGGCGTCGACCCCGCGCTCGTCGAGACGGTGCGCGGCTACGGCTACCGCTTCCGCGTGGCCTGAGCTGGCTGCCGCCCCCATGCGCAGCGCGCTTCGCACCCGCATCGCTCTGACACTCGCTGCGTTCGCGGCGCTCGGTGCTCTTGCCGTGGCCGGCGCGTGGATCGTCGCTCCCAAGCTTCCACTGCCGATACTCGCGGCGATCATCGTCGCTGTCACCGTCGCCGCGTGGCTCGTCGGCCGCGTCATCGCGCGCACGTTCATGGCGCCGCTCGGGCGTCTCGGCGTGTCGGCGACCGCGTTCGCCTCGGGAAACCGCTCGGCGCGCGCGGCCACCGACGGTCCTCGCGAAACGCGCATCGTCGCCGAGGCGTTCAACCAGATGGCCGGCCAGGTAGACTCTGCGCTCACCGAACTCAAGCGTGAGGAGCGCCGCAAGACGCAGTTCGTCAGCGACGTGAGCCACGAGCTACGCACACCGCTCACGGCCATCCGCGGAGCGGCGGAGACGCTGCTCGACGGCGACGTGAACGCCGACGACCAGCAGCGCTTCCTCTCGACGATCGCGCTCGAAGCCGAGCGGCTCGGGCGGCTCGCAAACGACCTGCTCACCCTGCAGCGCATCGAAGGCGCGACCGGCGAGCTGCCGATCAGCCACGTCGACCTGCGGCTCGCCGCCGATCGCGCGGCCGCGATGCTCGAGCCGCTGCTCGAGGACCGCGAGGTCACGCTCACCGTCAACGGGCGCGCGCCGATGGTTCTCGGCGATGTGGACCGGCTGCAGCAAGTCGTCACGAACCTCGTCGATAACGCGAGCCGCATCGTGGGAGCCGGGGGCCACGTGCAGGTCGAACTCACCGCCGAGGGCGATCGCGCGCTGCTTTCGGTGGTCGACGACGGCCCGGGAATCCCCGAGGCCGACCTGCCGCGTCTCTTCGACCGCTTCTACCGCGCCGATTCGAGCCGCACGCGCGTGAGCGGCGGCGGAGCGGGTCTCGGCCTCGCGATCGTTCGCGCGATCGTCACGGCTCACGGCGGCAGCATCGAAGCAGCGAACATCCCCGAAGGTGGCGCGCGCATGCGGGTCACGCTGCCCGCGCTACCCGCCGATGAGACTGCGGAAGCCGAGACGCCCGAGAGCGAACGCTCAGTCGAGAGCTAGTCGGTTGCGCTGCTCGGTCGCAAGGCCGGCGAGCTGCTAGCGCCCCACGCCGGCCTTGCGCACGCCCATCGCCACCGCGATCGCCACCGCGACCTTGATCGCATCGCCCACCAGGAACGGAACGATTCCTACGAGCGCGGCCTTCGCGAGCGGCATGTGGAGCGATGCCGCCAGCCAGGCCGCGCCGACCGCGTAGACGATCGCCAGAAGCACGATGCTCGCCGCCGTGTCGGCTTCGAGCTGCGGCGCACCGACCCGCTTTATGCCTGCGCGCAGGAGCGCTCCTGCACCCGCGGCGAGGATGAAGCCGATCAGGTAGCCGCCGGTCGGCCCCGCTACGACGCCGAGACCCGCGTGCCCCCCCGCGAACACCGGCACACCGGCAGCGCCCAGCGCCACGTAGAGCGCCATCGACCCTGCGGCCCAGCCGGCGGGTAGAAGCATCGCCGCGAGCGCCACGACAAACGTCTGCAGGGTGATGGGGACGGCGCCGATAGGAAGCGAGATCCACCCGCTCGCCGCCATGAGCGCGGTTATGAGCGCTGCAGCGACCATGTCGCGCGTGCGGCGGGACGAGCGGGGATGTTCGTTGGCGTTCGGCATGCGGGCAGCTCCGTAAACTCGTCTGACGTTAGCGGTTTACGGTAGCTGGAGGCGCACAAGCGGTCAAGCGCCGAATCCGCGTCCAGACGACGATTCTCGCAGCGTGACCTCACCCGCGGAGATCGCCTCGACGCCGCCGAGCGTGGCCACGAGCAGGCGCCCATTGTCGTCGATTCCCATCACCGTCCCGCTCGCGCACACGGCGCCGGTCATGTCACTGACGGTCACCGCTCGCCCGACGAGCGTGGAACGCGACTCGTATTCGGCACGCATCGGCGCGAAACCGCTCGCGGTCCACTCGGCATACGTCGCCGCGATGCCTTCGAGGGCGGCCGCGACCGCAGGAGCGATACGCAGCCCCGGCACCGCGTCGTCGAGAGCGGCGACCGCAGGTCGCTTGAGCTCGGCCGGGCACCGCACGTTGAGCCCAACGCCAACGACGACCCAGTCGACGCGGTCGCTCTCGGCGGCCATCTCGAGCAGCACGCCGGAGAGCTTGCCGCGGGAAAGCTGCACGTCGTTGGGCCATTTGAGTCCCACGTCGACGCGCAGATGCTCGGCTAGCCCGCGCGCGATGCCCAGCGCGATCACAAGCGCGAGCGGAGCGACCTCACTCGGCGCAACCGCCGGCCGCAGAATCGCCGAGAAGTACGCGCCGCCTTCCGGCGAGTCCCACGTGCGTCCCATGCGGCCGCGCCCAGCCGTCTGCCTCGACGCCAGCACCACCGTGCCTTCGGGTGCACCATCCCGAGCCAGAGCGCGGGCGTCGTCGTTCGTCGACCCGGTTTCGCCCCCACCGAGAAGCGTCATCCAGGCCGCCTCGCGAAGCAGCGGCATGATCTCGGCAGGGAGCGGCCGATCCGGAGCGGCCAGCAGCCGGTAGCCTACACCGGGCTCGGCCTCGATCTCGTAGCCTGCATCGCGCAGCGCCGAGACGTGCTTGCCGATAGCAACGCGGCTGATGCCGAACTCGCGCGCAAGCGCTTCGCCGCTCACTCCCGCGACGCCCGCACTTCGCAGCGCGGCGAGGACGGCATCACGCGTCGTCATGGCTGGGGTCCTTGTCGTCGGCGATAGTGCTCTCGGCGGTATCGCCCTCAGCGGTGTCGCTCGGAGCGTCCTTGGCGCGTTTTGCGGCGCGTTCGAGCCGGCCGTGTTCGGCCTCGAAGTCGGCGGCGTTCTCGGCGAGCAGCTGCTTGTCGTGACGACGCTTGCTGCGCCAGGCGAGTGCGATCGTAACGACCACGCCCACGAACAGCAGCCACGAGAAGGCGCCGAAATACTTCAGCCCGGCTCGGAAGTTCTCGCCGAGGAACCAGCCGGCTGCCATGAGCAGCGCCGCATAACCAAACGATGCGATCAGCGCGAACACCTCGAAGACCGCGATGCGCATGTGAGACGCACCAGCGATCGCCGGCGAGAGGTTCTTGAGCACCGCGACGAATCGGGCGAACAGGATGGTCAGCGCGCCGTGCCGCTCGAAGTACTCCTCGCCCCCCTCGATCGCCTCGATGGTGATGCCGAAGCGCGGTCCGATCCGCGAGATGAGGTCGCGACCGCCGCGCAAGCCTACGAAGTAGCTGATGTTCATGCCGATCAGCGATCCCACCGTCGCCGCGATGAGCAGCCCCCAGATCGAGATGTGCTGTCCTTGCGGGTTGGCCGCTGTGAATGCGGCAGCTGCGGTGATGAGGTCGCCGGGAACGAAACTGCCCACGATGAAGAGGTTCTCACCGAGCGTGGCGAGGAACACGATGAGGTAGCCGTACGCGCCCAGAGCGGAGAGCGACCAGTCGAGTGCTGTCTGGAGCCAGTGCATCAGGCGGACTCAGTCTCGTCGGGTAACCGGGATGTCAGCGTAACGCACATCAGCCTTCGTCGAGGCCGAAATCGACAACGCGTACGCCCATCGTGAGCGAACTCGTACTCACGCGGTCGACTCCGGACGCGCGCAACGCCGGCAGCCGGTCGCGCGTGACCTTGCCGCTCGCCTCGGTGAGCACGCGCCGACCCGCCGCATCGGCGGCTTCCCGCACGGCGGCGACCGCGAGCTTGAGCGCGACGTCGTCCATGTTGTCGAGCAGCACCATGTGAGCACCCGCCGAGACGGCCTCGCTCGCCTGCGCGATCGTGTCCGCCTCGACTTCGATGACGAGGTCAGGATGGGCGGCGCGAGCGTTCTCGACCGCCGTCGTGATGCCGCCGGCGTCGGTGATGTGATTGTCTTTGACGAGCACCATGTCGAAGAGACCCTCACGGTGGTTCATGCCGCCGCCCACCGTGACCGCGTACTTCGAGAGCGCGCGCAGCCCCGGCGACGTCTTGCGCGTGTCGCAGACAGCGAGGTCCGGGCCCGCCGCCTCGACCCAGCTCGCAGTCTCGGTGGCGATGCCGGAGAGCAGCATGAGGAAGTCGAGCGCGGTGCGCTCCCCCGCCAGCACCGCGACGGCGAGACCCTCGATCTCGGCGACCGCGGTTCCCGCCTTCACGCGCGAACCTTCGGCCACGAGTGGGAAGACGTCGATCGGATCGGTGAGTCCGGCGGCAAGCGACAGGGTCTCGTAGACCGCGGCGACCACCGGCAGCCCCGTGACGACGGCGTCTTCTCGGCAAACGATGCGACCGGTGAAGCGCGCGTCGAATCCGATGGCGGTCGCGCTCGTGACGTCGCGCTCGAGCAGCGAAAGCGAGCCGGCCGCATGCGGCGCGAACCGCGCCGGCTCCACGCCGAAGTCCTCGGCGAGGGCGAGCGCGACGATGTCGTGGACGTCGGGGAGCTCGAACATGCGGACCTACGCCTCCTTCGCGGCGGGGCTGGCGGTGCTCCGCGAGCCGGCCGGCGCGTAACTCACGCCGGTGATGGGCTTGCGGCGCGGCGCGAGGCCGCGTCGGAAGACGGTGCGCACGCGCCAGTTCACGTCGTCGCGCTCGGGGAAGTCGATACGCGAGTGGCAGCCGCGCGACTCCGTGCGCAGCCACGCCGCGTGCGCGATGAGCGTGCCCACCGTCGCGAGGTTCGCGAGTTCGAGGTCGCGCTGCACCGGCGAGCCGGCACACACGACACACGCGAGCTCGCCGAGGATGCGCGCCGCCTCGGCGAGCCCGGCGTCGGTGCGGCTCATGCCCACGTGACGCTGCATCGTGTCGCGCAGCAGTGACTGCGCTTCGGCGAGATCGCAGGTGTCGGTCGCGGCTGGCTCTGGCGCGGCGACGATGCGGCCGGGGTTCTCGGCGAGGTCGTTGTCGGACTCGAGCGCTCGCACGATCCGCCGAGAGAAGACGAGGCCTTCAAGCAGCGAGTTGCTCGCGAGACGGTTCGCGCCGTGCAGGCCGCTTGCGGTGACCTCGCCCGAGGCGTAGAGGCCGGGCACGCTCGTGCGGCCGTCGACGTCGACGCGTACGCCGCCCACCATGTAGTGCGCCGCCGGAGCGACCGGCAGCAGGTCGCGCGAGAGGTCGTAGCCGGCCTCGAGACACGCCTCCCAGATCGTGGGGAAGCGGGCTTTGAGGTACTCCTCGCCGAGGTGGCGCGCGTCGAGATGCACGTGGTTGTCGCCGCAGCCGTTCATGACGCGCTCGATCTCGCGGCTCACGACGTCGCGCGGTGCAAGCTCGGCGAGCGGGTGCACGCCGATCATGAAGCGCTCGCCATGGCAGTCGAGCAGGTAGGCGCCCTCGCCGCGCAAGGCCTCGGTGATGAGGAAACGCGGCGCCGCGTCGTGGTCGAGGGCGGTCGGGTGAAACTGCACGAACTCGAGATCGGCGACTTCGGCACCGGCGCGCCACGCGGCCGCGAGGCCGTCGCCGGTCGCGATGAGCGGGTTGGTGGTGACTCGGAAGACCTGGCCCGCGCCGCCGGTGGCAAGCACGACCGCGCCGGCCCAGAAGACCTCGCGCTCGCCGGTCTCGGCATCGATGACGAGCGCACCCACACAGCGCTCACCGCTCGTGAGCAGATCGACGACGAAGCGCTGCTCGAAGACGTCGATCTGGTCCGAGGAGCGGACCTGCGCGGTCAGCGCGCCTTGGATCTCGGCGCCGGTGGCGTCGCCGGAGTGCAGCACGCGCGGCAGCGAGTGGCCGCCCTCGCGGGCGAGCGCGACCTCACCGCCCTCGGCGCGGTCGAAGTGGACGCCGATCGACTGCAGCGCTGCGAGCGCCTCGGGCGCCTCGCCCACGACCGCGCGCACGACCTCCTCGTCGCAAAGTCCCTGGCCCACGACGAGCGTGTCGGCGAGGTGCAGCTCGACGCTGTCGGCCTCGCCCACCGCACCCGCGATGCCGCCCTGCGCGTACCACGTGTTCGCCTCGGTCAGGCGCGCTTTGGTGATGAGCGAGACGGTGCTCGTGCGCGACGCCGAGATGGCGGCGACGAGGCCGGCGATGCCGCTGCCGATGACGAGCACATCGCACACGTGCTGCTCGCACTCGTCGGTGTCGAATCCCAGCAGGTAGCGGCGCGAGAGCGCGTCGGGCAGCTTCCCGGGGAGGGGCGATGGCGCTCGCTCAGCCAATGGCGACCATCCGCTCGACGGCGGAAAGCGCACGGACGCGGATCTCCTCGGGGACGAGGATCTCGCCGGTGAAGTTCGCCACGCAGTCGCGCACCTTCTGGAGCGTGGTGAGCTTCATGTTCGGGCACAGCATGCGCGGGTAGAGCTCGAAGAAGCGCTTGCCGGGAGCCGCCTTCTCGAGCGCGTGGATGAGGCCTGCCTCGGTCACGACGATGAACTCGCTCGCGGGGCTGGACGCCGCGAACGCGAGCATCTGCGACGTGGAGAGCACGGCGTCGGCGAGGTCGACGACCTCGGGGCGGCACTCGGGGTGCGCCATGACGGCGGCCTTCGGGTGCGCGGCGCGCGCGGCTTGAACCGCCTCGGCGGTGACGTCGTTGTGCGTGGGGCACCAGCCGTCCCACGCGATGACCTCGACGTCGGGCAGCGAGCGGGCGACCCAGCTGGCGAGGTTGCGATCGGGTGCGAACAGGATGCGCGACGCGCCGAGCGCCTTGACGACCGCGACCGCGTTCGCGCTGGTCACGCACACGTCGCTCTCGGCCTTCACCGCCGCCGATGAGTTCACGTACGTCACGACCGGCACGCCCGGATGCTCCGCCTTCCACGCGGCGAGCGACTCGCCGGTGATCATGTCGGCCATGGGGCATCCGGCGCGCGGTTCCGGGAGCAGCACGGTCTTGCCGGGCGCGAGGATCTTCGCGGTCTCGGCCATGAAGTGGACGCCTGCGAAGACGATGATGCCGGCCTCGGTCGCCGCGGCCTGCCGAGACAGGCCGAGCGAGTCGCCCACGAAGTCGGCGACGTCCTGGACCTCGGCGCGCTGGTAGTTGTGCGCGAGGATGACCGCGCCGCGGGTCGCGGCGAGCTCGCGGATCTCAGCTGATAGGGCGACGAAATCGGTCACGTATCGGCTCCTGTGATCGGTCGACCGGTGCTGCCTATTGTGAGCGAGCGCGCGGCTCGCGTCAGCTTTCCCGTGGTGGCAAGGCCAGCGCGATGTTGTCGAGCAGCCGAGTCGAACCTACCCGCCCCGCGACGATCGCACGCGCGGGGCCGTCGACGACGGTCAGCGGCTCGAGCGTGTCGGGATGGACGACAGCCGCGTAATCGAGCACGAGCGCGTTGCCGGCGTGCGCGGTCGCAGCCGCTCGCATCGCGGACTCGAGCGTTCGCGCATCGCGCTCGCCGAGCATCAGCTCGCTCGCGGCCGCCCACAGCGCATGCGGCAGGCCGAGGCCCGCGTGGCGCTCATCAGCCGAGAGGTACGCGTTTCGGCTCGAGAGCGCGAGGCCGTCGGGGTCGCGCACGATCGGGCAGCCGACGACTTCGGCGCCGAGGTCGAGGTCGCGCACAAGCGCGCGCACGATCGCGAGCTGCTGGAAGTCCTTCTCGCCGAAGAACGCGGCGTCGGGACGGACCACCGAGAGCAGCTTGGCGACGATCGTCGCGACGCCGGTGAAGTGGCCCGGCCGCACCGCGCCCTCCCAGCGCGTCGCGAGCGCACCAGGGTCGACGGTGACGACCGCGTCGGGCGCATACATCGTCTCGGTTGAGGGCGTCCAGACGAGGTCGACGCCCTCGGCGGCAAGCAGTTCGATGTCGGCCTCGATCCGGCGTGGGTAGCGCTCGAAGTCCTCGCCGGGCGAGAACTGCGTCGGGTTCACGAAGATGCTCACCACGACCACGTCGCAGCGCTCGCGAGCCGCACGCACGAGCGAGAGATGCCCCTCGTGCAGCGCCCCCATCGTGGGCACGAGCGCGACGGTCTTGCCCTGCCCGTGCGCCGCCGAGACCGCCGAGCGGACCTCGTCCTTGCTGCTCAGACGCACGATCACGGCAGGAGACCCTCGGTCAGCGACCCGAACGCGTCGCCGTCATCGCCGTCTGCCGCGTCGATGAGCGCGTCGATATCGGCGAGGACGTCGTCGGCCAGATGCGTCGACTGCTCCTCGCCCGGGAACGCGCCGTAGCGCACGTCATCGGCGTAGGCGGTCACAGCGGCGGTGATGGCCGCGCCCAACTCTGCGTAGCGCTTCGCGTGCCTCGGCACGAACTCGCCCAAGCCGAGAATGTCGTGGAAGACCTGCACCTGGCCGTCGCACCCCGCGCCTGCGCCGATGCCGATCGTGGGGATCGAGAGCAAGTCGGTGATGCGCTCCGCGAGCTCGGCGGGAATGCATTCGAGCACGATGGCGAACGCGCCGGCCTCCTCGAGCGCGAGCGCGTCGGCGATGGCCAGCGTGGCACTCGCGACGTCCTTGCCCTGCGTGCGGTAGCCGCCGAGCGTGTTGATCGACTGCGGCGTCAGGCCCACATGGCCCATCGCGGGGATGCCAGCGTCGGTGAGGCCCGAGATGAGATCGAGCGTGGCCGGCGACGCGTTCTCGAGCTTGACCGCGTGCGCGCCGCCCTCGGCGACGAGGCGGCCGGCGTTGCGCATGCCTTCGGCGAAGTCAGCTGCGTAGGACATGAACGGCATGTCGGCGATGACGAGCGCGCGGGAACCCGCGCGCGAGACGGCCGCGGTCGCCCGGACCATGTCGTCCATCGTGACCGGCAGCGTCGAACCATGCCCGAGCACGGTCATGCCGAGCGAGTCGCCCACGAGCACGGCGTCCACGCCAGCGGCCTCAACGAGGCGCGCGCCGTGGAAGTCATACGCGGTGAGCATGACGATTGGCCGTCCGGCCTCTTTCATCGCGCGCAATGCGGGTGCTGTCACGCGCGGGGTGGGGCCAGCGGGAGCGGTAGCGCTCATGATGATGCCTCCTAAGCGGTTCACGGTCGCAGCCTCGGGAGCCGAGGTCCACGCAGTGCCTCCGACGGGGACGACAGTATAGCGCGAACCGCCCCGAAGAGCGGGTGCTCGCACGGCCCGGATCCGCCTCCCCTACTCCTCCCCCGTCAGCTCGGCCGGGAAGATCGGCTCGGCGGCGTCGAGATCGGCGAGCAGCTGCGAGGCGCGCGCGGCGTCTCCCACCGGCACGAGCAGCTTGAACGTCATCGGCAGACCGAAGGGGTCGATGTTCGCCTCGGGCTCGAAGGGGTCCCAGGCGAACGGGATGCCGGCCTCTTCGAGCGCCTCGCGCTGGAACTGCAGCCGCGCCTCAAAGCCCGGCACCAGATCCACGTCGCCGCCGCTCTGAGTGACCGGCACCCATTCGGGGGCGAGCACGGGTTCGTTGGTGAGCCGGCCGAGGTCGGGGATGGGCCCGAGGTCGTCGATCACGCGGCCGATCGTGGCCCCGTCGTGCGAGACCCGCGTGCCGTTCGGCAGGTGGACGCGCGGCGCGATCTGGAGCAGCGGCGTCACGACGAAGTCGCGTTCGAGGATGCCGGGGTGCGGAACGGTGATCTCATCGGAGTGAACCTCGTCGTCGCCGAAGAGCAGGATGTCGAGGTCGATGACGCGCGGGCCGTTCTCGACCGTGCGCACGCGGCCCATGTCGGACTCGATGCTCTGCAGATTCTCGAGGAACACCTCGACCGTCAGATCGGTCTCGACCTCCAAGACCGCGTTCGCGAACTGCGGCTGGTCCTCGACGTACGCCGGTTCGGTGCCGTAGACGTGTGACGCTGCAGACACGTGCGTCTCTGGAATCTGCGAGATCGCCTCAAGCGCCGTCGCCATGTGGCCGATCCGATCGCCTTCGTTGCTACCAAGCCCTATGTAGGCGGTGGTCATGGTCGGTCTCCCTCTCGCAGGTGTCCGGAGCACCACGCTCCGCTACGTTGGAGTATTCCCGTCGGCGCCCCCGGTGACGCCCGAAACGAAGCGGCCCCCGGCGCGATGCCGAGGGCCGCTCGAAGTTCGCGTGCGAAACCCTACGTGGCGAGAAGCACCAGGAGCGGGACGAGTAGAAGCGCGACGATGTTGAAGACCTTGATCATCGAGTTGAGAGCGGGGCCCGCGGTGTCCTTGTAGGGGTCGCCGACCGTGTCGCCGGTGACAGCGGCCGCATGGGCGAAGGAGCCCTTGCCGCCATACTTGCCCTCTTCGATGAGCTTCTTCGCGTTGTCCCACGCGCCGCCGCCCGACGTCATCGAGATGGCCACGAACAGGCCGGTGACGATCGTGCCGACAAGCGCACCACCCAAGACGAGCGCGGTGAAGGTGAACGCATCGGCGAAGCCGACGGCCTTGAGGATGAAGCCGATGATGATGATGAGCACCGGCACGCCCGTGGGGATGAGCGCCGGAAGCGTCATCTCCTTGAGCGCGGCCTGCGTCACGAGGTCGACGCTCTTGGCGTAGTCCGGCTTGGCCGTACCCTCCATGATGCCGGGAATCTCCCTGAACTGGCGACGAACCTCTTCGACCACGGCGCCTGCTGCCTTGCCGACCGCGGTCATCGCGAGCGATGCGAAGAGGAACGGCAGCGAACCGCCGATGAACAGACCCACGAGCACGTACGGGTTGCTCAGGTCGAAGTGCAGCTGAGCGACTCCCGGAACCTGCTCGGTGATGGTGTGCGTGAAGTCGCTGAACAGCACGACCGCAGCCAGCGCCGCCGAGGCGATCGCGTAGCCCTTGGTGACCGCCTTGGTGGTATTGCCCACGGCGTCGAGGGCGTCGGT
The DNA here is from genome assembly GCA_038245725.1 of Coriobacteriia bacterium. GTDB lineage: Bacteria > Actinomycetota > Coriobacteriia > Anaerosomatales > JAAXUF01 > JBBRSD01. Next base: position 190,342 of record JBBRSD010000003.1, on the reverse strand, counting down.
GTGGACGCGGACCTCGGCGGGCAGACCGGCCATCTCGGCGATGCCACCGGCGTTATCGGTGACGGGGCCGAAGGAGTCGATGGCCACGACGATGCCTGCCATCGACAGCATCGACAGCGCGGCGACCGCGATACCGTAGATGCCGCCAACCGCATAGCTGACGAGAGTCGCGAGAACGATCGCGATGACCGGCAGAGTGGTGGCCTCCATGCCGACCGCGAGGCCCTGGATGACGTTGGTGCCGTGACCGGTGACCGACGCGGCAGCGATCGAACCGACCGGGCGGAACGTCGAGCCGGTGTAGTAGTCGGTGATGTAGACCATCGCAGCGGTCAGCGCGATGCCCAGCAGCGCGCAGATCCAGATGGCGAGCGCCGTGGGCGCGTTCCCGCCGGCGAGGAGCGACTTGCCGGCCTCGGTGACGGCCAGGTTCGCGGGCAGGAGGTTCACGATGACCGGGTAGAAGAGCACCGCGGCGATGCCCGCGGAAGCCCACAGGCCCTTGTACAGCGCGCCCATGATGGTCCCGTTCGGACTCATCCGCACGGCGAACGTGCCGATGATCGACGCGACGATCGAGACAGCACCGAGTGCGATCGGCAGGCCCAGTGCGAAGGCGAGGCCTTCTGCCCCGAAGGCGAGCCGAGCAATGAGCATTGCCGCGACGGTCGTCACGACGTAGGTCTCGAAGAGGTCGGCGGCCATGCCTGCGCAGTCGCCCACGTTGTCGCCCACGTTGTCGGCGATGACGGCCGGGTTGCGGGGGTCGTCCTCGGGAATACCGGCTTCGACCTTGCCCACGAGGTCGGCGCCCACGTCAGCGGCCTTGGTGAAGATACCGCCGCCGAGACGCGCGAAGACCGAGATGAGCGAACCACCGAAGCCGAGGCCGACGAGCGCCTCGATGGGCGCGATACCCATTGTCACGAGCAGCGACATGATCGACACGGACAGGATGCCCAAGCCGACGACGAACAGGCCCGTGACCGAACCGGCCTCGAATGCGACCGTGAGCGCCTTGGCGAGACCCGTGCGGGCAGCCTCGGCGGTACGGACGTTCGCCTTCACCGAGATGCCCATGCCGATGAAGCCTGCACCGGCTGAGGCCGCGCCGCCCATCAGGAAGCCGATGGCCGTCCAGAGGCCGAAGCCAGTGACGTGCCATACGAGACCGGGGATGGCGATGGCGATGGCGAGGAGGATGGCGACGATACCGATCGTGCGGTACTGACGGCCGAGGTACGCCATCGCGCCTTCTTGGATCGCGGCTGCGATCTCTTGCATCTTCTCGTTGCCGGCAGGCAACTTGTTGATCCTCATGACGAGGAATCCAGCGTAGGCGGCGGCAAGAAGGCCGGCGACGACACCGATGTACAGAGGCAGGTTGGACATATTCCCTCCAGAATCGAAAAGCTCGGTGGTGCCGGACCGCACCCCGTCCAAGTCGCGGACATTCTACCAGAGTGGAGCGCAGCGCAAGCATGAATCGTCGGGGTGGATGAAACCCGCTTGTCATGCACGCGACGCGGTTGCGAAACCAATCCGCGAACGGCGCGATTATCGCTTCGCGGAAGCTCCCCCGGCTGACCTCAGAGCAGCCGCGACCGCGAGCGCCTGCGCGGTCGCACCGACGTCGTGCACGCGCACGACATGCGCGCCGTGCGAGGCCGCGTACAGCGCCGCTGCGACCGAGCCGCCCAAGCGATCACCCGGCCTGGCGATGCCGCCGATCTCGCCGATGAAGCGCTTGCGCGAGGCGCCCACGACGACCGGGTAGCCGAGCGCCGCAAACTGCGGCAGCGCGCGAAGCAGCGTGATGTTGTGCTCGAGCGTCTTGCCGAAGCCGATGCCAGGATCGATCGCAATGCGTTCGCGTGCTACGCCCGCAGCCTCGAGCATCGCCGCCTCCGCGAGGAGGTAGCCGCCCACTTCCACAACGACATCGTCGTAGTGCGGATCTTGCTGCATCGTCCCCGGCTCGCCCAGCATATGCATGATCACGACACCGGCATCCGAGGCCACTGCGACCTCGCGCATTGCGGGGTCGCGGAAGCCCGAAACGTCGTTGATGATGTCGGCGCCTGCCTTGACGCATGCACGCGCTACCTCCGCGTTGCGCGTGTCGATGGACACGGGCACGGTCTTCTCGGCGGTGAAATGGCGGAGGACCGGGAGCACGCGCGCGAGCTCGTCGGCGGGCGACACCCGCGTTGAGCCTGGGCGTGTCGACTCGCCACCGATGTCGAGGATCGCGGCGTCCTCGGCGATGAGCTGCTCGCCCCACGCGATGGCCTCGGCAGGATCCTCGTGCAGCCCGCCGTCTGAGAAGCTGTCGGGCGTGACATTCACGATGCCCATAACGAGCGGGTGGTCGAGCGCGAGTTCGAAGCGACCACAGCGCCAGGTACCGACCGGGCTGTAAGCGGCGGTCACCGGCGGCTGCGATCGGTGATGAGCGACATCGCTTCGGCGCGCGTGGCCGAGCTGCGCTGGAAGCTGCCGCGCACGGCGCTCGTGATCGTCTCGGCGCCGGGCTTCTTGATGCCGCGCATCGACATGCAGAGATGCTCGGCCTCGATGACGACGATGACGCCGGCGGGGTCGAGGTGCTCGACGATCGTATCGGCGATCTGCGAGGTCATGCGCTCCTGGACCTGCGGGCGCTTCGCGAACACGTCGACGACGCGCGCGAGTTTCGAGAGGCCGCAGATCCGTCCGGACTTGCCGGGGATGTAGGCGACGTGTGCGCGGCCGATGAACGGCAGCAGGTGGTGCTCGCAGACCGAGTACAGAGGGATGTCGCGAACAAGCACCATCTCCTGATGGCCCTCATTGAAGGTGACGCAGAAGTGCTCGCCGGCGTCCTGCGTCAGTCCCGAAAAGATCTCCTCGTACATGTCGGCGACGCGGCGCGGCGTGTCGAGCAGCCCCTCGCGGCTGGGGTCCTCGCCCACGCCTTCGAGGATGAGGCGAACGCCCTCGACGATCTTCTCGCGGTCCATGCGCGTCCCTTCGCGTGTCGCCAGCGGTTGTCGGCGCTGCAGCGGATGTCGCTTAAGGGTACCCGAACCGCGCCTCAGGGCCGCCGATCAGTCCTCGAGACGGACGAGGTTCGCTTTCACGGCGGTGATGACTGCCTGCGTGCGGTCGGACTGGCCGAGCTTTCTCAGGATGTGGCTCACGTGCGTCTTGACGGTCGTTTCGCCGATCCACAGCGTGCGGCCGATCTCCTTGTTCGACATCCCCTTCGCCATCAGCTCGAGTACCTCGGTCTCGCGCTCGGAGAGCCGCCTGAGGTCGAGTTCCTCGGCCTTGGATGGCGGCCGGCCTGCGCTGATGCGTCCACTGATGGTGGGGTCGAAGACCGGGTCGCCAGCAGCGACGGCGCGTATCGCACCTGCCAGCAGCTCCGGGCGCGTGTCCTTGAGCAGGTAGCCTGCGGCGCCTGCAGCGACGGCGCCGAAGAGCTCGTCGTTCTCGTCGAAACTGGTGAGCACGAGCACCGACGTCTCCGGCAGCAGCTCGCGGACGCGGCGGCACGCCTCCACACCGCCCTCACCAGGCATGTGCAGGTCGAGCAGGAGCACGTCGGGTTCGCACGCCACGCAACCGCTTATCACGCCGTCGGTATCGCCGGCCTCGCCCGCGATCTCGATATCGGCCTCGGCGTCTAGAAGCGCGCGCAGGCCGTAGCGCACGAGTTCGTGGTCATCAGCGAGAAAGACGCGGATCGCAGCCATTCACTCACTCCCCAGGCGCAGTTTCACGGTAATCGTCGTTCCGCCTTCGACCGAACTGTCGATGGCGATGGTCCCGCCTTCGCGCTCGATACGCTCGCGGATGTTGCGTAGACCGTACCCCTCGCTTGTCCGCCGCGTCGAGTCCACGTCGAATCCGCGGCCATCGTCGCTGATCACGAGGCTCACCTCGTCCTCGTCGCCGCCAAGCACGACGTCGAAGCGGCCCGCCCCCGAGTGACGCACCGCGTTGCTCACGCCTTCCTTCGCGACCTGATAGAGGCATGCCTCGGCGGCGGGCGACATCGTGGGCTTCTCGCCGTGCACGACGAGGCGGCCGACGACGCTACGGTCCGCAGTCACGTCGTGGATCCAGTACTCGATCGCACCCGCAAGGCCCAACTCCGAGAGGCGCATGGGGCGCAGGTCGTACATGATGCGCCGCAGCTCCGTCATCGACGTGTTGAGCTGCTGCTGCAGTGCGCCCAACCGTGCCGCGGCCGCCTCGGGATCGCTCGCCACCTGCCGCTTGGAGACCTCGAGCCCGACCGAGATCGAGAACAGCTCCTGCATCACGCCATCGTGCATCTCGGCGGCGATCCGGTCGCGCTCGCTCGCGAGCAGGACGTAGCGGCTTTCCTCCGCGAGGCGGGCGATCTCGATCGCACTTGCCGCAAACGCCGAGAGGATCGCGAAAAAATCGATCTGCTCGAGCGTGAAAGGCCGGTCCGCCGAGTTGATCGCGCAGATCAGGCCGATCGGGCGGTCCTTGACCCGCACGGGTGAACAGAGCAGCCACGCGTGGTGCTCGGGATGGCTCTCCACGATGATGTTCGAGCTGTCGAAGACGGTGTCGCCCAGCGCCTCGAGCCGCTGCTGCCACCACTCCTGGAGGTGCTGGCCGCGGCGACCGCGCACGACGATCGAGTCGAGATCGAGGTTGCCGCCGTGTTCGCTCGTGAGGACGAGCATCGCCTTGTCGGTGTCGGTGATGCGCTTCGCGCGCTCGACGATCGTCGTGAGCATCTCTTCAGCGCCCATCGCCGAGGAGACCGAATCGGCGACCTCGTTGAGTGAGGTGATCAGATCGTGCTGGCTGATGCGGCGCGATGGCTCCACGTGCGACCTCCCCCCGGAAGCGACGAACGCCCGCCGACTGGCGGGCGTTCGGTGGTATACGGCCTACGCGTTCAGTACAGGTGGCACGCCCGGCGCCATGGGCGGCTGCTCGGGCGCCATGGCAGGAGCCTCCGGCTCCTCGGCGACGGGCTGCGTCACACCGGAATCCGAGTCGGCGTCGTCGTCGCTCTTCTCGACCGGCTCCTTGGCGAGATACTCGTCCCAGCGATCTTCGAGCAACGCCTCGAGCTCGTTCTTGCCGATCGTCTCGCGCTCGGTGAGCACGCTCGCCATGAGGTCGAGCTGCGAACGGTGCTCGGTGAGGATGGTGCGAGCCTTCTCGTACGCCTCGTCGATGAGCCGCGCGACCTCCTTGTCGATCTCGTACGCGATCTCAGGAGAGTAGTCCGCGTTCGCCGAGAAGTCGCGGCCGAGGAAGACCTCGTGCGTGGCCTCGCCGAACGTCTGCGGCCCGAGCTTTTCGCTCATGCCGAACTGCATGACCATCTGCTTCGCGAGCTTGGTCGCGCGGTCGATGTCGTTGGACGCACCCGTGGTGACGTCGCCGATGGCGATCTCCTCGGCGACGCGTCCGCCCATGAACGAGGCGAGGTCGCAGAGCATCTCGGTCTTGGAGCCGAGGAACTTCTCCTCCTCGGGCAGGTGCCACGTCGAACCGAGGCTGCGGCCGCGCGGGATGATCGTGACCTTATGGATGGTGTCACCATGCGGCAGCACGTGGCCGACGATGGCGTGACCGGACTCGTGATACGCGATGACCTTCTTCTCGTCTTCTGAGATGAGCCTGCTCTTGCGCTCGGGCCCGGCGACGACACGGTCGATGCCCTCTTCGAGCTCGATCATGTCAACCTTCTTCTTGCCGTGCCGCGCGGCGAGCAACGCGCCCTCGTTGACGAGGTTCGCGAGGTCGGCACCGGTGAAGCCCGGCGTGCGGCGAGCGAGCACCTCGAGATCGACGTCGTCGGAGAGCGGCTTGCCACGCGCGTGGATCTTCAGAATGGCGCTGCGCCCCTTGAGGTCGGGGCGGTCCACGACGACCTGGCGGTCGAATCGGCCCGGTCGCAGAAGCGCCGGGTCGAGGATGTCTGGGCGGTTGGTCGCCGCGATGAGGATGACGTTGTCCTTGAGCTCGAAGCCGTCCATCTCGACGAGCAGCTGGTTAAGGGTCTGCTCGCGCTCGTCGTGACCGCCGCCGAGACCGGCGCCACGCTGGCGGCCGACCGCGTCGATCTCGTCGACGAAGATGATGCAGGGGCTTGCGGCCTTGGCCTGCTCGAACAGGTCACGCACGCGCGAAGCGCCGACGCCGACGAACATCTCGACGAAGTCGGAACCGGAGATCGAGAAGAACGGGACGGCCGCTTCGCCCGCAACGGCGCGCGCGAGCAGCGTCTTGCCGGTTCCTGGAGGGCCTACGAGCAAGACGCCCTTCGGGATCTTGGCGCCGAGCGCCTGGAACTTGCCGGGGTTGGCGAGGAACTCCTTGATCTCCTGGAGCTCCTCGATGGCCTCATCGACCCCGGCAACGTCCTTGAACGTGATCCTGGGTTGATCGCGCGTCATGCGCTTCGCCTTGGCCTTGCCGAAGTTCATGATCTTGGAGTTGCCGCCCTGCATCTGGTTGAGGAAGAAGAACATGACCACGACCAGCAGCAAGATGGGCAGGACAGACGTGATGATCGTGATCAGCACGCTCGGACCCGCAGGGTCGACATGGTAGGTGGTGCCGAACTTCGTCTTCGCGTCGCCCATGAGCACCGCGAGCGTGTCGGCGCCGACATACGTCGATGTGAACGCGGTCGGCTTTTGCTTGGAGTCCTTGGCCTGCGAGTTCGCCCAAAACGTTCCGGCCAGGGTGCTGTCGCGAACGACGTACGTGACGTCGGCGACGCGCCCGTCCTTCGCGGCCTGCACGAAGTCACTCGTGGGCAGCTGGACCGGTCCGGCGGTGTTGCCCTTGATCGAGGCCATGACGACCCAGACGAGCACGGCCAACAGGACCAGATAGAGCAGGACAGTTCGGAAATTCTTGTTCACGATTCCCGGTTCTCCTCGGGGATGAGCGCCTCGGCGCGACTAGTCTGCGTAGATCTCCGGCTTCAGGACGCCAACGAACGGCAAGTTGCGATACCGCTCGGCGTAGTCCAGACCGTACCCGACCACGAACTCGTCGGCGATATCGAATCCAACGTACTTACAGCTGATAGGTACCCGCTGCTTCCCTTCCTTGCTCAGCAGCGCGACGATCTCGAGGGAAGCGGGCTTTCGCGAGGCGAGGTTCTTGAGCAGGTACTTGAGGGTCAGGCCGGTGTCGAGGATGTCTTCGCACACGAGTACGTGCCGCCCCTCGATGGGCTCGTCGAGGTCTTTGAGGATGCGTACCACGCCGCTCGACTTGGTCGACGACCCGTAGCTGGAGACAGCCATGAAGTCGAGTTCGACCGGCGAGGAGATCGCTCGCGAGAGGTCCGCCACGAAGATCGCCGCACCTCGCAAGACGCCCACGAGCAGAACCGGCTCGTCGCCGTAGTCCGCACTGATCTGCGAACCCAGCTCGCGAACCCGCCCCTGGATGTCGTCCTCGCTCAGTACGACGTGCGAGATGTCTGCGTGCAGACTCATGCGTCCGTTTCGTCCTTCCGGTCAGTCTCGGTCGAAGCGCATCAGCGCTCCGGTTCGTGCCGTTCCCACGTGAGCCGCACGGCTCTGGCGGTCTCGGCGCCCACGCGGTACTCCGCGCTCATCCTCACGCCGGCAAGCCAGACGATCCGCTCATCGTCGCGAATCACGGGAGTCGCCGGGCGGTCCCGACGCGGGACCTTTGCATCGATGAGCAGGTCAGAGAGTTTGCGAGAACCGTCCATGCCGAGGGGGCGCATCCGGTCTCCGGGCCGCGGCCCGTCGACGAGGAGCCGCTCCAGGTCGCCGGCGTCGACTGTCACCGAATCCGGCGTGCCCGCGATGTCATCGCAGTCGACCATCTCGGCGATCAGACGCCCCGCCGGACCGAGGTCGGCGGTTCCGGGTATGGGGAGCAAGGAAGGTGCCACCGCCCGAGGGGTTTCCCCCACGCGCGAGACGACAAGTTTAGCGTACTCGGTCTCTGCCCGCAGACCGCAGGAGAGGTCGCGCGCGAACGAGTCGTCGGCGAGGCCGTCAACGAGCGCTTCGACGTGCGAGGACTCGATTCTCGACGCCTCCGGAAACGCCCCGATAACCGCCGAGCGGACCGTGCGCCGCGCCATCGCACGGTCAAGCGTCCTCATCCACTCACGGTCGAACTCCACACGTTCTCCAGGGATGACATCCGCGAAATCATGCACGAACGCGCTCGCCATCGTGGTGAGCAGCACGTCGTCGGCAGCGAGCAGGTCGATCGAGCGTGCGAGGGTTTCTCGGAAGGCGGGGTTGGCGCGCTCGAATACCGGCACGAGGTCGTGCCGGATCATCGCGCGCATCCGGGCGGTGTCGGCGTTGCTGGCGTCCTCGCGCCACGGCTGACCCGTGGTCGAGAGGTGCTCGCGGATGAGCGCGCGATCGCAGTCGAGCAGCGGGCGCACTATGCGGCCGCGCGTGTACGGGATCGAGGCGAAGCCACCGGCGCCGGCGCCGGTGATCGCGCGCATGAGGAACGTCTCGACTCGGTCGTCTCGGTTGTGCGCGACTGCTATGCGGCCGCGATCGCGCGCGACGCCGACGCGGTCGCACAGCGCGTCGAGTTCCTCCTCGGCGAAGCGGTAACGCACTCGGCGCCCGGCGTCTTCGAGGTTGAGACACGCTTCGGCCGCATGCTCGGCGACGTCGAAGCGCACGACGACGCACGGTACTCCGAGCGCCGCGCAGAGCGTCTCGACCGATGCGGCATCGGCGTCGGACTCGGCACCGCGCAGCATGTGGTCGACGTGCACCGCTTCGAGCGGCCCGGTCTCGCCGAGATTCCTGGCGGCCAGCAGCTTGAGCAGCGCCGTCGAGTCCGCGCCGCCCGAGACGAGCGCGACGACCGGGGACGACGGCTCGAACATGGCGTGGCGCTGCGCGGTGACGCGAGCGATATCGACAATGGAAGGCATGTGGACAGGGTAGCGCACCCGACGCGGGCCGGGCTGATAGAGCGGCCGGCGGGGCTGGCGGGACCGCGCGCCTCTACGCGCGAGCCGCAAGCCCGCTCACGACTCGAGCCCTTCGGGGGCGAGCCATGACGCGAGCACCGCCAGGCCGCCGTCGAGAACGAGCGCGAGCGCCGAGACCGCGAGAGCGCCTTCGACGAGATTACCGCTGTTGTCGGTGCTGATCCCGGTGAAGATCGACAAGCCGAGACCTCCCGCGCCTATCACGGCTGCGACCGTCGCTGTGCCGACGTTGATGATCACCGACGTCCGGATGCCGGCGAGGATCACTGCACTCGCGAGCGGAAGCTCGACGGTGAGGAGGATGCGGAAGCGGCCGAGTCCCATGCCCCGCGCCGCGTCGATCACGGCCGGCGAGACGGCCTCGAGCCCGGCGACGGTGCTGCTCACCACCGGCAGCAGGCCGTAGAGGAACAGGGCGAGCACCGCCGAAGCCGGGCTGAGCCCGAAGATCGGGAACATGAGCGCGAGCACGGCGATCGGCGGGAAGACCTGGCCGAAATCCACCGCCGCCGAGACAACATCGTGGAAGTCTCGGCCGCTCTCCCGCGTGACCCAGATGCCGAGCGGCAGCCCGACCGCGATCGTCAGCGCACTCGAGATGGCGACGATCGCGAGGTGCTGAAGCGTAAGCGCAAGCAGCGGTGTGGCGAAGACGGGGTCGGGAACGGTGCCGAACGCGGCAACGAGCATCCGGTCGACGAGCGCTTCGTTGCCGATGAGCGCGAAGAAGGTCGCGGCCACGACCGCGATTCCGGCGGTCGCGAACCGGCGCCGGCCCGAACGCGGGAGCTCGAGGAGGAGTGCGATCGTTGCCACGTTACTCGCCCACCGCGTCGGCAGCAGCGGGGACGTCGGTGGAACCCGGAGCCTCTTCACCCGGCTCGGCAACGTGAGCGTCGCCGGCTTCCATCGTGCGCTCGACGTCGGCGAGCGAGACATCGCCGAGCAGCCGCCCGGCGTCGTCGACGACAGGCACCGAGCGGTAGCCCAGCGCGAGCATGCGCGAGAGCGCTTCCTTCAGCGACGCATCGGGACCGATCGCCGCCTCGCGCCAGTCGATGCGCGTCGCCGCGTCGACCAAGGGCGTTCCTCGCTCCAAAACGCTCCGGTCGAGCCAGCCTTCAAGCGCGCCGTTTGTGTCGGTCAGATAGATGAAGCGCGCGGTTTGTCCGGCGGCGATCGCGACGGCCGCAGCGCCGTCTTGCGCGACGGGGACGTCTGTCCGCATGACGGTATCCGCCCTCACGCGCGCGAGGCGCTTGAGCGCAGCGTCGGCACCCACGAAGTCGTGCACGAACTTGCTCGCGGGATGGTCGAGCACGGCCTCCGGGGAGTCGTACTGCTCGAGGTGGCCGAGGCGCATGAGCGCGATTTTGTCGGCGAGGCGAATCGCTTCGTCGACGTCGTGTGTGACAAAGACGACCGTCTTCTTCAGCTCGCGCTGGATCTTGGCGAACTCGACTTGAAGCCGATCCCGGTTGAGCGGGTCGACTGCGCCGAACGGCTCGTCCATGAGCAGCACCGGCGGGTCGGCCGCCAGCGCCCGCGCAACGCCGATGCGCTGCGCCTCGCCGCCCGAGAGCTGACGCGGATACTTCTCGGCGTATTGGCTCGGGTCGAGCCCCACGAGGTCGAGCAGCTCGGTCGCACGGGCGCGGATCCGCGCGGGCTTCCAGCCCAGCAGCTTCGGGACGGTCGCGATGTTCTCGGCGACGGTAAGGTGCGGGAAGAGGCCGACCGACTGGATCGCGTAGCCGATGTGGCGGCGCAGCTCCTCGGGTTTGAGTGTGGTCGCGTCGGTGCCGTCGATGAGGATGCGACCGCTCGTGGGCTCGATGAGGCGGTTGATCATGCGCAGCGTGGTCGTCTTGCCGCATCCAGACGGGCCGATGAGGACGGCAACGTCTCCGTCGGCCACCTCGAAGCTGAGGTCGTCGACGGCGACGTGATCGCCGTAGCGCTTCGTGATGTGCTCGAGCGTGATCATGCCGTCCTCAGTCCTGTCCTGCGCGGATGCGAATGCCGGGCGACACGATGGTGCGCTCGAGAGCGCGGATGCCCTGGTCGGCGATGATGGCGATGACGACCATGGGAACCGCCCCCAGTAGCACGAGATCGGGAGCGATCGATCCGAAGCCCTGGAACACGAGCACGCCGAGCGTCTGGGCGCCGATGATCCCCATGACCGCTGCGATGCCCACGGTCATCACCAAGCTCGCGCGCAGCCCCTCGAGTACCAGCGGGAGCGCGAGCGGGATCTCGACACGCCACAGCATCTCTCCTCGGCCCATGCCCATGCCGCGCCCCGCGTCGATGATCGCCGGGTCGACACCACTGACGCCGAGGTATGTGTTGCGCACAATCGGCAGCAGCGCGTAAAGCGTCAGCGCGATGAGCGCGGGGACGGCACCGAGCGTCGGCAGCCCGAGCATCCCGAGCGGGATGACCAGCAGGCCGTAGAGAGCGAGCGACGGTACCGTCTGGACGATACCCGCCGCGGGGATGACGGTGGCGCGCACGGCAGCCGCCCGAGTCGACGCGATCCCCAGCGGCACGCCGAGCGCGGCCGCGATGGCCACGCCACCCAGCGACAGCTCGATGTGGTTGCTCACGAGCGTCCAGAACGTGTCGGATTGCACCCGGTACTCGTAGACGAGCGACACCTTCGGCAGCCCGTCGAGGTACCACGCGGCGAGCACCGCGGCGACGGCGACCGCGACGGCGGCGACGTGTGCTCGCGAGGACGTGAGGTGGTGGCCCTGGAACCACACGATCGCGATTCCCACGAGCGCGAGCCACGCTCCGCCCGCGATCGAGACGCGGGCGGCCGAATCGCCGCCCGGCATGAGCCGAGCCGCCGAGCCGCCAACCGCAAACACCCACGCCGAGAACCCCGCCACCCCGGCCGCAAGCACCCCGGGGCCTCGATATCGCAGGGGGAGAACCGCCGCGCCGAGACACGCCACCGTCAGCGCAACAAGCAGCCAGCCGAGCAACCCGGCCGAACTCCACGCGCGAAACGTCTCGCCGCTCACGATGCGATTGGCTCTGAACTCCGCGAACGGCAGCAGTGTGACGCCCGCCAAGGCGATGGCCGCGCCGGCAAACGCGACGCGATCCATCCCCCTGGCGGGCGTGGCATCAGAACGTATCTGCTTGGTGACGATGGGCTTCTTGACCTTCGCTACTTCACGAAACCGTTGGTCCTGAGCCAGTCACCCGCGACCACCTTGGCGTCCTTGCCGTCCACGGCGATCATCTTGTTCAGCGACTGCAACGTCGCCAAGTCGAGCTTGGCGAAGACCGGATCGAGAATCGTCGGGATCTCCGGGTACTTCGTGATGATCGGGGAACGGAAGATCGGTGCAGGCTGATAGATCGGCTGCGCACCCTTCGGATCGGCGAGCACGACGAGGTTCAGCGCCTGAATCGTGCCGTCGGTTCCATACGCCATGGCGGCGTTGGCGCCCTGCGATCCTTGCGCCGCGGCCTTCTCGGTGACGGCTGTGTCGCCCGTGGCGAGCGCTACCTCCTGGCCCGGCTTGACCTTGAAGCCGTACGCCTTCTCGAATGCGGGGAACGCGACGTTACTCGAGAAGAACTCCTGCGAGCCGACGATCTTGAAGGTGCCGCCCTTGTTGATGTAGACGGCGAGGTCGGCCAGTGAGGTGAGCTTGTTCTTGGTCGCGAATGCCACGGGCACCGACACGGCCCACGTGTTGTTCGCCGGGGCGGGCTGCAGCCAGACGATTCCGGCCGACGACTCCTCGGTCTTGGCGGTCTGGTAGGTGAGCGTCGCGCTTTGCAGCACCGACGGGTCGACCTTCACGTCGCTGTGAAAGACGAGTACGGCGTTGGCGGTGTACTCGGGATAGACGTCGATCTGCCCGTCGACGAGAGCCTGACGCACGACTTTCGTGGCGCCGGTTCGCGTCTTGTCGACAACCGCGAACCCGTTGCTCTTCAGGGTTTGCAGGATGATCTGACCGAGCAGCGAGCCCTCGCCATCGATCTTGGAGCCGACGACGATGGGGCCCTTCTCGGTCGTGCCAGCGCTGGTCGAACTCGTGCTGGTTGACGGTGCAGAGGACGAGGAGCAACCAGCCAGCAGCATCACGACGACGGCGAGCGCGGCGAACACCGCGGCTGCGCCTTTCCAGTTCTTGCGCATTTCTTCCTCCAAAGAGTGTGGGCGACCGCGCGGTGTCGTAGACCCGATCGCCGATCCGTATGCTGGCTTCGTTCCCTTCCTGCACGTGGTCGTAATCCACGTCCGCGTTCGTGATTGGAAATCGCACCCATCGAATCTGACCGGTCGAAGAGTGGCACGCCCGCGCGGCGAGGCATATCCTAGTGTGGCTTTGCCCCCGGCCACATCCACTGACTGGAGCCGTTCGTGACCTCCTTCAACCTCACTGATCCCACGCTCGCCCCTATCGCCGAGAAGGTGCTGGCTGGCACTCGTCTCTCGCGCGAAGACGGTGCCGCGCTGTACGCGAGCTACGACCTGCTCGGCATCGGACAGATGGCCGACTTCGCCCGCCGCCGCATCAACGGCGAACGCGTGTACTTCATGGTCAACCGGCACATCAACCCGACCAACATCTGCCGCAACAGGTGCAAGTTCTGCGCGTTCGCGCGCAATGCCGACGAGCCAGGCGCCTACGAGATGACGCTCGACGAAGTCGCGAAGGCCGCATCGGAGGGTGCCGCTGACGGCGCGTACGAGATCCACATCGTGAGCGGCCTTCATCCGGAGTGGAGCTACGAGTTCTACATCGACATGGTCGCGCGCACGCGTGCGGCAGTGCCCGACAACGTCATCGTGCAGGCGTTCACGGCCGTCGAGATCGAGCACATGGCAATCATCAGCGGCAAGACGACCCGCGAAGTGCTCGCCGACCTCAAGGGCGCCGGACTCGACGCCTTGCCGGGCGGCGGCGCCGAGATCTTCTCGGACCGCACGCGCATGGCGGCGTGGGACAAGAAGACGAAGTCCGACGTATGGCTGCGCATTCACGGCGAGGCCCACGAGATGGGCATTGCGACGAACTGCACGATGCTCTACGGCCACATCGAAACCGCCGAGGAGCGCGTCGACCATCTCATCCGGCTGCGCGAGCAGCAGGACAAGACCGGCGGCTTCCTCGCGTTCATCCCGCTCGCGTTCCACGCCGCCAACACCGAGATGGCGGACCTTCCGGCCACGACCGGCTTCGACGACCTGAAGACGCTCGCGATCGCGCGCCTTATGCTCGACAACATTCCGCACGTCAAGGCGTTCTGGATCATGCTCGGCCTCAAGATCGCGCAGGTGTCGACGGCGTTCGGGGTCGACGACCTCGACGGCACCGTCGTCGAGGAGCGCATCACGCACATGGCCGGCGCGACGACCCCGGAAGCGCTCTCGAAGGACGACCTCGTCAACATGATCGAGGAGACCGGCCACGTCGCCGTCGAGCGCGACACGCTCTACCGCATCGTCCGCACCTATGCCGAGGAGACCGCGGCGCCCGCGTGGAACGCCGGACCCATCGGCGCTGCTCCGCTCGTGGGCGTGTTCGCGAAGGACGAGGCTTAGGCGCCCAGATGCAGAAACCGCGCCTCGGCCACATTCAGTTCATCAACTGTCTGCCGCTCTACTACGGGCTCGTGAAGAACGACGTGTTGCTCGACGTCGACCTCGTGAAGGCCGACCCGAAAGACCTCGCGGCCCAACTCATCGCCGGCGGGCTCGACGTGGCGCCGATTCCCGCGATCGAGTACGCGCGCCACGCTGACGACCTCGTGCTTCTGCCCGATATCGCGATCTCATCTGATGGTGAAGTCCAGTCGATCCTCCTCCTCTCCAAGCGGCCCGCCGACGAGCTGGGCGGCGCCAACGTCGCGCTCACGAACTCTTCGCGCACGAGCCAGGTGCTGGCGCGCATTCTGCTCGCGCGGCGCTGGGGCGTCGACGCCACCTACGTCGAGATGCCGCCCGACCTGCCCGCGATGCTGCGTGACGCCGACGCGGCACTCCTTATCGGCGACGATGCGTTGCGGGCGTACTGGGACAAGCCCGAAGGCCTCATCGAGTACGACCTCGGCACCGAGTGGACCGCATGGACCGGTCTGCCGATGGTCTACGCGGTCTGGGCCGCTCGGCGCGAGTTCGTCGAGTCCCAGCCTGACGCCGCCCGCGGCATGGTCGACGCACTCTCCCGCTCGCTCTCCTACTGCCGCGAGCACCTCGACGACATCTCGGAGTACGCCGCGCGCTGGGAGCCTTTCCCTCCCGAGCACTTCCGCAGCTACTTCGACGCTCTGCAGTTCCGTTTCGACCCACGCTACCGCGAGGGTCTGACACGCTACCTCGCCGAAGCGCACGCAATCGGTCAGCTCGACAAGGTTCCGCAGTTCAAGGTGTTCGGGGAGGGCGCATGATCACACCCGCCCGGCCTCGCGACGCGGCCGAAACACTCGCTTTCTCGGCGGCCGCAGGCGACTTGCGACTGACCCCCGACCAAGCACTCATGATCCTCGAGCACGCCGACTTCCTCACGCTCGGCCAAGCGGCGAACATGATGCGCGCGCGGCTCGTGCCCGAGCGCGAGGTCACCTTCATCGTCGACCGCAACGTGAACTACACCAACGTGTGCGTCTCGGGATGCCGATTCTGCGCCTTCTACCGCTCGACCGACGCGACCGACGCCTACGTCCTGACGCGCGAGGAGCTCGCCGCCAAGGTCGCCGAGACGATCGAACTCGACGGCACCGCGATCCTGCTGCAGGGAGGCATGCACCCGGACCTCGATATCGAGTGGTACGAGGGGATGCTTCGCGACATCAAGGCCGACCATCCTGAGATCCACGTGCACGGCTTCGGCCCGCCGGAAATCGTCCACATCGCCCGACGCTCCGAGATCACGACCGAGGAGACCCTGCGGCGCCTGCGCGACGCCGGCCTCGACTCCCTGCCCGGCGGCGGAGCCGAGATCCTCGTCGATCGCGTGCGCACACACGTAAGCCCGAAGAAGGCCACGAGCGACGAGTGGCTCGACGTCATGCGCGAGGCTCACCGCCTCGATATCTCGACCACCGCCACAATGATGTTCGGCGGGCTCGAAACGCTCGGCGAGCGCATCGAGCACCTGGCGCGCGTCCGCGAGGTGCAGGACGAGGCGGTCGCAGCTGGTCATGTCGGCTTCCGCGCTTTCATCCCGTGGAGCTTCCAGCCCGGCAACACCGCCCTCGCCGAGGATGAATTCGCGGCGAGCGGCGCGGTTCTCTCGGCAGCGAGCGGGTGGGAGTACCTGCGGACGCTTGCGGTCTCGCGGCTCTTCCTCGACTCCGTGCGCAACGTCCAGGCGAGCTGGGTCACTCAGGGCGGCAAGATCGGCCAGGTCGCGCTCGCTTTCGGCGCCAATGACATGGGGTCGACGATGATCGAGGAGAACGTCGTGGCAGCCGCCGGCACGCGCTTCATGCTCGCACGCGAGGAGCTCGTGCGCCTCATCTGCGACGCGGGTTACGAGCCGGTGCAGCGCGACACCCTCTATCGAGAGGTGCGCCGGTTCTAGCAGAGTCGGACCCGCATCCTCGAAACAGCGCTGTTCGCTTTTCACATCAGGACCGTTCACTCCAGGAGCAGTCGTCATGAGCACAACTCGCAACCGTTTCGCCGCAATCGCGCTCGCCCTCTTCGCCCTCACGTCGCTCGTCGGGTGCTCGACCGCCGCTCGTGCCAGGCATACCACGCAGAACGCGACTCAGCTTGAGGCGCCTGCGTGGTCGGTCAGGCAGCTTCGCGGCGGTTCCGGTTCGCTGATCCCGCTTGCCGACGGAAGCAGCATCTCGGCGCGATTCGAAAGCGGCACGATCACTGGAGAGTCGAGTATCAACACGTATTCGGCGAAATACGCGGTCGCTAGAGGCGACTCCGTCGTCTTCACGCTCGGACCCGTGACGAAGATCTCGGGCCCCGGACCGCTCATGACGCAGGAGAACGCGTATCTATCGGCGCTTGCGGACACAAGATTGTTCCGCGTGTCGGCCGAATTGCTCGAGCTTCTCGACGCCGCCGGCAAGCAGCTTGTGGTCTACGGGCCCGCCGCGCCCGCGCGCCTCACCGGTCAGATGTGGTACTGCCACGGCTACAACAACGGCAAGGGCGCCGTGGTCGGCCTTATCGGCAAGTCGACGATCACCATCATCCTCAGCGCCGACGGTCACGTAACCGGCTCGTCGGGGGTAAACGAATACGGCACCAGCTACGCGACGAACACGGAGAGCATGACGATCGATGCGGTGCTTCCCAGCACGCACATGTCCGGCCCGAAGCCGCTCGTGGATCAGGAGCGGGCCTACCTGCACGCGCTGAGGAAGACGACGAGCTACCGGGTCGACGGCGACCGTCTCATCCTCTGGGACGGCGAGAGCCAGGTCGCCAACTACGCACTCACGAGGTAGTTTCCGCCCCACCGCGCAGGAACAGGTACCCGGCAGCGCCTGCTACCACCGACGTCAGCAACACCGCGATCTTCGCACCCTCGAGCTGCGTCGGATCGCTGAATGCGAGGTTGGCGATGAACAGCGACATCGTGAAGCCGATGCCGCCTAAGATGCTGCCGCCAAGAATGTGACGCCACGTCAGGCCGGAGGGCAGCTCTGTGACGCGCAGCTTGACCGCAGCCCACGTAAAGGTCGTGATGCCGATCGTCTTGCCCGCGATCAGGCCGACGAATATCCCAAGCGCGATCGGCCGAACCAGCATCGAATCGGCACCCGTGCCTATGAGCCGCAGATTCGCATTCGCCAGGGCGAACAGCGGTAACACCACGAAGATCGTGAACGGGTGCAGTGAGTGGGCCATACGTTGGAGCGGCGAAGCGATACGAGCCGACGTACGGCAGATCTCGAACGCGTATTCCTGCTGCTCGTCGTCCTCAAGCACGTGCGCTTCGGGAGAGTCGACGATCTCGATCCGCTCGAGCTTTCCTCGGCTGAACTCGACGAAGTCGAGCGCCGGCATCTTCGCGCGCGTGGGGATGGTGAATGCGACGAGCACGCCGGCGATCGTCGGGTGGACGCCGGAGTTCAGGAGGCAGAACCACACGACCACGCCGAGAAGCGCATAAGGCACCGTGCTGTCGACCTTCAGCGCGTTGAGAAGGGCGAGGATGCCGAGTACCACGGCGGCGGCGGCCAGCCAGCCGAAGGAGATGCCCGTCGAGTAGAACAGCGCGATGACGAGGATTGCACCTATGTCGTCGGCGATGGCAAGCGCGGTCAGGAAGAGCTTGAGGCCCGCTGGTGCGCGACTGCCAAGCAGCGTGAGCGCACCGAGCGCAAACGCGATGTCGGTCGCCATGGGGATTCCCCATCCGCGCGCGCCGAAGCCACCGGTGTTGAACGCGAGGTAGATCGCGGCGGGCACGAGCATGCCGCCAAGCGCACCGATCACCGGCAGCATCGCTCTTCGCGGGGTGGACAGCTCGCCGGCGACGATCTCGCGCTTGACCTCAAGGCCAATTACGAAGAAGAAGAGCGCCATCAACGCGTCGTTGATCCACTGCCCGACCGACTGCCCGAAACCAACGCGACCGACGTCGATACCGAGCCGTACGTGCAGCAGCTGCTCGAAGGCGACGTGTGCCGGGGAGTTCGCGATGACAAGGGCGAGCACGGTCGCTCCAAGCAGCAACACGCTGCCGGCGATCTCGAGCCTGAGGAACTCGGCGAACCCGCCGAGCAGCCCGGCCGGCCTGCCGACCGATGCCTCCGAAGCCGAACTCGGTACGCGTCCCACATTTCCTCCCGGCAGCCGATCCGTCGCGTGCTCGCAGCGGCGATGCCATTCTTGCATATCGCCAGCGGGAGTCGGCCGCATGAGCCGACTTGCCGAGTTGCCCATCGCACCGGCGGCTCGGACGGGTACATCCTGACCATGGAGACAATCACACCCGAACAGCTGGACCGGGTACACCCTCGCCGCGTGATCGTCGCGGGAGGCGGCTATGCAGGAATGACCTTCGCGGTGCGGCTCGCGCAGCTCGCCCGCGCCTCCGACGGTGTCGAGGTGGTGCTCGTCGCACCGCTGCCGTACCAGGAAGCGCTCTCCGAACTCGACCTCGTTGCTGCGGGGACGCCGCGCCCGCAGTGGGCCGAGCTGTGGCACGGCGACATCTTCAGCGACCTCCCAATTCGCGTGATCTACGACCGCTTGGAGAACGTGTGCCCTGACGAGCACTGCATCTCCGTCGGCCCCCGAGGCGCGCCGAACGCGCAGTTCCCATACTGGCGTCTCGTGATAGCCACCGGTGCGGTCCCGCTCATCCCGCCCGTGCCCGGCCTGGCCGAGCACGCCGTTACGATCTGGGGAGTGCACGACGCGCTCGAACTGCAGCGCCGGATCGAGCACCAGTTCGAACTCGCGGCGACGTTGACCAATCCCGAGGCGTGCCGAAAGGTGCTCTCGATCTGCGTCGTGGGCGGCGGCGCAACCGGCGTCGAGGTCATCGGCACCATCGCCTCAGTCATGCCCAAGATGATGCGACGGCTGGGTTACGAGCCCACGATCGAGCTCACGCTGCTCGAAGCCCGCCCGGACATACTCTTCGATCTGGACCCGAGCCAGCGCGCGCGCGCCGTCAAGCGGTTGCGCTCGCTTGGCGTCAACGTCGTTCTGGGCGAGAAGTTGGTGCGCGTCGAGGACGGCATCGCGGTAACCGAGACCGGGCGCGAGATTTCGGCATCGGTGCTCGTCTGGTGCGGCGGAGCGCACGCGGATCCCGACGCGGTCACGTGGGGTCTGACCGCCGAGAACTCTGGCCGCCTCCTCGTCGAACCCGAGCTCAAGACCGTCGGTCACGGCGACATCTACGCGGTCGGCGACGTCTCGGCGTTTCGCGATCCGAAAGACAACCGCGTCCTTCCGATGCTCGCGCAGTTCGCGATTCGCGAGGCGGCGCATGCTGCCGACAACGTTCTGCGCGAGATCCGTGGCGAAGAACCGGTCGCTTTCGAGCCGCACATGAAGGGCGAGTTCGTGAGCATCGGACCGCGCTGGGGACTGGGTTGGATGTTCGGCTGGCGCATCTCCGGTTGGCCGGCGATCGTGATGAAACGAATCACTTACGTGATGTATTGGACGCGCGTGGGCTCTTTCCGGCTCGCGTGGCGCCGCACGCGCCAGATGCTCCAGATGCACCGCTACTGACGCCGCGCCCCTCGCACACCCGCGCCTGCTCGGGTACCCTTGATTGCCGAGGAGGTAGACCATGCCCGCTGCCCGCGTTCCTGCTGCCCAGTTCGGTATCTGCGGTGGCTCCGGCTCCCTGAGCTTCGACTTTCCTGCGGCTCTCAACGACGAGCGCGTCACGGTGCTCGCCGAGAACCTCGTCTTCGACACGCCGTTCGGGCGCTCGCCTGCGTTCACTCATTTCCTCGTGGCCGGGCCTCTCGGCGAGCGGGAAGCGCTCGCGGTCAAGATGCACGGCTGGCGGCGCGGCGTTAAGCGCGCCGATGCGTCGCTTCAAGCGTTCTGGGTCTTCCACGAAGCCGGCGTGCGCAAGGTCCTCGCCGACGGCGGCGTGGGCAGCCTCAACTACCTGCTCGACCCGCGCGACGTGGTCATCCCAAACGACTTCATCGACCTGTCGATCAAGCAGGACATCTATGTCCGAGGCGACCACCTGCTCATCATGCGCCAGCCCATCTGCCCGGACATGGCCAGCCACCTGCAGCGCCGCGCGACCGCGTCATTCCCGCGCGTCTTCGGGCGCGGCACCTATCTCGTCACCGACGGCCCGCGCTTCGAGTCTCCTGCCGAGGTCGACTACATGAAGCGTCTCGGCGGCGACATCATCGGCCAGTCACTTTCGCCTGAGGTCTTCCTTGCGCGCGATATCGGTGCGTGCTTCGCCGGCATCTACCTCGTCGTGAACTACGGCGAAGGCATCGTGCGCGACTGGGCGCACGAGGAGCTGAAGTCCGCGTTCTTCGAGGAGTCCGAGACGATCTCAGGGGTAGTCGTCGACGCGATCTCGCTCACCGACCTCGATGCGGCCTGCGGCTGCATGGAGTTGCGCAAGCCAAGCCTCCTGAACCTCCCCGACGAGCGCGAGCTGTAGCGCATGCAGCTCGTCTCCGCCGACTGGGTCCTACCGGTCGCGTCGCCGCCGATCCGCGACGGCGCCGTGCTCGTCTCCGGCGACCGCATCCTGGCTGTTGGTCCGCGAGCACAGCTCGAAGCCGCGGTCGCTGTCGACGTCGAGCGCGACCACTTCGGCGGCTGCACCATGACGCCCGGACTCGTGAACGCGCACACGCATCTGACGCTCACCGCGCTGTCTGGCGTCGTGCCCCCCGCGCCCTTCCACGAATGGCTGCCGCGGCTCGTGCTTGCGATGAAGCCGTGGGAGATCGCCGACCACGCGGCATCGGGCGTCATCGGCGCGGAGCAGTCGCTGCTCTCCGGCGTCACCGTGGTTGGCGACATCGCGTACGGCGCTGCCGAGGTCTCCTCGGCAAGTGCCGCGGGGCTTGGCGGCGTCTACTACTGGGAACTCCTCGCGCTGCATGCCGAACAGGTCGCCGAGCACCTCGACTACCTGCGCTATCCCGCCCGGCCTGACGCCTTCGGGCCGCGCGTCGTCTGCGGCCTCTCGCCACACTCGCCGTACACGAGCGGACCCGGCCTGCTGCGCGCGGTGCGCGACCGCGCCGCCGAGCTGCGCGTCCCTGTCGCGATCCACGTCGCCGAATCCGCCGCAGAGGTGCAGCTGCTCGCCGAGGGGAACGGGCCGCTGTCAGCCGTCGCCTCGCGAACCGCCTACGGCTTCACGCCTCCGGGGACGAGCACGGTCGCCTACCTCGCGCAGATCGGTGCTCTCCGCGGCGCGACCGCGGTGCACTGCTGCCATCTCGGCGACGGCGACATCGAGCTGCTCGCGGCTCACGCTCGAGGCGTAGTGACGTGCCCTCGCTCGAACCGCTACCTCGGCAACCCACCTCCGCGCATCGGGCCGCTGTCGGCGGCCGGCGTCTCCGTAGGCATCGGGACCGACTCCGCAGCCAGCAACGACGACCTTGATCTCAGGGCCGAACTCCGCGCGCTCGCTGCCGCCGAGCCGGAGCTTACAGCCGACACGCTGCTGGCCATCGCGACCGCGCGCGGCGCGGCCGCGATCGGCGTCGGCGATCGCTTCGGCGCGCTCGCCGCCGAGATGCAGGCCGATCTCGCGGTCTTCTCGGCGAGTGACGACGGCGACCCCGCGAGCGTCGTGGTGGGCAAGCACGGCCGGAGCGCAGTGTGCGCGGTCATGAGCGGCGGCGTCTGGCGCGTGCGCGACGGCTCGCTGCTCGAGCGCGATGCCGCCGCTGCGGCGCGTGCCAGCGATGCGGCAGAGCGCGCTCGCGAAGCGCTCGCAAGCAGCTGTTGGCGCCGCCCAAAACGGGAGTGGGGCGCCCGAAGGCGCCCCACGGAAGAACCGGGATGCTTGAAGCTGAGGCTAGTTGCCTGCAGGCAACACGTAGGGGACGAACTTCTCGGCAGAGATCTTGTAGACGGTGATCGCCTTGTTCAAGGTGTCACCGTTCTGGTCGAAGGAGATCTTGCCGGTCACGCCATCGACATTGGTCTTGGCGACATTGGCGATGATCTCGTTGCGACCGTCGGGCGTAGTGAGAGCCGCAGCGCCCTTGTCCTTTGCGGCTGCGACGATGGCGTCGATGAGCACGTTCGCCGCGTCGTAGGAGTACGCGTCGTAGGCGCCGATCTCGTTGGTGGGATACGCAGCTTTGTAGGCCGCAGTGAACTCTTGGCCCTTCGGCAGTTTGTCGGTCGGCAGGCCGACTGAGGTGACCATGTCACCCTGGACGGAGCCCGAACCCGCGAGCTTGATGAACTGCTCGTCGAAGAGGCCGTCGCCGCCCATCATCGGGGCCTTCACGCCGCCCTGCGTAAGCTGCTTGGCGAGCAACGAGCCGGCGTTGTAGACGCCGCCGTAGTACACGAGATCGGGGTTGAGGCTCTTGATCTTGGTGACGAGAGCGTTGAAGTCAGTGTCCTTGTCCGAGGTCTTCTCGGTGAGGAGAACCTGGCCTCCATCGGCAGCGAACTGCTTCGCGAACTCCGCGGCAAGCCCCTGACCATACGGCGTGCTGTCGTCGATAACGACGACCTTCTTCGCGCCGAAGTTCTTGAAGGCGGCGTCGGCGGCGGTCGGACCTTGGACCGAGTCGATCGTGCAGACGCGGAAGACGTTCTTCAGGCCTTGAAGCGTGAGCGCCGGATTCGTGGCGGCCGGCGAGATCATCGCGATCTTGGCCTGGCTGTAGACCTTGGACGCCGGGATGGTCACGCCGGAGTTGAGGTGACCGACAACCGCGACGAGCGAGCGGTCGGAGGCAAAGGTGTTGGCAACGGTGACGCCCGTTTTGGGGTCGCCCTGGTCGTCACCGGTAACAGTGGCGAGCTTGATGCCAGCGGCCTTGACGTCCGCGCGCTCGTTGGCCTGCTTGACGGCGAGTTCCACGCCACGCTCGATACCGAGTCCTTGCGCCACGGAACCCGCAGTGAGCGGGGCACCGATCCCGATCTTGACGACCTTCTCCGACCCACTGGTGCCACCGGCCCCCGAGGTGTTGCCTGCACACCCGCCGAGCATGGCAGTCGCAAGTGCGAGCGCGACGATCGCGCCTCCTGCTGCTAGCTTACGAACCCGCATATCTCCTCCTGTTGTTCACCGGATAGCCCTGAAACAGACCTCATCGTCCGCACGAGGCGAACGAGCCGAAGCGTACGACAGCGGACCATCAGCTTGAAGTGGGTTCCAACGCGCAACTGTCGCCTTCTTCCTGCGAATCGCAACCAGACGTCGCGTAATGCCTTCGATTGCGAGGTTTGTCCGCACGTCGGCGATTATCAGAGGTTAAGCGGGGCGCTCCTCACATGATCGCTGCGGATCCCGTTCGTCGTCGAGGCGCGAGAAAGGGCGCCCCCTCGGGGACGCCCTTTCGGTTCGCTTGCCTGGATGGGTCGCTCACCCCTCGCCGAGGTACGCCTTTCGAACAGCCTCGTTCGCGAGTAGGTCACGGCCGGTGCCGGTGAGCGCGATCTCGCCGGTCTCCAGCACGTAACCGCGGTTGGCGATTGCGAGCGCGAGGTTCGCATTCTGCTCGACGAGCAGCATCGTGATGCCGTCCGCATTCAGCTTCTGGATGATCTCGAAGATAGTCTCGACGATGACGGGTGCCAGGCCCATCGAGGGCTCGTCGAGCATGAGCAGCTTCGGTTTTGACATGAGCGCGCGTCCCATCGCGAGCATCTGCTGCTCGCCGCCTGAAAGCGTGCCGCCCTTCTGCGCGACGCGTTCCTTGAGGCGGGGGAAGAGCTCGAAGACGTGGTCGAGGTCGGCCTTGATCGCTTCCTTGTCACTGCGCAGAAACGCGCCCATCTCGAGGTTCTCCATGACGGTCATGCGCGAGAAGATCCGGCGACCCTCGGGAACCTGGATGATGCCCTTGCCCGTGATGACGTGAGGCTGAGTCCCGCCGATCGGCTTGCCGTCGTACTCGATCGTGCCCGCTTTCGGGTTGAGCTGGCCCGAGATCGTCTTGAGCGTGGTCGACTTGCCGGCGCCGTTCGCGCCGATGAGCGTGACGATCTCGCCCTCGTTCACTTCGATCGAAATACCCTTGAGCGCCTCGATCTTGCCGTATGCGGCGCGGAGGTCGGTTACTTTGAGCAGCGGGTTAGCCATTGGTCGAGCCCTCCGAGTTCGCCGCGGCCGCAGCGGCCGCGGCCGACGCATCAGCTTCAGCCATCATCGCCTCGGCACCCTTGCCGAGATAGGCCTCGATCACCTTAGGGTTGCGCTGGATCTCGGCCGGCAGGCCTTCGGCGATCATCTCTCCGAAGTCGAGTACGTAGATCCGGTCCGCAAGGTCCATGACGACCTTCATGTCATGCTCGATGAGCAGGATCGTGATGTTGAGGTCGCGCACCTTGCGAACGAGTGCGTTCAGCGACTTGCTTTCGTGCGGGTTCATACCGGCCGCCGGCTCGTCGAGGAGCAGGAGCTTGGGCTCGGTGGCAAGCGCCCGGGCGATCTCGAGCTTGCGCTGCTCGCCGTAGGGCAGGTTCTTCGCCAGCTCGTTGCCCTTGGCAGACAGGCCGACGAACTTGAGCCAGTCGTACGCCATCCTGAGCGTCTTCAGCTCCTCGGCCTTGAACTTCGACGTGCGGAAGACAGCGCCGAGCGGCGTGGCTCCCGTCCGGGTGTGGCGTCCGACCATGACGTTTTCAAGCGCCGTCATGTTCTGGAACAGGCGGATGTTCTGGAACGTGCGCGAGATGCCCATGCGGGCGATCACGTGGGGCTTCTTGCCGCCGACCTGCTCGCCGTCGTACGTGAGCGTTCCCACCGTGGGTGTGTAGATTCCGGTCATCATGTTGAAGAACGTCGTCTTGCCGGCACCGTTCGGGCCGATGAGCGCGACGATCTCCCCGGTGTCGATATGCAACGACACGTTGCTGACGGCCTTAAGGCCGCCAAACTGCATCGTGACGTTTTGAGCGTCGATCAGGTGTGCCATCTCAGTACCTTTCCCGGCCCGTCACTGGTCCGCGTCATCGCCGAATCGGCCAGAGTCGTGCTGCACGTCGTAGAGGGATTCGTTCTCTTTCTCCATGACGGCATCCATCGCGGTGAGCTCAGCGGCACGGCGTTGAGACGGGATGATGCCCTGCGGGCGCCAGATCATCATGAGGACCATGACCATGCCGAACACCAGGTTGCGGTAGTTCGAGATCGCCGTGACCTGCTCGGCGGAAAGGCCGGGGATGATGCCGGAGCTCGCGAAGCCACGAATCAGTTCCGGTGTGCCCTGGATGAGCAGCGCGCCAACGATGGCACCCGGAATTGAGCCCATGCCGCCAATGACGACAGTGCAGACCACAAAGACCGACTCCATGAACGTGAAAGACTCGGGGCTGACGAACTGCTGGAAGTTCGCGAAGGTCAGGCCAGCCACGCCGCCCCATAGGGCGCCCAAAGAGAAAGCCCACAGCTTCGCGTCGCGAATGCTGATGCCCATCGAAGCCGCGGCGACCTCGTCCTCGCGCATCGCGGCCCACGAACGGCCGAGCCGCGAGTTGTCGAGGCGGCGGACCACGAAGATCGTCAGGCAGCAGAGCAACACGATGATGTAGTACCAGTACAGGTTCGACGAGAACATGAAGTTGAAACCGTTGGGTCCCACCCCGGGAATCGAGAAGATCGCATGGTTCCCGAGCCAGTCCATGCCTGCGGGGTTGGGCAGATTTTCGCCTGCGCGCGGCAGGCCAGCCGCACCGTTTGTCAGGCCGAAGGCGTCGTTGTTGAGGATGATACGAACGATTTCTCCGAAGCCGAGCGTGACGATGGCGAGGTAGTCGCCCCGCAACCGCAGAACGGGGGTGCCGAGCGCGAGTCCCGCGAGCGCGGCGAACGCCGCCGCCACCGGGATCATCAGGAAGAACGTCCACGGCTGGAGTGCCGCGGGCATGGCCTTCTCGGCGATGCTGCCGATAATGACGCCGGAATATGCGCCGATCGCGTAGAACGCGATGTAGCCGAGGTCGAGCAGGCCGGCGTAGCCGACCACGATGTTAAGGCCGAGGGCGAGCATGACGTAGAGGCCGACGAGCGCCATGATGCGCGTCATGAAGAGCATACCGAAGCCCTCGAAGAGAATCGGCGAGGCGATCAGCGCGACTCCGATTAGCGCGTAAAGCGCCATCTTGCCGCGAGACATCTTGCCGGTAGATACCGTGGTTGCAACATCCATCTTGCCACCGCCCATGGCTTACACCTTCTCCACTACGGATTCGCCGAGCAGACCGCCCGGACGGAATATCAGCACGAGGATGAGAACTGCAAACGCGATGACGTCCTTGTAGCCCGACGACAGGAAGCCTGCCGCCAAGGACTCGACGATGCCGAGGACGAAGCCGCCCAGCATCGCACCGCGAAGGTTGCCGATGCCGCCGATGACGGCGGCGGTAAACGCCTTCACGCCAGGGATGAAGCCCATGTTGAAGACGATCGAGCCGTAGTACATGCCGTAGAAGACGCCCGCGATGGCGCCGAGGGCCGGGCCGATGAAGAACGCGAGCATGATCGCAAGGTTGATGTCGATACCCATGAGGCCTGCGGCCTCGCGATCCTGTGAGGTCGCACGCATCGCCTTGCCCATGCGGCTGCGAGAGATGTAGAGGTCGAGTGCGACCATCAAGACGATCGCCGTTCCGACGATGACGAGCCTGAGCGTGGTCACCTGGATGCCCATGAACGTAAAGGCGACCGCGATGCCCACTGGGTTCGGGAACGGGATCTGACTCGAGCTGATCCACAATAGAACCGCGTTCTGAAGGAAGATCGAAACCCCGACTGCGGAGATCAGGGGCGCGAGCCGCGGCGCGTGGCGAAGCGGTCGATAGGCGAAACGCTCGGTGATGACGCCCATCAGTCCCACGACGATCGCCGAAACGAGGAACACGATGAGAAGCAGCATGACCAGCCCGAACGTTCCACTGGTGAAGAAGGCGCGGGCGGGAAGGAGGAACGAAAAGAACGGCACCTTCTTCGTAAGTCCGTTGATGAAGTCCTGATTCGTGAGAAGCGTGAGCGTGCCCAAGCCGACGTATGCACCGCTCATGAACAGCTCCGAGTGGGCGAAGTTGATCATAAGAAGGATTCCGTAGACCAGCGTGTAGCCCAAGGCGATCAGCGCGTACATACCGCCGAGCGTGATGCCGTTGATGAGCTGCTCAACAATGATTGAAAGTGTCACAGCAGACGTTCCTGTCTATCCGGATGCGAGACTCACGCGCGCCGCCGGACATGGAATCCGGGCGGGCACCTTGCGGGCGCCCGCCCGGACCACGTCCCACTAGCTCGGGACGATCGCTCGTGAATTCGAACCTACTGAGGCGTGGCCTTCGTGGTCCACTTGCCGCCCGACACGACGTAGAGGCTAATCGCCTTGTTCGTGGTGTCGCCAGTGGCGTCAAAGGAGATGTCACCGGTGACGCCGGTGGTCTTGGTGGCCGCAACAGCAGCGATGATCGCGTCGCGGCCCGCGGGGGTCGTGACGGCCGCAGAGCCCTGGCTCTGAGCGACGGTGAGAACGGCGTTCAGGATCACGTTCGTCGCGTCGAAGGCGTAGGCATCGTAGGCAGCGATCTCGTCGCTGGGGTAGAGCGCCTTGTAGGCAGCCGAGAACTCCTGGCCCTTCGGCAGCTTGTCGATGGGCAGACCGACGGAGGTCGCGAAGTCGCCCTCAGCCTCGGTGGCGCCAGCGAGCTTGACGAAGGCCGGGTCGTAGAGACCGTCGCCGCCCATGAGCGGGGCCTTGAGGCCGGCGTCCTTGGCCTGCTTGGCGAGGAGCGCGCCGGCGTTGTAGATGCCGCCGTAGTAGATGAGCTCGGGGCTCGTGCCCTTGATCTTGGTGACGAGGGCGTTGAAGTCCGAGTCCTTGTCAGAGGTCTTCTGGGTGCCGAGAACCTTGCCGCCGTTGGCGACGAACTTCTTGGCGAACTCGGCGGCAAGACCGGTGCCGTACGGAGTGGAGTCGTCCACGACGTAGGCAGTCTTGAACTTCAGCAGATTCGTCGCGTAGTCAGCAGCGGCCGGACCCTGAACGGCGTCGGTCGTGCAGACACGGAAGACGTTCTTGAGGCCCTGCTGGGTAAGCGCAGGGTTGGTCGAGGCCGGCGAGATCATGACGATCTTCTGCTTGGCGTAGACCTTAGAGGACGGAATCGAGACGCCTGAGTTCAGGTGGCCCATAACGCCCACGAGATTCGCGTCCGACGCGAACGTGTTCGCAACCGTAACGCCGACCTTCGGGTCGCCCTGGTCGTCACCGTCGACGCTCTTGAACGTGATGCCCGCGGCCTTGGCGGCGTCGGACTTGTTCATCTGGTCGATGGCGAGGTTGGCGCCGCGCTTCATGCCCTGACCGAGCGCAACAGCGCCAGCCGTGAGCGGAGCGCCGATGCCGATGTCGATCGTCTTTGCCGCGGTGCCGCCGGTACCACCAGTGGTGGACGTCGAACCGCTGCCACTGCAACCAGTGGCAATCATCGCGAGCGCAGCCAGCGCCGCGACGACGGCGAGCAGAAGCTTCTTGCTCACCTTCATAGTTCCTCCCTTGCTCCCTGAACCATTACCCTTGCGATGTGTCGAGTTCGCGGCTGCGAACAGGTCCACACCTGCGGTCATCCCACCGCAAGACCCTCGGAGTGTATCAGAACAACAAGCTTCGCAACTACCGTTCGCCCGCACGGAAAGTGGGGGCTGAGGAAGCGCGAAGCGTGCTCGTCTCGGATGCATATGTTCGTGGCTTTGGACGCACCGGCGTGCATCAAATCACGTACGTCGATGCGATGGGCTCGTCGAGCGAACGTTGCCGCTCCACGAGCGACTCGAGCGTGATTGAAGCCAGATAACGTCCAAGCTCCTCGGCGAGGTCCTGCCACATGACCGAAACAGCGGAGTCGGTGACGTGTGGGATGTCGAGAATCTCTCCCTGGACCGCCTCGATCACACGGGAGACGGAGATGTCTCGCGGCGGCCGAGCAAGCGAGCAGCCGCCGCTCGCTCCACGACGACAGCGGACGATTCCGGCGCGAGCGAGTGACGTGATCTGCTGCTCGACGAAGCGCCGCGGCAGTCCGAGACGATCGGCGAGCTCGCCGGCGGCGATATATGTGCCGTCCGGCTGCATCGCAAGCAGAACGAGGGCTCGTAGCGCGTAGTCGAGGCTCTGCGGAACTCGCATGGCTAACCCAGATTCTCCCACAGCTTCGTGGACAGATAGCGCTCTCCTGTGGAAGGCGCGATGGTCACGATCACTTTGTCGGCGAACTGGGACTCGGCGGCGAGTCGCAGCGCTGCAACGACGTTCGCCCCGCTCGAGATCCCGACGAACAGCCCCTCATCCGTGGCCAGTCGACGAGCCATCGCGATGGCATCCTCACCGGCAACGCGCTCAACCGCATCGAGGATCTCGAGATCGAGAACGGCAGGGATGAAGTTCGCGCCGATTCCCTGGATGAGGTGCGGGCCGGGGGTGAGCGTCTCGCCCGCAAGTCGCTGGGTGATGATGGGCGACTCCGCCGGCTCGACGGCGATGGCCAGCGCCTTCGGGAAGCGCTCCTTGAGGTAGCGCCCCGCTCCCGAGATCGTGCCGCCGGTGCCCACGCCCGCGACGAACGCGCCGAGGGTGAGGCCTGCGATCGCCTGCTCGATCTCGGGTCCGGTCGTCTCGTAGTGTGCGCGCGGGTTCGCGGGGTTGTCGAACTGTCCGGCGATCCAACCGCCCGGGGTCGACTCGGCGAGTTCGCGCGCAGCGTCGACCGCTCCCTTCATGCCAGTGGCCTTGTCGGTCAGCACGAGCTCGGCACCGTAGGCCTTGAGCAGCTTGCGGCGTTCGACCGACATCGACTCGGGCATCGTGAGGATGACCCGGTAGCCGCGCGAGGCGCCCAGCATGGCGAGCGCGATGCCGGTGTTGCCGCTCGTTGGCTCGATGATGACCGACTCACCCGGCGTGATGATGCCGCGGTTCTCGGCGTCGACTATCATGCCGAGACCGATCCGGTCCTTGACCGAGCCGCCGGGGTTTCGGGACTCGAGCTTGATCGCCACCGAGCCTGGAAGCCCTTCGGTAAGGCGGTGCAGGTGCACGAGCGGGGTGGAACCGATGGTGACGTCCACGGCCTCCGCGATGTTCGGCATGAAGTGCCTCCTTCGAACGTGCTGGGAACTACTACTGCCGATGGTAGCACCGCTTCGCGGCATTGTTACGCACGTTCTAACTGCGTAATATGCGTTTCGTGGTAGATGTGGCTTCTGGGGGCGAATCCGCTACGCTCTCACCGAATCGTTCGTGGCCGCAAGGAGCCGCTCGTGAGCTTGGTCTTCTGGGCATGGATCACCATTGTCTTCGTCTGCGCGCTCGCCGAAAGCGTGACCGGCGGCCTGCTCACGCTCCCATGGAGTTTCGGCGCGGGTCTCGCCGCTATCTTGGAAGCCTTCCACGTGGGAATGGGCTGGCAGTGGGCGGCGTTCGTGCTCCTGTCCTCCGCGCTTCTCGTAGCAGCGCAGCGGCTGATCGTCCAGCGCCGAAAGTAGTAGAGGACAGTCCGGGTAGACCCGCGACGCGACCGACGCGACATTCGTATGAGCCTGCAGTGGTATTGCGGGCTACGCCGAGCGCGGTAGCGACGCCGCCCAGCCTCCGCTATGGCTTCGCGCGACCGAGCGGCACCGATACGAGCACCACGCCGTCGTGAACGGTCACCGGGAAGGTGGTCACGTCGGCGTTCGGGTGATCGGTGGTTCCATCGCGCACGTCGTAACGCCAGCCATGCCACGGGCACATGACGTAGTAGCCGTCCATGAAGCCCTCGGAAAGCGGGCCGAACGCATGACGGCACAGGTTCGACAATGCGAAGACCTCGTCGCCCACACGCACGAGCGCGATGTCGCGCTTCCCGATCTTGACGTGCCTGGGCTGCCCGCCCGCGAGGTCAGACAGCTGGACGGTGGGTACTTCGACGATCGTCCCCGGCTCGACTTCGTCGATGACTCCGATGAGATCGGCGCCGTCCTCAACCGAGTCGAGGATGAACAACCCGCACCAACACTTGCTTATCGCAGCGAACTGGTCGAGGAAGAACGGGATGCAGGGGCAGATGATTTTCACGTCTTGCGCCGGATCGCCGGTGATCACTCGGCACGGGCAGTAGACGTCCCCGTCTCGGGCGAGTATCTCGATCTCGCTTTCGAGCACTTCGTCCACGAACTCGGCCTCAGTATTGAACTTATAGCCGAGGCGGGCGGCGAACGGGCCCATGTACGCTTTCAAATCGTCGATCGTGGTGCCGGGAGGGAACATGGCGCGAGCTGGCTTCTTGGCATCCATCGGTACTCCTAGAGGCCGAGGATTTGGGCCATCCGACCCTTGTTGAACCCCACCACGACCTGCCCGTCGACATCGAGGACCGGGAAGGACTTGCCGCCCGAGAGGCGCACGACCTCCGCGACGGCAGCTTCCTTCTCCTCGCCTTCCAGCATGTCGACCTCGGTGAGGTCGAACTCGATCTCGTGCTCGTCGAGGTACTTCTTCGTCATCCTGCAGTACGGGCACGTTGACAGCGCATAGAGGTGAACAGCCATGACCACTCCTCGGAACGGGCGATGCCGGGTCCATCAATCCGCACGACGGGCCTTTCGGAGGTCAGCCCGGTATCCATGTGCTCGGAGTATTCCCGAACTCGCCGAGAAACCCGCAGGTTGGAGCGATGTCCGTCGACCACGTAGCCGACGACCACCGCCGATGTCGCAGGTGCGGTGTACACTGCCCGCATGCCCCAATCGTCCAAGCTCCGCGTTGTCTTCCTCGGCTCAGGTTCCGGCGGCAATGCCGTCGCGGTGTCCGACGGCGTGACCACGCTCCTCATCGACTGCGGTTTCTCCGCCCGCGAAACGGCGCGTCGCATGGCGCTTGTCGGACTCGACGCTGGTAGTGTCTCCGCAATCCTGCTCACCCATGAGCACTCCGACCACCTGCGCGGCGTCGAGGTCTTCGCGCGGCGACACACCTGCAGCGTGCACGCGACGCTCGGCACGCGGCGAGCCGCCGGCCTCGACGATCTCGACAGCGAAGTGTGCTCGCTGACCGCCGGCTCCGAGGTGCGGGTCGGCTCGCTTACCGTGCTCCCGTTCCACGTCTCGCATGACGCCGCCGAACCAGTCGGCTTCCGTATCGAAGCCAACAACGGAGAGCGCTTCGGCCTCGCAACCGACACCGGCGTGCTGACGCCCGAGGCACGCCTCGCGCTCGCCGAGGTCGACCTGCTGGGCATCGAGAGCAATCACGACCTGGGGATGCTTGAGAACGGGCCGTATCCGAGTTTCCTCAAGCGCCGGATACGCTCGGCCGAGGGCCATCTCTCCAATCCTGATGCCGCCGACGCGCTCGAGGCACTCGCATCGACACGGTTAAGCCGCGTGTTCGCCCTCCATCGCTCCGACACGAATAACACGCCGTCGCTGGCCAGGCGCGCGCTCATGGCGCGGCTCGAGGTCATCGGACTCAAGGTGCCGGTCGACGTCGCGCCGCAGCACGAACCGCTCGACTCGTGGCCGGCGCAAGACACCCTCTTCGCCGAGCAGGACGCGCGTTGAGCGCCCTCCCTCCCGTTCGACTTCGCGGCCATCACCTCATCTGCCTGCAGTTCTTCGCCGGAGAGGGCTACTCGGCTGAGTATGTCGAGAACCTGTGTCACGTCGTCGAGCGCGCATCGCGCGAACCCGCGCTTGTCGTCGAGGGGATCGACAACGTCTGCGCGGCCTGCCCGGAGCTCGGAGCCGACAACCTCTGCGCAAGCGAGGACGCCGGTGGCGAGGAAGAGATCGCACGCATCGACGCCCTCGCGATGCGCGTCCTCGACACCCGCGCGGGCGAGCAGATAACACTTCCCGACGCGCGGACGCGACTCGAAGCAGACGCGTTCGCGGTGGGCGTCTGGCGCGCGCGGGCATGCGACGGCTGCACCTGGGAGAGCGTGTGCGATCCCGGCTGGAGCGCGCTCCTCAAGGCCGCCGAGATGAAGGCGCGCTCCTCGGAGTAGGAGCGATGCTACGGTCGCTAACTCACAACTCGCATGCGTCGCCGTCAATCGAGTGCAGCCGTCGGTCGTCGAGGACGATCACCTTGCGGCCACGGTCCTTGATGACGCCCTCATCGCGCAGCTTTCGAAACGCGCGCGACAGTGTCTCGGGAACCGTGGCGAGCACCGCCGCCAGCTCGACGCGTTTGCCGGGAATCTCAACGGTGAACGAGTGCTCGCCCAGCTGTCTTCTCGGCAGTTCGCCGAGGTAGCGGGCCAGCCGTGCGGGAACGCTCGCAGCGTTGCGCTTTGTGCCCGCAATCAGACGAACCCAGCGCGCGGCGATATTGCGGAGGACCGCCATGGCGACATCGGGCTCGGCACGTATGAGCGCCTCGAGCGCGGAGATGGGAACCCACGCCACCACGGTATTGTCGCTCGCTTCAACATCGCCCTCGAACGGTGCCGAGCCAAGCGAGGATACCGCCCCAAGCGGCTCGCCGGGTTCGGCCACCTCGAAGACTGCGACGTGGCCCGAGAGTTCGTAGTGGACGTGTCGCACAGAGCCCTCGAGGACCACAAGCATCTGATTGCTCTGCGTGCCCTCGGCGAAGAGGATCTGCCCCCTGTGACACCGTTCGATGATCGCTCCCGCCAGCAGTCTCTCGAGTGCTTCCTCCGAGGCCTCGCGGAAGTACGGGGAGGCGCGAAAGACCTCGTCCCATGAGCGCGTCGTTACTGGTTTCTGCTCCGGCAGCATCCGCTTCCCCCGATATGTTGGCCATCACGCGGATGAAGCTTCGTGCCGTAACACATCCGCTCACGTCCGCTGCGGACATGATACCGACCGTCCTGCCTGCGTGTTTTCATACCCGACCGGGTCTGGTTCCACCAGGCAGGGCTTCCTCGACAGCATCTCCGTGGATGCCGCTGACCGCGCCGGCCTGAACAGTTTGCTCCCAAAGATCTAGCGCAGTTCCACCGGTGAAGTCGCGGCCGGCAATGTCGCCGACGAGCACGACAGGTGTGCCCGTCGCCGCGGCTGAGGCGGCGGCAACCAGGTTCGCGACGTTGCCATGACCGAATGGCACCTCGCAGACGACGACGACATCGGCCCCTGCCGCCAGCTCCGCCACGCGGACTGCAGCGGCGTCATCCATCGGAGCGAACGGCGGAATCAGAACGTAGTCGATCCCGAGCGCGTCGGCGAGCACCTGATCGGCGTCACCGGCGTTGAGCGCACCTGCGCTCACCTGCCACCCGCCCAGCACGAGCCTCCTGAGCAGCGGAGCGGCGGCCCCCGACCCGCCGATGACGAGGACGCGCCCACGGTGCTGGCTCGCAACCGCACCTTCGCGCAGCACCGCCGTGACACTCACCGCTCCGGTCACGGCGTCGGTTCCGACCACCGCACGCACTCCGAACACATCGCGCAGCGACTCGGCCGTGATGACGAGTTCCGGCGTGTCCGCCGGGCCCACGCCACCGCCGGCCACGATGCTTATGCGGTCCGCATAACGCGCGGCAAGCTCGAGATCGTGGAAGACAGCGAGAACACCCACCGAGCGCTCGTTCGCGAGCCGCCGCACGAGGTCGAGGATCTGCAGCCGGTGGTTGAGGTCGAGGTGGCTCACAGGCTCGTCGAGCAGAAGTACGCGCGGCTCCTGAGCGAGCGCCTGCGCCAGGGCGAGGCGCTGAAGATCGCCGCCGGAGAGCTCGTCGGTGGGTTTCTCGGCAAGGCGGGCGGTGTCGGTCAGTTCGAGCGCCTCGTCGACGACGGCGCGGTCGTGCTCGCTGGCCGCCGAGAAACGAGCGACGTGCGCGTGCCGACCCATCGCGACGAACTCCCGGGCCGACAGTGCGAACGCCGCTGTGACCAGCTGGGGAACGACGCCGACCAGCCTTGCGCGCTCGATAGGCGCCAGAGTGCGCACGTCCGTCCCCGCTATCGAGAGCGAACCGCGGAGCAACTCCGCGTCGCCGGTCACCGCGCGAAGAAGCGTCGACTTGCCCGCACCGTTCGGGCCCACGAGGCCGACTACCTCGCCCGCGTGCACGCGCAGATCTGCGCCGCGCACGATGGGCTCGCCGTAGTAGCCGACGTCAACGCCCGAGTACGCAAGCAGCACGGTGTCGGCCGCGTTCATCGCGCCCTCCCCCGCACAAGCAGCCAGATGAAGAACGGCCCGCCGAGAACAGCGGTCACGATCCCGACCGGGATCTCGATCGGTGCGATCACGATGCGAGCGGCCAGATCCGCGAGCACCAGCGCGATCGCCCCGCCGAGAAGCGAGGCCGGCAGCAGCCACCGGTGGTCGGGCCCCAATACGATGCGGACCATGTGCGGCACCATCAACCCCACGAATCCGATGAGTCCTGCGACTGAAACGGCAGCTGCCGTGAGCAACGATGCCGCCGCGAGCATGACGAGCTTGAACCGCTCGACTGACAGCCCGAGATGTCCCGCTCGCTCGTCCCCGAGCAGCATCAGGTTAAGTTCGCGGGTCGAGAACAGCGGCGCGGCGATGCCGGCGACGAACATCGGCGCCACCAGGGCGACGTATGGCCACGACGCTGCCGACAGCCCGCCCATCATCCAGTAGACGATCGCGGCCATCTGTTGACGCGCGACCACCATTAGGAACGACGTGACCGCAGCGAGTGTGTACGACACCGCCACCCCAGCAAGAAGCAGAGACGTCGCGTCGAGCCGCCCGCGATGCGATGCGAGCCGGACGACGAGCAGCATCGTCAGTGTCGCGCCCGCGAACGCCGCCAGCGGAACCGCCGTGAAGCGCGCCGCAGTGGCGCCGGCGGTGGCGACGATGGCCGCCATCGCCCCGAGGCCCGCACCGCTCGAGACGCCGAGGATGTAGGGATCGGCGAGGGGGTTGCGGAAGAGCGCCTGGTAGAGCGTCCCCGCGCCCGCGAGCGAGGCGCCCACGAGCGCAGCGAGGACCACTCGCGGCATGCGCACCTGCACGACGAGCGTATCGGCGAGCCCGCCGGACACGCCGCGCACCGCGCGCCCGAGAGCGGCTGCAACGTCTGATGCGGCCACCGGCACCGCGCCCAGCGCGATCCCCGCCACCATCGCGAGCGGCAATGCGATCGCGAGGGCGGCGACAACGAGCGCTGGGCGCGGATGCACTCGGGGTCTCATCGGCAGTTAGTTAGCGGGGAACGCTTCGGGATGGAGACCGGCAGCGATCTGCTTGAGCCCCTCGACGACACGGGGACCAGGTCGGGATACCAAGTTGTCGTCAAGAATGATCACACGATGGTTCGTGACAGCCTGTAGCTTGGCGTAACCGGCGCGCTTCGCAAGCGCGGCGGGGTCACTCATCGAGCCCTTCGTGGCGAGATAGACCTGTGGGTCGGCCGCGATGAGCTGCTCGGAAGAGTAGGCGACGTAGCCCGGCTTCGTGACCACATTCTTACCGCCGGCGAGCGCGATCAGCTCGTCGATGAGCGTGCCCTTGCCAACGGTATAGAGCGGGTTTTGCGCTATCTCGACGAAGGCCGTGACCGGCGCTGTGGTCGCGATCGCTTTCTGCACGTTGGCGACGTCGGCCTTCATCGAGCTCACTACCGCAGTCGCCTTCGCGCCGGTACCGGTGGCCGTGCCGACGCGCCCGATGTCGGTGTAGACACCGTCAAGGGTTTGCGGGTCGATGGCGATCACCGTCGCGCCGAGCGCCTTGAGCCTCTTGAGAGCGTCGGCCTGCACGCCCGCTGTCGCCAGGATCAAGTCGGGCTTGGCGGCCGCGATCGCCTCGATGTTGGGGGTCGTGAAGTCGCCGATCTTCGCGATCGACTTCACCGCCGCCGGAAAGTCATCGTACGTCGTGACTCCGACGACACGATCGCCGAGACCCAACGCGAAGGCGATCTCAGTGTTGGCCGGCGCGAGCGAGACGATGCGCTTGGGCTCCGACGTGATAGTGACGCTTGCGCTCGCGTCATCGGTGATCGTCACCGGGAACGTAGCGACTGCAGGCGCGGAAGTGGGGGCTGCTGGGGCGGCGGCCTTGGAGCCGCAGCCCACGAGCGCAAGCAGGGACAGTGCCGCGATGAGCACCATCGTTGCAGCCAAGCTCGTGCGGGTGAATCGGTTCATGCGGGTCATGCTTCCTCCTCGGTCGGGATGAACGTGACGCGTCCCGCACACGAGAAAACCCGTCACCTCGAGCAAGCGAGGTGAACGGGCTTCGGGATTGTGCAGCTGAGCGGTTCGGGGGCCGCGTGCCGAGTCTGACGGCTGAGCGGTTGCCGCGAGCCGGCCTCTGTTCCACGAAGGCCGCGTCGCGCATCATTCGGCAGGTCTCCTGACTCGGGCCCGCGCACGTTTCCGTGCTCGAGCCTCACAGTGGCGGGTACCGTCCCGGAATCTCACCGGGTTCCCTATTCTTCCGCGATCGCTGCAATGCGTAGCGCGGACACCGAATGACACCGTATTCAATTGACAACGTAGCGAGTCTAGCTCAGCGCCCCCCGCGGTGCCAGTCAAGACTTCGCCCGCCATGTTCCCGTGCAAACAGAAAGAAGGATGAAGAAAGGTTCGTGAAATCGTTAACCGTTTCATGTATCATCATACATGGAGGGGGGAGGCATCTTTTGTCCGCTCAGTTGACGTTGAGACATCCCGCGGGAGCGTACCGGGCCCTCGCTGCGTTGCTAAGTATTGAAGATCACGATGTGGTAGGCGCCGTCACCGCGCTGGCCTGCGTCCCCTGCCCCGATTCCCTCCTGCGCGCGCGCGACGACGAAGCCACGCGCGACGTTCTCGGATGGATCGTCCGCGGCCAGGTTCCCGAATTGAAGCCCGAGCTCGAACGGCTCTTCGGCAGTGGCTTTTGTAAGAAGGGACTGGCAGCCGTTCCAGCCTGCGCCGCTTTCTACATCGAGGACGTCGAACCCACGCGCAAGAAGCTGCTCGATGCCTACAGCCAGTGCGGTTTCAGCCCCAGCCCACAGTTCAATGCGCGGTGCGAGGGAGTGACCTACATCTCGCAACAGCTGGCATTCGTCGGGCATTGCATGGAGACAGGACGTTTCGACTCTGACACGGGGATCCGCACCTTGCTGCGGCATTCGCTCTTCGAGTGGGCGCCCCTGTTCGCACGCGCCCTGGTCGGCGCGACCATCCACCCGGCGGTCATCTTCGCCGGCGTGAAGCTCGAGACCGTGCTTTCGTACGAGAGCTCAGCCGCATCTCAGTAGAGTTTGAGCCGGCTGGTTGCCGAGTCAGCGGGACTGTATGCCGTTGATCTTGGGTAGTACACCAGTACTGCGCGTCGGCGCTCCTTGGGACACCTGACAAGCGAGCGTCTTGAGGTCGCATGGCATCCTGAAGTGAATGATCTCGAGCCCCTCGGGACTCACGAGGTGAAGCGTCTGGGTTACCAACAGGACACCACGGATACCTGCTTTGGCCAGGAACTCGAGTGTGAGGTTCACCCAAATCGGCGAGACAGCGACCAGCGCCACCTGGATTCCC
This sequence comes from Coriobacteriia bacterium, assembly GCA_038245725.1. Lineage (GTDB taxonomy): Bacteria > Actinomycetota > Coriobacteriia > Anaerosomatales > JAAXUF01 > JBBRSD01. The sequence continues at coordinate 151,186 of JBBRSD010000003.1, read as the reverse complement.
AACGAGGGGTCAAGTGACAGGAGCTCGGCTGTGTGGCGGATCAGTTGCCCGTCGAACTCGACGCCGACGTCTTCGGCCTTCTCGGAGAAGTAGGCTGCCTGGCGAAGACCGTACAATCCCGCGGGGAAGAGGATGCGCAGGGCTTCGAAGACGACCCTCGTTCCGACGACGGCGACGGGGTATGCCTCGGAGATTCCCAGGAACTCCTGCAAGGCGTTTTGCAGAGTCTCGCAGTCGTATCCCGATCCTCGTCTGCCCACGCCGCCGACGTGGGACAGGTCGCGACGCACTGTTTCCTCTTTGATTCCGAGCGCGCGCGCAAAGTCCAACGACGTGATGCGACCAATGCTTTCCGTCCGCATCACGTCAAGGATGTGGCAGTGATACATCGAGAGGCGGTACAGACTCGCTTCAGACGTACGCGGCTGAGAGCCACCGGCCATTCAGCGTCTCCTATGAACGGGATGGGGTGAACACACCTCACGACAGAAGTTCGCGAGATTCCACGTCATGAGCACAAGTCGTGCCCACGTGCGCTCCTCCTCGAACCTTCGATCGGCGGTCGAGCGTCCATGTCGCCGTGATGGCGGCTATCGATTGCCTGCCTTGGTGGCGGGGAGCGTCGAGTGGCACATCAGGCAGAAGTTATCCTGATGGCATTTGCAGTTGCCAGGCCAAGCCGTCACGGCAGCGGGCCCGTGCTTCGGGTACCAGTCGCTGAACGTCCCATGCGGGTTGTTGTCTCCTTCTTTGCCAAAGTGGCAACCGCATGGTTGGGCGAATCGGGCGGTCACATGGCATTTGGCGCACAAGCTTGGTGTCGTGCCCGAGAGCCTCGCATGCTGCCCGTAGAACGTCGCCATGGGATGCGGTAGCTGCAGTCCGTGGCAGTTCACGCACGACGCAGCAACCTTTGTCGTGTGACAACCGATGCAGGTCGTTTGCGCAGCGATGATCGCCTGGACGGTGCCCGGTGCCCCGGGGTCGTCATTAGGCTTGTGTGTGTGGCACACAGAACATCCCGACCGGGCGCGCGTCCCGTCGTGGCACACGACACATCGAGCCATGACCGCTTGTGCTGGGTTCGAGCCACTGGCCGAAGCCGTGGCTCGCGCGTCTGCTCGGCCATGTCCTTCATTCACGTGGCAGTCCGTGCACAGCATGCCAGCGGCGATCACGTCAGAGTGCCGTACCCTGATGCCCGCGAACTCCCGGACGCCTTGGATATCCTTCGCATGGCAGCCCGCGCAACCTGCGAGGTTGACGCCGGCGCCAGTATCCGGGTGTCCAAGTGAGCACGCCACTCGCGCGAGGGCCCAGTCTGCAGCACCGGTAAGACCGCTTTTGGCGTGGCAGGACGGGCACGAGACCCCACTGTGCACGCCTTGCGACCAGCTTGCGACTGCGGAGCTCACCCCGTGACACCGGGCGCACTGAGGATCGAGCTGGGGGACATACGTCGCACCCGTGACCATGATCGCGATCAGGGAAACGATTCCCAGCAGCAGGCCGAATCGCCTGAACGTCTCGCCGCTGCGAGTCCTGACGCCCAACTGGCGGTGCCGCATGAGGTCCTGCACGATTCCGATGATCACGAAGACGACGAGCATCAGAAGAACAAGCACGAGCATCGCTGCAACAGCCATGATCATGGACTCACGCGGGTACGCGCGGGGGTTCTTGATGATCAAGGGCAGGGTGTCGCGGAGCGTTGCGAGTCCTGCGCTCGCTCGATCGAGCACGCTGTTGGCGTTGGGGACTGGCGTCGTCATGCTCACTTCCCCCCTGTCGTGCTCGAGCTGACGTTCGAACCAGCCTTGGGAGGTTTGAGCACGTGTGGGTGAGCCGACTGATAGTGGCACGCATCACACGATTGGGAGACGTGGCAGTGCAGGCAAGCCGCCGGACCGATTCGACCTGCCTCCTTGCCGTGCGTCGGCAGGAATGCGACCGGGTGGGGCATCTCGACACCGCCATGGCAGTCAGTGCACCACTCAGCCCCGTGACAGCGATGACACACTTCGACGCCAGTCCGGAACGTGGTGACACCGTGCTGTCGCATCCAGGAGGCGGGGTGCGGAAGGCCAACACCGTGGCAACCGGAACACTTCGAGGGCGCGTGGCACTGCACGCACGTGGTCAAGTCCCCCGAGCCGTGAGTCTTTTCCCAGCCGGGGCCGTGAGTCGCCTTCCACGCGGACGCCCCCTTCGACTTTCCGGTAGAGCGTCCGGTGTGGCAGAAGTCACACGTTGCGACATCGGTGGCGTTCGTAGGATGGCATGCGACGCATGCATCCATGGACGGGGCGCGGTACAGATGTCCTGCGATATTGTGCCCGGACCCTCCATGACATGCCGCGCAGTTCCGCCCCAATACCTCTTCATGCCGCACCCGGACTCCGAGCACGTCGATCGTTATGCCAAGCTCGTTGCGGTGGCATGAGCGACACGCACCGTCAGCCACGGCCGAACCGTGTGGAAGGGCGCCGAACACTGAGCCGACCGTCATTGCCTGAAGTCGGACACCGTCTCGAACGATGCCGAGGAACCCTGACGTGGCGTGGCACCGAATGCACGTGACAGAACCGTGGGAGGAGGTTTGCGTCGCGCGGGCGTACGGTGCCATCGCATGGCACCCGCCGCACGCCACCCCTTGGGACAGACCGCCCAGCCCGTACGATGCGAGAACCAGGATGGCCGTCGCAAAGCCGAGTGCGGGCAAGCTCCAACGTCGGATCTGCTCGGAACGGGTCAACTTCTTGCGTCTGACCCCATAGACCATTACTCGGCCCCGCAATCCGCGGGAAACCCGACAGCAGATGAGTTTGCATGATTTGGCTTAGGGTTCGTTAACTGCATCACGATTCAACCCTACGTACTTGTATGCGCCCAGTCAATCGGGCGCAGGTGCAATCCAGAACATCAACACGAAACGTCGCCCGTGCCACTTGCGCCAAATCGGACCGAACGCGGGCTGCGCTGGTTGCCCTCGGGCCCGCAGGTCCCGGAACCGGTAGCGGTTTCGGAATCAGTGAAGGGGCGCCCCTTGTAAGGGCTCCCCTTCACGAAGAACTCAGCTCTGTCACTCGTACGTACTACTTCTGCAACTCGTATTCCGCCTCGATCTCGGCGAGTGTGACTGCGATTCCGCCCAGATCCTCGACGCGAGTCGCCTGAGCTTCCTCAACACACACGACCGGGTTCTTCACGAAGAGGATCCTTTGGAGCAAGGTCCTTTCGGCAGCGTGCACGAGGCGCTTCTCGTCGTTCTCGGACTCGACTGAGACCGGCTGCGGAGTCTCGCCGTCGGCTACCTTCTCGGCCTCCTGCTCCTTGACCTTGGCAGCGACCAGGTAGTCGCCGAACTTGATTCCGTCTTCCTCAAGATCCTTGTAGCTCGCGAGCAACTCGGGGAGCACATGGAGCTTCTTGAAAGCGGCCGCCAAGAGACGGAACTCCTTCGCGTCGATCGCGGCATCCATCGTCTCACGCGTCAGGTACGCCCGACGCCGACGCAGCATCGCAATGAGGGGGATGAGCAGCAGCGGGAGCAGCCACAGCAACCACGGATTACGCGCAATTACGTTGTTACTGCCGGGGGGCAGCAACCTGATGATCTGAATCCGGTCGTTATACGTGTCGCTGATGGCGAAGGAGTCGCCACCCATGTAGGCGATATTGGTCGGGAAGTTGAACAGGCCGTTGAACTGCCCCTGGAGGTCAGTCCACTTGAAGATGCTCTGGCCGCTCTTCGCGTCCACCACCTCGATTTGGTACTTGAACCCATCAAGCACATAGAGGCGTCCGCTCGAATCCTGCGTGATGCCGCCTGGGACACCGTACCGGGTGCTGGGGTCGTCCTGAAAGCGGGGCGGGTCGCCGAGGTGCCAGACGACTGGTGCGGTGGCATTCCCGCTGGGCTGAACCGCCTGGATGCGGGCGTTGTTACTGTCCGCCACGTACAGGGTCTTGCTGTCACCTGAGACCGCCATTTGGTGCGGGAAGTCGAACTGCCCCAGGGCACTGCCTCGGCTGCCGAACTGGCGCACGAACTGGCCCTCTTTGTCGAGAACGACGATCGGGCCATGCGTGCTCACGTAGACGTTGCCATCAGGTCCGACCGCAGGGCTCAAAGCGCCGAGAATCGGGGTCTCCCAAATCAACTGGCCATTGAGATCGTAGGCAATGACGCGCAGACGGCCACGGTCCGTGACGTAGACACGTCCGGCATTCGAGTCAACCGCAATGCCTTCAGGCGAAAGCAGCTCACCGGTCTTGTAGCCACGCGTTCCCCACTTGCGCAGGAAGTTGCCGTTTCGATCGAAGACGAGCACTGGTGCGCCGTCTCGAAGCGTGGCGTAGATGTTGCCCCGGGAATCGCATGCCACGCCGGTGGGCTTCTGAATCGCGATGGTGCCGTACTTGTAGATGCTCGTCACGGGCACGATGCCCGTGCTCTGGTTAGGACCCTTCGGCCCGTTGTCGTTCGTCTGGTTCCCCGTGAGATAGAGGTAGAACCCTCCCAACAGGGCGAGGAGCAGGAACACGACGATGGTGATGAAGAGAATCCTTCTCGTTTCGCTCGACATGGTCTTCCTTCCCGGCCTACTTGCCGCTCGTTGTCGGAGCGCTCGAGTGCGGATTCGACGTGGTTGCCTTAGGTGGAGTAACGCCAAGCTTCTTGAGCTCGGCGGTTGCGTGCGCATCACCCGGAACGAATGTCAGCACGGCCTTGTACTGCGTGATCGCGTCCTTCTTCTTGCCGGCGTCGCGCAGCATGTCAGCGTAGAGCGCCCGCAGGTCGGCTGCGACCGGAGCGCGGCGAATCGCCTGGACCATCGCGGCGAGCGCGCCATTCGTGTCCTTCAGGTCGCGGTCGGCCTGAGCCAGAATGAGATAGGCATCTGATTCGCCCGAGGACGTGGGCAGCTTGATCTCTGCCTGCGCGAGCTTCTTCGCATCGGCGGGCCGGTGCTCCCGAAGGAGAATCCCGGCGAACTCGAGACGAATGTTGGGAGTGTCGCCTGCGTAGGCCACCGCCGCTTGGCCGTCCCTCAGGGCTTCGGTGACTTGGCCCTTGCCGTACTCGAGCTCGGCCAGCCGTCCAAGCACCATGGCGTTGTGCGGGGTGGTCAGCAGCTGGCTGCGCAGCAACTGGATATCGCGGTCGGCGATACTCGTAGGCTGCGCAGGATTCAGCGCCTCGGTGATGACCAGGTAGGCCACGAACACGCCGAGCGCCAGAGCCAGGCCAGCGAGTATCCATACGATCATCGTGACGTTGCGAGTCTTCTTTTTTACTCGCGGCAAGGGGGAACTCATGACAAGTTGACCTTCCTCCTGGGCGTGTCCCGCCCACCCTCGGTGACTGGATGCGGCGGCCCCTCAATGCCCGCCACACTCGTTCATCGGCTAACTAGCTTAGCGTAGATTGACAGGCATCCAGGAGGTTGGCAACTTGCCCATTTCATACGTGCCGGCCTGCGCCCGTAATACTACGTAATCTCCACAATTGGGGTCTTGTGATTGGCCGACTCGGCGCGTAACACCCTCGGTTTGGCCCTCGTTTCCCTCACAATCGCCCCATAGTTTGGAGAATTCGTGGGGCTTCGAAGGATTTTTTCGGGGGGCGCACCTTGGTGCGCATCTGACCGTAAGGTGGCGCTCTGACGGGCGTTGCAATGCGAGCGTCGTGGGCGGCCATTATGGCACTTGTGCGGTCACGCAGAGGTGACCCGGCATCGCCCAGCGAGCGAAGGCGCGATCCTTGCGACCCTATCAGCCCTGGACGTAGGCCTCAGGAATGGGGACGCGGCAGCGGCACGCCAACGACTTGATATCGCAGGGCATGCGGATGTGATGCACCGTGGTGTTCTCGGCGTGCTCGATGGCCGCCACAGGCGTCAGCAGAAGAAAGCCCGTGACGCCCGCCTGTTGGAGAAGGTCGACGGAGACCTGCACCCATGCGGGAGCCGTGGCGATGATCGCGACCTTGGCGCCGGTCTCGGGAACCAGGCGCGTTATATCTGCGATGTGCTGGAGCGGCAGGCCGTCGACCATCTTGCCTACGTCCAGCGGCTCCTCGGTGAAGACGGCCGCCGGCACCACGCTGTAGCGCGTGGCCGGGAAGACGACACTGACCGCGTTCAACATGTCCGCGGTACCGACCTTGATGATCGTGCACTCCTCGGAGATGCCGAGAAACTCGGAGATCGCGTGGAGCAGCCGCGTGGCTTGGTACCCGGCGCCCGGACGGCCGTTGCTGCCGCTGACGAACGACACGTCACGGCGGACGGTCTCTTCCTTCAGGTCAAGCGCGTCTGCGAGCTGTCGTGACGTAATGCGATCCGGTGCCTCTCGGAAGATGAGATCCTCGAGGTAGCAATGGTAGAGCGCAAGGCGATACACCGTGGCGTCGGAAGGCTGCTTGGCCTCTGGGGCCTTCGGTCGATCGGACACTGGGGAGCTCCAAACGTATGTTGATGGCCCTGCGTACTCGATGTGGATAGCTGATACCCGATGCGCCGAAACGCCAGCGGCCCGCTGCAAGAGTATCACGCGAAACTCAGCAACCGGCCTGAAAGCTCAGCGAGGTTTCCTGCTCAGCCGCGTGGCAATGCCCCCACCGCATCGGCGCAACTCAGCTTCCCAGAGCGAATCGCATGCCTACAACGCCGCAGCTGCTAGAACAGCTCGTCGAAGGCCCCACTCGCGGCCGCCGCGCCGTGCTCGGTGAGGAAATCGTCGACTGTCACGTAGATCGCGGGCGACAGTGGCATGCCGAGGAGTTCCAACGCCTCCAGAATCGCATCGAGCAGGATTCGATGGCTGACGAAGAGCGTGATCATCTCGGAGTCAAGGCGGTACTCTCCCGCCGGCTTGAGCTGCATACGACACGCCGGCGTGTGCACGAAGATTCCTTCGCACAGCCGGCCCGAGCCGACGAATTCGATGCCGAAGAACCCGTGCGCACTCTCGAACATCCGCCGGCGCGAACGCCCCGTGTCCTCGTACCGGCTCGCACGCGTGAGCAATTCCAAGTCCTCGCCCACTCGAAACGGCGACTCGGGAAGCTCGCAGAGCAGTTCTCGCAGGTTGATGAGCATGAGCAGGTGTTCGTCGGGGATCGTGCCACGCAGCAGCGTGAATGACACGACCGCGTCCGTATCCGAGACCGCCGAGAGCAGCGCGGCCACAAGATCAGGGTCAGCGTTCGACGTCTGGAGCGCTCTCATGGCTCGGAGCGTGTCGGTCACGATCATGCCTTTCGTTCGCGAGATCAGCCTTCTACACAGTAGTCGGCATGCGAGAGGCACTGCAACATGACGCCGGTCAACGACCACTGTGATTGCGAGCACGACTCAGCCGCGATGGCCGCGCCATCGCGTCAGCCGCGCAGCTCGACTCCACCGAATTCGCGTCGGACGCGATCCGCGACCCCGGCGATCCATCCGCTGTCGATGGCTAAGAGTCCCGGGAGCGCCCCTTCGGCACGAAACGCCTGAAGCACCCAATGGCCGACGCCGAGCGCACGCAGCTCGCCCGCCAGCTCGAACAGGTCGGCCTCGCCCAGCAGTTCGGGGTGCACCGTCGTGCGAACTTCGTGCTCGACACCGCTTGCGAGCACAGCCCGCAGGCTCTTCTCGGCGGCATGTCCGCTGCCGGCGACGCGAGTCACGCGCTCGTATTCCGAGAACGGCGCCTTCACGTCGAAGCCGATCCAGTCGACGAGTGGCAACACCTCGGCGAGTCGCTCCGGCGCGACGCCGCCGGTATGCAGCCCCACGCGAAAGCCGAGCTCGCGCACCTCGCGCATCCCGCCGGCGAGTCCGGACTGCGCGAGCGGCTCGCCTCCCGAGAAGACCACGCCGTCGAGCAGTCCGACTCGCGCGCGCAGGAATGCGAGCACGTCGTCCCAGTGCAGGTCTTGGTCGGTCGCGCCGGCTGAGGCCGAGAGCAGATGCGCGTTATGGCAGTACGGGCATCGCCACGGGCAGCCGCGCAGAAAGACCGTCGCCGTGAGCTCGCCCGGCCAGTCGACGGTCGAGAGCGGCGCCAAGCCTCCGACACGCAGGCTAGTTGAGCTTTGCACGGTCCTCGGTGAAGCAGGTCCGCTCGGCGAACTCACCCTTCTTGCCTCTGTTGAACGACGCGACTGGACGGTGGTACCCCATCACGCGGGTCCACACCTCGCAGGGCTGGCGCTCCTCGTCCGTGATGATGATGGGCTGAATCTGCAGTTCGGGAGTCTGATCGTTGTTTGCCATGAGACGCTCCTTCGGGAGAGGTTAGACGGCGGCGGTTTCGAGGCGCTTCTTCTCAACGAGCGCCTCGTCGCACTTGGGGCAGAACTGGTACTCGCCCGCGAGGTATCCGTGGACCGGGCACACCGAGAACGTGGGGGTGATGGTGATGTAGGGCAGGCGGAAGTTCTCGAGCGAGCGCTTCACGAGCCGCTTGCAGGCCTCCGCCGATGAGATCCGCTCGCCCATGTAGAGGTGCAGCACGGTCCCTCCGGTGTACTTGCGCTGCAGTTCCTCCTGACGCGTGAGCGCTTCGAATGGGTCGTCTGTGAAGCCGACGGGCAGCTGGGAGGAGTTCGTGTAGTACGGATTCTCAACCGTGCCGGCCTGCAGGATCCCGTCGAAGCGCTTGTTGTCCTCGCGCGCGAAGCGGTACGTCGTGCCCTCGGCTGGTGTGGCCTCGAGGTTGTAGAGGTGGCCTGTCTCCTCCTGGAAGCGCGTGATCTGCTCGCGCACGTGATCGAGGAAGCGCACCGCGAACGCGTGACCTTCCGGCGCCGTGATGTCGTAGGCGTCGCCGGTGAAGTTGCGGATCATCTCGTTGATGCCGTTGACGCCGACAGTCGAGAAGTGGTTCCGAAGCGTGCCGAGGTAGCGCTTCGTGTACGGAAACAGCCCGTCGTCGATGTGGCGCTGGATGACCTTGCGCTTGATCTCAAGACTCGTGCGCGCAAGCTCGAGCAGCGTGTCGAGGCGGGCGTAGAGTGCATCCTCGTCACCCGCGTGCACGTGGCCAAGGCGGGCGCAGTTGATGGTGACGACGCCGAGCGAGCCGGTCTGCTCAGCGGATCCGAAGAGGCCGTTACCGCGCTTGAGGAGCTCGGTGAGGTCGAGTTGGAGGCGGCAGCACATCGAGCGCACCATGTTGGGCTTGAGCTCGGAGTTCAGGAAGTTCTGGAAGTAGGGCAGACCGTACTTGGCGGTCATCTCGAAGAGCAGCTCGGAGTTCTCGGAGTCCCACGGGAACTCGGGTGTGATGTTGTAGGTGGGGATGGGGAACGTGAAGACGCGGCCCTTGGCGTCGCCCGCGGTCATGACCTCGATGTAGGCGCGGTTGATGAGGTCCATCTCGACCTGAAGTTCGCCGTAGGTGAACTCCTGGACCTCGCCGCCGATGACCGGGTACTCGGCCTTGAGGTCATCCGGGCAGGTCCAGTCGAACGTGAGGTTCGTGAACGGTGTCTGCGTGCCCCAGCGCGACGGGACGTTCAGGTTGTAGACGAGCTCCTGGATCGACTGGCGCACCTGGTTGTAGGAAAGCGAGTCCTTCCGGACGAACGCCGCCATGTAGGTGTCGAAGCTTGAGAACGCCTGCGCGCCAGCCCACTCGTTTTGCAGCGTGCCGAGGAAGTTCACGATCTGGCCGACAGCGCTCGACAGGTGCTTCGGCGGACCAGACTCGATCTTGCCGGGCACGCCGTTCAAGCCCTCGCTGAGGAGCATGCGCAGCGACCAGCCCGCGCAGTAGCCCGCGAGCATGTCGAGGTCGTGGATGTGCATGTCGCCCTCACGGTGCGCAACGCCCACTTCGCGAGGATAGACGTGCGAGAGCCAGTAGTTGGCGACGACCTTGCCCGAGACGTTCAGGATCAGACCGCCGAGCGAATAGCCCTGGTTCGCGTTAGCGTTCACGCGCCAGTCCGCGCGGTCGAGGTACTCATTCATCGAGCTCTCGACCTCGACGACGGTCTTCTTGTCCTCGCGAAGTCGGGCCCGCTGCTCGCGGTAGACGATGTAGGCGCGCGCCGTCGCGAAGTGGTTGGCGCTGATGAGCACCTGCTCGACGACGTCCTGGATCTGCTCGATGTCGGGCTCGGAGTCGTCGAAGCGGTGCTTGAGCACCTTGATCGCCTGCGCGGTGAGCAGCAGCGCCTCGTTGGCGTCGTACTCGCCGCTCGCGATGCCCGCTCGCTCGACGGCCGAGCGGATCTTCTCGGCGTCGAAGGGCGCGCGTTCGCCACTCCGCTTGATGATGCCGGCCGGCACCGGTGAAACCTGATCCGCCATGGTCGTCTCCTCACCTGCGAGTTGCGAGACGGCCGGAGCGGCGCCTGGTGGGCCGCGCACGCCGTCGGGATACCCCGCCCGAGCTTCGTTTGCTTACACGTCACGGCAGGTCTACTGGCTTGCGGCTCGCCGCCGCTGTCGCGCCTTCCCAGCCCTTGCAAGCGCCAGTGGCTTCGTGGACAGCTGCTAACCGCTTACAGTTGCGGGGACAGCGCCGCCATTGCCGCGCTGCGGCGCACCGGCTTCCCTCTTAGTACCAGATGTTGATGTTCTGGTGAACCGTGGTACGACATATGGTATTCGTTCGCCTCGGCAAGTCAAGCCAAATCGGTGGCTATCTTGGGGCGATCACGCGTCTTCGGCCGGGGCCTCGTCGTTGGTGGGAAGCAGCTCGGGGCCGACGAAGCCGCGAACGAGCCAGCTGCCGATAAGCATCACCGCGAACCACGCGACCACGACGCCGAAGAACGGCAGCTTGATATCCCATCCGGAGTTCAGGACGGGGCTGTCGGGGTGCAGTGCGCGCTTGGCGGGGTCGAGGAATATGTCGGAGAGCAGCACGGTGGCGACACCCACGAACACTACGTCGGTGATGGCTTTGTGGACCCGCTTCTCATGGACCAGCCAGTCGAGCAAGAACACGATGGCGATGGCGAGCAGCAGCACAAACTGCGCGGTCAGGCGCGGATCGGAGCGCGCCACCATGAAGGGAGACTGCTTCGAGCCGGTGAAGTCCCACGTGCTCAGCGCGGCGGTGAAGCCCAAGGCGCTGTTGACCGCCCACAGCGGCATGGCGATCGAGCGAAACCCGACCTCCCACGCATATGCGGCGTCACTGCGGTTGACGAGGTACACGATTGCCGAGACGCCCATGAGCACGAACAGCATGATGTTCACCCACGTCGAGGCACCGTGGAAGATGGGCAGCTTCACGCGCGACCCAAGCCCGACTACGGTCGGAAGGCGCAGGATGAGAACGAAGACCGCAACCGACAGTGCCACCATGACGCCGAGAGCTGCGAGCACGACGCTGCGGGTTGGTTTCTCGGACATGTCGGCTCCTTGGATGCTCGGGTCAGACCGCCAGCTAGTCTAGCGCATGGCGCACGCGGGCTCGGTTCCTTCTGACCGCGCGCCGAGGATCCGAGCGTTCGCGAGTGCATTCGTTTGAGGTGCGCTACGATTGCAGTTGCTTCGATGGTTTGAGACAGTCTTCGCTTTCGAAGGGACGTTCATGGACGACATCGACCGACTGATGCTCTCGGTCCTCCAAGACGACGCACGCACGAGCTACGCCGAGCTCGGACGGTGCGTGGGCCTCTCGGCACCAGCGGTAGCCGAACGCATGCGACGTCTCGAGTCGTCGGGGATCATCACCGGCTACCACGCGAGCGTCGACCTGAAGAAGGCGGGGTTCGGCATCGTCGCGTTCGTGCGGCTCAACTCCGCGCCCGACCTGGCGCCGCAGCTCGAGCGCCTCGCCGCCGAGACAAGCGAGGTTCTCGAGTTCAACCGGGTCACCGGCACCGAGGGCTACGTCATGAAAGTGGCGGTGAGCTCGATCGAACACCTCGAGCGAATCGTCGTGAAGTTCCTCCCGTACGGGCAAACGACAACATCGATCGTGCTGTCCTCGCCCGTGACCTGGCGCAAGATCGCCGTTTAGACGCAGTACCGCCCGCGCCAGCTAATGTCATTTCGCCTGTGGGATGGGCGAGAACAGGGGCTGCTGACGCGGGCGGTACTGCGGGATGTGGGGGTCGAGCTCTGCTCGTTTCGAGCACGGTGTCATCATCTGGCAGATGCGCCGCGAACGAAAGGCCGTGCGGCGCAAGTACTGTGACATGCATCACGTTTCAGCGGGAAGTCGTATCGGCCTCGCCGTACGCTCCGAAAAGAACCCCTGCGGCGACTGGAGACTCGATGGGGCCGACTACCACATCACCCGAACGCTCACCCGGCTCGACCGCCGCGGTCATCGTCGTTCTTGCGCTGAGCGCCCTCGACTGGGCGAGCAGGTGTTTCGCTCGTGGGCGCCACTGTCCACCCGACTGACGTGTTCGCCGGCGTCAAGCTCGGGACGGTGCCGTCACACGAGAACTCGCCGGTAGTGCAGTAGAGCGTTGCTCCTGCTCTGACGTCAACGAGACTGGATACTTCTGATTCGTGGAAGCGGACCTGAATTCGAGGCTTCCCACCCATGGAGTGTCTGGCACGCAAGCGACTTCAGATCGCACGGCATCCTGAAGTGGATGATCTCGAGGCCCTCGGGCCGCTCGAGATGGAGCGTGGACGTGAGAAGGAGCGCACCACGGATTCCCGCCCTGGAAAGAAGGTCGAGGGTCAGGTTCACCCATTTTGGTGAGACCGCCACCAAGGCGACCTGGATGCCGAGGCCGGGGTCGATCGACGGGATCTCACCGGTGTGTCGGATGATGTGGCCGTCGACTTCCATCCCGACATCCTCGGGGTTCTCGGAGAAGTACGCTGCCTGACGAAGCCCGAATTGCTCGGCAGGAAAGAGGATACGCAGCGCCTCGAACACGCATCGCGTTCCGACGACCACAACCGGATAGGCATCAGAGATGCCGAGGTAGTCCTGCAACGCCGTGAGCAGCGTTTGGCCATCGTAGCCCGAGCCTCGCCTGCCGCCGCCGTCGACGTACGAGAGGTCGCGACGTACGGTCTCCTCCTTAACCCCGAGTTCGCGCGAGAAGTCCAGCGACGTTATTCTCGCGGCCGGCTCGGAGCGCATCGTTTCAAGGAGGTGGCAATGGTATAGGGACAGCCGATAGAGACTCGCTTCGGGTGCACGCGAGGGCGAGTCATTGGTCATGTTGCGTCTCCTCGATTGTGGGAGCGTACGGGAGCAAGTACATGGAGAGCCCCATCGCCAAATTCTAACTCAGGAGGGCAAGGTGCCCCTGAAGGCGTGGTTCCGTCCACATACTCGAAGCCGGATATGCTCCGACGACTCGGGTGCGGCATCACCGCTCTACCCCACCTCATGAACGGGAGAACAGGTCACTGGTGAGGTTTCCAGCATATGCTCTTAGTTCGTGAAATGCATCACAATTGAACCTTACGGACTCGTGTTCGGGCAGTCAACGGGACGAGGACGCAATCGAGAACATCAAACACGAAAACGGCATGGTTAGGGCCCGCGCCCAAGAAGAACTTGGCGCGGGCCCTGAGATACGCTCACATCGAGTGAACCTAGCTGTTACGGCAGACCCTTGAGCAGAAGCTCCCAGCCGGTCGCACCGGTACCGAACGGATCGGTGCCGATATTAGCCGTCGTGGGATTGTAGACCGTGGCGTTGCCGTGGCAGTCCATACACACGGAGTCGAGGTTCTCGGTCATCACGCCCGCGAGAGCGACTGTCGCGGTGACCGAGCCGACTGGCATCGTGTTAGCGACGCTGGGCCTGCCCGAAGGCGTGGCGAAGCCTGCGGCGACAAGGTTCGCCAGGCTCTGGCTCGTGAGGACGGTGCCGCGAGTGGCGCCGACGGCAAGCGGCTTGCCGTCGAAGTCGATACCCCAGATCTGATCCTTGAGCATGTTGGCGCCCAGGGTGCGGTGTGGGTATGAGAAGCCGCCATCGATGCACTGGTTGTTGATCCCAGCGACAGCGGCGATTGCGCTGCTCGCCTGGTACGAGACCGGCCAGAATGACGTCTTACCGAGGACATTGGTGCCCATTGTAACGTCCATACCGCCAGTGGCCTTGCCTGTGCTGTCGATGCCATGGCACTGGACGCACGAGCTTCCACCTGTGTGGCAGTTACGGCAGTGCGGGCCAAAGTTGTTTGAATCTCCCGGATTCAAAATCATCTGGCGCGCTCAATGGCGAGGCTGTGCGTCGTGGCTATACGCAACCAAGTACGCACCCGTCTTGGAATCCAAGGGATTCGGCTTCCAGACGTTGGCCGCTTGGTTCGAGAGACCAGCCGTGCCACCGTGGCAGTCAGCGCACATCTCGCTCGTGGCCATGAGACCCTTCGGCCACGGGTGGTTCGTCGTAGCAACGTTGTTGCCCGCCGGATTCGCGGCGTGGACGGAATCGTCACCACCGTATGCGCCGTCTGCCGGACCGATGGGATCGTCCCAGCTGATGGCGAATTTCTTGGTGGCGACGCCCGTGCTCATGCCAGCAGCGTTGGTGCTCGTGGCGAGCAGTGAGTCGTCACCGTCGTTGGCATCCGGGTCCTTCAGGAGCAGGAAGCGACCCGTAGGCCACACCGGCTTCTTCTGAACAACCATGATGGCGCCGCCAGCAGTCTCGGCAGCAGTCTTGTTCTTGACGATGACGATGTTGCCCTGATTGACTTCAATACCCCAAAACATGCCAGCGTTTGAGGTAGCGACATAGCTGGCGGTATTGAGATCTACCGGACCAGCCTGGAAGACGGTACCGGCGGGCTGACCAGCCCGATAGACGTTCTGGACAACCGTGCCACCCATTGGGCGACCCGGATCAGCGAACGTCGCGAGCACACGAGCAGAGTTGCCGTGGGGCGTGTGACAGTCGAAGCATGAAAGGCCTTGGGCGTCCGTGAACGCGGGGTCGATGTCGCCCGGGGCGTTGCCCTTGTAGCCGAGCGTATGCCCGGTGCCAAAGCCCATGGTCTCTGTGCTGGTGACACCCACGGTGTCGTACTGGTTATCCATCTGGATGTTGGTCTTCGAACCGCCGCCACCGGTGTGGCAGAAGTCGCATGCCGTGGTTCGATCGTCGGCGCGAAGCAGCATATAGCTACCGGTTGCATAGTGCGTCGAGTGGCAGTCTTGGCACTTATTCGTGGTAGTCGTATAGCCGCCGTGCGGACCCGAGAAATCCCTGATCTGGCCTACGCCAGCGGGCGTCCGCACGTACTGACCGGCGTTGGCGCCGTACGAGCTTCCGTCCAGTAGTGCGGTGTCCGACGTTCCGGTCGTGAAGTTCCAGTTGCCGTTGTTGTAACCTTCGGCGAACGCTGGAACCGCACAGAGCGCCATGAGCGCTACGACCGCGATTGAGACGATTATTGCTCTCTTCACGATGTGGTCCCTCCCTGTAGACAGTTGATTGTTTACGTGCCTATTCATATGTCACCTCCCCCCTGCAGGCACTTGCGCACACGCTGCTGAGCCCCTCGTCCACGCTGAATTCAACCGTGGTGCTGGTTCAGCAGTCTGACGCTAAATTAAAGCTGAACTCATCTTAGTGACTCCATTCACTAGTGACAAGGACTATTGCAATGTTTCTCACCCAGAATCGGCGAGAAACCGCAGCTAATAGGGGCAATTGATTCTTCGTATAAGTGTTCAGTTATGCTTTCTCTCGTTCAGAATTTCACAAACTTGCTTAAGAACATGTGCGCCCGCTTGAGGGGACGCCTCCTCCGGGTACCGCCCACAGCGCTGGTCTACTTCTTGAGCTCGTACTCCGCCTCAATCTCGACGAGCGTGATTTGGCATACCGCCAAGCTCTGCGACGCGGGTCCCCTGCTCGTCCTCGGCGCACAGAACCGGAAAGACCGTGCGGTGCACGTACGGTGACGTCCGTATCGTTTCGAAGAAGCCCCACCTCACCCACGGGTACACTGAAGGCAGACGCCGCGACGACTGGAGACTCGATGGGGCCGACCGCCACATCACCCGAACGCTCACCCGGCTCGACCGCCGCGGTCATCGTCGCGGTCATCGTCGTTCTCGCGCTGGGTGCGCTCGAATGGCATCACTCGGCGTCGGTGTCGTACCGTGCGAGCCTGCGCGTGGGAATCCCTCTCGACACGCGCGCTACGGCTGCGAACCGCGCGGCTCAGCTCGAGCCGTGGAACAGGCGTTTTCGCATGCGGGCGACGTACGTCGTGGCCTGGCTGCGCAGCGACGAGCTTCTGCGGCGCGGTGACTACAAAGATGCTGTCGACGTGCTCTCGGCGGCCATAGGCCACACACTCGCCGAACCCGATCTGCTCGCGCTCTACCACCGCGCGCAGGACACGCAGACGCTCGAGACCAATCGGAAGGCGCACCTGCAGCACGGGCACGAAGGGCCAGGCGGCACGCTGACGCCCGCCAACATCGAGCGCTGACGGCGGTCATGCGCCCGACTACACTGGTGCCATGCAGCAAACATTCATAGCCTTCATCTCACACTACGGCTACGCGGGCGTCTTCCTCCTTATCATGCTGGAGGACTTCGGCGTGCCCGTGCCTGGCGAAACAGCCCTCATCGTGGCTGCGGGGGCCGCAGCCACCGGCCGGCTCAGCATCTGGGGCGTTGTCGCGGCCGCGGTACTCGGCGCGATCGTGGGCGACAACATCGGCTACGCGATCGGCCACTTCGCAGGCCGCCGGCTCGTGGTTCGCGTGGGCAGCAAGATCGGCATCACCAAGCAGCGCTACGAGTACGCAGAGGGCTTCTTCACGCGATTTGGCGACGGAATCATCGTCGGCGCACGCTTCGTCGAGATCCTGCGGCAGCTCAACGGCATCGTCGCCGGCACCCTCGAGATGCACTGGGCCCGCTTCCTCGCGTTCAACTCGCTCGGCGCTACTCTTTGGGTCGGCGTCTGGGGAGCCGTCGGCTACTTCGCGGGCGCACACATCGACCAGATCCAGGTGTTCGTCCAGCGTTTCACGTGGCTCGCCCTGCTGCTCTTGGCCGCTGCGATCATCGTGGGCGTGGTGGTTCACCGGTGGCGCGCGAACCGGGAGGCGCACCCGCCTGCGAGCTGAGGCGCGTGTCACGGTCCTGCGAAGGCGCGGCCCCGAGCCGCTATCCGGCGTCGAGGGTGCCAGGGGGCTGCACGTCGTCATAGATCCTCGCCGAGACGAGTTTGCCGCTCGCGCCGCGCTCGTAGGCAGCGGCCCCCGCTTGCGGCGGAATGCGGTCCTGCCCCCACCGCTCGACCTCATACTCGTAGACGAGCGTGGTGCCGTCATCGGTAATCGTCCCGAGCTTGAGCGGGATCGGTCCCTCGGCGAGGATCGCGAGGTACCATGCAGTTCGATCGGCTCCCGCATGGGCGAACGCCGAGCCCGCGGGCTCGCGGACGACTCCGCCGGGCTCGTAGACGCTGTCGGCAGTGACGGCGTCTGCGGCGTTGAGCGCGTCGTGATATGTGCCGATCGGCTCGGCGGGGCGCTCGGTCAGCGCGTAGTGCATGAGCGGGCTGCGAACCGAATGGGTCCCGTACAGCGGCCACATCGAGTGGTATACGCGCAGATCCCGGATGCAGTCGTCGGCCGCCACGTCGGCCACCATGAGGATCGGCAGCTCCTTCTCGGCGCCCTCGATGGTCAGGCAGAGGGTGAACTCGTGCACGATGCGCTCGGGGGTGACGACCGTGCGCGGGTCCTCGATATGAGCGTCGTGAGCGCCGAGCCAGGCGCGCGTCTCGGCAACGAATTCCGGCGGCTGCTGGTGTCCGCCCAGCGGCGAGTCGACCTTGGCTTTCTCGCAGAATGCCGTCAGCACGCTGATGTCGCCATCGATGAGGCGCGGGTAGAGGCTTTCGACGCTTGCTCGGACGTCCATGGCAAGGTCCCTTCGTCGCGTGGGCCGTGTGTTTGGCTTGTTCCCGAGAAACGATGGGAAGTCGCACGCGGCAATTCGCGACCGTCAGGGCAGCGCCTACGACAGCTACGTCCCGTACGCGCCCGTCCAATAGTCCTGCCGCACCCCGAACACCGAGGTCATAGAGACCACCTGCTGGTCGACGATGAAGAAGGTCACCGTGGTGGGCGGCTCCACATTGCCCGCGCTATCGACCGACCAGAATGTGAGCGTATGCGAACCGGCGGTCGACGTGCTCACAACCGTGCCAGTGGTCACATCACCGCCATCGAGCGCCGAGTACGTCTCGGCGACACCTGTCCCACCCGTGTCGTCTACGGCGGAAAGCGTGATGGTCGCCGCGAGCGTGTAGGTTGCAACCGCATCCGAGACGGTCAGCGGCGGCGTCGTGTCGGTCGGCATCAGCGTGATGATCGCCGCCAGGGAGTCGGTCGTCGCAAGCGAGCCGGTCGCCGCCACGGACGCGCTCGGCTGCGACGAGGCGCTCGCGTCGACCGAGATGGTGGCAGGGACGGCGCCCGTCACGACGGCGTTGGGCGCGAGCGCCAGCAACGGACCCGTCGCAGACGCGGTCGAGCTTCCCTGGCCGGGGTCGTGCACGTTGCGGCCGCCCGAATCGTAGCTGTTGCCGTGGCACTCGTAGCACGACACTGTGTCGCTTTCGGCATGCCCGTCGATCGCCGGCAGGTGCAAAACCCCGCCATCGCGTGGCAACCCGACGATCTTCTCGGCCGACGGGACGGGGGCGTAGGCCTGCGCGGTGCTGTCCCAACCAGCCGTGGTGTCGCTCGCGGTGTGGCAGGTGAAACAGAACGCGCGGACGCCGGCGGCGCTCGTGGTGGCGAGCGACGCACCGCGCTCATCGGAGAGGAGCGAGCCGTTGCCCCGCTTCGAGCCGTGTGGGTTGTGGCACTCGAAACACGGCAGCGGCGCACCCACGGGAAGCGTACCGCCGCTCGTGACGATCGAGTGACCGCTCGAGCCGCCGGCAGCGGTTGCGAACTGCTTGATATCGACGGGCGCGGTCGAAAAGCCGTTCGGTGTCGGCCCGCCATGGCACGTGAAGCACAAAGCCGCGTACGAGCCGTCGGCTTGATCCGAGGCGAGAGTGGACTGCGACGGCACGGTGAACGTTGTGAGCAGGCCGTCGTAGGCGTTCTTCCCGCCGTGCGCGGCGTGACAATAGCGACAGTCACCCTGCTCTCGGGCGACCGGATCGCCGGGGCTTATGGTCTGCGTCGTCTCGGGAATGAGTCGATGCGCGTTCGTCTCCGAGGCGTACGTACTCGGCCCCGGCCACGTGCCCGAAACCGGGTAGCCGGTGGCGTCCCGCGTGGGCGATGCGGTCGAGGGATAACCGGCGCCGTACCACGAGTCCCCGGCGTCGTGGCACGCCAGGCAAAGCTGCTTGCCTGCCGACGTCACGGCCACGCCGTTGATCTTCCGAGCCGGGATCCGCCGCGCGTCAGACGAGGCGCCGTGGATGTTGTGGCAGGTGTCGCAGCCGCCGATTCCCGCCGCACTGGTCGTCCCGACGTCGATCGTGTGACCGCTCGACAGGCCGAAGGAGTCGACCGGACCGTTCGCAATGTTGGATGCGTCAGCGTTGGTGCCGTTGTGGCAGTTCAAGCACGATGCCGTGCGGCTAGGGCCGCCGCCTGCGGTGCGAAGAAGGAGCGAGGCGTCACTTGAGTGCGCGCTATGACACGAAGCGCAACTCGACGTCACCCCGGTGGCGCTGATGTGCGGCGAGTATGCGAATGCGGACGCGACGAAGAACACGCAGAGCATCAAGGCTGTGACCAGCGGAAACACTGCCACTCTGCCGCTAACGCCTATGACCTTGCCGCTCACTGCATGTCCAATCCGGCGGGAGACGTCCCGCCAGTCGTCTAAACGCAACTCTCGAGCCAACTTAGCGGAACTTAATGTAGTTTGCGTGGGCCCTTTGCGCGGCACATCTGCCGTTCGGGCATAAGCTCATCGCCGTCACCAACCGCCAAGGAGTCCTTATGGCTTCACAGCTGCGCACCTTCGATCTCGTCATCATCGGAACGGGCGTTGCGGGGCGCACCGCCGTCGAGGAAGCGCTCGCTGCCGGGCTTTCGGTCGCGCTGGTCGACCGGCGCGAATTCGGCGGCACGTGCGCTCTTCGCGGGTGCGAGCCCAAGAAGGTGCTCTTTGCTGCTGCCGAAGCCGTCCGGCGTGTGTCGGCTCAGGCCGGTAACGGCGTGAGCGGGCACGCCGCGCTCGATTGGTCGCGACTCGTCGAGTTCAAGCGCACGTTCACCGAGCCGGAGCCTGCTCTCTTCGAGGAGATGTATGGCAAGCTCGGCGCGACGCTGTTTCACGGGACCGCCTGCTTCACCGAAGCCGACACGCTCGACATCGCCGGCAGCCCGGTACGCGCAAACGCCGTGCTGATCGCGACGGGCGCGATACCCGCTCCTCTCGGCATCGAGGGTGAGGAGCTCGTCATCGACTCCGAGGCGTTCATGGAGCTGCCGAGCATGCCGAAGCGCGTCGTGTTCATCGGCGGGGGCTATGTCAGCTTCGAGTTCGCGCCTATGGCCGCAGCCGCCGGTGCACGGGTCACGATCGCGCACCGCAGCGCCACTCCGCTTGCGCACTTCGACACGCGGCTCGTGGCCCGGCTCATCGATGGCTACCGAGAGTCCGGTATCGACGTGCGGCTTGAGGCGCCAGTGCGCTCGGTGCGCCGGGCGCCGAGCGGCGACCTCTCGGTCGAGCTCGCTGACGGCAGCGCGATCGCATGCGACCTCGCCGTGCACGGTGCCGGCCGCGTGCCAGACCTCGCCGCGCTCGCACTCGAGGCGGGCGAAGTCGCGTTCGAGCGAAATGGCGTGAGCGTCGACGCGACTATGCGCTCGACGAGCAACCCGCGCGTGTACGCTGCTGGGGACTCGGCCGCTCTTGGCGAGCCGCTGACGCCCGTGGGCGTCGCGCAAGCTCGGGTCGCCGTGCGCAACATCATCGAGCCCGGCTCGGCGACCTTCGACGCGTCTGCCCCGCCCTCGGTCGTCTTCGCCGACCCGCCGCTCGCGTCCGTCGGCCTCACTGAGGGCGCCGCCGCACAACAAGGCGTCGACGTCGACGTGAACGTGACCGACACCTCGTCGTGGGTGTCCGCGCAGCGTGTGGGCGTGCGCCATTCGGGCGCAATCACGGTGATCGAACGCGGGAGTGGGCGCATCCTCGGCGCGCAGCTCCTCGGCCATCATGCCGAGGAGCTCGTGAACCTCTTCGCGCTCGCCGTCGCGCACGGTGTCACCGCCGACGAACTCAAGTCGATGGTGTGGGCGTACCCGACGGCGAGCTCGGAGATCGTCTACCTGCTGGGGTGAGGACGCGACCCAGTCGGCGAGCGCTACATCACTACGATGTTGAGGATGTTGCCCTCGGTGTCCTTGAACCATGCCGCCTTCATGCCGTCCATCTCGGCGACGCCGTTAACCGTCTTCACGCCCATCTCGGGCATGTCGTACTCCTCGTACATCACGCCCTTGCTCTTCAGCTCGGCGAAGACGGCGTCGAACTTGTCGGCGGGGATTGCGAAACCGAGTGTCGTGTTCTCCGGAGCGGGCATTCCGGGGCGCTCATAGATCAGGACGGCGGTACCCATACCGGCGCTGAGCATGACCTGACCGGGGCCGATGTCGGCACCAGGGGTGAGTCCCAGCACATCCACGTAGAACTTCTTCGCGCGGCCCAGATCATCTGCACGAAGCACTCCAGCCATCATCATGTCTCCGAGACCAGCCACGGTAATCCACCTCTTTCTGATGTTCCGACGCGGGATCGCCGCGCCGGTGGACGTATGTACTGGGGGTAGTTACCCACGGGGAATCGGCCCAGTCACAGCGGGCGCTGGATACGTCGGTCCCAGCGCGAGGTGTCGCGCGGGTGCTACGGACGCAGCCCGTGGTACGGGAACACGGCAGCTCGCACCTCTGCCACGACGGCCTCGGTGATCTCCAGAGCGCGTGCTGCCTCTTCGGGCGCGAGTTCGAACCGGTCGCCCGCGCCGAGGGTTCGTGGCGGCTCCGCGTGCAGCAGCGGGCGAACGCGGTCGCGCCAACTCTCCGGGACTTCATCGGCAAGCTCCACGCCCAGCAACGCCGCCATCACCCACGTCCACGCCAGCGGCACGACCTCGACGACGTGGTAGCCGCCGCCGCCGAGAGCCGCGAGGCGCCCGCCGCAGAGCTCGTCGGCGAGCTCGAGGATCGTGCGAACGAGCGAGCGGTAACCGGGCAGCGTGAGCCCGAGATCGGTCTGCGGGTCCGCGTAGTGCGCGTCGACGCCCAGCTGCGCGACGATCACGTCGGGACGAAAAGCCCGCGCCAGCGGCACGACGACGCGGTCCATCGCGAGCCGGAAGCACGCATCAGTGGCGTTGAGCGGCATCGGCACGTTCACCGCGTAGCCGGTGCCCTCGTCGTAGCCCATCTCCGTCGGAAAGCCGGTACCGGGAAACGCGTGCAGCCCGCTCTCGTGGACCGACACTGTCATGACCTCGGCCGAGCCAAGAAACACCTCCTGGACGCCGTCGCCATGGTGCGCGTCGAGGTCGATGTAGAGCACTTTGAGTCCCGGCCGGCTCGAGCGAGCGACGGCGATGGCCACCGACGGATCGTTGTACACCGAGAAGCCCGCCGCGCGACCGCGATGCGCGTGGTGCATGCCCCCCGCGATGGAGAACGTCTTCGGCCGGCGGCCGCACAAGACCTCTTCGAGTCCCACGATCGACGCTCCGCAGGTGAGCGCGGCGATGTCGTGCATGCCGGGATAGATCGGGTTGTCCTCGGTGCCGAGCCCCACGCCCTGCGGCAGCCCGGCTCCCCAGTCGCTTGCCGCGCGAACCGCTTCGATGTAGCCCTCCGAATGCACGAGCAGCAGCTCACGTTCGGTCGCACTTCTCGGCTCGATCACCGTGTAGCGGCCGAGAAGATCGTAGGCGTCCATGAGCTCGACCGACAGCGTGAGTCGAAGCGGGTTGAGCGGGTGGGCGTCTCCGAGATCGTACGCGGCCAGATCACGACGCCAGATCAATGCCGCTCGCTCCACCGGACCTCCCTCCGACTCACGCCCGCTCCCCGGACCGCGGCCGCAAGGGCACGCACCGCTGCCCAGAGTGTCCCCGAGACACGTCGCCGCGTACACCTCGCGTGCGAAACAGCTGGATGATGCCCTCTGTGGGGCGTCGAATAGGGGAAGAGTCCTTACGGAGGTGGACCCACATGCAGCGAATGCTCGATCCCAAGACTATCGCCGTCATCGGCGCGACGGAACAGGAAGGCACGGTCGGACGAACCATCATGGAAAACGTGATGCGCTCGGGCGACCGCTCGATCTTCCCGGTCAATCCCAAGCACGAGATCGTCTTCGATCTGCCGTGCTTTCCTTCCATCGATGCCGTCCCCGGAGCCGTGGACCTGGCGATGGTAGCGACTCCGGCGGCAACCGTCCCCGACATTCTGGAGCAATGCGCCAAGGCGGGGGTCCACGGGGCGATCGTCGTGTCGGCGGGGTTCGGCGAGACCGGCAAGGAAGGCTTCGCGCTCGAGCGCCGGATCAAGAAGACGCTGCGCAACTACCCGATGCGCGTCATCGGACCGAACTGCCTCGGCATAATCCGGCCGAGCGTGGGGCTCAACGCCTCGTTCCTCTCGGTGGAACCGGAGGCTGGGGACATCGCACTGATCTCGCAGAGCGGGGCGCTCGGCACCGGTATGCTCGACTGGGCCGTGAGCGCGCACGTCGGCTTCTCGATGTTCGCGTCAGTCGGCTCTATGGTCGACGTCGACTTCGCGGATCTCGTC
The DNA here is from genome assembly GCA_038245725.1 of Coriobacteriia bacterium. GTDB lineage: Bacteria > Actinomycetota > Coriobacteriia > Anaerosomatales > JAAXUF01 > JBBRSD01. The sequence continues at coordinate 127,468 of JBBRSD010000003.1, read as the reverse complement.
GACTTTCTCGGCGAGGACCGGCATACCCGCGCCATCCTCATCTACATGGAAAGCATCGGGAACGCGCGACGCTTCATGAGCGCGGCGCGCAGTTTCGCGCGCAACAAGCCCATCATCGTGCTCAAGCCCGGCCGGTACTCCGAAAGTGCTCGCGCAGCGCTTTCGCACACCGGCGCGATGGCTGGCGCCGACGAAATCTACGAGGCAGCCTTCCGCCGCGTGGGCGTCGTGCGCGTGCACGAGGTCGCCGACCTGTTCCACGCCGCCGAAGTCCTCGACTCCCGGCGGCTGCCCACGGGACCTGACGTCGCGATCATCACGAACGCCGGTGGCCTCGGCGTGATGGCGACCGACGCGCTCGTCGAGCACGGCGGACGTCTCGCCGAACTCGGTGAGAAGACCATCGCCACACTGAACGCGGCACTTCCGCCGTACTGGAGCCACGCCAACCCCGTCGACGTTCTCGGAGACGCGGGCAGCGAGCGGTTCGTCGCTGCCCTGCGCTCCTGTCTGGCCGACACCTCGGTCAACGGAGTGCTCCTCATCTACACGCCGCAAGGCAACGCGCGACCCGACGCCATGGCCGAGCAGGTCGCGGAGATCGCGAAGAACGCCTCCAAGCCGGTGATCACCGTGCTGATGGGCGGCAAGACCGTCGAAAACGGCCGAGACATCTTCCGCGCGGCCGGCGTGCCCTGCTACGACACGCCCGAAGACGCGGTGAAGACCTACCTCGGCATGTACAGATACGCCGGCAACCTGCAGCTGCTCTACGAGACGCCGGCCGAACTCCCCATCGACGTGGCGCCCCCGAAGCACAACCTCCAGGCGATGCTACGCCGCATCGCCCACGAGGGGCGTCTCGTACTGACCGAGGAAGAGTCCAAGCGCTTCGTGACGACGTACGGCATCCCCGTCGTCGAGCAACGCCTCGTCGAGAGCCTCGAAGAGGCGCAGGCCGCCGCGACCAAGATCGGCTTCCCGGTGGTGCTGAAGATCGTGTCCCACGGCATCACGCACAAGAGCGCTGTCGGCGGCGTCGAGACCGGCGTGTGTTCGCCCTACGACCTCGAGCAGGCCTACACGCGCATGCTCGCCACCGTCAAGAAGCGCGCGCCCAAGGCCGTGATTCAAGGCGTTTCGGTCCAGAAGATGGTGCGTAACGTCGACTACGAGCTAATCATCGGCATGAAGAAGGACTGGCAGTTCGGCTCTGTGATCGTGTTCGGCGCGGGCGGCGTGGGCGCTGAGGGGCTGGCCGACTTCGCCGTGGCCCTGCCGCCGCTCAACCAGGTGCTCGCGCGCCGGATGATGGAGGAGACCCGCATCTTGCGGTCGATGCAGAAGCCGCCGCGTGGCGTCGTCACCCCGAACCTGGGCGAACTCGAGGAGATCCTCATCGAGCTCTCCAATATCGTGGTCGACTTCCCGGAGATCGCCGAGATCGACATCAACCCGGTCGTCGTCGCCGGCGGCAAGGCCTGCGCCGTTGACGCCCGCATCGTCATCGACGAGTCGGTGCTTGCGGGCAAGCCGAAGGCGCCGCACCTCGTCATCACCCCCTACCCGACGCGCTACGTCACCCCGTGGAAGCTTTCGGACGGCACCGAGATACTCCTGCGCCCCATTCGGCCGGAAGACGAGCCGATGGAGGCCGAGATGCTCGCGACGATGTCCGAGGAGACGCTGCGCGGGCGCTTCTTCGAAAACCTCGTGAACATCGACCACGAGATGCTCGTACGCTTCACCAACATCGATTACGACCGCGAGATGGCGATCGTGGCCGAGCTCACGCGTGGCAAGAAGAAGCGGATCATCGGTGTCGGCCGCCTGATGGGTGAAGCCGACCGTGGCAAGGGCGAGTTCGCGGTCGTCGTGCACGACGACTTCCAGGGCAAAGGTCTCGGCTTCAAGCTCACCGACATCATCATAGGAATCGCCGAGGAGAAGGGGCTGCGCGAGATCAGCGGCTACATCTCATCGAGCAACCGCCGCATGCTCAAGGTGGTCGAGGAGCTGGGCTTCATCGTCGAGGATACGGTGGACTGCGTGACGACCGTGAGGTTGGAGCTGGTGTAGGCCGGGTCTCGCGTCATCCCGCCGCGATTGCCTCGATGAACGCCTCGCCGTATCGCTCGAGCTTGGCCTTGCCCACGCCGTGGCAGCCGAGGAACTCTTCGCGGGTCGCAGGCTTGCTCGCGGCCATGTCCGCGAGCGAGCGGTCGCCGAACACGACGTAGGCCGGCACGCCCTGCTCGGCGGCGAGGGTTCGGCGCAGCTCTCGGAGGCGCTCAAAGAGCTCCTCGTCGACGACGACTTCCATGCCGTTCTCGTCCACACCGCGCGAGCCGCCCAGAGCGGCGCTGCGCTTCGGCTTCTTCTCCTCTTTCGGCGGCTTCACGCGCGGCCGGGCGAAGCGCAACTCGACCTCGCCGCGCAGCACCTCGCGCGCCCCGTTCTGCAGCTTGAGCGCTGAGTATGCCGCGATGTCCTGGCGCAGGTAGCCATGGTGGATCAGCTGGCGGATGACGCTCGTCCACTCGTCACGCGAGAGCTCCAGGCCGATGCCGTGCACGCTGAGCTGGTCGTGGCCCCACTGGCGAATCTTCTCGGTGTCATGGCCGCGCAGCACGTCGATGACGTGGCCGATCCCGAAGCGCTCGGTGGTGCGCACAACCGCCGAGAGCGCCTTTTGCGCATCGACCGTGGCGTCGTAGAGCTGAGGCGGGTCGAGGCAGACGTCGCAGTTCCCGCAGTCCTGGGCGAGGTGCTCGCCGAAGTAGCCCAGCAGCACCTTGCGCCGACACGTGGTCGCCTCGGCGAAGGCGATCATCGCCGAGAGCTTGTGCAGCTCGACGCGCACCTGCTCGGGGTTGTTGCCGTACTCGATCAGCGTGCGAGCGGTCACGGCATCCTGCAGGCCGAAGAGGCAGAGCGCTTCCGCGGGCAGCCCGTCTCGGCCTGCTCGGCCCGTTTCCTGGTAGTAGCCTTCGATGTTCTTCGGCATGTCGTAGTGCACCACGAAGCGCACGTCGGGCTTGTCGATGCCCATCCCGAACGCAACGGTCGCGACCACGACGCGCACGTCGTCGCGCAGGAACGCATCCTGGACCCGCGTGCGCTCGGCCGAAGGCAGGCCCGCGTGGTACGCCGACGCCGCCACGCCTTCCTTGCGCAGCCGCTTCGCGACCTCCTCTACGCGCTTGCGCGAGAGGCAGTAGACGATGCCGGAGTCACCCGGCCGCCCAGCCACGAACGCGGCGAGCTGCGCCGGTCCCGAGCGCTTGTCGACGACGGCGTAGCGGATGTTGGGCCGGTCGAACCCCGCCGAGAATACCGGCGCCGCTGTGAGGTGCAGCCGTTGACGGACGTCCTCGCGCGTCTGATCGTCGGCGGTAGCCGTCATGGCGATGAGCGGGATCGCTGGGAAACGGCCTCGCAGCTCGCCGAGCCGGACGTACTCCGGCCTGAAGTCGTGGCCCCACTGGCTGACGCAGTGCGCCTCGTCGATCGCGAACAGCGATATTTCGAGCGTTCGCAGCAGCTCGAGAAAGCCGTCGAGCATGAGACGCTCGGGCGCGACGTAGAGCAGGTCGAGGGAGCCCGCGCGCAGATCGCGCAGGACCGCACTCGAGTCCTCAGTTGAGAGCGATGAGTTCAGGCACGCCGCCGCCACACCGTTGGCGCGCAACGCGTCGACCTGGTCTTTCATCAGCGAGATGAGCGGCGAGACGACGATGGCGGTGCCGGCGCGGTGCAGCGCCGGAATCTGGAAGCACAGGGACTTGCCGCCACCGGTGGGCATGAGGACGAACGCATCTCCGCCCCCGGTGACGTGCTCGACGATCTCTCTCTGGTGGGGACGGAACTCGTGGTAGCCGAATACCTCGGCGAGGGTATCGTCGATCGAACTGGTGCGAAGCGGCATGCGACGCTTGCCTCTCAGATCAGTCGCGGGGGAGTACGGCATCGGACGCGTTTGCGTGCGCCGCAGTGTAGCGCGCCGTTCTGACGCCGTTAGTGTTCGGTGGTGGTCGTGCCGGTGGAGCTCGAGTCCGTGGACTTCTTCGGAATCACGATCGTGCGTACGAAGCTGCGCCACACGCTCTTACTGCTCGCGTTTCCGGCGGCATCGATTGCCCATACGCGCCAACGGCGCCGGACGGACAGCACGCGCACCGAGTACGAATTAGCTTTGAGCTTGTCGATGGTTTGCGCGTTGCCGTAGGTTCCGCCTGAGCGGCGGTCCTGGATCTCGAACGAATACGTCACTGCAAGGCCGCTGTCGTCCTTGACCTTCGACCATCGCAGGTTCACGCGTGACGTGTTGACGCTCTCGCCGTTGGCCGGAGCCAACTGCCTTGGCCGAGGCGGACTCTTCGTGTCAGACGTTGGCTCGACGGATGCGCTGGTCTGGTCGGTAATGCTCGCGTCAAGGCTCGCCGAGGCGTCGGCCGTCGAAGTGTCCACGGTCGGCTCGGCGGGAAGTGTCGTCTCGGTCTGGGTGATGACCGGAGCGGGCGCCGTGGCTTTCGGCGCGGTGAACCGGCCGAGCGAGAAACCGATACCCACACCTAGCAACAGCAGAATCGCGGCACCGACAGCCATGGTGATCTGCAGCCGCTGCTCGCGGTCGTTCCCACCGCCACGCCGATACGGACGCTGGCGGATCTGTCCTAAGTCGCCTCTCGGCCCAAAATCGCTCAGGTTGGCCTCCCACATCGCACTTCGTAGGCTCCTACGGTAATTACTCGCGCGCTGCAGGGCAAGTCCACCGGCCTGTGCCGGTGTCTCGGCGTTAACTGCGCACGCCACGCCGAGCCGAGCGTGAGCGGGTATGCTGGACAGAAGCGCACCGCCGACCGCCGGTCGGGATCGCGCCACTCATGGGGCAGCAGCCGCCGCTGTATCGGCCGCTTCCTGGGGCACGCACACGCGCCGGGAGGCACCTATGGCTAGCACCATCGACGAGCTCGTCGCTCAGATTCGTGAGCTCGAAGGCGAGATTGAGACGGTCTACGACAAGAAGCGCGAGGATCTAGGCGTCTTCATCGAGAACGGCCGCGTCAGGTTCAGTGAGGCGGTCATCGCCCAGCAGCGTCTTCGCAAGATCGGGCTACTGCGCTGGTTCGCGGGGGTGACGCCACTCAGCCTGCTCGTGTCACCTGTGATCTACTCGGGCTTTATCCCGCTCGCCTTGCTCGACCTGTTCTGCTTCAGCTACCAGGCGATCTGCTTCCCGATCTACGGCATCGCCAAGGTCAGACGGTCAGACTATCTCGCGCTCGATCGAGGCGACCTCCCGTACCTCAACCCGATCCAGCAGTTCAACTGCTTCTACTGCTCGTACGCAAACGGCCTCGCAAGTTACTTCCGGGAGATCGCAGCGCGCACCGAGCAGTATTTCTGCCCTATCAAGCACGCGCGCGGAGTCCTGGCGACGCACGACAGGTATCCGAAGTTCTTCGAATACGGCGACGCCGAGACGTACGCCCGTGGGCTCCAACGCCTGCAGAAGGAACTGCGGGACGACGACCCCGCCTGAGGGGAAACTGCCCTCGCATGGTAAGATGGCGCCCGCTGCCGGTTCCGGCACATGGCTTTACCCCGCCGTCTCACGGACTTGACCGGACCTACCCGGTCGCCTCCTCTGAGCCTGTCTCGAGGAGTGACATGTCCATAGCCCAGTCTTCCGAACGTTTGAGTATCCGCAGTTCGCAGGCGGACCGAGCTCCCGCCTGGGGCGCGCCCCTGTCGCACCGCAGCCCCCGGCTCCCCCACCCGTCTCGGACGCGGAGCACAGCCGTTATCTACTGCGAAGCGAACTTCGGCGCCGTCGACGGCAAGACCGCCAACGGCCTGATCCGACACTCCGAGAAGTACGAGATCGTCTCGGTGATCGACTCGAGGCAGTCGGGACTCGATGCCGGCGCCGTGCTCGACGGCCGCGAGAACGGCGTGCCCATCTGCGCCGACCTGACAGGCGCGATCGCCGTGGCGGGACACGTTCCCGACTTCTTCATCTTCGGTATCGCGCCTGCGAGCGGAATGCTCTCGGCCGTTGAACGGCGCGCGATTCTCGGAGCGATGGAGCGCGGTATGCACATCGTCAGTGGCCTTCACGAGTTCCTGAACGACGATCCCGAGTTCGCGTCGGCCAAGGCCAGGCACAATGTCACGATCTTCGACGTGCGGCGACCGCGGCACAAGAGGGACCTCCAGACGTTTTCCGGCCGCATCTCGACGGTCACGTGCCCACGCATCGCCGTGCTCGGCACTGACTGTGCGATCGGCAAGCGCACCACTGCAACCATCCTCACCCGAGCGCTGAACGCGTTTGGGATCAAGGCCGTGCTCGTCGGCACCGGGCAGACGAGCCTGATCCAAGGCGCCCGCTATGGCGTGGCGCTCGATGCCACCCCGTCTCAGTTCTGCGCAGGCGAAATGGAAGCCACGGTGGTCGCGGCGTTCGAAGGCGAGTATCCGGACGTGATCATCGTCGAAGGGCAGGGCGCACTCAGCCACCCGGCCTACCTGACATCGGGCTTCATCTTGCGAGGGAGCCAGCCCCATGGCGTCATCTTGCAGCATGCGCCGGCGCGTCGATCGCGTGTCGATTTCCCGGACATGCCCATGCCGTTGCCGGTGACCGAGATCAACTTGATTGAGACCTTCTCGGACGCGAAGGTCATCGGTCTTACCATCAACCATCAGGACATGACCGACGCCGAGATCAGCGCGGCGATCACGCTCTACGAATTCGAGCTCGGCATTCCCGCCACCGACGCGCTTGCGCGGTCGGCAGACCGATTGGTCGAGATGGTGCTCCGCGCGTTCCCTGAGCTCGCGCCGAAGTTCGGCCCGCACGCGAACGCCGCAGTCCTGAGCGCTTAGCGCCGCCCGGTGCCCAGCCGCGGCGCAGCCATTTGAGTGCTCGTGCGAACGGAAATCTTGACCGGCTCAAATCCAACAGGGTCAAGCGTACAAAGAAGAACAGCCCCGGCCGCCTTCTCGGCGACCGGGGCTGAATTATGCGTCGCTCCTGCTTAAACGGCGTGACGACGATTGATCATATCGAAGATAAAGACCGCAAGTGCGATCACAAGCAGTACGTTGATGAGACCTCCGCCGACGCCACCGATCAGGCCGACGAGCCACAGAATCACGAGAATCCCGATAATCGTGTACAACATGGTGGCCACCTTCAATCATGCGACATGTTGTTCTCCACATACGTGCTTCTTATACCCTCAATTGCACTTTCTTATCACCTTGAGGCGTAGATGAGCGTCGATCTCCGATGCTGGCGAGAGGATCTCCAGCGTCAGATGGTGGTCCCGCCAACGGTCGCTCTGGGCACGACGACGCCGATCGCGCCCTCATGGACGTCGACTTTGACAGGGGTCGTTCCCGCATCTTCGCCGTCGGCAAGAACCGACCGCTCCGGCCGCGCCTCGATGCGGATCCGCTTCCCGCGCCACCTGCTCAGGTTGAGCGACTCCAGGCCCCGAGCCGCGTTGGCCGCGCTCCCCGCCAAGGACAGGAAGTCGGCACGCTCCGCCACGACGACATCGAGCAGTCCGTCGGAGACGTCGATACCCTCGGCGATCCTGAGACCCATGACGCCGGTGCTGGCCGAATTCGCGACGATGCACGCGACGCCCTCGGCCTTGATGGTCTCTCCATCGACGACGATCGTGTAGGTGGCGACCGGCGGGCTCGTCATCGCCTGCATGCTCGTGAACGCGTAGGCGAGCCACCCGAAACGGTCCTTCAGCTCGCGCGAGGCCGCCTCGACAATGGTGGCTTCGAACCCCATCGTCAGCCGCAGGATGAAGGAGCGCTTCCCCACCCTGCCCATGTCGACCGGACGCACGTCGTACTCGCCGCCGGCGAGAAGCGCGGCCGCTTCGCCTAGGGTCACCGGGATGCCGAGATCCTCGGCCAAGGCGTTGCCGGTCCCGCCAGGCAACACCGCCATCGGCGGCCCACCGTGAGCCAGAGCGGACGCCACTTCCGAGACGGTTCCGTCGCCCCCGTACGCGCCGATCAGGTCGTAGTGCTCCTTGGCTGCTTTGCGGGCAGCGTCGTAGGCGTCGCCCGGTCCGTGCGTTACCGCGACGTCCCACTCGATTCCGGCGATGCCGAGCGTGTCGTTGAGGATGCTCAAGACGGGCTCCGGCTGGCCTGCTCCGGGGTTCGCAATCACCTTGATGCGCATCGGGCCTGCACCTTCTTCACTGCTGAGGCGACGTGCTCTGACGCTCTGCGAGCCGCTTTGACCAGTCCCGTTCGAACGCGCGGATGCGCGCTTCGATATACCAGATGTGTGGGTCGGCGATGGCGCGCCGGGAAGTCACAAGATCCATCGCCTCATCGGCGGTCATGCCCTGAGCGATGAGGATGCAGCACACCATCGCCACACTGCGATGGCGCCCTGCTCGGCAGTAGACGAGGACACTCCCTCCGGCCTCAAGCACCGGCAAGGCCGCGCTGACTCCACGCCGAAGCATCCACAGCGGCAGTGGGAAAAGGGGGAAGTCGATCATCGGTAGCCGCAGGGCTTTGAAAGGCGGTCGTCTGAGTTCGGGGGTCGGAGCGAACCACAGTGTGCTCAGCACAAGGCCGATGCCTAGACCCCGCAGACTCTCGACGTGCCGGGCCCGAGGACGGGCAGCGAGATAGATCTGGTCTGTGATCGCCGAGAAGTCGCAAAGGGCCGGATCGGCGCGCTGTGTGGTTGATGCGTCCATGCGTTGTGCTTACCCTTTCAGGCTGGGCGCCCGCGGCCGCCCAGCCTGCGTACCGTCTCAACGCGCGGTCAAGCGGGCAATAGATACCCCTTAGAGGCACCGTCAACCGCTCGCGTCCCAGGAGGCACAAACCGTGACTGTCCCCGTCTTCGATGACTCTCTGAGAACAGGCAACGAGAGCATCGACAGCCAACACCAGTGGCTGTTTTCGCTCTCGGCCCGGATCGCACATCAGGTCGCGATCTCGGCTGACGTTCCCGAAGGCCTCGCGGCGGGCGTCGTACGCGCCTCCCAGGAGCAGGACTCCATCGCCGAAGCGATCTACGGGCTGATCGACTACATCACCGAGCACTTTTCCGACGAGGAGGACCTGATGACGGCGGCTGGATATCCAGGGGCGAGCGACCACAAGCTTCTCCACGATGACCTGTCCAGCCGTGTCGGTGGCTTCACGGTGCGCTACATGAATGGCAATCGATTGGCAGCTCAAGAGCTCGTCGGATTCTTCAACGAGTGGCTGACCTCGCACATCATGGTTCACGACCGCGCGTTCGCCGACTGGCTGGCCCATCGCCAGACGGGCTGAACGTCACCGAACCGACACGCCCGCAAGCCGTTTCGCCTCTCGGCGCGTCGTACAATGGCCGGACGCGACTGGAGGCTTGATGCGTTCGTTCCTGAAACGGTTCCGCTGGCCGATTGTGGCTGTCATCGTGCTCGGGCTGGCTGCCGCCGCGATCTCCATCGGCGTGAGCCGGATACGGCCCACGCGCGCTTCTTGGCCGCCCGCGCCCACTCCAACCTCGCACCTCGACGCCTACCGGGGTCTCGCAAGCTGGGTGGACCTCTACGACACCCGGGCCTGGCGCGACCCCGCGGCCGCCGTGCGCGATATGGCGGGCCACGGCGTTCGCACGATCTTCATCGAGACCGCCAGCACGCGCTCGAGTAGCGGGATCGCCAACCGCTCGGCATTGGGGGCGTTCGTCACCGAGGCACACGCGCGGCAGATGTACGTGGTCGCGTGGTACCCACCCAACATGCGGGCCGGCTCGGCCGATTACGATCGCATCGTCCAAGCCGTTGAGTTCGTCACCGCCGACGGCCAGAAGTTCGACTCGGTCGCGCTCGATATCGAGTCCACTGCCGTCAAACGTGTCAGCGTACGCAACCGCAACATCGTCGCGCTGTCGAAGAAGATCCGCAGCCGGGTGGGGTCCGCCTACCCTCTCGGCGCGATCATCCCGTCGCCGGTCGGGCTGCGAAAGCAGACCGGCTTCTGGAACGTGTTTCCATACACCGCCCTCGCGACCTCCTACGACGTCTACTTGCCGATGGGCTATTACACCTACCACGTCCACAGTGCAGCGGGAGCTTACGCCGATACGATCGCCAACATGCGCATCCTGCGCGCCCAGCGTGGGTGCAAGACGATCCCGGTCCACCTCATCGGCGGGCTATCGGGCGGCTCGTCAGCGGCTGAGGTTCGGCAGTTCGCGCGTGGAGCTCGCGAGACCGGCTGCATCGGAGCAAGCCTCTACGACTGGGTGGGGACAGGAGCGGCGCAGTGGCGGCAGCTCTCAGCGGGGTGGAGCGGCAAGGCGAACTAGGCGCGACGTCTGATACCCTTGCGGGTGGCGCCGACTGAAGAGGGCGTCACACCCCGAGAGAACCCTCCAGGAGGCCGAAATGCGCAAGCGAATGAAGTTCCTCTGTCTGATTGCGGCGCTCGCAGTCGCCGCAATCGGCGTCGCGGGTTGTTCTTCCGCGCCCACACCCGTCAACACCGGTCAGTCCACAGACGCTCCGGCGACGGCGCCTGCCTACACCGCGCCCCCGTCGCCGGGCAAGACCGCTGATGTCACGGCGCTCAAGATCAAGGACACGAAGGTAGGCTCGGGTCCCGAGGCGAAATCAGGCGACCTCGTGACCGTTGACTACACCGGCTGGCTGACCGACGGCAAGCAGTTCGACTCATCGGCTAACTCCGGCCAGCCCTTCCCGTTCACGATTGGCAACGGAGAAGTCATCGCCGGATGGGACAAAGGCGTGGCCGGCATGAAGGTCGGCGGCGTACGCATGCTGACGATCCCGCCTGCGCTTGGCTACGGCCCGACCGGCCAGGGACCTATTCCGCCGAACGCGACGCTCGTCTTCGAAGTCACTCTGCGCAAGATCAACTAATCAGCTGAGCCGGTGTTCGAGCTGGGGAAACGCGCGTAGCACGATGTCGACCAGACGGTCGCTCGACCTTGTGAGCGCGTCGGTGGCGGGTATCCCCAGCTCGGCCTCGTACCGCTCGATTGCCGCGGTGACTTCCGCATCGGTCATGTTCTCGTGGTTGAGCGTGAGGCCGATGACCTCCGTGTCGGCGAACGTCTCGATGAGATTGATCTCGCTCTCGGGAGTGGGCATGGGCAGGTCGGGGTAGTCGCTCAAGCAGTGGCGCCCAGGCGCATGCTGCAGAATGACAGCATCGGGCTGCGCCCCCCGCAAGACGAAGCTCGACGACAGGTACGCGGGATGACTCAGCGCGCCCTGGCCTTCGACGACGATCACGTCCGGGTGCTCGGCTTCGAAGGCTTCGACCACCACGGCTTCCACCTCGCCCGAGGCGAACTGGCTGGGGATCGCGTCGAGCGCCAGGCCGTACCGAGTGCCTTGCATGAGGCTGGTCTGACCAGTGCCGATCAGGACCGCCTTGATGCCGCGTTCGTTGAGTGAGCGGGTGAGGATCGTCGCGGTCGTGCGCTTGCCCACTGCGCCGTCCGTGCCGAGCACAGCGATGCGCGGGCAGGTGACCGACGAGATGCGTCCGGTGAACATGCGGAGGTCTTTCTTGTCGCGCGGGCGCCTCACATCGAGGATCGTCACGCCGTGAATGGCTTTCGCAGCGGCGAACTCGGGGTCGTCGTTCAAGAACTCGTGGAGGCCGTTGACGATGTTCATGCCGCATTCGATGGCCTCAAACACCACGCGACGCTCCGCGGGCGAGAGCATTCCGCTTGCCGGTGCTACGCCGAAAATGAAGTAGTCGGGCACGCGCCCGGCCATCGCGACCGCTTCGGCCAGGTCAGCTCTGATGGCGATGCCGTTCGGCGTGCCGTCGAGGACCTCGCCGGCATCGAGCCCCGTCTTCTCGCTGTCGATCACCGAGAGGATCTCGTACGTCTCGGAATAGCGGACGAGTCCGTTGGCGGTCTTACCGTCGATGTGGCCGAAGTTCGCTTCGCAGTAAACGATGGCGGTGGGGCAGGGCTGGGCTGGGGACATGAGCACCCTTCAACAAGAATCGCCAGTGGACCATGCCTGATGATTCTCCCCAAACGCCGGCAACCGGCCGCGTTCGGCTACCTTGCGGAGGGCAGCTGGTCGTGCAGGAAGTCGTGAGCGTTCGCGTACGCGAACTTCTCGGCGAGCTCTGAGCCGTGGCTGTGCCTCACGGCATCGAGAAGCGCCACGAGGGATGATGGGTCCGCGAGCTCGCCCATCTGGGCGACGCCCCAGTCGCTGCCGATGGAGACCGCGTCTTCGCCCGCGAGCGAGGCGATCCGATCGATATGGCGCAGGGCCTCGTCGACCGACCCTCTCTCGCCGAGAAAGTCCGGAGGGAACGCCAAGCCGATGAGCCCGCCGTGTGCGCCGAGGGCACGGAGCTGACCGTCTGTCAGGCCTCGGGGGTGGTTCACGATCGTCCGGCAGAAGGAGTGTGTCACCAAAACTGGGGGCGCGTAGAGATCGAGCGCTTCATAGAACCCGGCATCGTTGAGATGCGCCAGGTCGAGGAAGAGCGGGCTGCCCTCGAGTGCGGCCAGCAGCTGTCGGCCAGCCGGCTTGAGGGGCGCAGTGGAATCGTCGTAGGAGCCATAGCCGTACGCGGTCTCGTGGTTCCACGTCAACGACAGGCTGCGCAGAGAGTACTGCTCCCACAACAGGTCCAGCGTGTCGGATCCGGTGGAGGGAAGTTGCAGGCCCTCGGAATGCGGCAAGACCCCCGTGCGCACGTCATCCGCGTCCAGATCCCCGACGGTGGTTATAAGGCGCAGCAACGACTCGTGCGAGCGAAGCAGCTCGTCGTGAGCCTCGAGCTGGCCGAGGAGGGAGCTCTCAGGATGGTGCGGGTAAAGCGACGACCACACCGCGGCGGCGGCGTGCGACGGACCGCGCAGGTAGTTCGACCCGTAACCGGGAAGATCGCCCGCGAGCCGAGCGACACCCGACAGCATGTCCTGGTGCAGGTCGATGAACCCCATGTTCCGACGCATGTCGTTGGGTGGCAACGCAGGCACCTGTGCCGTCTCCCATCTCTCTGACTCAGCTGACGCAGGAGTCCACAGCGAATACGGTTCCTGCTTTCGCGCCCAGAGTCAGATACTGTGTTGGGCGGGCCGATGTGACATGCGTCACCAGCGGACGGTACCGCGAGAGCGCTCCCGCTCATGGTCATGCAGCGCCCTGTCGATGCCCCACAAGGAGGGACATGCCGATGAGCCGCACCAAAGGTACGACTAGCAACGGGTTCCGAAGAGGTCCCGGCCATCCGACGATCGCGATTCGAGCCTTGGTGCTGCCGCTCGCGGTGGTATTCGCGCTGCTCGGAGCGACGAGCGCGCTGGCCATCAGCCGCAACTCGACGCTCGCGCGCGCCCAAAGCTGGGTCGACAAGCCGGTTCCTTACAGCCAGTCGGCGCACCACCTCGGCTACCGCACTGACTGCTCGGGCTACGTCTCGATGTGCTGGGCGACGAAGACGTCTTGGAACACGAGGTCGTTTTACAAGGTCTCGCACCGCATCAGCGTCGCGCAGCTCCAGCCGGGCGATGCGATGCTCAAGAAGGGCTACCACATCCGTCTCTTCTACGGATGGGTCGACGACACCCATGCGAGCTACGTCGCCTACGAGGCGAACACCATCGTCGCCGTCTGCCGCATCCACTCCACCGCCGATGACCTGGCGTTCGGCTACATCCCAACCCGCTACGACCACATCAGCGCCAGCCCGAAGCCGCGCAACGTGCTTCGCAACGGCACCTTCGACGTATGGGCGCAGTCTTGGAGCGGAGACGGGCAGCCGGTCTGGTGGACGGTGGACGGACCCTCGTCGCAGATGCTGGCGACCCACCGCAGGGACGTCTACCACTCGGCACGCAACTCACTCCGGCTCCTCAACCCGAACTCCGACCCCGGAACCTACACCGAGCTGTCGCAAACGGCCTCGGTTACCGCCGGTGTGAGGTACCGCCTCTCGGCGTGGGCGAAGACCGCTTCGAATCCCGCTAGTATCACGCTCAGCATCACGTGCCTCGACGCGACAGGCAATCCACTCTCCGAGACCACGACGACCGCCGGCCGCTGGGGCATCAACGGCGCGTCGTTCAAGGTGATGTCGGTGACGGCCACGACCCCGCCCAACACCATCAAGGCCCTCGTAACCGTGAGGCTCCCGGGCGGCACCACCCCCACCGGCACCGTCGGCGCCGGCGTGACCGGGACATCGGTCACGCTCGACGACATCTCGCTGGTCCGGCCCCAGGTCTCGGTGAGCATCAGGACCAGCACATCGACCGCGCACAGCGGAACAACGGTCGGCCTGAGTGGCCTCGTGACACCGGTCGGCGCCCTCGGGAAGCCTTGCCTGACCTACGTGCGGAGGCCCGGCTCGGGTTGGACGCAGCTCTCCAGCGCCCGCGTGATCGCATCCGGCACGGCGGCCGCATGGCACGGCAAGTTCACCTTCACGCCGAGCATGAGCAGGGGCGTCTACTGGTTCAAGACCGCCGTTCCTGGGTTCCCTGGCTATCTGGGCTCCACGTCGCGAGCCGCAAGCGTCACGCTGAAGTAGCGCCTCAAGCCGGTTGCGGGTACCAATCCCCTGCGCACATCAAGCAAGGGAGCACCCGCATGCCGAGAAGATCCAACACGCTTTCGTGGACGTTGGCGGCCTTCATGCCGCTGTCACGCTTGGCGCCAACGTGCCGGCGCACGGCCCTCACTGGCGAGACGGTACTGGACGCAGGCTGCGGTATTCTAACTGGCGACGATCTTCACGATGATCGCGTTCGCCCTTCTCAGCGCGGCGAGGATCGCAGCGATGCAGCCGGGGCAGACTGCGCGCAGCAAGTAACCGGAGGCCACTGTTATCTACTACCGAATGAGGCGGATGAATGAGCACCAGTAAGACGGTCATGGGCAAGCGCTTCAAGTACCGAGGCTCGCTGTCCGAAGGACTCAGCATCGACTTCGGCGATACGGGAGCCGATTGGGTCATCCCCGCGCAGATCATTGAGGTCATCAAGGACCAGATCGCGATGCGGAGTCCCGTCCTGATGGGCGCCAGTCGACGACCGCTGGTCAAGGACAGTGTCGGCGAGACACTGTTCAGAGAGTACGGATTCTCCCCCCAGGCGATGAGCTACGTGGTGCCGCTGCTTGTCGAGGCTGGCTTCTGCACGGTCGATCCCACAAGGCCGTTCCTGATACGCCGCACGGGTTAAGGCGGGGGGCCGTTCGCGGGCGTCCCACGCCTGCGTCCAGCGGGCGTGACGAAGGTCACACTGACGGACATGGACTCTCTATTGCTTCACGTCCCGCGTCCCGAAGAGCAAGCGACGGCCTCTTTTTGAAAGGTGAGCTCGCTATGAAGCGATCATCATACGCAATCCTTGCACTACTCCTGGTCAGTTTGCTGGTCCTCCCTCTCGCGGCGTACGCCAAGAAGGGCGGCGGCTCCGGCCACGGTCAGAGCCAGGCAACGCATGGCAAAGCGGCGGCTCACGTCGCATCTGGCAAGTCAGCTTCCCGCGGGCAGCTGAAGAAGGCGGCCCGGGCGAGCGCAAACGTCCGCGGCCATGGCAAGGCGGCCAAGGCGGCCAAGGTCAAGGTCGCGCACGGCGCCAAGGCGAACGCTGGTGGCGGACGCAGCCACGGACCGAAGGGTCCCGGCTCCATGACGTCGAACGAGTCGTCGTTGTCGGTTGAGGGTAGCGTCGACGGTAACGAGGACGCCGGGTCCACCGACACCAGCTCGGCAGCCGGCAGCGAGCCGACCACTCCGACCGCTGGTCGCGGCCGCGGCATCGCGAACGCCTTCGCGCACATCACGGCCAACCTCGAGCGCAAGCTCGCGAAGATCGCGGCCGGCCACGGCAGCCAGCTGCCGCCGGGCCTCGTCCAAGTGTGGCTGAAGTTCGCATCGTGGCTGGGCGTCGACCAGTCGCTATTGCCCGGTACTCCTCCGTCGGGCGGTTCCACAGACACGTCAGGATCGGTCGCACCGACCGACACAGTCGTTCCCACCGACACCGTAGTGCCAACTGACACGGTAGTGCCAACCGACACAGTCGTTCCGACCGGCACGGTCGACGCGAGCGCCACACCAGCGCTCTAGAGAGTTCCAGCGAGCGACGTTCGTCGCTCGATCCACGAACGAGGGCTTCTCGGCGATGCGCTGAGGGGTCCTCGTTCGCGTCGCGGCGCTCCCACACCTTGTGGCCGATGGGGCGCAGCAGGCCAGTCGTTGGCGAGGAGGCGCACGAAGCTGCGGCCCGCGCCGATGGCGACCGCGTTCTCGGCGGCGGGCTCCTGCATGGCGCCGTCGGCGCCGGACACACGCACGAGCTGAGGGGGCAACGTCGAGGGGAGCTTCCTCGAGCTGGAGGACTGGGCGAAGTTCCGAGAGCGGCAAGGCTAGGACGCCCCAGGAATCCTCTGACTCTCAGAAAAGATCGTCGCGAGCGACCGAGGGGACGGTGACGAAGAGGCCCCGGCGAGCTCCAGCTCCAAGATGACGATGGTCCCGTGGGCGGACGTAGTGAGCAGAACCCGGTCACACACCTCCAACATGATGGTGAACCCGAGACCCATGGTGTTGGTCGTCGAGAATCCTTGGATCAGTGTTGCTTTCGGTAAGGCGCGAAAATCGATGCCGGGGCCGAAGTCGCGGACGAGGACCTGGAGGCAGTCTCCGGACCGGTAGACGCCGTATTCGCCCCGACGGCCGTGCTTGACGGCGTTCGTGAGCGCCTCGCTGGCCGCCAGAATCAAGCTGGCCGGGTCGCGAACGGGCAAGCCGGCGATTGTTTCGGCTACCACGGCGCGCGCCGCCGAGAGTCCCTTCGGATCAACGAGTTCGCGTGGCGCCATCAAGGGGTCGCCCAGCAAAGAAGGCAACTCGTCCTCGGTGATCAGGATGAGCTTGCCGCCGGTGACAGCGTCGAGAACATCGACATACCCCTGCCTGACCGCGAGTTCTTTGACGCGAATTTCCGCCTGAGCTTCGACAAACCGGTCCTCCGAGGTTCGGAGACGCGCCAGGTAGCGATTGATCACCCAGAAGAGGAGCGCCGCGGTAACCACCACAAACAGCTCGCCCTTGATCTCACTGACCGTCGCCGCGATGCGGGCGTTTGCAACCACCGCGACGAGCAGCCTGTCCGAGAAGAGTATCCACAGCGCCGCGACAACGGCGTAGCCGCCGGCGATCATGAGCGCGTCGGCGACCGGCCGTGCCGGTCGCAACGACCTGCCCGAACGACTGAAGGAGTGTCTCTCACGGTTCTGCATGCTGACCCGGTCTACTTCTCGGGGTAGATGAGGTCCAGGAACTTCTCCATGACCTGCGGGTCGAAGTGGCTACCAGTCTGCTCGATCAGGTGCGCGCGCACCTTGTCTTCCGGCCAGCTTTTGCGATAGGGGCGGTCGGAGCGTAGGGCGTCCCATACGTCGGCCACCGCAAAGATGCGCGCGAACAGCGGTATGATCTCGCCCTTCAGCCCGCGCGGATAGCCGGTCCCATCCCACTTCTCGTGGTGGCAATACGGGATGTCGAGCGCGGGCTTCAGGTACGCGATGGGCGAGAGCATGTCGTAGGCGTATTGCGTATGCTTCTTCATCAGCACCCACTCTTCCTCCGTGAGCGGGCCGGGCTTCAGAAGGACGGCATCAGGTACTCCCATCTTGCCGATGTCGTGAAGCAGGGCTCCGCGACGGACGTTGACCAGCTCCGCCTCGCTCACGCCCATCGACCGGGCCAACTGCAGGCTCATCTCCGTCACGCGCAATGAGTGGCCTTCTGTCTCTCGGTCGCGCAGGTCCAGAGCGCGCGACCAGCCTTCGATCGTCGCATCGTAGGCGACAGTCAATTCTGCGTTCGAGCGCTGCAGTCCGTCGAAGAGGGAAGCACTGTCGATTGCGATCGCGGCCTGCTCGGCCAACGTTTCCAAGAAGTCGAGCCAGTCGGTATCCGGGTCGAGCGTGGACCGGTGGAAGGCCTCCAGCACGCCCACAACCTGGCCTTTGGCGATCAGTGGTACGGCGTAGTGGGCGACAAAGCCTTCGCCCGCCAACAGCTCGGCACATCGGGGGTCGGCGGTTTCGGCCAGATGCGCAACGATGCTGGTACGACGTTCGAGCGCGGCAAGCCCGGCGCCGCACTCTCCAAATCGGAGTTTCGAGCGTTCGATGTGCTTTGTCCGAAACCCCCGACCGGCGGCATACTCCAGCGTTTGCGTATGCGGGTTCAGTCGAAGCACGTCAGCGGCGTCAACACTGAGCTGAGCAACTACCTGCTCGAGTAGAATGCTGAGGCTGACACGCAGGTCGGGACTGGCGCTGACGGCCCGGTCAACGGTATGCAGTGCCGCAAGACGGTGCAAGTGCCGTTCGGCCTGCTCGTAAAGGGTCGCACGGTGGATGGCGTTCGCCGCAATCTCTCCGATCGACGTAAGCAAGTGGACGTCGCCCGCGGTTAAGTTCGTTGAGCGGCCCATCGACAATGCACCGATCGTCTCCCGCCCCACAGTGAGCGGAACACATGCGATGGCGCGCGTTGCGCCGTCCACGTCGGGATAGACGCTATCAGGGAGATTCAGTACGTCGTTGTTCAGATAGGGCCGGCCTGTAGCAATCACTTGACCGGTTATCCCCTCAGCGCGGGGAAGCCGCAGGCCGGTGAGAGCCGCCCATCGCCCTACGCCAAGTTCGCCCACGGTATCTCCCGTGACAAGGTCGCACATTCCGATCAACGCGCCATCTGCAGGGAGCAGTTCGAGAACCTGGCCGAGAACGACGGAGACCAACTGGGCACGGCTCGAGGCGGTCCGCAAAGCAGCCGACACCGCCGCAATAGCCTGAAGTTCACGCTCACGCTGCATGCGCTCGGTGATATCCCGAACGACTGAAACGATATAGCCCCGATCAAGCTGAACCCGCTTCACGTTGACTTCCACAGGGAAAGTCGACCCGTCTTTTCGCGTATGTCGGCTCTCAAGGATCCTGAACTCAGACTCCTGCAGATCCGCTGGCTGGTCGAAACCCGAATCGACATCGGAAAGGCTGAGAGACAGGAATTCTTCGCGGCTATAGCCTAGGTCCCGCCAAGCCTTCTCGTTTGAGTCAAGGAAGCGGCCGGTATCGGGATCCAGCACCTCGATTGCGTCATTGGACTGGTCCATCAGGGTCCTGAAGAGCTGCGACGCTTCCTCCGCCTGTTTGCGCGCTGTGATGTTGTCGAATACGGCGATGAAATGCTCTTGTTCCGAACTGTAGACGGAGATGGACAGCCAGGCGCCCAGAGGCTCCAAGAAGGTTTCGAAACTCTCGGGCTGCCCTGTCGAAGCGACCCGGTCATAGGCCTCGAACAACTCCGCGTTGGACTCTCGTATGCCGGGGATCACCTCGGTGACCCTCTTCCCGATGATGTCCTTCAACCCCGTCAGAGTCTCGAACGCGGCGTTGACATCGAGATAGACGAAGTCCTGTGGCTGGCCGTTCTCATACAACATCCTGCAGTACGCGAAGCCCTCCCTCATATTCGCGAACAACGAGCGATAGCGCTCATCACTTGCCCTCAACGCTTCTTCTGACTGGACTCGGTAGTTCGCTTCACTCAGCGCCGCTTTCGCCCCGGCGAGTTCGGCAACGCGGCGCATCGCGGGCCGGAACATGAAGAGGTACAACGGGGGGACAAGAACGATGACGAGAAGGGTCGAGTCGGTCAGGTCACCCACCCACGCGGGCAGCGTCTGCAGGAATGGATGGAGGTACCCGAGGAAGAGCATCACCGACGTTTCGGCGACGAAGATGGAGGCCGCCACGATCAGCAGAAGCTGCGCAGGGGATCCGGGGGATCGCCAAGTTGATCTCAGAGTGGAATCGGCCATCCTCAATTCTCGTCCGCCTTCCTTGAGCGGGTGCACAACAACCGGCATGGTCGGTTCATACCCTCCGCGCAGTCGCCTGGCGCCATCTGGCCGCAATGGCGTGTTCCCAAGCCGCGCCCCGGGGAATGAACGCAGGACAATCCCGCGAGGAGGAGAGAGGCCGTCATGGCATTCGTCGACAAGAGCATCGAAGTGCACGCCGACATCCGCGATGTCTACAACATGTGGGCCGCATTCGAGGACTTCCCGAAGTTCATGGAAGTCGTGGAGCGCATCGACCTTGTGCAGGACGACGGACTTCACTGGGTCGCCGTGATCGAGGATGACATCCTCGAATGGGACGCCGCTGTCGTCGAACACGTCCCCGACCAGAGCGTCTCCTGGCATGCCCGCGACGGCCGTGAGACCGGGAAGGTCACGTTCGACAAGGTCGGCGCGGATCAGACGAAGGTGCACTATCAGCTCGAGTACGATCCCAAAGCCTGGGAGGGCGAAGCGGCTGCGACGCGCAGGTGGATGAACAAGCGGGTCAAGGAAGACCTGGATTCATTCAAGGTGCTCGTCGAGAAGCGCGCGTAGCCCCGCGTCACTGCTTGGCGCCACGGGGCGCGACCTGCGTCCAGGTCTTGCCCTGCGAGATGGCTTGGATGGCTGACGCCGAGACGCCGAACTCCGCCGCGACCTTCCGAGAAGACTGCCCCGCGAGGAGGCGCTGCTTGATCTGGGCGACCTGAGGCGCCGAGAGCGCCTTGCCGAGCGACGGCTTATCGGCGAGCCGAGCGGGCCGGTCTGGGTCGAGGGCGGCCCACGCGTGCCCGCGTTTGATCGCGCTGACCATGCTGGGGCTGATGCCGAACTCCTCGGCGATGGACTGGCCGGAACGCCCGGCCTCGAGCGCCACCATGACCCGCCGCGCGCCGTCGGCGTCCAGGACCGCGCCGGCGGACGCAGCTGCCATCCGCTCGCGCAGCTCGTCGCCGATGGCGTCGGCCCACCGTTTTCCGCTCTTGATCGCGCCGACGGTCTCGACGGAGACGCCGAAGCGCCGCGCGACGTCGGTGTGGCGCTCTCCCGCAGCGACGCATTCGGCGATCGCGCGCGCGTCGAAGGGCGCGAGCTTCTTGCCACGCTCCGCGGCGCGGTTTGGGTGATCCTCGTCCGTGCGCATAGCCCTCCCCCCGGAGTCGCCGGAACCTGACGGGTACAAGTACAACACACCGGTCTGACATCGGCGGCAACCGCCGGACGCCGTTGGTGCACAATCTATTCGAGGGCCGGAACGCGCGCGTCAGACCACGGAGGGCACATGAACTCATCGCAACTGCGCGCACGGTACTGGCGCATCGTCCGGTTCTTCGGCGGCGTGACCGCTGTCTTCATCTTCTGGGAGATCTTCCTGCCGCGCATCGGCCTCGGCGGTTTAACCGCCAGCACCCGCTCCGAGCGCTCCCGCCGCATCGCTGTGCGCTTCCGCGCGCTCGCCATCCGCATGGGCGGGCTGATGATCAAGGTCGGGCAGTTCCTCTCAGCGCGTCTCGACGTGCTGCCGCCGGAGATCACCGATGAGCTCGCCGGCCTCCAGGACGAGGTCCCCGCCGAGAAGTTCGTCGACATCCGCGAGCGAGCCGAGGCCGAGCTGGGCGAGCCGCTCGCCGAGGAGTACGCCTGGGTCGACGAGACCCCCATGGCCGCGGCGTCGCTCGGGCAGGTGCACCGCGCGCGGCTGCGGGAGGACGAGGCTGCCGCCGCCGGATTCGCCGACGTGGTCTTCAAGGTCCAGCGCCCCCACATCGAACAGATCGTCGAAATCGATCTCTCGGCGTTGCGCCGGGTGGGCGGCTGGCTGCAGCGCTACAAGCCGATCAGCGACCGCGCCGACGTTCGCGCGCTCATCGAGGAGTTCTCCGCGATCACGCATGCGGAGATCGACTACCTCGCCGAAGGCTCCAACGCCGAGACGTTCGCCGAGAACTTCGCGGACGACCCGCGCGTCCACGTTCCGCGGGTGGTCTGGCACCTGACCACGCGCCGAGTACTGACGCTCGAAGACGTCTCGGCGATCAGGCTGGGCGACTACGCCGCCATCACCGCCGCCGGAATCGACCGGTCGAAGGTCGCCTCACTACTGCTCGACACCTACATGCAGCAGATTCTCGAAGACGGCTTCTTCCACGCGGACCCGCACCCCGGCAACCTGTTCGTCACGCCGCTGGGCGGAACGGACGAAGACGGCGCGCCCAGCTGGCAGCTGACGTTCGTCGACTTCGGGATGGTCGGGCGCGTGCCTGACAACCTGCGCACGGGGTTGCGCGAGGCTCTCATCGGCATCGGGACGCAGGACGCCGCGCGCCTCGTGCAGAGCTACAAGACGCTGGGCGTGCTGCTGCCCGGCGCCGATCTGAAGCTGATCGAGCGGGCGGGCGCGCAGCTCTTCGACCGCTTCTGGGGCATGAGCATGAGCGACCTGAAGAACATCGACCACGCCGAGATGATGCGCTTCGGCCTGCAGTTCCGAGAGCTGCTTCTCAACCTGCCCTTCCAGCTCCCCGAGAACCTGCTGCTGCTCGGGCGCACCGTCGCGATCCTCTCGGGGATGTGCACGGGCCTCGACCCGGACTTCAACCTCTGGACCTCGATCGCGCCATACGCCAACAAGCTGATCTCCGATGAGGGTGGCTCGAACTGGCAGACGTGGCTCGCCGAGGGCACGAAGATCTTCCAGGTGCTCGTGGGCCTTCCGGGACGCACGGATCGGGTGCTGTCGACGATCGAGCGCGGCGAGCTCAACGTGCAGACGCCGATGCTCGAGCTCCGGGTGCGACGGCTCGAGAAGTCGGTGAACCGGGTGTCGGGCGGGCTCGTGTTTGCGGCGCTCATCGTCGCCGGGGCGGTACTCTACCCCGCCGATGCGGCGCTC
This sequence comes from Coriobacteriia bacterium, assembly GCA_038245725.1. Classification (GTDB taxonomy): domain Bacteria; phylum Actinomycetota; class Coriobacteriia; order Anaerosomatales; family JAAXUF01; genus JBBRSD01. Next base: position 104,639 of record JBBRSD010000003.1, on the reverse strand, counting down.
GCCAGGGTGCTCATGGGAGCGGCGGTAGTGCCGCTGGCGTGGATGGTGTTCGGCGGGCGGGGACACGGTCCTCGGCGCTGAGCAGCCTAAACCCTTCTTCATGAGAGGACTCTCAGCTGGCTCTCATCGCGTACTCACGACCCACGCCGATACTTTGGGAGACCGACAGCGGGCTCGAATAATCGAGAAGTCCGTCACCGCGAGTCGCACTACCGGAGGTGCAACACCATGAAGAAGCGTTTTACGCTCCCCCTCGTTGCCATGGCGCTTTTCGGCCTTATCGCCGCATTCGCCACGACAGCCCAAGCGCTGCCGACCTCGACGATGGTCTGCAATGCGTGCCACGCGCTCAATACGTCGATCGTTGTCTCGGCAACGCCTGTGAGCAACAACGGGGCTGTCGCCAAGATCAACATCGTCGTGACGAACCCCTACAGCCTCAAGGCGTGGGCCGTGTTCCGCGGCTCCACGAAGGTCGCGGGTTCCGTGGGCACCACCGGCACCGTGTCACTGCCGGCCGGTATCGCCTATAGGATCATCGGTGCTGGTGGCGACGGTTCTGGCGTGCACGTCTACAGCGCCAAGACGATCACACCGGCGGCAGTCAGGCGCACGGTGAAAGTCAGAATCGCCAAGACCAAGCTCGCGACCAAGACCCTCACGGGACTTCTCACGCGAACGGTTAACAAGGCCAAGTACAAGGCAACTCTCACCAAGTCTGGCGGCTGGGTCTGGGCCACATTCAAGAAGGTCCCGCTGGGCACCTACAGGCTCACGGTGACCGGCAAGAAGTTCACGTACAAGGCTCGCACGTACATCGTCAGGTAGAACCGCATGACCGTAATCCGCGATTATCGCGCATCATGCAAGGTTAGGGGCGCCCTCAGGGGCGCCCCTGCTCGCTATGCTGTGCAGCTCTTGGAGCACCCCACGTTAGGAGGTGCCTCCGCCTGCGAGCGTTCGAACGGCCTCGAGCACCTCATCGGCGTGGCCCTCGACCTTGACCGCCGGCCACACTCGACCGATCGTCCCGTCGGGGTCGACCAGGAACGTACGCCGCTTGGCGACCAAGCCGAGAACCTCCCGGGCGCCGTACGCGTCGATGACGTGCTTCTCGGGATCCGGGATGAGCGGGAATTCAAGACCGAACGCCTCGATGAAGCGTTGCTGCGCCTCCGGCTTGTCGGCACTGACCCCGACGATGCGCGCGCCCAGCGCGTCGAACTCCGACTTCCGCAACTGGAAGTCCTTCGCCTCGTGACATCAACCAGGCGTTCCCGCGCGCGGGAAGAACCAGATGACCACGTAGCCGCCGCGCTGCTCGGCGAGGTCGAAGAGCGCACCGGTCGCGGTCGTCGCCTTGATCGGCGGCGCTGGCCGACCCACTTCCGGTTGCTGGTGCATGCCCACGCTGGTGCCTCTCTGTCGATGGCGTTCAACTTGCTATGTACCGCAAACCCGTCGAGGAGGCCGATGACCCGCCCACCTGCGGCAACGACGGCTCTCACCGTCCTCTCATCGACGCGCGAGTAAGCTACCTCAATCGAGAGCGATCCGACACGTCACGTCCAGCCGGAGAGGTCACATGCGTCAACGAACACGCTTCATGCTCGACATCGCGCTGATGATCGGCCTCGTCGTGGCCTACCAGCCCACGTGGACCGGCATCTCGTTGCACCAGTGGCTGAGCATTTCGATCATCGTGCCTCTCCTGCTTCACGTCATTGTGAACTGGGAGTGGGCCATCCGCATCCTGCGCACGTTCATCGAGCGTCTGCTCCACACCTCCCGGCTCAACCTCGTCATCGACTGCGGCCTGTTGCTGTCCACCGTCGCGGTGATGGTGAGCGGCTTCATGGTGTCGCCGGCGCTCCTCTCTCCTCTCGGCATCCATCCGAGCGATCCGCTCGTGTGGCACATCCTTCACCTGTGGACCGCCAACGCAACGATCGGTCTGCTTGCAGTGCACGGCGTGCTGCACTGGCGTTGGGTCGTCGCCACGGCTACGCGACTGATCGCGCCCCCATCGCCCGTACGCTGGCGCAGGATCGGGACGCCTGCGGCGGCCGCCCGGGCAGCTCGCACAGTGCAGGCGAGCGACGCACCCGCACCGCGCCGCAGCAAAATAGGCGTTCGCGCTAAAGAGGCCGCAGCCGAGAGGGCCGCAGCGCTCCGAACCGCGTCCGTGCTTGCCGTCGTCGGCGCGCTGAGCGTCGCGGTGTTCGCCAGCGCCGGCGCCCTGATGCCGATCCTCGCCTCAGCCTCACAGTCGCCCGCGCATGGCGCCCTCGCCAAGGCGAACTCAACCGTGTGCCCGAAGACGGGTTGCACGGCGTCGACCTGCCACGCGACCTACGGCAAGAGCGCCGACGTCTTCTACCGCAAGGTGAAGAAGTCGCACAAGGCGACTTCCGTCGCCGAGGCGAGCAACACGACCGTGCGCACACCGCGCGCTACCGCTTCGAAGAGCACCAGATCAGCGAGGCATCCGGTGGCCAAGCCGGCGGCCACACGCCGAACCGCGCCCGCGCGTGCGCCGAAGAGGCGCGCAGTGGCTACCAAGACGGTGAAGAAGCCGACTGTGCGACGGGTTCGCATGAGATGCCCGGCGACCGGCTGCTCGGCATCGAGCTGTCACGGCACGCACCATCAGAGCGCGGCGTCCTACTACAAGTAGCTCTCGGCAAGCCGGGCTGGGTACAGAGTATGTGCCGTGCCCCCCAACTCGCGAACATCGCGGGCCAACAGCCGAGGACCGCGCATGCCGAACCACCTCATCGCCGAGACGAGCCCCTACCTCCTCCAGCACGCCGACAACCCGGTCGACTGGTGGCCGTGGGGCGACGAGGCGTTCGAAACCGCTCGGGCGCAGGGCAAGCCCGTCTTCCTAAGCGTGGGCTACTCGGCATGTCACTGGTGCCACGTCATGGCGCACGAGAGCTTCGAGGACGAGGCGACCGCCGCGCTGCTCAATCGCGACTTCGTCGCGGTGAAGGTCGATCGCGAAGAACGGCCTGACATCGACGCGATCTACATGAAGGCGGTCCAGGCGCTGACCGACCACGGCGGCTGGCCGATGAGTGTCTTCCTGACGCCGGACGGCGAGCCCTTCTTCGGCGGGACGTACTTCCCCGACAAGCCACGCCATGGAATGCCGTCGTTTTCGCAGGTGCTCGTGCAGATCTCCGAGCTGTGGGAGGCGCGACGAGACGATCTCATCGGCGTGGGGAAGCAGCTGTCGACCGCGCTTGTGCAAGCCGGTGGGCCCATAACCGATGCCTCGCGAGCCACACTCGACCCGTCCGTGCTCGAGGTCGCCATGCGCGGGCTGACGCGGGCCTTCGACCGCACGCACGGCGGCTGGGGCGGGGCGCCGAAGTTCCCGCAACCGGCGATCATCGAGTTCGTGCTGCGGCGCTACCTCGCCACCGGCGACGCGTCGCTGCTCGAGATGGTGACAAGCACGCTCGACGCGATGGCTCGCGGCGGCGTCTACGACCAGCTGGGCGGCGGATTCCACCGCTACTCGGTCGACGAGGTCTGGCTCGTCCCCCACTTCGAGAAGATGCTCTACGACAACGCGCAGCTCGCGCGCCTCTACCTGCACGCCTGGCAGGTCACGGCCACGCCGCTCTACCGCCAAATCGCCGAGGAGACCCTCGACTACCTCGCCCGCGAGATGCTCGACGCGAGCGGCGGCTTCTACTCGGCGCAGGACGCCGATTCCGAGGGCGAGGAGGGGCGCTTCTTCGTCTGGACGCCGAGCGAGATGGTGGACGCGCTGCGCGAATCGTCGGGGGACCCGCACGGCGACGCGAGCCTCTTCGTGGCCGCCTACGGCGTCACCGATCGCGGCAACTTCGAGGGCAAGAACATCCTGTTCGTCGCCAAGTCGCCGGAGCAGGTGGCGCTGGACGCCGGCCGACCGATCGCCGACGTGGAGGCGCGAATCCGCGCAGCGCGAGAGGCGCTCTTGGCTGCTCGCGCGGCTCGCGTGCACCCGGGCACCGACGACAAGGTGCTCACCGGCTGGAACGGTCTGGCGCTGGCGGCGTTCGCGGAGGCGTCCTGGGCGTTCGGTCGCAAGGACTACCTGCGAATCGCCAAGGCAAACGCGAAGTTCACGCTCTCGCAGATGCGGGACTCAGACGGCCGGCTGCTGCGAACGTGGAAGGACGGCCACGCCAAGCTGAACGGCTACCTCGAGGACTACGCTCACTACGCCGAGGGACTTCTCGCGCTCTACCAGGCAACGTTCGACCCGGCGTGGTTCGACGCCGCGGTGGGACTGGGAGACGTCATTCTGGAGCACTTCAGCGACCCCGAGGGCGGGTTCTTCGACACGAGCGACGACCACGAGGAGCTGCTGTTCCGCCCCAAAGAGATTCAAGACGGCGCCATCCCATCCGGCGGCTCGATGGCCGCGATGGTCCTCGTGAAGCTGGGCGAGTACACAGGCGAAGTCCGCTACTACTCCGACGCGGGGGAAGCGGCCCTGACCGCCGTGCGAGAGGAGATGTCGCAGATGCCGCTCGCTTTCGCGAACTGGCTCTCGGCACTCGACCTCCTCCTGTCGCCTCCGAGCGAGCTGGCGATCGTGGGCGCCGACACGCGGGCGATGCTCGCCGCCGTGCGCGCGACCTACCGGCCGAGCCTGCAGGTCGCCGTCAGGGCTCCCGATGAGGCCAGCAGCATCGCACTGCTCGACGGACGCGACGCGATCGGGGAATCGGCGACCGCATATCTGTGCCGGAACTTCGCCTGCGAGCGACCGGTAACGACCGCCGAGAAGCTCGCAGCGCTGTTGGATTCCGACACCCGTTAACGAACCCCGAACGGCCCGAAGAACGCCGGATGCGACGCGGGGGTGCCGAGCGGCACGAACATCACTCTGTCCCCGGGCATCACGATGGCGTCGAGGCCCGTGGCCGAGCAGTTGCGGAAGACCCCGTCGATACGCTCGACGGGCAGCCCGATCGCTTTAGCCAGATCGAGCGCGGTGATGCCAGCGCTCGTAATCTCAACACTCCGCGTACTCGGGAGACCATTCTCTTTGCAGAACGCATCGAGCGACGCGATCGCCCGAACAGTGACGGCACTCCTCGTCGCTTGCATCTTCATCAACCCATCTGTCCTGAGGGCACCCGCCCTCGAGTTAGCTGATGGGCTGATGATGCGCTCTCAAACGGAACGGTTCTTTGATTTCGGTCAAATGGGGCAAGCAGCACGTCGTCTCGGTATGGCCGCCCGCATTTGTGCTCGACCGGGTCGCTGACGCCCACAACCTCGATTCTTCTTCCGAAATTGATTTTCTTAAGTGCGTACTTGATTTTCTTTAGCTCACGGGGTAAGAATATCCCGACGCACAAGCGATCGGAGGATTTCTGATGGCACACGACTGGCACGAGCTGACCGACCTGACCGGAGATCGCCACTTCGTCGTGACCCAGGTTCGAACGGACAACGGCATCTCGATCGAAGGCGAGTTCGAGCTGCCGGCGCTCGCCCGCCTGCGCTACGAGGACCTGGTGTTCGTGAGCATGTTCGTCCGAAGCCATGGTTCGATCAAAGACATGGAGAAGGCGTTCGGCATCAGCTACCCCACCGTCAAGAACCGCCTCAACCGCATCGTCGAGCAGCTGCAACTGGTCGAGGTCGGCGTGGCGCCCCAGCCAGCCGAACGAGCCGACCAGGCCGAGCAAGACGACGTCCTCGGCATGCTCGAGCGCGGCGAGATCTCGGCCGACGAAGCGGCAGCAAGGCTCCGGCGATGAACCTCCCTCCCGCCGTCCTCGACCTTCGCGTCACACCCGTCGACTCGCGCCCCGTGCGCATCTGGCTCCCGCTGTTCCTCCTCTGGCCGTTCGTGCTGGTGCTCGCAATCCTCACGCTCGTGCTGACGATCCTGGCCGACGTGGTGCTCGCCGTCCTCGGCCAGCCATATCACCGTTACACGATCCTTGTCGCGCATTCGCTTGCAGCTCTGAGTGAAACGCGCGGCATGGTCATCCGCGTCAACGACAAGAAGGCGGCCGTCGACATGACGGTCCAGTGAGAAGGAGTATCAACCATGGGTGAAGACCGCAGCCGAATCCTGAACATGCTCGCCGAGGGCAAGATATCTGCTGAGGAGGCCGAGCGTCTACTCGACGCGCTCGACTCGCGTGGGGCCGCCGCGGGTGCGCCTGCCGAGCCGGCGATCAAGGGGGACCCCGCTCCCCTGCTCGAGGCGCTGCCGAAGTTCCTCTACGTGAAGGTCGAGTCAGCCAACGGCGACAACGTAGACGTGAAGATCCCGATCGCGCTCGTGCGCTCGGGCCTCAAGCTCACGTCGCTCATCCCGCCGCAGGCGATGGACCAGATCAACAGCTCCATGTCCGAGCACGGCATGTCGATCGATTTCTCGAACCTCAAGCCCGAGGACATCGACGAGCTCGTCCAGGCGCTGCGCGAGATGGAGATCAGCGTGGACTCCACCAACGGCGACAAAGTGCGGGTGTACTGCGCGTAGAAGGGGCGGTACGCCCCTCGGCGCGGGGTGACAGGTCTGCCGTCAGAGCTGGATGGACCTCCTGCCACTGTCCGCATCGAGCGCTGCGTCTCCCCTGCCGATAACCCCTTCAAGGAGAGGACCATCATCCAGGGGATTCGTCAGTGAACTACGAGCAAGCGCGGTTGATCGGTGACGTCGGCGAGAGACGGGTTGAAGACCTTCTTAGGTTCGAAGCTGAGTCGCAGGGCGCGGTGTTGCTGAACAACCTGCTCCTCATTGATGACAAGACGACCGCCCAGCTCGATCACGTCTGGATCGACCGATTCGGCGTTGTCGTCGTAGAGACCAAGAACTATCACGCGCTCATCCGCGGGAAGTCTGACGACAAGTCGTGGACGGCTTGCTATTCCGGTAAGGGGCGCAAACGCGAAAAGTTCCAAAATCCGCTCCGGCAAAACAACCGGCACCGGGAGATGCTCCATCGCGTCCTCGGCGCGTGTGGCTGCAGGATTCCCGACGAGTACGTCCAGAATTTGGTCGTCTTCGCCGGGGGAAATCTTGAACACCTCAAGGTCGATGGCGCCGACTCACTTCGCGTGATCCCTCACAAGGAAGTTGTCGACTACCTGCGCGCCCGTTCAGGAGATTTCCAACCTAATCCCGGCGCGCTAAGCGACGAGAACGTCGCCGGCCTCATCTCTCTCCTGCGGTCGGCAGACAAGGCTTCGGACCCATCCATCGTTGCGCTCCACGCCGAGAACGTCAGGCGCGCGACGCGGAGGTTCGGCGATCGCTTCCGCGCCCGCCGTCCCGCACGCGGTCGGCTGTCACCGAGCCCATACGGCGCCTCGCGCGTCTACAACCAGGACGGGCGATATCCGAGTGGCTCGCAATACGTGCATAAGCTGCGCTCGTCCAGAATGGAGTTGATGCTTCGGGAAGTGCTGGGCGCCGTGTTCATGCTCGCGCTCGCATGGTGGCTGTTCATTGGCGGAGGAATCATCGGCATCGCTCAGGTGGGGAACTTCCTCACGGGGCGACACGTCGAGTCAGCTTCAACCGAGTCGGCAGTCCCCTCCCCCGACCGCGCATCCGGCATCGTCTACGATGTGCCGATGGCGCTTCAAAGACTCAAAGAAGCGAGTCCCAGCACCTACAGAAAGCTGACGAACCCAAGGCGTCCATCGCTATCCACAACCCGTGGTCTGCCGACATACACGTGGAAGTACATCGCGAGGCCGGCGTCGAACTCAGCGAGCGTTCGCACTATCTCAATCACGTTGAGCGCTGCCGGGCAGGTAGCCGGCGTCACTGGCGGCCAGTAGAGCATCGTCAATCTGCCCGGCGAGGTGAGGAACCTCGGGTTCGTGCCGAGGCCGCGAGATCCCGCCACCCCCATAGCCGCTGTTGCCATCGCACCCAGTCTCGATCCCCACGGTGAGGCTGGAGCGCCTCCTCAGGGTAAGCACCAAGGACGACCGACAGCCCACCTTGAAGCCACATCCGAAATGGAGCCCTCCGCCATGCCCACCATCACCTCCCCGAGACACCACCACCATCGCTTATGACCGTCTCGGCTCTGGCCCTGCGGTCATCCTCGTCGCTGGCGCGCTGACACCTCGCTCGGCCCACGGCATGCCGGAACTCGCCGATCTCCTCGCATCGCACTTCACCGTTTTCAACTACGATCGTCGCGGACGTGGCGACAGCGGCGACACGCTGCCGTACGCCATCGAACGCGAGATCGAGGACATCGAGGTGCTCATCGGCGAAGCTGGCGGGAAGGCGTGTCTCTTCGGCCATTCCTCGGGCGCGGCCTTGGTCCTTGAGGCGGCGCGCGGGCTCGGCGACAAGGTCGAGAAGATCGCTCTGTACGAGCCGCCGTACAACGACGATCCCGAGGCTCAGCGCGAGTGGAAGACCTACGTCACGCGGCTCACGCAGCTGCTGGCCACCGGCTGCCGAGGCGACGCCATCGCCTTGTTCATGACGTACACTGGGGCACCGGACAAGCGCGTCGAGCAGATGCGCCAAGGGCCGTTCTTCGCGGCCCTTGAAGTCCTCGCGCCCACGCTCGCCTACGACCACACGGCGCTGCTCGGCGAGGAGGCTGCCGTTCCGGTCGAGCTGGCAGCCGGCGTCACGCAGCCGGCGCTCGTCGTATGCGGCAGCGCGAGTTACCCTTTCATGTGCGTCACGGCGCGGACGCTCTGCGAGGCGATGCCGAACGCGCGGCTCCTGACCCTGGAGGGCCAGACGCACGAGATCGACTCGGCAGTTCTGGCTCCGGCGCTGGCGGAGTTCTTCTCGAAGTAGACGATGCTCCGCGACACCGAAAGGCCCCCGTGACCGACTTCGAACAGCGTGTCTCCGCGACAGGCGACCAGAACCTGCACGGGATTGACCTACAGGCGCTGGTCGTCAGCGTCACGCTGCAGTGCAATCAGGCGTGTGGGCACTGCCACGTATCCAGCTCGCCCTCGCGCACCGAGACCATGGGTCCCGACGTCATGGCGCGGGTCGTCGAGGTCGCCTCGGCGGTTCGGCCGGTGGTCGTCGATATCACTGGCGGAGCACCGGAGCTCAACCCGCACCTGCCGGACTTCCTGCGCGCGCTTCGAGCGGACGGCCGGCGCGTGCAGCTGCGCACGAACCTCACCGTACTCGCGGATCCAGCGCTCTCGGACCTCGCGGAACTGTACGCGGAGTCCGGCGTGGAGCTCCTGGCGTCGATGCCGGACTTCACGGATCGCAATGTGAGCATCGTTCGCGGCGCCGGAGTGCGGGACGCGAGCGTCGCGATGCTGCGGCGGCTCAACTCCCTCGGCTACGGCGCGGAGGGCGGACCGCGACTCGACCTCGTCTACAACCCCGTCGGCACCACGCTGCCCGAACCGCAAGCGTCCTTGGAGGAGCTCTTCCGCGACGAGATGGCGGACCGGTTCGGCATCGTCTTCTCGCGCTTGCTCACGATGACCAACATGCCGGTCGGCCGCTTCAAAGAGCGCCTCGTCGCCGAAGGCGGTCACGATCGCTACATCCGAGCGCTGCGCGAAGCGTTCAACCCCGACGTCGTGCCGCTCCTTCAATGCCGCCACCAGATCGAGGTGGGCTGGAACGGACGCCTCTACGACTGCGACTTCAACCTCGGTGCCGAGCGTCCCGTCTCGGCAGGTGTGCCGAAAGACGTGTGGGAGTTCGACGTCGACGCGGTCACGCAGCGCCGCATCGCAGTCGGAGCGCACTGCTTCGGGTGCACGGCCGGCGCGGGTTCGAGTTGAAACGGCGCGCTACTGTGACCGGTCCGGTCCAGAAACAACGATCCCGATCCTACGGCTTCACCGCGAAGAACGACGCCCAGTCGGTGTAGTCGTTGCGCGGGTTACGCCGCTGGTCGAGCTGCTCCACCCCGCGAAATCCTGCGGCCGTCAGCATCGCGCTCAACTCTGCCGCCGGCAGAGAGCCTGAGATTCAAAGCGACCAGCAATCGGGGTCGGACCACACCTCGGCAGCCTTCTCGGGCTTGAGCACGGCGTCGCACAGGGCGAGGCGGCCGCCGGGGCGAAGCACGCGGTAGACCTCGGCGAGCAGCTCTTCCTTGCGCGGCGACAGGTTGAGGCAGCCGTTCGAGAGCGCGACGTCGAAGCTGTTGTCGGGGAAGGGTAGGCTCTCGGCGTCCGCCACGAGGAATCGAACACGCGCACCCGGAGTGAGTGCGGCCGCCTCGTTCGCGCGCTCGATCATCTCGGCGGTCATGTCGATTCCCACGACTTCGCCGTCGGGCCCGACCTCGGCTGCAGCCACGAGCGCGTCCAGCCCGCCGCCGCAGCCGACATCGAGCACGCGCTCGCCCGCGGCGAGTCGCGCGAACGACGCCGGGTTCCCCACGCCAACGAACGACTCGAGCGCGGCCGTCGGGATGGCGTCGAGCGAGTCGCCGTAGCCTAGGAACTCGGCGCAGCGGTTCCCGGTCCAGACGCCGAACCCCGCGTCGATGCCCAGCGCCACACGCGAGAAGCGCTTGCGGACCGACTCGGTTATCTCGGCGGATTGCGTCACGATTGCCTCCAGCGGTCGAGCAGGCGGGATCTGGACGGAACGGATAAGCGGAAATGGACGATTCCCTTCCGCTCCATAAGGGGTGTACCCAGATGGTCGCCGGCCGCGTCGGGTTCCTCACGGGTACCAACCATCTGCGCTCGCCAATCAAGCGAGCGGGCGCGTCTTGAGGGCCCCTCGCGTGCAACGAGGCGGCCTGCGGACCCGGAGGCCAGCGTGGCGAAGAGCAGCAGACCTGTAACCGTCGCGGTGTCGAGGCGCATTCTGCCCGGCAAGGAACGCGAGTTCGGCGAATGGGTGCAGGGGATCACCCAGGACGCTTCCCGCTTCCCCGGATACCTGGGTTCGGGATACATCCGCCCTGCGGAGGCGGACGACGAGCACACCATCGTCTACCGGTTCGACACGCCCGAGCACTTCGACGGATGGCAATCATCCGCCGAGCGGCTTCGGTGGGTCGAGACGTCTCGCGAACTCATGACCGGCGAGCCGCGCGTGGAGACGGCGACGGGATTGGAGTTCTGGTTCCAAGACCCGTCATGCACGTCCGACACGCCGGTCCCCGTGTGGAAGCAGGCGCTGCTGACGTGGCTCGGACTCTATCCAACGGTGCTGGTAGTGGCCTACACCCTCGGCATCCTGCTCGCGCGGTGGCCGATACCCGCCCGCTCGATCGTGACGTCCGGAATCACCGTCGCGTTGATGACGTGGCTCGTCATGCCGCGGGTGACGCGAGCGTTTCGGCGATGGCTGCGGCCGTCGGCGTAGGCCGTTCGGTCTCGGCATAGAACGCTGGCGCTGACCCCGTCGAGCCCCCCGCGAAACAGCGTCTCCACATCAGTGGCCTAGAGTAGGGCCGGTCGGGAGTCCTTCCCGCGGGTAGCAGTACGGAGTCACACGTGGAAGCGTTGCTCCTTGGCAACAGGTACCGTGCGACCGAGAAGATCGGCACCGGCGGCATGGCCGACGTCTATAAGGCGATCGACTCGACCCTCGGACGAACCGTGGCCGTTAAGGTCATGCACGCGCGCTTCGCCGCCGACCCCGAGTTCGCCACGCGCTTTCGCCGAGAAGCGCAGGCGGCCGCCAACCTCGCGAGCCCCAACATCGTCACCATCTACGACTGGGGCCAGGACGCGGACACGTATTACATCGCGATGGAGTACGTACGCGGCAGCGACCTCAAATCCATGATCCGGCGGAATGGCGCGATGAGCTCGCGCAAGGTCGCCGAGATCGGCGCGCAGGTCTGCTCGGCGCTTACCGCTGCGCACGGGTACGACATCATCCACCGCGACATCAAACCGCATAACATCATGGTGCAGCCCGACGGCTCGGTGAAAGTCATGGACTTCGGCATCGCGCGCGCCGGCAACACCACCCTGACGCAGACCGGCTCGGTCCTCGGCACGGCGCAGTACATGTCGCCCGAGCAGGCGCAGGGAAAGGAGCTGCACCCCACGAGCGACCTGTACTCGCTTGGCATCGTGCTGTACGAGGCCGCGACCGGCCGCATCCCCTTCGACGCCGATACGCCCGTGGCCGTTGCGCTCAAGCAGGTCAGCGAGCGCGCCGTCGCGCCGCACATCGCGAACCCCAAGATCGACCCCGGCCTCGACGCCGTGATCGTCAAGGCGATGCAGAAGGAACCCGCCGACCGCTACGCCTCCGCAGACGACCTTCGCCGAGACCTGCTCGCCGTCGCGCAAGGGAGCGCGTTGGAGGCGGCCGCCGGGTTCACAGGTATGGGCGGCGACGCCGGCGTGCCGAGCGTGGCTGCGACCTCGGTCATGCCGCGGGTAAACGGCGCCGTGAGGCCGCGGGCGAAGCGCAGCAGTGACGCCGGGCGCACGAAGACGGCCGCCGCCGCTGGGCACAGACGCGTGTGGCCGTGGATGGCGGCCGCGGCGCTGCTGGTCGCTGCCGGTCTCGGCGTGGCATGGAGCGCCGGCCGCCTCGGCAGCCCGAGCGCGGCGGCGACCCCGGTCGTCTCGGCGAGCCACAGCGTGGAGGCCAGCCGCAGCGTGGCCGTGCCCGACGTGCGCTCGCTGACGCGCGCCCGCGCGCAGAAGGCGCTCGAGAGCGCAGGCCTCACGATCGGCACCGTGAAGCAGGTGTCGAGCGACAGCGTCAAGAAGGGCGCCGTCGCCAGGCAGTCGCCACTGCCTGCAGAGACGGCCCAGCAGGGCTCGGCGGTCAATCTCGTGCTCAGTAAGGGTCCCGAGACGATTCCGGTTCCCAACGTCGTCGGCATGCCTGAAGCTGACGCCTTCGCGGCGATCCAGAGTGCCGGGTTCAGCCCCCAGGAACTCCCGTCGCAGTTCAACACCGACGCGCCCGCGAATGCGGTGTACACGCAGACGCCCGCGAGCGCGAGCAAGGTCGTCAAGGGCTCGATCGTCACCTACGTGGTCAGCCGCGGTCCCGAGCCGGTCGCAGTCCCCGACGCGGGCCTACAGGATGGGAAGCTGGACAAGAAGAAGGGCCACGGTCGCTGGTGGTAGGCGCGGAAAGCAAAACAGGCCAGAAACGTTTAGGCTTCTGACCTGCGATTTTCTTGGTCGCGGGGGCCGGATTTGAACCGACGACCTTCGGGTTATGAGCGGCTCCCAAGCACTTCCAGCTCAGTCCGGCTGAGTCCACGATAGGCCCTCTGACCAGCATTTATGGCGGAGGGCCCATCTGCGTCAATGTCCGTGAATACACCCTGTTCTGGCGCATTCTGTTGACACCACGTTGACACGGAGACCCTGCCTTCGGCGACCCCGCCGGGGGCGAGTTGTCTGCGAATGGGCAACCCCTTACCCAAGACCTTACGCCGCTTCGGTCGCTTCGCTCCCTCTTCCGGGCGGCGCAAGGGCAGGACACGGCATCGCCACATTCGCAATCGACTAGAATCAGCGAGTCGACACACTCCCCCAACTGACGTGGCAGCCAATGCGGACGCATCAGCACGATTCGACTAGGTGGCGGACATGACCGTTTCGACAACGGAGGCTCGCGCGCGAGCGCAGGCCTTCTCGCGTGAGTGGGCAAACGCGACCGACGAGCGCGCCGAGAGCCAATCCTTCTGGGAGCACTTCTTTCGCATCTTCGATCTCGAGCGCCGCCACTTCGCGCGCTTTGAGAACCGGGTGAGGTACCAGGACGGCGGTAACGGCTTCATTGACGTCTTCTGGCCTGGCAAGCTCATTTGCGAACAGAAGTCCACCGGACGCAGCCTAAAGAAGGCCTACGAGCAGGCGCTGGAATACGCCGCGACTCTGGCCCCCGCTGACGTACCTGGGTACATCGTCGTCTCTGATTTCGCGACGATGAGGGTCTACAACCACAACACCGACGAGTTGCGGGAGTTCGCGCTGAGCGCGCTACCCGACAATATCGAACTGTTCGACTTCATCCGGCTGGACAACGACGCGATTAGATGGGACCAGGAGCAGGCTGAAGCCAGCGTCAAAGCCAGCGCCGAGTTGTCAAGGCTCCACGATGAGATTCAAGCGGCCGGCTACAGTGGACACAGGCTTGAAGTCTTCTTGGTGCGCCTTCTCTTCTGCTTCTTCGCAGAGGACTCGGGCGTGTTCGAAAAGGGCCAGTTCTCGAAGTACGTGATCGAGCACAGCGAGGCCAACGGCGCCAACATGGGCTCAATCATCAATATGATCTTCGAGGTTCTCAACACTCCCGAATCAGAGCGAATGACCACCCTTGACGCCGACTTGCAGTCGCTGCCCTACGTCAACGGCGGTGTGTTCCACGAGCACATCGAGAACGTCGGCTTTGATGCCGACATGCGATTGGCGTTTTGGAACTGCGGACGTTTGGACTGGAAGAACATTTCGCCCTCCATCTTCGGGTCGATATTCCAAGGCGTAATGGATACCGACCATCGCCGCTCAGAAGGTGCTCACTACACGACCGAAGAAAACATTCTGAAGTTGATCAAACCGCTCTTCCTCGACGAGCTATACGCCGAATTCGTCCAGCTGAAGAATGACCGAGTCAAACTCAACCAGTTCCACGAGAAGATCGCTGGTCTCACATTCTTCGACCCCGCTTGCGGCTCCGGCAACTTCTTGACGACCACGTACAAGGAGCTCCGCCACCTCGAAGACCAGATTCTTGAGATCGTGCGCAATCGTCAGACTGTCATGGACGTTGGTGCCCTGGTGAAGGTGAACGTCGGGCAGTTCTACGGCATAGAGGTGCTCGATTTCCCTTGCCAGATTGCGAACGTGGCGATTTGGCTGGCCGACCACCAAGCGAATCGCAGAACCGGCGAGCTATTCGGCACCTTCTATCGGCACTTCCCACTGACAGACTACGGCCAGATCATCAGAGAGAACGCGCTCACACTCGACTGGGCCAGCCTGATCACACCTGCGGATTGCAGCTACATTCTCGGCAATCCGCCCTTCGTGGGCGGGAAGCTAATGAGGGAGGATCAGCGAGACGAAGTCCGCCGCCTGTTCGGCAAGGTAAAGCTGGTCAACTCAATCGACTACGTCTCTGCTTGGTACTACAAGGCCTCGGAGTTCATCCAGGGCACCGGCACACGCTGCGCTTTTGTTTCCACCAGCTCAATCTGCCAAGGCCAGCAGGTCTACCCGATCTGGCACACGCTGTTCGAAAAGTTCGGCATCTCCATCGACTTCGCGTACCGCACTTTCGTCTGGGATAGCGAGGCCAGCGGCAAGGCCCACGTTCACGTCGTCATCGTTGGTTTCTCTCAATGTGGCGTGAAGACAAAGCGCATCTACACCAATGACAACACAGTGAAGATTGCCGAAAACGTGAACCCATATCTTGTCGACGCCCCCAACATCGTTGTGGACACATCAACCCAACCGATCTGCGATGTGCCTGAGTGCAGCTATGGGTCGCTCGTCAACGACGGAGGCAACTACATCTTCGGTCCTGACGATCTACGGGAGTTCCTCGCGAGGGAACCTGCGGCCGAGAGATTCATTCGGCCATTCACCGGCTCGGAAGAGTTCATCAACGGGAAGAAGCGCTACATCCTATATCTGCGCGGTGCATCCCCCAGCGACCTCCGGTCCATGCCTGAAGTAACCCGGCGCATGCTAGCAGTCCAGGCGCAGCGCGCCAGCAGCACGGCACTCGCAACACGCAAGAGCGCCAACACCCCCACGCGCTTCTACTTCGACAGCACGTCGGAACAGCCGTATCTAATCATCCCGAGCGCGTCGAGCGAGCGGCGAGAGTATGTGCCCATCGGCTTCAAGCCACCAGAGGTCATCGCGTCGAATCTCGCCTCGATTGTGCCGGGTGCTTCGCTCTATCACTTCGGCGTTCTTACCTCGCAGATGCACAACGCCTGGATGCGCAGGGTCGCGGGTCGACTCAAGTCCGACTATCGCTACACGCCCAAGGTCGTGTACAATACCTTCCCTTGGCCGAACCCAAGCGAAGCACAGACGAAGGCAGTCGCGGACGCCGCGCTTCTTGTTCTCGCCGCACGCGACGAGTGCTCGGACTGCACGCTCGCTGATCTCTATGACCCCGTCACCATGCCGCCCGCGCTCATGCGGGCGCATCGGCGTCTCGATGCGACTGTCGAGCAGGCATACGGTGTCCGATTCAATCGCGACGAAGAATCGATCGTCGCCCACCTCATAGAGATGTACGCACAGATCACGGCGCGGCCCTAGCTGTTTGAACCCCGACAACTGACCAAGGACCGCGAGCTTGCCCTTCCGGCTCGCGGTCCTTGTGCTGACGCCTGTTTACCAGTCGGAGTCGTGTACGTCCGACCCCAGCTCATCGAGCACACACTTGACCTGGCCCAAGTCGGTCCCGGCCTTGAATGAGATTCCATGCGGCGTGAGCCACACTCCGCTCCCCATCTCCTCGATCTCTTCGGTCATCGCCGACTTCAGCGTGCGCAGATGCGCGACGGCTTTCGCGCAGTCGTAGAGGTCGATCACTTCGTACGTCGGCAGAATCTCGCGCGAGATTCCGTACCTGTTGCCCGTCACGGTTCCCTGCTCATCCTCTGAGCCCTTGAGCGTGTACTTCAGCGCCTTCATCAGGTACTGCCCGGCCCGCTCTGGCTTGCGCACCCGCTCGATCTTGGCGAAACCATGACTCCACAGCGATTCAAGATGCTTAGCGAACGCGTCGAACTCCGAACGCGGCACCGCGTAGTTGGTGAGCAGGTGCACGTGGGGATTCTCGTTCCTCACGTTCTCCGCTACCCACAGGTAGATCAGTGACGGCAGCTCACGACGGCGCAGCCATTCATTCAAGGCATTGAGCGTTCGCTTCATCTCCTTGCCAAGCACCAATTCCCCAGCGAGACAGCGCGCCCGCGCTTCCGGTCCCAGCGTGAACGTAACGAACGTATGCAGGGGCCGCATCATCATGTGCGCTTTGATCGCCGCGCCCTTGATCTGTTTGATGGCGCGCCGCGTGAGCTTGTCGGTCTGCCGGGGGCCCGTGCACGGGTCGGGCACCTTCGCGCTTTCACCCAACACAGGCTCATAGAGAAATCCCCTCCCGATATCGTCATAACGGAGCCTCAGATCGGGCCGAATGTCCGTGGACTCTTTCGTCTTATTGACAAGACTAAAAGGGCGGCAAGGAGAGGCTGCCGCGGGGGCTGCCGGGCGGCGCGGCCCGGTGGGGGCCTGCGGCCCCCCTACCGGGTCCGCTCCGTCCCGCCCATCCCTCGGACGGCTACCCACGGTTGCTCTCCCCAAGCCACTCCACGATCTCGCGCGGCCTGAATCTGACGTACCGTCCAACCTTGACGCTGGGAAGGCTGCGGGCGGCAACGTGCGAGTACACCCAGCTCACCGGAACGCCGAGATACTCCGCCACCTCCTTGACCGTCCACAGCCCTCGTCGCGCTTGCTCTTGCGTGTTCATGCCTGTGACCTCCTTCAGGGGTCGATGGGTAGCTAACAGCAGTTAGCGTTGCATGACACGCAATTATCCGCAAGCTCTTTACAGCTCACTCTTGTTAGTCCATCCTGAGTGCAGCCCGTTCGCGTCGGAAGGCAAACACATGGCAGAGCAGGGACACATCGGCCTGGTCATCAAGCAGCTCCGTGAGGAACGCAAGCTCAGCAAGAAGCGTCTGGCACGCGAGGCCTTCATCTCAGACGCCTACCTGGTTCAGATCGAGCAGGGACAGCGCACCCCTTCCGAGAAGGTCCTGCGCCGCCTGGCGACGGCCATGCAGATGCCCCCCGCCAAGCTGCTTGAGGCGAGCGGTGTCTACAGCGAGGAAGTACGGAGCGGGGCCACTGATTGGGTCCGGTACGTGAACGATCAGCGCGACAAGATCGGCGTCCGTCCCCTGTCTCCCGCTGAGGCCGATCAGCTCTACTCCGAGACGCTGGACTCATGGCCCGAGGACAACATGCCCTCGACGGCCGATCTCCCATTCCCGATGCCTGGCGACGAGCAATGGTATCGGTCGGGACCCGAGGGCTGGGACGAGCTGTCGCGCAAGGACCAGCGCATGGTCCAGCAGCTCATCAATCGACTGCGATACGTGGAATCCGAGGGCTAGTCCCTCGTTTCTAGATCACACGGAAGGGAGGTGATATGAAATGGCAAGAGGGTCTGTAAGAAAGCGAGGCAACACCTGGTACGCGTACTGGCGCGACCCCGCTGGTGGGCAACACGCGAAGGCGATCGGCACCCGCAAGAAGGATGCGGAGGCTTTCGTCGCGCGAATGCAGACGCAGGTCGTTGACGGCACGTACCACGAGATCGCCGAGATCACGTTTCCCGACTTCGCCGAGCAGTGGCTACGCGACTACGCGACCGTGCAGGTCAAGCCGTCGACGCTGCTTAACTACAACTCCATGCTCCGCTCGTCCCTCGTCCCGTTCTTCGGGGCGGTCCCGCTGTCTGCTATCAGGACCGCTGACGTTCAGCGATACGTTGCGAAGCGCCTGGCTACCGGAGTGAGCGCCGCGACCGTCCAGAAGGCTCTCATCATGCTCAAAGGGATGCTCAAACAGGCGGTTCAGTGGGACTACCTGCGCGTGAACCCCGCCGCGATGGTGAAGGCCCCGCGACGCGAGCACAGAGAGATGGACTTCCTGACGCCCGACGAAATACCGCCCCTGCTCGACGCGTTCGACGCCGAATGGCGACCGCTGTTCTTCGCAGCGATCTTCACTGGGATGCGCCTTGGCGAGCTGCTGGCGCTCCAGTGGTCAGACATCGACTGGCGCGGTCAGAGTATCCGCGTCCGGCGCAGCGTGTGGCAGGGCCACTTCCAAGAGCCGAAGACGCGCAACGCGGTCCGCACTATCGGGCTGTCTCCGAGGCTTGCGGCAGTCCTGATGGACCGAAAGTTGGACGCGCCTTGGAACGATCACGATCTGGTGTTCACGACGCCCGAGGGAGGCATGGTCGACCCGGACAATCTGCGGCATCGAGTCTTTGAGCCGACGCTGAGAATCGCCGGGTTCCGCAAGATGCGGATTCACGATCTACGCCACACCTTCGCCTCGCTGCTCATCAACCAAGGCGAGAACCTGAAGTACGTACAGATGCAGCTAGGCCACGCCTCGATCACAACCACCGTCGACCGCTACGGACACCTCATGCCGGATGCCCACAAGGGTGCGAGTCAGCGCCTCGATGCGACCGTCTTCGGAGGCGGTCCCGAGAATCCCGTTGACAATCGGTTGACACGGCCCCGCGAAAAAGAACAGGCCCCAGGCTCTTTGAGCCCAGGACCTGCGAGTATGTTGGTCGCGGGGGCCGGATTTGAACCGACGACCTTCGGGTTATGAGCCCGACGAGCTACCAGACTGCTCCACCCCGCACTGTTCAATTCGTCTTGCGACGGCTACGTAAGATAGCACGGTCCGACATGCGGTGCAACACAATCGACGCCTGAAGCAACTCAAAGCTGCGCGGTGGTCGCTGCGTGCGTCACCGCATCTCGGCCTGGTTGTTGCTTCGAGTCACGCGGTTACCCGAGTGTGGAATCTTCATGGGGAACCGTCAGCGCGACCATTATTGGACTATCGTGAGGGTGTCGCAGGAGCCGCGCAGGAGCGCAACAGGTAGCGTGAGCTGCCCAAACGTGATAAGGTGCGTAGTTCCTCTCGTTAGCGTGACGACATGTGTCGATAAGAGGGAAGTGGGGCGGGAATTGTCCGCTCGGAAGGTTGGCAGATGGTAAAGGGACCGCTCAAAAGTTGGGCGAGGCTGGCCGCGCTGGCCGGCATCACCGTCGCGATCGTCGCGGCGGCTGGTTCCGCATATGCCGCACCGAGTTCGACCACGGCGGCGACCATCCCCAGTTCGGCATTCCAGTCGCAGCTTTCGGCAAAGCAGACACAGGTCGATGCCCTCAACGCGAAGCTAGACGCCCTCGACACGCAGGCTGAGATCGCGACCGAGCAGTACAACCAAGCCTCGGTGGAGCTCACACGGGCCACCACCGCTGCGAATCTGGCGCAGACCGACCTCAATAACACGCGCGCCGCTTTGGCCTTGCAGGAGTCGATCCTCGGCAATCGGGCTGCTTCGATCTACCGAGACGGAAACCTCCAAGCCTTCGAACTGTTACTCGGCTCCAAGTCGGTCGGCGACTTCGTGGGCAGGATGAAGTTCATCAATACCGTCAGCTCGAATGACGCGAACATCGCCGGTGGCCTACGGGCTCAGAAGAACATCATGGAGTCGCAGCTGGCTCAGCTGCAGCAGACGCAGGCCCAGGCGCAGACGCTCGAGTTCGAACTCAAGGCGCGCGAAGTCGAGGTCCAGCTGCGTATCGCCGACGGTCAGAAGCTGCTCGATAACGCGCAAGCCGACGTGCGAGCGCTTCAAGGCCAGGAAGCCGCACGCAGCCTGAGCCAGTCGAAGATACTGCTGCGGCAGGCGCTCTCCGGAGCGAACAAAGCTGGCATCGTTGTCACGCCCGGCTCGCCCGTCGAGACCGCGCTCGCGTACGCCGGCATCCCCTATGTCTGGGGCGGCGCCACTCCACAGGGCGGCTTCGACTGCTCCGGCCTTGTGATGTATGTGTTCGCACAGCACGGCGTGTTCCTGCCGCACTATTCGGGCTTCCAGTTCCTTCAGGGCGAGAAGATCCCGCTCTCCCAGATCCAGCCCAATGATGTCGTCTTCTTCGGCTCCCCCGTCCACCATGTGGGCATCTACGCCGGCGGCGGGTACTTCATCGAAGCCCCGCATACGGGAGACGTGGTCAAGATCGCGCAGCTCGGAGCTCGGAGCGACATCGCCGGCGTGCGTCGCTATCCGTGGGCCACGCGCACCGCCCCCATCCTCGGCGCGCAGACCAGCACCGGCAGCGCTCTCCGGACCGTGCGCTAGGCTCCTGGCCCTCGGCACCCCGCTCTTCTCACCTTCCGTGTCGATTCTTGCCGTGCGCCGGTTCGGACGTGGTAAGAAATCGGTAAGAATCCGGTAAGGTGTGCGTTCCACACTGATTTCTCGGCATGACCACCATGTGGTTTGGGGGCTTCCTTTTGAACGAGATCATCGATGCCGCGCTCGCCGCGGCAACACTGGCCGGCGCTACCTACGCGGACGTGCGGATCGTCGACACATCGAGCGAGGAACTGCAGGTCGCATCCGGCGTCGTCGAAGCGGTCGAGCGCGCGGACAGCTTCGGATTCGGCGTGCGTGCCATCTGCGAGGGAGCGTGGGGCTTCGCCTCCTCGCGAAACGTCACCACGGCGGAGGCCGAGAAGGTCGCGCGCCAAGCGGTCGCGATCGCGAAGGCCTCGGCGATCGTTGCGGGCACACCCGTCGAACTCGCGGCGGTCAAGCCTGCCAACGGCACCTGGAGCGGGCCCTGCGCGATCGACCCGTTCGACGTGCCCCTCGAAGACAAGATCGCTCTCCTGGTCTCCGCCGACGAGGCGCTGCGCAAGGAACCGGCCGTGACCATCACCAAGGCCACCCTCGGCTTCTACCGGGAGCGCAAGTGGTTCGGCTCGACCGAAGGCGCGCGCACGGAGCAGTCGTGGGTCGAAACGGGTGCGGGCATCACCGCGTACGCCGTCGGGGACGGCGAGGTCGTCTCGCGCTCCTACCCGAACTCGCACGGCGGCGGCTGGGAGCAGGCCGGCTGGGAATACATCACGAGCCTCGACCTCCTGGGCCATGCGCCGCGCGTCGCCCAGGAGGCCGCGCAGCTGCTGACCGCCCCATTCGTGGAACCCGGCACGCGCGACCTCATCATCGACGGCAGCCAGGTCGCGCTACAGGTGCACGAGTCGATCGGCCACCCCACCGAGCTCGACCGTGTTCTCGGCGAAGAGGCCGCGTTCGCGGGAACGTCGTGGGTGGGCGTCGACGACGTCGGGTCGCTGCAGTACGGCTCGGAGCACGTGACGGTCACGGCGGATGCGACGATCCCGGGCTCGCTCGGCAGCTTCGGCTGGGACGACGAGGGCGTGCCGGCGCAACGCGACGACATCGTGCGTGATGGCGTGCTCGTGGGCCTGCAAACGTCTCGCGAGACTGCGGCGGCGATCGGCCGCACGAGCAACGGGTGCATGCGCGCAGACGGCTGGAACCGCATCCCGCTCATCCGCATGACGACTGTGTCACTGGAGCCGGGCACGTGGGCGTTCGACGATCTTATAGCGGACACAGAGAACGGTCTCTACATCGAGACCAACAACAGCTGGTCGATCGATGACAAACGCCTCAACTTCCAGTTCGCGTGCGAGATCGGCTGGGAGATCGAGAACGGCAAGCTCGGCCGGATGGTGAAGTCACCGAACTACACCGGCATCACCCCGGACTTCTGGAACAGCTGCGACGCCGTGTGCTCGCGCGATCACTGGCAAGTCTACGGGCTGGCGAACTGCGGAAAGGGCGAACCGATGCAGGTCGCTCACGTCGCGCACGGAGCCGCCCCTGCCCGATTCCGCAACGTACAGGTGGGGGTGGGTCGCTAGATGGCATTGTCGACGAGGGACGCCAGAGAGCTCGCACGCAAGGTCGTATACATGACCGACTCGGACTCGGCCGAGGTGCTCGTCGCCTCGGAGTCCAGCGCGCTGACTCGCTTCGCGAACAACCGCATCAACCAAAACGTCTCCGAGGAGAACACGCAGGTCTCCATCCGCGCCGTCCTCGGCAAGCGCCAAGGTGTCGCTTCCACCAACCGGCTCGACACCGAATCGCTGCAAGAGGCCGCCAACGCAGCCGTCCGCGCCGCCAGCGTTGCGCCTGAGGACCCGGCGTTCCCGGGCCTGCCCCGCGCCGAGCTCGTCTTCACGGGTCGCCGGACCGCCGAGGCTACCCGCGAGTTCGACGCTGAGGCGCGCGCCGCAGCCGTCCGCGCGATCGTCGAGCAGTCGAGTACGCGCGGTCTGACGGCAGCAGGCAAGGTCCGCGCAGCGCAGCACACCATCGCCATCGCGAACTCGATCGGCGTCGACGTCGCTCAGGAACTCACGGGCGCCCAGGCCACCGTGCTCTCGATGGGACCGAACTCCGGTTCCGGCTGGGCGTCGTTCCTCGACATCGACTCCTCCAAGCTCGCGGCCGAAGCCATCGGCGCGCAAGCCGCAGATCTCGCCGAGCGCTCGGCGAACCCCGGCACGCTCGACCCCGGCGACTACACCGTGGTCCTCGCGCCCGAAGCGGTCGCCGACATCATCGACTTCCTGGCGTACGTGGGCTTCTCGGCCAAGGCGGTGGCCGAGGGGCGCTCGTTCATGAGCGACAAACTCGGCATGAAGGTGATGAGCGAGCTGGTCACCATCACCGATGACGCGCTCGCGCCGCACGCAATGGGCACCACTTTCGACTTCGAGGGTCAACCGCGCCTGCGGACGATTCTCGTGAAGGAGGGCGTCGCCGAGAAGCCGGTCACGGACTCGTACTGGGCCGCCAAGCTCGGCACTCGCAACACGGGTCACGCGCTTCCCGCGCCGAACTCGTGGGGTCCCATGCCGATCAACCTCGAGATGGCTCCCGGCCAGACGAGCCTCGACGAGCTCATCGGCTCGGTCAAGCGCGGGGTGTACGTAACACGCTTCCACTACGTCAACATCGAGGACCCCATCCCCGTCACACTGACCGGCATGACGCGCGACGGCACCTTCATGATCGAGAACGGCCGGCTGACGCACCCGCTCAAGAACCTGCGCTTCACGCAAAGCGCCGTCGAGGCGCTCGCGCACTGCGAGGGCGTCACGCGCGAACGCAAGTTCATCGGCACCGAAGAGAGCGCTGTGTTCGCGCCTGGCTTGCTGCTGGCCAAGTTCGCGTTCACCGGGCAGACCTCGTAGCGGCCCACGGAAGAACGCGCGTCACGCGGCGCTGCTGTGTCTGGGAATGGCACGAGTCCCGGCGATCTTCGCACGCCGAGACTCGATGAGGGAAGCGGGCGCCGTCAGAGGAGGGGCGTCCAGAGACGGCGTATCCGCTTCCACTGTGAGAACCGTGTTCACGACCCCCACGCAAATGAGTATCGGCCTGAATATGACAGCGCTTGATACCTCTCGCCGACTTGATTTCGTCGCGCGCTCAGGATCGATCGGCACGTCACAAGCGCTCCCGTTGCCTGCTCGGCAACGGCGCCTCTCGCCGTCACTCGCCAGCCGCGTATAATCGTGAGGCCCTTTCAGCCGAGCAGATCAGGCATCCGCAACCGATGAGACCTCCTCGCAGAGAACGCACCGGCGCCCGCAGAGATAATGGCGTGCGCACCATCCGTACGAATGAGGTGCGTTACCCAGGTGCTGAACTCCCCCTTCTCCCTGAGGACGTGCAGGGACGCTACCAGGCCGAGATGGAGGCCGAGCAGCGCTTCGGTGCGGTCCGCGACACCGGAATCGCACTGGAGGGCCGCGGCGCCCGTCAGCAGCGTTCGCGGCGCCGCGCGAACCAGCGCGTCGGGATCGCGCTCGGGGTGGCGGTCGCCGGGCTGCTGCTCATCGCATTCGGCTGGCGTACGGCATCGGACCAGCGCGCCCTCACGGCCCCTCTCGGCGGTGAAGCGGCGGCGGCCAACGCGGCGACGACCGTGAGCTCCTCGGCCGTTCCCGGGGCGGGTGCTGGCTCGCCGATCGCTGCGACGCCTTCGCTGCCGGCAACTCCAGGTCCCACGCCGTACTTCGCGCGCTACAAAGGGTTGAAGCTCCGACTGCCCATCCGGCTCGCTGCGCTCACCGAGGTCGGCTTCCACCAGGCGTCGTACAGCTACGCACTCTCCATGAGGACTCCGCTCCCCGACGCCAGCCTGACGAGCGCGGGCAACCACACCGGTACGCGCCGCAACAAGTCAGCGCAACCTGCCGGCTCCAACGTATGGCTTCTCGGCAAGGTGCTGCGCATGTGGCGCGCGCGCCCGGGTCGCCCTGACACCGCCGTCGATGTGGGAGCCAGGCCCGGGACGAACGTGTACGCGCCGGTCACCGGGACCGTGATCAAGGTGAAGCGCTACAAGCTCTACAACCGGTGGGAT
This sequence comes from Coriobacteriia bacterium, assembly GCA_038245725.1. GTDB lineage: Bacteria > Actinomycetota > Coriobacteriia > Anaerosomatales > JAAXUF01 > JBBRSD01. The sequence goes on along the minus strand of JBBRSD010000003.1, from coordinate 79,641 downwards.
GACTACGAAGTCCACATCCAGGCAGACGGCTTCCCCGCCCTCGATGTGGTCATGATCCATCTCACGAATCTGAGCATCGCGCCCGGAGACCGGGTCGAAGGTGGTGAGACGCGCATCGCCGCGATACGCAAGCTTTCCGACAAGTTCTACGACCAGCTTGCGAGCTACACCAAAGACGGCGGCAACCACGTCCACATCCAGGTCAACAACACGCTCGACCCGAGGTACAAGGGTCTCGTCGGCGCGATCGCTCCGCAGGCTCAGCCATCCGATGACTCCGCGGAAACGACGGTCACTCCGAATTCGAGCGATCGATAAACCCTCGGAAGCGCCGGTCGAACTCCGAACGCACAAGCATCACGCGCCGCTCGCACCCCACGCACTTCAGCCCGATGTCGGCTCCCACTCGCACGATCTCCCACTCGTTGGTCCCGCACGGATGCGGCTTCTTAAGCTTGACCACGTCGCCTAGCTTGACCGGTGTGATGGGGACCGCCACGCCTCGCCCTTCGCTCGATTAGTGCACGTCGCTGCAGCGCAAACGCCCATCTGCGGCGCTCCGTGCGGTATAAGGGAGTATACGCCCGCAGGTCCGGGGCGGTGACGTGCCCGGAGTGGGCGCGCGCATCACGAGCGAGGAAGGATTCTCACCATGCGAACCCCCGCGATTCTGTCGGTTCTCGGCGAGGACCGTGTCGGCATCGTTGCGCGCATCTCTGGCGTACTCGCCGAGTCATCCGCCAACATCGAAGACATCCGCCAGACCATCATCGGTGGCATCTTCTCGATGACCATGCTCGTGACCGTCGACGAAGATGCGACTCCTTTCGACAAGCTTCAGCACGATCTGGTTGAGATCGGCGAGGAGATCGGCCTCCAGATCACGCTTCAACGCGAGGACGTCTTCCGCTACATGCACCGCATCTAGCCCGCCAGTCCGCCGCCCGCATGCGGTCGCTTGCCGCGCCGCGTTGAACTCCACATCCGCCGAGGAGGACGTTTCGTGCACATCACGCCGGAAGAGGTCGTCGAGACGCTGACGATGGTAACCCAGCAAAACCTCGATATCCGCACGGTCACGCTGGGACTCTCGCTTTCCTCCTGCGTCGACTCCGACATCGACGTCATGGCTCAGCGTGTCTACGACCACGTGGTCTCCTCGGCGAGGAACCTTGTGCCCGTGGTCGAGCAGCTCGAACGCGAGTACGGCATCCCAATCGTGAACAAGCGCATCTCGGTCACACCGGTGGCGCAGCTCGCAGCGGCCACGACAGCCGAGGACATCTCGCCCATCGCCATCGCGCTCGACCGCGCCGCGCACGAGGTGGGCGTCGACTTCATCGGCGGGTTCTCGGCGCTCGTGCACAAGGGGATGGGCGACGGCGACCGCCGTCTCATCGCGTCGATCCCCAAGGCGCTCGCGTCGACCGAGCGCGTCTGCGCGAGCGTCAACCTCGCGAGCACGCGCGCCGGCATCAACATGGATGCTGTCCTCACCCTCGCCGAGACGGTCAAGGCGTGCGCGGAACTCACCGCCCATCGCGACAGCATCGCGTGCGCGAAGCTCGTGGTGTTCGCGAACATGGTCGAGGACAACCCGTTCATGGCCGGCGCCGTGCACGGTTCGGGTGAGCCCGACGCCGTGGTGAACGTGGGCATCTCAGGCCCGGGAGTGGTGCGCGCAATCGTCGACGCGCTGCCGAAGGACGCGGACCTCACCGCGATCGCCGAGGCGATCAAGGCGACGTCGTTCAAGATCACGCGGATGGGCGAGCTCGTCGCACGTGAGGCCGCCAAGCGTCTCGGCGTGGCGATGGGAATCGTCGACCTCTCGCTCGCTCCCACGCCGGCCGAAGGCGATTCGGTCGCCGAGATCATCGAGGCGATGGGCGTCGGCCGCTGTGGCGGCCCCGGCACCACCGCGGCGCTCGCGCTGCTCAACGACGCGGTCAAGAAGGGCGGCGCGATGGGCACGAGCTCCATCGGCGGCCTGTCCGGCGCCTTCATCCCGGTCAGCGAGGACCAGGGCATGATCCGCGCCGTCGAGTCCGGCGCCCTCACCATCGAGAAGCTCGAGGCGATGACGGCCGTCTGCTCCGTCGGCCTCGACATGGTCGCGATTCCCGGCGACACGACCGTCGAGACGATTGCCGGCATCATTGCCGACGAATGCGCGATCGGCATCATCAACTCGAAGACGACTGCAGTCCGGCTCATCCCAGCGGTCGGCAAGAACGTGGGTGACCGGGTCTCGTTCGGAGGGCTTCTCGGCGAAGCGCCCGTGATGGCTGTGAACCAGTGGGCAGGCACCATCTTCGCTCGGCGCGGCGGCCGTTTTCCGGCTCCACTGCAAAGCCTCCGCAACTAGGACTTGCTCGCATGCCGTGGGATCGTCCCGACCCTATGGCGAGCGCGCATCGCAGGATTTCAAACCCGGCCCCACGGCATCTTTCCTGTGCCGTCTCTCGCCGATTCGAACGTTCGCACCGCGATTTCGACCTCTCGTCGCGAAATCTTCATGACCTCGGTCACGGATGCCGAATAAGAGATTGCACAGGGGAACGGCCCCGAACCAACCCGAGCCTCTGCGGCAAACAACATCAAACGGATTCTTGGAGGGATCGAATTGAAGAAGTCACTGCTTTTGGCTGTACTCGCCGTCGCCCTGTTCCTCAGCGCCGCCGCCTACGCTTCCGCGGTAAGCCAGACCTACACTGGTACCGGCTCGCCGTTCAGCACGGCCAGCGGCTCGGTCACCGTCACCGCAACGGTCAACCCGCTCATCAACCTCACCATCGTTGCTCCTGACGCGACCCAGACCGTCAACTTCGGTGCTGTTGACCCGGGCGTCACCGTCGGTGGCAAGACCGTCACCCTCTCGGTCTCTTCTAACCGCGGCTTCTCGCTGACCAAGACCGTCACCGGCGCGTCGGCTGCGCTCGGCCTCGTGACTTCGCTCCCGAACAGCGGCCCCGGAGTCAACCTGAAGGGCCTCAACACCCCCTTCACCGACAACTACTCGATCACTCCTCCGTTCACCACCGACCCCGGCGTCTACAACGCCTTCGTCCAGTACACGGTGACCCAGCCGTAATCAGGCTCACGCACTGAACACAGCGAGAAGCCCCCGGGGCGAGACCCCGGGGGCTTCTTCATATCTTGATCGCCGTTACTCACTCTTCACTGCATGCAGCAGCGGACCGTCCACTGCTGGACCGGAAGCTGCGGGGGGGCAGATCCCGATGCTGCGCCGCGTGCGCAACCCGCGCCCAGCGACCGTGGGCCTTCCCCGACCGATCCGCTAATCCTTGTCGGGATCGTGGAATGAGGAGTCGCTCGGGCTATCCTCAGCGACCGAGTCATTCTCGGCGCTGGGCCTCGCAGCTCTCTGGGCGCGACGTGAGTCGGTGCGCCTCGTCGTCCGAGCGGCGATCGACCAGATGATTCGGACGACGACCAGGGCAACGATCGCCGCGGCAAGCACGACGAGCCACAACGGCACGAGCCAGACGTTCCTGACCTCGGTGACGGTATTGGCGCCCGCGTTGACCGCGTGCCCATTGTCATCAACCTCGGTCACATCGAGCCGCACCTTGAAAGGCCCGATCGGCATGCTTTGCGCGATGAGTGTGCCCGTAGCCTCGCGATTCGTTCCTGCGAAAACGGTTACGCCGTTGATTGCAGTCTGCCGCTGAATTTCGTTGTCGTTGCGGTCGAGCAGCAGGATCCGGGCACCGACTCGCTGGTCGACGTTGCCGACATTGCGCGCGACGAACTGGTACGGCACCGAGCCGCCAATCAGGAACGAGGGGACGTTGAACGGCCGCACCTCGAGCTTCTTGACGAACGTGCCCTTGACCCTGAGCGTCACACGCGCGCCGATACGGCCCGAGATCTGAGTGATCGATGTGGTGCCCGCGACAGGCAGGTCGAAGGACTCGAAGAAGAGCAGCACGTTGTGATCGCCGGGTGTGACGTTGGACGGCACTTCGACGGTGAACTGCACCGGGACGCGCTTTCCGGGCTTGAGTTCGAGGTACGGGATGTTGCCGAACGACCTGCTGTTCGCCGGCATCGTGATTCGCGTCCAGGTCGCGGGGCTTGCCAGCGATGAGAGATCGGCTCGTGTGGGCGTGTTATACGAAACGTTGCCCTTGGAATCGATGGTCTGATCCGAAGCGTAGACGAGTACCTTCAGCGGCTCGGTGCCGGAGTTCATCACAACGACCGAGCCTGACCGCATTCCACCGGCCGACACGCCGTACTTGAAGATTCCCGCCGAGAGCCCCAGCGTCTTTGTCGCCAGTGCGGTGCCCGGCGCCGCAAGCAGTGCGCTGGCGATCAGGGCACCGACGAAGATGAGCCGTGCGGGACGTACGATTCTTCTCGGCATCAGATGCCCACCGCTTCGCGGAAGGTCCGCACCTGGCGCCGCGCGACCGGGACATGCGTTTCGTCGCGATCCGACGCGACGACGACGTAGCAGCCATCCACTCGGAGAATCTCCTTGACCTTGTTGAGGTTGATCAGGTAACTCCTGTGCACGCGCGCGAACGACTCCCGAGCCATCCGTTCCTCGAGTTCGCCGAGCGTCAGATCGACGAGGTACTGATTCTCGTACGTGTGAGCGTAGGTCGACTTGTTCCGCGCCGAGAGGAACACGATGTCATCGAGCGTGAGCAGCACCGTCCGCCCGCCCTTGCGGACAGCGAGCTTGCGAAAATCAGCCTCTCCGGCGATTCCCGCGTCGCTTGCCGTGTAGCGCCGACTCAGGGTGAGGCTCCCCACGCGTGCCGAGAGTTCCATGAGGTTGAAGGGCTTGGTGACGTACTGCTGGACACCCTGCTTGAAGGCGAGGATCTTCGCCAGGTCCTGCGTTTTGGCGGTGAGCATGATGACGGGCATGTCCTGGGTCGCGGGATTGTTCCGGATGTCCATGAGGGTCATCCAGCCATCCACTCGCGGCATCATGATGTCGAGCAGCACCACATCGATGCGCTCCCGAGCGAGGACGTCCGCGCCCTCCCCGCCGTCCCCGGCGCCAAAGACGCGCATCCCATCAGCCTCGAGGCCCATCCGGACCATCTCGACGACAGCCTCGTCGTCGTCGATGACCAGCACATGAATAGGATCGTCTGCCACCGCTCGATCTCCCTTATCTGCCGAATGTTCCGGCAACGCTACCAGACAGACGGCATTGACTGCCGCTCGTCCCGTAGCACGATTGTACCCCAGCGGCAGACGCAGGTCGCGCTACCGGCAGGCCGGCCCTCCGCGTTAGCGACTTTCGCGCAGCCAGCGATCCATCGCTTGGGCAGCCGTCTTGCCCGCGCCCATAGCCAGGATCACCGTCGCCGCTCCGGTCACGATATCTCCGCCAGCGAACACGCCCGACATGCTCGTCGAGCCCAGCTCATCGGCCACGACGTAGCCGCGATTGGTGAGCTCCAGATCGGGCGCCCCGTTGGCCATCAAGGCGTTGGCCCTCGTCCCGACCGCCGAGATGACCGTGTCGCAGTCGATGGTGAACTCGCTGTCCATCACGCACACGGGTGCGCGACGGCCGCTCTCATCGGGGTCGGTGAGCTCCATCCGCGAAGCCACGACGCCGGTCACAAACCCGTCTCGTCCCACGATTTCAACCGGCGAACAGAGCATCTTGAACTCGACGCCCTCGTCGCGAGCGTGGTGGACCTCTTCCTTGCGTGCAGGCATCTCCTCTTCGGTGCGACGGTAGATGAGGAATACCTCCTCGGCACCCAGCCTGAGCGCCGTGCGCGCCGAGTCCATCGCGACGTTGCCGCCTCCCACCACAGCGACCTTGCGCCCGCGCCACACCGGCGTGTCCGCCTTCGGGAACTCGTAGGCGCGCATGAGGTTGACCCTCGTGAGGAACTCGTTGGCCGAGTACACGCCGTTGAGGTTCTCCCCCGGCACGCCCAGGAAGACCGGTAGCCCGGCTCCACTGCCGATGAATACTGCGTCGAAGCCCTCCTCGGAGAGGAGCTCAGGGATAGTGACGAGCTGGCCGACCACTGTGTCGGTCACGATCTCGACGCCCAGCGCCGAGAGGGTCTCGATCTCAGCTGAGAGGATGTCTTTGGGCAGGCGGAACTCGGGGATGCCGTAGGAGAGCACGCCGCCCGGTGCGTGAAGCGACTCGAAGATCGTCGCCGCATGCCCGAGCTGCGCGAGCTCGCCCGCACACGCGAGGCCCGCAGGGCCGCTGCCCACGATCGCGCAGCGAAAGCCGCTGGCGGGCGCCTTTGCGGGAACGCATCGGCGCTCGAGCTCGCACGCAAGGTCGGAATCGCCGAGGAAGCGCTCGAGGCGGCCGATCGCGATGGGGCTGCCAGTCTTCGCGAGCACGCACGCGGACTCGCACTGCGACTCCTGTGGGCAGACGCGGCCACACACCGCCGGAAGCGCGTTTCGATCTTTGATGACCGCGACGCCTCTCGGGTGGTCGCCTTCGATGATGGCGCCGATGAAGCCCCTGATGTCGATGTTGACCGGACAGCCCGTCTGGCACGTGGGGTTCTTGCACTGCAGGCAGCGCATCGCCTCTTCGAGTGCCATCTCCGATGAGTAGCCGTACCCCACCTCGTCGAAGATGGAGGCTCGCTCCTTCGCATCGCGCTCGGGCATGGGCATGCGCGGACCGCGCGTGGGCTTGTGGCGTGGCCTCTCGGCGGGGGCGGAGCCGGACCGCGCGGTGTCGTCTAGAGGTGGCATTGGCACCCCTGAGCGTACTCGGCGTCAGCCTCGCGCTCGAGGTCGGAGTAGACGCGCTGGCGACTCATGAGCTCCTCGAAATCGACCGCGTGGCCATCGAAGTCGGGGCCGTCCACGCAACCGAACTTCGTCTCGCCCCCCACGGATACGCGGCATGCACCGCACATCCCGGTGCCGTCGACCATGATCGGATTGAGAGAGACGGTGGTCGGCACCTCGAATTCCCGGGTCGTGGCGGCGCAGAACTTCATCATGATCGCGGGACCCACAGCGAACGCTGCATCGAGCTCACCAGCCTCGCACATCTCTTTGAGCGGGTGCGTGACGAGCCCTTTGATGCCCGCCGAACCGTCATCGGTGACGATGATGAGGCGCTCGAGCGGCAGCGCGCGGAGTTCGTCTTCCAGGATAAGCAGATCGTTGTTGCGCGCGCCGATGATGACGCTCACCTTCGCGCCCGCCTCGGCCATCGCGCGGGCGACCGGGTAAGCGACCGCCACTCCCACGCCACCGCCAACGACCGCGACGCGGCCCAGGCTATCGACGTGCGTGGGCACGCCAAGTGGACCCACGACGTCGAGCAGCGAGTCGCCCACCTCGAGGTGCGAGAGACTGTGAGTCGTCTTGCCCACGCGCATGAAGATGAAGCGAACCCAGCCTTCCTCGGCAGACCAGTCGCTGAAGGTGAGAGGGATGCGTTCGCCGCGCTCGTCGATACGCACCATGAGGAACTGGCCAGCGCGCGCTTTGGCGGCTATCTTCGGCGCTTCGACGCCCATCTCGAAAACGGCATCGGAGAGCTGACGCTTGTGAATGATGCGGAACATCGGGCTCCGTCGCGACGGGGAAACGTAAGCACGGCCGCAAACTCGGCGCGGCGTCGGAACAGTATAACAGCGGTGCTCGCTCTCGGAGGACACCCCGAACGGTCGAAACAGGGGTGACAAACGCCAATGCAAATGCTGCTCTGTTTGCCGCGCTACTGGCGCGAGTAGTATCATTCCTTCCGATGAAGTGCGCCTTCCGGCGGCCACCCACTACACGACGCAGCAGCCCTCCGGAGGAACTGAAGACATGCATCGTAGCCGCGCATATCTCGCCACCCTCCTGTGCTTGACGCTGGCCTTTTCGTGCGTTGCGCCAGCCTTGGGCGTGACCGCTGCCGACGCCTCGAAGCACCGGCAAGCGGCCAGCGGCGCTCGCCAGAAAGCGGCGGAGCAGAAGAAGCTCGCCACGCAGCTCCAACGAGAGACCGCGCGTCTCGACTCGGTGGTCAACAACCTGCAGGCCGAGGCGAACGCACTCGATCCGCAGATTTCATCCGCGACCGTTCGCTCCGACCGGCTCAAAGCCGACGTCGCCACCTTGCACGCGAAGATCCAAACCAAGCAGACGCAGATCAGCACGACGCAGGCGAAGTACGTTGAAGAGCAACGCTACTTCTCGGGCCGTGTTGAAGCGAGCTACAAACAGGGCGTCTTCTTCTACCTCAACCTACTGCTCACATCCCAAGACGTCGGAGACCTCATCGCCCGCACGGAGTTCGTCTCGCGCACCATACAGTCCAGCAATGACATCGCCGGAAGTCTCGCAGACACCCGAGATTCGTTGCAGCGGGCGCGTGCAGAGCTCAACCGCTCGCTCGAGACCGTGGCCGCCAAGCGCGATGAGGCGCTCGCAGCCGAGAGTAAGCTGGTGGACCTCCAGAGCGCTCGCCAGGCAAAGACGAACGCCCAGCACGCGGTGCTGAACCAGAAGTCTCAGCTGCTCGCCCAGAGCAAGAGGAACGTCAAGCGCCTGTTGGCGATCGCCTCTGCCGAGGAGGCCGAGTCCGCGCGCATCGAGAAGATGCTGAGTGCGCGCAAAGGGTCCGGACGATTCCACGGCACGATGTCGTGGCCAGTGCCCGGATTCCGCAACATCGGCTCGCCCTTCGGCTGGCGAATCCATCCGATCTTGCACGTGCGCAAGTTCCACGCGGGAATCGACATCGTGCGCAACCCCGGCCAGCCGATACTCGGCGCCGCGATCGTGGCGGCCGGCAGCGGCACCGTCATCTGGGCTGGAGCGCGCGGAGGCTACGGCAACGTCGTCATGATCGACCACGGCAACGGCGTCGTGAGCGTGTACGCGCATCAGCGCTCCGGCGGCATCAAGGTATTCGTCGGCCAACACGTGGCCCGGGGCCAGCGAATCGGCACAGTGGGCAGCACGGGTCTCTCGACCGGCCCGCACCTGCACTTCGAGATTCGCGTCAACGGCGTTCCGGTCAACCCCCGGAGGTACGTGGGTTAGCCCGCGTTGTACTCCCGCATCGCGAGGTCGATGCCCTCTTCAAGGATGCTGAGTGCGGCCTGCGCGGCTGTGGGGAGCGATGCCTCGAACTCCTCGAGCGTCGCGCCTTTGAGAGGCTGGAGCACGTAGTCGGCCGCGTCCATTCGGCCCGGCGGTCGACCGATACCGACGCGCACCCGCAGGTACGCGTCGGTGCCGAGCTTCTCGTGCAACGAACGCAGACCGTTGTGACCACCATGGCCACCGTCACGTTTCACTCGCACGTTGCCGGCAGCCAAGTCGAGGTCATCGTGGATGACGATCATGTCGCCAATCTCGACGCCGAACTCCTCGGCGAGGCGTTTGACCGAACCGCCTGAGACGTTCATGAACGTCTGTGGCTTTGCGAGGACGAGATCGGCGCCCGCGAAGCGCACGACCGCGACCTTCGCACCGCAGGTGTCCTTCCAATACGCCGCTCGCAGGTTCTCGGCAATGAGGTCGATAGTGAGGAACCCGGCATTGTGCCGGGTTCGCTCGTACTCCGGGCCCGGATTGCCGAGCCCGACGATCATTCGAGTCATGCTTGCCGCTACTCTTCCTCGGCCTTCGCGCCGATGACCTCGGGCTCAGCCTGCTCGGCACCTTCTTCAGCCTCGACCTCGACGGTCGGCGGCGTGACCGATGCGATGACGCTCTCCGGCTCATCGAGCAGCGTGACGCCCTTGGGGGGAGTGACGTCGCCCACGTGAACCGAGTCGCCAATCTCGAGAGCCGAGACGTCGACCTCGATGAAGTTCGGGAGCTCGGCCGGCTTCGCTTCGACGTTGATCTCGTGGCGCTCCGTGGCAAGCACGCCGCCAAGCTTCACGCCCGCTGCGTCGCCGATGAGGTGCACGGCTACGATCGCGTGGACCGGGATGTCGAGCGACACGGCCATGAAGTCGACGTGCACGATGTTGCCCTTGAGCGGGGCAAGCTGCATCTCGCGGATCATGGCGTTGACTGGCTTCTTCTCGCCGGCGATCTGAATCTCGACAAGCGTCGAACCCGCCGCGTGATGCGACATGAAGAGCTCGAAGTCGTGACGGTCGAGCGCGATGGCGAGGGGGTCGCGACCCATTCCGTACAGAACGGCGGGAATGCGACCTTCTCGGCCGAGCTTGGTGCTGGTCTTGCCGATCTCGGTGCGGGGGAAAACTGTGAGAATGTCTATCGTACTCATAGCGTGCGTGCTCCTTCTCTTGCCCGTTTGTTTCGCCGAGAGGTTCCTACCCCTCGGCGCGCGGGGTCCTTTACAGCTGGAAGTCCGGGTCGAACAGTTCGGAAACCGAATCGTCGTTGAAGACGTTTTGTACCGCGTGAGCGAATAGTGGAGCCACCGACAGCACGTGGATCTTTCCATGCACGAACTGATCGGGCACGGGAATCGTGTTGGTGACGACCACCTCTGCGACCGGCGCCGCCTCGAGGCGATCGAATGCCGGCGGCGAGAGGATCCCGTGGGTCGCGGTCACGTAGACCGTGGCGGCTCCAGCATTCTTGAGCGCCTTGGCGCCCGCAACAACCGAACCGGCCGTATCGATCATGTCGTCGGCGATGATGCAGGTCTTGCCGTTCACATCGCCTATGACGTGTGTGATCTCCGCGACGTTGTGCTCCGGGCGACCCTTGTGCATGATCGCGAGGCTCGCTCCGAGCATGTCAGCGAGCTTCTTGCACGCCTTGGCGCGGCCGACATCCGGGCTGACCACGCACAAGTTCTCCAGGTGCAGAGACTCGAAGTAGTCCGCGAGGATGGGCAGCGCGGTCAGATGGTTGACCGGCTGGTTGAAGAAGCCTTGGATCTGGCCCTGATGCAGGTCCATCGTGATGACTCGTGAAACGCCGGAAATCGTCATGAGATCCGCCACGAGCTTTGCCGTGATCGGCTCGCGAGCAGCGGACTTCTTGTCCTGCCGCGCGTAACCGTAGCTCGAGACGACGGCGGTGATCGAGCGCGCCGACGCGCGCTTGGCTGCGTCGACCATGATCAGCAGTTCCATGAGCATGTCGTTGACCGGCGAGCAGATCGACTGGACGATGAACACGTCGGCACCTCGAACGCTCTCGAGATAGCGGACATAGATCTCACCGTTGGCGAACTTCCGGATCTTGACGTTGCCCAGTTCGATGCCGAGATGCTTGACCATGCCCTCGGCGAGGTCCGGATTGCTCGTGCCGGCGAAGACCATCATGCGCTTGCCGTTCTCGCCCATCGTGAAATCCGCTCCGTCCCAGTCCGCTAGTCCTTCTTTTGCAGCGCTCGCCGAGCAGCCCAGCCCTCGATGATTACCTGCTCAGAACGCTCAATAGCGAGCGCTCCGGCGGGAACATCCTTGGCTATCGTGCTGCCCGCCGCGGTGATCGCTCCGGCGCCCACGTCCACAGGCGCTACGAGCATCGTATCAGAGCCGATGAAAGCGCCGTCTCCGATGGTCGTGTGGTGCTTTGTCTCGCCATCGTAGTTGCACGTGATCGTGCCGGCCCCCACATTGACGCCGGCACCTATCGTCGCGTCGCCGATGTAGGAGAGGTGCGGCACCTTGCTTCCCTCGCCGATGACGGAGTTCTTGATCTCGACACATGTTCCGGCCTTGGCTTTTGCCCCTAGAACGGCTCCGCTGCGCAGGTACGCGACAGGCCCCACGGTGGCGCCCGGACCCACCTTCGCGCCGAGAACCACCGATGCGTCGACGACGGCATCCTCGCCCACCGTCGCATCGGTCAGCCGTGCGCTTGGACCGATGACGGCGCGGTCAGCGATGATCGTCTTCCCAAAGAGGAACGTCATCGGAAGCAGTTCGACATCGCGGCCGATCTTCACATCCGGGCCAATCCACACAAGATCGGGATCGATCATGGTGACGCCCGCGCCCATGTGTGCGTGGTTGATGCGACGCTGCATGACCTTGGTCGCCTCGGCGAGTTGAACGCGGCTGTTGATGCCCATGGTCTCGAGCGAGTCCTCGGCGATCATCGCACTCACGCCAAGACCCTCGTCGCGGAAGATCTTCACCATGTCTGTCAGGTAGTACTCTCCCTGCGCGTTCTCAGTCGTGAGCCGGTCGAGGCGGGCGAAGAGCACCGCGGCGTCGAAGCAGTACGTGCCGGTGTTGGTCTCGGTTATCCGGCGCTCCTCGGGGGTGCAGTCCTTTTCCTCGACGATGCGGTCGACCCCGCCGTCGTGCATCGTGCGCACGATCCGGCCGTAGCCGGTGGGGCACGCAAGCTCGGCGGTCAGCAGCGCCATGGCGGCCCCGCTCGACTCGCGCACCGCGATGAGCCCAGCGATCGTATCGGCTTGGAGGAGCGGCGTGTCGCCCGACAGCACGACGAGCGAGCCGTGGAAGCCGCTGAGCGCCTCCCGCGCCGACATCACCGCGTGGCCCGTGCCGAGCTGGGCCTCCTGGCGTACGCTCTCGGTCTCGCCGAGCAGCGCTTCCACGACATCTGCGTGATGCCCGGTGACCGCGATGACACGATTGCATCCTGCCGAGCGTGCAGCTTCGGCGACCCAGTTCACCATCGGCTTGCCGAGAACTTCGTGAGCGACCTTGGGCTTATCCGACTTCATCCGTGTTCCCTCGCCGGCAGCGAGGATGAGAGCGATCGAACTCATCGGATTGCTCCTCCGTCGGAGACGGCTCCGGGCCTGTCAGGCTCGGGACCGCATGTGCTGTGTGGCTGGGGCACCAGGATTCGAACCTGGATAGCGGGCACCAAAAGCCCGAGTCCTGCCGTTGAACGATGCCCCATCGCAGGGTTTCAGCCGCGAATCAGCCGGGGTGAAGTTTAGGAAGTCGCGCAAATCGGCGTCAACCGCTTCTCCGGACGATTTCCGAGAATACCCTCATCCGCCGGTCGCGGAAAGCTTCCGGGGCAAAAAGCGGTATCCGTGCCGGCCTAAGCGTCTTCGGCAACGAGGCCCAGCGAGGCGTCAGAGAAGGCGCCGATGCCCCCCTCGGCATGGAACTGCTCGAGTACCACGCGTTGGATCTCATTCCGCGCATGGGTGTTGATCGGGTGGCAGATGTCGCGAAAGTCGCCGTTGGGCAGCTTGCGTGAAGGCATCGCCACGAACAACCCTTTGTCGCCGTTGACGACGCGCAGATCGTGGATGACGAAGGCGTCATCGAGAACGATGCTTGCAATCGCACACACCTTATTCATCGCAACAGGTCGAAGCGCCACCTTGGTGATCAGCATGAACTCCCCCAGTTGTTAGTAGAGCGACCCCCGATCGCCCTTGGGTTACTCCAAGAGTTTAACCCTCATTGGCTGTCTTTCGTACCCGTCACTCGTCGGTAGAGAACACGCTCCGCGACGACGACGTCGATCGGCTTGTCGACATCGGCACCGATCGATGCGTGTGACGTGTAGACCGCCGAGCATTTCGCTCCGAGAAGCTGCCCCATCTTGCGTTCGACATCCTCGACTCGAAGCCGACCTGTCGCGTACTTGAAGATGAAGGGAATCCCGATAACGCGAGCCATGGCGAGCGGGGACTTTCGTGTGTCGAAGAGGCGCTGACCGATCTGGCGGTTGCGGCTGACGAGACCGGGCGCCAGCACCATCATGTTTCCGCCGGTCACCGGCCCACCGGCGACCTTCACATATGTACGCTGTGAGCCGGGAAACTGCGCTTCCATGTCCTCAGCGGGCACCAGCGGGTATGTGAACTCGGCGCCGGTCTCGAGCGAACGCACGACGAAGTCGTCGACAGCCTCTGCGCTGAGCGCCGGCAAGTCGCCGGTTGCGCAGAGCACATTGCGCTCGATCTGGAAGACCGAACAGCCGGCGATCGCATTGTCGATGAAATTCGCGTCCGAGACGATGAGATGGTCGACCTTGTCGGTCCAGTCGCCGAGGTTCTCATCGGTTGGCACGACGACCGCGATCTCGTCGATCGACGATGCGGCCCGAAGAGCGTCCACGACCCATTCGATCATGGGCCGGCCCGCGATCGGCACGAGTCCCTTGATGCGGACGGTGGGGTCGATCACGGCGCCGTCACCACCCGCAAGCACCATCGCGTGGACCTTCACGAGACCCCCTCTTCGCCAGCGACGAACACGCCCGTCGACCGAGTCTTTGTCGCGGTCGACCATAGGCCCCGCTGCGCGGCATCTGCTGCGATCCTCTCGGCCACGCGTCCATCTTCGCACACGGAGAAGATGGCCGAGCCACTGCCGGCGACAAGCGCTCCAAGCACGCCCTGCTGCGCCCGCATCCAGGTGAGAGCTTCGCCCACCTCGGGCACGAGCAGGATCGACGCGGTGGTCATGTTGTTCCACAGGGACGTGGCGAGCGCGGTCACGTCTCCCGCGAGCAGCGCATCGGTAACGCCGCGTGGATCTCCCGCCGGCCGTGGGTCGGCGTCAAACGCCCGGTACGCATCGGCGGTCGAAACCGGCACCGCGGGCTTGATGAGCGCGACGTGGAAGGCGGCGCTGGGCAGATGCTGTTGCAGCAGATCCCCCCTGCCGCCCATCAGCGCCGCACCACCGTACAGGAAGAACGGGACGTCGGCGCCGAGGGACCGCGCAGCAACATGTAGACGCTCGTCGTCGAGGGAAAGGCTCGCCCAGTGCGCGAGGCCCGCAAGTACGGCTGCAGCGTCCGATGAGCCACCCGCCAAACCAGCACCAGCCGGAATCCGCTTCGCGATCGCGATGTCGACGAGCACCTCGATGTCGAAAGCCTGCGAGAAGGCCTTCGCGGCTCGAAAGGCGAGGTTGTCATGCACTGGAATGTCGAGGTGTTCGTCACAGGTGACGGTTAGCTCGTCCGATGGCGACATCCGCACGGTGTCGTGCAGCTCGAGTGTCTGGAACACGGAACGGAGGTCGTGGTGTCCATCTGGGCGTGTGGCGCCTATGCCGAGGAACAGATTGACCTTGGCGGGCGCGATGATCGTCAGACCCTGCACGCGACGTGTCCCCTCCATACAAGAAAACGCGGGGCCATGGTGAGCCCCGCGCTTTGATCTTATCTCCAGCCGCCGGCTAGTTCAGCCAAGGCAGCAGGTTCTCACCGCTTTCCACGTGCGTGAGCTCCACGGTGCCGGTGAGCACGTCAACGTACTGGTACGATGCACGCGCCATGCGGTCCCGCTTCTCGATCACTTCGACCACGAAGAGTGCAGGATGCGTCTGCATGAGAATGCCCTCACGCTCGACGATCTTCGAACGGCCCATGTTGGCGCGGACCCGAATTCGACTGCCGGTCATGTTCTCAAGGTCGTTACGAATGCGGCCAACAACTTCGGCCTGACGAACAAGATCCATGAAAGAGCCTCCTCTGTTCAGAGAGGTAGTATAGTCCAGAAACACCCGAATTACCAGCACGAATAGTACTGACTGGCTGGTCGATAACCTCACTGGAGAGGCCGCGAGGCGCCTACCTCGAAGGCAACGTCACTCCGACATCGGTCAGAGCCTGCGCAAGCTCAAGGAATCTTTCGGCGGGAAGCGTCTCAGCGCGCAGCGACCCATCGATGTCAGCGGCTGCCAGCGCGCCGTCGAGCACGTCCGTCCCGATGGCCAGGGTGGCCCGAAGTGAGTTGCGAATCGTCTTGCGACGCTGGGCGAACGCCGCGTCGGAGACGCGCGCGGCGGAACGCAGCAAGGCGGGGTCATCGGCGAGCGGAGCACGCTCGAGACGGAGGACAGCCGAGTCGACGCGGGGCGGCGGCAGAAAACAGTTGCGCGCGACCGAGAAGCGCCCGGCCGGCTGGGCGAGTAGTCGCAGCTTGACCGTGTAGGAGCCGTACTCCTTGCCGCCAGGCGAGGCGGCCATGCGATCCGCCACCTCGGACTGCACCATCACGGTCGCCGACCGCAGCGTGGGCAGTTCCTCGAAGAAGCGCAGGACGACCGTGGCGGCGACAGCGTACGGCAGGTTGGCGATGAGTGCGACCGGGGCGCCGAATGGCTCGGCGATCGACTCGGGTGACACTGCAACGGCATCGGCCCGCACGACGGCGAAGCGCGTGCAGCCCGAAGTCGTCTCGGCGAGGACCGGCAGCAGATCGGCGTCGCGCTCGACGGCGACCACCGCGCCGGCGTGCTCGCAGAGGGCCACGGTGAGCGTGCCGATTCCCGGCCCGACCTCGACGACGGTCTCGTCCCCGGAGAGCCGGGCCAGATCGATGATGCGGCCAACGGCGTTGTCGTCGACGAGGAAGTGCTGGCCGAGCGACTTCTTGGTGGCCAGGCCGTGGCGCTTGAGCACGGCAAGCGTCGCCGATGGAGTCGCGAGGGGCGAGTTCGTCACGGTTAGTCGAGGATGATGATGGTCACCGTGCGCCGGCCCCACAGGATTGCGTCGCGACCGCTGTCGTAGCACAGGTCGATACGGTGGCCCTTGATGGCGCCGCCGGTGTCCGCCGCGACGGCGTAGCCGTAGCCGGGCACGAACACGTGCGTGCCGAGCGGGATGACGCGCGGGTCGACCGCGATGACGCCGTGGGTCGCGAGCGCTCCGGTGGCACAGCGGTGGTCCGCGCCGCCGCTGCCGGCGGAGTATCCGGTCGCCTCGACCTGCATGCCCCGGCCGACGCCGGGCCTCGGGGTGCGGGTCGTGCGGACGCGGGCAAGCGCCCTGGCGCTGGCGACGATCGCCGCGTAGCTGGCGACCCGGGTCGCCGTGCCCACCGCGACGACCTGATCGACAGCGGGTGCCACGCTCTTGACTGCGGAAAGAGTCGCAGACCCTTCAATGCCGTCGGAAACGAGCGCGCGGAAGACGCGCAGTTCGGTCCCCTGGTGACCGCGAGTGAGCACCTTGCGGACGCCGACGGGAAGCAGTGGGTCCCCGACGGTCCTCTCGGCGAAGGGCAGGGCGATCTCCTGCTTGGTGATGCGTGCGAAGACGTCAGGTACCCAGATCGTCATATCGCGCTCGAGCCTTGTGGAGAGCGCGGGGGTGACGGCGGGATTGGTGTCGGGGTCGATGCCCGCGGCGAAGAGCGCGTCAGCGACAGTCTGGCCGACGACGACAAGCGCGGTGCGGTTGCCACCGAGGTTCAGGATGACCGGCGTAGCGTGGCGCACGACCACGGTCATGCCGCCGCTAACGACCGCATCACCCGGGGGAATCACAATATCCCCGGCGCCCAACGCGACATCGGCCTGGTCGAGCAGGCGAGCCACGCTTGTGGCCTGCGTGCTCACGTGCGAGATCCGGCCGTCAACGACGACCGTCACCTGCTTCTGTGCCCATACGAATCCGGAGATGCTGAGTACGACAATGAGTGCGGGAATTACGGCTGCGATGAAATACTGGGTCTTCACGGATCTCGCCGAGCGACTCGGCTGTGACCTCATTCAGACCTCTCTGTTCGGGGACTTTTCAACCGTTCCGTAACGGAGGCGGATTGCCGATGCTACCCCTGTGAAGGGCCTCGCGCAAACGCGCAGGTCGCCACGGATGACGCCCCAGCGGCACGGATTGCGAAAGGCAACGCGGCCGGGCGTTCGTCGCATTCAGGACGAGGCAGACGCCCATATTTGCCGAATTGTGTCAAGACGGCAACGGGCTTCTCGGAGGACTAATCGGTGAGTGACACCGCCGAGACAAGCTCGCGGCCGATCTCCTCGGCGCGCTCGAGACACTCGGGGCGGTGGCCCATGTCCGAGGACGAATCTGGGCCGACGCACTCGTACACGATGCCGAGCGAGACGCCCACCACGTTCATGACGCTTTTGCTGGGAGTGATGGCGCACGCGGTGCCGAACGGGTCACCGCCGCCGCCGACCACGAGCAACGCCCCCGGACGCTTGTGCTCAGGCGCCGGCTCGCCGAGCGAGTATCGCCGCGCCCAGTAGGGCTGGAACCGGTCGTAGACGATCTTGAGGACCGCTGGCACGGTCGCGAAGAAGACCGGCGTCGCGATGGCGATCGCATCAGCCCTGTCGACCGCCGAGTAGACCGCATCCATGCCGTCTCGCAGCACGCATTCACCTGTCTGAGCGCACGCATTGCAGCCTCGGCACGGGTGCGCGCCCACATCCGTCGCGACGAGCCGCTCGGGCTCGCCGCCTGCCGCGCGAACGCCGCGCTCGAGCGCGTCGAGGAGCTGGTCGGAGTTGCCGCCACGCCGCGGGCTGCCGGCGATGCACAGCACCCGCGCAGCACGCGCGGTGTCAGACGCGCTCACGAGCGGTCCGGGTCGAGAATACGCGCCGCATTCGCGTAGGCGATGGCCGCGAACTCAGGCAATGACTCGCCCCGAGCCTCTGCGATGCGCGCAGCGGTGAACACCGTGAAAGCCGGTTCGTTCTTGCGTCCGCGAAAAGGTTCGGGCGCCATGAAGGGGCAGTCGGTCTCGGTGAGGATCCTGTCGGCGGGCACGAGCGCCGCTGCGGTTCGAACCTCGTCGGCCTTCTTGAATGTGACCGGGCCGGCGAAGCTGATGTGACAGCCCATCGCGAGGAACGTCTGCATCTGCTCGGGACCGAGGTTGAAGCAGTGCAGGATGCAACCGGTTTCGGGCACTCCGACCTGGGAGAGGATTCGCGCGCCATCGTCGTGCGCTTCGCGCAGGTGGATGACGCAGGGCAGCTTCAGTTCGTGCGCGAGTTCGAGCTGGCGCTGAAAGACAGCTCGCTGCACGTCTCGCGGCGAATTGTCGTAGTGGTAGTCGAGCCCGATCTCCCCGATCGCGCACGTCAGCGGGCTCGCGGCGAGTTCACGCACGAGGCTCTCGACCTCTGCCGAGAACTCCTTCGCGTTGTGAGGATGCACGCCGAGGATGACGCGAACTCGCGGGAGTGCGGAGGAGGGCGACCCGACGCCGGCCAGCTGCTCACCCGCGGCCGCCAGCCACTCAGCGACCGCGGCGTACGTGCGAGGCGCGTCCTCGCTCGGGTCCGCGACGGTCGCGATGAGGCCGATGCCGGCGAGCGCAGCGCGAGCGAGCGCGCCTGCGGGATCATCCAACATGTCGAGATGGGCGTGCGTGTCGGCGACGAGCTGACCGCCGAAGTCGGGCGGCGCGACCGGGCGGCCCTTCGCGTCGGCGAAGAGCGAGCTGGGCGACGCAGGTGAGGTGTTCTCGGCTGGGGTCATCGCGGGCTACTCGGCATCTTCGACGATGCGCTGGAAGAGCGCCTCGCCTTTGACGACGGCGTTGCCTGCGGGCAGGCCGCCCCACGTGGCCACAGCCGCGATGTCGGTGACTGCCAGCGGGTCGCCCAACCCCATGCGCGACCACACTTCCTGCGAGGTCGCGGGCATCACTGGCGCGGTGAAGAGTGCGGCGATCCGCACGGCCTCGAGCGCGTTGTAGAGCACGGTGCGCAACCGGGGAAGCGTCTCTTCCGACTTCGCGAGATTCCACGGAGCGGCATCTTCGATGTAGCGGTTCGTCCGCTTGATGAGCTCCCACGCACTATCGAGCGCGCCCGCGTAGTCGAGCGCGTCCATGCGAGACGCGAAGGCGGGTGGAAGCCCGTCGGCAATCGCGATGAGCTCGGCGTCGTCGTCGGAGGGCTCGCCCGGCCGCGGCACCTGGCCGTCGCAGTACTTCCCGACCATGTTGAACAGCCGAGAACACAGGTTGCCCCAGTCGTTGGCGAGATCGCCGTTATAGCGCTGAACCATCGCCTCAAGCGAGATCGAGCCGTCGAGGCCGAACTGCACCTCGCGCATGAAGTAGTAGCGGTAGCCGTCAACGCCGAACTTCGCCACGAGGTCCGCCGGTGCCATCGCGTTGCCTTTGGACTTGCTCATCTTCTCGCCCTTGGTGAGCAGGAATCCGTGCGCAAAGACACGCTCCGGCACGGGCAGCTCCGCGGCGATCAGCATCGCCGGCCAGATGACGCAGTGGAAGCGGATGATGTCCTTCCCAACGAAATGAAGTTGTGCGGGCCACCGCTTCGTGAACTCGCCGGTTTTTTCAGGATCGCCGTATCCGATCGCCGTGATGTAGTTGATGAGCGCATCGAACCAGACGTAGATCGTGTGCGTGTCGTCCCACGGAAGCGGGATGCCCCACTTCACGTTCGCGCGCGAGATCGAGAGGTCGCGCAGACCGCCTTTCACGAATGAAAGAACCTCGTTCTTGCGAGACTCGGGCCGGATGAAGCCCGGATGTGCCTCGAAATACGCGAGCAGCCGATCCTGATACGCCGAGAGCTTGAAGAAGTAGTTGTCTTCTCGGACGAATTCCACCTTCCGTCCGCACTGCGGGCAGGTGTGGTCGTCGGCGAGCTGCTCTTCAGTGAAGTACGTCTCACACGGAACGCAGTACCAGCCCTCATACGTGCCAGGATAGATGTCGCCGCGCTCGTACAGCGCGGTGAGGAACTCGCGCACGCCACGCTCGTGGCGCGGCTCGGTGGTTCGGATGAAGTCGTCGTTGGAGATGTTAAGCATCGCCCAAGCTTCCCGGAAACGGGCGGCCATTCGATCGGCCCACTCCTGCGGAGTCACGCCGTTCTCGGTGGCAGCCTGTTCGACCTTCTGGCCATGCTCGTCAAGGCCCGTGAGGAACCACACGTCGTCACCGCACATCCGGCGATACCGTGCGAGTGCGTCGGCGGCGATGGTCGTATACGCCGTGCCGAGATGCGGAACCGAATTCACATAGTAGATCGGTGTGGTCAGATAGAATGAGTTCTGCTTATCCATATGTTTCGGCACTCCGTGAGTGAGGGTACTGCTGTTAGCGAGCGTGTCAGCCGCGAAGTCGGCGAGACTCTTCGAGCATTCTAACCGTTCCGGCGCAGCTGTTCGGCGTGGGAGCCTTAAGAGGGAGGCAGAAGCGATGCACGACACTGGTATCGTCCGCCGCGTCGATGACCTCGGCAGAATCGTCATCCCCATGGAGCTTCGTCGAACGCTCGGCATCAAGGTCAAAGACCCCGTCGCCATCTTCGTCGAGGGCGACAACATCATTCTGACCAAGCACAAGGACTCCTGCTCGATCTGCGGTGCGACCGACACCGACATCGTGCAGGTCAAAGAGCGTCCCGTGTGTGCGGATTGCGTCGCCACGATCAAGAAGTCATAGCCGATAACGGCTGACGTGGCACGCTCGCACAACCTGTCGGCGCTATCCAGTAGGCCGATGGGCGATGTCATAGACCTCGCTTCTTGGTAGCTCCAGTTCGCGCGCGACTCGTTTGACCGCGTCACTGCGCGTCGCACCCTTGGCGATTGCGGCATCGATCGCCGCCCGCACCACCACTGGGTCAGTCTGCTGCTGTTCGCGCGCGAGTGGAGGCCCCACGAGCAACACGACCTCCCCTTTCAGGCTTTCACGCGCCGCTATGGCAGCAGCGACCTCCTCTATGTCGCCGCGCACGACCTCCTCGAAGAGCTTCGTGAGCTCGCGTGCGAGAGCGGCACGTCTTCCCGGCAGAGCCACAGCGAGCGCTGCGAGCGTCGCGGCTGCGCGGTTCGGCGACTCATAGAAGATGAGCGTCGCATCAAGCGATTCGATGGCCGAGAGGGCACGGGCGCGTTCGCCGGCCTTTCGCGGGAGGAAGCCGCCGAAGTAGAAGGCGTGCGTGGGCAGCCCGCTCGCAACGAGAGCTGCCAGGATCGCGCTCGCGCCCGGCAGCACCTCGACCGCGATACCGGCGTCGATGCAGGCGTCGACGAGTCGCGCGCCCGGATCGCTTACGCCGGGCGTACCGGCGTCTGAGACCAGCGCTATGACCTCGCCGCCGAGCATGCGCTCGAGTAACGCTGGCGTCTGACGCTCCACAGTGTGCTCGTCGCAGCGCTCGAGACGCGTTTCGACGTCGTAGCGGGCAAGGAGCTTCCGCGTGACGCGAGTGTCCTCTGCCGCGATGGTGTCTGCGTCGCGCAGCGCATCGAGCACACGCAGCGTGACGTCGCCCAGATTGCCGATGGGCGTGGCGCAGACGATGAGTCGGCCGGGCTCCCTCATGCTGGCGGCTGCGCGGGCGGCTGCGATGGCGTCTGCAGTGCGGGAGCCATAGGTGGGGTCGGGGCCATCGGCGGAGCCGTCGGCGCCTCAACAGGCGGACCAGGCATGACCGGCGGCGCCGGTGGTGCGGGTGGCATGCCTGCGGGCGGTCCGGGCACCACAGGCGCAACGGGCGGCGCCCAGACAGGCGGACCAGGCACAGGGGACGTTGGCGCTGGCGGCCACGCGGGTGCGAGCAACTCTCGGCCCGTCAGTCTGCGGTAGAAGATCGTCCAGAGCGCAGACGTGAACGTGCCCCAGATCGCCCTGTAGATGAAAGAGACCGCGAAGACGAACAGGAAGAACACAGCGATTGCCAGCCCGAAAGTCGTCCAGCGGCCGGACGCCCCGGCGATGACAGCTGGGACGATCGTGACGAGCGCCAGGATGACGAAGGGGATCGCAATCGCCAGACCCGCGGCGATATTCAAGCCGATGTTGATGAGGAACATGAGAATGTGATCGCCAATCCTGGCCCGGAAAGCTCTCCAGCCTTCACCCGCGGCGTGCACCGCTCCCATCCCGTCGAGGATGATGAAGCGCGTTCCTGTGATCTGCATGATCCCGAGGACGACTCCTGCAACAAGTAGCAGCGGGATGCCGATGGCGAGCGCGCCGCACATCGGTGCGATGACCGCGGGCAGACTTGGCTCACCGCCACGCATGAGCGGTCCGGCCAAGGGGATGAGGATCGCGGCGACCAACAGCAGTACCGCGACCAGTATGGGCAATCCGAGCAACAATCCGAGACCGAGCAGGCTCCAGAAGCGTGCGAAGCCCCGGTTCCACGACTCGCCGAGAGCGGGGCGGCGACCCTCTTCGATCTCGTTTACGGCCCACACCAGAGCTCCGCGCGCCCCGATGCCCAGTACCGCGAAGACTAAGCCCACGACCAGGAGCCCCGCGATCCCGACCACGATGAGCGGGAGCCAATGTGTCAGTTGTGAACCCAGGCGCGACAGTTCTGCGCTTCCGAACGGGTTGCCCGACCCGCTCCCCGTTCCTGTTCGGGATCCGAAGTTGTTCCCGTAGTTGCCCCCGCCACCTCCTCCGCCACCGCCGGTGACGCCGGCGAACAAGCCAAGGACCCACAATGCGCGATAGCGCCACGTGATCTTCCACGCCTTGCTGATGATCTCCCCGAAACGCATGGCAGTCCTCTCCGTCAGCCCTGATCGAACGTAGTCCGTCCCGCTCCTTTGTGGTTTCCCTCACCGGCCCAAAGGCCAACGCCCGAAGTGCCTGTGGCATCCGCGCGCACGGCGCCCAAGGCCACCGAAGTCTCATCTCGGCCGGTCAGGTTACGCCACGCGAGCGTCCACACCGTCGACGTCCACGCGTAGAGTGCGGCCTGAAACGCGAAGCCGATGCAGGCGGCCAACGACACACCCGCCAAGGCGATACTCGCAGCGACAGTTCCCAGGCTCTTCATCGCAATCAGCGTGCTACCTGTAAGAATCACTGCCGCAACCCCTCCGAGAAGCGCGACACCGACCCCGAGTGTGAGCGCGACGAGGACAGCGGCGCTCGACGCGACAAGGTAGGTCACTGCGATCGCCGCGAAGTTGCTTCGCACCAGACGCCATCCGCGGCGAAGCGCCTCGCGCACCTGCACGGCTTCGACTAGCGCGTGGCGCAACGCGATCGTCACCACGACAGAGAGCGCAACGGTCATGAGGGAGACCGCTGCCTGAAGCGGCGCGAAGGCGAGCTGCATTGCGAGGGCGGGAGCCGGACCAGGCACGACGCCGCGCATGATGGGCAGCGTATACATGAACGTCGTCGACACGGCGATTCCGAATACCAGCGCGAGCAAAGGCAGTGCCGCCACCGTGAGCAGGCCCACCGTACGCCCCCACAGCCCAAACCCTGTGCGGAGCGCCTCTGACACGCTCACGTCGCGCCCCTCGATCCTGCCGAGCGAGACCGCGATCATCGCCGGTTGCGCGGCCACGTCGAGCACTCCCAAAACGATCCACACAGCAAACACGACCACGATGATCGCGATGATCTCCGGCATGTGGCTGACTACGGCTCGCGAGCCGTTGGCGAGCAGTAGCGCCACCGCGCCGAACGGGCTCGCGTCGGAGTCGACCCCCTGGGAAACGAGCGTCAACGAGGTGGACATCTGGGGCAGCACCGCGATGGGCACAAGTATCATCGCCATGACCACCGAGTAGACCATCGCCTGCGCCGCCGAGATCGCGCCGAGCACCCACAACGCCCGCGTCCGGCGCGTGATCTCCCACGCATCCTTCATGACGTCGCGGTAGTCCACGGACTCCCCTCTCGGCCGGTCGTGGCTACCGGCTGAGGCCCTGTCGTGAGTCGTGCTCGTCGAACGCCATGGCTGCGGCGCCCAGAATACCGGCGTCATTGCCGAGAACAGCCTGGACGACCGAGACATCTCGGCGACCCGCGAGCGCTTCGCCCTGCATGACCTGTGCGGCGCGCTCGACCATGAAGTCTGCTCCTTCGCCGATACCACCGCCGATGCAGATGAGCCGGGGATTGAAGACGTTGACGAAGCCCACGAGCGCGCGGCCGAGCACGTCACCGCAGCCGAGAAGAATCTCGCGAGCGACAGGGTCGCCCGCCTTCGCGGCGATGAGGACCGATTCGGCCGTGACTTCGTCGACCTTGTCGCCAGCTGCCTTGAGGATCTCGCGGCCCTTGAACGTCTCGGCGGCCTCTCGGCCCTTCGCGGCGATCGCGGGCCGACCCAGGTACGCCTCGAGGTGGCCCCTCCCGCCGCAGGGGCAGAGCGGGCCGTCGAGTTGGACCACAGTGTGGCCGAGCTCGCCGCCCAGTCCGCGGCTGCCGCGGAACAGTTCGTCGCCGATGAAGATGCCGCCACCGACGCCGGTGCCGACGGTGATCATCAGGAAGTCGCGTGCTCCTTTGGCGGCGCCGTAGCGCGCTTCGCCGAGGGCTGCGAGGTGTCCGTCGTTGTCCACGGTGACCTCCTCCTTGGCGCGCGACATCACGAGCGATCGCACGTCGACGCCGGCCAACGGCAGGTTGGTGCAGAACTCCACCGACTGGCGCAGGAAGTCGATCTGTCCCGGAATGCCGATACCGACGCCCGCCACCTCGGACGCTTGCGCGCCGGCGTGCACCTCTTCGACGAGGTCGATGATGGCGTCGATGACAGCGAACGGGCCGGTCTTCGGCGTCAGTCGCTTGGCGTCTTTGACGATGCGGCCCTTGCGTTCGACCAGCCCGGCGGCGATACGTGTGCCACCTACGTCGACGCCAATGGCGTAGCTCGTGCGCATGAAGTGCCTCCCCGGGGGTGCGTCGCGAGGACCGTTCGTCCTCACGTGGCTCGAGCAGCATCATAGCAGCCGACCCGGACAAGAACTCCTGGATCGAGGCGCGCGCGAATCAGAAGTCCCAGCGGATTCCCTGCTGGTTGTCGATGATGCCGAGTTCGCGCATCCGTTCGAGCATGGCTACCTCGCCCACGCCGAAAAGGCGCGCAAGGTAGCGGAAGTCGTTGAACCACAGACGCGATTGGTCGATGACCATCGTCGAGGGCATGGTGAGCTCGTGCGCGAGCATCTCGGCGTCGTCGTGATCCGCGGTGCCGCGCGGGAAGACGTTGCTCGGGTCCTCCAGCAACAGCAGCATGTGGCTGAGCATGTGCGCGAGGGCTTCTCGGCGGACCGGCTCGGGTTGGGCGAAGTTGACGACCATCACCGGCAAACCGTCGGTATTGACGGTCGCCGCCGTGAAGAAGATGGGCAGGTTGACCGGCAAGACGGGAATCCCCAGCGACGCGATGATGTGTTCTACGGGCACAGGCGGCTCGGAGACGCCGGCGCTAACCAGCGCCTCTTCCGCGATCTGCCTGTAGTAGGCCTCCGTCTTCAACGGCACGCGCCATCTCGCCTTCGGAAGTAGACTGTACTCATCCTGTTCTTCGTATCGGCGCGAACGTCACCGCAACATATGCGAGATTCGCGTGTCGTGTGACGGCGCTCACACTGCACGGGTCGTGCCATGAGAAGAATACATTGCTTCGGTGTAGCGCGCGGAGAGGACGACCGATATATCCTCACAGGCGGAGAGGTGAAAGGAGGCCGGGTGAGCGCTGAATGTGACGGATTCCCGCGTGCCGAAGAGGCACTGCGGTTACTGTCGGCTGCGGCCGGCGCCGCTCGCCTGTACCCGTCCACGTCGCCGCTGCCCACCGAGGCGGTCGCGCGGTTCACCGCACGCGCGAACGAGCTCATCGGCTCCTCCGGCCCGCTGCGCATCGTCGTCGACCCGCATGGCTTCCGCATCGGCAGCAGCCAGCTCGCGACCGGCAGCACGCAGTCGGTCTCATTCGCGGAGGCGCTGCACGCGATGCAGATCGGCCAGCTCATCATCGCCCCGGGCGTCACCGACGCCGAGACCGCGGCCTTCGTTGCGGTCGCGAACTCCGAGCCGGCGGCGATACGCTCGCTCGGCGGTCCGCGCAGCGCGCTCATGTCGACCGGCGTCTCGCACATCGCCGTCATCGAAGTGTCGCTTCGCGCCTCCGATGAGAGCGGGCTTCTCGGAGTGGACCTGATGACGGCTCCACTCGACGACATCGCAACCGAGATCGTGGAGGCCGCGGAGCGCTGGCAGAAGACCGACGGCGCCGGCCACGACGAAGTCGCCGAGGCGATCGGCCGCCTCGAGACCGCGACCCGGGATCTGGCCATCGCGCGAGTCGCCGACGCGATGATGGTGCTCGACGAGACCTCGCGCATGAAGGTGCTCGCGTTCTCACTCAAGGCTGATGGCAACGGCGCGCGGATGGAGGGCATGCTCTCAATCGTGGCGAACATGAAGCCCGCGGCGCTCGCCAGGCTGCTGATGCTCGTCGCCGCGCAGGCACCCACCGACGCGCGTCGCGTGGCGGCGGCCCTCCCCTTACCTGCCGACAAGGCCCGCCTGATCGAGCCGCTCATCGTTCCTGTGCGAGCCGGCGACGACGAGGCCATCACGACCGCAACAGCCGTCGAGATCGCCGAGGAGATGACGGTCCCGGAAGACACCACCGATCTCGCCCGCCAAGTGTCGATCGCGTCACCCGCGCTCTCGGCGGGTCGCGCGCTTTCGACGGCCGTCGCGGTCTCGCGCGTTCACGCCGAACCCGAGGCGGCCCGGGCGATCGGCGAATGCCTCGCGGGCGCGGCGCGCGGAGGCGCGTTCGAGCAGGTGCGTGAAGCGATGCGGCGCCTCGACGAGCTCGCTCACGAGCCCGCGCTCACCGACGCCGTGGGGGCCGCGCGCGCCTCCTTCGGCGATCCGGCCGTGCTCGCCGAGATGTGCACAGCGATCGCATCCGACGCCGATGCCGCGATCGCCGGCGAGATCCTCGCGGCGGCCGGGCCGGCGGGGGCCGAAGCGCTGCTGACCGCCTGCAACCGGGCCGGCGAAGCGCAGCGCTCGCTGCTGCGACCGGTCCTGCGCGCGATGGGCGACTCGGTGATCGGTGTGGCCCGCAACAAGCTGCGCGGTGATGACGCGGCAACCGCCATTGCGACGATGCGCACACTCGCGGCTCTTGGAGACCGGCGCACGGTGCCGATCCTGTCGCAGGCGCTGGCCAACCTCAGCGAGACAGTGCGCTTCGCGGCGATTACGGCGCTTGCCGACACCCGGGAGCCTGAAGCGGCAGCTGCGCTCGTCAAGGCGCTGAACCATCCCGAGCCCGAGACGCAGCGTTTCGCCGTCCGCGAGATGGGCCGCGTGAAGGCAAAGACGGCCGTGCCCGCACTGATGCGCTCGCTCGAGGACATCAATATCATGCGCTCGCACGAGATGAAGAAGGAGATTATCTGCGCGCTCGAGCAGATCGGGACGCCTGACGCCGAACGGGCTCTGCGACGGACCGCCGACCGCAAGCTCGTCATGGGCAGAAAGACCAGAGAACTGCGTACTCGCGCGCGTCAGGCGCTCGCGAACATCCACAGCCATTCCACAGCCGAAGGAGCTGACCCGTTGTGACCGACATGCCGTACCGCCCGGAAGACGAAGGCCCTCTAGCCGGCCCTTCCGAACTCGCCGCCGAGGCGAGCGGATTCGTGGCCGTCGAGGCACCGTTCGCCACTCCCGAGAAGCTCGAGCGCGCACGTCAGCTCGTGCGCTCGCTCGCCGTCGCACACGCCAACGCCGCGCTGTACCCCACGTCGCACCCGTCGGTCGCGCAGTCGCTCGCCGCGTTCGTCTCGGCGATGCGCGGGCTGTCGGGTTTCGGCTTCGACGAGGTCACCATCAACATCTACAAGGGCACCGTCTTCGTCGAGAACCAGATCTTCTCGGAAGAGAGCGCCACGTACGCCAAGCTCGTCGAGGAGCTGCTTTCCCGCGGCATCTCCGCGGTCACTGTCACGGCCATGACGACCGCCGCCGAGGCTGCCGTGCTCGTCGAACTCATCGAGGCCGATGACGTCGCCGACATCGAGTCTGCGCGCGCGTTCCTCGAGGCCCGCGGCGTCCATTCGATCACCGTCGCAGAGACCACCACGCTGGAAGACACCGGCAACGAGCAGCGCAACCGCGAGGTCCGGGCTCGCGCCCGCGAGAGCTACGACGCGGGCCTGGGCGCGATGCGCGACGTCGAGATGCAGGCCAAGCTCGGCCGCGCGATGGAGCTCGGTCCGCTGCAGCGCGTCGTCGAATCGATGCTCGACAACCTGCTGCAGGATCCCGCCGCCGTGCTCGGCCTCACCGCGATCAAGGGACACGACGACTACACGCTCAACCACTCCATAAACGTCTGCATCCTCGCGATCTCGCTGGGCTCGGCGCTGGGTCTCAACCAGGAAGAGATCCGCTCGCTCGGCCTTGCGGGGCTGCTCTACGATATCGGCAAGGTGCGCATCCCGGAGGACATCCTCATGAAAGCCGGCCCGCTGACGGCCGAGGAATGGACGCTCGTCAAGAGGCACAGCGAGGAAGGCGCCGACCTCCTCAAACGCATCCAGCTCGAGGACAAGATGCCGATGATCGTGGCATACGAGCACCACCAGCGCCACGACCTTCTCGGCTATCCCGATACGACAGGCTCAGAGCAGCATCTCTTCAGCAAGGTCGTCGCGGTCTGCGACGCGTACGACGCCATGACGACGACACGGCCGTTCCGGCGCGAGATTCGGCCCGACAAGGCGCTCGCCGTGCTCATGCAGGGCCGCGGCAAGGCCTACGAGCCCAACATCACGAAGGCGCTCGTCGCGATGCTCGGCATCTACCCGATGGGTGCTGTCGTGATGCTCGAGGACAACACAACCGCAGTCGTTTACCGCGTGAACAACGACGACCTGTTGCACCCGCGCGTGAAGATGCTCATCGACGCCGACGGGCGTTGGTTCGAGTCGCCCGAGATCCTCGACCTGCGACTGGTCGATACCACGACCGGTAAGCCGCTGCACAAGGTGGACCGCTGTGTCGCCGCGACCGAAGCCGGCGTGGACGACGTCTGGCAGTACCTGTAGGACGCGCCGCGATGACTGGAATGACGAAGCCCCTGCGGGATGCGGGGGCTTCGGTGTGTTCTCGGCGGTCTTAGGGCAGGGCTACTTCGACGGGCTGGTGAAGAAGTAGCGCACCCAGAGGGTCCAGAACGAGTGAGTCCCGCGGAAGTGCGGCGTGTACTTGTACTGCGAATACGTGGCGGCATTCGTCGGGTAGACCGTGCTGCCGTCGATAGGAAGGCTGATGCCGGAGTGCCACGGCTTGGAGTTCTTGTCGAGCTTTTGGGCGCCCCACCAGATCTGCTTGCCGAAGCCTTTGTACTTCATGATCGTCCGGCTGTCGGTCTTGCCACAGCCCATCGCCCAGTTCAAGGCGTTCTGGCTCGGGCTCGTGGCGCTCAGCAGTGACTGCTCCTTCTGAAGCGTGACGAGGATGACGCGCGGACTGATGTTGAAATGCTTGCCGGCGTCAGCGATCATCTCGGCCGCCGTCTTGCTCCGGCCTGCGTAGTCGAGTCCGCTGTAGGAAGCGAGCCTTCCCTGTTGCTTCCCGAGCCACGTCTGGATCTCGCTGGCAGTCATGTCCTGCGAGCGAAAGTTCGTCTCGGTGATGAGCGTGTTGGGATCGAACTGGTCGGTGCCGGTCCCGCCGCCGCCGGATGTCTGCGTCTGAGCCTGCTTCGCGACTTGTTGCTGGTACAGGAGCGTATTGATGTCCGCGCCGATCACTTGGGCGCGTGCCGTCGCCTTCGCGATGTCGGTGTCGATCGCTGAGCGCTGCGCGTCAGCCTGCGCTTGCAAAGCCTGCAGTCTGGTCATTCGGCGGTTGAGGCTGTCTTGCAGCCACGCGCTTTCCGATCGGGTCAGGCGGTAGTCGTTGAGCATGTTCGCGTCCTGCTCGCTGACGAGCAGCAGGTAGTGCGTGCGAACGATCAGGTCCTCGATGTTGCGAGATCCCAGGAGCAGTTCCAGCAGCCCCACACGGTCGCTGCGGTACAGCGCGGCTGCGCGGTCTGCGAGCGCGGTCTTTGCGTTCTGGAGCTGGGTGTCGACCGCGGCGAGCTGGGCTGTGACCTGGTCTATCTCGGTTTGCGCGTCCTGCATGTCGTGCCCGATCGACGTGAGCCGGTCGGTTCGCTCCTGCAGGTCGATCCGCATGGCGTCGATATCGGTCAGGATCGCGGCCTGAGCGGCCTTCTTGTCCTTGATCACAGCGGTCGAAGGCGCTGCGTTCGCAAGGACCGGCACGAACGCGAGCGCGGCAATAAGCGCGAGCGCCCCTGCGACCGCGCTGATACGCTCCCGGTGCTTCATCAAACCCAGCACACGACCTCCTGTTTCGCGCCGCGCCGGACCGTTCTCAGGCGACGCGTTTCCAACCTCGAACGATACCACTGTCACCTGTATCGCCAGCCCCGCACGCGACCTTGAGCGGACACGCCGCGGAGCCTGCCGGTCCTGGTCGCAAGGAGCGTGCCGAGACGCATCACAACGAACCGCCGTTCGTGGTGGAATCCACGCGGTCAACCGGCGGTCCGTTGACTGTCTCAGTGCCCGTCGGCAGGTGAAACAAGCCCTTCTGCGATGCGCCGCCGGCGTCTCACGTGGTAGAGTTCCCAGCCGGTCACGAGCGATATCACGCCCGCGAGCGCGAGCCCGCTCAGCGCGAGTCCGGGAATCAATCCCGGCGTGAAGTAGCTCAGCTCGACGTGGTGTTCGCCGCCGGTAACCGGTATGCCGAGGAAACCGACGTTGGCCTTAACGATCTGCGCCGGAGAGCCGTCCACCTTCGCGCTCCATCCGGTGTTGTACGGAATGCTCAAGAAGAGCACGCCGCTCCCGTGCGACGTAACGTTGCCGCTCACACGGTTCACGCCGATGCGGACATCGTGCATCCCCTCGGCGGCGAGCCGCCCGACCTGCTCGGCGAAGGTGTCCATGGGGATGGCGTAGACCTGGATGTCGCTCGCCTCGACGGTGGCGGTCTCTACGACGCGGATGTGCGCCAGATCGGTCCCCTTCGGGAAGTAGCCGAGGTTCACGAGCGCCGAGTTGTCGTCCCAGAAGTACGGATAGCCCGGTGCTTCATCGCGCTCAATCTTGGATGGTCCGGTAGTGCCGAATGCCAGGTGCATCGGCACGTCAGTGCTCAGATATGCCGTGGCCGGAGACGAGCCCGGGTCGTCCGGCACTGTCGCGGGGTTCTTCTCGCGTGTATCGGCATCAGGGCCGTTGAGGCGGTACTTGAGGCCAGTGAGGTCGATGTAGAGTTCCGCGCCCGGGACCCGCGGGAAGCTCACGAGGACGCCGCCGCCGCTGGCGGTCGTACCGATTCGCGTGACACCCGGGTCCCAGATCGTGTTCGCCATCGGGCCCACCGAATGGGGAACCGATCGGATCCCGGTGTCCGGGGAGATGCGGGGCACATCAGGTGCCACGCCATCGTCGACAACGACGCATTGCAGCATGGTCTGCTGACGATCAAGCGGCGACATCAGCGCGTACGTGCTCGAGGCGATCGCCGAATGGTACACGTAGCCGAGCGGAAGCGCGTAGCGGTTTTGATACACCGTCGAACTCTGGTCGTGGGAGACCTCGTCGAACCCGAACGGGACATACTGCGTCGCAATGTTGGAGGCGATGTAGTAGCGGACTCCGTTCAGGGTCTCGAGGGACGCGCGATCGTCGAAACCGGTGAAGTCGTAGGCGGCCCGCATCGAGCGATCGTCAACGGAGCGCAGGTACTGGAAGAGCGAACCGTTCATGACCGAGTAGTAGTACGCCGTGCCGTTGAAGTCCTGCACGAGGGCGTCGTTGCTGGCCGTGACCCAACGGCTGGACCCGTAGACGTCATCCTGTTTCTCAACCCGGAAGAAGCCATCGCCGGAAGACGACCGTGCGTGAGCCCCTTGATCTTGCTCGAACGACGCCAGGACATTTCCGTACGCGACGAAGTTGTCGAGCGCGTGGCCCGTGGAGGGATCGTACGCGCACCACGCCACGTACCCGATGCCCGCGACCACGAGCAGCGCCACGCCGAGACGCAGCGTGAGCGAATAGTTGCGCTGTGGGCGTTCGGGTGGTGCGCCGCCGGTGCCGGGTTGCTCGGCAGATTCGCTCGCGTCGCGTCTATGGAGGTAGATGCCGAGGGTCTCGAACGCGAACAGCGCCCACATGAGCACGCCAAGGAAGAGCGGGAGGATGAAGCTGGCCCCTGGCGTTGGCGCCGCAGCAACAACCAGAAGCGAGTATCCGACGAGTCCGAAGAACATCCACGCGAGCTCGCGACGCGAAAACGCCCGGTTGGCGGAGAGC
The DNA here is from genome assembly GCA_038245725.1 of Coriobacteriia bacterium. Classification (GTDB taxonomy): domain Bacteria; phylum Actinomycetota; class Coriobacteriia; order Anaerosomatales; family JAAXUF01; genus JBBRSD01. Next base: position 46,881 of record JBBRSD010000003.1, on the reverse strand, counting down.
AGCGAGGCGACCGCGGCGCCGAGGAAGAGCGGCCACATGAACAGAAAGCGGTAGCTGGGGAAAGCGAAGCCGTTGAACACCTTGCCGAAGTAAGGAAACACCAGCAGCAGAGGAAAGAGCGCGAGCATGAATTTGAGCGTCAGGTTCTTTCGGCGCATGTAGAGCGCAGGCAGCACCAGAAGACCCAGAATCGAGTAACCCGCATACATCTCGTGGTCGGCAGCACTGTTGGAGGTAAGGGCCGAAATGAAGTTGCGGTAAGCGGTCAGCTCGTACAGAAACGGCACAGGCTGGCTTGTTCCGGCTCGTGAACTCGCAAAGAACTCAGCGAGGGCCGGCTCCAGCATGAACGCAGCCAGCACGGTCCCGAGCGCGAAGATCCCACCGACAATAAGCGTCGAGATGGCGAAGCGACGGAAGCGCAATCGGCTCGGCGTGATCTCGAAGTAGCGAACGACGCCGTAGATGATCGCAATGATCGTCATCTGGTAGAAGAAATAGAAATTGCTCACTGCGGAAAGGAAGACCGCTGCGATGAGCACGTACGGTCGACGCCGTGCAAGAGAATGTTCTATTCCCAGCAGAATCAGCGGGAAGAAGACCATCGCGTCGGCGAAATAGGGATGCCGCAGCGCGGTCAGCATCGAGAACATCGTAAACGTGTAGATCAGACTGCCCAGAATCGATGGGTACCGCGCGTACCGCATTCCAAGCAGGTATGCGTAGGCGGCGAGGCCTGCCGCGAAGACGCGCGCGAAGAATATCCACTCATAGGCGTACTCGAGGGCGCGCATCGGGAAGACGAGGCTCAGAAACGCGAACGGATCGGACATGTAGTACGAAAGCGCGCCGAGGTTGTCGCCGCCCATGCCGAGATTCCACGACCAGAGTTCGAAACCGCGACCCGGGTGATGCAGAAACCTGCGAACGAGCTGATTGAAGTGGTAGAACGCCGGGAAGTGCTGCGTGAGGCCGTCAGTTCGCCAGACGTTCGACGAGTGGTTGATCGCGAGATTGCCGTAGACCAAGACAGCCACCGCAAGCAAGGCTGCCGCGCACGCAAACCACCCAGCGGCTGTGTGACGGTCGCGAGGACGCGCGGCCTCGTCGGTCTGTCGCGCTGGATTGCTCAGCGCTACTCCTCAGTCTCGCGCACGACGAATGTGGGCCGATGTTTCGACTCGAGATACGTGCGGGCCACATACTGACCGAGGATTCCGATGGTGAGAAACTGCATGCCACTCGAGAACAACACGATGCACGCGAGCGACGACCACCCGGGCACCCCGTTGCCGAACACCATGGTCCGCACAACAATCACCAGAATCCAGACGATGGCAACGAAACAGAAGAGGAAGCCCAGGGCCGAGGCGAGCGAGAGCGGAGCGGTAGAGAAGTTGACGAACCCTTCGATCGAATAGCGGACCAGGCCGAAAAAGGACCACTTCGTCGTCCCGCTCACCCGCTCGACGTTCTTGTATTCGATCCATTTCGTCGTGAAGCCGACCCAACTGAACAGCCCTTTGGAGAACCGGTTCGTCTCGCACAGCGTCAGAATCGCATCGACCATCTGCCGGGACATCAGCCGGAAGTCCCGCGCGCCGCTCACCAGTTCCGTATCGGACATGCGGTTGAACACGCGGTAGAAGCTCTCGGCGAAGAAGGAGCGAACTCGGCTCTCCCCGTCGCGCGTCGTTCTACGCGCGGCCGCGCAATCGAAGCCCTCTTCGGTGACAGCGCGATACATCTCGGGCAACAGGCTCGGCGGATCCTGCAGGTCGGCGTCGAGCACGGCGACGTAGTCGCCCCGTGCGGACTTGAGTCCGGCCGACATCGCGGCCTCTTTGCCGAAGTTTCGCGAAAAGGAAACGAAGCGCACGCGGGGGTCGTTCTCGCGCAGGCGCTTGATCAGCGCAAGCGTGTCATCAGTCGAACCGTCATCGATATAGAGGAACTCGAAGGCGACTTCGGCCATCGTCGCGGCCACACGTGCCAGCTCAGCATGAAACTGCAAGAGCGCGGGCTCTTCGTTGTAGCTTGGGACGATGATGGTGATAAGCGGCATCTCAGCCCTCCGGTGCCTCAGACGATGTCCGGTTGCGAAACACGACCACTCTGCTGAAGACGTAGTTGACGACCACGACTACGACATTCACGAATACTTTGGCCCACAGGTCCGGCGCGTGAGCGAGGCCGACAAGTGCGTACATGAGCACCATATCGATCCCGCCGCTCGCCAGCCTTGCCGATACGAACGTGGTTGCCTCGTAGACGACCACGCTGGACTCAACCGAACGGCTTCGGAAAACCCACAGCTTGTTGGTGACGAAAGCGAAGGCGACAGAAACGATCCAGGCGATCACGTTGCTCCAAAGGTAGGACACGTGAAGCACCCTCGTGAACATGGCGTACGTAACGATGTTGACGCCCGTGGTCAGCACGCCGAAGACGAGGTAGGCGACTATCTCTCTCTGATTCGCGAACCGACCGCGCATGGCTTCGACCGATCTGTGTTCAGCGTCCCGACAACCGCCGCGTGACCCCGCGTCACAGCATACCTGTGAATCACGCCGCACGCGCAGCCTCGATGCGTTCCGACATGAACGTCATCGAACCGGGACGGGCCTCACGGGCGCGTCGCAAGGTTGCCGTCGGGGTAGACATAGAACACACGGACAAACATGAATCACGGAGGCGACCAAGTATGAAGTCGAGGATCCTGTTGATGACCGGCGTGGCGGTTGCGGTCCTGCTCGCGGTAGCGCTTGCCGGCTGCGGCTCGAAAGCGCCGGCCGCGAGCACCACTGGCGGCACGGGCAGCTCAGGCGGCAGCGCATCGGGCGCAGCGGGAGCTGTCACCGTCGTCGAGCAGAACTTCGAGTTCACTCCCTCGGCGGTAACGGCGAAGGTGGGCGACACGATCACGTTCGCAAACAAGGACAGCGTTCCCCACCGAGTCGACGTCAACGGGCAGGACTTGGGGCAGCAGGAACCGGGCGCCTCGGTGACCTGGAAGGCGACAGCAGCCGGGCCGTTCCCGTTCAAGTGCACCATCCATCCGGCGATGGTCGGTCAGATCACGGTGCAGTAGTAGACCTCCTCACGGCAGCCGCCGCATCTCATACGCTCAACACGAAGAGCCGCCCGATGGGCGGCTCTTCAGCATGTTCTGTGGTGGCCAGAGACGGACTTGAACCGCCGACACGCGGATTTTCAATCCGCTGCTCTACCGACTGAGCTACCTGGCCTCGCTTGCGCTTGGAGATACTACCCGCGAGATGTCCGGCCGGTCAAGGTGGCCAGACGCCCCTCGCCGAGTCCGCGGTACTATTCGGCACGGAATGCGCTCATGGAAAATGCATCGTCAGGCGCACCCGCAGTGCGTCGAGAGGCGCTAGGCTAGATTCGTCCCCGGCCAGAGGTCTGCCAATGAAGCTGCTTCGCCCCACGATCGCCATCGCCGTCGCCATTTGCGCCGCGACCTCGCTCGTCGCTTACGCAGCGCCCTCACGGCTACACGTGCGCCATGGCGCGACCTCTCCCACGCTGTCGCCGCGCGTCGCGCGCCCCTCGCACGGCCACTACCGCGTCGCCGGCAACCACCTGCTCGTCACCTTCAAGGGCGGCAAGACCGCCAGGAAGCTCGCGCGCGTCTTCGAAAGCGCGAACACCTCGGCCGGCGCTGTCTCGGTCGTGAGCGACGGCGTGCTCGCCTGGCGCATTCCTCCAAGCACCGACGCGAGCGGTTTTGCCGCCGCGCTCACGCGCACCGGCCTGATCGCCAACGTCGTGCCGGACTATGTGCGACCCCTTGCCGGTTACGTGCCACCGAGCTACACCGCGCCCAACGACCCCGCGTATCTCGACACGTACACATGGGGGTATCCGAACGGCCTCGCCTGGTACGAGCAGTATCCCAACGGCAAGTCGTGGTGGATCCGCAACATCAACGCAGTGAGTTCGTGGCAGCAGGCGTACACCGGCTCGAACATCCTAGGCAAGTACCCCTTGCGCGCGAGCGGTACTGCGATCAAGGTCGCGGTACTCGATACCGGCTTCTACGCGGATCACCCCGACGTCGGGGCCAACATCGTCCGAGGAAGCGCGGACGCAACACCAGTCGATCCGTCCGCAGTGGGGACCGGCACGATCGACGATGAGACCGCCGAGGTGTCCCACGGCACGTGCGTCGCAGGCGAGATCGGCGCGACGGTTGCCAATGGCGTCGGAACTCTCGGGACGGCGCGAGATACCCAGGTCGCGGTGTACAAGGTGTACTTCGGCGGCGACGGGATTGCCGACAGCGTCCTCATCAAGAACATCAGGCAGGCCGCTGACGACGGCTGCAAGGTGATCAGCATGAGCATCGCCGGCGGGCCGTACAACCAGCTGCTTCAGGACGCCGTCAATTACGCCTGGAACAAGGGCAGTGTCATCGTCGCCGCCAGCGGGAACGACAGTGTGGGCACCGTGTCGTATCCGGCGGCGATGACTAACGTCGTTGCCGTGGGAGCTCTGGGCTTGGGGCCCAACGGCACGTCGCCGATTCGCTCTGACTTCTCGAACTACGGCACCAATCTCGACATCTCCGCACCGGGCGAGTTCGTGTGGGGTCTGACGAAGCCCGACTACATCAGCCCCACTCAGGGCGACGGCACCGCTGGTTACATGTGGTGGGATGGCACGAGCATGGCCACTCCCATCGTATCGGGGAGCATCGCTTGGCTCTGGCGTCTCGCGCCGTCGCTTTCAAACGCTGACATCGTGGCTCTGGTCGAGAACAGCGCCACCGACCTCGGCGCCGTTGGTCGTGACAACACCTTCGGCCATGGCAACCTCAACATGGCGCAAGCGTACGCCAGCCTACGCAGCACCTACCCTCTGCTCTCGAAACCGGCGATCACCGTCGTTTCGCAGTCCAACGTTCGCGCCGTGCAACTGTCGTGGACAGCGGTCGCCGGCTACAAGGTGACCTACGACGTCGCCGTCGACAGCACCACTGTGACCGGCGGCCTTACTGCAACCAGCTACACCTTGCCCTCTGACACCACCACCGGGGCGCATGTCGTCACCGTCACGCCGAGAAGCTCTCGCAACTGGGCCGACGGCACCGAAGTCGCCTCCGCAACCGTCTCTCCTTCGGTCTCGATCCCGCTGGTCACCTCGCTGCGCTACTACCGCGGCAACCTGCGCTGGAGCGACACCGAGGCGGGCCTTCCCCACACCTACCAACTGATCGTCGACGGTCAGCTTCGGAGCGCTTCGGGTACGTCGTGGAGCACCGCCGGCCTATCGAAGGGGTCGCACGCCGCGACGCTCACCGTGACCGACAACGCCAGCGTCGCGAGCGCGCCGAAGCCTCTCACGTTCATCGTTCGGCCGTCGCCGACGGTGTCGCGCTTCACCGGCGCCAACCGGTACGGCTATGCGGCATCCGTGAGCCGAAACACCTTCCCGAGCGCTGGCAACGTCGTCATCGCGAGCGGTGCCTCGTGGCCTGACGCGCTCGCCGCGGCCCCTCTTGCACATCAGGTCGCCGGACCGGTCCTTCTCAGCGGCAAGACGTCGGTGCCTGCCGAGACGCTAACCGAACTCTCGCGGCTGAAAGCCAAGAAGATCATTCTCATCGGCGGCACGGGCTTCCTTGCGGACTCCGTGCGTGCCTCGCTCGTTGCGCGCCACTACTCTGTAAGCCGCATCTCCGGCTCCGACCACTACGCGATCGCCGCGGCCATCGCCCGCTCGGTCGCGACGCGGGCCGGCGGGACCCCGCGCGGTGCGCGTGCCGTCATCACAGGCTTCACCTATACCGACGCCCTTCCGGCGAGCGCCGTGGCCGCTCGCAAGGGATGGCCGCGCTCGTGTAGAGCAGCGGCCAGCGTCCCGCTCTCAGCGCGTAGCGCCCTGACCGCAGCGCACGTCACCAGCACGCTCGTCGTCGGCAACACTTTGAGCGTCTCGGACGCGGCCAAAAACCAGCTTCCCTCGGCCACCCGGATCGGCGCCACCACGCCACTCGGCGTCGCGCCCGCGCTCGCGAACTGGGCGACAAGCCACTACCCTGCGGACTTCTCGAACGGTGGCGAACGGATCGACCTCGCGAGCAGCTCCGCCTGGGCGAACGGCCTCGGGCTGGGTTCGGATGCCGCACGACTCGGCTGGCTCGTCATCGTGACGCCGTACTCGCTCGCGACCGAGGCCAGGAGCTACTACTCGGCGCACAGCGAGATCGCGGTCTCGACGCGCGTGATCGGCAGCAACTCGACGGTCTCGGATGCCGCGGTCAACACGGTGAAGGGAATCGTCGGCGCGCCGTAGCCGCCCGGCTTCGCAAACCGCCGAGAAGCCTGCTACCTGCCGTTCGAAACGAACAGCATGACCTTTGACTTCCGAGACAGGATCGTGTTGGCGCTGGGCAGCTGTGCGACCACCTCACCCTTCGGACGCCCGGTGCCATAGCGCTGAACCAGCAGCGTCTTCAGCTTGACCGCGCTCAGCGCTGACGTGGCTTTCACGGTCGACTGGCCCACGACAGTGGGGACGGCCGCCGTGGGCGTGCCGGTTGGTGCCACGCCTCGCGATATGAGAAGTCCCACGACCACGCCGGGCGCAACCGTGGTGCCGGCAGCCGGCCACTGGTTGATGACCTGGCCGGCGGGGGTCGTCGTGTCGTAGACGCTCGAACTCGCAGCGGCGAGACCCGCGCCCCTGATCGTAGTCACCGCCGTGTTAGTAGGCTGGCCGGTCACGCCCGGCACCGGCACCGACTGCTGCCCCATCGACACCGTGATCCCAACCTTGGTACCGGGCGGGATCCGCTGTCCCGACGCCGGCGCCTGCGAGATCACCACTCCAGAGGCGACCGTCGAGCTGAACGTTCGGCTGATCGCCGGAACGAACCCGGCGCCCTGAAGGGCGCTTTCAGCGGCGGTGCTTTGCTGCGCGGTCACGTTCGGCACCGGGACGAGGAGCTGTCCCCCCGAGACCACCAGGTTGATCGAGCTGCCGTGTGCTGCCGTTCCACCTGGCGCCGGCCACTGCCCCACGACGGTGCCGACAGCGGCCGCGTCGAGCGTCTGACTTGCACTGACGCTTCCTACCGAGAAGCCCGCAAGCATCACCGACTGCTGCGCTTGCGCCTGTGTCAGGCCGGTGACATTGGGAATCGACATCGGGCGGTTGAGGAACCAAACGGCACCGGCCGCCACGGCGACTACAACGAGTGCGATGACCGCGAAGATCCATACACTGCCGCTTCGGCGGCGAAGCCGCACGCCGAGAGACTCTTCGCTTGGAATCTGCGCGAGGACGAGCCCCGGCGATACTACGGGATCATGATCGTAGACGGTGCGCGGCACGAGTCCGCCGGCGATGAGCGCATCCGCTGCCATCGTGTGCGAAAGTCCCACGATCTCGAGGAGCGGCACGGCCGCCGCGGGGAGCTGCGCCCGGCCGCTCGACACCACGAGGACGGCATCGGCTCCGTGCTGGACACTCCCACCCGGCAGTGGGTACTGCCCCACCACGTAGCCGCGAGGCATCCGAGGGTGATGGTCGTGGAGTACCTCGACCGACAGCCCGATCTCCTGGAGCTGCAGCAGCGCGTCGCCTTGCTTCTCCCCAGAGACACCGGGCATGCCGACAGACACCGAAGGCGGCAGTGGAGACGGCCCGCGGGAGACGATCATGACAACGTGCGAACCCGCCGAGACGGTCGGAGTCTGCATCTTCCACGCCGCTGCGGACTTCTCGGCGAGGCCTGGCTCAGGGAGCACGATCGAGTCGAGCGCGGGCGGCACTGGCTCCGCGGGCGGCACCGGTGGGGCCGCTTCGGGCGCGGCTTCGGGCGCGGTCTGCTCGGCGGGCTCTGTCGATGGCTCCCGAATCGCCTTCGGACGCTTCTTCCACACGTGCGCAGCCTCCCCTTGCGTTCCACCGGCGACGATCTCGGTTGCGATCGCGCTCGATGACGAGCCACTCCTGACGCCAACGCTTTCCTGAAGCGTAACTGACCTCTGGAGACACAGAAAGACCCGCCACATTCGGCGGGCCTCTCTGTCATGAAGAAGCTGTTCGTTTCCTGAACACGGGGAGGGAGGCGTGTTCTGTTTGAAACGTTTCCTGGAGTCCTTCGCGCCCTGCCAAGCGTTCCGATTCCCAGGTGGTGCGATTCCGGTTCTGCCAAGTTCCATCCTCGCAATTAGAATGATGCCTCCTGCGTGTGAATTCGTAACGCACCGTGGGTGGACATCAGATGTATGACATGTGGAGAAGACGTGAGTCGCTAGCTCGCGCAGCTCCCCGAGTCGCGCGCGACGTAGCCGGCCCACCGCGCATCCACCCATGCCTGGACGTCGGCGATGTTCTCCGCGGTCATGGAGCGGAAGCGGCCTTGCGTGGCGACGTAGTCGGCGACCGTTGCGCGCAAGCCCGACTTCGCGAGCGACTTGCTGTGGCCGGTCAGCCGGAAAGCGCCGTCCACTACCTCGTAGAGAGCGACGATGCCGGCGTCCACCGCCATCTTGCCGAGGGCCACGCTGTCCTTCGGGTCGAACGACCAGCCGCTCGGGCAGGGCGTGTTCATGTGGATGTAGCGCAGGCCGTGGATCGCGCGCGCCTTGGCGACCTTGTCGAAGACGTCATCGGGGAAGGCCGCCGAGGTCGACGCGACATATGGGATGCCATGTGCCTCCATGATGCGCGGCATGTCCTTCGGGTTCTCGCGCTTGCCGGCCCATGTCGTCGTGGTGCGAGCGCCGCTGGGAGTCAGACCGGAACGCTGCGTGCCGGTGTTCATGTACGCCTCGTTGTCGTAGCAGACGTAGATGAAGTCGTCGTTGCGTTCAGCGGCACCGGAGAGCGCCTGGATACCGATGTCGGCGGTTCCGCCGTCGCCAGCCATGGCGAGCACTGTCATCTGATCGGCCTTGCCTGTCGCACGCAGGCCCGCTGCCAGCCCGGCTGCGGCTGCTGCGGTCGATGGGAAGGCCACGTTGACCCACGGTACCTGCACAGAGCTCGTCGGATACATGCCGCCGAGGACGGTGAGGCAGCTCGCGGGTACCGCCATCACCATCTGGCCGTCAAGCGCGGCGGTGATGGCGCGCAGCCCGATGCCGATGCCGCATCCCGCGCAGGCGCGGTTGCCGGGCAGCACGTAGCTCGCATCTGGCAGATTCGTGACGGTGGTCATCTCAAGCCTCCGAACGAATGTGGCATGGACCCCCGACGCGGCGCTCCATGCCTGACATATCGGGCCGTTAGGACGTGACTTCTTCGAACTCGAAGCCCTCCTCGAAGAGCGCAACACATGCGTCGACGACCTCCGAGTCGAAGAGAACGCCTCGGCCTGAGACGATCTCGGCGATGGCCGCATCCTGCCCGAGCGACGGGCGATAGGGGCGGTGCGAACTCATCGCCTCTACGACGTCGGCGACCATCAGCACCTTCGCGGCGTACAGCAGCTGGTCTCCGGCCAAGCCTCGCGGGTATCCGGAGCCATCGAGGCGCTCGTGATGCTGACGGATGATCTCTGCGATGTCACCCTGGAATCCGGCCGACGAGATGATCTCAAAGCCCGCGTCGGCATGGCTCTTGACGAGCGCGTACTCGACAGGCGTGAAGCGAGCGGGCTTGCTGAGCAGCTCGGTGGGCACGCTGACCTTGCCCACATCGTGCAAGCGTGCCGCGATCTCCAGCTCCTCGACTTCGAGGTCGCTCATCCCGAGGCGTCGTGCGATAGCGGTGGAAAGTGCCGTCACCCTGAACTGGTGACCCGCCGTGTAGGGGTCGCGCATCTCAACAGTTCGGCTGATCACGATCGACACCGCATCGAGTTCCTGCTTGGTCCGTTGCAGGCTCTCGGTTCGCGCCGCAAGCAGCATCTCCAGCTGTTCACGATAGCGTCTCAGCTCCGCCTCGGAGCGCCTGCGCTCGGTCTGGTCTCGGAACGTGGTCTGCAGAACCCTGCGGCCGCCCATCATGAACGGTGCGCTGACGACCTCGGCATACCAGTCGGTGCCGTCCGCGCGCCTCAGTGTCAGCTCGACCGGCGTGTCCTCAGTGCCGCCATCAAACAATCCCTGCATGCGTTCGCTGACGGTCGACAGCGAATCCGCGTGAACGAAGTCCGCGACCTCAAGGCCCGCCACGTCCGTACCGGGGGGGAACCCGAAATTGTCCAGCGCGGCCCTGTTCGCCACCAGCGCGACATATCCATCATGTACGACGATTCCATCTGCCGAGAACTCAAAGAGGTTGCGAAAGTGCTCCTCGCTCTCCTCGAGCGCCCTCTGTGCCTCGAGCTTGTCGGCCAGATCGATGGAGATGACGTATACGACTCGCCTTCCGTCCAGTACGACCGACGACGCGATGGCATCTCCGTATGCGACCGTGCCGTCTTTGCGCAGGTATCTCTCCTCGGTGGAGGGAGCGACCTCGTCCTCAGTTATGAGGCGCTTGACCCGCTCGGCGACGAGAGCGCGGTCGCCGGGATGCACCAGGTCGATGACCGGGACGCCCACCAGCTCTTCGGCCGAGTCGTAGCCGAGAAACGCAGCGCATGCCGCGTTCGCCATGATGATGGCCATGCCGTCGTGGATGACAATCGGTGTCGGGGCGAGCTCGAACATGCTGCGAAAACGCTCTTCCGACTCGCCGAGCGCGCACTCGGTCTGCCGAAACGAAGTAACGTCGACGAGCATGCACGACGTGCGCTTCCCGCCGTCGATCACGCGCGCGAAGATCTGCACGTTTCGGATCTCCCCGTCCTTGCGGCGCAGGAAGCAGTCCGCGCCGGAGAGTTCCCCCGCGCGCATGAGCTCCGCGAGGTTCGCGAGGAACCGCTCCGTGTAATCCTCGGGAACGAGTTCGGAAAACTCATGGTCGATCAGCTCGGCGGCCGTGTAACCGGTCAGGATCTCCCACTGCGCATTGACGTCGAGGATCCGCCCGTCGGGCGACAGCGACTGGAACGCCATCGGCACGTTCACGCAACTATCTTCAGAAGCCGGAAGAGTCATGGACCGCGTTCCCTCTCGATGGCTGACACTCGGGCGACCGCACGCCGCGGTCGACGCCACTGGCGTCGCCCGGTCAAGCTCCCCGGGGCGACTGCTCCCGAGACGAGCATAGCCGCGTTGCGCGTGACTGTCAGCCTACGCAACGGCGGGCCGGCTCCCCCGAGAGGTGCCGACCCGCCGAACGCGTTGCGCCGAGAGTGTTAGCGGACCACGATCTGGCCCGGGTTCATCCCCATCGCGCAGGTGAACGTGTAAGTGCCAGGCGCGAGCGCGCCGAGGTCTATGTTCTTGACGCCCGAGGTCACCTCGAGACTCTTGTTGAGGCTCTTGAAGGTGGGCTTGGACAGACACCCCTTCGCGGGCTTGCCGTCGACCGTGAACACGACCGACAGCGGCGTGCCCGCTTTCGCCACGAAGTGATTCGGCGTGTACGTGCCGTCCTTGATGCTGACGTTCGCGATCTGCTTGCCACCCGAGGTCACTACGGTGCCGCTGGCAGCCGCAGGCTTCTCGCCCTTACTGCAACTCAGGCACATCTGTGCGTTGGGATCGGGTGCGCCCATCTTCTTGGAAGTCGGAGCGGCGTTCGATGCCATCTTCGCGCCCGTAGTAGCACCCGTGCTGCCCGCTCCCGGCATCTTGTATTGCGAACTCGGACCCGTCGTTGCCGAGCAGCCAGCGACGAGCAGCACGGCCAAGCACAGCAGCAGACATCCCACCAACGCGCGGCGGGAGCCCTCAACTCGAATTCGATCCTTCATTCTTGTGCCTCCCAGGCTTCCGGCGCGAAGCCTCCCCCCGCGCCCCGTGAGGCTGATTCCCCAAAAGCGCCTACTGCTCTTCGAGCCGGAGGTTGATCCACTCCGTCGCGCGCTCCCGCGTACCCTCGCCGAGGTCGACGATCGCGCGCTCCGCAGCCGCACGCAGGTCGTCGGGCGACACGTCCCGTCCGCCGAGCCCGCAGACCGCACCCCACACCGTCGGCGCTCCTACCTTGCCGAAAAGCGCGCCGCGCAGATCCGTGCAGATGGGACCCTCGTAGCCGTAGCTGAGCGCCTTGTCGAAGACGAGCGCAAGCCGCTTGCCCGCGAGCTTCTCGGCGAGGAGGGAGGCTGGGAACGGGCGGTAGGCCCGGATGCCGAGCACGCCCGCCTTCACGCCGGCGGCGCGCAGTTCCTCGGCGGCCACGGTGGCTTGCGTGCCGAGAGAACCGGCTGCCACGAGGACGACGTCGGAGTCGTCGAGGAGGTGCTCCCAGGTCAGGCCGCCCCAGGCGCGGCCCGTGGCCACCTCCCACTCGACGTCGACTGCGGGGATGGTCTCGAGCGCGTCTAGCAGTGCGGCGTTATGCAGACTGCGTATCTCCATGTAGCCGTGCGAGAGCTTGCCGTCCCGGTCGCGACGCGGATCGGCCATCACGACCGGCCCGATGTTGCGGGGGTGGCTCGGGTCGACGACGGTGAGCGGGTTGGTGTACGGCGGCAGGAACGCGTCGACCGTCTCGGCGGCGGGGATGTCGACCGGCATGACGGTGTGGGAGAGCAGGAAGCCGTCGTAGCAGACCATCACCGGCACGTGGAGCTGCTCGGCGATGCGGTAGGCCTGCACGGTCGTGTCGAGGATCTCTTGGTTGTCTCGGCAGTAGAGCTGGATCCAGCCGGCGTCGCGCACGCTCATCGAGTCCTGTTGGTCGTTCAGGACGTTCCACGGCGCGGCCATCGCTCGGTTCGCGATGCACATCACGATGGGCAGCCGCGCACCGGCGGCCCACCAGACCTGCTCGGTCATGTAGGCGAGGCCGTTGGCGCTCGTGGCGGTGAAGACCCGCGCGCCCACCGTTGACGCGGTTATGCAGACTGTGAGAGCCGAGTGCTCGGACTCGACGTTCACGAACTCGGCAGGCAGCTCGCCACTTTCGACCCACGCCGAGAGCTGCTCGACGACCGGCGACTGCGGCGTGATCGGGTAGGCGGCGATGACCTGGACGCGCGCGAGTTTCGCGGCGGTCGCGGCGGCCTCGTTGCCGGTGATGACGGAGATGTTGCGCGTCGCGTCGGGGCTCATCGCTCGATCCTCTCGGCTTCGATGATCTCGCAGGCGCCGTGCTCGCCCTCGGCCACCATCTCGATGGCGGCAGACGGGCAGACCTCCGCGCAGATGCCGCAGCCTTTGCAGTACGTCAGGTCGATGGTTGGCGGCACGCCGCGTGCCACGCATGCGTCCGGACAGTACGCCCAGCAGAACTGGCACGACTCGCGGCCCTGCTTCGCCGCCGAGCACGCGCGCGCGTCGATCACCGGATGTTTGCTGCGCCAGTCGCCCGTGAGTCCGGCCTCGCCCACCGCTGGCGTGGACTGCGCGATCTCAGATCCGCATTCGTTGGTGCCCATGCCCACTCCTATGCCTTGGTACATTCGAAGGCAATCCTAGCCGCCTCGATGTTCTTCGCTCCAGCCTTGCCCGAGAACGCGTGGCCGATGGCGGCCTCGACGCTCTCCATCGTGATAAGCCCGGTAGCGGCAGCAATGGCGCCCAAGATCGCAGTCGACACCATCGGCTGGCCTCCCACGATCAGCCCCACCGCCTGCGCCGCGCCGGTGACGTCGCTCGTCACCACGCGCACCTCGCCCGTAACGCCGAGCTGCGCTGCCGACTTCGTGGTGTTCACGATGACCATCCCGCCCGGCTTCAGCCCAGCGCTCGCGTTGGCGACTCCCAGCAGCGAGTCGTCGAGCACGACCACGATGTCGGGCTCCGTGACCTGCGAGAAGATGCGGATCGGCTGGTGCGCGAGACGTGTGCTCGCGGTGATCGGCGCTCCGCGACGCTCGGCACCGAAGGTCGGCTGCGAAGTGACGCCGGCGAACCCGGAGTGGAATGCAGCCTCGGCGAGCACCTTGGCGCTCGTGACGGCGCCTTGCCCTCCTCGGCCATGCCAGCGGATCTCGTAGACCTGCTGCTCAGTGACGCTCATTGCTCACCCTTCGACGACCCATGTCGGGTAGATTGTACACGCGCTCCACACCGGTCGAGCGCACACCCGCCTCCGAGTGAAAGAACGCCCGTGCCCCGCACTCCCGCCCGCCGAGACGTGCTCGTTGCCGCCAGCGGCGATCTGCCCGCTTACACGCTCCGTGTAAGCCAGCGCGCGAAGCACGTCCGGCTCACCGCCACTCCCCACGACGGTCTCGTCGTGGTCGTGCCGAGAAGGATGCGCGGCTACGACCCCTCGCAGGTGCTCCGCGAGCGCCGCGCGTGGATCGAGCGCGCCGCCGCGCACTTCGCCGAGCGTCGCGCCGCTCTCCTCGCCGAAGCCGACGCGCTCCTCCCGGATCGCGTCACCTTCGCCGCCACCGACGAGAGCTGGCCGGTCGAATACCGCACGACCGACTCGGCGACGGTTCGCGCTGGCATCTCCGGCGGCATGCTCGTCGTGAGTGGCGCCGTGGATGACGCCGACGCGTGTCTGGCCGCCCTGCATCGCTGGCTCCAGAGTGCAGCACGCGAGCGCCTCCTCCCCCTGCTTGCCGAGGAGTCCGAGCGCACGGCGCTGCCAGTCTCGCGCGCTACCGTGCGCGGGCAGCAGAGTCGCTGGGGGAGCTGCTCGGCGGGCCGGTCGATTGCGCTGAACCGCTGCCTGCTCTTCCTCGAGCCGCAGTTCGCCCGCGCCATCGTGCTGCACGAGCTCGCGCACATCGTACAGCCCAACCACTCGCGCGCGTTCTGGCGTGAGCTCGAGCACCTCGATCCCGACGCGCACGCCCATCGTGCCGCGATCAAGCACGCGTGGGATTGCGTCCCGCCGTGGGCGGATCCGCAGGCGCGGAAACGCTGAGAGCCTCCCCCTGGGAGGCTCTCGCACGATGTGCGCAATGCGCCGCGACCCAGCCGCTGTTACGCGCCGCCGGTTCCACGCACCACGCACTCGTCGGTCGAGCCATCATCGCTCTCGCCCGAGAACACGCCGATGTCGATGCCGAGGCTTTCCTTGGCAATGTCGCGCAGCTTGTACTTCTGGATCTTGCCGCTCGCGGTCATGGGGAATGCGTCGATGAAGAAGACGTGCTTCGGCGCCTTGTAGCGGGCCATGCGCGCCCGAGCGAACTCCTGCACGTCGCTTTCGGAGATGTCTGAGTCCGCCGTGCGCCGAATGAACGCGGCAATAACCTCGCCGTACTTCGGGTCCGGCACGCCTACCACCTGGGCATCTTCGACGCCGGGCATCGTGTAGAGGAACTCCTCGATCTCGCGCGGGTAGATGTTCTCTCCGCCACGGATGATCATGTCCTTGATGCGGCCAGTAATGCGGTAGTAGCCGTCCTCGTCCACCGTCCCGATGTCTCCCGAGTGGAGCCAGCCGTCTGAGTCGATCGCTGCCGCGGTCGCCTCCGGCATCTTGTAGTAGCCCTTCATGATGTTGTAGCCGCGGCAGCACAACTCGCCTGGGACGTTCGGCGGGCAGTCCTTGCCGGTCTCGGGATCGATGACACGCACCTCGACCTGGTCATGCTTGCGACCGACCGTCTCGCACTTGCGCTCGAGCGTGTCGTCGGTCGTCGTCTGCGTAAACACCGGCGACGTCTCGGTGAGGCCGTAGCAGATGGTCATCTCGGACGCGTGCATGCGGTCGATGGTCTGGCGCATCGTCTCGATGGGGCACGGCGAGCCGGCCATGATCCCCGTGCGCATGCTCGTGAGGTCGAACATGTCGAACATCGGGTGCGCGAGCTCGGCGATAAACATCGTCGGCACGCCGTAGACCGCTGTCGCGCGCTCCTTCTGGATCGCGGCGAGCACCATGACCGGATCGAACTGCTCGACGCCAACGATCGTCGCCCCGTGCGTGAGGGTCGCGAGCACCCCCAGCACAATTCCGAAACAGTGGAAGTACGGCACCGGCAGGCACAGCCTGTCGGCAGGCGTGAACTTCTGGCGTTCGCCGATGTAGAAGCCGTTGTTGAGGATGTTTCGGCTCGTGAGCATGACGCCCTTGGGAAAGCCGGTCGTGCCCGACGTGTACTGCATGTTGATGACTTCGTCGGCGAGCAGCGAGGCGGTGATTGCGGCGAGTTCCGAATCGTCACCATGTTCGCCCAGGACGAGTAGCTCGGGGATGTTATAGAAGCCGCGGTGCTTCTCGGGACCCATGTAGATGAGGCTCTTGAGCATGGGGAACTCGGGGCTGCTCAGGTGCCCGCGCTCCTGGGTCATCGACTCGGGCACGAGCTCGCGCACGATCTGCACGTAGTCCACGTCGCGGAACGCATCAATGATCGCGAGCGCCTTCATGTCTGACTGCTTGATGACGTAGGCGAGCTCGTGGGCCTTGTAGACCGGGTTCACCGTCACGAGCACGGCGCCGATCTTGGCAGTGGCGAATGCAACGGTCAGCCAGTCGGGCACGTTGCGCGCCCAGACGCCGACGTTGTCGCCTTTGCCGATGCCGATCGCGAGCAGCCCCTTCGCGAGCTGATCCACCCGCTCGTTAAACGCCGAGTAGGTCCAACGAAGATCGCGGTCCGGGTAGACGATGAAGTCGTGATCGGGTTGCTCGGCCACGACATTCTCGAAGTACTGACCGATCGTGAGGTCGGTGTGCAACGGCATCATCTTCGCCCCCTAGGCCGGCGCGTACACGACCGCGAGGATGCGGGCGGGCACGTCGCCGTGTGCACGAAGCTGATGTGGCACGATCGAGTCGTAGTAGATGCTGTCCCCTGGGTGCATCACGTGCAGGTCCTTGCCGTACTCGATCTCGATCTCGCCGCCCAGCACGTAGACGAACTCCTCGCCCTCGTGACTCGAGAGCGCGTGCTGCTCGCTTGTGCCCGGGTTCACCGCGATCATAAACGGCTCCATGTGACGCGACGTCTTGCCCGCGGCAAGCGAGAAGAAGTCGAGCACGCCGGCGTCACTCGAGGTCTCGAGCGATTTGAGGCGCGCGACCTGCTCGGCGGTGTCCTTGCGGGTGATGACCGGCCCCACGTGCGTTTCGTCGTCGAGCAACGTGCCGAGACGGACGCCGAGCGCCCGCGTGATCTTGATGAGCGGCGCCAGCGACGGCGCGATGTCGCCGGCCTCGAGCCCGGCGATGACGCCGATACCGCAGTCGCAGCGCTCGGCGAGTTCTTCCTGGCTGAGCTGCAGTGATTCGCGCAGCGTCGTGAGCTTGGATCCAATCCGGTTCGCAGTCATCGCTTACGTCCCCTTCCCACTCCCCTGGTCGTTGCGGTGCACCCGAAGCTGGCGGCTCAGCCCTCGCCGTCCACGCGATCGATGAACTTCTCGGTATCGGCCTCGGCGATCTTGCCTTCAGCCGAGACCATCTCGCCGGAGTGCCCCGCGAGCATCGAGCCGGCTTCGACAGCGATGCCGACCGCCTTGGCGACGGCGTCGCGCACGTCCTCCTTGAGGGTGTGGTGGCCCTCGACAGGTTTCTCTTCCTGTGTGGCGCTCTCTTCGTCGGTCACGGCTTCCTCCGTCTGATCTCGGCAAGCGCGTCGTATGCGCGGGATGCTCTCGCGCCCATTGTAGCGTCAGCCATCGCAAACGCACCCGAGCCGCAACGCTAGCCGAGCTGCCCGCGCACAAGCCCCCACGCGATCCACCACATGATCGCGCCGATAGCTCCGTCGAGCACGCGCCACGCGATCGGCTTCTCGAAGACCGGCGCAAGCGTTCGCGCGCCGAACCCCAACGCCGAGAACCACACGAGCGATGCGACGCTCGCTCCGATAGTGAACCACGCTCGCAGGACCCCAGCGAACTGCCCGGCAACGCTCCCCAGCAGCACGACCGTGTCGAGATAGACGTGGGGGTTGAGCAAGCTCACGGCCAGCGTCGCGACGATGACCGCTTGCCGCGCGGCCGGGCCCGAGCCGAGTTCGGGTCCGTTCTCATCGGCAACGAGCGCCTTCGGACGAACCGCCGAGCGAAACGCAAGCGCGCCATAGCCGAGCAGAAAGAGCGCGCCGCCCCAAGCCGCGACTGCGGTGACAACCGGAACAGCCCGCACGAGCGACCCGAACCCGAGCGCGCCGAGCGAGATGAGTGCCCAGTCGCACACCACGCAGATCGCGACGACGGCGAAGACGTGAGAGCGAGCGAGGCCCTGCCGCAGCACGTATGCGTTCTGGGCGCCGATCGCGATGATGAGGCTCGCGCCGATACCGAGGCCGGCGACGAATGCGGATAGCTGGGCTGGCACGGCGGTCCCCTCACTGGAACGCGATGGCAGGTGAGCGGTTCGACCAGTGCTCGTCCCGCCGCATTGTTTACGTGCCGATATCCCATTTGCTGATGCAACATCGTACTCTGAGGAGCGGCGGTGCGGATGGCGCCCGTCATTATCTGGGGAGGACCGCCTCAATGCCCGCACACAAGTCCCGGCTGCGAATCTCGGCGTTCGTCGCGCTCTTTGTGACGATACTCGCGTTCACGGCCACCGCCGCATTCGCGGGTCCGTCAGACCCGACCCTCACTCCGACACAGCTGCAGAGCAAGATCGACGCTGCGGGCGGTTCGCTGCAGGGCTACATGAAGACGGTGATCAAAGGTTCCAAGATCGTCACCCTGTCAGTCGACGTGCTGTCCGTCACAACCGGCTTCGATAGCGGTCCGGTCGATCTTTCTTCGCTGATCCTCTTCAAGTCCGACGACGCCACCATCACCGAGATAGGCGGCATCGCTGCAGGCATGAGCGGTAGCCCCATCTACGTCAACGACGGAGGCACCGACAAGCTCATCGGCGCCCTGTCGTACGGCGACATCTTCACAACGCACGGCTACGGCCTTGCAACTCCCATCGGCGCCATGTCGGCTGCCCAGGACGCATACGCGCCTTCGCCCATGCCCCGGCAGCTGTCCCAGGCTGTCGTAGTCGACGGGCAGGTCAAGGACAAGGTGCTCGTGGTCGGCGACCCCTCGGGCATCGCTTCCATACCAGCCGATACGATCGTGGTCGCACCCAAGAGCTCGATCTTCCTCGGCGGCATCAAACCCAAGTCGCATATCTACCAGGCGTACAAGAAGTTCCTGGCATCGAAGGGCGTCGACGTCGCCGAGCCGCTTCAAGGCGGTCTCTCGTCGATCGTATCCACCTACAACGCCCCGTTCACGGGAGGTTCAGCGGTCGCCGTACTCGCCGCTCGCGGGGACCTGTGGTTCGGCGGCATCGGCACGGTCACCTACGTCGACACCTCCGGCATCAGCCCCACGGTCGTGGCCTTCGGCCATCCCGCGTTCGGGGACGGCAATAGCGGGCTGTTTCTCTCGAACGCGTGGATCGATGGTATCTGGCCCAGCGCCCTCGAGGCATACAAGCTCGGGCGCCCCGCAACCCTTCGCGGGACGCTGACGCAGGACCGCTCGGCCGCTGTGATCGGCGTGGACGGGCTGATGCCAGATGAGACCACGATCACGGCGAAGGCGACGAACCTGCAGACCGGGAAGGTAGCAACGTCGGCAGTGGAGCTGCCGCGCTTCGTCGCGAACTCTTCCAACTTCAACTATTTTGGCCTCGCGGACATGGCGGTCTACGTCGCGGGAAGCCGCGTCTTTGACGGCGACATCATCCCCGGCAGCGCCGTGACCACGACAACGGTGACGGTCAAAGATGGTTCGCAGACCTTCCAGATCAAGCGCCGCAACGTCTATTCGGACGCCGAGGACATACCCTCAGCTGTCGTGAATGACGTCGACGAGATCGTGAGCGAGTTGCAGACTGTGAACTCGAATGGGATTGCGCACGCCGACATCCTGTCTGTGGACCTGGAGTCCTCATTCTCGCCCGCCCGCAAAGAGGCTGAGATTGTGGACCTCAATGTGACCGGCGGCCTGAAGCACGGCAGCGGTGCGGCTGGCGATAACACCGTCACCGTCTCATTCTTGAAGTATGGCGAGCCTGCCACCCAAACGGTCAACGTGCCGCTTCATATCCCCAGCAACGTGCCGATCACCGGCGATCTGATTGCGAGCGCAGTCAATGCTCCCGACGGCGACCTGTTCGACGGCTCCAAGGGGTCTAGCGATCCCGGCTCGAGCATCGACCGCCGCACGGTCAAAGACGTCGTCTCTCAGCTCGACGCAGAGGTCGACAACAGCGTGATCGACGTGAGCTTCCAGCCGGTCGTCTTCAATAGCAGCCCGATCGCCTCGTTGGCGGCAGCCACTACGTACAAAGCGATCGATACAACCCGCAGCACCGCTTGGGTGGTCAGCGGAACCGCCGAGAAAAGCGCTCCGTCGTTTGACGCCTACCTCGACGAAGGGGCTCCCAGCGTACTGCCGTACGGCAACATGACACTTATCGACGGCGATCTGAACGGGGTCGACTCCGACGGCCCGGTAGTCATCACCGCACCGGGCATCGCCACCAGAACGATCACAACCACAGATGGCTCATTGCAGTACATCTCACCGTCGCTGAGGAAGAGCACCACGTTCACGTTCACGTTCCTCGGTAACGACCAAGCACTGCCCACGCACTCGACGCTTCGCGTCTATGTAGCAGCCTACGTACAGCTCTCCGCCTCCAAGACGTCGGTCAGGACCGGCTCGCCGGTCACGCTGACGGCGCACGTGCTGCCGAAAGATACAGGCGGCAGCGTCGTGTTCCAGCGATGGAATGGCTGGGGCTGGTCGACCTTGAAAACGGTCGCCCTTCCTTCGACCGGGGTTGCGGCCTTCAAGTACACGCCGAGATCGAAGGGCAAGTTCAAGGTCCGCGCCCGCTTCCTCGGCTCGACCAACAACGTCGCCAAGAGCTCTGGCTCGGTGACGATCACCGTCAAGTAACACGCATGGCAGCATGAAACCACGACGCCCGGGGCTCTCGCCTCGGGCGTCGGTCGTTTATGGGGTACATCCAAAGATGGCTCCGCCGCCAAAGCCGCCCCAAGAGGAGGAATCCGTGACCTGCTACATGCGACACATGACCTGGCTGTTCGAGGCGCTCGACCTCCCGTACGACAAGCACCATCACAAGCTCGTTGACGGCGCGCTCCGAGAGGAGCTGCAGCTGCCGACCGAGTATCACTGCCCGGAGGTCTGGGAGTCGATCAAGGCGCTCACCCAAGACGAGCGCGACGATCTCACAAGCGGTCTACGCGAGCGCCTGGGCTCTAGGTAAGCAGCCCGCCTGCGCGACGCCCGCTTTGGCCCCCGGCGCACTACTTACTGGCCGAAGGTCGCCACCGCGTCTTTCATGAGGTCCGGGATGGGCAGCCCCTGCGGGCACATATCCAAGCACTGACCGCACTCGGTGCATAGCGAGGCCTTGCCTTGGACGACAAGGTAGCCAGTGAGCCACGGGTTCGCTTCGCCCCACATCGCGGCGTTGTTGAGCGCCGCCAGCACGCTCGGAATGTCGACGCCCGAGGGACACGGCATGCAGTAGCGACACCGCGTGCAATCGGCCTTAATGTTCTCCCGCAACGTCACGGCAGCGCGCTCGTAGACGGCCAGCTGGTCGTCGGAAAGCGACTCGGGCAACCCCTTCTCGGCAGATGCGATGTTGTCGACGACCTGTGACATCGAGCTCATGCCGGAGAGGAGCAGGCTCACGCCCGGCTCGTTCCAGACGTAGCGCAGCGCCCACTCGGCGGGACTCCAGCCTTCGGGCCGCTCGTCGAAGACGGGCCGCATCGCATCGGGCAGGCCGTCGGCGAGCTTGCCGCCTCTGAGCGGCTCCATCGCCACGACACCCATGCCCTTGTCGGCGGCATGGCGAAGTCCCGCGTAGCCCGCCTGAAACTCGGTGTCCATGTAGTTGTACTGGATCTGGCCGAAAGCCCAACCGTCGTACTCGTCGCAGATGCGCACGAAGTCCTCGGCAGAGCCGTGGAAGGAGAAGGCCGGGAATCGGATGCGGCCATCGGCGACGGCGGACTCGAGGAAGTCGATGACGCCGAGCCCCTTCATGCGGTCCCAGGTCGCGCCGTTCATGCCGTGCAGCAGGTAGAAGTCGAGATGGTCGGTTTGCAGCCGCTCGAGCTGCTCGGTCAGAAGGCGCTCCATGTCACCGCACTCCTTGCAGAAGCCGAGCGGCATCTTCGTCGCGAGGTTGACGCGGTCGCGCCACCCGCCGGAAAGCGCCTGCCCCAGGAACGGCTCGCTCTCGCCCTTCTGCCCCATCGATGTCGCGTGGTAGAAGTAGGCGGTGTCGACGTAGTTCACGCCGTTGTCGATGGCGTAGTGGAGCATCTCGGTGGCCAGATCGTAGTCGATCTGGTTCGGCTTGCCATCGATGATGGGCAGCCGCATGCACCCGAAGCCGAGAATCGAGACGTCGACGTCGGTCCTGCCGAGCTTGCGATAGAGCATTTCTCAGACCTCCCGAGCGGTTGCTTGCTCAACTCTGTGCACCTCGCAGCTTAGCCCAAGCCGGCCATCTGCCGCACCGCCCATGCGCCCGGTTGCTTCTTGGGGTATGGTGGCGGCGACGGGGGGCCGTTACCGCGTGCTGGCGCAACTGGGGGAAACGACTTTGAGCAAACGGGGACGCGCGCCTGGTCTGTGGCATCTGGGCAAACCTGCCTCTCTCGACGATGAACTCCGCAGGACGCTCGCCGTCGCAAACACGGTGATCGCGTGGGCGCTTCTTGCGGTCGTCGTGCCCATCATCCTCGTGCTCGCGTTCCTTGCGCCCAACACGTTTGCACTGGCGCTCACCATCGCCGTCATTCTGGCGGGCGCGACGCTGCTCGCCTTCATGCTCAACCGCGCCGCTCACCCTGTCGCCGCCAGCGTGCTGCTCGGGATGTCGTGCTGGATGCTCTTCTCGGTCGCCGCGTGGTACTCGGGGGGCCTGACCTCCCCCAACCTGGTCGCTCTGATCCTCGTCGCAGGGTTCGCGGGGCTCACGCTCGGCGCGCGCGGAAGTCTGCCTGCCGCCGCCTTCGGCGTTGTGACGACGCTCGTCTTCGTATATGCCGAGAACCACCACCTCCTGCCGCCGAGTGCGGTCGCGGGCCGGCCGTGGATCCTCGGTTCGGCATACATCGCGTACTTCGTCATCATCGGCTTCCTCGAGGCCGTGCTCGCTGTCAACATCGGGGCCACACGGGATCGTGCGAACCGCGAGGCCGACAAGAGGCTCCTCGCCGAGCAGCGCCTTCGTGATGTGGTCGACAACGCTCCCTTCGGGGCGTTCGTCTGCGAGCTGACGAAGCAGGGTTCGCTCCTGGTCGTGCACGTCAACCACGCGGCTAGTGTCGTCCTCGGGGCAGAAGCCGGTCAGTTCATCGGGTCGAGCATCGAAGAAGCCTTCTCGGCGTTGTCGAGCGGACAGCTGCTCTCGAAGTTCAAGGAGATAGCAAAGGGCGGCGGCTCGATGCACTCGGAGTCGGTACCGTACTTCGCCGAAGGCAAGAGCGGCACGCTCGAAGTACACGCGTTCCAGATCGGTGCGAACTCGATGGCCATCTTCTTCAGCGATGTGACCGAACGCCGCCGAGAACAGGTACAGATTCACAACGCGGCATTCCACGACGAGCTCACCAAACTCCCCAACCGAAAGCTGCTGCTCGACCGGCTGACGATGGCGCTGGCCGGAGCGAACCGGCGGCACACCGAGGTCGCGCTCTTCTTCATCGATCTGGATAACTTCAAGCCGATCAACGACCGCTTCGGCCATGCGTTCGGTGACGAGCTTCTTATCGGCGTAGGCGCCCGACTGACCAGCTGCGCGCGCGCCAGCGACACGGTGGCCCGTTTCGGCGGTGATGAATTCACGCTGCTCATGCCAGATGTGAACAACCGTGACGAGGTCGACCTGGTCGCGCGGAAACTCATCTCGTGTCTCACCGAACCCCTCGAGATCCACAACCAGATGATCGAGATAACGGCGAGCATCGGCGTCTCGGTGACCGGCCAGGACGGCGTGAGCCCCGACAACCTTCTCGAGCATGCCGACATCGCGATGTACCGGGTCAAGCGCGCCGGCCGCAACGGCTACCACATCTACTGAAGCCGCTGCCGCTACCTCAGGCGCCCACGGGCCCGCGTGCTACTGTGTGAGCGATGAACGCTAGGACCCCGAGATCGGGCAGCTCTGCGCCCGGTTCACTCGCCGAGAAGACCACTGGCTCCGTAGGTGAGCAGTTCGTGCTCGCCGGCGTCGTCATCGCGACGTTCGGCGTGTCGATCACGATGCTGCCCGGCGGCTACAACCCCTTCGGACCCGCCAAGGGGGCCGTGCTCCTGCTCGGCGCGGCATGCACGGCAGCCGGGCTCGCGATGGAGCCGGCGCGGACCCTCTCGGCAGCGCGCCGTACGAGCTCGCAGCGAAGCGTCTGGCCAGCCGCAGCGCTCGTAGCACTCGCCTCACTCGCGACGATCATCTCAATCGACCCCTCGCAGTCCCTCGTGGGTCACTACCCCGAGTACCAGGGCCTGCTGCTGCTTCTCGTCTCGGCGGTCGTGGGATTCGGCGCGTACGCGGTCCCGGACTTCGACCGCATCTGGACGACGCTTGGGCGCGCAGCGGTGGTCACCGTGGCGCTCATCGCGGCATACGCGGCGGTGCAGTTCGCTGGCGCCGACCCCGTCACGTGGGCCCGGCAGCTCGTGGTGAGGCGCGTGCAGTCCACGCTGGGCAACGGCTCGAACCTCGGTGTATTCCTGTGCTTGGCGCTGCCCCTCGTGCTCGCCCGGGCGCGCGCCGAGACGGGCGCGTGGCGTGCGGTCGCGTGGGCCGCACTCGCAGGCGGCGCGACCACGCTCGCGTGGTCGCTTTCACGCGGCGCCTGGGTCGGCGCCGCGTGTGGCGCGCTCGCATGGCTGCTGCTGGAAGGCCGCAGCTGGGACGCACGCACCCGGCTTCGGGCAGGCGTCATCGCGCTGGGCGCGCTTGCCGCCGCCCTCGCGCTCACGGCACTGCTCGTACCATCGGCATCCGGTCGCCTGGGCGCGCTGCTCGACCCATCGTCAGGCACGCCGGGCTGGCGCACCGAGGTGTGGACCGCATCAACCCGCCTCGTCGCCGAGCGCCCGCTTCTCGGCTTCGGCCCCGCCTCTTTCCGGTACGCCTTCCCGCCGAGACGAACCGCCGCGATGCAGGCAGGCGAAACCGGCATCCAGGAGCTCGACGATCCGCACAACCTCTTCGCATCGGCGGCCGTCTCCGCGGGAGTGTTCGCACTCGTCGCGCTGGTGTGGCTCATTGGCGAAGCGCTACTCGCGTCGTGGCGGCTTCTGCAGGCGCGCGATAGTCGCGAAGACAGCGAGCGGCTCGCCGGCCCCGCGCTCGCAGCGTCCGTCGCGGGAGGCACGGCCGCACTGCAGTTCCACTTCGCGACCCTCGATACCGCGCCGCTGCTTGCGGTCATGCTCGCTCTGGCTCTCACGTGTGGCAGCGCGCGCGATAGCGAGCCCGCGTGGGCCGGCGTCGCCTCGCGGCTGACGCCCGCGCGCGCCCTCGCCGCCGCGGTCGCGGCACTGCTTGCGGGTGCGGCGCTCCTCGCCGGCGGACTCGTGGTCGCCGACCGCGACGTGGCCCGCGGCTATGCACTGGTCTCGGCAGGGCGACCGTGGGCCGAACCCCGCGCGCAGTTCGTGGACGCGGTTCGGCTCGCGCCGTGGGAGCCCGCGCTGCCGTGGGCGCTTGGGCGCGCAGCCACGCAGACCCTGGCCGCGGGAGGCGACAGCATCCTCTTTGCCGACGCGAGGGCCGCGATGGAGTCGACCGAACGCCGGCTGCCGCTCGACCCGGTGGCTGCCGCCCAGACAGCCGACGTCTACATCGCTGCCGGTCTGCGCGGACACGACACGGCCCAGGTGGCGCGTGCGCTCCCGCTCGTCCAGCGCGCGATCTCGCTCGACCCGCAGAATGGCTACCGGTGGGCGGCGAAGGGCACGGTCCTGGCCGCGCTCGGAGAGATCGACGCCGCGATCGAAGCGTTCGAGACGGCCGTGAAGTATGCTCCGAACGATGCTCAGGCGTGGTCGGGTCTCGCGACCACGTACGCAACCGCAGGCGAGACCAGCAAAGCCGCAGAAGCGCAGCAGCGTGCCGCCGTGCTGGCGCGCTCAGCCCAGATGTCGGCACCCTAGGACCGGTCCGAGGAGGACGAATGCGTCGCAGGTGGATGCTCATTGCAGCGGGGGCGATCGTCGCGGCGGCGGCCCTCGTCGGGGGACAGCTGCTGCTCAACCGCGCGAACGTGCGCAGTCCCGCGGCCTCCTCGGCGAGCACTACGTCGACGGCCGGTGCTGTCGCGCGCCAGCCTCAGCCGATGCCCTCGAGGCTCGCGCCCATCGCCTCGACCAGGCCTGCAGCTGACGGCGCGCCTCTGCACCCGCTGCGCGACTCTCCGCCCAACGTCATCGCCGGCTTGTTGCTGGGCAAGCTGCCGAGCGGCTCGGCCTACACTGTCCGCTTCCGCCCGTGGGGCTACGGACCAAGCGATGCGCGAGGACTCACCGTCGCGGTCACGATCGTCTCGGCGACGGGTCTTGGCACTGCTCCGCGGGCCGACGGGCTGCGCAACAAGACGCTGCTGCTGAGTATGGATCCCAAGAATGAAGGCGTGGTCTACGGCGGCGGAACGATGACGGGTGTCCTCACGTTCGTGGCTGCGGGAGACCGGCTCGTGCCCACACTCTCCGCGGTCAAGGCGCCAACGCCGTAGGCGCAGGGCGCGCACGGGCGTATATTGTGGAGACCAACTCGCTCCAGGCGTGGGGACGCCCCGGCGAGAGCGGTCCGCCGGGCCGCACATGAAGGGAAGGGGTGCATGGTGAGCCGCAGTAATCTCATGCGACGTTCGCCCGTTCGGCTCGTCGGCTTCATGGTCGCGTTGCTCGTTGGCGTCTTCGGCCTTGCGGTCGCTGCCCAGGCGACCGGGCCTTCGCAGCCGGCCACCATCACCGGCTACATCACGGACAGTCTGGGTGAGGGAATCCCCAACGTCCTGGTGCAGGTGAGCGGCGAGACTTCGGTCGCCTCGGAGTGGGGCTACATGGGCTTCTCGCAAGAAGCCACAACCGATGCGACCGGCCGCTACGTGATCACGGACGTGATTCAAGGCACGTACGACATGTACGTCAACGATCCCAACAACCGGAAGCACGTCGCCGCCTATGCCGAGGCCATGCCGTGGCACGGCGAATGGGCCGGTCCGACCAACACCCGGCGTCACATCATCGGCGGAACGATGGTCAGCAGCGGCACTGACGTCATGCTTGCATCCAACGGCATCGTTCGCGGCCGAGCGATGGACGGCATCACGCCCATCGAAGGCTCGCAAGTGGCTGCTGACATCACTTCGGGCGGGATTCTCTACAGTCGCTGGAGCACCACTGGATCCGATGGGCGATATGCGATCAACGATGCGCCTCCAGGAGAATGGTCGCTGACGCTGTCGGGTAAGAACCGCGAGCTTCCGGCACATGCGGTCCCCAGGAGCTGGAACTGGCAAGGAGACCCGGCCACTTTGTCTCCGGCGGACGTATTCACCGTCACCGAAGGCGGGACGGTTGACCGCCCGGTCACCGAGTTCGACCTCGGACAGGCGCTCTCGATCAACGCAATCGAGACGTACTCCGGCAACTCGTATTGGCTCCCAGGCATGTATGTCTCCGCGGCATCCGATGCGGACCCGGGCCTGCACACGTACACCTTCTCGACCGGCGACAACGGCGTCGGCAGCGTGTACCTGCCCGCTGGTGACTACCACGTCGTGGTGCAAGGCGATTCGACGTCCTACACCGATGCGAGCGTCGACGGGACCGTCACACTCACCGCGAGCGCATCGGCACACACCGAGTTCGTGCAGATGGTTCCCGCTGCCGGTTCCTACGTTGTGAAGGGTCATGTCTCCGAGGCTGGGGCTCCCGGCTCGAACGTCGCCGCATGGATCACCGCGTACCTGATCGACCCGTCATCGACATCTTTGAACCAGCTGAAGAGGGTTCCTTCCAACGGCGCCGCCAACAGCCTGTACATGATCAGGCTTCCGTCCGACACCGGCCTGGCAGGCAACCAGATCAAGCTCGAGATCAGCGACCAGGCGTCGCCTCCGGACGTTCCCTATATGCATGTCGCCAAGACCTTCACGGTGACTGGCACGACAACCGTGGACCCGGCGCTTGTCGTCGGGGGAAGCGTCTCCGGCACCATCCACGACGGTCACGGCAACACCGTTCCCGGCTGCACCGTCTACGCCACGCGTCGGGCGTTCGACCCCAGTCTCGGAGCAATCGCGTGGGTCGGGGCAGACAGCTGGTGGACTCGCACCGACATAGACGGCAACTACACGATCGGCGGTCTGCCGACCAGCTCGAACTACAAGGTCAACATCGTCCCGGACTACAACCCAGGGATGGCCCTCCCCATCCAATACCGCGACTACTACCGGCGCACCTACAAGGCGCAACCGCTCGTCGACTCCCTGAACTCCTCGGCGACTCCTATCGGCGGCGTGGTGGATCACACGCCTGTCGCGGTGACCATCGGGGCCGACACGGCGAATATCGATGAGACGATCACGCCAGGCGGGTACGTCGCGCTGCACGCCGATGGGCCAAGCTATCCGACAGGCGCAGTGTGGTGTGACGTCTGGTACAGCTATGGCGGGCAGTGGTTCGAGATAGACTCGGGCTATACGACCGGCGGCCTGTTCCAGAAGATGTGGAAGGTCCTGCCTACCGGCAACTACCGCCTGGAGTACAACGACTACTTCGGCCGCGGCGGCGGGACGTGGAACTTCGCACTTGGCGCTGGCGAGCACAAGTACGCGAGCGTTCTCGTGCCAGCTCCGGTGTCGTTCAGCTCGGCCGGCACCTTCTCAGGAGCGTTCGCTGGCGTGATCGGAGACTCTGGTCTGGCCGACGGCGGCACAGGCGGCGTGAACTTGAGCGCAGCAGCGGGCTCGGTACCGCAGGGGGCACCGCCGCTGCCCACCGGGTATATCGGGCTATCCAACGCAGTACTCAATGTCACGACAACCGGTACCGATACCGCTGGCATCTGGACGCTCAACCTACCGTATGACCCGGCGGTTCCGGATTCAGACGTCCCCTATCTGCGCGTCGTCCACTACAAGCACGGTGGCGGGACCGAGATCCTCGCACCGATCGCTTGGAACACGCTGAAGCACACGGTCATGATCCAGACAAGCTCTCTGTCACCGTTCCGCGTCGTCTTCAAGAAGCACGGCGTCAAGCTCGGGACGCCCGTTGCCACGAGCACATGGACTCACGGTTCATCACACACCGTGTACGGAAGTCTCTCGCCGAAGCACGCCGCCGGAGTGAAGTCCGTGAAGATCATGCTGTACCGCAGGAACTCGAAAGGCCACTACGTCTGGTACAGGAACGTGTGGGCGCCGAACTACACGTATCACGGATCGACGCGCTATCGCGCCAAGTTCAGCCTCGGTGCCGGCAAGTACCGTTTCTACGCCTACGCACCCGCCGACAGATGGCATCTGGCCACCAAGACGAAGTCGTACAAGTACGTGTACGTGAAGTAGTCGCGAGTACTCCACGAACAAACAAGCGGCCGCTCCCGATGGGGGCGGCCGCTCTCGCTGCGTGAGTTCGAGGTGCGCTACCTGATGATCCAGACCGGAATCCCCACCGGCACGCGCGGGTAGAAGTTCTCGACGTCCTTGCGGTGCATGCGCAAGCAGCCATGACTCGCGCGGTGCCCGATCGACCAATTCTCACTGGAAGGAACGCCGTGCATGCGAATGCCCGGCGCGCTCGTGTATATCGCGCGAGTGCCCAGCGGGTTGTTCCGGCCGCCGGCGATGCTTGCTGGCATGTTCCTGGCCCACCCGCTGCCGGGATTGTGCCATACAGGGTTCCTGACCTTGCCCGTCACCTTGAACTTGCCCGTGGGAGTCGGGTAAGCGGGCATGCCCACGGCGCACTTGTACTGTTTCTCGACCTTGCCGCCCTTGTAGAGGGTGATCGTGAACTTGGAAAGGCGAATAAGGATCGCCTTGCCGATGTTCGCGCGGGTGATCTTCGCCTTCTTCGAGGTGATCGAGGCGTAGATCGGCTTGGCGACGAGCCCGCTCGACGCGAGTTCGGAGTAGAGCAGCGCGCGGATGCGAAGCGAGGTGGTCGTCTTGTTCACTGTGAGCCCGTACTTCTCGGCGAGAAGGACGAGTTTGCCCTTCTTGACGATGCGGCGAGCGTTCGCAGGCTTGCTGTTGACGGTCTTGGCGATCTTTGCGGACCACGCCGAGATCTTCGGCCAGTTCACGGTGTACACGGGCGTGAGGGCAAACGGTGTGACCGTGTCGACGACGCTGTACGCCTTCTGAAGCGTGGCATCCACGTTGACCGTGACAACGCCTGCCGCTGCGAACTTGAAGACGTGGCGGTTAGCTATGACCACCGGGGTCCTGAGCACGGGCACGACGCAACCGGTTGTGATGGCCGCACGGGCATCGGCGTCGCTCAGCCCGCTCAGATCGCGAACTCCGATCACGGCGTGGCTGGGGACGGGATCGACGTGCACTGAAGCGACCGTCGCGCCGTACAGCGGGACCGTTCCGAGAACGAGAACAGTGGCCAGGGCCAGCGCGAGAGCAGCGCGCAGACGGGAGATACGGTTCATGAAGACCTCCGAGTAAATGAAGCGTGGGAACCCACGACGCGAAGTATACGGAGGTGAGCGGGGGGAAATCCAGCCGAGAACGCCGATGTAGGCCAGCCGTCACGAAGCGATCGCCCGCAAATCAGGCGTGGCTGTCCCGCAATACGCGCTCCAGTTGGTCGCAGAAGTGCTCCCGGTCCTCGTCGTCGAACTTCGACGGCCCGCCATGGCGTCCCCCTGCGCGGCGCAGCTTCTTCTCGGCGTGACGGACCGCGAGTTCGGCGTCGATCGTCGTGAGGTAGAAGATGCGTCCGCGCGGGCTCAACGCTGCCGCACCGCGGCCGAGGACCATCGCCGCAAGGCCGATATCCTGCGTCACGACGACGTCGCCGGGCTCGAGACGCTCGATGATCTCGAAGTCGGCCGAGTCCGCGCCGGTGCTCACGCTGACCGTGTCGACCCCGGCCCTGCCCTCGTAGCGCGCGAAGCTCTGGTTGTGGTTCGCGACGAGCAGCACACGCAGGCCATGGCTGCGCGCGATCGAGATGGCCTCGGGCGTCACCGGGCAGGCGTCGGCGTCGATGATGAGCTTCGTCATGAGCTCGCCTCCTCGTGAGGAGCTGGCGGCTTCCAGTGGGCCGCGCGTTCGTTGCGCCCGGCCTTCTCAACCGCCTCGAGCGCATCCCACGAGCCGTCGGCCTTGGCGGCATCGACGAGGGCAAGTCCCGCAGGCGTCATTCGACCCTCGGCGATGAGCTTGTCGACGCGCGCCTTGTTGGTCGCCGCCCAAGTGCTCTTCGGTCTGCGGGGCGAGAACAACTGAAGATAGCTCGCGTCGTCCCTGCGGTGAGCCCGCGAGTCGATCCAGCCGAAACTCAGCGCCTCCTCGACCGCCTCCTCGTAGGAGACGCCCGGCTCGGCGCTCCCCTTCTTTTGCATGACGAGCCACACGCCGCGTTCGGAACCGTGGTGCGCAGAGAGCCAGGCGCGCCATACATCGCGGTTTGCCGCGCTCACGATCTCGGGTCCGTCCGGTGTCTTCATGCTCGCATCGTGCATCAGCCGAGGGTCGATGCCAAGCCGCCTCGGCGCAGTATGGGTTCACGCGACTCAACCGGGATGCAAAGAAGGACGCCCGGGCGGGCGTCCTTCTGGGCTGCGAAAGTGAGTCGGTCCTAGTCCTCGATGAACTCCGGGATGTGGGCGACGAACTCGTCATAGGCGTAGCCGTCGTGGTGGTGGTGGCGACCCCAATACCGTCCCGAGTCTCCGCCATCGTGGTGGCTGTCTCCGACAACTGGCGGCGTTACGGGCGGGACCGGCACGATAGGCGGCTGCGGGGCCGTGATTTCGAACGTGGCCGTCTGAGAGACCTCTGTGTTGCCCGCGACGTCGACCGAGAAGAAGACGACGTTGTGCACTCCGACGGTGTTGGCGGTCAGGGACGTGCCCTCGGCCTGTGCTCCGCCGTCGAGCGCGTAGAACGTGTGCGCGACACCGGAACCGGCATCGGTTGCCGTCAGCGTGATGGCGGCGGTTCCGACATAGCTCGCCACCGCGTTAGACGTCGTCACCGGCGCAATCGTATCGGCGGGAGGCACCGGGGCCGTGATGGTGAAGCTCGCGGTCTTGTGGGCCTCGACGTTGCCCGCCACATCGACCGACCAGAACTCGATCGAATGGTTGCCGAGCGTGCTGACGGCGATCGCCTTACCCTCGGCCTGCGCGCCGCCGTCGAGGCGGTAGTACGTGTGCGCGACGCCCGAGCCGGCGTCAGTAGCAGTCAGCGCAATGACGGCATTCGAGACGTACGCCGCGACGGAGTTCGACGTCGTTACGGGTGCGGTCGTATCCACAGGAGATGCGACAACGACGGGGCTGACGCTTGTGGAGCCCAAGCCGTTGCCGGTGGTGGGGCCGGTCACGGCAAAGACCGTGTACGTCTTACCGGCGGTCACCGAGAACTGGCCGGCGGCCGCGTTGATCACGGCTAGCTTCGTATTGCCGTCGAACACCGCGATCGCGAACGCGCCAGGGGCACTGACGTTGTACGTCGCGGTCGCGCCAGCCATCGATGCGAGCGTGGCCGTCACCGGGACATTAGGTCCGCTGTGACAGACGCGGCATTGCGACGTCTGGGTGGGGAAAGCGTACGCATTCGTCGCGAACGCAGCTGAAGCGCTGAGTGCAGCCAGCGCCAGGACGGCGCCGATTCTCAACTTCCTCAAGTCACACACCTCCGGGACTACTTGGCGAGGGGCGGGCCGACCCCGCAACTCGGTTCCGTAGAGTCCAAGCACATGACATGCCCCGGAGCTGAATCTAAGAACACTCACAGGCGGGTCACAGAAATCCTCCGTGACGCCTGCACGAGAAAAACAAAAGAGGCCAAGGGCTTCTCGGCCTTTGACCACGTGAGTTCTTGTGGCGGGAGTGACGGGGCTCGAACCCGCGACCTCTGGCTTGACAGGCCAGCGCTCTAACCAACTGAGCTACACCCCCACATCGCAGTCTGCAATGCAGGCAGCGAACGGGATTCTACCGACCACGCGCACAGTTGTCCATAGCAACGCTCCTCCGCTCGGTGGAGGTCACTGGCGAGCTCTGTTTCCGCAGGACAGAGTGGCCGCGCGTCACTGCTCGGCGACTCGGGTGGCGTGGCCATCGGCGCCGGTGCCGTCGCCCGTTCGCGTCGTGGTCACCACCCCCGGATCCACCCTCAGCGCCGCCGAGAAGAACTTGTCGCGCCTGATTGCCGTTGCGTGCACCGCGCGACGGATGCTTGATGCGACTCCCTTCCACGGCGAGCGCGCGAGATCGATCGCGAGCGCGCATCCTCCGATGACGGTCGCGGCGCCTGCGATGAGCCCGGCGGTGAGGTACGGCCGATCGTAGAAGTTGATGACCTCATCGAAGTACGGCAACCTGCGCGGCCAAACGAGTAGCGCAGCACCGCCGAGCGCGACCATCGCCCCCAGCAAAGCGGTCGCGAACAACACGAGCCACGGCTGAAGGCTGAGCGTCCAGCGCAACTCCGAGGACGGCCACGGGAAGTCATCGGCACCCGCTGCTCGCCGCGCCGCCGCGTACTCGGCAAGCGTGCGGCGCCAGTGGAGCTCGTGCCACACCGAGACAGGGATGAAGATGAGGAGCAACACGAGGCACGGCCACAGCGGATGATCCACTGTCGGCAGGTACATGGTGATCACACGGTCTCCTCGGCTGCTGTGGTGCGACACGCGAGCTCAGAACAGCGTATCACCAGCTGGGGGTCGATCCTCGCCGACGGCTTGGTCGACCGTCACAGGCTCACCGGTCGCAACTCCGCCTTCGCGAGGCGCGACAAGGTCGCCGAGGATCTCGGCCATCTCACGCGCATTCCTGGGCGCGTAGTCGTACCTGCAGTTGTTGAACATCACGTATGTGTGCTCGGTCTCGTGGGCGAGGTTCTCGATTGGATCGAGCCACTCGGCCAGCTGGGCCGGCTCGTAGAGGTAGTCGAAGCGGTCGGCGGCGCTCGCGGTGCGCGCGTTCCACATGGCAGCGTTGCGGCCGTGGAACCGCACGTAGCCCAGCGGTGACGTCGCCGCGGTGACCGGTGGCATCACATTCCCACCCGGAATCTGCGGGGCGTCAACGGCGACGTAGGTGAGACTGCGGTCGCTCAGGAAACGCATCGTGCGGGTAAGCTGAGCGCCGGTGACCCAGCTCGCGTGGCGGAACTCGACGAAGACGGGCAGTGGATCGAGAATCGCCGCCGCGCGATCGATCTGTTCGAGATTGCGCCGAGCGTGCTCGCTGTCGTTGGCAGTGAAGTACCCGGGATACTGCAGGAGCACGCCGCCCATCTTGCCCGCGTCCACAAGCGGGCGCAGCGCGTCGACGAACAGCTCGAAGCTGCGCTCGACCATGCGTTGGTCCGGACGGCGGACGCGGCCCGAGTGCGTGAGCTCGTAACCGAAGTCGCGGAGCTCTGGCGTCAGCGAACGCTCGTCGACTTCATGGCCGGTCATGAGACCGTAGGCTTTGACATGAAACGTGAAGCTCTCAGGGGTTCGCTCGGCCCAGTGGCGGGCGTAATCCTCGCGCGGCAGGCCGTAGAACGTCGAGTCGACTTCGACCGTGTCGTAGCGCGCCGCGTAGTAGCGCAGCCGCGCCTCCGCCGAGGAGACCCCGCGTGGATACCAGCGCTCGATCATCGTCTTGTCGGTCCAGGAGCACGTGCCGACGACGATGTCGCCCATCCCACACCTCCTCGCATCCGCCGAGAACCAGCCGACGGGGACGTCGGCGCCTGTGGGGATTCTACCCGCCCGAACCCTCAAGCGAAGTGGGCGAGGTCCTCCGGACCGCCGGCGCTCGAGCTCGCGTGAACTTACTCCCCGGGGTTCCCGTGCCGGCGCGAGCGGGTATGCTCCAGAGCGGTGGCGCTTTGTGCCGCCCACCACCGTCCCGAAGGGAGAACCATGAAGCCGCGCGTAGACGAAGATCTCTGCATCGATTGCGGCCTATGCGAGGACCTGTGCCCCGAGGTATTTCACCTTGAAGACGACAACCTCGCGCACGTCATCAACGCCGCACCGGGTCCCGATCTCTACGGCTGCGTCCGCGAAGCGCTGGACGCATGCCCAGTGGAAGCAATCTCGATCGAAGGATGAACACGCTGCCACCGGATTATCGGATCCCCGAGAGTGATGAAGCCCTGCTCGCCGAGTGCGACGTGCAGGTCTTTCGTGCGACTGGTCCCGGCGGTCAGTCCGTCAACACGACCGATTCGGCGGTCAGGCTCGTGCATGGGCCCAGCGGATTCAGGGTCGTTGCACGCCGCGAGCGCAGCCAGCTGCGCAACAAGCATGACGCCGTGCGCCGGCTACGCGAGAAGCTGGTCGACGCGCAGCGAGTGCGGCCGAAGCGCGTCAAGACCAAGCCGTCACGCGCGGCCGTCCAGCGCCGCCTCGAGGCCAAGTCGCACCTCTCGGCCAAGAAGACGACGAGGCGTGCACCGCCCGATGCATGACGCGACCCAATGACGTGAAGCGAACGAGGAAGGGCGGCCCCGACTGGGACCGCCCCTTCCTGGCAAAGCGATGTCGTGTTTGGCGCTAGACCCTGTTGACGTTAGACGCCTGCAGCTTGCCGTTCTGGCCGGTCGTGATGTCGAACGTGACAGCCTGGCCCTCATCGAGGGTCTTGAAGCCATCGCCCTGGATCTCGGAGAAGTGGACGAACAGATCGTCGCCGTCCTCGCGAGAGATGAAGCCGTAGCCTTTGTCCGGGTTGAACCACTTGACGGTACCTTCAGCCATGCCTAACTCGCTTTCCTGCCCGTGAGGGCAAACTACCGTGCGGTTCGACCCCCCTGCGCTCCCGACGGTTACACACCCTCCGGAACGCACGCTGGACGAGCCACGAACTCGGGCCTCCCTTGACCCGTGCGCCCAAGTTTGCGCGAACGCCTGCGACGTGTCCATTCCGGGCGGCGGGAGGGAGCCCGCGGATTCAGGCCGCGATGCCAAAGCGAGCGTTTGTCGCGCTGCGAATGAGGGCAAGCACTTCTTCAGCACGTGCCCGAGCCCACAGGAGGCGCATCACCATGACTGAAGACCTGATCAAGAAGCTTACCTCGCTGGCCCAGCTCGATCGCGACGCCACCAGCGTCTACGACGAGGCCCTCAAGCACGTCGATAACGACGACGTGAAGGCGCAGTTCGTGGAGTTCCGGGACGAGCACGAGCACCACGTCACTGAGATTTCCGCAGCCGTCCTGCGTCTCAGCGGCCAGGTCCTCGACGCCAGAGTCGACGCGATGGGCCACATCGTCGACTGGATTACCGCGTTTCGCAGCATGGGCGGCGAGAACGGCGCGCTTCACGCCATGCGAACCGCCGAGAAGTACCACAACAGCCGCTACGCCGAAGCCGTGACATGGGACGCCGGCGACTCAGCGCTTCAGTTGACGCTCGAGCGTTTCCACGCCGAGGAGAAGCGCCACCTCGAGTTCATTGAGAACAAGCTCGGCGCTCACGTTGAGGCGGCCAAGTAGGCTGGGACGCGACTCCTGCTCAGCCGAGAAGAAGATCTTCAGGGGTTTGATTTGTCGCGCCTCAGAATCGCCTCAAGGGTCCCGTGTCCTTGCATGCTCGCCGCTCAGAGTCCGCTGTCAGTGGTGTTCGCCAGCGACAGCTGCACGGCTGCATCGTCGTTGACGCTTTGCCAGCCCAGCGCTTCCCGCTTGCAATCGATCTCGGCGACGATCGCACGCGCCGCCTTCTCGGGATCGGGCTCGATCAGCAGCCTCGCGCCGAGCATGGCGGGCAGGCCCTCGTCGCAGAAGAAGTCGACCATCGAGTTGCGGTTGGGCTGCGAACCAGCGTCGGCGCCTTCCGGCGTCGGACCACGCGCGGGGATCGGAAGCTGAGGCGTCAGGCCGACGATGGCGGTGACGCCGTGCGCGATGACGGCCATCGTCTGCCCCATCGTCTTCTCGTTGGCGAGTTCGGGGCCCGAGAGCGCGAAGGGCATCTCGGCGATGTCGAGTTCGGCTTCGCCGGCCAGCGTCGCGAACAGCTGGATGATCCGCGCGTTGTCCGAGCAGCTCCCCACCGCAAGCGCCGGCGGGATGTCGGCTGCCTCGCACGCTTCCCGCAGCCCCTCTGCGCAGCCGGCGGTGGCGTCGGCCGAACAGAGCCCGGCGTTGAGCAGCGCGTGCCCCGAACAGCCGGACGTGAGCACGAGCACGCCTTGGCGGGCGAGTTCGCGAGCGATACTGACGTGGCCGGTCTCGAAGCCGAGCTTCGGGGTGCTGCAGCCCACCATCGCCACGACGCCGCGGATTCGACCGTCGCGCAGCGCGGCCACGAACTGCCGAGCACCGCCGAACGCCTTGATGATGGCCTCTCGGCTGAAGCCCGTAGTGACGGTCGTCGTGTACTGCGGGATGTGGATGTGGCTGCGGTCCCGGCTTGCGAACGCCTCGACCGCCACGCGAGCGACGCGCATCGCGTCCTCGTCGAGCGTCTCGGGGTGCTCGGCGTCGAAGGGGATGTGTGTCGCGCCGGGGATGCGATTGGAGCTGCACGTCGTGATGATTTCGGTGCCGAAGCACTCGGCGACCGCCTGCATGCCGGGAACGACGCACTGCATGTCGACGACGACCGCGTCGATCGCGCCGGTGCCGATGACAAGCTCCTGCCCCATCGCGCCGGTCACCGTTGGGACGCCGTAGCGAGCAAGCGACTCGTGCCCGGTGCAGCACATGCCGCCGACGACGATGCCGGCCGCACCCTTCTCGCGCGCGAGCTGCTGGATCTCCTCGGAAGCGATCTTCTCCAGCACCTTCTCGAGCATGATTGCCGAGTGGCCGTGGACGAGGATGTTGACGTGGTCGGGTTTGAGGATGCCGTAGTTGACCTCGGCGGTCTTGGGTTCGGGGATGCCGAAGAGGATGTCAGAGATCACGGAAGACGGCACCAGCGCCGAGTACGCGTGCGCCAGGCTCGTGCGCACGACCTGGCGAAACAGCGTCTCCCAGTCCGAACAGCCGCCCATCGTAGTCATGTGCATCGCTTCGACGATCTCGTACGCCGCCGAGCGGGGCATGACGCCCAGCCGCTCCCACGTCTTTCGGAGCTCGCGAGGCGCGAACTGCATCGTGTTCATCGGGCCGTCGGTCATGCGGCTCAAGTCCTCGAGCATGATGCCGGCGACGCCCTCGGCCATCTCCTCGACCGGCGACCACGGGTAGCCGACGTTGAGCGAGGCGGCGACCTCTCGAAGCCGCTTCTTGCCCTTCAGGGACAGGGTCACGTCACCGCGCGCTGTCGCGGCGAGCGTGAGGATCATCTCGCGAGCGTGCATCGTCTGCGCCGAGGCACCCGCCGCCACGGCCCGGAGCAGGTTCGCGATGACCACGAGCTCCATCGTCCGCCCGCACACGCCACGCGGGCTCTTCGCCGAGATGCGGCACGGTCCCCACTGGCACATCCGGCAGCACAGGCCGCGCAGGCCGAAGCCGCACTGCGGCTGCTGCGCCTCGAGCCGGTCGACGATCGTCTCGACCCCACACGCTTCGAGGTGCGCCAGCATCTCGCTGGCGGCGGGGTTGGCAGCAAGCCGGATCGAGTCCTCTTTGCCGGCGATGTCAGCGCCGAGGGGCTTGGAGTGGTACTTCATGGGCGCTCCTACAGGGGCGGGTCGCTTCGCTCCTCGGCGCGCCGGCACGGACAGCGAGGACGACACACTCGGAAGCAAGTGTCGCGCCGAAGAGGAGGGCCGGTCTCGGTTTCCCGAAATACGGACCTCTACCTGCGGCTTTATGGTGGGCAATCATACCGGTTCGCCACGTACACGCGCCTGTGCGAACCGCTAGCGAAGACAGCGATGGCCCTCGGCGAGTTGCCGACAGGAATGTTCTTGGTGACGTGTCGGTCGAACCGTCGATCACGCTCACGATGTCCTTGCCGAGTATGGCCGCATACACCTTCGAGGTGACCCCGGATGGGTCTGCCGCGAGCGCTCGGGCACCGCTCGCGTGCGATGCCGGCAGCGAGATCGTCGCCACGACACCGAGGGTCCGCCGTCGACGACGGACACGTAGTTCGACCAGAAGTTCCCGACGTACGCCTTGCCAATCAGCACGTCGACGACAGCGGCGACTGGCACGGCGATTGCCCCGCCAGTCGGCATCGCGATCGTGGCGACCGAACTTCGCGCCACGCCATCGATGACGGACACGCTATCGACGTAGTAGTTGCCGATGAAGGCGTGGTGCGATAGGGGATCGACCGCAACTACGGCCGGGCCGGTGCCGACAGGCACCGTGGCTACTGGGGTGTCGGCCGCGAATGCGATGTCGAGCGAGGATAGGATGACGATTGAGACGATGAGCGTCGCCCACAGGATTGGTCGAGCCAACCAGAACCCGAATCGTCTCGAACCGAGCCTACTTGAAGTGGTCACATCAACCACCTCCTAGCCCGACGCTCCGCGAGGCGGTCCGAGAGCGTCGAGCGACACCCACCGTGATTACGCGATACGCAATCATCGCCCGCGTCGAACGTCGTGCAACCCTTCCTCGACGCGCTCCACTTGCGTGGCGTGGAATCTGCGTGGAGTTGCGGTCAGGTGATGTCGAAGCGATCGAGGCTCATGACCTTATCCCATGCCGCCACGAAATCGTGCAGGAACTTCTCCCCCGAGTCCTCGCTTCCATAGACTTCGGCCAGCGCTCGGAGTTGGGAGTTGGAACCGAAGATGAGATCGACACGGGAGCCAGTCCACCTGGGCTCGCCGGTTGCGCGATCACGACCCTCGAACGCGTCTCTGTCTTCTGAGATCGCCTTCCACGTCGTACCCATGTCGAGAAGGTTCACGAAGAAGTCGTTGGTGAGTGTCTCCGGCCGCTCTGTGAAGACGCCCAGGGGTGACTGCCCGAAGTTGGCATTCAGGACGCGCATGCCGCCGACAAGAACAGTCATCTCAGGAGCGGTCAGCGTCAGCAGTTGCGCGCGATCGATGAGCAGCTCCTCCGCCGATACGGCGCACGTAGTCTTGAGGTAGTTGCGGAAACCGTCTGCAGCCGGTTCGAGGACTGCGAACGACTTCGCATCGGTCTGCTCCTGCGACGCGTCCATGCGTCCCGGCATGAACGGGACCGTCACCGGATGGTCGGCATTCCTCGCAGCTTGCTCGACGCCTGCGCACCCGCCCAAGACGATCAGGTCAGCAAGTGACACCCCCTTTCCGTTCGACTGCTCGCGGTTGAACTCCTCCCGAATGCCCCCGAGGGTTTCGAGCACCGTCTTGAGTTGAGCCGGCTGGTTGACCTCCCAGTCCTTCTGCGGCGCAAGGCGTACGCGCGCTCCGTTTGCACCGCCCCGCTTGTCCGAGCCGCGGAACGTGGACGCCGACGCCCACGCAGTCGAGACCAGCTGGGAGACAGACACGCCCGATGCGAGGATCTTGTCCTTGAGGTCCGCGATGTCATGCGCGTCTATCAGTTGGTGGTCCACCCTGGGCACCGGGTCTTGCCAGATGAGTTCCTCTACAGGGACCTCCGGACCGAGGTAGCGCGAGCGTGGGCCCATGTCACGGTGAGTCAGCTTGAACCACGCCCGCGCAAACGCCTCCGCGAACTCGTCGGGGCTCTCCTGATAGCGTCGCGCGATGGGCTCGTAGATCGGGTCGAATCGCAGGGAGAGGTCCGCGGTGGTCATCATGGGGCGGTGCTTCTTAGACGAATCGAATGCGTCGATTACCATGTCCTCTTCGGCCACGTCCTTGGCCATCCATTGGTATGCACCCGCTGGGCTCTTGACCAGCTCCCACTCGTGCTTGAGCAGCGTGTTCAGATACCCCATGTCCCACGTGGTCGGGTTCGCCTTCCAAGCTCCCTCGAGGCCGCTGGTGATCGCGTCGCCATCCGTACCACTCCCAAAGCCGCTCTTCCAGCCGAGTCCCTGCTCCTCTATCGGGGCAGCCTCGGGTTCCGGACCCACGAGCGCCGCATCGCCCGCACCATGGCACTTGCCGAAGCTGTGCCCGCCCGCGATGAGCGCGACGGTCTCCTCGTCGTTCATGGCCATGCGTGCGAAGGTCTCTCGTACGTCATGGCCCGATCCCACCGGATCCGGGTTGCCGTTCGGCCCTTGCGGGTTGACGTAGATCAGACCCATCTGCACGGCAGCCAGAGGGTTCTCGAGCTCGCGGTCACCGGAGTAGCGCTTGTCGCCGAGCCATTCGCTCTCAGAGCCCCAGAAGACGTATTCTTCCGGCTCCCATACGTCTTCGCGTCCACCACCGAAGCCGAAGGTCTTGAATCCCATCTGCTCAAGGGCGCAGTTGCCAGCAAGAATCATTAGGTCGGCCCACGAAATCTTGCGACCGTACTTCTGCTTGATCGGCCAGAGCAGGCGGCGCGCCTTATCCAGGTTGGCGTTGTCCGGCCAGCTGTTGAGCGGCGCGAAGCGCTGCTGGCCGGATCCGGCCCCACCACGGCCGTCGCTCACGCGGTAGGTGCCCGCGCTGTGCCACGCCATGCGGATCATGAGGCCGCCGTAGTTCCCGAAGTCGGCCGGCCACCACTCCTGTGAGTCGGTCATCAGCGCATCGAGGTCGCGCTTGACCGCCGCCAAGTCCAGCGTCTTGAACTCCTCGGCGTAGTCGAACTCCCCGCCCATCGGATTGCTCAGGGGAGAGCGCTGGTGGAGGACCTTCAGGTTCAGTTGGTTCGGCCACCAGTCCCGGTTAGACGTTCCGCTGCCAACGACGGATTGCTTGCTGCCTTCAGCCACGATGCCCCCTCGTGTCCAGTTTGACGGGAGCGGATGCCCATAAACTCCCGCCGAGATTCGTGTGGTCGTCAAACATGTTGCCCCCAGCCCACTCCGCCGTCCCGACGCAGCGCCCTCAGAACGATGAGCGACACGCGTCAGACGCGATCACCCTCAGAGCACTGACGGCAAACGCCGCGGCGAGCCGAAAGGCTCCTGACCAAAGCGCGTGCGGGAGCTGTTCGACTCGCCCGGCGACCTCTCCCTCGGGCACCGACACGGCAACTCCCACAGAATTGGACTACGTCCTAGAAGAACAAAGTGACATGTACCCGCCCGTGGCGTGGCCGACACCGAGTGACTCTGAACTCAGGTCAATTCCATGATCTCTGGGACGAAGATACGAGAGACCCAGAAGCGCGCCCTGGGCCTTCGCGTCATATCTCTTGCCGAACCATCAAGTGGAGCTTGCACGAAGGGCTTGTCGTCGGCGGCTAGATTCCTTTCGCCCGCAGGTAGTCGCTCACGTCCAGGTTCAGACTCAAGTCCTCCAGCGTGAAGACGGCCCACGGCTTGCCCACGTTCGTCCACGTCGCCGAGCCAACCGTGTTGGTCAGCACGCCGTCCAGCTTGCAATAGTCCATAGAATGCGTCATCCACAGCACCTTCTCGGTGGTCTGCCAGCGCATCGTCTCGGTCCACGTCTGCAGTCCTGTCTTGGGGTCGAAGCGGACGACGAACTGCTGGTAGCCCTGCGCCTTGAACGGGACCTCGAGGATTGCGGTGTCGTCGTCCACCGGCATCCAGTGCACGCGCGAGTCGGTGACGAGCACCGAGGGGAAATCCCATATCTCCGCCCACATACCTTGGTTGGCGGCCTCCTCGATCTTGGGGCCCTTCGACGTACCGACGATGGGGATCTCCATGAGGCTCGTGCCGTCGATGAAGCGCTCGTTGATCTTCAGAATCGGGATGCCGAACCAGCACGCCTCGATATAGTGCCGGTAGTCCTTCCCCGCAACGTGCGTGAAGCGGTAGCGGGCAGGCAACGGGATGCCCGCAAACGGCCTGATGGTGGCGCGACCAGTGAGCACGGCGGTTGCAATGACCGGCACACGGCCGCCGTAGATCTTCTTGTAGAAGCGCTCGACCGGCTTGGGTAGGCCTTGCGGCAACGGCAGTGTCTTCGTCGGTCCCAGGGACTTCCCCGCGTAGACGGGGAACGGCGCCGGCTGGACCTGCAGACCGAGCCAGCCCACGAACATCAGCGCTAAAACCACTCCCAAGATCCACGCGGCAACCTGCATCAACTTCCTCGCTCTCATGACCGAGCTCCTCACAGCACATCGATTCTTGTAGCCACACGGCTTGGCGTGGCGGGCGTATTGACATCCGTTTCCCTTGGCTTCAGTATGCAAGCAATCACTTGCATACGTCAAGAGGAGATTCCGGATGAGCCCCGCAGAACGGACGACCGCCGAGCAGATCCTGACCGCCGCGGCAACACTTTTCGCCGAGCGCGGCTACAAGGCAACGACCACGCGCGCCATCGCCGAGAGGGCCAACGTCAACGAGGTCACGATCTTCCGGTACTTCAAGAACAAGCAGGGCCTGCTG
This sequence comes from Coriobacteriia bacterium, assembly GCA_038245725.1. Classification (GTDB taxonomy): domain Bacteria; phylum Actinomycetota; class Coriobacteriia; order Anaerosomatales; family JAAXUF01; genus JBBRSD01. The sequence continues at coordinate 3,424 of JBBRSD010000003.1, read as the reverse complement.
GCGGGGCTCGGCGCGATGTGGGCCAACCAGATGGCGGGCTTCGCCGTCGAGTCGCTGCCCGACCCTTCCGACACGCGGGCGACAATCGAGACGCTCGCGCGGATCGAAGTCGCACAGGCCGGCCAGTTCGGGGCGACCGCCCTGCGCCTTGCGCTCGACGCGCCGTCGAACCCTGAGGTGGCCGCGGTGTTGGGAGACGGCCTAGAGCGGAATCTCGGCGGCCTTGCCGAGTACCTCGCCGAGCGCCAGGCCGCAGGCGATCTGCGCGCCGACGTCGACGCACGCGTGATGGCCGAGGGCTTCTTCGCACTCACGTCGACGCTCGTGATGTCCCGGCAGTTGTTGGGATCGGGCGAAGACCTCCCGACCATGCCGGTCGAAAACGTAGTGCAACAGCTCGTCGAGGTCTACCTCACGGGCATCTGGAACAGCGGGAGGCAATGATGGAAGAGATGACGCGGCGCAGATTCTTGGCATTTGGCGGGACGCTTGTCGGTGTTGTCGCCACAGGAGGCACAGCCAGCTTCGTCGCGACGTACAGGCCAGAGGTGGCGCAGCCCACCACAAAGATGGGAGCAGGCATGAAGTCAGTATTGGTGGTCTACGCGACAGGATCCGGCTGCGCGAGTGGAGTCGCCGAGCGAATCGGTTCGACTCTATAGGTTCCCGTGCCGTTCTTGCACGACCGGGCTCTGAGCCTGGCGGCTCGCTCAGCTCGACGCCGAGTTCTGTTAACGAACAAGTTTCCAACACCCTGGGGAGGTGCCGAGCTTGACGCGGTACGCCTTCTCGAAACCGTCGCGCTTTAGCATCCCCACAGCTGCCGCCTTTCTTCTTAGCGGACATCGTTCTATGGCATGTAGACGGCTCCGTGCCGCATCTTCCACAGGAAGTAGCTCTCGAATGCGAGCTTTGCCCAATGAGCCCAAGGCCCAGGGATGAGCCATTCGCGCTTGCGCGGCTTGAACACCCTGTCGGTCACCATGATCACACCGGAATCGCCGGCGTCTAGGATGCAGAGCGCCGCCATGTCGCCGAACTTCTGCTCGTGAGCAGGCTTCCCGGTGATTGCAGCGGCGATGTTCTGCCCCACGACATGCCCCATGACCTCTGACATGTAGCCGGTCTTAGGGACGCCGGTCGGGACCTCGGTTGGCGACGGCGGCGCCACAGCCACAGCCACGCCGGCCGAGTAGATCTCAGGGAAGTCGACGTGCTGGAAGCGGTCGTTGGTCGGAATGAAGCCACGGGCATTGCACAGTCCCGGCGAATTGCGAATCGCGTCGACGCCGAGGAACGGCGGGATGATGATCGCGTACTTGTATGGCAGTACTCGCCCGTCTGACAGGACGATCCGATCCGACTCCGCGTGGTCGATGCCTGTGTTCTCAACGAAGTTGATGTTGCGCTGAGCGAAGAACTTCTTGAGCATCTCTTCGCCCTTGCCGAGACCATCAAGTCCGAAGTGGCCGAGGAACGGTTCTGAGGTGATGAACGTGACCGGCGACTCGTCGCGCACCCCTGCTTTGCGCAACGCGTGCTCCAGGTTGAGGACCACCTCGTATGCCGCGCCGAAGCAGCTTGCTCCTTGCGCCGCCCCGACAACCACCGGTCCGGGATCCTGCAGGAACCTCTGCCACGCCTCGTTCGCTTCCTCGGCATCAGGCAGTGAGCAGACGGAATGCGTGAAGCCGTCCTTCGGGCCGAGACCTGTGATCGCGCTCCATTCGAGCTTGGGGCCGGTGGCCAGCACAAGGTAGTCGTAGCTCAGCACGCCGGCATCGGTGGTGACCGTCTTGGCTATGGGGTCGATTGAGTCGGCCCGCGCCTCAAGGAACTCGATGCCCTTCGCCGCCAAACGCGGCGCCAGGTCAAAGGCAACTTGTCTCCCGGTGCGCTTGCCCGGAGCGACCCAGATAAGCGACGGGATGAAGACGAACTCCTTCTGGCGAGCAACGACGGTGACGTCGACATCGCCGCCCAACTCGCGCTTGAGCGTGTAGGCGCTCGTCAGGCCAGCGAAGCTCCCGCCCACAACGACCACGTGCGGACTCTTCGTGCGAGTTGTCGTGACTCCGGCCTGCAGAGTGTTCGCTGAGCCGCTCATGACGCCTTCTCTCCTGCGCCGTGCGGCGCGGACGACAGTCTTCTGACATCCGCAAGCGAATACCCCACCAGGTATATGATTCTGAAGAAGCCCGAACGCGACTTGCCTTTGCTTACGCTCGGTCGCTAGGACCGATTTGTGGCTCGAACTCGACGATTTCGAAACTCGTTGTCACCGCACACTGTGGCCCGAGACACCCCTTGACCGAACAGTACTTCTCCTCGGAGAGCTCGATAGCCTGGGCGACCGAGCTGGGCTTGATGCCGACACCCGTGACCGTGTAGACGATCTCGATCGTCTCGTAGTAGTGCGGGAAATCGTCAAGGAAGGGCGCGCCGCGCACTTCGATCTCGACACCACGGACATCCTCACGCTTCTTCTCCAGGATTCCGACCACGTCGACCCCCGTGCAGCCGGCCATCCCAAGCAGTAGTAGTTCTACCGGGCGCCAGCCGGTGCCCTCGCCGCTGCCGTCGGCGGGAGTGTCCATCACGATTCCGTGGTTCTTCGAGTCCCAACCAACGAACTGGCGCTGTTTCGCCCATCGAGCGCGTATCACATCCATGTCATGCCCTTCTTCTGAGGAGGAAACGGTAATCACTCAAGTGAGCGCCGCTGGCACCGCACCGACCTCTACGGCCCCAGTGCACATAGTGACGTTCTCCACCGTGGCTCCTTCACCGTGTGGCGTGCGCGTATCGGTCGGCTTCTAGGCGGCGGCGTCCACAATTGCGATCATCGCGTCTTCTACCTCGCCTGCGATTCCGTCCAGTGCCGCCTCCGGAAAGAACGTGCCGATGAGCCGCGGCCTCATCGTCGAGATGGAGACGAGCCCGTCGATCTCGTAGACCAGCACCGGGCACGGCAGCATCAGGCCGATCTGAGGATCACGAGCCAGCACCGCATGCGCGTGCTTGGCGTTGCACATCTCGACGATGGTATAGGGCTCGCGCTCGAACCCCTTGTCGGCAAGCGTCGCCTGCACATCGTGGATCATCTGCACGCGAAAACCGTTCAACTTCGCAGCCTCAACGACGCTTTCGACCGCCTCGGCAAAGGGCTTGGATGTGGATACGGTGTAGTCGAGCTGCATGGCCAGGTCCCCTCGTTAGCGAAACAAATGTGTGACAAAGAATACCCCATGGGGTATCTCCATGCAATAGAGAGACGACGCAGGAGCGCGTAAGAATTTGGGGGGTCTACTCTCAGTTCAAGGGATTGAACATCGCGCGGAACGGCTGTCGTCCTGAAAACGGCATCAGATGTCCCACCCGAGGTTCGTATCCCTTGCCGTCCGAGCGTACCATCTCGTAAGCG
>JBBRSD010000002.1:0-314516 GCA_038245725.1 Coriobacteriia bacterium | reverse complement strand
CGCACAAGCAGCGGAGCATGTGGCTTAATTCGAAGCAACGCGAAGAACCTTACCAGGGCTTGACATGCAGGGTAAAACGGCGGAAACGTCGCGTCCGAGAGGGCCCTGCACAGGTGGTGCATGGCTGTCGTCAGCTCGTGTCGTGAGATGTTGGGTTAAGTCCCGCAACGAGCGCAACCCCTGTCGTATGTTGCCAGCATTAAGTTGGGGACTCATACGAGACTGCCGGCGTCAAGCCGGAGGAAGGTGGGGATGACGTCAAGTCATCATGCCCCTTATGTCCTGGGCTGCACACGTGCTACAATGGTCGGTACAACGGGCAGCGATACCGTGAGGTGGAGCGAATCCCTTAAAGCCGGCCCCAGTTCGGATCGAAGGCTGCAACTCGCCTTCGTGAAGTCGGAGTTGCTAGTAATCGCGGATCAGCATGCCGCGGTGAATACGTTCCCGGGCCTTGTACACACCGCCCGTCACACCACCCGAGTCGTCCGCACCCGAAGTCGCTGGCCCAACCCGCAAGGGAGGGAGGCGCCGAAGGTGTAGAGGGTAAGGGGGGTGAAGTCGTAACAAGGTAGCCGTACCGGAAGGTGCGGCTGGATCACCTCCTTTCTAGGGAGCTAAGGCGCCGGTCCCACGGGACTGGCGGCGCCCCGATTGAGTTCTACTCTCGGGGCCCTAGAGCCAACGTTGATCTGGCTTCTTGGTGTCGATCGACACGTCACAGTATCTGGTCTTCAGGGCTCAGGCCCTTGCACGCGCCCTCATGGGGCGCGTCTGCACCTTGAAAGCTGCATAGCGCGAGATCAGATTGCGAATGATACAGATCAAGATATTAAGGGCACACGGTGGATGCCTTGGCGCTAGAAGCCGATGAAGGACGTGGCAAGCTGCGATAAGCCTCGGGTAGGTGCACACAACCGCTAATCCGAGGATGTCCGAATGGGGAAACCCAGCTGGGGTCATGCCCAGTTACCACCTGCTGAACACATAGGCAGGTTGGAGGCAACCGGGGGAACTGAAACATCTAAGTACCCCGAGGAAGAGAAATCAACCGAGATTTCCCTAGTAGTGGCGAGCGAACGGGAAACAGCCTAAACCCATGTATGTGTAAGCCTGATGGCGTTGCTGCATGTGGGGTTGTGGGAGTCACAGTATCTGGGCATCAGACCAGGTGCGAAGTTACAAAACGTTGTGTTAGTAGAACGGCTTGGAACAGCCGGCCAGAGAGGGTAAAAGCCCCGTACACGAAAGTGCAACGACTTCGTTTGTGACCACCCGAGTACTGCCGGACACGTGAAATCCGGTAGGAATCTGGGGGGACCACCCTCCAAGGCTAAATACTCTCTAGCGACCGATAGCGAACTAGTACCGTGAGGGAAAGGTGAAAAGCACCCCGAGAGGGGAGTGAAATAGTACCTGAAACCGTGTGCCTACAAGCAGTCGGAGCCTGGAAAGCCCGTTCTTCGGAACAGGCAGGGTGACGGCGTGCCTTTTGTAGAATGAGCCAGCGAGTTACCGTGTGTGGCAAGGTTAAGCTCAAAGCGAGCCGTAGCGAAAGCGAGTCTTTAAACTGGCGTTCAGTCACACGTGGTAGACGCGAAGCCAGGTGATCTATCCATGGGCAGGTTGAAGCGGGGGTAAGACCTCGTGGAGGACCGAACCCACTTCGGTTGAAAACGGAGGGGATGACCTGTGGATCGGAGTGAAAGGCTAATCAAACCTGGAGATATCTCGTTCTCCCCGAAATAGCTTTAGGGCTAGCCTCGGGTGTTCAGTTCCGGTGGTAGAGCACTGGATGGTCTAGGGGGCTTCACCGCTTACCGAAATCAACCAAACTCCGAATGCCGGTACTCTAGAACCCGGGAGTCAGACTATGTGGGCTAAGCTGTGTAGTCGAGAGGGAAACAGCCCAGACCGCCCGCTAAGGTCCCTAAATCCATGCTAAGTGGCAAAGGATGTGCGTTTGCTCAGACAACCAGGATGTTGGCTTAGAAGCAGCCATTCATTTAAAGAGTGCGTAATAGCTCACTGGTCAAGTGGACATGCGCCGACAATTCACGGGGCTCAAGCATGGTACCGAAGCGGCGGACTTCACTATGTGGAGTGGTAGGGGAGCATTCTGTACGGATCGAAGCGGGCGGGTGACCGTCCGTGGACTGTACAGAAGAGCGAATGCTGGCATGAGTAACGAGAGAAGTGCGAGAAACACTTCCGCCGTAAGCCTAAGGGTTCCTGGGCAAGGCTAATCCTCCCAGGGTCAGTCGGGAGCTAAGGCGAGGCCGCAAGGCGTAGTCGATGCACAACAGGTAGACATTCCTGTACCACTAGTAGCGCGTTAATACCGATGGGGTGACGGAGAAGGGTAGCTGAGCGGGGTTCTGGACGTCCCCGTGAAAGGCTGTAGGGCGTGCGATAGGAAAATCCGTCGCACATAATGCCTGAGAGCTGATGACGAAGCGATTGAGTGAAGTCAGTGATCCCATACTTTCAAGAAAAACCTCTAGGGAGTTCTACTGGTGCCCGTACCCCAAACCGACACAGGTAGGCAGGTAGAGAATACCAAGGCGATCGAGAGAACTATGGTTAAGGAACTCGGCATAATGGCTCCGTAACTTCGGGAGAAGGAGCGCCTCGGCCGGTGATCACCTTCGCGGTGTGAGCTGACTGAGGCCGCAGTGAAACGGCCCAAGCGACTGTTTACTAAAAACACAGGACTCTGCTAAGTCGTAAGACGACGTATAGGGTCTGACGCCTGCCCGGTGCTGGAAGGTTACGTGGAGGGGTTAGCCGCAAGGCGAAGCTCTGAAACTAAGCCCCAGTAAACGGCGGCCGTAACTATAACGGTCCTAAGGTAGCGAAATTCCTTGTCGGGTAAGTTCCGACCTGCACGAATGGCGTAACGACTTGGGCGCTGTCTCAACCATAGACTCGGTGAAATTGTATTATTCGTGAAGATGCGAATTACCCGCGGTAGGACGGAAAGACCCCGTGAACCTTTACTACAGCTTGACATTGATCGTTGGTTTGTCGTGTAGAGGATAGGTGGGAGGCTGTGAAGCAGGGACGCCAGTTTCTGTGGAGCCAACCTTGGAATACCACCCTCGGCAGATTGGCGATCTAACCCGATACCGTGAATCCGGGTCGGGGACCGTGTCTGGTGGGTAGTTTGACTGGGGCGGTCGCCTCCCAAAAAGTAACGGAGGCGCACGTAAGGTTGGCTCAGAACGGTTGGCAATCGTTCGTAGAGTGCAAGAGCATAAGCCAGCTTGACTGCGAGACCTACAAGTCGAGCAGACACGAAAGTGGGTTCTAGTGATCCGGCGGCTCAGAGTGGAATGGCCGTCGCTCAACGGATAAAAGGTACTCCGGGGATAACAGGCTGATCCTCCCCAAGAGTCCACATCGACGGGAGGGTTTGGCACCTCGATGTCGGCTCATCGCATCCTGGGGCTGAAGTAGGTCCCAAGGGTATGGCTGTTCGCCATTTAAAGCGGTACGCGAGCTGGGTTTAGAACGTCGTGAGACAGTTCGGTCCCTATCCACCGTGGGCGTAAGAGACTTGAAGGAATCTGTCCCTAGTACGAGAGGACCGGGATGGACGAACCTCTGGTGTACCAGTTGTCGACCAACGGCACCGCTGGTTAGCTACGTTCGGCCGGGATAACCGCTGAAAGCATCTAAGCGGGAAGCCCTTCCTAAGATGAGGTCTCTCACTGGGTTAACCAGGTAAGGCCCCTCGTAGACTACGAGGTTGATAGGCTGCAGGTGTAAGCGCAGCAATGTGTTCAGCCGAGCAGTACTAATAGGCCGAGGTCTTGATCTCATTCCATGAAGTGATCGCGCTATGCAGCATTCAGGGTGCAGATGCACTGTGAGTGATGCATGAAAACAGAATAGATTCCGACGAGAGCTGTCGGATGTGCTCAGTGGTTATGGCGGAGGGGGTACACCCGATCCCATTCCGAACTCGGTAGTTAAGTCCTCCAGCGCCGATGGTACTGCGGCGTCAGGCCGTGGGAGAGTAGGACACTGCTGAGCACATCCGACGGCTCTCTTTTGTATTTCCGGACAGGCACTTCGCGAAATGTGACTGTATCGGTAAGGATTGTGGTACAGTTCTCGCTGTGGCTGTGAGCAGTCTGAGGCCGCAATGTGCTTGATGACTAGCCCCGTTTGAGGAGGGTGACATGGACAAAGCTCGTGTTCAGGAAGTGCTCGATCAGATACGACCGGCACTGCAGGCAGATGGTGGCGATGTCGAGTTGGTTGACGTTACCGACGACGGTGTTGTGAAGGTCCAGCTGGTCGGCGCGTGCAAGGGCTGCCCGATGTCGCAGCTGACCCTCGCCAACGGTGTGGAACGCGTTCTCAAGGAGAACATCCCTGAGGTTGTTCGCGTGGAGCCCGTCTAGCAGGTAAACGAGCTCAGACTGTGATCGAACGCCGCCCCGGCGCCTGCCGGGGCGGCGTTCGCGTTCCCCGGCGAAGCCTGCTGGTACGATTCCGGACGTTGGTCCAGGGAGAACGCAAGGTCGTCAGTGATGCCCGCTCGTTCAGTATGCAACACCGCTCGTCGGACGGTCGTATCGCTGCCCCGAACCGACCGTGTGGCCGCACGGCAGAAACTCGGTACCGCTCGTCGTTGGCGAATTGACGCACTATATATACCGTTCTACGATGGCCAAGCCTCAATATGTAGTGTATACACCGTCCACGTGCTTCGGACGGTCGGTTCTGGAAGAGAGGGGAGACCATGTCCGATCTCAAGGGCGCCACTGGATACTCGCGCGCCATTGATGAGATTCTGACTCCAAACTCGCTCAAGGTGCTTCAGAAGCGGTACCTGAACAAGGACGAGGCCGGGAATCCCACTGAGAACCCTTCGGACATGTTCATTCGGGTCGCGCGGAACGTTGCGTCCGCGGAGCGTGCTTGGGGGGCGGACGATTCTTCCGTAGCCGAGATTGCACAGGACTTCTACTCCCTCATGACCTCGCTTGAGTTCCTGCCGAACTCCCCTACGCTCATGAACGCCGGTCGTGAGTTGCAGCAGCTGTCCGCGTGCTTTGTGCTGCCGGTCGAAGACTCCATGGAGTCGATCTTCGGTGCCGTGCGCGACACCGCCTTGATTCACAAATCAGGCGGTGGTACGGGCTTCAGTTTCTCTCGGCTCCGGCCTGGGGGGGATCAGGTGCGCTCGACCCAGGGCGTATCAAGCGGCCCTGTCTCCTTCATGCGTGTATTCAATCAGGCCACGGAGGCGGTCAAGCAGGGTGGCACTCGACGCGGCGCCAACATGGGTGTGCTGCGGATCGACCATCCTGACATTCTCAGCTTCATCAGATGCAAAGCCGACGGTGACTTTGCGAACTTCAACATATCCGTAGCGCTTACTGAGAGATTCATGGAGGCCGTGAAGGCCGGGACTTCGTATGACTTGATGAATCCGCGGACTAAGGGCGTCGCGGGGCAACTCGACGCCCGTGAGGTCTACAATCTCATCGTCGAGATGGCCTGGGCGACCGGTGACCCCGGAATCATCTTCATCGACCGGATCAACCGCGACAATCCCACACCCCAACTGGGGGAGATCGAGTCCACGAACCCGTGCGGCGAACAACCATTGCTTCCTTACGAGGCGTGCAACCTTGGATCGGTGAATCTCTCGAAGTTCGTCGCTCCCACAGAGAACGGTCCGAGTGTGGACTGGGATCGGCTCGCAGACGTCGTGCACAAGGGCGTGCGTTTCCTCGATGATGTCATCGAGGTCAACCAGTACCCTCTTCCTGCAATCGATGAACTTGCGCGCGGCAATCGCAAGATAGGCCTTGGAGTCATGGGCTGGGCCGACATGCTCATCAAGATGGGGCTGGGATACGACTCCGATGAGGGCGTCGCGCTGGGCGAGAAAGTCATGGGCTTCATTGATGCGGAAGCGAAGTCAGCATCGCGCAACTTGGCCGAGGAACGAGGATCGTTCCCGAACTTCGAGGGCTCGGTGTACGACTCTCCGGACGGTGGGCTCATCCGAAACGCGACTGTAACCACAATTGCGCCCACCGGCACGCTCTCAATCATCGCGAACTGTTCGTCGGGAGTCGAGCCGCTCTTCGCAGTCTCGTACGTGCGTACGGTCATGGACAACGACCGTCTCGTCGAGGTGAACCCACTGTTCGAAGAGATCGCCGTGAAACGAGGGTTCTACAGTCGTGAGCTGATGCAGATTATCGCGGACCACGGGTCTGTCCATGGCATCGACGAGGTGCCTGAAGACGTGCAGCGAGCGTTCGTCACAGCCCATGACATCCTCCCTGACTGGCACTTGCGCATGCAGGCTGCATTCCAGAAGCACACGGACAATGCGGTCTCCAAGACGGTCAACTTCGCCAATGAGGCAACAGCGGACGACGTGCGGTACGTGTACGACCTTGCCTACGAACTCGGCGTCAAGGGAGTCACGATCTACCGCGATGGCAGCAAGGAAGGTCAGGTACTTACGACTGGCAAGTCGGCGAGGGCTGGGTCCGCCGGCGACATCGCCGTGGTCGCTCGTGGAGAGATCGAGCCGCGTCCGAGGCCATCGGTGACGACGGGACGCACGGAGAAGATTCAGACGGGATGCGGCAATCTGTACGTCACGGTGAATTGGGACGAGCAGGGCGTGTGCGAGGTCTTCACGCAGATGGGCAAGTCGGGCGGCTGCGCGTCGTCTCAATCCGAGGCCCTTTCGCGTCTGATCTCGGTTTCGTTGCGTGCAGGAGTCGATCCGGAGGCCATCATCAAGCATCTCCGGGGCATCCGTTGCCCGTCTCCCTCATGGGCCGAGGGTGGCAAGGTTCTCTCATGTGCCGACGGTGTCGGCATTGTCTTGGAGCATGCGATTCAGTACGTCGAGACAGGTGTCGCTCATGGCGGAGTCAGCAAGCACACTGATTCCCTCGACAACCTCGCTGGCGCGTGTCCCGAATGCGGCGGCTCGCTCGAGCACGAGAGCGGGTGCTCGGTTTGTCGATCTTGCGGCTATAGCAAGTGCGCCTGACCGGCTGACCCGCGGGTAATAGTCGCACAGCCGCCCGCGCCTGAACGCGGGGCGTGGGCGGCTGTTTCCGAGAAGAGTGGAGCATATGGTTCTATCGGATCATACGATCAAGCTTGAGATGGCCGCGGGACGCATCGTCGTAGAGCCGTGCGATCCCGATGACATTCAGCCATCGAGTATCGACCTTCATCTGGGCGACGACTTCCAGGTATTTCGGAATTCGCGCTATCCCTATATCGACCCCGGCCGCGAGCAGCCAGGGCTCACCGAGGGCGTGACCGTTACGCGCGAGGAGCCATTCGTCCTGCACCCCAGCGAGTTCGCGCTGGGCACCACGATCGAGCGCATATCGCTGCCAGATGACGTCGTGGGGCGCCTTGAAGGCAAGAGTTCGCTCGGTCGGCTCGGCTTGCTCATCCACTCGACTGCCGGCTACGTTGACCCAGGATGGGAGGGCCGGCTCACTCTTGAGCTGAGTAACGCCTCGCAACTGCCGATCTTGCTGTCTCCGGGCATGAAGATAGGCCAGATCTCCTTCTCGCGCATGACGACTGCGGTCGACCGGCCTTATGGTCACCCCGACCTCGGCAGCAAGTATCAGGGACAGTCCGTGGCCACCCCGAGCAGGATGCACGAGAACAAAGAGCGCCGGTAGCGGCCTCTTGCGCGCGAGCGTGTGAGATTCGGGCACGCCGTTCGCAGTGTAGTATCGGACTAACGCGATTTCCGAGGAGGCACGACCCGGATGGCGAAATGCTGGGAACAGCGCGGTTGCGACGAAGAGATGCAAAGGGAGTGCCCGCACTCGGCGGACTTCGAGGACAACTGCCCGACCAAATGCGCGTTTGCCACATGCGACCGCGAAACCTTCGAAGTGGTCACCGATCCGGAGCTGCTCTTCGACCAAACGGTCGACAGAGATGCGCCGATCAAGGACGGATGCATGCTGTGCGGATTCTATTTGAAGCACGGTCCCAGGGTGGCCAGCTAGCATTGTTCTTGACCACGATTCCGTTGAAGCGAGGGGACATTGATGGGATGCCATAGCGATGAATCAGCCGGTCTGGACGGTCTGGTGCGGGATTTGTTCTGGGCGGCGGCGGTGACGTGCTTCTTGTACGGCCTCCAGCGACTGGCTCGGGGCGTCCTCCTCGGCGCGCAGGTCAAGGCCTTCGGCAAGTTCGAAGACGCCTACACGCCCGAAGAACGAGAGGCGCTCATTCACAAGATCAAGGTTGAATCGCTACGCCCATAGTCCATGGGTAATCCGGGCGCACAGCGCGAGCTGGTCGCATTCGGGCGCGAGCTCGAAGCGCTGAGCGCCGCGCAGGTAGGCGGCGGTTTCACGGGCGACCCGGTCGCTGATCAGCTCCTCGAGAACGACCCCAACGCGTTCCTGTTGGGCGTCTTGTTCACGCAGGGGATTTCCGCCGAGCGCGCATGGTCCGGACCTGCGTTGCTACGCGAGCGTCTCGGGACTCTCGATCTCAGCTTTCTGTGTTCGAATCGCGAAGCCGTGCGCGCCGCGGTGCAGCAGCAGCCCATGCTCCATCGTTTCAAGGAGACGCTTCCGAAGTGGATCTCGTCCGCAGCGTGCAAGATACGCGACGAGTACCGTGGCGATGCGTCCAACATCTGGCCGCAGGGAGAAAGCGTTCTCGAAGTCACCCGCCGCCTGACTGAGTTCGACGGCGTCGGGCGCAAGAAGGCGGTCATGGCCGCCGAGATCCTCGTGCGCCACTTCGGCATAGAGCTCACCGGTCGGGAGTTCGGTCAAGTCGCCTACGACGTCCACGTGCGGCGCGTGTTCCTGCGCAGCGGGATCGCCGATGAGGACGCTGTCCATGCTATCGAGGCGGCGGCGATCGCGGCGTGTCCGGAGGCGCCGGGCACGCTCGACCTCGCGGCGTGGCTGGTCGGACGCGACTGGTGCAGGCCGCTGCGGCCGCTGTGCGAACAATGCAGGCTTGGTGCCGTGTGCGAACGACGCGTGGAGCTGTGTCCCGAGGGCGTAGGGAAGCGGCGCTAGCTACACAGCAGAGCGGAACACGAGTCCGGAGAGCAGCTTCGGGTAGAAGTAGGTGCTCTTCTGTGGCATCGTCTCGCCTGCGAGCGCAACGGCGCGCAGCTGGTCCATGCGAGTCGGCTTGAGGACGAACACGACATCGCGCTCTCCCGCAGCTGCCAAAGCGAGCGTTTCGCGCGAGTCCTTGACGAACCCGAGTCGATCGAGCGTCTCGGGCCGGTCGGGATGGATGTCGAGCAGAGGGTCGAGCACGAGTTCCTGCAAGACCGCGACATCGAGATGCTTCCAAGAGGAAGAACGATCGAGCGCGATCGCACTGTCGATGTCGATGTCGTCGCGCAGAAGCGCCACGCGAGGGGCCGCATCGTCCCGGGTTTGGACGAGGAATCCGGGCGTCGTGGTCTGCTCGAGGACATTCCAAGGCTTCTCGGCGGGGGCATCGGTGAGGGTGAAGAAGCGGCCGAGAGCTTCGTAGAAGGCCGCTGAGTCGAACGTACCGGCTGCGTTTGCGACGCGGTGCGTGGGCATGACAACGAGCTCGGGATCTTCCATGTTGACGAGTGCTGTCATCACGAAATCGTACGCGGGATCGACGGGGGACTCGCCGCCCGCCCGGGCCGCATTGCGGCGCAGGTCGCGGTTGGCGAGTGCCGTGGTGTAGCGGTGATGGCCGTCTGCGATGAAGAGGCTCTCATCGGTGAAGAAGGTTGCGAGCTTCTCGGCGAGCGCGGGATCGGTCGACGCCCACAGGATGCTCGTCACGCCATCGGCATCGATCGCCTCGGAGAGCGGCTCGCCCGCGGTGACTGCGTCGAAGAGCGCGTCAGTGGCTCCGGCCGCATCGTCGAACAGCGCGAGGACCTGGCTGAAGTTCGCGCCCGAGGCCTTGATGAGCTCGAAGCGGTCTCCGAGGGCCTTGGGCAGCGTGCGCTCATGCGGTAGAACGACGCCCGCCGAGAACGGCTACAGGGCGACCTCGACGATGAAGGCACGCCGGCGCACCGGTCTGCCGTGAACGTTGAAATGCTGCTCGAGAACGTAAACTGCGGGCTCGGGGTCGGTGGCGAGGGTTCCGTCGGCACGCCAGGCCTTCCAGGTAGCGGCACCCGTGGCGTACCGGTTGGTCTCGGCGGTCGGATCGAGCGGTCCTTCCGGAAGCTCGAGCGCCACGACGTTGTGCGGATCGCCAGCGAGATAGCCAGCGCGCTGCGATTCCGAGACGACGTCGTAGGGCGGCGCGACAACGGGAGTGATTTCCCGGCTGGTCCGGTCGTAGCGGATTCCTGCGAACGGTCGGACGCGGGCCATACGAGCTCCTTAGCGTGAAGACGGTGGCTCGGCGTTTCGGCCGAGCGGGAAGGAAGTCAGTCTAGCGCAGTGTCGCGGGCGCAGGAAAGAACGGCAGCTCGGGCTAGCGGACGACGATCGGGATGATGTGTTGCAGCGCCACGAACGACGCCATTCCCACGACTGTCGCGCCGAGGAAACTGCGAGTGGCTTGGAATACGAGTGCGGTGAGCGCGGCGGCGTAGAGGCCGGGGCCGATGAATGGGTTGGTCCACGTGGCCGTTGGATGCAACACCTGGCCCGCGACGAGCGCACCCATCACCGATACGGGCACGAACGAGAGCCAGCGCATGACCGGCGCCGGCAGATCCAGCCTGGAGACGAGCGCGATGGGGATGAATCGCAGTGCGAAGTTCGCGACCGCCATGCCGATAATCACGACCCATATGGCGACCTGCGTGATCTCAGTCTTCACGCCACACCACCGAGCCGATCGTTGCGGCCGACATGGACGCGATGATGATGAACCAGCTCGACGAGAGCTCGATGCCGGCTGCAGAGAGCAGCGGCAGGGCGAGTGCGACCGCGCCCGCTAGCAACCCGATGACGACGTGACGCGGGTTCTCGGCGAGCGCGATGAAGAGTGCTGTAAACATCGCGGGCATCGCGAAGCCCACGCCGAAGCGGGACGGGTCGCCGATCCAGCCTGCACCGACCGCGCCGACGATGGTTCCGAGGACCCAGCCGGTCCATGCGACCGCGCCGACGCCGAGTGCGGAAGACGGCGTTGACAACCCCGCGCGGTGATCGGCGATGTTGATGGCGAATGTCTCGTCGGTCAGCGAGAACGCGAGCAACGCCTGCGTTCTCACCGGGAGGCCGTGCAGATACGGCGAGAGCGTGGAGCCGAAGAGCACGTAGCGTAGGTTGACGACGGTGGTTGCCGCAAGCACGGCGAATACACCAGCGCCGCTCGACAAGACCGTCAGCGCAATGAACTGTCCAGCGCCCGCGATCGCCGTCGCGGAGCACATCGCAGCCGCGAGGACGGTGAAGCCGGCCCCCCGCGCGAGGATGCCGAATGCGATGCCGACTGGCACGTAGCCGAGGAAGATGGGGAAGCCGAGCCTGACGCCTCGCCCGAAACGGGTGCGCGGAGACGTAAGCAGCGCGGTGGTGGCGCGGGGATCCCTGGGGTTGTGGGACGCGACTTTCGAGAGGTCTTGAGACATGTCGGCAATGCTACCATCGTGGCCCGGTTCTTGCCGTGGGACCTTTGACCGAAAACGTGATGTAGCACGCCACATCGCGGTACAATTGCAGATAGACGCAAGCAAGGAGGCGGCAGAGATGGAATTCGAGATCACCTGCCCCATCGACGGACCGGTCACGGTCTCCCTCGAGGACATCGACACGGTTGTCATCCGTGAGTCCGAGCAAGCCGATATCACGTTCGTCTGCCCGCAGTGCGGCACGGAGATCACGGTCGCAGCGATGGTCCCGAGCTTCCTGCTGTCCGCGATCGAAGCCCTTGCCGAGGAGACCGATGGAATGCCCACGCCGTTCTCGGGCATGGTGCAGGTCGGTTCGGTCGATGCGACCCTCAATCACGAGATGTTCGAAGATGACGGGGTCGCCGACGCCTACTGCGAGTATTTCAGGCGACAGCTTTCCGAGGTGTCGACCGTCGAGGATGCGCTCGCCGAGATGGACGTGGCGAAGTAGCTCGTTTCGACTGGCTTGCTTGACCACGGCATCCTCTCACAGACCCCGTCTGCTAC
The DNA here is from genome assembly GCA_038245725.1 of Coriobacteriia bacterium. Lineage (GTDB taxonomy): Bacteria > Actinomycetota > Coriobacteriia > Anaerosomatales > JAAXUF01 > JBBRSD01. The sequence goes on along the minus strand of JBBRSD010000002.1, from coordinate 302,383 downwards.
GATTCTTCTCGACCGCTTGAGAGCGGACTCCGGAGGGTCGGACCGTAGTCGACCCATGAGGAAGGGTGACTGATGCAAGCGTTGTGGCTCTGTTTCGGTCTTGGACTCGTCGTTCTCGTAATAGGCATGGCGATCATCGCCATCTACAACCGTCTGGTAGTGCTGCGCAACCGAGTCGACAACTCGTGGTCGCAGATCGACGTGCAGCTCAAGCGCCGTTACGACCTGATACCGAATCTGGTGGAGACCGTGAAGGGCTATGCGGCTCACGAGTCCGGAGTCTTCGAGAAGGTGACCGCCGCGCGTGCGGCCGCAATCAACGCGCAGGGTGTGGAGCAGCAAGGGCAAGCCGAAAACATGCTCTCGGGTGCGCTCAAGTCACTGTTCGCAGTCGCTGAGGCCTACCCGGACCTCAAGGCGAACACCGGCTTCCTCGACCTGCAGGCTCAGCTCGCTGACGCGGAGAACAAGATCGCGTACGCGCGCCAGTTCTACAACGACTCGGTCATGAGCCTGAACACCGCAGTCCAGTCATTCCCGAACAATCTTCTCGCAGGGCCGTTCGGCTTCAGCTGCCGCGCATACTTCGAGGCCGAGGCCGCAGCGGCAGAGGCGCCGAAGGTGCAGTTTTAACGGTGCCTCGGATTCAGGCCGAAGAGATCGCGTTGGGGCGGGATCGGTGACTCTCGCGGCGCTGGCATACCCTGTCATCAATCCCATCGCACTCAGCCTCGGCCCTCTACACGTGCGCTGGTACGGCCTTGCGTACCTGGCCGCCTTCGTTGCGGCCTTCACACTGATGCGCTGGGCGGTGCATCGCTGGCGGTTGAAGCTGAGCGACGACGACATGCTTTCCATCTCGCTGGCAGCGGTCATCGGCGTCGTGGTCGGCGGGCGTCTCGGCTACGTGCTCTTCTACGGTGGGGACATGTTCTGGCGCCACCCTGCGCAGGTGTTCGCGCTGTGGGACGGAGGCATGTCATTCCATGGCGGCTTGGCGGGGATCCTGATCGCGGGGATGGTCGTGTCGCGGACGATGGACATCCCGTGGCTCACACTATGCGACCTCGGTGCGATCGGCGCGCCGGTCGGGCTGTTTCTGGGCCGCATCGCCAACTTCGTCAACGACGAACTCTGGGGTCGAGTGACCACGGTCCCGTGGGGAGTGATCTTCCCCGGGGCGGGACCTTTGCCGAGACATCCTTCGCAGCTCTACGAGGCGTTGCTCGAAGGCGTCGTGATTCTCGTGGTGATGGTGTGGTTCGCACGGCGAAACCCAGTACCGCCCCGCGGAACGCTCATCGGCTGGCTGCTCACGCTGTACGGCGCGTTCCGCATCGGTGTCGAGTTCTTGCGGCAGCCCGACATTCAGATCGGCTTCTTGCCTGGCGGCGTGACGCTGGGTCAGCTTCTGAGCATCCCGGTTCTTCTCGGCGGGGTAGCGTTGCTGGTGTGGGTGCGGCGCAGTCCGATGCCGCAGTCGGGCCGACGCTCCGGCTAGCCGCCTGTCTCGGGGGCGCTGCCGGGCGGGCTCTCGCGCCAACACGGGGTATCGCGCTGCAGGCACCTCACGCTGTCTCCCGGGGAGAGTTCGGTGGGGGGCGTGCACTGAGCGCAGAACAGCCTCGGGAAATCGCCGACAAGATCCTTCACGTCGGGGTCGGCGTAAGGGTTCGCGTTCGGCGCCTCGATCATGTGCAGCAGATAGCAGGGCATTGGCGACCTCCGGATACCATGCTACCCGCGCATGGGTATGCAGAGCAACGAATGTGCGTTCGGGCACATGAACGAGCTCGGCAACGGGCGAGCGCCAATCGGCGGGAGAGTTTGACCCTGAACGGAAAGCTCTGCAGACTCTGAGTCAGACCAAGAGCAAGGAGCTGTTCCATGATTCATCCGAGCAAACGCCTCGCGCTGGCCATCGCGGTCGTCGCAATGGCTGCGGCCGTTGTCGTCGGCTGCGCGAAGAAGCCGGCGGGCCTGATCTCTGTCTGGCCGCAGGCAAACTCCGAAGTGACTGTCACGGCACCGCCCGAGCAACCGAAGTGGCCGCTCACGGGCCTCGTCGCGCCAAGCGACGCCGCGACAAGGAGGCGGCCACTGTCCATCAAGGTCGAGAATTCGCCGGAAGCGCGTCCGCAAAAGGGTCTTAACTCCGCCGATGTCATCTACGAGACGGTCACGGAGGGCGGCATCACGCGTTTCCACTGCATCTTCCAAAGTACCCTGGCGCCCATCGTCGGGCCGGTTCGAAGCGCACGTCTTTCAGACCTGTGGGTCGTGCCGCAATACCACGGCCTCTTCTTCTTCTCCGGAGACAGCTCGAGCGTGAACTCGAAGATTCGTGCTGCGCACCTGCCGAACCTTTCGGAGGACGCCGGAGTTTCCTATCCGTATTTCCGGTCGAGCGCTCGTCTCGCGCCGCACAACCTCTACATCAACACCGCCAAGGCCTACATCGAGGCGAAACGTCACCACATGGCGACGACCGCGAAGGTTCCGAGTCTCGAGTTCGGGCCACCCAGCTCTAACGCCTCGGCGACGCCCGTAAACAGCGTCTACATCCCGAATTCGAGCTTCAACAACGTGACGTGGACGTACAGCGCAAGTCGTGGCGCATGGATGCGCCGCAACAACCACAAGGTCCATCGCGATGCGGCGACCGGCAAGCAGGTCCAGGCGAAGAACGTCGTCGTGATGTGGGCGCGTTACACGGCAGCGAGTCATGACAAAGTGGGCTCTACGACCTTCGACATCCGGCTTGGTGGCGAGGGCCGCGTTACCGTCTTTCGCAATGGCAGCTACGTCGACGGAACTTGGGTTGCGACTCGCACGCAGCCGCCTCACTTCATCGACACCGCCGGTAGGCCGATTCGGCTTGCTCCTGGCAACACGTGGATGGAAGTAGTGCCGCTCAACGTGAACATCTCGATGAAGTAACACCCCGTTTGATTGTAAGGTCCATTATGTTTGGAGCGTCGCTCGCGATTCGCACCGAAAGAGTGGTTGTTGACTTCGGTGAGTGACAGTAGAATCCAAACCTACTCACACCCTCACGATACGGCCGGAACGGCGATGCGATGTCGCGCGGTCGGAAGGAGTTTTCACGTGGCTGAAACGAGCAAAGAGACCGGGACTCTGCGTGTCAAGACCGGCCTTGCCGAGATGCTCAAGGGCGGCGTCATCATGGACGTCGTTACCGTCGAGCACGCCAAGATCGCCGAAGACGCGGGCGCAGTGGCGGTTATGGCGCTCGAGCGCGTTCCCGCCGACATCCGCGCCCAGGGCGGCGTTTCTCGCATGTCCGATCCGACGATGGTCGAGTCCATCGTCTCCGCGGTCACGATTCCCGTCATGGCGAAGTGCCGAATCGGCCACTTCGTCGAGGCCCAAGTGCTGCAGTCACTCGGCGTTGACTATATCGACGAGTCCGAAGTCCTCACGCCAGCCGATGAGGAATACCACGTCAACAAGTGGGACTTCACCGTGCCGTTCGTGTGCGGCTGCAGGAACCTCGGCGAAGCGCTCCGCCGCATCGGTGAAGGCGCCGCGATGGTCCGCACGAAGGGTGAGCCGGGCACCGGCAACGTCGTCGAGGCCGTCCGCCACATGCGCGCCGTGACCACCGAGATCGGCTGGCTTGTGGGGCTGCGCGATGAGCAGCTCTTCGACGCCGCCAAGAAGCTGTCCGCGCCATACGAGCTCGTCAAGTGGATTCACGATAACGGGAAGCTGCCGGTCGTGAACTTCTCGGCGGGTGGCATCGCTACGCCCGCTGATGCCGCGCTCATGATGCAGCTGGGATGTGACGGCGTCTTCGTGGGGAGTGGCATCTTCAAGAGTGGTGATCCGTCCAAGCGGGCCAAGGCGATCGTCGAGGCAACCACCCATTACGAGAACCCCGACGTCATCGCGAAGGTCTCGCGCAACCTCGGCGAGGCGATGGTCGGCATCAATATCTCAGACATCCCGGAGAACGAGCTGATGGCTTCGCGGGGCTGGTAGCGTGCGTATCGGCGTACTCGCACTGCAGGGCGCGTTCCGCGAACACATCTACGCGATCGAGGCGCTGAACGTGCGCGCCACGGCCGTCCGGATGCCAAACCAACTCGCTGATCTCGACGGGCTGATCATTCCGGGCGGAGAGTCGACAGCAATCTCGAAGCTCATGGTGAGCTATAGCTTCTACGAGCCGATCGCGGCGCGCTATGCCGAGGGTATGGCCGTGTGGGGCACCTGCGCCGGAGCGATCCTCATCGCGAAGCAGATCGTCGATGGTCTGGCCGACCAGCGCAGTCTCGATCTCATGGACATCGCGGTGCGCCGCAACGCGTACGGCCGCCAGGTGGACTCCTTCGAGGCCGACCTCGACTTCGCGCACATCGGCGCAGCGTACCGGGGTGTCTTCATCCGCGCGCCGTGGATCGAGAGCAGAGGCGCCGGCACCGAAGTGCTCGCCGAGCACGAGGGCCATATCTGTGCTGCCCGGCAGGGGCGCCTCATGGCCACGACGTTCCACCCGGAGCTGACCGGCGACCCGCGCGTCCATCGCTTCTTCGCCGAGCAGGTCGTCGGAGCGTAGAACAACAACCAAGGCGGCGCGCTGGTCCATGACTGCGGTCCAAAACGGACACCTGCCCTTCTCGGGCCGGATTCGGTATCCTTACGCGGTCATCCCTCGGCGCGAGTTCAGGCGATCGCGCTGTGCTCAGAAAGGAATGTGGCGATGTCCGGACACTCAAAGTGGGCGACGACCAAGCACCGCAAGGGCGCTGTCGACGCGAAGCGCTCGGCGCTGTTCTCGAAGCTGACCCGCATCATCACCGTTGCCGCCAAGACCGGCGGGGACCCGAGCCCGGAGAACAACGCCTCGCTCGCCGCGGCGATTGCCAAAGCGAAGAGCTACTCGCTGCCCAAGGACAAGATCGACCTCGCGATCAAGAAGGCGTTCGGCGCGGGCGCGGATGCTGCGACATATGACGAGATCACGTACGAGGGCTACGGCCCTGCGGGCATCCCGCTCTACCTCGAGGCGCTTACCGACAACCGGAACCGTACCGCTGCCGATGTGCGTGCGGCGTTCACGCGCGCCGGCGGAAACCTCGGCGCGACCGGCTCGGTGTCGTTCCTGTTCGAGCGCAAAGGCCAGATCCTCGTCGATAAGACCGCATCCGCCGATGAGGACGAGCTCATGTTGCTTGTCGCCGATGCCGGCGGCGAGGACCTCGAGGACGGCGGCGACGAGTGGATCGTCTACACCGTTCCGAGCGACTTGATGGCTGTCAGCAAAGCGCTCGAAGTGGCCGGTCTCGAAATCAAGGGTTCTGAGCTCGTCATGGAGGCCACCACGCCCACAGCGGTCACGATCGAGGACGCCAAGAAGGTCATGCGCCTCGTCGACCGGCTCGAGGAGTCCGACGACATCCAGAACGTCTACCACACGATGGACATCACAGACGAGATTGCCGAATCGCTCGAACTGTAGTTGAGGGCTCGCTGCCGGGTGGCCGGAGCGGTGCTAGACGTCCTGGCTCCGCGGAGGTGTGCTTCCTTTACGATGTCGGAGCCCGCTGCTACCCTGAACATATGTTCGATTCGGGCTCGGGGAGGGCAGACGTGGGCGTGATCATCCTTGGTATCGACCCGGGTCTGGCCAACACCGGCTGGGGCGTTATCGAGCGCAACGGGTCGCGCTGTTCGGCGATCGCGTACGGGTGCATCTCGACCAAGCCCGCCGAGCCGCTCGCGCAACGTTTGGCGCGAATCCACGACGATATTCGCTCGGTCATCGCGCGCTACGCGCCCGCCGAGTGTGCGGTGGAAAGCGTCTTCTTCGGCACCAATGCGAAGAGCGCGTTCGCGACCGGCCAGGCTCGGGGCGTTGCACTGCTCGCCACCGCAGACGGCGCGCTTGAGCTCGCAGAGTACTCGCCCGTACAGATCAAGAGCGTCGTCGTAGGCTCCGGATCCGCCGAGAAGAACCAGGTCGCCTACATGGTGCGGACAATCCTCGCGCTCGACCACGAGCCGAAGCCCGATCACGCGGCGGACGCGCTCGCCGCCGCCATCACGCACGCGCACCTGCGCGACCGTGCCGCGCTCGAAAGGCTCGGCGCATGATCGCGTTCCTGACTGGGAGGGTCTTCGCGAAGGGTGCGAACTACGCGCTGCTCGAAGTGGGCGGCGTCGGTTTCAGTCTCGCCATGACCACCGGTTCGCTCGCCGCGCTTCCGGCGGTGGGCGACGAGGTCACCGTGCACACGCACCTGCATGTGCGAGAAGACGAGCTCTCACTCTTCGGCTTCGAAAGCGATGCCGAGAAGACCGCCTTCGAACAGCTCATCACGGTCTCAGGAGTCGGCCCGAAGGTCGCGCTCGCCACGCTTTCGACGCTTACGCCTGATGCGCTCGCGGCCGCGATCGCCCTTGACGACGTCGCGACGATCTCAGGCGTTCCCGGCATCGGGAAGAAGACGGCGCAGCGCATCATCCTCGATCTGAGGGACAAGCTTGGCGCAGACGCCATGGGCGGCGCTGGTGTCATGCGTGGCACAGGTGCAGGCGCAGCCTTGGCAGAGGCGACAGACGCGCTTCTGGCGATGGGCTTCTCGGCGGCGGAGGTCGCCACCGCAATCAAGGGCGCTGACGGTGAGGCGAGCGCTCAGTCCCTGCTGAAGCACGCGCTCCAGCGGTTGGGGGGTGGGCGATGAGCACGGTATGGGAGGCCGGAACGCCGGCGGACAAAGAAGGCACGGACGCCGAACGGCTCGTCAGTGCGGAGTTCACCGAAGATGACCTCGAGATAGACCGCTCGCTTCGCCCGAAGATGCTCACGGAGTATCTCGGCCAGGTGCGCGTCAAGGAGAACCTCTCAGTACTCATCGATGCGGCGCGTGGACGCAACGAACCGCTCGACCACATTCTCCTGTCAGGACCTCCGGGCTTGGGCAAGACTACCCTGGCGCAGGTCATCGCCAACGAGCTCGGGGTCAAGCTCAAGACGACCAGTGGACCGGCGATCGAACGCCCGGGCGATCTGGCCGCGATCCTCACAAATCTCGACGAGCGCGACGTCCTATTCATAGACGAAATCCATCGTCTCAATCGCGTTGTCGAGGAGGTCCTCTACCCCGCGATGGAGGACTTCATGCTCGACATCGTGATCGGCAAGGGTCCCGCAGCTCGCTCGATCCGCCTCGACCTCCCGCGCTTCACGCTCATCGGGGCGACGACGCGAACCGGTCTGCTGACCGGGCCGCTGCGCGACCGCTTCGGCATGGCCTTTCGGCTGGACTACTACACGCCAGAGGAGCTCTCGGCGATCGTCGTGCGCAGCGCCACGATACTGGCGGTCGATATCGACACTGCGGGCGCGGCTGAGATCGCTCGCCGCGGCCGGGGGACTCCGCGCCTGGCGAACCGGCTTCTCAAGCGCGTGCGAGACTTCGCGCAGGTGCGCCACGACGGATCGATCGACGAGGATATCGCGGCCGAGGCGCTGGCGTTCTTCGAGGTGGATCACCTCGGACTCGACACCATGGACAACCGCATACTCACGACGCTCGCTCAGACCTTCGTTGGGCGGCCTGTCGGGCTGAACACGCTTGCGAGTGCGGTAGGCGAGGAGGCCGACACGCTCGAGGACGTCTACGAGCCGTACCTGCTTCAGCTTGGACTGCTTGTCCGCACGCCGAAGGGGAGGCAGGCCACGGCTCGCGCTTACGAGCATCTGGGACTTGCGCCGCCCTCGAACGCGCCAGCCAAGGCGGGATTGTTCTGATGGCCGGCGACCGCCAGATCCATCTTCGCTCGCCCGAAGAACTCTCCCCCGAGGAGCGCGCCGAACTCGAGCGAGCGCTCGACAGCGGCGTGACGGAGCTGCCGCCCAACGAGGTCAAAGGGTTCCTCGGCGAGAAGGGCATGAATCTGCGCAAGGCTGAGGAGTATTCGCCCGACCTCAATGCAGGACTTCTTCAAGAGAACGACGAGGGTGTCCACGGTCTGGCCATCGTGCTTGCGTTTCTGATCTTCTTTCCGATCGGGTACGCCATGCTGTGGCGAGACAAACACATCTCGCAGCGTCGCAAGCTCGTCACGAGCGTGGTCGTGGCCGTCATAATCATGGGGTTCTTCGCGCTGGCCGTTCTGCGCGGGTAGCTTGGACGCTCATCGAGAGCGAACACGCGTAACGGGTACGATTCTTTCAGAGGATTCGCCTGGACGGGAAGCGTACACGCGTTCGACCGCGGCGCAATCGAGCAAAAGGGGTCTTCGTGGAGTATCAATCGGACTATGTTCTGCGCGTTATCGAGCAGATGGGCACCGCGTTGCGGGAGGCGTTCGTGCGCTTCCGTGGCGGAGCAGATCCCGAGGAGCCGCTTGCGCTGACCGAAGCCGCGATGGGTCTTGCTCTAGACATGGACCCGAGGCTGTTTTTGCGTTTGTCTCCGCCGTCGATGGTTTCACTTATCGAGATCTCCGGCTATGACGACAGGCTCATACAGAAGCTGGCCGAAGCAATCGCGCTCGAAGCCGAAATCCTCGAAACCGAAGGCAACATCATGCAGGCCCAAGTACGTCGGGAACAGGCCGCGGCGTTACACGATGCACTCGATCCCTCGCACGCGAACTAAACGCGTGCCGCGGTGGATGTGGTGCGATTCGGCAGGATTACCGCAGCGATCTTCGTCGTCGTGGCCTGCGCGGCGTCCGCCGGATGTGGACGAACGGCGAAATCGCCTGCGGGTTCCGGCGCCACAGGAGGAGGCCTTGCGACGATGAAGCTCACATCCACCGCTTTCGGACCGGGCGCGTCGATACCGGCACGCTTCGCGATGCGGGCCGTACCGGCGGGCGAGAACGCATCGATCCCGTACTCGTGGAGCGGCGCGCCGTCCTCGGTCAAGTCGTTCGCGCTCGTGCTTGTGGACCACTCGCCGATTGCACATGAGTGGGTGCACTGGATGGTCACGGACATTCCAGGCACCGTGCCGTCGCTTCCGGAGGGCGCATCGCGGACTGCGGCGATGGGCGGCGCGCGAGAACACGACAACACGTTCGGGACGCCCGGCTACGGTGGCCCGCAGCCGCCGCCTGGTAGCGGTCGACACCCATACGATGCGACCGTCTACGCACTTGACGTGCCGCAACTCGGCCTGCCCGAGAAGACCACCCTCGCCCAGTTCGAGCACGCCATTGCCGGGCACGTGGTCGCTCGCGGGACCTACTCGGGCTTCTTCGGCCGCTGACAACGCGACAGCGGCGACGCCAGGATCGGTGACGCCGCTGGCAGGTGCACTCATCTTGGATGTGTTAGGCGGTCGTCTCGGCGGCCCAGACGCCGTGCAGGTTGCAGCTGGCCAGCGCCGCGAGCTTGGTTCCCGGGTCGAGGTTGAGCAACGCGATGACCTTCGGCTCGGCGACTACAGCGGAGAAGTCGAAGCGGGCCACGGGGGCGTCGTTGGCGAGCAGCTCGATCCACTCGATGAAATGGTCCGGCATGTTCGGGTGCGAGACGTAGTGCCCGACAGCGACGGTGACGGTGACCCTGTCGCCTTCGCGGATCGCGTGGATGTAGGGCGTGTGCTTCTTCACGAAATCGTCGGCCGTATTCAGATCCTCCATGTGGTGAATGCCGCCGAGAGCAGGTGCATCGCTCATGGGGAGACTCCCTCCAGGTCGTTCGCGGACGCGTGCCGGCCGTTCGCCGGTCTTGGCTATATACCCGGAGCGCCCAATGACAGAATCGGTTTCATTGACCGATTCGGAGTAGGTGCACAGAATCAGGCCCGCCAGCCGAGCAGAGGGGGACATCATGATCGAGCCGTCGACAATCGTGGGGCGCGACACCTCGGTGCTCCTCGTCATCGACGCCCAGGAGCGTCTCTCCGCCGCCATGGAGCGTCGCGCAGCCATTCTTGATGCGGCGGGCAAGCTTGTGCGCACCGCCGCCATCGCAGGCGTGCCGGTAATCGTGACTCGGCAGTATCCAGAGGGGCTTGGTGACGTGGAGCGGGTGCTCCGCTCCACACTCGAAGCGGCCGCTGAGACGGTGTCGGTGACGTGGACAGACAAGCTCGCCTTCGACTGCTTCGCCGAACCGTCCTTCTCGGAAGCGCTGGCCGGGTCGGGACGCAAGCAGCTCGTGATCGCGGGGATGGAGACGCACATCTGTGTGGTCCAGACGGCGCTCTCGGCGCTGCGCAGGGGTTTCGACGTGCACGTTGTCGCCGACGCCTGCTGCTCGCTGGATGCGTTCGCACACGAGATCGCTCTGGCCAGGCTCCGCTCGTCGGGCGCGACCGTGACGGTCACGCAATCGGTGCAGTACGAGCTCATTGGCGTGGCGGGGACCGATGAGTTCCGGGCGCTCCTGCGCATCGTCAAGGAGTAGCCGCGACGGGCTTCTGGAGCCTGTGGAGAGCCCGTGGAGCGAGCGAAACGCGTGGTACACTAACCGCGCTCGGCCCCCGTCTGGGGGCCTTCTCCCGTCTATGAGAAGGAGACTGCGTACATGGCGCAGATCATCGATGGCAAGCTCGTCGCATCAGAGGTGCGGGCCAAGGCGGCCGCGCTCATCGAGCGTGTGAAAGCCGCCGGCGTCGAGCCGGGCCTAGCGGTCATTCTTATCGGCGAAGATGCGGGCTCTCAGAGCTACGTGCGCATGAAGGAGCGCGACTGCAAAGAGGTGGGCATCTCGTCCTTTGACTACCGGCGCCCGGCAAGCATCACGCAAGACGAACTCAACGCGATCATCGACGAGTGCAACGCGAACCCGGCGGTGCATGGCATCCTCGTGCAGCTGCCGCTTCCGAAAGGCTTCGACGAGGAGGCGGCCCTCGAGCGCATCTCGCCCGAGAAGGACGCCGACGGGCTACATCCTGAAAACCTCGGCCGGCTCGTGCGGGGCATCCGCGCAGCTCGGGCGTGCACGCCGTGGGGCGTCATGGCGATGCTCGACCACTACGGCATCGATCCGGCTGGAAAGAGTGCGGTCGTGATCGGGCGTTCTTCGATCGTAGGTAAGCCTCAGGCGCTCATGCTGCTCGAACGCAACGCCACCGTCACGATCTGCCACTCCCGAACGGTGGATCTCCCTGCGGTGTGCCGACAAGCGGACATAGTCGTCGCAGCGATCGGCCGACCGAGGATGGTCACCGCCGAGTACATCAAGCCCGGCGCGGTCGTCATCGATGTCGGCATCAACCGAACCGACGAGGGCATCGTCGGCGACGTCGACTTCGAGGGCGTCGAGCCGGTGGCGAGCTGGATCACGCCGGTTCCCGGCGGAGTGGGGCCGATGACGCGCGCCATGCTCGTCGCCAACACCGCTGAGGCGGCCGCGAAAGCGGCAGGGGTGGCGCTGTGAGGATCGCGGGTTACCACGCGGCCGGGCTGGCAGCATGCGTGCTCGCCGTCGCGCTCGCCAGCCCGCTTCCTGCCGCGGCCGCGAAGGCCTCTGGGAAGCAGAAGCAAGCGGCTCCCCAGGCCGGCGGCACGGTCGATCTGCAATCGTGGACGGAGAATGGACAGCTCGTCGTTGTGACGTCGCTTTCTCTCCTAGACACCGTCAAACTCCCTACCGTCGTGAGGATCCCGCTTGCGACGGGGGCGACGGTCCAGTGGGCTGGCGAAGTCCTCGGCGGTGCTGTCAGCGCTGATCCTCAGCGGTCCTACAAGATCAAGAAGAGCCCCGTCGGTGGCGAATACGCCGAGTTTTCGGTCTCGGAAACGCGCACGGCGCAAATCGACTGTGTGGTGCCGGGACTGAGCGTCGCGGGTGATGCGGTGACCGGCTCCTTCGAGTGGGTTCAGTCTGCCGCATCGCCGTTCACATCGTTTTCCGTGCGCACGCCCCCGAATTCGGTCAACGTGCAGATCAAGCCCGCACCCGTTGGGGCGCCCGAAACCAATCAGGCGGGAGAGAAGCTCTATAGCAGCAGCCCCCTCGCCCTGAAGCCCGGCCAGACGCAAACGGTTTCTTTCTCGTACTCAGCTTTGAGCGCACGAACGACCTCCACATCCGGGAGCTCCAACACGCTCCTGATCGCGCTTTTCGCGATGCTCGTGGTGGCGATCGCCGTCGCCGGAGTGCTCTTCGTTCGCCATCTGCAAGCCGGAGGCTCGCGACAGTAAGCGAGCCGGCATGCCGCGGTTCTTGCCTTGCCGGACGTCTGCCGATAGACTTTCGACCTGCGGGTCGGGGATCGGCTCGCAGGGTCGCGGATGCTGTGGGAACAGCAGACGCACGTTTCAAGCCCTTTTCTGGGCGGAAGGTGAGTCAGGCATGGCTGAAGGTACCGTCAAGTGGTTCAACCCGGACAAGGGCTACGGCTTCATTTCTCGCGAGGACGGCGACGATCTGTTCGTCCACTTCTCCGAGATCCAGGGCGATGGCTTCAAGACGCTCGACGAGGGCGAGGCTGTCACGTTCGACATCACGACCGGCCAGAACGGCAAGCTGCAGGCGTCCAACGTCAATAAGGCGTAGCTCGCAACACATGCCACTTCGGAAGACGGCCTGCTTGCAGGCCGTCTTCTTGTTTGCAGACGGTTTCGCGAATTCCGCGTAGAGAGGTCCACATGCTGTACACGTTCTTGGTGGCCACCATCTTGATCACGCTCGCGGAACTGGGCGACAAGACCCAGCTGCTTGCTCTGATCCTCGCGACACGGTACCGCCCGATGCAGGTCCTCGCCGGCATCTTCGTCGCAACGCTCATCATCCACCTGCTGTCTACGCTTGCGGGAGCGGCGCTGGGCTCCTTCATCCCGCAGGTCGCCCTGACGTGGGCCGCGGGACTGCTCTTCGTCGGCTTCGGAGTCTGGACGCTGCGCGGCGACTCCATCGACGAGGATGCTGACGCTGCGCCATCGCGTTTCGGGCCCGTTGTCACAACCGGCATCGCGTTCTTCCTCGCCGAGCTGGGGGACAAGACGCAGATCATGACGATGACGATCGCGGCGGACCCCGCGTTGGCGCTGCGCAGCTTCGGTGGCTTCGCGGCGGGCTGGTTGCCGGCCGCTCCCGGTGCCTCGGGTCGTTTTACGGCACTTCTCGGCGTGTGGCTTGGCTCGACGCTGGGCATGGTGATCGCCGACGGCTTCGCGATACTGATCGGCGCGGTCTTCTGCAAACGGTTGCCGGAGCGGCTCATCACCCGCGTCTCCGGAGTCGCGTTCATCCTCTTCGGCGTCGCGCTCGTCGTGGGGCAGTACCTGCGCTAAAGCGCGTACACTGGCGTCATGAGCGCAGATTCCGACACAGCCCGACCGACGCGACTCCTGATTCACGCGTGCTGCGGGCCATGCTTGCTCGAGCCGCTCGACGCGCTCTCCGCCGACGCGGACGACGTTGCGATCATCTTCGCGAACCCCAACATCCACCCCGCCGAGGAGTACGAGCGCCGCCGCGATACGCTGCTCGCCTACGCCCAACCGCTCGGGATCGACGTGATCGAGGTGGCGTACGACCCTGCGGCGTGGGTCGCGGCTGTGGGTCCGCTCGCGCGGGCCGGAGCCGCTCGGTGCAGAGCCTGCTACATCCTCCGGCTTGGCCAGGCGGCTACCTACGCTGCCGAGAACGGCTTCGACGCGTTTGCTACGACGCTGTCCGTCAGCCCCTACCAGAACGCCGAGGCGATTCGCGAGGAAGGCGAGCTCGCGGCGGTTGCCGCGGGCGTGCGGTACATGCACCGCGACTTCCGAGAGCGCTATCCCGAGGCTACGCGCCGTTCGCGCGAACTGGGGATGTATCGGCAGAACTACTGCGGGTGCGTGCTCTCCGACGTCGAGGCGCGCCAGCAACGAGCGGAGCGCAAGGCGGCGAGGGCAGCCGCGAGGGCCGAGGCTCGAACGGGCGGTGGAGGGATGGCACCGGGTCCGGGCTAGCGCCCGGTCGTGCCGCCAAGCGGCTCCGGGGCGCACGCCGCGCACGTCGTGCACGCGTCGGTGCCGCGTTCGGCTTCGCGTGCCTTTCGATCCCGGTCACGCTCTTTGATCTCCGGCACTTTGCGAGCGTAGAACAGCGGCCGCGCTGGGTTGAACGTCGGGCCGTATCCGGTGGTCTCCCGGGCCTCGATGGCGCGGCGGAGGTCCTCGGCGGTGGTACCGCGGAAGATGGTGCGGCTCGTCCCGATCACCGAGAGCATGTGCGCGTCGCTACCGCCGGTTGCGGCGAGTCTGTCGCGGTTCGCCCGCCAGTACGCCCGCGCGCGGAAGTTGGCGGCGAACATGAGGGGCGTGGAGTTCGCGACTTCGACGCCGTCGAACGCGACCGTGTCGTAGACGTCGGTATCACCGCGGCAGAGTCCGTGCTTGTGCCACCAGCGCGGCGCGTACGGGTGAGCGGCGATTGCGAGACCGCCCTGCGCGTGGATGTCGGCGACCGTCTCGGCGGCGGTGCGGCCCGGGGCCACGAGTTGCCGCGTCCACAGGCCGAGGATGTGTCCCTGGGAGCTTTCGACCTCTTGGCCGACGACCACCTCGAGGCCGTACTCGCCTGCGTACTGCTCAGCTTCGAGCGCGCCTTCGTTAGTGTTGTGGTCGCAGATAGCCACTACCGCGAGATCGGTGCGGGTGGCCGCGAACTCGAGGACCTGCCTCGGCGTGGCGGTACCGTCGGAGGCGGTCGTATGGATGTGCATGTCGGCGATTGAGTATCCGGTACGCATGGCGTGCTGATACTAGCATGCGCCGTGCCCGTCGGCGGCGAGAAATCGGGCCTGCGCTACACTTCTGGCACGCCGAGCAAGCCCGTACTGCCGAGGAGAGATGCGTGCGCACCGACGATTTCGACTATGACCTGCCAAGTGGCCTGATAGCTCAGTCGCCGACCCGTCCGCGCGACGCGTGCAAGCTTCTCGTCTTCGAACGGGCAAGCGGTCAGACCGAGCATCGGGCGTTCAGCGATCTTCCCGAGTACTTGAGTCCAGGCGACGTTCTCGTGGTCAACGAGACTCGAGTGCTGCCGGCGCGGGTCACCGGCTTCAAGGACGGAACCGGTGGTGCTGTCGAGGTGCTGCTCCTGCGCGAGCGCTACACCAACGCGTGGGAGTGCCTGGTCAAGCCGGGCCGGCGTCTGAAGCCGGGAGCTAAGATCATCTTCGCCGACGGCGCGATGAGCGGGCTGGTGGTCGAGACGATCGACGAGAGCGGCGGTCGGCTCATCCAGTTCACTCTCGGGTCCGGTGAGTCGAGCTTCCTAGACATCGTGCACCGTGTGGGCGAGATGCCGTTGCCGCCCTATATCGTGCGGCCCATCGACGACCCCGAGCTCTACCAGACCGTCTTCTCGCGAGACGAGCGCTCCGCGGCTGCTCCCACCGCGGGTCTGCACTTCACTCCCGAGCTGTTGGAACGGATCGCCGCCCAAGGCGTGCGCATCGAGACAGTCGAGCTCGACGTAGGCATCGACACGTTCCGGCCCGTCTCCGAAGACGATCCGGAATGCCATCACATCCACACGGAGCACTTCCGGGTGCCGAAGCGCACCGCCGAGATCGTCAACGAGGCGAAGGCGCGTGGCAACAAGGTGGTCGCTGTGGGCACGACAAGCGTCCGAGCGTTGGAGAGTGCCTACGACCGAGACTCAGGCGGGGTCGTGCCTTCCGACGGCGCGACTTCGCTATACATCCTGCCCGGTTACCACTTCGAGGTCGTCGACGCGATGGTCACCAACTTCCACGTCCCACGCTCGACCCTGCTCATGATGGTGAGCGCGTTCGCGGGGAGGGGACAGGTGATGCACGCCTACGAGCTCGCCAGGGACAACGGCTACCACTTCCTCTCCTTCGGCGACGCGATGCTCATCCTCTGATCGCGATCTAGGGTGCCGGGACCCACCATGTCCAGTTCGGATTGCCGGCGGCCGGGTCGCTTACAGACGTTCCCGGCGGAACCGCGATGCCGAGATGAGCGTCGGCGCCCACCCGGTGGTAGACCGACACGCCCGAGGGGTCGGTCGAATCGAGGGCGAAGGTGGGCGAGCCGTCCGCGGACGTGGGAGTGGGAACGCCGGCCGGGAGTGTAGGCCACCCGTCAAATGTCGTGATATCGGCGCTCTTGAGCACGTATGTCGTCGACTTGTAGCCCCTCGTCACGAGCTCGAAGCGCTGAAGCTGCTTCTGGTTGTCTGCGATATAGACGAGGCCCGACGTGCTGCCGGAGTAGACCGAGCGTGTCGTCGGGGGTGTCGTCGCGTCGAAGGAGACGCGGGCCGTCCCAGAGCTTTTCACTTCGCTAAGGGACTGGTCGCCCAACCCCGTGTGCCGGTAGACACTACCGTCGAATACGATGTAGAGGTTGGGTGACGCTTGCGCCGAGGACGCCGCACCGGATTCCGTTGCTGCTCCACCCGCCGAGCCGGCAGCGCCCGAGTCTTGTGGAGACACGACATCGGCCGTTGCCTTCGGGGCTTCGCCGGACGGGGATGCCAAGGTCGTGCTCTGGCTGGGCTGGTCGCTGCCGGTTTTCCCGCCGAGAAGCCGCATGACCCCAAGCGAAGCCGACACGGTTACGAGCAGGATGAGTGCGGCTGCGGCGCTTCCCCATGCGATGAGCTGACGTTTGCTCCGCGGTCCGCCGTCGAAAGACAGGCGCTGCGCGACCGATTGCGACAGGGATGATGCAGCACTCTTCGCGTCGGCTTGCTCGCGCGCGGCCACTGCGGCGGCAGCAGCAGCGAGCGCGCGTTCCGTGGCGGTCGTGCCCTCCTCAGTTTCGGCGACGGCACCGAGTACGGCATGCGCGTCGTGGGGGGTCGCAGTTTCGGCGGCCGCCGCGCCAGCACGCTCGATGCGTGCGGCCTCGGCCTGCTTCTCGGAGGCGGCTTCAGCGCGAACCGCGGTCATGACGCGGTCGGTAAGGTCGGCTCGTGGCTGAGGGAGCGGCGCCCGCCTTACGATGTTGAGCGCTCGAACGAATTCCTCGCACGTCGAACAGTGGCGGCAGTGAGCCTTGGCGGCCTCGAGCGAAGACGCATCGACCGGGTTTCGGTCGAGCACGTCTGATATCAACGCCTGTGCCTCGATACACTCCATCACGCACCTCCCGTCGACAGGTCGAGCGCGTGGACGAGGAGACGTCGCGCGCGAAACACTCGCGACTTCACCGTCCCGGCCGGCACGCCGAGTAAAGCGGCCGCCTCGGCATACGAGAGCCCGAAGAGCGCCACCGCCGAGAAGGCCTCGCGGTCCTCGGGCTGCAGCGTGGTCATCGCCGCCTCGACCGACGTCGTGAGTGCGACCTCATCGGCGAGGTCGCCGGGAACGGAGACGTTGTCGACGACCTCGACCGGCACGGGGCGGCGTTTGCCCGACCGGGCCGCATCGAGGCAGGTGTTGCGCGTGATCCGGTACAGCCACGTCGAGAAGCGTGCCCGTTCGTCGAAGGTGGCAAGCGACCGGTACACCTTGATCCACACCTCCTGCACGACGTCTTCGGCTGCCGTCGCGTCGCCGAAGAACCGAAGCGCGTGCGCGTAGACCGCGCCCGTGTGCGCACGGACGAGCGCCTCAAACGCGTCGAGGTCGCCGCCTTTCGCGGCCGTCAGAAGCGCCGCGTCGTCTGTGTCGAGTTCTGTCATGTCGCTCCCGGTAAGACGCTTGATGCGGCCGAGCGGTTCACGCGCATCCCAGTCTACCAGCGAAGCTCTCGGCATCCTCGTGGCTCGGCTTCGGTACAATGCGGCACATGACACACTTCGATTTCGAACTCCTCGCGACAGACACCTCCTCTTCGGCGCGTCGCGGGCGCCTTCAAACGCCGCACGGCCCCATCGAGACGCCCGTGTTCATGCCGGTGGGCACGCGCGCCACGGTCAAGGGCGTCACGACGCCACAGCTTAAAGAGATCGGCGCTCAGGTCCTGCTCGCCAACACCTACCACCTCTTTCTACGCCCGGGCTCTGACATCATCCGTGACGCCGGCGGCCTTCACTCCTTCATGAACTGGGACCGCGCGATTCTCACGGACTCCGGCGGTTTCCAGATCTTCTCGCTTGCCGACACGCTCAAGCTCTCCGAAGACGGCGTGGAGTTCCGCTCCATCCTCGACGGCGCGAAGCATTTCTGGACGCCTGAAGACAACATGCGCGTCCAGGAGGATCTGGGCGCCGACATCATCATGCAACTCGACCAGTGCCCGCCCTACCCCGCCGAGAAGGAGTTCGTCGCCACTGCGGTGCGCCGCAGCGCGGAGTGGGCGGTGCGATGCAAGGCCGCCCACCGCCGAGAAGATCAGGCGCTCTTCGGCATCGTCCAAGGTGGCGTCTACGAGGACCTGCGGCTCGAGAGCGTCGAGCGCCTCGCCGAGCTCGACCTGCCGGGTTACGGCATCGGCGGCTACTCGGTGGGTGAGCCGCACGACCTCATGCTCGAGTCGCTCGCGCCGGTGTGCGACGCGATGCCGGCGCACAAACCGCGCTACCTGATGGGCGTGGGCAATCCCACGACGATGCTCTCGGCGATCGGACTCGGCATCGACATGTTCGACTGCGTGCTGCCGACCAGGACCGCCCGCACGGGTACCGCGTTTTCCTCGGCGGGGCGGATGAACCTGCGTAACGCGCAGTACGCGCGCGACTTCGGGCCACTTGATCCACAGTGCACGTGCTCCACGTGTGCAGAGTACACGCGCGCCTACCTGCGGCATCTCGTATCGACGAAGGAGATGCTCGGGTCGACCCTGCTCTCAGTGCACAATCTGCACTTTCTCCTCGATCTCACGGCTCGTGCGCGTGTCGCCGTCGAGGACGACCGATATGGAGCGTTTCTCGCAGAGTGGCTCGCCTCGCAGGGGGCCGTCGACTACTAGATAGGGCACCGCGCTGTCAGGTTCGTTCAGATGAGTGGCCGAAGCCTCTTCAATCGAGCGCTCGGTGCGGGTATTATTGGGCGTCGGCCGTCCCGTCGGGGCGGCATTCATTCGGAAAGGGTGCGACTCGATGTCAGGGCAAGCGTTGGCCAATCTCCTTCCGATCGCTCTGATGTTGGCTGCGGTGTGGTTTCTGCTCATCCGCCCGCAGCAGCAGCGGCAGAAACAGCAGGCCGAGATGCAGTCCCGTCTTGAGCCGGGCACCGACATCGTCACCGTCGGTGGCATCTATGGCAGAATCGTCGATGCCGACAAGGAACGCCTGCTCCTCGAGCTTGTTGATGGAGCGAGGATGCAGGTCGCCCGTCGTGCGGTCGGATCGGTCATCCCGCCCGAAGACGCGGATTTCGAGCTCGGTGACGGTGATGGTGGCGATATGGCGAGTGAGCCCGTCGCACCACCGATCGCCGATGAGAACGAGAGCCACGAGTGACGATGGCCGAACTCCACGCCACTCCATCTAAGCCTTCGGTCGGTCTCGTCAAGCTCGAGGTCGTCCAGAACGATCCCGAGTTGCTGGCTTACATCGAGATGGGTGACGCGTACCTCGGCGCGATCGGCTACACCGAGCACGGTCTGCGGCACGCCAATCTGACGGCCCACATCGCCAACAACATCCTGCACCGGCTCGGCTACGACAACCACACCGCCGAGGTGGCGGCGATTGCTGGGTTCATGCACGATGTCGGCAACTGCGTCTCGCGCGATGCGCACTGGATCTCCTCGGCGGCTATTGCGCGCGACACGCTGGTTCGGCTGGGGATGGCCTTTCCAGACGTCGCGATGGTGATGAACGCCGTAGGCAACCACGAAGAGGACGCGTCGGACCCCGCAACGCCGGCCGCGGCAGCCGTTGTGCTCGCCGATAAGGCCGACGTTCATCACACTCGCGTGCGCAACCAGGATCCGGCCACGTACGACATTCACGACCGCGTTAACTTCGCGTCGAAACGCAGCTTCCTGCGCGTTGACTCGGAGTCGCGTATGCTCACTCTCGAAATCGAGATCGACACCAATGAGATTCGTCTCATGGAGTACTTCGAGATCTTCCTCGAGCGCATGCAGCTGTGCCGTCGCGCGGCTGCGGTTCTCGATGCGGAGTTCTCGCTGGTGATAAACGGCACCAAGCTCCTCTGATCGATGAGGGGACGACCGTAGGGCAAGGAAGGCAGGGGAATGGAACCGAAACAACGCAACTACCTGTTGCTCGCGATCATCGCGATCCTGGTGATCGGCTCGTGGGTGATGTTCATGCCTCCTGGTCAGAAGATCAGGCAGGGCCTGGACATCCAGGGGGGAATCTCGATGATCCTGACTGCGGTTCCGCAGCCGGGCCAGGCGCTGACGAGCAACGATATGGACCGGGCGGAGCTCATCATCCGCAACCGGGTCGACAAGCTGGGTGCGTCCGAGGCGTCTATTCAGCGTCAGGGCAACGCCTCCTTGCTCGTGCAGCTGCCTGGAATCAGGAACCGCGACCAGGCGCTGGCGGTCCTCCAGTCGACCGGCTTGCTTGAGTTCGTTGACGTCGCGTCGATCAACGACAGCGCCGCTGTTGCGGCACTGGCGAACGTGCAGACCGCGACGAACTACAAGCTGACCGCCGGGACGTACAGATCGTTCATGACGGGTGCGGTCGTCAAGAACGCCACCGTCGGTCAGGACCCCACCACGGGCAAGATCGAAGTCAACGTCACGATGGATACGGCCGGCACGAAAACGTGGGGCGATTACACTACCGGTCACGTTGGCAAGCAGGTCGCGATCGTGCTTGACGGCGTCGTCAAGTCGGCGCCTGTGGTCAACGAGCCCATCATCAGCGGACAGACCGCGATCAGCGGCGCGTTCACTCCAGATGATGCCAAGGCGCTCGCCACCGTGCTCCAGACCGGCGCGCTGCCGGTCAAGCTCGTTCCGCAGGACACCCGCAGCGTTGGCCCGACCTTGGGTCAGGAGTCGCTGCGTCAGGGCTTGCTCGCGGTCATCGTCGGACTGATCATCGTCGCGGTCTACCTCGTTGCCTTCTATCGCGGACTCGGCGTGATCTCCGTTACCGCGCTCGTCGTGTTCGGCTCGATTCTCCTCGGAATCCTTGCCGGCCTCTCGGCGTTCGGGGTCTTCGCGCTCTCGCTGCCGGGCATCGCGGGCGTTGTGCTCACGATCGGTTTGGCGGCGGACAGCTCGATCCTCATCAACGAGCGCTTCAAAGAAGAGATCCGGCTTGGGAAGACGTACCGCTCGGCCGCCCAGTCGGGCACGCGCCATGCCATCGGTACGAGTGTCGATGCCGACCTCGTCACGTTCGTCTCGGCGCTCGTGCTCTTCGCCGTGGCGATCGGTCCGGTCAAGGGCTTCGCGCTGACGCTCATGATCGGCATCGTGTGCGACATCACGATGATGCTGCTATACAAGCGCCCCGTGATCATCCTGCTCGGCGAGTCGGTCATCCCGAAGGCACCTGTGCTCTGGGGCGTCCCGAAGGAGCTGGCCGCCACCGGCAAGTCCGCTGGCAAGAAGGGGGGTGCTGCACGTGTCTAAGTTCAATATCGATTTCATGGGCAACCGGCGCTACATGTTCGCGCTCTCGATCATCTTGCTCGTCATCTCGATCGGTGCGCTTTCGGTCAGGCACCTCAAGTTCGGTATCGAGTTCGTGGGCGGCACCGTCGTCAACATCAGCGACGCGGGCAATGTCACTGAAGGTCAGATCACCGACGCGTTCGTCGCGGCCGGGGTTTCCCACCCGAACGTGCAGGCCAGCGTCATCCAAGGAGTCAAGGGCTTCATCGTCCGCACCGACGTCATCGACCCGATCGCGGCCAACAAGGACGCGACCACCGTCGCTCAGAAGACCGGCCTGAAGCCCGACAGCCTCCAGGTCACCACCATCGGACCGGGCTGGGGCAAGAACATCACCAACAGCGCCACGCTCGCTCTCGGTCTGTCTATTCTCGCGATTCTGCTCTACGTGTCGCTGCGCTTCGACTACAAGATGTCGGTCACAGCGGTCATCGCTCTCATTCATGACATCGTGATCACGCTAGGCATCTACGCGCTCTCGGGCCTGGAGGTCACCCCGAACACGGTTGCCGCCTTGCTGACGATCCTCGGTTTCTCGCTCTACGACACCATCGTTGTGTTCCACCGCATCAGGGAGAACTCGCAGGGTCTCGTGAAGCAGTCGTTCATGAGCATGGCGAACGAGTCGATCAACGAGGTGTTCGTGCGATCCGTCAACACGACGGTGGTCTCGCTGACGCCGGTGCTCGTGATGTTGTTCTTCGGCGGCGCAACCCTGAAGGACTTCGCGTTCGCCCTCACCATCGGCCTTCTTTCTGGTGCGTACTCCTCTATCGGCGTCGCAGCTCCGCTGTTCGCCATGTGGAAAGAGACCGAGCCGAAGTACAAGGCGCTCGCGAAGAAGTTCGCCAACGCCGCAGCCTAAACAGCCCGCCGCACGGGCTGGCATGCACAGATGAACCGGGGCCGGCACGGAAGCGTGTCGGTCCCGTTCGTTAGGATGAGGTCATGATGGATTCGCGCGCACAGACCCCTTGGGCTCTCGCTCCGGCCGATGCCGGAGCGGTCGCTGCCCTCGCGCGCGCCGCGGGCTTGTCGGCGACGACCGCGCGCATCCTCGTCTCGCGCGGGCACGACACGCTCGAAGCCGTCGAGCGCTTCCTCGCGCCCGATCTCGCACGCGACTGGCTCGACCCCGACCTCATGCCCGGTATGAAGCGCGCGGCAGACGAGGTCGCGGCGGCCGTGCAAGCAGGGGAGCGCATCGTCGTATTCGGCGACTTCGACCTCGACGGCGTCTCCTCGGCGGCGGTGGCCACGCGCGGTCTGGCCGCGATGGGCGCCGATGTGCATGCGATCGTCCCGCACCGCTTCCGCGAGGGCTACGGCCTCTCCGAGCCCGCCATCGATCGCCTTATGGAGCTTGCCCCATCCCTCGTCGTCACCGTCGACTGCGGCATCTCGTCGGCGGCAGAAGTCGCCCTTCTCGCGACCAAGGGCGTGCGCACGGTGGTGACCGACCACCACGAGCCGGGGACCGGCGTGCCGGCCGGCATCGCGGTCGTCGACCCGAAGCTCGACCCGGAAGGTTGCGCGTCGTGCGATCTGTCGGGCAGCGGTGTCGCGCTCAAGCTCGTGCACGCGGTGGGCAAGCGGCTGGGGCGTCCGGAGGTCTGGCGCACGCTCACCGATCTCGCGACCCTCGGGACGATCGCCGACATCGTGCCGCTGACGTCTGAGAACCGCGCGCTCGTCGCCGACGGCGTCGCGCACATGCGCGAAGGCACGCGCGTGGCGATTGCAGCGCTCGCGGCGGTCGGCACCACGCCGGCGTCGGCTCTAGAGGCCGACAGCGTCGCCTTCGCGCTCGCTCCGCGCCTCAACGCCGCAGGCCGCATGGCGGATCCGCGGCTCGCGCTCGACCTGCTCATGACCGACGATCCCATCGAGGCGGAGCGACTCGCACTCGCGCTCGACGAGTGCAACCGCCTTCGCCAGCAGGTCGAAGGCGACCTCGCCGAGGCTGCGCTCGCACTCGCCGCGCGCACGTACGCGGGGGAGCGCGGTCTCGTACTGGCAGGAGAGGGCTGGCACGAGGGCGTCAAGGGCATCGTCGCCTCTCGCATCACCAACCTCTACCACGTGCCTGCGATCCTGTTCTCGATCGAGGACGGAGTGGCGCGCGGGTCGGGGCGCTCGATAGGAAACGTCGACCTCTTCCGAGCGCTCGAAGCATGCGCGCCGCTGCTGACGCGCTTCGGGGGCCACGCCGCCGCGGTGGGTTGTACCCTGCCCGCCGAGAAGATCGACGAGTTCCGAGCGTGCTTCCTCGCACACCTCGAAACGCTTCCCGCCGAGCAGTTCGCCGCCGAGACCCGCGTCGACGCCGAGGTTGCGCTGGAGGACGTCAGCGTGGAGCTCGGCGCCGAGCTCGCCCGTCTGCAGCCCTTCGGCCACGGCAACCGCTCGCCGATGCTCGTGACGCGCGGCATTTTCATGAACGGCCGCTCTCGCGTGGGCAAGGCCGGCGGCCATCTGCGCTTCACCGCGTACGACGGAGCCGTTTCCGTGCCGGCGATCGCCTTCCGGTGCAACGACATCGAAGAGCTGGCCGATCACGAGACCGCCGTTGATCTCGCCTACGAGATCTCCATCGACGAGTGGCGCGGGCGCACGCGGGTGCAGCTCATGGTTCGCGACGTCCACCGGCGGATTCCAGCCGAAGAGGGCGCCACATCGGCCTCAGACCTTGTCGAGGACCTCTTCGCGCGCGCCGACGAGATTCTGGCACGCGAGGAATACGCAGGCATCACCGAGGCGCCGTCGTTCCACACGAAACTCGCAGGCGTCACCTTCGAGGGGCGCCAGGACGTGCTGTGCCGGGTCGCTGCCGGAACGCCGCTGCGGCTCGAGCGGCAGCCCGAGAACCCGTACGACGCGAACGCGATCGCCCTCTTCGACGCCGAGGGAGACCAGGTCGGTTTCCTGAACCGGCGCCTCGCCGCGGCACTGGCTCCGGCGATCGATGCCGGTGTTGTCTACGACGTCGAAGTCACGGACGTCACCGGAGGCGGGGAAGGCCGGTCGTTCGGGGTGAACGTGCTCGTCGTGCAGCGCGACGCCGGCGAGACTGATGAGGCGCGCGGCGCCGACCGTCGCCGCCGGCGCGCTGCACTTTGCACGCTGCCTCCCGCCGAGCTCGATGCCGAACTCACACGCGTCTTCATCGGCGGGCGGCCACTGCACGATGCGCAAGCCGAGTCGCTCGCCCTACTGGCCGCGGGCCGCAGCACGCTCACGGTCATGGCGACGGGGCGAGGCAAGTCGCTCATCTTCCATATGCACGCCGCGCGCGAAGCACTGCTCGCCAACCGCGCGAGCGTCTTCGTCTACCCGCTGCGGGCGCTCGTCGCCGACCAGGCGTTCCATCTTGACGACGCGTTCTCGGAGGTGGGACTCACGGTTCGAACGGTCACCGGCGAATCGAGCCCGGCCGAGCGCGACCGGGCCTTCTCGGCGTTGGGCGACGGTGAGCTCGACGTGGTGCTCACGACTCCGGAGTTCCTGCACCTGCATTCGTCACGCTTCGCCCAGAGCGGGCGCGTCGGCTTTCTCGTCGTCGACGAGGCGCACCACGTAGGCATGTCGCGTGCGGGCCATCGGCCCGCGTACGCGCGGCTCGGCGAAGCCGTGGAGGCGCTCGGGCGACCCACGGTGCTCGCGGTCACCGCCACCGCTGACGACGCAACGGCAGCCACGATTCGCGAGACGCTGGGGATCGACGCGACGGTGATCGACCCCACGGTGCGCGACAACCTCCACATCGAGGACCGGCGTGATATCCCCGACAAGGACGGCTATCTCGCCGCGCTCGCCGCACGGAAGGAGAAGACCGTCGTCTACGTGAACTCGCGCGAACAGTCGGTCAAGCTGGCGCGCATGATCCGAAAGCGCGTGCCGGAGATCGCCATGCGCACCGCGTTCTACAACGGCGGGCTTTCTCGCTCCGCACGCCACGGGGTGGAACGGGCGTTCCGCACCTCAGAGGTCATGTTCATCATCGCGACGAGCGCATTCGGGGAGGGAGTCAACATTCCCGACATCCGCAACGTGGTCCTCTATCACCTTCCATTCAACGCGGTGGAGTTCAACCAGATGTCCGGTCGGGCTGGCCGAGATGGCGCTGCCGCCCGCATTCACCTCGCGTTTGGCACCAAGGATGCTCGAATCAACGACATGATTCTTTCCTCACTAGCCCCCAGCCGAGATGACATGGCGACGTTGTATACCGAACTGCGCGAGATCGGGCTGGCGGAAGGCGCGAGCTTCGAGATCACCAACGCCGATCTTGCGGAACGTGCCAAGACACGACGCAAGCAGTTCGGCCTCGACGAGCGGGGCATCTCATCGGCGCTTGGGGTCTTCCGCGACCTCGGCTTCGTCACGGGCGAGGGCCACGGGGCGTATCGGCGCCTGACCTTCGTCCCAGGTCAGGCGAAGGTCGAGCTCGAGTCGAGCGCTCGCTACGCCGAGGGTCTGGATGAGATCGCCGAGTTCGCGGAGTTCAAGGCGTGGTCGATGACTGCCGAGTCCGATGAGCTTCTGGCGAGGTTCAATCGCCCGATAGTGCCGACGGCGTAGTCACACCCTGGAGACTCGGACTCCATCTGGAGCTGGTAATGGCCGATGATATAGGCGAGCTTGTATCCACGGCACGCTCGCACTCGATACGATGCGTCAGCCCTCGCATCTATCGCATGTCAGGCCCGTGGAGCGGGCAAGCGAAGGGACCGCAGCTGATGCCGCCCAGGCGTTCAGCACATGTTTTCGCGCTAGGAGAGAAGGCCGTCCTGCGAATCGCACTGCTCGCAGGCTTGTTCATCGCTGCCGTGCTGTTGGCCGCTGTGCCTGCTCAAGCTGTGGGCACGAATGCGGTCATGACGCCATCCGGTTGGAACGCAAGTGCCGTCGTGCGAGGCGATGACACCGCCAACCTCGTGGTGAACCTGCCCTTCACCATGAACTGGTTGGGGACGAACTACACTCAGCTCTACCTGAATATGAACGGCAACGTTACCTTCACTGGCGGCTTTGTGTCCTACACGCCAGGCGCGCTCACCGGCGTGGGACAGGGCATCATGGCGCCATTCTGGGCTGATGTGGACTCGCGGTATGTAGGGAGTCCGAACCAGCTCTACTACAGCGATATCACGTCCGGAAGCATCCCGTCGGTCAACGGCCACAAGGCCTTTCTCGTCACGTGGTCGGCTGTGCAGTACTACAACAACGGCAATATCGCGTCGCAGACACCAACGGACACGTTCCAACTGGTTATCGTAGATCGCTCAGACACCGGAGCCGGCAACTTCGATTTCATCTACAACTACGACCAGATGCTGTGGGACAAGGGGACCGCGTCCAATACGTATGCGCGCGCAGGCTGGGCCACCAACGGGACCACGAGCTACGAACTGCCCGGGTCGGGGACGAGCGGCGCGCTGTTGGACAGCGCTGCTACGTCCACGGCACTGGTGAAGAGCTCGCTTAACTCCGGAGGCCAACTGGGCCGATATACCTGGCAGGTCCGTGCGGGCGCGCCACCGAACATCCCTCCTCAGATCTCGTTGACCGACCGCCTGCTCGAGGGCAACGCGCTCGACAGCTACGTGGGCTATGACGCATCGGCCGACGCCACAGCCACCGACGCCGATGGCTCGATCGCGAGCTTCACGTGCACCCCGTCGATACCGCCGACGCTACCACTGGGCACATCCACATTCACCTGGGCCGCCACCGACAACCGCGCGGCCGTGACGACCGGCACGCAGACGATCGTCGTCACCGACACGACTCCGCCCAGCCCGCCCACGTTGTCGAGCCCGACGCACGCCACCGGCATATGGTCGGCAGTCAGTACGGTGACGGCGAACTCCTCGGCGTCTACCGATACGTGTACGGGGGTTACGGGGGCGTCGTACAGTTGGAGCCAGAATGCACCCAGCGTGCCGAACGGGACGCTCGATCCCTCAACTATTTCGACCGTTACTCTAGTGAACACGACGACCGTCGACAGCGAGTCGTTCGCGACTGCGGTGTGGCCGGCGGGCTGGGTCGTGGAGCCGACCGGTTCGGCATACATGCAACTCCAAGCCATACACGCCCGCGGTACAGATGCGATGGAGGTGTGGTCCAAGAACAACACACGTCGCATAGCTGATGCGTACCGTGACTACGATCTGAGCGCGTTCGGCTCGGCGACCTTGACCTTCTGGGACTTCGCCTCTGCACTTTCGCAGGTCACAGACACCGCCACTGTCGACTACAGCATCGACGACGGCACGACGTGGACAGTGCTCAGAACAACTTCCGGCCCGAGCGTCGCGCAAGGCTGGATCCAGCGGTCGTACAGCCTTCCAGCCGGTCGCACCGTGCGTTTGAGGTTCTCAGGCTCGGTGAACGCAAACAGCGAGTATGTCGATTGGGACGACGTCACGGTGCAGGGTGTCGCAACGGCGAGTCTGGCGTCTCTGACGACGAGCGTCAGCGCCGCTCTTTCCGACGGATCGTGGTACTTCAACATGCGCGTGCTGGATGCCGCAGGCAACTGGACGAACAACTCCAGCTACGGGCCGGTCCAGATCGACCAGAACCCGCCTGTCACGACCGACAACGTTCCTGTCAACTGGGCCAACGCTCCAGTCACAGTCACTCTTTCCCCCACGGACGCCGGCAGCGGTGTCGCGTACACGAGGTACCGCGTCAACGGCGGCACGGTCGCAACGTACACGGCGCCGTTCGCAGTATCGGCCGAGCAAACCAACACGCTGCAATACTGGTCCGTCGACAACGTCGGGCACGGCGAAACCACACGCACCGTCTTGGTCAAGGTGGATGCGGGTGCGCCGACCGTCCCCACGGCGTTGAGTGCCAGCGCCGTGACGACCACGAGTGTCGAGATGTCGTGGTCGGGATCGACGGACTCGACATCCGGGATGTCGTACTACCGTGTCTACCAGGATGGTTCGGTGGTGGTGACCTCCGCGGCCACGACGTGCACGGTCGGAGGACTCACGGCGGGCCAGACCTACGCCTTCAGCGTGTCTGCGGTCGACGTCGCGGGCAACGCATCGGCTCGTAGCGTCAACGACACAGAGACGATGCCGATCTCCCAGGTGTGGCTCACGATCGACCCGACCGTTGTCGCGATCGGCTCGGTCGATCCGGGGATCGTCTCCACATTGACGAGCGCAACGGCCGTGACCGTGGGCGGCGTGGGCATCTTTAACTACGACCTGTCGCTGAGCTGCAATGACTTCTCGAACGCCGCAACCGCGTCTGTCACCCCAACGATGCCTTCGAGCCTGATGTCGTATCGCATGTACGGCTCGGGGACGGTGCCGCTGACTCCGTTCCAGACGACGTCGCAGATCATCAATTCGTCTGCGGGTGTGAAGTACGTCTGGACGCGACCCTACTACTTCGACTTCACGCTCAACGTGCCCTGGGCGTTCTCGCCGGGCACGTACACCACGAAGGTCATGTACACCGTCGTGACACGCTGAGATCGGCTATGGCGTGTGGGTTGACGTGCGGGCGCGCTAAACTGACCACGACACCGAACGCCATACGTTAAGGATAGCGATGCCAGCGACGCTCCAGCAGATAGAGGCGCAGGTCAGGGCTTACAACCCCGAGGCGGACCTCACTGGTCTCGACGACGCGTACGACTTCGCGACCCGGGCGCATACCGGGCAGACGCGCAAGAGCGGCGAACCCTTCGTCCATCACCCCATCGAAGTGGCGCTCATCCTCGCGGAACTTCACATGGACACGGCCACGCTCAAAGCGGCGCTGCTGCACGATACCGTCGAGGACTCGGAAGTCACCATCGCCGAGGTGCGCAAGCTGTTCGGCGACGAGGTGGCCGAGCTCGTCGACGGCGTGACCAAGCTCGGCAAGATCGAGTTCGAGTCGCTCTCAGAGGCGCAGAGCAACAACCTGCGCAAGATGCTCATCGCCATGGCGAAAGACATCCGCGTCATTCTCATCAAGCTGGCCGACCGGCTGCACAACATGCGCACGCTCGCCGCCTTGCCCGAGGAGCGGCGCATCGAAAAGGCGCGCGAGACGATGGAGATCTACGCGCCGCTTGCGCACAGGCTGGGCATCTCGAGCATCAAGTGGGAGCTCGAAGATCTCGCCTTCTACTACCTCGAACCCCACAAGTTCCATCAGATCTCGCGCATGGTCGCGGAGAGCCGCAAGGCCCGCGAGGACTACCTCGCGAAGGTGATCGCGCAGCTCACCGACGAGCTTGCCGCCATCGGCATCACCGCACGAATCTCGGGCAGGCCGAAGCACCTGTACAGCGTCTACCAAAAGATGTCTCAAAAGGGCAAGGACTTCAACGAGATCTACGACCTCATCGCGCTTCGCGTGATCGTGGACTCGGTGAAGGACGTCTACGGAGCGCTCGGCACGGTCCACTCGATCTGGAAGCCCGTTCCCGGCCGCTTCAAAGACTACGTCGCGATGCCGAAGTTCAACATGTACCAGTCGCTGCACACGACCGTCATCGGCCCGTCGGGCAGCCCGCTCGAGATCCAGATCCGCAGCGAGGAGATGCACCGCACCGCCGAGTACGGGGTCGCAGCTCACTGGCGCTACAAAGAGGGCGCGCGCGGCGAGGACGCCTTCGACGAGCGGCTTGCGTGGCTTCGGCAGATGCTCGAATGGCAGACCGAACTCAAGGACCCGCGCGAGTTCATGGAGGCCCTCAAGATCGACCTCTTCGAAGAGGAGGTCTTCGTCTTCTCGCCGAAAGGCGACGTCATCAGCCTCAAGCGCGGTTCGACCCCCATCGACTTCGCTTACATGATTCATACGGAAGTGGGCAATCACTGCGTCGGCGCCAAGGTGAATGGCTCGATAGTGCCGCTCGCCTATGAGCTCCAGATGGGGGACCGCATCGAGATCCTCACCAACAAGAACTCCAGACCGTCGCGCGACTGGCTCAACATCGTCAAGACCTCCTCGGCGAGGAGCAAGATCCGCAACTACTTCTCGAAGGTGACGCGCGAAGACGACCTCGTGCGTGGCCGAGACGAGCTCGCCAAGGTCATGCGCAAGCACGGGATGGGCATCGGCAGCAAGTCCGCCGAGAAGGCCATCGACTCCGTCGCCAAGGAGATGAACTACGCCCACGCCGAAGACGTGCTCGCGGGGATTGGCGCCGGCAAGATCTCTGCGAAGCAGGTGGGCACGAAGCTGCTGAAGCTCATGTCCAAGGACGGCGAGGTTGCTAAACCCGAGCCCAAGCCCGAGGAGTTCACGCTCGCGCAGCCCATGGTCGCGCCGCGCAACAAGCGTAGAAAGCAAGGCGGCGGCGTCAAGGTCAAGGGTATCGACGACGTGCTCGTGAGACTCGCGCACTGCTGCAACCCGGTGCCCGGCGACAAGATCATCGGCTTCGTCACGCGTGGCAGGGGCGTGTCGGTCCACCGGCTTGACTGTCCCAACGCCCGCGAACTGCTCTCGACTCCGGAGCGAATCATCGACGTGGAGTGGGAGCTTGGCGCCGAAACCACATACCAGGTCGAGGTCTTCATCGAAGCGCTCGATCGGCTTCGCCTCCTGCAAGACGTCACGTCCGCGCTAGCTGAGTCCGGCGTCAACATACTTGCCTCGTCGACGACGACCCACAAAGATGGTCTCGTCGACATGCGCTTCCTTTTCGAGATCGGCGACCTGTCGCGCCTCGACGCGGTGCTGCGCGAGACGCGGGGGGTCGGCGGCGTGTTCGAGGCCCGGCGCATGCTCCCGGGCGAGGCGCAGCAGCGGCGAAAGACGGAGCACTGATGCGCACCACGCGCCTAGTCCTCGGCGAGCTCGACACGAACTGCTGGATCGTCTCGGATGATTCCGATGGCCCGGCCATCATCATCGACCCGGCCGATGACGCCGAGGCGATTCTCGACGCCGTCGGAGAGCGCATCGTCGCGATGATCGCGCTTACGCACGGGCACTTCGACCACATCGGCGCCGCTCGCGCGCTTGTCGAGCGCACCGGTGCGCCGCTGGCCGCTCACGAGCTCGACGGCGCGAGTGTCACCACCGCCGAAGGCAGCGGCGGAGCTCGCTTCGGCTTCACCACGACGGCGCCCGAACCCACGGTCCTTCTCGCCGACGGCGAGTGCTTCTCGGCCGGGAAGCTCGGGTTCACGGTGCTGCACACGCCGGGTCACACACCCGGCGGGATTTGCCTGCTCGCCGAAGACGGCACCGGCCCCGCGCAGCTGTTCTCGGGCGACACACTGTTCGCGGGCAGCGTCGGCCGCACCGACTTCCCGGGCGGTGACGCGCGGGCGTTGGCACGCTCGATCGCCGAGAAGCTTGCGACGCTGCCGGCCGACACCGTCGTCCACCCGGGGCACGGGGCCGATACCACCATCGAACGCGAGCGGCGCGTCAACTTCTTCTGGCCGAGAGGGTAAGTTCTCGGCGTCAGTAGTGGCCGGCTCCCGCGACGGGAGGGACGGCATGGTGGTTTCGCTCGCGTACGACCCGCGGATGGCGGCCTACCGGTTCGGTGCCGGTCACCCCATGCTGCCCGGGCGCTTCACGCTGGCCGTCGACCTGATGGATGCGTGGGGGTTCCTCGGCAACGGAGAGCGGCGTGCCCGGCAGGTCGCTCCGGTTCCCGTCACCAGCGAGGACCTGTTGCGCACGCACTCGGCGGCATACCTCGCGGTCGTCGCGGACGAGCATGCGTCCAGCTTCGCCGACGAGTCGCACGGTCTGGGCTATGGAGACACGCCGCGCTTCCCGGGGATGCACGACGTCTCCGCACTTATCGTCGGCGGCACGTGCCGAGCGCTTGACGGTGTGATCTCGGGCGAGTGGACGCGCGCCTTCAGCCCGGCCGGCGGGCTGCACCACGCACATCACAACCGTGCGGCCGGTTTCTGCGTGTACAACGACTGCGCAGTGGCGATCGCGCGAGCCACGGCACTCAACCCCGGTCTGCGCGTCGCCTACGTCGACATCGACGCGCACCACGGAGACGGCGTCGAGGAGGCCTTCTCGGCGAGGGCCGACGTGCTCACGTGTTCGGCGCACGAGTCCGGGCGCTACCTGTACCCGGGGACCGGCGCTGCACGCGACATCGGAACCGGCGCAGGCGTCGGGGCGACCATCAACATCCCGCTTCCGCCGCACTCGGGCCCCGGCGAGTACGAACTCGTCTTCGAGCGTGTCATCGAGCCCGCGCTCGAGGCGTTCGCGCCCGACGTCATCGTCGCGCAGCTCGGGGCGGACACCCACCGCGACGATCCGCTCACGCACCTCGCAATGACGGTCGAGGGCTACTCGCATCTGGTGGCGAGGATTGTAGGCTGTGCGGACCGTCTGTGCGGCGGCCGCATCGCGGCAACCGGCGGCGGGGGCTACGACGCGTTCTCGGCTACGCCGCGGATGTTGGCGTGCGCGATGGCCGAACTGCTCGGCGTTGAGGTCCCGCACGAGCTGCCGCGCGTCTGGCTCGCGCGATGCTCGGCCGCGGCGGCCGAAGCCGGCGTCGCCGTTTCGGGCATCTCGCGCACGTTCGAGGAGCTGCCGGCTGCCGGGCGGCCAGCGGTGTCGCCGGAGGAGACGCGCCGGCTCGCGCTGCGCTCGGTCGAGGAGGTGCGAGACGCCTCGCCTTTGCTGATGGCGACGGGCTGAAGACCGGTCGCTAACCGATCTCCGTTCGGTTGCGGCCCATCTTCTTGGCTCGGTATAGGGCGGCATCTGCGCGCGCGACCAGCGAGTCCGGGCTGTCGTCGGCGCGCAGGTTCGCGATGCCCGCGCTCACAGATGCCGCGAGCTCGACGCCGTTTGCTGTTATGGCCTTTTCGGCGACAGCCGAGCGCAGTCGGTTCGCGAGACCAAGGAGGTCTGCCTGATCGGTCTCTTCAGCTACCACGAGGAACTCCTCGCCGCCGATGCGGCCGAGCGTGTCGCGAGAGCGGAGCTGCGAAGATAGGCGCGCGGCCATCTCGCGAAGCAACGCGTCCCCGGCGGCGTGTCCATGCACGTCGTTGACCTGCTTGAAGTGATCGGCATCCAGGATGATGACGCCAAGGTCGGAACCGAGGCGCTTGGCACTCAGCAGGTCGTCCTCGAGCCGCCCGAAGACCGCTCGACGGTTCGCGATGCCAGTGAGCGCGTCGGTGGTCGCAGCGACACGCAGCAGACCCTCAGACTCGTTGAGCTGGGTGACCAAGCGCCGGATGAGCCCATAGCCCACGAGGCCGCCGAGCACGATCACGAGCGCGAACAGGCCGACAAGGACATACACGGTTTGGCTGACCGCACCCTCTGCCGGTCCGAGTGGGACCACAGTTGAGATCGCGCCTCGAGGTTCTCCCACTTGGAAGCCCTCTTTCGCATGGCACTTCAGACAGCTCTCGTCGACGATGAGCGGACGTATGAGACGCAGTACGCGCTGGGAGCCACGCTGCTCGATGTGAGTCGCCTGTGTTGGATCGGTCGCGAAGTGGAGCAGCTGCTCGCGTTCCCAGGGATCCGGCGCGTCTTCCGGGTCGATGGGTTCGAGACTCGTCAGTCGGAAGGTCACGCTGTCTTTCGCTTGCGATATCGCAGACAGTTCGTTCGTCATCGTCGTGGGATCGCGCAGGGTCAGCCGTGTTCCCGACGCCGTGCTCGTCTCCGGATCCACGCCGAGCTTACGCAGATACTCGTTGCTCTGGGCCTCGGGAGTCTTGAGAACCCAGACTCCGCCGTGCGTCGAGCCCCACTCGTGCGCGTCGACAACGAGATCGACGTAGCTCGATGCCTGCTCGGCGACGCGCTGGTCGATGAGAGTCGTTATGCGCCAGTAGAGGCCCGCGAACGCAAGCACGGTGAAGACGACGAGGAAGAGCGCCGCCTGAATGACGAACGAGCGAACGGGGAGCGAGCGCGTCGCCGACCCTGCGGAATGTTCGGGCATATGACCTCTTTGCAGGCAGTGCGTCCCTCGGACGCGTCCATCAGCTGTATCGACCAAATAGTGCGCGGACTGGAGAAAAGGTCGTGCTGCGAGGGCCGCCGCAAGCCGTGGCACGGGTCCCGCGCTCGCGGTACACTTGCGCCTTGCCGAACCTCGTTCGAAAGGCTGCATCGCGCCGTGAGTATGAACGCCCGCGCACCGAAAGGCACCGCCGACATGCTGCCCGCGACCGGGCGCGCGTGGGAGCACCTGACGCGCGTCGCGCAGGAGCTCTTTGCGCGGTACGGCTACGAGCCCATCTACACGCCACTCTTCGAGCACACCGAGGTCTTCACCCGTGGCATCGGCGAGTCGACCGACATCGTCTCCAAGGAAATGTACACCTTCGAGGACAAGGGCAACCGCTCGATCACGCTGCGCCCCGAAGGCACCGCGAGCGTCGTTCGCGCAGCGCTCGAGCACAACCTCACCGCTAACGGCCAGGCCGTGAAGCTCTACTACGCCGGCCCGATGTTTCGCTACGAGCGTCCTCAGAAGGGCCGCCTGCGTCAGTTCTGGCAGATCGGCGCAGAGCTCATCGGCGCCGCCGAGCCCACCGCCGATGCGGAGCTCATCACGCTGCTGTGGCGCTTCTTCGAGGCGTGCGGTATTCCCGCGCGAAACATGCAGTTGCTCATCAACTCGATGGGCGACGAGAACTGCCGTCCGGCCTACCGCGAGAAGGTGGCCGGCTTCATCCGCACGAACTCGGCGGATCTGTGCGAGGAGTGCAACCGCCGAGCAGAAACCAACCCGCTGCGTGCGTTCGACTGCAAGAACGAGGCGTGTAGGGAGATCATGGCGGGTGGGCCGCTCCTGCGCGACGAGCTGTGCGACGAATGCACCGAGCACTACTCGGCGGTCAAGGGGCTGCTCGAGGAGCTCGGGATCCCGTTCGTCGAGGACCCGTCCCTCGTGCGCGGGCTCGACTACTACACGCGCACCGTCTTCGAGGTGAAGGTCGAAGCTGGCCTCGGCAGCCAGAACGCGATCGGCGGCGGAGGCCGATACGACCGGCTCATGCAAGAGTACGGCGGGCCGCCCACGCCGGGCCTCGGCTTCGCACTCGGCTTCGAGCGCACGTTGCTGGCGATGGAAGCGGCCGGCGCCGGCGTTGACAGCCCGCCGCTGGCCGAGGTGTACGTTGCGCGCGTCGACGACAGCGTGGGCGACGTCGCGTTCGCGGTGCTGTGCGCGTTGCGCGATGCCGGCATCGCCGCCGAGGGGGATCACCAGGGACGCAGCCTGAAGTCGCAGTTCAAGCAGGCGGACCGTCTCGGCGCACGGATCGTGCTCGTCGTGGGGCCAGACGAACTGGCCGCGGGCGAGGTCACACTGCGCGATATGACGACGAAGGAAGAGAGCCGCCACCGGGTGGCGGACGCACCTCGGGCCGCTGCGGAGGCGCTCGGACGCTGACATGACATTGCGCGTGGCCACCGGTCACGTCGCGCAATCAGGGAGAGGTACACCAATGCTCGATGCTCGGTACTCAATGCGTTCTCACACGTGTGGTTCGCTTTCGGCCGACTCGATCGACGAGGAAGTGCGCCTGGCCGGATGGGTCGCGAAACGCCGCGATCACGGCGGGCTCATCTTCATCGACGTGCGTGACCGCACCGGTATCGTGCAGTGCACGTTCGACCCGGACGCATCGGGTGCTGCGTTTATAACCGCCGAGCAGGTCCGCCCCGAGTGGGTCGTGCTCCTTACGGGCCGCGTTCGACGTCGCCCCGATGGCACCGAGAACCCGAACATGCCCACGGGCGCTGTCGAGGTGATCATCTCGTCGGCCGAGGTGCTCAACCAAAGCATCACTCCGCCTTTCGAGATCGAGGCTGGCAGCGACACCGACGAGCTCACGCGGCTCCGTTGGCGCTATCTCGATATTCGCCGACCCGAGATGCTTGCCGCGCTGGAGCTGCGCGATCGCGTCTCACAGCGCTTCCGCAAGTCGCTCGAGCACCGCGGCTTCATGGAGGTCGAGACGCCCATCCTCACGAAGTCGACGCCCGAAGGCGCACGCGACTTCATCGTCCCCAGCCGCCTGAACCCCGGCAAGTTCTACGCGCTTCCGCAGTCGCCGCAGCTCTTCAAGCAGCTGCTCATGGTCGCCGGCGTCGAGCGTTACTACCAGATTGCCCGCTGTTTCCGCGACGAAGACCTCCGCGCTGACCGTCAGCCTGAGTTCACGCAGGTCGACATCGAGATGTCCTTCGTGGGCCTTGAAGACGTGCTCGCGATGATGGAAGACGTCATGCACGAGGTGATGCGCGAGGCTGGCCACGACTTCCCCACGCCGCTACCGCGCATCACCTACAACGACGCTATGGAGCGCTTCGGCTCGGACCGACCCGACGTGCGTTTCGAGCTCGAGCTCGTCGACGCCTCCTCTGTTTTCGCCGCGAGCGAGTTCAAGGTGTTCGCGGGCGCGCTGGCGGCGGGCGGCGCGATCAAGGCCATCAACGCGAAGGGTGCGGGCGACTGGAGCCGCGGTCGCATCGACGCGCTCAACCAGGCCGCGATCGACGCCGGGGCCAAGGGCCTCGCGTGGGTCGCGTTCACGTCAGCGGGCGAGGTCAAGAGCCCGGTCGCGAAGTTCTTCACCGACGACGAGATGGCCGCACTCAAGCAGGCGACCGCCGCAGAGCCGGGCGACCTGATCTGCATGGTCGCCGATGCCCGCAGGGTCGCGAACGAGGTTCTCGGCGTGTTGCGTCTCAAACTCGCCGATGAGCTCGGACTCGAGCGCAAGGGTTTTTCGGCTTTGTGGGTGCTTGGCTTCCCGCTCTTCCAGTGGGACGAGGACGGCAAGCGGTGGGACGCGAGTCACAACCCGTTCATGCTGCCCTACGCCGAACACGTCGACTCGCTCGAGGAGAACCCCGGTGGTGCGCTCGGCTACAGCTACGACCTCGTCATGAACGGCCTGGAGATCGGCGGCGGGACGTTGCGTATCCCCAGCCCGGAGCTGCAGATGCGCGTGTTCAAGCTGATGGGGATGGACGAGGAGGAGGCGCACGACAAGTTCGGCTTCTTGCTTGAGGCGCTCTCGTTCGGCGCACCGCCCCACGGCGGAATCGCGCTCGGGCTCGACCGTCTCGTGATGCTGCTGTGCGGAGCGCAATCGATCCGCGACGTCATCGCGTTCCCGAAGACTTCGTCGGGTGGTGACCCCATGACGTCTGCGCCAGACGTCGTCTCGGCGAGGCAGCTCTCCGACGTCCACCTGCGCCTGAAGTAACGCGTTCGTTCGCTGCTGGCGGGCGTCGCCCGAGCGCGCTAGAATCTAGGGCAGGCTTCGCCTTGCGCGTAGCTCGGCACTTACGGTCGAACCAACACTTCTTCACCGGGAGCTCTATCATTCGGAGGGGGAAAGGTATCCCTGATCTCGAGGGAAGCTTGAACCCAACGTGCGGGCACCCACCTGCCGAGGCAGGTTCACCGCGTCGAGCTGCGCAAGGCGGGGCGACATCGCACTAGTTGGAGGAAGCAGCATGCGCAGACTCGTCGTAGCAACCGTGGCAGCAGCCGTCGCACTCACGCTCGTGGGATGCGCGAGCGCCCCACCGCCCGCGCCAGCGGCGACCACCGCTCCTGCCGCACCGGCGGCCGCACCGGTTGCGGCACCCGTCGCCGCTGCCTCCGCCCAAGACACCGGCACCCTTTCCTCCAACGAGCCCACGATCTTCTCGGCGTTTCCGAACAGCACCAGCGTGCCCAAGGAGATTCAGGACCGGGTCGACGCCAAGCAGCCCACCCTCATCTACTTCTATGACGGCACCCAGTCGACCAGCAAAGAGAACCGCAAGATCATCAACTCGGTGCTGACGACTAACCGAGGCCTCGTCGATCTTGTCGCCTACAACCTCGGCAAGCACGTCGAAGGTGACGCGTGGAGCCCCGTCAAGACCGATGACACGTTTGCGAAAGACGCGAACTACCAGCAGGCCGTCGCGCTTGCTCAGGCCCTCGGCGTCACGTTCACGCCGTCCATCGTGCTCACCGACAACCAGGGCTACATCGTCTGGCAGTTCCACGGGCTCGTCGAAAAAGACCTCCTCGAGCGCGAGATCCTGCGCGCGTCGAACTAACGCCGCCGTGCGCTCGCTCTTCGACGACAGTGCTGATCGCAACCGAGCCTTGGCCGCTCCGCTCGCCGCGCGTATGCGCCCTCGCATCCTCGATGAGTTCGTAGGCCAGACGGCCGCGGTCGGGCCCGGCACGTGGTTGCGGCGCGCCGTCGATGCCGACGCGCTCTTCTCGATCATCCTCTACGGGCCCGCAGGCACCGGCAAGACGTCGCTTGCGCGCATCATCGCCGCCGCAACCGAGGCCCACTTCGAGGAGGTCTCGGCAATCACCGGTGGCGTCGCCGAGCTGCGTGCCGCAATCGCGGCGGCGCATGATCGACTCGGCCTCTCCGGTCAGCGCACGATCCTGTTCGTCGACGAGATCCACCGCTTCAGCAAGTCGCAGCAAGACGCGCTGCTGCACGCCGTCGAGGACCGCATCGTCGTGCTCGTGGGCGCAACCACCGAAAACCCCTTCTTCGAGGTCAACGCGCCGCTCATCAGCCGCTCGCGCATCATCGAGCTCACCACACTCGCCGACGAGGATGTCCGCACGCTCGTGCGACGCGCGCTCGCCGACGAGCGCGGTTTCGGCGGCCGCGTGATGCTTGCGAGCGACGCCGAAGACGCGATCGTGCTCGGTGCCGGGGGAGATGCCCGCGTCGCGCTCACGACGCTTGAGCTCGCTGCCGCGTGGATCGAGCCGAGCGCCGATGGGCAGCGCAACGTCACCCTCGATGCCGTCCACGAGGCCTCACCCACGCGCATCTTGCCCTACGACAAGAACGGCGACGTGCACTACGACGTCATCAGCGCGTTCATCAAGTCGA
Organism: Coriobacteriia bacterium; assembly: GCA_038245725.1. Classification (GTDB taxonomy): domain Bacteria; phylum Actinomycetota; class Coriobacteriia; order Anaerosomatales; family JAAXUF01; genus JBBRSD01. The sequence continues at coordinate 263,057 of JBBRSD010000002.1, read as the reverse complement.
TGCGCGGCAGCGACGCCGACGCGGCGGTCTACTGGCTCGCGCGGATGATCCACGGCGGCGAGGACCCGAAGTTCATCGCGCGCCGCATGCTCATCTTCGCCTCTGAAGACGTCGGTAACGCCGACCCGCGGGCGATCCTGATCGCACACGCCGCGTTCAAGGCCGCCGAGTCTATCGGCTGGCCAGAGTGCCGCATCAACCTGGCGCAAGCCGCGGTCTACCTGGCTCTGGCGCCGAAGAGTAACGCAGCATATTCGGCGATTGACTCCGCGCTCGAGGACGTGCGTACCGGGCCGGCTCGCTCGGTTCCTGCGCACCTGCGCGACCGGCACCGTCCAGGCGCAGATGAGTACGGGCCTTACCGGTACCCGCATTCGTTCGAAGGGGCTTGGGTCGAACAGAGGTATCTGCCGGACGGGCTCGACCGCGGTGTGTTCTTCTCGGCGTCGACCAGAGGCTGGGAGGCCGACAGGGCGGCGGCGTTGGAGATGCTGCGGGGCGGTTCCGACGCCCGCAGTGCCGGGGACGTGCACGAGAAGGACGACGAGGCACGAAAGGACAGCTAAAGGTGCCCGTCGCGGCGCCACGCTGTCAGCGCCCTCTGCTACACTGACGAGACGTTCAACCGCGAACACGGGGGAGCTGTGGGCCTCGTTTCTGTGCTGCTCAGCGTGCTTATCGTGGTGGCGGCCGCCCTCTGCGCGGTCGCCGTTTGGGCGTTGACCGAAGGGGTGAAGACCGCTCGCTCCGTGCGAGCACTGACAGACGACCTCGACGCCAAAGTCGTGCCGCTCCTGGACAAGGCAGATGTGGCCGTTGACGCGTTCAACGCGGAACTCCTTCGCGTCGATGCCATCGTCACTCGGTTCGAGGAGATCAGCGACCGCGTCGAGACGACCTCTCGCACGGTTCAAGACGTCGCGAACGCGCCGGTCGAGATCGTCACAGACATCGCGGACAGGGTTCGGCGCGCATGGCGAGGTCGCAAGCACGGTCAGCCGGAGGGCTATGGCCCTACCGAGGGCGACCATGATTCTGAGCCGAAGAGTCCCGCGTCGGCGAACGACCAGCCACGCACGAGCATGTCCCAAGAAGAAACGTCGCCCGAAGTAAGCCGACCAAACGCCTAGAGGAGGCGAATCCTTCAACCCATGGCAAACGATGTGATCACGCTGACCGTACCCGCTCGCGGTGAGTATGCGAGAACCGTCCGCATGACAGCGGCCGCGCTTGTCGGACACACCCATATGACCTACGACGACGTCGAAGACGTCCGCATGGCCGCCGAGGAGGCGTTCGTGTACGCCGTCGAGACGCTGCCGGAAGGTGCCGACGTACACTTCGACTTCACCGTCGCGGACGATTCGCTCGAAATCGGCGTTCGGCTCGGCACCGAGCGCGCCGCAGCGGGCGAAGAGGCCGAACACGCTGCTGCATACGCCGTCTTCATTCTCGAGTCTGTTTGCGATGAGTACGAGTTCACGAGCGACGAGAGCGGCGCGCACCTGCGACTGCTGAAGCGCGCAGGGGGCGTCGATGCAGAGTAGGCCTCACAAGCAGTCCCGCAGGCTGTCTTGGGACAAGGTGTATACGAAGAAGCTCTTTCGCAAGTATCGCCTTGAGGGTGACGAGGACGCGCGCGACGAGCTGATCACGATGTACCTCAACCTCGTCAAGTACCTTGCGAGCCGGTTCCGGAATCGCGGGGAGCCCGTCGACGACCTCATCCAAGTGGGCACGATCGGCCTGATCAAGGCGATTGACCGCTTCGATATCGAGCGTCAGGTCGAGTTCACTACCTACGCGACTCCTACCATCGTGGGAGAGCTGAAGCGCTATTTCCGTGACAAAGGCTGGGCGATCAAGGTTCCGCGGCGCCTGCAGGAGCTGTCCTTCAAGGTCAACCAGGCTGTTGACGCGCTTACGCAGCGACTGCAGCGTTCGCCCACGATCGCGGAGATTGGCGAGTACCTCGACGTCACGCCCGAAGAGGTTCTCGAAGCGATGGAGACGAGCGAGGCGTACAACTTCGTGTCGCTGGAAAGCGATCGCGGCGGCGACGGCGCGGACTCGTTCTCGATTCTCGAGTACATCGGCAAAGACGATGCGCTCATGGCCGTTATCGACGATCGCACTACGTTGTCGGTGGCGTTCAAGCAACTTACGCCCCAGGAGCAGCGCGTGCTGTACCTGCGCTTCTTCGAAGGCCTCACGCAGACGGAGATCGCCAGGCAGCTTGGCATCTCGCAGATGCAGGTCTCGCGGCTGCTCCGCAGAACCTTGCGCATCCTCCGAGAGAACATCGTGAGGGAGTAGCTCTTCATGGCAAGTCTGGAGGAACGCTACCAGCGTGTGCGCCTTACGGCCGTCACCGTTTGGGCTGCAATCGGGTCACTGCTTCTTCTGGCGGTCACCGGGTGGGTCATCGGGCGGATCGCCGGGGCGCTCGTCCCGTTCGTGATTGCGTTCATCATGGTCTTCCTGCTGAACTGGCCGGTGCGGGAGCTCGTAAAGCGCGGAATGAGCAGAGGCGCCGCCGCCGCCGTCTGCATCATGGCGGCCCTCCTGGTACTCGTGGGTGCCATGACACTGATCGGCCCGTTCGTCGGCCGTCAGATTGTGTCGTTTGCCAACGCCGCACCCGATCACTTCCGCCAGATCGAGGGCGCGATTCAAGTTTTGGAAGACCGGTACGCCAACATGGCGTTTCCCCAGTGGGTCGCCGGTTTCATCGCAGCGGCGAGTGCGCGACTTTCCCAGCTTGTGATCTCACTCGGCAATGATGTAGCGAGACTGGTGGTGTCGACAGGAGGGGGTCTGGCAGCCGGATTCTTCGACTTCGTGATCGCGATCGTCATCGCATTCTGGGCACTGCGCGACCTTCCGAAACTGCGTGCCGAGGTCGTGACGCTTGTGGGCCCTCGTTACGAGCGAGACGCCGAGCACCTCATCGGCACCGTGACGCGCGTCGTCGGCGGCTACCTTCGAGGCCAGACGATCGCATCGGCGACAACCGGCACGCTGGCGACGATCGGGCTCGCCATCGTCGGCGTTCCTTACGCACTCGTCCTCGGCCTGATCACGCTCGTCTTCAACTATGTGCCGTATGTCGGCCCGTTCAGCGCCGCAATCATTGCCGGCCTCGTAGGGCTGTTCAAAGGACCGGTGATCGCGCTGTTGGCTGTTGTGGTGATCGCGGTCGCTCAAAACGTCACCGACACCTTCGTCACGCCGCGGGTGATGTCTGAGCAGGTCGACCTTCATCCGACCCTCGTGATATTCTCGCTGCTTGTCGGCGGGTCGCTTTTCGGGATTCCGGGCATGCTTTTCGCCATCCCGGTCGCGGCAACGGGCAAGGGGCTCTTCGTCTACTACTACGAGCAGCAGACGGACCGGCAGCTTGCCAGCGAGGACGGCGCGTTCTTTCGCGCAGCAGTCGACGAGGAGACGAATCCGGCAGGGTCGCGAGTGGAGCGATTGCCGGTTGACGATACCGACCACACGAGGAGCGAGACGTGAACTCCGCCCAGATCCGCGAGAGCTTTCTGGCTTTCTTCGAGAGCAAGGGTTGCAGGCGCCAGCCGTCGTCATCTCTTATCCCTGACGACCCGTCCCTTCTGCTCACCACGGCGGGAATGGTTCAGTTCAAGCCGGTCTTCCTCGGCGTGAAGAACCTCGGGTTCACGCGAGCGACTACCGTGCAGAAGTGCGTGCGCACCACAGACATCGACATCATCGGCACGACCGGTCGCCATCACAGTTTCTTCGAGATGCTCGGCAACTTCAGCTTCGGCGACTACTTCAAGTCCGAAGCGTCGGCCTGGGCATGGGAGTACTCCGTCGCGGTGCTCGGGCTTGATCCGGACCGCATCTGGATCTCGATTTACGAGGATGACGACGAGGCTGAGGCGATCTGGGTCAACGAAGTCGGCATTCGTCCGGAGCGCATCGTACGCATGGGCGCCAAGGACAATTTCTGGTCCGCCGGCCCCACCGGCCCGTGCGGCCCGTGCTCGGAGCTCTACTACGACCAGGGTCCGGAGCTCGGATGCGATAGTCCAGACTGCGCGGTCGGCTGCGATTGCGACCGCTACCTCGAGTACTGGAACCTCGTCTTCATGCAGTACGACCGCGCCGAGGACGGCACGCTCAACCCGCTCCCGAAGCCCAGCATCGACACCGGCATGGGCCTCGAGCGCATCGCCGCGATCCTGCAAGGCGTGCAATCAAACTTCGAGACGGACATCCTGCGCGATCTCATGGCGCTCGCCGAGGAAATCACGGGTGCCGACTACGGCAGCGACGAGAAGGTGTCGACGTCGGTGCGCATCATCGCGGACCATGCGCGTGCCGTGACCTTCCTCATCGCCGACGGCGTCATCCCCAGCAACGAGGGCCGCGGCTACGTGCTGCGCCGCCTGCTCCGCCGTGCCGTGCGGCACGGTCGGCTCCTCGGCGTCGACGACCCGTTCCTCGTGCGCATCATCGAACGCGTCATCGAACTGATGGGCGAGGCGTACCCGGAGATCGTCGAGCACCGCGAGCTCATCACTCAGATCGTCTCCAGCGAGGAGGAGCGCTTCGGTGCCACGCTTCGCCAGGGGGAGAGCTTCCTCGAGACCGAGCTGGCGGCCATCTCGGCCGGCGGCAAGCTTGACGGAAGCATCGCGTTCGCCCTGCACGACACCTACGGTTTCCCCTTCGAGCTCACCGCCGAGATCGCCGCCGAGAAGGGCGTCGACGTCGACGTCGAGGCGTTTAACATCGAGATGGAAGCTCAGCGCGATCGCGCTCGTGCGGCCGTCAAGGACGAGTCCTGGAACACCTACGGCGGTGTGTACAGCGAGCTCGCGTCGAACCTCGCCGCCACGGAGTTCGTGGGCTACGAGCACGACAGCGCTGACGCGAAGATCACCGCGATCGTCTCGGCAGGTGAGCGCGTTGCAACGATTGGTGGGGGGGAGCGCGCAGAACTGGTGCTCGGCAGCACGCCCTTCTACGGCGAGCAGGGCGGTCAGGTCGGCGACCTCGGCGTGATCGAGGCCGCTTCAGGCGCGCGCTTCATCGTCGAGGAGACGAAGATCCCGCAGCCCGGCATCGTCGTGCACGTGGGCATCCTCGAATCGGGCTCGCTGTCCGAAGGCGACGCAGTGAACGCCACCATCGACGTGATGCACCGTGAGCGCATTCGCCGAAACCACACAGCCACCCATCTGCTGCACTGGGCGCTTCGCCTCGTCCTCGGCGACCACGCGAAGCAGGCCGGTTCGCTCGTACGTCCCGACCGCATGCGCTTTGACTTCACGCACTTCGAACCCATGAGCGCCGACCAGCTCCAAAAAGTCGAGCGGCTCGTGAACGCGAAGATCTTCGAGAACCACCCGGTCCGCGCCTACGAGACGTCGATCGCCTCGGCGCGTGAGGCGGGCGTGACGGCGTTGTTCGGCGAGAAGTACGGCGACTTCGTCCGCGTCCTGGAGATCGGCAACTTCAGCAAAGAACTGTGCGGAGGCACGCACGTGAGCCGCACCAGCGAGATCGGGTTGCTCAAGATCGTCGCCGAGAGCAGCGTGGGCGCCAACCTGCGGCGAATCGAGGCGGTTACGTCGTTCGATGCGTATGAGTACGTCATGCGCGAGGAGAGCGAAGTCCTCGCGACCGCCGAGGCGCTCAAGGTGCCGAAGTTCGGCATCTCCGAGCGCGCCACCCAGGTGGTCAAACGCCTCAAGGAGCTTGAAGCGGGCGCGGGACGCATCAAAGATGCCGTAGCCGACGACGAGATCGATCGCGTGGTGGGCGACGCCATCGACGCAGGCTACAAGCTGGTGGTCACTCAGACGCCATCCAAGCACCCGACCGGTCTGCGCAATCTGTGGGACGCCGTGCGAGCGCGTGGTGTCGACGCCGCCGTTCTCGTGGGCGTGGATGCCGAGACCGGCAAGCCCATCTTCGTCGCGGCCGGCAACGACGCCGCGGTCGGCGCGGGCTTTGACGCGGGTGCCGTCGTTCGCGCAATCGCCCCGGTGCTCGGCGGCCGTGGCGGTGGGAAGCCGGCGATGGCGCAGGGTGGCGGCGAGGACGCGACCACCATCGCGGACGCGCTGCGCGTCGCTCGCGAGACGCTCGGCGTCGGTTAGAGGCGCATGCGAGTCCTCGGTCTCGACATCGGCGAGAAGCGCATCGGCGTAGCCGTCTCGGACCCGAGCGGCACCGTGGCTACCCCTCTGAAGGTGGTCGACGCCCGCCAGGCTTTCGGGGATGGCCGCGAGATAGTCGCTCTTGTGGAGGAGTACGGCGCCGAGCTGATCGTCGTCGGGTTGCCGCTTTCGATGGATGGCAGCGTCGGCCCGCAGGCACAGCGTGTCCGAGCGGCTGGGACACGTCTGGCGCAGTTCGTGCAAGTTCCGTTCGTCTTCTACGACGAGCGTCTTTCATCTGCGGAGGCGAACCGCGCAATGTCATCGGCGGGCGTCTCCGACCGTGACAAGCGCGGCAGTGTGGACATGGTTGCCGCATCCCTGTTTCTGCAAAGCTATCTTGATGCCCGACGCGTGAATGATGCCGAGAGTGAGGCGTGATGCAGACAAGCGAACCGATTGCAGCGACAGCGACCCGTTTGGCCGCCCCTGACCTCTCATCTGACGGGGGTCCTGCTCTGTGAGCGATCTCCCTTCGCGCTCGAAGCGCCGATCGGGATGGCTGCGCGGGTGCGGTGCCCTGTTCGTGATCTTTCTGATAGCCCTCGTGTTCGCAGGCGTTGTCGGCGGCACCGTCTGGCAACTTTTGTTCCGCGCCGAGAACCCCGTGGCTCCCGGTCAGAAGGTTGAGTTCGAGGTCAAGCGCGGCGAATCATTCGGCGCGATCGCCGAAGCGCTCGCCAAGCAAGGCGTCGTTCCCAACGCCGAGATGTTCAAGTTGCGATCGCGCAACTCCTCTGAGGCGAAGCATCTCAAGCCGGGCGTCTACGCATTCTCCACCGGCATGCCCTACGACATCGTCTTGGAGAAACTCGCCTCCGGGCCCGATATCGTCTACTACGACGTCACCATCCCGGAGGGCTTCACCGCCCGGCGAGTCGCAGCGAGGTTCGCGAAAGAGACCGGCGTCTCGGAAATCGTCTTGCTGCAGCTGGTGCTGCATGGCGCCCCGAAGTTCGCGGCGACTCATCCCTATCTGAGCGGCGCTTACAGCGGCTCGCTCGAAGGCTACCTCTTCCCCAAGACGTATCACGTGCGGCAAGGAAGCGCGGCCAACGACATCGTCGAGCTGATGCTGAGTCAGTTCGACAAGGAGATCGATGCCGTCGACATGACCGTGGCCGAGCGGCACGGCCTCGACATCAAGGAGGTCGTGACGATCGCCTCGATCCTCGAGCGCGAGACGAGGTTGGCTCGCGAGTTCCCGCTCGTGTCCTCGGTCATCTACAACCGCCTTGCGTTGCCCATGCGCCTGCAGCTCGATTCGACGGTCTTCTACGGGCTGCCCGAGGGCACGAAGGTCCTGCATTCGGCCGACATCCATCAGGTCACACCGTGGAACACATACCGCCGAGCAGGCCTGCCGCTCACGCCCATCTGCAATCCGGGTATCAAGGCCATCAACGCGGCGGCACATCCTGCCACGACCAGGTACCTTTACTACGTGCTGACGAGCAAGAATGGGTCGCAGACGTTCACCACGAACTATCCGGACTTCTTGAAGGCCGTGCAGAAGTACCGCAAGCTGTTCGGATACTGACGACCGCGCGCAGAAGCGCTCGCAGCTGCGGTAGTGGAACGACGAACTCGAGAGGTGACTGGTGGCGATGACCGTTGATAGTGCCGAGCAGACCGGCTCTGGGGTCTCGGAAGGTGATGCGCCGGCGATTCTCATTGAGCACGCGCGCAAGGACTACGGGCGTGCGGCCGGCGGTCGTCGCGAGGCGGTCGCCGACGTCTCGATCAGGGTTTCGCGCGGCGCGCTCCATGGGCTTCTCGGCCCCAACGGGTCAGGGAAGACGACCACGCTCAAGATGCTGCTCGGCCTGGTGCGACCCTCAAGCGGACGCTTCGAGATCCTTGGCGCGCCGTCCACGGCTCCCGGCGCTCGCGCGCGGCTCGGCTTCCTGCCCGAGCAGCCGTACTTCCCCACACAGCTCACCGCCGGAGAGGCGATGCGCCTGTACGGACGCCTTGCCGGCCTGACCCGCACGCAGATCGCCGAGCAAAGCGCCGAGCTGCTCGACCGCGTGGGGCTCGATGGCCGTCAGAAGACGCTGCTGTCGAAGTTTTCTCGCGGCATGCTGCAGCGATTGGGACTCGCCGCCGCGCTTCTCGGCGATCCGGAGGTGCTCGTGCTTGACGAACCAGCTTCGGGGCTCGACCCGATCGGGCAGCGCGACGTCCGCAACCTCATGGTCGAGCTCAAGAACGCAGGCGTCACCGTGCTCCTTTCCTCCCATCAACTCTCGGAGGTCGAAGCCATCTCCGATGAGGTCACGATCCTCAACCGCGGGCGAGTGGCGGCGCGCGGTCATATCGACGCCTTGCTCAACGTCGCCGGCCAGACATCGGTGACGGCACGCGGACAAGGGGAGCTGCCGCCGGTAGTCCGCCCGATCGTCGAGAGCGTTGCCATCAGCGGTGCTACGCAGGTGTTCTCAGTCCCCGATGACCGGGTCCGAACCGTCGTCGACGCGCTTGACGACTCGGGATGGCGAGTCGTGTCGGTCGTGCCGAAGCGCGCATCTCTCGAGGACTACTTCGCACGCATGCTCGACGATGATCCGTCCAGCGATGCCCCCCGGAAGGCGGGTGGTCGCTGATGCGCAAGGTCATCGCTATCGCCGGCGCCGTGGTTGCCGATGCGGTCCGCCGGAAAGTCGTCTGGGTGGTTGCCGTCTTCGCCGCCCTGCTCGCAGTCGCCGTGCCCGCGTTGCCCAGCTACGGCGTGGGGGTCATGGCGCCGGTCTACCGCGAAGTGTCGATCGCGCTCATGTGGTCTGCCGCACTCGCCGTCGGCCTGGCCCTGGCAGCCACGCGGATCCCGGTCGAAGTCGAGCGGCGCACTGTTTTCAACGTCATCTCTCGGGACGTGAGGCGGTGGCAGTACGTCTTGGGCTCGTGGTTGGGGATGTTTGCCGTGCTCGGCGTCATGGTCGCGGCATTCCCGGTGGCGACGATCGGCATCGGAGCATTCGTCTACGGCGAGGTGATGTGGCGATTGTTTGAGGGTGCGCTTGGCGTGTGGCTCGAGATCGGCGTGATCATGTCTGTCGCCGTGGCGCTGTCGTGCGAGTTCGGCTCGATAACCTCGGTGGTTGGGGCGCTCGCATTTGCGTTCATCGGTCACGCGGTCGTCGGTCTCCTGAAACTGCCGCCGGATGCTCGGCCCCCCTGGTATTGGCCGACTCTGGATGTGTTCAACGTCATCAACCCCGTTGCTCACGGCGCCGGTTTTGGCCTTGTGTACGGCTTGTCGATGATCGCGGCGTTCGTCGCGTGGGTCGCTATTTTCATGATCATCAGTTCGCTCGTCTTCGGACGGCGAGATCTGTGAGAGAGCTGGCAGACAGCCCGACAGGCAAGGTGCTCCTCGCCATAGTGCTGCTCGTCACGCTGCTGATGGGAGCGCAAGCACTCGCCGACGCATCAGCTCCTGCGGGGGGCGTGGCCGCCACCGGAAGGCTGATCGGCCAAACCGGGTTTGCGTATCTCGGCGGGCTTCGCACGTTTGCCGCCGCTGTTCTCTGGAACCGGCTCGATCCCATCTTCGACGGTTACTACGGTGGATTCGACTCAAGCTTCGGCGTCTTCCTCCCGTCGATGCGGCTCGTGCAGATGCTCGACCCGCAGTTCCAGCAGTCGTATTACGTCACATCGTTCTGGCTTGAAAGAACGCATCATACGGAGCAGGCGCTCGCTCTGGCCCAAGAGGGTCTTCGCAACAACCCCCAATCCGGGTTCATGCGAGCCAACCTCGTTCAGGTGCTCTTGATTCAGGACAAGAAGAGGAACTTGCCGCGCATGCTCCAGCTCTCTCGCGAAGGCGTCGGTCCTAACGCCACATGGGACAACGTGGACGACCAGTTCGAAGGCTACGGAACGTTCGCCGTCGTCTTCGACCTGGCGGGGGATAAGACCACATTCGCCGCCATCCGACGCGCGCAGCGGATCCTGAAGAACAACGGAGCCGCGCCAGGTGTCAGCATCGACAGCACCAGCCTCCCGACTCCGACATTCAAGAAGTGACCATGCTCACGCCTGACTATTACTATCGAAGCGTGCTCGATATCGACTTGGGAGACCTCGTCGGCCGAGGCGTCGACACGCTGCTCATCGACTTGGACAACACTCTTCTGCCACGGGACAGCGGCATCGTGCCCGATGATGTCAAGTTATGGGCCGACCGCCTCGCAGCGGCAGGATTCAAGACGTGTCTCGTTTCGAACAACTGGCACGAGCGCGTGGTGAAGGTCGCCGAGGAGCTGGGGTTCGAACTGGTGTCCAAGGCCATCAAACCGCTGCCGTTCGCCTTCTGGGTCGCATTGCGGCGTACGCACTCATCGAGGCGCTCGGCGGCGATCGTCGGAGACCAGGTGTTCACCGACGTGCTGGGAGGCAAGCTGAGCGGAATCAAGACGGTGCTGGTCTGTCCGATGTCATCGGCCGATCTTCCCCATACGCTCTTCCTGCGCAAGATCGAGCGAGCGTTGCTGGCGGGCCGCACCCCGCTGCCGTAGACTTCTCGCAGGTTGCGGAAGGTTCGAAGGGACGCTCAAGAGATGGTTCGCATTAACGGCTCGACGCAGCTCGCCGGCGTGATCGGCTGGCCTGTCGAGCACTCCCTATCGCCAGCGATGCACAACGCTGTGTACGAGGAGCTCGGTCTCGACTGGGCCTATATCCCGTTGGCGGTCGAAGACGAGATCGGTCTGCGGCGCGTCGTCGCCGCGATCAGGTCACTTCCATTCGTTGGATTCAACGTCACGATGCCCTACAAAGCGGCCATGCTCGAACTGTGCGATGAGGTGGCGACCGCCGCTCGCATGGCTGGGGCCGTCAATACCGTGCACTGCGCAGACGGGAGCCTCGTCGGTTACAACACGGACGGCAGAGGACTCCTCGAGTCTCTCGCGGAGGACGCGAACTTCTCCGCGGAGGGAAAGCGTGTCGTGCTTCTTGGCGCGGGCGGCGCCGCAGGGGCCGCAATCGTCGCCTTCGTTCTCGCGCGTGTGGCCAGCGTGCATGTGATCAGCCGTGAACTGGCGCGGGGCGAGGAGATATGCGAGCGCATCGAGCCGCACCTGAAGGCTACTCAAGCGGGCGCTCTCACATTCAGCGAATCCGAGCAGACCGTGCGCGAGGCCGATCTCATCGTGAACGCAACGTCTGTCGGTATGCACCCGGGTGACTCCAGCCCGATTCCCGCATCGTGGATGCACCCGGGGCAGGTCGTCCTCGACATGGTCTACGGTGGCGTTCAGCCTACTCAGCTTCACACTGATGCCCGCGCCGCCGGCGCAATCGCGCTCGACGGCGTCGGCATGCTCGTCGGCCAGGGAGCCATCGCCGTCGACATATGGAACCCGGCACGCGAAGTGCGCACTCCACGCGATGTCATGCGAAAAGCGGCGCAACAAGAGCTCCAACGACGTGCGGCATCGGCAGGCATCCGATGACCGCCGCCACAGTCATGCGCCTCGGGCGGATGCTCGTTGCGGCGGGCGTCATCTCCGACGAGCAGCTCGTGGCTGCGGTCGCGGCCGCCGGGGAGCGCCCACTGCCCCACGTACTCGCCGAGCTCGGGTTCGCCTCCGAGACCCGCGTCGCTCAGGCCATCGCGGAATCGATGGGCCTGGCCTTCGTCGACATCGGCGCCTACGATCTCGACCCCAATGCGGCCCTGCTGCTTTCCAACGATCTCATGCGGAAGTACACGGTGCTTCCGATCAAGTTCCAAGACGACGAACTGATCGTCGCAATGGCGGACCCCGCCAACATCTTCGCGATCGACGACCTGCGAATCGTGACGGGGCGCGAGATTCGTCCTGTCGTCGCCATCGAGAGCGAACTTGCCGCCTCGATCGATCGCTTCTCGGCGGGTCGCGCGAACATCAGCGATATGGTCGGCGACCTCGAACAGGCCGTCAGCACGTCGTCCGACGTCGCCGAGGAAGAGGAAGCGGGCGCGGATTCGGCGGTCGCGCGTCTCATGAATCAGGTCATCACTGAGGCGATCCGTACCGGGGCGGGAGACATCTACATCGAGCCGCTCGAGACGGAACTGAGGGTCCGTTATCGGATTGACGGCGTGTGCCGAGAGGTCACCCGCATGCCTCGCAAGATGCACCGGCAGCTCATCAGCCGGCTGAAGATCAACTCCGGGATGGATATCGCCGAGCGGCGCGTCCCTCAAGACGGCCGGTTCGGGGTCGTGCTCGACGGCAAAGCAGTCGACTTCCGAGTCGCTGTCCTGCCGATCGTCAACGGTGAGCTCGCTGTCATGCGTCTGCTGCGCCGTGACTCCATCATGATGTCGCTCAAGGATCTCGGCTTCCTCGACTACAACATGAACTGCCTGCTCGATGCGTTGAAGCTGCCCTACGGTGCAATTCTCGTCACCGGGCCGACCGGCTCGGGCAAATCCACGACGCTCTACGCCGCGATCAACGAGACCAACGACCCGAAATCGAACCTGATCACGGTCGAGGATCCCGTCGAATACCGCCTCGCGGGCCTGTCCCAGGTCCAGGTGCACGAGAAGGCAGGCATGACGTTTGCGGCGGCGCTGCGCTCGATTCTGCGTCAAGACCCCGACAAGGTCATGATCGGCGAGATCCGTGACAAGGAGACCGGCACGATCGCCATCGAAGCAGCGCTCACCGGTCACCTGGTTCTGTCGACGCTGCACACCAACGACGCACCGTCGGCGATCACGCGACTCACCGAGATGGGGATTGAGCCGTTCCTCTCGGCTTCGGCAGTGACCCTTGTGGTCGCGCAGCGCCTTGCGCGCCGCCTGTGCCCGGAGTGCAAAGAGAAGTACGTCCCCGACGAGGTCTTGCTTGAGAAGATCGGCTTCCCCTACGAGCCAGGCAACCCTCCGTCACTGTTTCGCGCCACGGGCTGCAAGAAGTGCGGCGGAATCGGCTACAAAGGCCGCATGGGAGTGCATGAGGTCATGCGGATGAGCGAGAATCTGGAGCGGCTCACCGTCGAGAACGGATCCGCCGATGAGCTCAAGCGCGCTGCAATCGAGGAGGGCATGTTGACCCTTCGCGACGACGGCTTCTCGAAAGTGAAGCTTGGTACAACGTCGATCGACGAGATCATGCGCGTCGTCGTCTAGACAGTCGTTCGCGGGCGTTTTCGCAGGTCGGTTGTGTCAGTAGTGCCTTCGTGAGAGTATGGATTCTCTCGTCGCCAGCGGGCTTGTTGTCGCACGCCCGCTAACAGATTTGGCAAGATTTCGGGTCTAGGGGAGGGGTGCACTTCGATGTCTGACAACCCGCTCGGCGGCTTCTTCATTTCCGACGCCGATGATGAGCTTCTCGAGGACGATGAACCTATCGTTCCCGCTATTGTGGTGGTTGCTGCCGGTGCCGAGCCTCCGGTAGTCGCGCCCGCTGCTCCCATCTCGGTGCCCGCTCCCGCTCCCGCGGTCCCGCCCGTTGCGGCTCCTGCGTCAGCGGTGCCGCAGGCTGCGACCGGCGCCCGCCAGGCCACGCGAGAGGAACGGTTGGCGGCTGCGCTGAACGACCTGATGGACGAAAGCCAGGAGATTCAGGCGGCGGCGCTGGTATCGCTCGACGGTTTCACGATGGCATCGGCACTGCCTGAGGGCATGCATGAGGATCGCGTGGGCGCCATGTCCGCGGCGATTCTCGGCTTGGGCGAGCGCGCTGCTGCCGAACTTGGACGAGGCCAGCTCTCGCAGGTGTTCATCGAAGGCGACGACGGTTACGTGATGCTCATCGCTGCCGGCGGCCGCGCGGTGCTCACGTGCCTGGCCGACATCGAGGCCAAGCTGGGGTTGGTTCTCTACGACATGCGCGCTGCGGCGGACAGGATCGCCGAGATTCTCGGCTAGACGAACACGTTGGTTTCGGTCGACCAGGTACGGAGCGGCAACTAGATGGCGTTGCGCGGTAATCTCAAGGACTTCAGCCTCCCCGATGTCTTCCAGCTGGTAACGTTCAGCCGGAAGAGCGGTGTGTTGCGCATCAAACGTGTAGATGGTGCCGAAGGCAGCGTGTGGTTTCGCGAGGGTGACGTGTTCTTCGCGCAATCGAACTGGCACGCCGAGCTTCTCGGCGAGAGGCTCGTTCGGGCCCAACGAATCACGGCTCAAGCGCTCGAGCGCGCCCTGTCACTGCGAGCCGCCGAACCCGCCGATGGGCGACGGCTCGGCCAGATTCTCGTGTCCGAGGGCTACATAACCCCTGAAGTGCTCGAGTCCTTCGTATCCGAGCAAATTCAGGAGACGATCTTCGACCTCATGCGCTGGGACGAAGGCGACTTCGACTTCGAGGCGACTCCGCAGATCGCCGAGGAGGACATCGGGCTCGCGGTCTCCATCGAGAACGTGGTCATGGAAGGCAGCCGCCGCCTCGAGGAGTGGACCCGTATTCGCAAGAAGATCCCCTCGATGGACGTCGTCTTCAAGATGGCGACCGCGCCGGGAGAGGGTACCTTCGAGATATCGCTGAAGCCCACCGAGTGGAACCTGCTCCTGCTCGTCGACGGCACGCGCAGCGTTGCAGAACTCGCCCACGCAACGGACCACACCGATTTCGAGGTCGCTCGCGTCCTCTACGGGCTGTTCTCGGCGGGGCTGCTCGAGTTTGCCGGCGACGAAGAGATCGCGAAGTTGCGCGCCGAGCGCGAGGAGCGAGAAGCCCGGGCCGCCGCGATCGAGTCCGAGCGCAAGAGCGTCGAGCAGGCCGCGGTCGAGTCCGAGCGCAAGAGCGTAGAGCAGGCCGCGGTCGAGGCGCAACTTCGCGAAGCGGCAAGTGTGACCGAGCCTCCAGCGGCGCCCGCCGCGGTAGCTCCAGTGCCGTCCCCGCCCAGTATTCCCGCCGAGGAGCCGCGGTTCCTTGCCGGCCCGGCCTCCGCCCCGACTGCCGAGGACGCTGCCGTCCTCGAAGAGATGATGGGCGCGGTCCTTCAGCCTTCGACGCAGCCTACCACCCACGTTCGCGAGCCGGAGCCCGCGCCAACGGTCGTTGTGCCCGAACCCGAGCCGATGCCTGCGTTCGTTGCGGAGTCCGAGCCCGAGCCCGAACCCGAACCCGAGCCTGCGCCGGAGTTCGTCGCGCCCGAACCCGAGCCGCAGCCCGAGCTCGAGCTGCCGCCGGCGCCCGCGGCCGTGGAGCCCGCGGCCGTGGAGCCCGAACCGCTTCTCGAGTACGCGCCGGCAGAGGTCTTCGAGCCGGAGGAGATCGCCCCTTTGGCGATTCCCGAGCCGCAAGCTGAGCCCGAGCCGGAGCCCGAGCCATCGACGTATGCCGAAGACGACACGCTCGCGCAGATTCAGGCGTCGTTGGCGGGTCTGGCGGAGATGCCCGCTTCCGCCGCGCTGCAGCCCGAGCAGACGGCGGTGAGCGATGCCGGCTTTGAGCGCAATCTGATGGCGCTTGGGTTGGGCGAGCTGCCCGTCGAGGTCATCGTGCCAGTACCAGGGGCGCCGGAGTTTGACGAGCCTGTCGAGCCGCTCGGCGTGCTTGCAGATGAGCCCGTTCGCGCAGCTGACCGGTTCGCGCAGCTGGTCGAGAGTTTCGATCTCGCCGGAAGCGAGCCTGCGGCGAGGGCCGCGAGCGCACCGAGCTCTGCCGAGGGCTTTGCGCAGGCGGCCATCGAGCCCGCGATGTCGGACCTGAATCAACTTCTCAGCTCGCTCGACGCCGACGGCCCAGCGCCAGGCGCGCCATCCGCATCGCTCTACCAGGCAATGCCTGAGGCGACCTTCGACTTCGACGAAGAACTTCTGCGTGAGGTCTCGCCTCCAGCCCCGGTCGGCGGCGTCATCTCGACCGACAGTTACCTTGAAGATATCGCCGGCGGGGACATGGATTTCTCGGGCGGTCTAACCGATGAGTTGTCAGCCCTCACGGGCCTTGGCAGGCCAACCCGTCCTACTGCCAGCGTCAACAAGATTCCGGAGCCGACGTCTGCGACCGATGTGTTGCGCCGAGACGCGAGGGTGGACCGAGACACTTTGCTCAAGATCATCGACGGTATCAAGAACCTGTAGAGGAAGTGCGCCGCAGATGCAGTCCGTGAAAGTCGTTGTCACAGGCCCGTTCAACGCAGGCAAGACGACGTTCATCAAGTCCGTGAGTGAGATCACGGTGCTCTCGACCGAGCGCCAGATCACCGACAGCTCCGGTGAAGGGGCCGGAGAAACCACTGTCGCCATGGACTTTGGTCGAATAACCGTCTCCGACGATGTCGTTTTGTATCTCTTCGGGACCCCGGGACAGTCGCGCTTCTCCTTCATGTGGGAGACGCTCTCTGAGGGCATGCTCGGCTTTGTGCTCCTTGTCGATGCTACCGCGCCTCAGACATTCGAGGATGCGCGAGGGATGATCTCGTTCTTCACCGAGATGTCAGACGTGCCATTCGTGGTCGCGGCAAACAAGGTAGCTGCTGACGACGTCAGCCTGCTCCAACAAGTGCGCGCGGACCTTGGTCTCGATGACCACGTACCCCTGCTGCCTATCGACGCTCGAGACCGGGACTCGGTCAAGGCCGCCCTGCTCGGCCTGTTGTACGAGATTCTGGAGAGCATGAGCGCGTGACGATGGACCCCCGTCTGTACATGCTTGCGGGGACGTTCGCGATGCTGGTCATCGCGCTGACCGCGACGGCCGTGTCGGTAGTCCGTGCAGCACGATCTCATAATCAAGGGTTGTCGGATGCTTCCGCTCAAGAGGCATCGCCTGAGCCGCCCACCGCCGAGATCCGGGCGTTTGACACGAGCCTCGAGGGTCTTGACGTCGCGGTGAGGGTGGACAGCCCCAGCGCGGCGCTGTTAACACCGCTTCGAGCCGGCAGCTGGATACCGCCCGAGTCGCCCGCTCCAGTCGAGAAACTGCCCGAGGCGGCGCTCGAGCAGCGTATCGCATCGTTTCCGACGATCCCGCCCGCCGGAATCGCTCCGCTCCCTGGAGTGGGAGCGGTTGAGGCGTCGGCCAGTCCTACTCCGCCGCGCGCCACTGAGCCCGGGACTTCGCTTGACCGCGGATCGGAATCCATCCCAAATGCGGAGATTGAGCCGGCCCCCCGATCCATTCCCACCACCGAGCCCGTCGGCCAGCCGTTGACCACGCCCATCCCCCAGCAACAGCTGGAGTCCGTCGGCCTGACGCAAGAATCGGTTCGTGTGCCGCTGTTGGGGATTCCCGAGGTCTTGCTTGAGGGAGCTGCATCGCAACAACCGATGCCGATTCCTGTGTCCTCAGGCCAGGCGCCCGAGCCACCGCAGCCTGCGCCCGCCGTGTCTCCGGTCGCCGCGCTGCTCATGGCCGGTGTTCCGGAAGTCCTGCCGACAACCGGCATCGTGCCTCAACCCGCGCCGGAGCCTGCGCCCGTACCCGTACCCGTGCCCGTACCCGTGCCCGTACCCGTACCGGCACCCCTCGTGCAGGTCGAGCCGCATCCGCCGCTTCCGAGTCTGTACGAACCGGTGGTTGCGAAGATGGCGATCTCCGAGGCGGCCGTCTCCGGCACGACCGAGGTAGTTCCGTTGATCGTCTCGTCGTCCCCCGTGAGGCTCGAACCGCCACCCGAGCCGGAGCCGTATCCGGCGCCAGCGGCTGCTGCCGCACCGGAGCCTACCTTGGCGTGGCAGCCACCGGTTGTGATCGCCGAACCCAACTTCGGCCCCGAGACGACCCGGACTCCCGACGAGCCGGAACCGGCCGAGGCGGACTCCTTCTGGCAGTCGGTCCTTCGAGAGCAACAGTATCTGCCGACAATCGTTGACTCGGAAGCGGCTCTCACGGCGCCTGCTCGAGCTGCGGCGGCCGAGACCCCACACGTGATCGCGCCACCGGTCAACCGGCCTGCCGTCATCGTGCACGAACGGCAACCCGAACGGGAGCTGATCGGCGATGAGGCGCCCGTTCGACGCAATCCTCGGCCGCGTGCAACGGTGCGCGTCGCGACGCCCGTCGGAGGTGGCGATGTCTCCGCAGCGCGTTTCGCGCCGTTGATCGCATCGGCGACGGTGGCACCTGCGCGCGACGCGGCGTCTGACATTGTCATGGTCGCCCCTGTGGAGATGTGGTTCGGAGACCATCGTGTCGGGGTCAAGCACGGGACGAAGACCTACGACCAGTTCAGGCGTTACGCGGATGCGCTCTTTGAAGACTTGAAGTCGGCGCGCTCGGGCTGACACCCGCGGGGATGCCGCTCGGTGCGAATCGTCGTATCATGTTGCCGTGCTCCCCGTGTCCCGGGCTTCCCGCGATACGGATTTCCGCAGTCGTAGAAGAGGTCGCAGGTGGCGGAAGCAGGTCAACGGCTCGGCATGCTTCTTATGCGGGCCGGCATCATCACCGACAAGCAGCTCAACGACGCCCTCGAGGTGCATCGCGCCACGGGGAGTCCGTTGGGCAAGATCCTCGTCGATCTTGGCTACGCCTCCCAAGGCGCGATTCTGTCCGTCATGGCCAAGCAGATCGGCATCGAGTACATCGATTTCAGCGAACGTCGCCCTGAACCTGGTGCCGTCAGCCTTGTAGCCAAAGAACTGGCGAGCCGCTACATCCTGATGCCAGTCGAGATACGCGACGATCTGCTCGTCGTTGCGATGGCGGACCCTCAAAACGTCCTGGCCCTCGACGACCTGCGGATAATCACCGGCTACGACATCAAGCCCGCGATATCGACAAAAGACGACATCCTCGCGGCGATTGATGAGTTCTACCGGGAAGCTGATGAGTCTGAAGAAGACCTCTTCCTTGGAACCGAAGATGTATCTGATGAGGATCTTGCGGGCCTCACCGAGGTCTCGAGCGAGGCTCCCGCGGTCAAGCTCGTGAACTACATCATTCAGAAGGCGGTCGCCGACCGTGCGTCCGATATTCATATCGAGCCTCAGGAAAACGACCTTCGCGTCCGGTTCCGGATCGACGGCGTGCTGCACGAGGCGATGGCGCCAGCACCTAAATCGATTCAGACATCGATCATCTCCCGCTTCAAGATCATGTCTGAGCTCGATATCGCCGAGTCTCGCAAGCCGCAGGACGGTCACTGCGCCGTGACCGTGAGCGGACACAAGGTCGACTTTCGCGTGTCCACGCTCCCGACCGTGTATGGCGAGCGAGTCGTACTGAGGATCCTGCGCAAGGACGCGATTCTGCTGGAGCTTAAAGACCTTGGCTTCTTGCCCAGCTCTCTCGATCGTTTCGAGGGGGCTTTCACAAAGCCGTATGGCGCAATCCTGGTCACCGGTCCCACGGGTTCGGGTAAGTCGACCTCACTGTACGCCGCGATCAACGTTCTCAACGACCCCGCACGACACATCATCACGGCTGAGGATCCGGTCGAATACCGGCTTCCGGGCGTGAACCAGTGCCAGATGAACTCCCGGGCCGGGCTCACGTTCGCGCGCGCTCTGCGTTCCTTCCTGCGCTGCTCGCCGGACATCATCCTGATCGGTGAGATTCGAGATCAGGAGACTGCAAAGATCGCTGTCGAGTCGGCGCTCACGGGCCACCTCGTGCTCTCCACGCTTCACACCAACGACTCAGCTGGAGCAATCACGCGCCTGATAGAGATGGGCGTAGAGCCCTTTCTGGTCTCGTCGGCGGTGGACTGCGTGCTGGCTCAGCGCCTTGCACGCCGTTTGTGCCCTGAGTGCAAACAGGAGTGGAGGCCCAAGCGCGAGGTGCTCATCGACGCGGGCTACCGTGCCGATAACCTACCCGAGATCGTCTACCGGGCCGTCGGGTGCAAGAAATGTGGCGGCACGGGCTACAAGGGACGTCTTGGAGTCCACGAGGTGCTCTTGATGTCTGAAGAGATCAGCAAGCTATGCATCGAAGAAGCGACTTCGGAAGTCATCCGTCAGGTCGCTATCGAGCAGGGGATGATGACTCTTCGGCAGGACGGGCTTGAGAAAGTCCGCTTGGGTCAGACCTCGATCGAGGAGATAGTCCGAGTCATCGTGTGATCATGAGGGCTTCGGTACGACCGCGCGTTTGGAGGAGTCGAGATGGCCACGTTCGTATATTCTGTCCGAGATAAAGCCGGCAAGGTCGTCAAGGGCAAACTCGAGGGCGAGAACAAGGATGCCGTCCAAAGCCGGCTGGCTCAGATGGGTTACATCATCCTGGAGCTCAATCAGCAGGGCGGTTTAGCCCAGCTCAACAGCCTCCAGATCGGGGCGAAGGTCAAGCCGAAGGAAGTGACGATCTTCTCGCGCCAATTCTCGACGATGATCGGCGCCGGTCTTTCGTTGACCAAGTGTCTGTCGATCCTCGGGGCGCAGACCGAGAGCCCGACCCTGCGTATCGTCATCACGCAGATCGGCAAGGACGTCGAGTCTGGCCAGTCGCTCTCCGATGCCTTGGGCAAGCACCCGAAGGTGTTTCCTTCGATCTTCGTCAACATGGTTCGGGCAGGCGAGACGGGTGGTGTTCTCGATGAGGTCCTGAACCGCCTGGCTGACCACCTTGAGGCCGAAATGGCGCTCAAAGGCAAGATCAAGTCAGCGATGACATATCCCATCGCAATGGGAGGGCTTGTTCTTGTCGTCCTGATAGCGATGATGGTTTTCGTCGTTCCGACGTTCGAGAAGATGTTCAACGACATGGGAGGCCAACTTCCCGCCATCACCCAGCTTCTCGTCAACATTTCGCACGTCATGATAAGCATCTGGGGCGTCGTCATCTTCGTGGCCATCTTCGCCATCATTGCTCTCTTCAAATGGTGGTCTTCAGGTCCAGGTAAGACCATCTGGGACGGTGCGAAGCTCAATATGCCGGTCTTCGGGACGCTCACCCGAAAGATTGCACTGGCGAAGTTCACGCGCACGTTCGGAACGCTCGTTTCGGCGGGTGTGCCGATCCTGTCAGCGCTCGACATCGTCGCCGATACTGCGGGCAACAACGTCGTCGCGAATGCGGTCAAGCACGCGAGGACTGCGATCAGGGAAGGCGAGACGATCGCGAAGCCGCTATCAGAGTCGAAGGTGTTCCCATCGATGCTCGTCCAGATGATTGCGGTCGGCGAGGAGACCGGCGCGTTGGACGCAATGCTCGACAAGATCGCGGACTTCTACGATGAGGAGGTCTCGGTCGCCACCGAAGGGCTGACGTCTCTCATCGAGCCGCTCATGATGGCTTCGCTCGGCGTGGTCGTGGGCGGCATGGTCATCGCGCTCTACCTGCCGATGTTCCAGGTCGTCGCCCTCGTGAAGTAAGTGACCTGCATCACCACTAGCGTGAGTCATCGCGTTGTTTTGATTCGAGCACGTGCCCGCGGGTGCAGGGAAGATGGTGCAGGCCTGCGCGGCCTTGTCGAGAAATGATGGAGAAACTCCTCAAGTCCGCTGGTGCCACACCGATATACACAGTGTCAGGTTGGGAGCAAAAGGCTCCCACGTGTTCCCCGGTAGGGGGAGAGGAGGTGCGAGGTCATGAAATTGTTCCGTAAGGAAGAGGGCTTCACCCTCGTGGAACTCATGGTCGTCGTACTTATTATCGGTATCCTTATCGCTATCGCTATTCCTGTGTTCAACGCTGCAAAGTCCAACGCTCAGAAGAAGTCTTGCTTCGCGAACCAGCGGACGATCGAGGGCTCATTCCAGAACTGGCTTGCGGACGACAATACCGGCGTCGCCCAGACGGTCGCCCTTCCCGATCTCGTCCCGAACTACATCAAGGTTGCTCCGAAGTGCCCCACGAGCGGCAACGGTTACACGACTGACGCTAGCGGCACGGTTGCGGCGGATGCGTCCCACGGCCACTTCTAGGCCGCCAATCATCTGAACGTGGCTTGAAGCACAAGCAAAGGGCTGGTGACAACTTAGTTGTCACCAGCCCTTCCACGTTCCATCGAACCCCTTCGCGCGCTCATTAGGATGAGGAGTATCTCGTAGTCGCAGCGACTCGCGGGAATGACGCTCCCGGAGCAGAGCGCACGGGCGCCCGGAGCGCTAGAATGATTCGCGCCACTGTGACTTGGGAGAGAACCCTGGACGTCTTCTTCTACGCAACGAGCTTCTTGCTTGGACTGGTGTTCGGTTCCTTCGGCAATGTCGTGATCTGGCGGCTGCCCCGGGCCGAGTCATTGTCAGTTCCAGCTTCGCACTGCCCACAGTGCGAGACTCCCATCCAGTGGTACGACAACGTCCCCTTGCTGTCGTGGTTCCTGCTTCTCGGCAGGTGTCGGGCGTGCGGTGTCCCGATCTCGGTTCGCTACCCGGCAGTGGAGCTGCTTTCCGGCCTTCTGTGGCTGGCCGCCACCGTTAGGTTCGGGTTTACGCCACAGACAGCCGCCGCGATCGTCTTCTTCTACGTGCTGCTTCTGTTGTCGTTCATCGACGTGGACACGATGCGCCTGCCCAACTCGCTTGTCGGCATCCTTGCTGTCGTCGGTGTGTCCGGCGTGCTCGTCTCGCAGCTGACACCGAACGTGCTCCTGCCACTCACGCCGCTCGGGACCGGCCTGTTTGGCGCTCCCGTGGTGGGCGCCTTGCTCGGGACTTTGGTTTCGGCCGGGTTCGTGCTCATTATCGCGCTCGTGTACGCGCGGGTTCGTGGGACGAACGGTTTCGGGATGGGTGATATCAAGCTTCTGTCGGTCATCGGCCTGTTCGTCGGGATCTACAGTCTGCTTGTGCTCCTGCTGGCGAGCGCGGCGGGATCGATCTGGGGTCTCTTCGCCGCCCGCGGGAGTGATCAGGGGATGCGACACAAGTTTCCGTTCGGCCCCTTCCTGGCCGCCTCTGCAGTGATCGTTGCCCTTGTCGGGGCGCCTCTGGTTGATTGGTACATGCGCCTGTTCGCATGATCGCGTGATGCAGGTCACAAATCGGCATCGTGTTTCACTCCAGAACCCCACTTGAGCTGCCGATACTTTGGAGGACGGTCGAGCAGGAATCGCCGAAGGGTGAGGTTTGCCCTGCGAGTGGCCCTGCGGGGGAGTGCCGTTTTGGGACAAAGACAAGGCGCTCATCGCACGCATTGTCGGCCGCGCCGGGTGTGGTATTATCTGCACGAGCCCATCGTCGCAGCATTAGTCGTGGTCTAAACGTAGCAGCAGTTGAGGGAGGGACGAGTTGGCTCCGGTATCGCTCGGCGCCGTATTACCGCCTGTCGGTCTGGATATCGGGACTGACTTTATCCGCGCCGCTCAGATCAAACCTTCCGGTTCCGGCAATGCGCTGACGGCCTACGGGCTCGTCTCCATGCCGTTCGGCGCCGTGGTTGAGGGCGAGGTCGTGGATCCCGAAGCCGTGTCGCTTGCCATCCGCGAGTTGTGGAAACACAGCGGACTTCGCAACAAGACGGTCGCTGTGGGCGTATCGAACCAGAAAGTCGTGGTTCGACTCATCGATCTTCCCTTCATGGAGCATGCGGAACTTGCCGGCGCGATCCAGTATCAAGCCCAGGACTACATCCCGATCCCGATCGAAGAAGCGATCATCGACTTCCAGATCATCGGTGACTACATGACGCCGGCCGACGAGCACATGATGGAAGTGCTCCTTGTGGCGGCTCAGCGAGACATGATCGGGAACATCGTGGCTGCGGTTGAAGGCGCTGGCCTTCGTCTTGCGCAGGTAGACGTCACCGCATTCGCGCTCGTGCGCGCCCTCCTCGGTGCTACACCGAGCTGGCTTGCCGAGGAGTCCGAGACGCCTGGCGAGGCGGTCGGCATCGTACACATCAGCTCCGGCCTGACCAACATCGCCGTGGTAGAACGCGGACTTCCGCGGTTCACGCGCGTCTCTTCGCTTGCCGCGAACCAGTTCACGCAATCGATCGCCAATGTGTTGAACCTCACCTTCGACGAGGCCGAGAATCTCAAGGCGAAGGTGGGTCTCCCGAATATCGATGCGCCGGACGATGTGGCCGTCGACGTCGACCCCCAGGTTGTTCAGACAGCGAGGGAGGCCCTCGAGCGCGAGGCGAACCGCTTCGTGGCCGAGGTTCGTCGCTCGTTTGACTACTACTTGACGCAGACGACACAGGTGCACAATATCGGCCGTATCTACCTCACCGGCACGGGGGCCGGGCTCAAGAACCTCCCCATCTACCTCGAGCGAGGCTTGCAGACCCAGGTCGTGATCGGCGATGCCCTGGCCGGTGTCAGCACAAGTGGTTCTGCCGAGGCGAACGTGCTGCCAGACAGAATGGGCTGCGCGGCCGCGATCGGTCTGGCTCTGGGGAGGGTGTCGTAGATGCTGCGCATCAACCTTCTCCCACGCGAAGTGCTCGACCGACAGAGGTTCGAAGGCTGGTACCGTTACGTCTTCATTATCTCGATCGGCCTCGTCCTGATCGTGCTTATGAGCGCCGCAGGGCTCTACGTTCTGGTTCAGCAGAAGAGCGACGAACTCCAAAACGCTCGCGATCTGGCGCAGCAGTATGCCGAACAGGGCAAGGCGTTCGATGTCTTCGAGAAGAAGGAAAAGGAGTTCACGGACCGGCAAGCGATCGCGCAGACCGCTCTTTCGGACCGGATGAACCTCGGCAAGATTGCCGAGGAAGTCTCCCTCGTGCTGCCTGACGAGGTTTGGCTGGATAGCCTGAGCCTCGACGAGAAGGCTGGCTTGACCTTTGGCGGCAACACGCCACGCTCGAGGAACGAAGGCATGAATCAGTCGTACAAGTCCGTCGCCAAGACGCTCGTTCGCTTGAATGCGCTCCCCGAGGTCACCGACGTGTGGCTCTCGAACGCCCAGAACGGGAGCTGGGGGTCGTGGGATGCTGCCAGCAACATCACGACGCCGACGACTGTCGTGCAATTCACCACGGCGGCCAAGATCGTGAAGACACCCGAGTCCCTATCCGCCCAATCGGTGAAGTAGGTGAGATGATGTCGCTTTCGCCACGAGATAGACTGATTCTTACCATCGCCATCGCGGCCGTGGTTGTCGTTGGGCTGGCGGCATTGCTCATCTACCCGCAGTTCCAGGAGCTTGGTACCCTCAGCGCATCGGTTTCCGATGCCACCGCACAGTCCCAGGCGGCGAAACTTCAGCTCGCTGAGCGTCAGGGCTTCAAGGACCGGGCCGTAGAGACGGACGCCAAGTGGCTGCGACTGATGAACCAGGTCCCTGATACTCCCGACCTGCCATCGCTTATCATCGAACTCCAGGATCTTGCGTTCACCGAAGGCGTGCAACTCGTAGCGATCACTCCCGCACTGCCGGCCTCAGAAGGTTCCTTCGAGTCCGTTCCCGTGTCGCTCGAGGTGATTGGATCGTGGGGGGACACCGTCGACTTCCTTGAGGCTTTGATGAAGACCGACCGTGGCCTGCGAATCACCAAGATGAACATCGGGATCGCGAACGATGCTACGCGCATCAATACGAGTCTCAAGCCATACTCTGTCGATACGGCTCTGAGCATAAAGGCCTACATGATCCCGAGCACAACAGCTAACGCCCCTGCCGGTGCAGCGGCTCCGAAGAACTAGAGAGGGGGGCGCGTGGTCGATAACACGAACTTTGGACAACCGCCGATCCCCCCACAGGGGCAGAAGCCGAGATCGCCGATCGTTGGGTACTTGACGTCGTCCACGGGGCGTCTGCTGGTTGGAGGAGCACTGCTCTTCGTCGTGTTGGTCGTCGCCGGAGCGCTAGCCTTCTTCTTCTTTCTGAATGGTGGCGGCCAGACACCCACGACATCTTCGGCACCAGTTCACGGCGGGTCCAAGACGGCCTCCGTCACCGTGCCACCGAGTGCGCCACCTGAGGCGGGCCTCAAGGAGACATTCACGTTCAGAAACATCTTCGCTCCGACAGTCCATCCGGTGACCGCGACAACATCCAGTTCCAGCGGCACCGCCGTGTCTTCGACAAGTGAGAGCGAGACGTCGAGCACGACGAGCACCACAAGCGGTGCGAAAGACACACTGATCCTCAAGTCGATTGCCACGGACAACGGCGTGCGGGTTGCGACGTTCGAATGGAACGGTGCGAACTTCACGGTCTCGGCGGGCGACCAAGTTGACTCGTCACCGTGGCAGGTCATCTCGATTGGCTCCGACTCGGCTCTTATGCTGTTCGGCGACAGTCAGGTGACCCTGACGGTAGGGCAAGGTTTCTCGAAGAACGACAACCAGTCGATCAGCAAGTAGGGCGTCCGGCCTCCGGCTGCGAGGCGCCAGCTCGTCGGCTCCGGCCCGAACTCCATCCCGAAGCCGAAAGGTCGGCCCCATGCGTTACACGACCGCTGGTGAGTCCCATGGACGGGCGTTAACCGCCATCGTCACTGGCGTCCCCGCCGGTGTTTCGGTATCTGCCGAGGAGATCGACCGCGATCTTGCTCGCCGCCAGGGCGGTTACGGTCGGGGAGGTCGCCAGCGAATCGAGACCGATCGCGTGTCACTGCTTTCCGGTCTGCGTTTTGGTAAGACGATCGGTAGTCCCATCGCCCTCATGGTGGCCAACCGCGACTTTGAGAACTGGCTCGATATCATGTCGCCGACAGGCGAGCGCCCTGAAGGGGTGCGGGTCACAGCTCCGCGGCCGGGACATGCCGATCTCGCAGGGGTTATGAAGATCGATTCGGATGACACACGCGACATCCTGGAACGAGCGAGTGCTCGCGAGACCGCTGCAAGGGTCGCCGCTGGAGGCATCGCGAAGGCGTTCCTGCGCGCGATGGGCGTTGAGGTCCATTCGTATGTCGAGTCAGTCGGCTCCGTCCAGATGCCGCGGGTTACGGATCCGGCCGCCGTTGACGCCGACAGCGTCGAGGCGAGTGGCATGCGTTGCCCCGATGCCGAGACGACCGAGGAGATGAAAGCGCTCATCGACAGGGCGCGCGCCGACGGGGAGTCGCTTGGCGGGGTCTTTGTCGTGACCGCCACCGGACTCGTCCCCGGCCTCGGGACGTACGCCGAGGCCGAAGGCAGGCTTGACGGGCGTCTCGCCGCCGCGATCGTCTCGATTCCAGCGATCAAGGGCTTCGAGATCGGCGACGGTTTCGGCGTGGCCGGTGTGCTCGGAAGCCAGGCGCACGACGAGCTGCACTACGACGCCGAGCGCGGCTACACGCGTCCGACGAACCGTGCCGGCGGTCTGGAAGGCGGCATGACCAACGGCGAGCCACTCGTCGTTCGTGCGGCAATGAAGCCGATCCCCACGCTCATGCGCCCGCTCGTCAGCGTCGACCTCGATACGCATGAGGCAATCGATGCAAGCAAGGAGCGCAGCGACGTGTGCGCGGTCCCCGCTGCAGCGGTCGTGGGCGAAGCCGAGGTCGCGTTCGTGCTCGCCGAAGCATATCTGGAGAAGTTCGGGCGCGACACTCTCGTCGACATCATCGGAGCGCGGGACGCCTACGTGGCGAGGATATCGGGATGAGTCACGTCTTCCTCATCGGTTTTATGGGCGCGGGCAAGTCCACCGTCGGTCCGCTACTGGCTGGGCTGCTCGGCAGGGCGTTCGTCGATCTGGATGAGTCCATCGCCGCCGAACAGGGTCGATCGATCGGCGAGATCTTCGACGTTGACGGGGAGGCCGCATTCCGCGAGCTCGAGGTCGCCGCGCTCCAGGATCTGCGCGACGCCGATCCAAGCGTTGTCGCGTGCGGCGGCGGAATCGTGACGACCGCACCCGCGCGAGCGTTGCTGCACGAACTGGGGACCGCCGTCTATCTGCGCATCGGCGCGACCGAGGCGCTCGAGCGTATCGGCGATTCGTCCACGCGGCCGCTGCTTGCCGGTGCGAACGGTGCTGAGGCGGCGGCTCAACTGCTGGACTCTCGCACGGCGTTCTACTCGGAGGTTGCCGACATCGAGGTCGACGCGGCAAGCACATCGCCGCTGGCCATCGCCGAGAAGATCGCCGCGTTACTCAAGCAGGCGCTCCCTGCCGAGTCCATACGCGTGTCGGTGCCGGTCGACGGATCTTGCTACGAGGTCGTCATAGGTGCCGGTTTGCTCGGAGGCGCAGGCGACCTGGTGCGCGAAGTCACCGCTGCGTGCAGCGTCGCCCTCATCACAGACGACAACACCGGCGGTTTGTTCGGGGAGGATGTGGAATCCTCGCTCAGGCAGGCAGGCTTCGATGTGCATCGGCTTTTAGTGCCGGCGGGGGAGCGATCCAAGAGCTGGACTGTTGCCGGCGACCTGCTGGAGAAGTTGGCCCAGCTTCGGCTCGATCGAAGCGACATGGTCGTCGCGCTCGGCGGCGGAGTCGTGGGTGACCTCGCTGGATTCGTAGCTGCGACGTATCTGCGGGGAGTGCGCTTCGTGCAGCTCCCGACGACGCTGCTGGCGCAAGTCGATTCCTCCGTGGGTGGCAAGACCGGGGTCGATCTGCAGGCGGGCAAGAACCTCGCTGGAGCCTTCAAGCAACCTTTGCTTGTGATTGCCGACACACACGTTCTGGCCTCGCTTCCTGAGCAGGAATGGGCCAGCGGACTGGCTGAAATCGCGAAGAGCGCGGTCATCTATGGTGAGGGATTCCTCGGCTGGCTCGAAGCTCATACGGAGGCGCTGGCGCAGCGGGATTCCGAAGTCCTCGGCGAGGCTGTCAGGCGGTCCGTCGAGTTCAAGTCGAGAGTTGTCAGTGCCGATGAAAGAGAAGCAGGATTGCGCGAGTGCCTTAACTATGGCCACACGTTCGGTCATGCGCTTGAAAAAGCGGCTGGTTACGGCTCCTTTCCTCACGGAATCGCGGTCGCAGAAGGGATGCGTTTCGCGATCAGATTGGCAGTGGAGCTTGGATCGGCACGTGAGGAGTTCGCACGACGGCAAGATGCCCTTCTCGACCGGCTCGGGCTTTCAGCGATTTCCGAGGGAGTTGAGCCAGGGGACATACTCGACGCCATGCGCTCTGACAAGAAGGTGAAGTCGGGGATGGTCCGATTCGTTCTTGCAGATGAACCGGGAAGCTGGACGTGTCGCCCGGTCGAGGACGCTGTGATCGAGGAGCAAGTCAACGCGTGGTCGGCTTCGAAGCGAGGGAACTAGATAATGCACGTGATCATCATGAACGGTCCGAATCTCAACCTGCTGGGCAGTCGAGAGCCTGACGTCTACGGCTCGACAGGCCTGGCCGAGATCGAGGCCGACCTTCGTTCGTTTGCCACTGAGTTCGGTATCGAGGTGTCGTTCTACCAGACCAATCACGAGGGCGAGCTCATCGACCAACTGCACGCGTCGGTTGGCACTGCCGATGCGATCGTGTTCAATCCCGGCGCGTTCACCCACTACTCGTATGCTCTGCGCGACGCCGTGACGGCGATCGCGATTCCCGTCGTTGAAGTCCATCTGTCCAATATCGCCGCGCGTGAGGGCTTCAGGCATGAGAGTGTGATCGCGCCGGCGTGCGTCGGGCAGATCAGCGGTTTCGGTTCGGAGAGTTATGCGTTGGGAGTCCGCGCTGCGGTGAGCGCCGCGAAGAAGAAGGACTGATTCCATGGGCGCAATGAACATGAAGAGGTTTGCGCGTGCGCGGCGCGACGTGGCGTCCTGCGACGCCACGGGTGGATTCACTATCATCGAGGTCGTTATTGCCCTGTCACTCTTCATGATCATCTTCACAGGTGTCATGACGTTCACTCAGTCGAACCTGGTCACAGGCACCCGAGCGAAAGCCCGTGCTAAGGCCATCAACGCCGCTGCGAGCTACCTGGAATACGTGCGGTCGCTACCATATGAATCCATCGGAATCGTGGGCGGTACCGGAACCACTCCCTCCGGCGTGCTCGCGGCGCAGGACCAGGTGCAGAACGGTCTGACTCTTCACGTCGTTCCGGACGTGACGTGGATCAATGACCCCAAGATCAACGGTGCTGGTGGGGTAACGACGCTCACGGACTATAAACGCGTCACCATCACCGTAACCGCGTCGTGGGGCTCGCAATCGGCGCTCTCACCGACCACGTACACCCTGGGGTCGGTCCTCAGTCGAGTTGGCGGTACGGCGACAGCTACCCCGCTTCCCACGATCGATTTCGACTCCTCGTCACCTCTGCAGAACTTGTACTACTCCGGTACCGTGCACGTTGGCGCGGTGGCGCAACCACAGGCATCGGGTGCGACCATCACGAACCTGAACATGTACGCAGACGACAGCCAGAAGGGTCTGCTCATCTCGCCCTCTGACGAGGTCGCTCAGTGGCCGCCGCAGTCGTGGGGCAGCACGACATTCCAGTGGAACACGCAGGCCGTGGATGCGAGCAGCGTGCCCGTGTTCCAAGATGGCCCGCACAATCTCACGCTCCAGGTGTTCGATTCTCTCGGCAAGAGCGCGTTCGTCGTGCGTCCGATGTACGTCATCAACAACCCTCCGAGCGTGCCCGTGGTTACACTCGTCGCCGCATCGTCGACGACACTGACCGCCTCATGGGGCGTCTGCATGACGACGGCGGGCAGCATCCCTGCCGCGAGGTACGAGTGGCAGATCTACGACGAGAACAACAGCTCGGGCGTGTGGCAGCAGCAGGAGAGTCCCATGACGGGGTTCACCACCTCCACCGTGGTTGCTATTGCGAAGCCCGTGCGCTGGGACCGGTACAAGATCCTCGTTCGCTCCTACACCCCGACGGCGACGAATAACGCGGCAGTCTTCGTCTCGAACTGGGGAGTCGGCTACGGGCTCACTCGACCGGTTCTGACCGGCTTGCTGTGCTCGAACTCATACGTTGGCAACCCGACCAAGAAATGGACGACGATCGTCGGCACTCCCACCGCCGACTGGACCCCCTACTTCCTCTCGTCGGCTCCCACGGTGCAGTACTACCGCAACTCGACGATGTCTACGTCGACCGCAACAACCGTCGCGTCATTCCCTGATTCGTTCACGACCAGTGCGAACAACAATGGAATCGCGCCCACGCAGTACTGGTACACCGCCAAATTGACCGGGAACTTGACCGGCAGTGTTGGCGGAGCCCCGACCGGCCCCTACACCGTGTGGTCGAACTGGGTTGGCCCCAACACCTTCAAGTCCGGCTCGAACACGAGCACCGGCACGCTGACCTTCTCGGGATGGTAGGACGCCATGATGTCCTTCTCCCAGCATCGGCGCCACGACGAAGGCTTCTCGCTTGCGGAGCTGCTGATCGCCATGGCGCTGCTGAGCCTCGTGCTCGCGGCAGCGTGGGGCGGCATGCGCGTCATCAACAAAGCCGCGAGTACGACCTCAGACGCGACGACAGCCACGCAGAACGCCGCTGACCCTGTCGAGAAGATCAGCAAATGCTTGATGCAGAACAACATGATCTCGGCCACGGACTTCACGGGCGCAAATCCGACGGGTCCCAACGTGGTCAACGTCTGGACCAACCCGAAGCAGGGAGCCAATCCCGAACTGGACTCGTTCGTGACCGTCACGGGTACCGGTGGAACGCGCCAGCTGCTGTGGCGCAAGTGGGTCACCACTTCTGATATGAAGACCGTCGTAAAGAGTTCAACGTGGATCATGAGTTACAAGAACGCGAACGCCCAGATCAACGTGCCATTGTTCACGTACTACGATGCGAGCGGGACAGTCGTGGCCGCCGCCGCAGATATCCCCTCAATGACGCGTTTGGTCGTTATTCGAGTTGTCGCTTCGCTATCAAGCAGTCGCACGGTAGAGGCATCGCGCACAGTCTTCTTCAGGAACAGGAACTAATGCCATGAGATGGATCAGGGGTTTCATAGACGATGAGAGCGGCGTTGCTCTGTTTACAGTTGTCGGGGTCATTCTGCTCATGTCGGTCTCCGTCATCTCGGCCTACTTCCTCACCCAGCAGGCCACGCTCGACACGAAGCGCCTGAAATCGACGCAGGACGCCTTCCAAGCGGCGAACGCGGGCATCGATATCGCACTCGCGCGCATCCAGGCGAACGGTTTCGTTTCGTCCGACTTCCCGGCCTCAGGGACCATCAGCCCGACCAGCGCATCGTACGTGGCCTCGCTGTCCGCATTGCCCAACTCCTCCTTCTCGTGCACGTCAACGGGGGTTGACAAGAATGGGTTCGTTCAGACGATCAACGTCAAGTTCTTCTACTTCAGCCTCTGGAACATGGAGATCGCGAACTCGGGTGGCGTGTCTCAGCCAAGCGGCGGCGCGGTCGTCGGCAACACGAGCGTCTATGGTCCGATGTACTGCAGAGGAACTGTTGCTTTGAGCGGTTCGAGCAACATGGACGTAGGCCCGTTGATGGTGAACCAGGGGTCGATCACGCTCAGTGGTAACGGAACGGTCGGTTCCGCAGGCACGCCCATCGACGTGTACGTATCCGGGGCCTCTCCGGCTGTGGGCTCGAAAGGTTTCTATGCGTCGAGCGTCTCGAATTCTGTCCCGAACATCTCCCTGCCGGTCATCGACGCAAACGAACTGCAAAGTCGGTTCGTGGACGCGGAGAACCAGTCGTCGAACAACAAACGCGGGGACGGGTTGTCATCGGACCCCGTCAATCAGGAGGCCGTATCGTCAGGGAACGGCTCGACGTACCGTACCGTGAACCCTCCGAATACCGGCTCGTCGTGGTACGGGAATGGCGCGATCACCCAAAGATCGCTGGCGCCGGGCGCGGCGAACAACTTCTACAAGGTGATGGGCTCAGGCGCTGTCCCAGTTCCGGGGAGCCCGACGACGAGCCTGACCATCGACGGCAGCAAGTCGTGGGGCAGCTGGCCCGGCGACGGTCACACGGCCGCTGGTTCGCCGGGTGACGACTGGGCGTTTGACGCTGCCACCAGTACCCTCTACGTGTGGGGAACCGTCTACGTCGACGGTCCAGTCAACATCACTAGCGCCGTCCAGTATGTGGGCAACGGCGTCATCTGCGCGAACGGTAACATTACGCTGACCGGTGGTTTCGTCCCGAAGACGTCGGCCACGGCCACGCTGACCGCGAACCAGATGGACGCGACGCATGCGGTTGGTCTCGTGACCCCATATGACATTTCCGTCAGCCAGACCGGCGGTAACTCGAAGAGCCCCACGGCCATCCCGGACTACTGCGGTCCCTACTTCTGCGGTGGTTCCTTCATCATCAACGGCCACGCGCTTGTGAAGGGTTCGATTCTCGCCAACACGATTAACTTCGCGGGGAATGGTGCGCATTTGGTCACCGAACCACGACTACTTAGCTTCTTGCCGTCAGGCATGCCTGCTGCGGGGCAGTCGATCCTCTACAAGGGTGCTTGGAGCCGCAAGTAGTCCCGGCGCATCGAGGGTCACGTTTGCTGCGCGTCGTCCGCCCAAGCGGTAGGCTACGGCGATCAGCATTGCCTTACGCGACGATGGGACTGACGCATGCCCTTTCATGACTCTGCGCTTGCGCAACTGCGCGCCCGCCTTGCAGATGAGGGGGTGGGCGCCATCGGGCTGACGCGCGTCCCGAACGTGCGCTACATGACCGGCTTCAGGAACGTGTTCGACGAGGAGGAGGCGTGCGTCGCACTCGTGACCCCCACGGACGCGACACTCTTCACCGACAGTCGCTTCTTCACTGCGGCCACCGCGGCCGCCGAGTCCACTCCCTGGGGCATCGAGCTCGTAGCCGACGCGGTCTTTGCCGCTGCATGCGACGCACTGCACTCGGCGGGCATCAAACGCCTCGCCCTCGAGTCGACGTTATCGCACCGTCGCTTCCTCGCCTTCGCCGAGAAGTTCGGCGGCGACGTCGTGAGCGCCGACGGATGGGTCGAGTCGCTGCGCACCGTCAAGAGCGCCGACGAGATCGCGTCGATCGAGGCCGCACAAGCGCTGACCGATAGCGCGTTCGACCACGTGCTCACCGACGTGCTCCGCGTCGGCGTGACCGAGCGCGAGATCGCGCTTGCGCTGGAGTTCTTCATGCGTCGCGAGGGCAGCGAGGGCGTCGCGTTTCCGCCGATCGTGGCGAGCGGCCCGAATTCCGCGCTCCCTCATGCAGTACCGAGTGACCGGGCGCTCGTGCCTGGCGACTTCGTCGTACTCGATTTCGGCGCTCGGGTAGACGGGTATTGCTCGGACATGACGCGGACTGTCGTCGTGGGTGCACCCGCAGGTGAGCAGCGCGCGATCTACTCGGCGGTGTTGGCGGCGAATCGCGCGGGGACCGATGCGGTCGCGCCGGGCAAGCCCGGTAGCGAGATAGACGCTGCGGCTCGCGGCGTCATCACCGCAGCGGGTTTCGGCGAGCGCTTCGGTCACGGGCTCGGTCACGGCGTGGGGCTCGAAGTCCATGAGGCGCCGGGACTCGGCGTCAAGAGCGCCGGACCCGTCCCGCTCGGCAGCGTGGTGACCATCGAGCCGGGCATCTACATCCCCGGCGTGGGCGGTGTTAGAATCGAGGACCTGGTGGTCGTGGGGGAGAGCGGCGCACGCGTGCTCACGCGCTCGACCAAGGACCTGCTTGAGGTGTAATCGATCCGTCGCATACGCGCGACGCGAAGTAACCGGCGAGAAGGAGTCATCCCTGTGTCAGTCACCACGTCTCAGTTCAAGAACGGCATGTGCATCGTCCACGACAGCAAGCGCTGGCTCATCATCGACTTCCAGCACGTGAAGCCGGGCAAGGGCGGCGCATTCGTGCGTACGAAGCTCAAGGAGCTGAAGTCGGGTCGTGTCGTCGAATACACGTTCCGTGCGGGCGAGAAGTTCGAAGACGTGCACCTCGAGAAGAAGAAGATGCAGTACCTCTACAACGATGGCGAAACCTACCATTTCATGGACAACACCAGCTACGAGCAGGTGGAACTCCCGAAGGATTTCGTGGGCGAGTCCGCGAAATGGCTGTGTGAGAACGACGAGGTCGAGATCATGACCGCCGACGGCGAGCATCTGGGTGTTGAGCCGCCGATGTTCGTAGAGCTCGAGGTCACCGAGACCGACCCGGGCTTCAAGGGCGACACTGTGCAAGGCGGCACCAAGCCGGCCACGCTCGAGACCGGCGCCGTGGTGCAGGTCCCGATGTTCATCAATGTCGGCGAGAAGCTGCGGATCGACACCCGCGACGGGCGCTACATCACGCGGGTTTAGCCGCCGCGGACTTCACGCGCTCCGAAGCCCGGCCTCGGTCGGGCTTCTGTCTACCCGTTCCGTCACGTGTCCTTGGCCTCGTATATACTTAGCGCTTCTACACGTACACAACCGGCGCGCAGTAATTTGGAATCGCGCCGGAGCCTTGCTGACTGCACCCGTAGGGAGGGACGATGCGACCGGTCCGTATCACCGATACAACGTTGCGCGACGCGCATCAGTCGCTCTGGGCGACGCGTATGGAGATCGGCGACATGCTGCCGATCCTGCCCAAGATGGACTCCGTCGGCTACTGGTCGATCGAGGCCTGGGGCGGCGCGACGTTCGACTCGTGTTTGCGCTTCATGGACGAGAATCCGTGGGAGCGGCTGCGCACGATCAAGCAGCACTGCCCCAGCACGCCGCTGCAGATGCTGCTACGTGGCCAGAACCTCGTTGGATATCACCACTACTCCGATGAGATCGTCACCCGTTTCGTGGCGGCGTCCAAGCGCAATGGCATCGACGTCTTCCGCGTCTTCGATGCGCTGAACGACATCCGCAACGTCGAGACGTCCGCGAAGGCGGTCAAGGAGTGCGGCGGGCTGTTCGAGGGAGCGATCTCCTACACCGTGAGCCCCGTTCACACGCTCGATTCCTACCTGGAATACGCGCAGGAGCTCAAGGACATTGGCGCCGACACCATCTGCATCAAGGACATGGCCGGCATGCTCACGCCGTTCCGTACCGAGAAGATGGTACGCGCGCTCAAGACCGAGATCGGGCTACCGATACACGTGCACTGCCACTACATCGGCGGCATGGCGCCCATGAACTACATCAAGGCCGCCGAGGCCGGTGCCGACATCGTCGACACCGCAGTCGTGGCGCTCGCGTTCGGTAACAGCCAGCCGGCGGTCGAGACGATCGTGGCTGCGCTCATGGAGTCGCCGTATGACACCGGACTCGACCTCGACCTGCTCTTCGAGATCGCCGAGTACTGGGAAGATGTCCGCAGGAAGAAGCACCTCAAGCGCGGCATCACCACGCTGCTCTCGATGGAGGTATTCAGCCATCAGGTTCCGGGCGGCATGATGAGCAACCTCGTCAGCCAGCTCGAGGTTCAGAAGGCGGGCGACCGCTTGCCGGACGTGCTCGCCGAGATCCCGAAGGTCCGTGCTGAAGTCGGCTACCCGCCGCTCGTCACGCCGATGTCTCAGATCGTCGGAACCCAGGCGGTCATCAACGTCCTCACCGGCAAGCGTTGGGTTGTCGTGCCGCAGGAAATGAAGGACTACATCAGGGGTTACTACGGCAAGGCGCCCGGTCCCATGAATAAGACCATCGTCGATAAGGTTCTTGGTGGCGTCGAGCCGCTCGGACCCGACGTCCGTCCCGGTTCGCTTGTGACCACGACGTACGCACAAGTCGAGGCCGAGATCGGCGATCTGGCTAAGAGCGAGGAGGACGTGCTCATGTACGCCCTCTTCCCGAACGAAGCACGCACGTATTTGACCGCACACCAGGAAGGCGCCGAGAAGGCCGTCTTCCTCATGAGTGAAGAGCTGCACACCGTCAAGGAGGGCGACACCGTGGATGTCAACCAGATCCGGGAGCTCATCAAGGTCGTCGAGGCCTCCGATATCTCAGAGATCATCATCGAAGAGGGCGACATGAAGGTGTCCGTCCGTAAGGGCGGCTTCACCGCTGTCGCTCCCGCCGCACTCGCACCCGTCGCGACCGCTTCGGCAGCGGCGTCCGCCGCAGGTGCGGCTCCTGCCACTGACGGCCGTCCGGCGAGCTGGAAGACGGTCACCGCTCCCATGGTCGGCACGTTCTACGAGTCCGGCTCCCCGGGCTCTGCCGCGTTCGTGGCAGTGGGCGATGCCGTCGACGAGGGCGCGACACTGTGCATCCTCGAGGCGATGAAGCTCATGAACGAGATTGTCGCCGAGGAAGCCGGCGTGATCCGCGAGATCGCGGTCAAGAACGGTGACCCGGTCGAGTACGGTACCGTGCTCTTCTACTACGAGCCCGCCTAGGCGACCCGGAGGCCTACTTGTTCGATCGCATCCTCATCGCCAACCGCGGCGAAGTAGCTCTGCGCGTCATCCGCGCCGCCAAAGAGATGGGCATCGAGACCGTCGCCGTCTACTCTGAGGCCGACCGCGATTCCCTGCACGCCCGCATGGCCGACCACGCCGTCTGCATCGGGCCGGCGCCCTCGGCGCTGTCCTACCTCAACATGCCCAACATCATCTCGGCTGCGTTGCAGACCGGCGCCCAGGCGGTTCATCCGGGGTACGGCTTCCTCGCCGAGAACTCCGGCTTTGCACGCGCGTGCGCCGATTCCGGGCTCGTCTTCATCGGCCCGTCGCCGGACGCCATCGATCGGATGGGCGACAAGAGCGTGGCTCGCGAGACCATGATGGCGGCCGGCGTACCAACCGTGCCAGGCTCCGACGGCGCCGTCGAGAGCGTCGAAGAGGCGCTTCGCTTCGCCAATCAGGTGGGCTTCCCCGTGCTCATCAAGGCGAGTGCCGGTGGCGGCGGCAAGGGTATGCGCGTCGCGCGCACGCCTGAGGAACTCGGCCCGAACATGACCGCCGCCAAGACCGAGGCGGCCGCGGCGTTCGGCAATGACACCGTATACATCGAGAAGTACCTCCTACGCCCTCGGCACGTCGAGATGCAGATCCTTGCGGACTCGCACGGCAATGCGGTGCATCTGTTCGAGCGTGACTGCTCGATCCAGCGCCGCCACCAGAAGCTCGTCGAGGAGGCTCCCAGCCCCGCGGTGACGCCTGCGCTGCGGCAAGCTATGGGCGAGGCTGCGATGAAGGCTGTTCGCGCCGTCGACTACGTGAACGCCGGCACTATCGAGTTCCTGCTCGACACCGACGGCAAGTTCTACTTCATGGAGATGAACACGCGGGTCCAGGTCGAGCACCCAATCTCCGAGCAGATCACCGGAGTCGACATCATCAAGGAACAGATCCGCATCGCTGCTGGCGAACCGATGCGGCACAAGACGCAAGACCAGATCGTCAAGCGCGGTCACGCGATCGAGTTCCGCATCAACGCCGAAGACCCTGCGCACAACTTCAGGCCGCACCCGGGCACGATCGAGGTCTTCAACCCGCCCGGTGGCTTCGGCGTACGCGTCGACTCGCACGTCTACTCCGGCTATAAGGTCCCGCCCAACTACGACTCGCTGCTCGCGAAGCTCATCGTCTGGGGCGAGACCCGCGACGAGGCGGTTGCAGTGGCTCGCCGGGCGCTCGACGAGTTCATCGTGACTGGCATTCCTACGACGATCCCGTTCCATCAGGCGGTCGTCGAGAACGAGGCGTTCCAGCGTGGCGACGTCTATACTGACTTCATCGAAACAGAAATGAGCGGCGCGTGAGTGCGGCCGCCGCAAAGGAGAGCGACAGACATGTCTGACGAGATTCGCCTCGAGGGGCTGAACGTGGCGCCCGGCGTGCTCGATACGATCGTGACCGTGGCCGTCGAGAGCGTCGAAGGTGTGGCGGCTGTGGGCGCGTCCGGTCTGGCCGGCCTCGTGCAGAAAGGCGCGCGCAAGGGTGCTGCCCGGGCGGTCGACGTGTGCGCGGATGAGAGCGGAGCCATCACGGCGACGATTCACCTGCAAGTCATCTACGGCCACAAGCTCAAGGACGTCGGACGGGCCGTGCAAGCTGCCGTCGCCGACGCCATCACGAGCCAGGTGGGCGCGACCGTCGGCACCGTCGACATCTATGTCGACGGTATCGTGTTCGCGGAGTAGGGCGCCGATGCTCGAGCGCAGCAGAGCGCGCCGCCAGGCGCTGCAGATGCTCTACCAGCGAGATATCACCGGTGAGAGCGTTGGCCGCATCCTCGGCCAGAAGATGTATTCATGCGAGGACGGCGAGCCGGATGACTTCTGCCGGGAGCTCGTCGCCGGGGTTGAGACGTACCTGCCGCAGATCGACGAGACGATTGGCGAGGTCTCGGAGAACTGGTCGGTGTCGCGAATGCCGCTCGTCGATCGCAATATCTTGCGGCTGGCGACCTATGAGATCGCCTACGACGTCGAGGTTCCCACCAGCGTCGCGATCAACGAGGCTGTCGAACTCGCCAAGGTCTACGGCGGTGAAGACTCCTCGAAGTTCGTCAACGGGGTTCTCGGCAAGATCGCCGAGAGGCATGCGGCCGTCAAGGAACAGGAGCCAGCCGATGAGTGATGAGTCGTACAGCTTCTCGACCGCGCGCGCGCGGCTCGAAGACATCGTGTCGCAGGTGCGCAAGAAGGACACGTCGCTTGAGAAGAGCCTCGACCTGCTCGAAGAGGGCGTGCGCCTCGCCAACTCGTGCACAGAGCTCATTGACCACGCGGACTGGAGCGCAGGCGATGCGGGCGCAGAGGCGGCGGCTGATGCGGTCGTAGTCGGACCCGAAGCGGGGGAGCCGGAAACTGGGGAGCCGGAGGCTGAAGGCGACGATGCGGGTGTGGTCGCCGAAGTCGTCGCCGGAGCCGACGCGTCTGTCGATCAGACCGGCGAGGAAGAGACTTCGGCGGGCAGTGACATCGAGGCGTAACGGCACCACCACGCTCTCGCGGTTCGCGTTGTTCACTCGCCTGTGAGCGCAGTATCCTAAGGGGCCATGCACTCCGCACCGAATTCGATGCGCGACCGACGGAAGAGATTGATCTGTTGCCCGAGCGAATCCTTGACTCCATCCAAGCATCATGTGACGTGAAGGGCCTGAACGAGGCCCAACTCGCGCAACTCGCGGATGAGATTCGGACCGAACTCGTGAGCACGGTCTCGAAGACCGGCGGACACTTGGCCCCCAACCTCGGTGCCGTCGAACTCACTATCGGGATACACCGCGCGCTCGACTGCCCGCGCGACCGCATCATCTTCGACGTGGGGCACCAGTCCTACGTCCACAAGCTGCTCACCGGCAGACTCGACCGGTTCGGCACGCTTCGCCAGTACGG
The DNA here is from genome assembly GCA_038245725.1 of Coriobacteriia bacterium. Taxonomy (GTDB): domain Bacteria; phylum Actinomycetota; class Coriobacteriia; order Anaerosomatales; family JAAXUF01; genus JBBRSD01. The sequence goes on along the minus strand of JBBRSD010000002.1, from coordinate 222,951 downwards.
CGGGCTGTGCGGCTTCCCCAAGCGCAGCGAGAGCCCCTACGACTCGTTCGACACGGGGCACGCGTCAGACTCGCTGTCGGTGGCTCTCGGCCTTGCCCGCGCGCGCGAATCTCTCGGCACTGACGAGACCGTCGTCGCGGTCATCGGTGATGGTTCGATGACCGGCGGCATGGCGTTCGAGGCGCTCAATCACATCGGGCACCTCGGTACGCCGCTCGTGATCATCTTGAACGACAACGAGATGTCGATCTCGGAGAACGTGGGCGCGCTCGCGAGCTACCTCGCGCGCGTTCGCCTCGACCCGCGCTATACGCGCTTGCGCGATGGTGTGGAGAGCAAGCTCGCGTCGACAACTCTCGGTCGGATCATTGTCGAGGCAGGCGAAGCCGTGAAGGGTTCGTTCAAGCAGCTCGTCGTGCCCGGCATGCTCTTCGAGGAGCTCGGTCTGAAGTACGTCGGCCCAATCGATGGTCACGATGTCGCGCAGGTCCAGGAGGCGGTCGAACGCGCGAAGATCGCAGACGGCCCCGTCATCATCCACGCGGTCACCCGCAAGGGCGCCGGCTACGTGCACGCCGAGGACTCGCCCGACGAATTCCACGGGATCGCGCCGTTCTCGATCGAGACCGGTAAGCCGCACAAGAAGACCGGCACGGCCATGAGCTACACGGAGGCGTTCTCGCGCGCGCTCGTCGCGGAGGCCGCCAAGAACGATCGCATCGTGGCGATCACGGCCGCCATGCCGTCCGGTACCGGACTCGATCGGTTCGCCGACGTCTACCCGGACCGCTTTTATGACGTGGGCATCGCCGAGGAGCACGCGGTCGGGATGGCGGCTGGCCTAGCGCTCGGCGGGATGCTGCCGGTGGTCGCCGTCTACTCGACGTTCGCGCAGCGCGCCTACGACCAGATGATCATGGACGTCGCGCTGCAAAACCTCCACGTCGTCTTCTGCCTTGATCGCGCCGGTCTCGTAGGAGAGGACGGACCCACCCACCACGGCGTCTTCGACCTCACGTACCTGCGCTCGATCCCCAACATGATGGTGCTGGCTCCTGCCGATGAAGTCGAACTCGCCGAGGCTCTCCACACCGCGCTTCACGCCGACGGCCCCATCGCGATCCGCTACCCGCGAGGCACTGGTCGCGGCCTCGGGATGCCGACCGAGCCTGGGATCTGGGATGCCGGGCGCGCGCAGGTGCGGCGCACCGGTACCGATGTGGCGCTTCTGGCGGTCGGGCGGATGGTCGAAACCGCCGAGGAGGCGGCAACACTGCTCGCCGAGAAGGGTGTCTCGGCAAGTGTCGTCAACGCTCGTTGGGTCAAGCCGCTCGACTTCGAGACCGTCTCGTGGGCGGCGTCGAACCACCCACTCATCGTCACGATCGAGGAGAACACAGGCATGGGAGGGTTCGGGGGTGCGGTGTGTGAGGCGCTTGCGGACATGGACCTGCGCGTGCCGACGCTGCGACTTGCCGTTCCCGACTGCTTCGTCACTCACGGTGCGATGAGCAAGCTGCTCTCGGACGTGGGGTTGACGCCTCCGGGCGTCGCTGCGGCCGTTCTCGGCAGACTCGAAGACGTGCCTACGGCGAAATCGCCCGGCTCGCTGGCAGAAGGGGAGACTCGTGGCGCGGCGCCGCATCGACGCCGTTCTGGTTGATCGCGGCCTCTTCTCTTCGCGAGAGCGGGCGCGGGCGGCCGTGCTCGCAGGCGAGGTCCGGGTCGCAGGCGAAGTCGTGACGAAAGCCGGCCACTCGATCGACGAAGACGCGCCCATCGAGGTCGCCGAGAGGCAGCGGTTCGTCTCGCGCGGCGGCGAGAAGCTGCTCGGGGCGCTTGAGACCTTCGGGGTCGACGTCACGGGCGTGCGCGCGATCGACGTGGGCGCTTCCACAGGCGGCTTCACCGACTGTCTGTTGCAGCGCGGCGCGAAAAGCGTCGCCGCCGTCGACGTGGGCTACGGGCAGCTCGCATGGTCGCTGCGGACAGACCCGCGCGTGACCGTGTTCGAGCGGCTCAACATTCGCGCGGCGAATCCGGAAGAGCTTGGCGCGCCGTTCGATCTTGTCGTCATCGATGTGTCATTCATCTCGCTGCGCGTCGTCATGCCGCACCTGCTTGCCGTGCTCGGCTCTGACGCGACGCTGGTGGCCTTGGTTAAACCCCAGTTTGAAGCTGGTAAGGGGCGTGTGGGAAAACGTGGTGTCGTGAAGGATCCGCAGGTTCACATTGACGTCATTCGCACTGCGATTCAAGCGGCTGAAGAGGGAGGACTCGTGGTGCGTGGCCTGACACATTCGCCCATCAAGGGTCCTGAGGGTAACATCGAGTTCTGGATGTGGGCGGCTCGCTCGGGCGAGCCCACCACCGAGACATCCGAATCGGTCGTTTTGGCGGCCCACGAGAAGCTGGGAGGCTGACCGGTGCGCGTTCTACTCGTACCGAACATACTCAATCCGGAAGCCGTGAAAGCCACGGTCGAACTCTCCACATGGCTTGTCGGCCAGGGTTTCACGCCCGTACTCGCCACCGAGGACGCTGCAGGTGTCGGGCTTGCCGACCACGGCATCGCGCCGGCTGACGTCGGCGAGCCTGTGCTCGTGGTCGCCCTCGGCGGCGACGGCACGATTTTGAAGGCTGTGCACCTGCTCGGCGAAGCCGAAGTGCCGGTGCTCGGCGTCAAGTTCGGCCGCCTGGGCTTCCTTTCGGGTGCCTCGGCAGGGTTGATGCGCGAGGCGGTGGCAACGGCGCTCGCCGGCGAGGCCAGCATCGAACGCCGTGGGACGCTCGCGATTGAAGTTGTCATGCAGGGCCGTCTCGTGGGCGTGTATCGCGCGCTCAACGAGGTCGTGGTCACGCGCGGCGCTTCAGCACGCGTTATCGTTGTCGAGCTTGCTGTCGACGGGCACAAGATCGCGCGCCTGCGAGCAGACGGCATCATCGTGGCAACAGCCACCGGTTCGACGGCGTACTCGCTCTCGGCCGGTGGGCCGATTGTTGCACCGGGTTTCGGTGGCATGGTCGTAGTGCCTGTCGCTGCCCATACGCTCAACGCCCGACCGCTCGTGACGGGTCCCGAGGAATGCGTCGAGATCTCGCTGCCCGACCCGACCCGCGCCGACGGCTGCATCATCGTCGATGGCGAAGTCATGCCGTGCCGGTTGGGTGTGGATCGCGTCAGCGTAAAGCGCGGAAGTCACGACGTGCTCCTGGCCAAGCTCGACGGGCGCCATTTCTATGACACCGTCGCCGCCGAGTTCTTCGGGGGCTAGCGTGCTCGAGGAGCTTCACGTTCGCGATCTCGCCCTCATCAAGGAAGCCTGGCTCGAGTTCGGGCCCGGAATGACCGTGCTCACCGGTGAGACGGGAGCCGGCAAGACGGCTTTGCTCGGTGCGCTCAAGCTCCTGCTCGGTGAGCGGGCCGACTCGGGTGCGGTCCGGGCGGGCGCGAGCGAAGCCGCGGTCGCGGGACGGTTCCTCGCCAACGGCCAGGAACTCATCGCCAAACGCCGCGTGAGCGCCGACGGTCGTAGCCGCTGCACGCTCGACGACGAGATGGCGACAGTCGGCGCCCTGGCTGAGCGCGTGGGGCCGCTCGTCGACCTGCACGGCCAGCACGAACACCAGGCGCTTCTCTCGGCGGGTACGCACGTTGGCTACCTCGACCGCTGGGCCGGAGAGCCCGCGGCCGGGGCGCTTGCAGCCTACCGGGACGCACGCGACGTCCATCGCGTCGCGCTCGCTGCGCGCGACATGCTCGCTGCCCGTCTCGCCGACGCCGCGCGCAACGCCGACTACCTCCGCTTCGTCGAGGGTGAGATCGGCGCGGTCGACCCGAAGCCGGGCGAGGACAGCGCGCTCGAGGCGCGGCTGCCTGCCCTGCAGCACGGCGAGCGGCTGGCCGAGGCGGCCGGCGACGCCACGCAGATGCTGCGCGGCGAGGGCGGTGCACTCGACCGCATTGCCGAGGCGTCGGCTGCCCTTGCGAAGGTCGCCGCGATCGACCCGACGCTCGACGGGCTCGCGGCGCGACTCGCCGACGTCACCGCGCTCGGTGACGACGTCTCGGCCGAGATGCGCGCGTACCGAGACGGCATCGAGCACGACCCCGACGCGCTCGATGAGGTGCTCTCGCGTCTCTCGGCGATCTCGGGCCTGGCGAAGAAGTACGGACCGCGACTCGAAGACGTGCTTGCGGTTCGCGCGGATGCGGTGGCGGCGCTTGCCGTGCAGGACGCCGGTGAGGAGGCGATGGCGGCCGCTGACGACGCGGTCGCGTCGGGCGAGCGGGAGGTGAGCGATGCAGCCGCGGTGCTTACCGCGGTTCGCGAAGACGCCGCGCCCGGCTTCGTCGACGCGCTCGCAGGGGCCGTGGCCGACCTCGCCATGGGCGGCACCCGCTTCGAAGTCGCGATCTTACCGCTGCCCTTCGACGCATGGACGGCCGACGGTCCGCACCGCGTCGAGTTCCTCTTTGCCCCTGCGGCCGGTCAGCCCGCGCGGCCGCTTGCGCGCATCGCGTCAGGCGGCGAGCTTTCGCGCGTCATGCTTGCGCTCAAGAGCGTGCTCGGGGAGGCCGACACTGTCGAGACGCTCGTGTTCGACGAGGTCGACGCGGGCGTCGGTGGCGCAACCGCGACAGCGGTGGGAATGCGACTCGCCGAGCTCGCACGCGGGCGGCAGGTCGTCGTCGTGACGCACCTTGCCCAGGTCGCGGCGTTCGCGGACACGCACCTCGTCGTGAGCAAGTCAGTCGACGGCGACGAGACCGCGACGTCGGTCGCGCTCGTCGAGGGCGAGGGGCGAGTCGCCGAGATCGCCCGCATGCTCTCGGGCAACGATTCCGATGCGAGCCTCGCGCACGCGCGGGAACTCCTCGGCAGGGTGGGCTGACACCGTGCACCATCGGGGAGTCGCGCGGATAGACCGGCGGACGAAGGATCTCGTCAGGCGCTTGGGACCGGACTCCGTGGCGATCATCGACCACGTCGACATGGACCGGCTCATCGCCGAAGCGCTCGTCGCGACGGGCGTCGAGGTCGTGGTGAACGCGGCGTCGTCGATCTCGGGTGCATATCCGAACGTCGGGCCGCTCGTGCTCACGCGCGCCGGCGTGACGCTGATAGACGATGCTGGCCCCGCGGTTCTCGACCGCGTCCACGAAGGCGACCTGATCGACGTCGTGGGCGACGACATCGTCCGGGATGACGTGGTCGTCGCCACGGGCAAGCGGCTTTCCACGAAGGACGTCGAGGAGCGAATGGAGGCCGCCAAAGCGGGCCTCGGCGACCAACTCGACCGCTTCGCGCGAAACACGATCGAGTACCTCGAGCGCGACAAGACGATCCTGACAGATGAGATGTGGGTGCCGCACACACGCGTCCCGCTCGCGGGCCGTCACGTGCTCGTGGTCGTTCGGGGCCACGACTTCAAGGCCGACCTCGATGCCCTGCGTCCCTACGTCGCGGAGATGCGGCCGGTGATCGTTGGCGTCGACGGCGGTGCTGATGCGGTCATCGAGGCGGGAATGAAGCCCGACATGATCGTCGGCGACATGGACTCGGTCACCGACGATGCGCTCCGCTCCGGTGCCGAGCTTATCGTGCACGCGTACCCGGATGGGCGTGCGCCGGGCATGGAGCGGCTGACCGCGCTGGGACTTACCGGCACGCCGTGGCCCCTCTCGGCGACGAGTGAGGATCTTGCGCTGCTGCTCGCTTGGGAGTCCGGCGCCGATCTGATCGTGGCCGTCGGCACGCACGCAAACCTCGTGGAGTACCTCGACAAGGGGCGAAAAGGCATGGCGTCGACGTTCCTCGTGCGGCTCAAGGTGGGCCCCAAGCTCGTTGATGCCAAGGGCGTCAACAAGCTCTACCGCGCCTCGATAGAGCCAACCCAACTCCTCCCCATCGCGCTGGCAGCGTTGGCGGTCATCACTGCGGTCCTGCTCATCTCACCGTTCGCCCGTTCCTTCCTCGAGCTCGTGGTGCTGCGCATTCGCACCTGGTTCGGGATGTAGACGCGCCACTCTCTGGGAGTTGCATATGTACAACATCCGATACCACATCGCTTCGCTCGTCGCGGTGTTCCTCGCACTCGCGCTGGGACTCATCCTCGGTGGCCTTGTCGTGCAGCAGGGCACCGTGTCGAAACAGCAGCGCTCGCTCGTCGACAGCTTGCAGCGCGATTTCAAGAAGCTTTCGACCGACAACAAGAAGCTCGAGACCGCGCTCGACCTCGAGCAAGGCTTCTCGACGCAGATGACGAGTGCATGGTCGAAGGGCCGCCTGGCAGGCAGGATCGTCGTGATCATGACGAGCGGAGCGGCTAACGAGGGCGTGGACTCGGCCGTCTCGGCGATTCGAGAGGCGGGCGGCACTCCGGCGATCGTCACCCTCGCGGACCGCGAATTCGGCCTCGGCGACGCTAAGGTGGCCGCGGTGGTTCGCTCGATCGTGGGGAGCGCCACGGACCTGCGCTCCACCGTCGCGACAGGTCTGGCGATGGAGTGGGCCCAGTCCACGGGACCGCGGCCGCTCACCTCAGCGCTCGTGAAAGCCGGCGCAATCACGGTGACCGGACTCAAGCCGTCGGTGGTCGCGACGCAAGCCCTCGACCTGGTGTCCTTCGGCAAGCAGCCCGACGAGCTTGCGCTGCGCGTGTGCCGCGCGTATGCGGATGCGGGCTACTACGCGCTCGGGGCCCAGACTCCCACCAGCGCCAACGGCGTCGCCGAGGCGGCGATGCGGCTTGGCCTCTCGGCGTTCGACACGCTCGGCACGCAGCCCGGGCGCTTCACGCTCGTGGCGCTCTACACCGGCGGCCAGCAGGGCTACTTCGGCCTGAACGCCGATGCTGTGGCACGGTTCCCGCCGGTCCCGTAAGCCGCGCCAGCCTACGAGGCGCCGCCGTCCTCAGACGCTCGGACTCGAGCGGGCTCGCTGGCCAGGCGCATGAGCGCGAGCCCCACGTGGACGAACTGGCGGCCGCGGTGCACGAAGCCGCGCACGTCTCGGCCGGTCGCCTTGTGCGTCATGGTCGTCTCGACCTCACGGAGGCGGAAACCGGCGCGCAGTGCGCGGATGGTGAGCCCCACCTCGGCGCCGTACCCCGCCGAGAACGGCCGGATCGTCTCGAGGCACTCCCGTGCGAGTGCGCGCTGCCCGGAAAGCGGCGCGGCCGGCTCGAAGCCGTGGCCGCCGTAGCGTGCGATGCCCCACCGCGCGAGCTTCAGCACGAGTCCGAAGCCGGCCTTCGCAACGGCGGGCGGGAACGTCGCGATCGTCATGTCGGCCTCACCGGCCAGCACCGGCGCGAGCAGCGCCGACGCTTGCGCGGCAGTTTCGCCGAGGTCCGCGTCGAGCAGCAGCACGATGTCGGCGTTGGCGACACGCTTGGCACCGGCCTCGAGCGCGCCGCCCTTACCGGCAGTTCCCCACATGCGCACGATCTTGGCGCCGGCCTGCTCGGCGAGGAGCGCCGTGTCGTCGGTGCTGTTGTCGTCGACCACGACCACGCGGTTGACGCCCGGCACAGAAAGCGCTGCGCGCACGGTCGCGGCGATCGTCGTCGCTTCGTTGTAGGCGGGGATGAGGACGGCGATGTCCACCCGCTAGCCCTTCCGGCCTGAGAAGCGCGCGAGTGCGCGGCGCGCGATGACGGTCGCCTCGGAGATCTCGCCCACGCCGAAAAGCCAGCCGAGCGCGAAGGCGACGATCAGCCCCACGCTCCCAGCCGCGACGACCTGCAGGAGCGCGCGCGGCACGCCATCTTCCACCTGCACGAGCAGCTGGGCGACACCCCACGCGATCGCGGCACCGATCACCGAGGCGACGGCCATGCGGGCGAACGTCGACGCGACGCCGCGCACGTCGTAGCTGCCGATGCGTCGTCGCATGAGCACCGCAAGTGTCGCCGAGACGCACAGGTAGAAGATGGCGTCGGCGATGGGAATGCCGTTGATGCCGATGCCATGCCACGCGCCGACGCCGGTCGAGAGCACCCAGTACAGGGCGATCTGGACGCCGAACGTGAGCACGAGGTTGACCCACATTGGCGTTCGCGTGTCCTTGAGGGAGTAAAACGAGCGCAGCAGGAACATCGTGAGCGCGTAGAAGACGAGGCCGCCGACCCACCAGCGCAGAGCGCCTGCGACCGGCGGAACGTCTGAGCGCTTGAACGCTCCCACCCGGTAGAGCGACACGAGCGGAACGGACAGAGCGACCATGACCGCCGAGGTCGGCAAGGTGAGGATGCCGGTAGCGCGCAGTCCTCGAGCGAACGTCTCCTTGAACGCGACGTCATCCTTGCGACCGGCGGCGTGCGAAAGCTCGGTGAAGACGGCGGTCGCAAGCGCCACGGCGAGGATGCCGTAGGGCAGTTGGTAGAAGACCCAGGCGTAGGTGAGGATCGAGACGCCCTTCTCGGAGACGGCGAGCGCTGAGGCGTTGCGAAACGAGACGGCGACGAGGTTGGTGACGACGTAGACGACCGTGGGGAGGGCGAGCCGCAGCATCCGGCGCACGGCAGGGTCGCTGAAGCCGAGTCCCCACGAGTGGCGCCAGCCGGTCCGAAACACCGCCGGCAGCTGTACCGCGAACATCACGAGGACCGCGATCGTTGTTCCTACCGCGAGCACCGTCGGCGCGACGCCCGACGTGAGCAGCGTCCCTCTCGCTTTACCGCCGAGGCCCACGAAGGCGAACATCGCGGCGATGGCGACGACGTTGTTAAAGACCGGACCGACCGCAGGCCAAAAGTACTGCCGCTGCGAGTTCAGCACCGCCGAGATGATCGCGCCCGCACCGTAGAGCACGACCTGGAGTGCGAAGAAGCGGAAGAAAAAGGTGGCGGCCGGGACGACGCGCGCGGCCTCGGCAGGGGACATCCGAAACGTCTGCGTCCACACGAACGGCTCGGGGAACAGCGTTCCCACGAGGCCGAGCACTCCAAGGCAGAGTACGGCAAGGTTGAAGACGTGGCTCGTGAACCGCCATGCCGATTCGGTGTCCTTATGCTCTCGCAGCTCCATGAACGTGGGGATGAACAGCGACGAGATGATGCCACCGGCCACGAGCTCGAAGATCATGTTCGGGATGTTGTTCGCCACGCTGTAGGCGGACATGAGCCCGGTCGCGCCGAGTGCGAGCGCGGTCGCCCAGATGCGCAGGAAGCCGGTGACGCGCGACACGAGGGTCAGCGTCGACATGACGGCGGTCGAGCGTGCGATGGACGGCTTGCTGATGGCTCGGTGCCTTCCGGGTCCTGCGGCCCGCAGCGGGGCCGAATGTGCTGGCGACGGGCCGTCTCATGCGGCCCGCACCAGTGTACCCGAGCGCGACGCGTGCTGGCCGCGCACACCGGGCGTTTGGCTGGGAATTTCGCCTCACATCCGGCGGCGCAGCCAGCTGTTTTCGCTATACTGGCGTCGGGCACTTCAGCCCGGGCTGCGAACGTTGCGCCCGCACCGGATCCCCCTTGAGTCGAGCCGAGGCGGCGAGCGTGGCACATCCGTGCCGTGGCAGCCGCATGGAGCGGGAATGAAGCGAGTCTGGCCGATAGTCGCCACGATCGCCGCGCTGACAGCGGCGTGCCTCGCGACCACCCCCGCACTCGCTTCGGCCGCACAAACCCCCACAACCGTCACAGCGCGAAACGTCACCGTGGTACTCGCGCCGTATCTGACGTGGGCCGACATCTCGCCCACCTCCACCCCCGCGCTCTGGCGGCTCGCCGGGACGGGCGCGCTGGCCAGTGTGAACTCGCGCGGCCACGTGATCGCGCCCGGCGGCGGCGCGGCACCGCTCGAAGGCGCGCTCGCGCTTTCGGCAGGCGCGTGGGCGATCCCGGATTGGAGCGCGCCCGCTGCGTTCGATGCGACCGAGACGTACGGTTCGGGCGTAGCCGAGGACGCCTACCGGTCGGCTCTCGGCACCGGCACGGCGGGAGCACGCATCGCCTATATCGGCCTGCCGATGACGGCGAAAGCGAACGTCTCGGCGGCACAAGACATCGTGCCTGGAACGCTCGGCCAGGCTGTGCGTGATGCCGGCGGACTGACGGCCGCGATCGGCAACTCCGACACGGGGCCGGACGCCCGCGGGATGGAGTTCCAGCGCCCGGCTGGCGTCGCGGCGATGGACCGCGCGGGGCTTGTGGCCGCGGGCGACGTGAGCGCCGATATGCTCGCGACCGACTCCGCGGCGCCCTTCGGCCGGCGCACCGATCTCGCGCGGTTCGCAAGCGAACTCGACCAGGTCGACGCTCTCGCCGGCGCACGTCCAGGGCCCTCGCTCGTCGTGCTCGACCCGGGCGACCTCGTGCGGGCCCACTACTTCGCGCGGCGTGTCGACCCCGGTGTGGCCGCGCATCAGCACGCCGACGCCGTGCAAGCGCTCGACGCGGTTGTCGCGATGGCCGACGCGCACCGCGGTGCGGACGGCGTCCTCATCGTCGCGTCGCAAGCCCTCTCGGCGGGAACCGACGGCGTATCACAGGGACTCGGACCGCTCGTGATCGCCGGGCCGGGTTTCTCGGGATACGCGACGTCGTCGTCGACGCACCGCGCCGGCACAGTCACCAACCTCGATATCACCGCCACGGCACTGCGCGTGCTCGGTCTCGCGCGACCCGTGCAGGTTCTCGGCAACCCGATGACCGCGACCGCCGGTCCGGACTCGGCGCTGGCCCGCGTCGAGGTACTCGCACGCTTCAACAACGCGTTCGTCGCCGCCGACGCGGTGCGCCCGGCGGCACTGCGCATCCTCGTCGGGCTCGTAGTCGGCGTGCTTGCGGCCGCCGCGCTGCTACTGCTCGGCCGCGGCCGGCTTCCGGGCGGCGTCGTGCGCGCGTTTGCCGTGGCTGTGCGCGCGACGCTCCTGCTCGGCCTCGCGCTTCCGCTCGCTGCGTGGCTTGCGCTCGCGATCGCGCCGCTGCCCGCAACGCTCGCGGCGGCCTGGGGGTCGCTCGCCGCCGTCACCGGCGTTCTCGCCGGGATCGCGCTCGTTGCGAGCTTCCGGTTTCCGGCGCGCGTGCCGGTCGCGGCACTTCTGCTGGCGACATCGGCCGCGATCGTTCTCGACCAGCTCACCGGCGCGCTGCTATCGCTCACGAACATCTTCGGCTACTCGCCGCTCATCGGTGCGCGCTACTACGGTATGGGCAACGAGGCCGCCTCTGTCCTGCTGGGCGCGACGCTCGTAGGAATCGCGCTCGTGCTCGATGAGTGGCCGGCCTCGCGCGTGAGCGCCTGGCTCCGCGCATGGGGCGTGGCTGCCGCGGGCGCGGTCGCGGTGGTCGTCTCGGCGGCTCCTGGCATCGGCGCGAACGTGGGCGTCGCGATATGGGGGACGGTCGGCTTCGCGTTGCTGTGGATGTTCGCCAACGGCAGACGCCTCACGTGGCGGCGCGGGCTGGGAATCGCCGCGCTCGTAGTCGCATCGATCGCGGTCTTCTCGGCGATCGACTTGCTGGGCGGCGGCGAGCAGACGCATCTCGGCCGAGCGCTGGCCGGAGCCGCGAACGGTGGGTTCGGCACGATCGCGACGATCGTCGCCCGAAAGGTCGACGCGAATGTCCGGGTGCTGCGGAGCACGAACCTCACGTGGATGCTCGCCGCCGCGCTCGCGTTCGCCGGATTCGTCCGCTGGGTGCGGCCCGGCGACTGGCGCGCTCACCTCGCCGAGAATCCCGCCTTCGCAAGCGCTGCGCTCGCGGCGGCCGGCGCCGGTGCCGTCGCGTTTCTCTCGGAGGACTCCGGCATCGCGATCCCGTCGCTCATCGCGGTCTACGTGGGGCTCGTGCTCGCGTGGTTGTTGCTCGCTCGCGTCGGCAGGGGAGGCGAGGCGTCGTGAACGGGCCGTGGCCGGGCATCGCCATCGAGATAGGGTTCGCGCTCCTCGGCGCACTTGTCGTGCCGTGGGCGGTCATGCGCATGCTCGTGCCCACGCTCGAGGCCTCGGGGGTCGGCGTCGCGAACTACCGCGGGCGCCGCGTTGCCCTTGGCCTGGGCGTCGTGTGGCTCGTGTGGGGCGTCGGCGTGCTCGCGGCTGGCGCGTTGCTCGATGCGCTGTCGCTCACGCTGTGGTCCGACTGGCAGTTCCCTCCGAGCGCGTCGGCCTTCTCGGAGTTCGCGCCGCTCGTGCTCGTGCTCGGCGCGATGGCGGCTGGCATGGCCGACGACGTCTTCGGCTCGCACGCCGAGAAGGGCTTCCGCGGCCACCTCTGGGCGCTGACGTCGGGGCGGCTCTCGACTGGCGCGCTGAAGCTGCTGGCCATCGGCGCGCTCGCTGCGGCCGGGACGCTGCCACGCGCGCTCGCCTCCGGCAGGGGACTCGTCGGTGCACTTACCGTCTGGGTCCTCGACGTCCTCGCGATCGGGCTGACGGCCAACCTCGTCAATCTCTTCGACCTGCGACCGGGTCGGGCGCTCAAGGTGTACTCGGCGCTCACCGTCCTCGGCGTGTTCGCGATCGCGGCCTACGGGCTGCGCGCCGATGCGCTTCTCGCCGCCGTGCTGCTGCTTGGGCCGGTCGCCTCTGTCTGGCGCTTCGACCTCGGCGAGCGCGCGATGCTCGGCGACGCCGGCGCGAACGCGGCCGGAGCGCTCGCGGGCTGGCTTGCGGTGGTCACGCTGCCTGCGTGGGCGCTCGCGGCGTACGTCGCCGTCGTCCTTGTCCTCAACCTCGTTTCCGAGAAGTTCTCGTTCTCCGCTGTGATCGAGCGGAATCCCTTGCTGAGCTGGCTCGATGGTCTCGGACGGCTCCCTGCAAAGCAGCCCGAAGCCGACGATGCCGAGAAATCAAGTCGCGAAGTGGTAACCAGAGAGAAGTAGAATCACGGATGGGTCGGGCACGCGTCGTCTAAAAGGAGCTGGGGAAGCGCATGGCAACAAAGCACATCTTCGTCACGGGGGGCGTCGTTTCGTCGCTGGGCAAAGGCATCACCGCCGCATCTCTGGGCCGCCTGCTCAAATCGCGCGGGATGAAGGTGACGATCCAGAAGCTCGACCCGTACCTCAACGTCGACCCCGGCACCATGAGCCCGTTCCAGCACGGCGAGGTTTTCGTGACCGACGACGGCGCCGAGACCGACCTCGACCTCGGCCACTACGAGCGCTTCATCGACGAGTCGCTCACCCGCGACTGCAACGTCACCGCCGGCTCGGTCTACCAGACGCTCATCAGCAAAGAGCGCCGCGGCGACTTCCTCGGCGGCACTGTGCAGGTCATTCCGCACGTCACCAACGAGATCAAAGACCGCATGAACCGCCTCGCCGAGCAGACCCAGCCCGACGTCATCATCACCGAGGTGGGTGGCACGGTCGGCGACATCGAATCGCTGCCATTCCTCGAGGCTATCCGTCAGATGCGCAAGGACAAGGGCCGCGAGAACGTCTGCTACATCCACGTGACCCTCGTGCCGTGGATCGCGGCATCGAGCGAGCTGAAGACCAAGCCCACCCAGCACTCGGTCAAGGAGCTTCGCTCGATCGGCATCACCCCCGACTTCATCGTCTGCCGCTCCGACCGGCCCATCGACGTGGGCATCCGACGCAAGATCGCGCTCTTCTGCGACGTCGATCCCAAGGCGGTCGTCTCGGCGCTCGACGCTCGCTCGATCTACGAGGTCCCCGAGAACCTACGCGCACAAGGCCTCGACGAGATGGTCATCGAGCGGCTCAACCTCGAGTGCGGCACGCCCGACATGGCCGACTGGGACACCTTCGTCGCGCACTCCGCGTCGCTTTCCGATGAGGTCAACATCGCGCTCGTGGGCAAGTACGTGCAGTTGCCCGACGCGTACCTCTCGGTCAACGAAGCGCTCGATCACGCCGGGATCTTCCACGACGTGAAGGTCAACACCCAGTGGATCGACGCCGAGTCGCTCACTCCCGAGGAGGTCGATCGGATCCTCGTCGAGATGGACGGCATTCTCGTTCCGGGTGGCTTCGGCATCCGGGGGATCGAGGGCAAGATCCGAGCGGCCTGCTATGCGCGCGAGAACCTCGTGCCGTACTTCGGCATCTGCCTCGGCATGCAGGTGGCGGTCGCCGAGTTCGCGCGGCATGTCGCCGGCTTGGACGGCGCGAACTCCGCCGAGTTCGACCCGGCCACCGAGCACCCGGTCATCGACCTCATGCTCGACCAGCAAGACGTCGCGGACATGGGCGGTACCATGCGCCTCGGCACGTACCCGTGCGCCGTGGTCGAGGGCACCAAGGGCCACACCGCGTACGGCGCCGATCTCATCTACGAGCGCCACCGTCACCGCTTCGAGGTCAACAACTCCTATCGCGACCAGCTCACCGCCGCCGGCATGATCATCAGCGGCCTGTCGCCCGACGGCAAGCTCGTCGAGATGGTCGAGCTGCCGGACCACCCGTGGTTCCTCGGCAACCAGGGCCATCCCGAGTTCAAGAGCCGTCCCACTCGTCCCGCACCGCTGTTCCGCGACTTCATCGGCGCTGCCGTGGAGTTCAAGAACCGGCGTGAGGCCTGATGAGCGACGAGCGGCTGCTTGAGACCTTTCTGGACCTGGTGCGCATCGACTCGCCGCCGAGTTTCGAGGCCGCGACCGCGACGTACTGCGCCCGCGAGCTCGAGGCCGCCGGTTGCCGCGTCTGGTTCGACGACTCCGCCGAGAAGACAGGCTCCGACACCGGCAACCTGATCGCTGAGCTCCCTGGCACCGTGCCAGGCGTGCTCGCGCTCTCAGCGCACCTCGACGTCGTCGAGCCGTGCCGCGGCATTGAGCCGGTTATCACCGACGGCGTCATCCACTCCGCCGGCCACACGATCCTCGGCGCCGACGACCGCGCTGGCCTCGCGGCTGCAATCGAGACGATCCGCCGCTTCGCTGAGAACGATCGGCCCCACCCGGCGCTCCGCGCCATCTTCACGGTGCAGGAGGAGATCGGGCTGCACGGTGCCAAGCGTCTGCACGACTCAGACATCGCCTGCGACCTGTGCCTCGTCCTCGACGCGGCGGGCACACCGGGCGGCATCGTGACCGGCGCGCCCACGCAGTACACCTTCATCGCCAACTTCGAGGGCGTCGCGAGCCACGCCGGTGTCGCGCCCGAAAAGGGCATCAGCGCCATCCGAATGGCCGCCGAGGCGACCTGCGCGATGCAGCTCGGCCGCCTCGACACCCGAACGACCGCGAACGTCGGTACGATCCATGGCGGCCGCGCCACCAACGTCATCACCGCACGATGCGAGATCACCGGCGAGTGCCGTTCGCTCGATCGCGACCGGGTCGAGTCTGTGAAGGCCGAGATGGACGCAATCATGCACAGCGCCGCTGAAAAGGCCGGCGGCAGCGTCGACATCGTCTGGCGTCTCGAGTATGAGGGTTTCGAGGTGGCCGAAGACGGCCCCGAGGTCACGCTTGTCTCGGCAGCGATGCGCGATGTCGGCTTTGAGCCGAAGACCTATCTCACGGGTGGGGGGTCCGACGCCAACGTGCTTGCAGCGCTCGGTATTCCCACGGTGGCGCTCGCGTGCGGGATGATTGGAGTGCACGGCGAAGACGAGCAGATCGCTGTGGCGGACCTGTACTCGCTCACGCGCATCTGCGAGGCCGTCGCGTCGCGTATGGCCGAAGAAGCGAGCGCGTGAGACTCGTCTGGGCCATCGTCTCGGCACTCGTCGAGGCTTCGGGGGACGTGCAGCGTCTCTCGGTCGCGCTCGACGACGGGACGACCGGCGAGGCGATCAACTACGTGGGACTCGCGGGCACGTGCGCCGTTGGCGACCGGGTCCTGCTCAACACCACCGCGGTCGACCTCGACCTCGGTACCGGCGGGGCGCATTTCGTTGTCGCACGGCAGGGAAGCGGCGAGGGCGTGCTGCTCGACGACCCGAGCGGCGGTCACATCATGAAGATGCGCTACACGCCGCTTCAGCGAGACGTGCTCGCGGTCGAGTCGCCCGAGAGTCCTCATCACTCCGCGATGGCCGCCGCTGACAACCTCGCTGGCATGCCGGTGGTCTGCTGCGGGCTGCACAGCCAGGTGCCGCTCGTGGCCGCCGCAATCAAACAGGCCGATTCATCCCTGCGTGTCGCCTATTGCATGACCGATCAGGCGGCGCTGCCCATCGCGCTGTCGTCGGTCGCGCGTGAGAGCGTGGCTGCCGGACTCGTGGACGACACGGTGACGTGCGCCCAGGCGTTCGGCGGCCGATACGAGGCCGTCAATCTGCACTCGGGCCTGCTTGCGGCGCGTCACGTCGCGAGCGCGGATGTCGCAATCGTCGCGATCGGACCTGGTGTGGTGGGGACAACGACCCCCTTCGGTCATGGCGGCATCGCGCAGGGCGAAGCGCTCAACGCCGCGGCCGTGCTTGGCGGCGTGCCGATCGCGTGCCTGCGCGTATCGTTCGCAGACACCCGAAAGCGGCATCGCGTCGTCAGCCATCACACGCTCACGGCGCTCACTCGAGTCACCCTCGCGCGCGCGGTCGTCGCCGTGCCATCGCTGCCAGCCCACCTCGCTCGGCAGCTCGACGGCGCGCTCGAAGCAGCTGGCGTGTGGGACCGGCACGAGCGCGCGAATGGCTCGGAAGCGACGGTTCCGTCCCCCGATATGCGAGGTGTCGTCGTGAGCACGATGGGGCGCGGTTTGGACGACGATCCCGCATTCTTTGCCGCTGCATATGCCGCTGGCGAGGTCGCCGCCCGCACGAGCCGCCAAAATGTATCGGATAAAGGGCTCTAGAACCGCTATTCTGATACGTTTTGAGCACGGTTGAACCCCGTTTCTCAAGCGGTACACTGGTCGAGGTTTGCCTCCGCGAGAGCTGTGATTCCGTCAGCTTCGCGAGGTCGCCGCAGTAGATAACCGGGACCTGTGAAAGGGAGTGCGCGCGTGATCGTTGGAGTGCCCAAGGAGATCAAGAACAACGAGTTTCGCGTCGGCATGACGCCGGCGGGCGTCGCCGAGTTCGTCGCCCACGGCCACACGGTTCTCGTCGAGAAGGCGGCGGGCGAGGGTTCGTCATTCGCCGACGCCGAGTACGTCGCCGCAGGCGCGACGATGATCGACACCGCCGATAAGGTCTTCGCGCAGGCCGACATGATCGTCAAGGTCAAGGAGCCGCAGCCGCTCGAGATCGCTCGTCTGCGCCCGGGCCAGATCCTCTACACCTACCTGCACCTCGCCCCCGACTACGAGCAGACGATGGGACTGATTGCCTCGGGAGCGGTCTGCATCGCATACGAGACCGTCGAGCTGCCGAACCGCACCCTGCCGCTGCTGGCCCCGATGTCCGAGGTCGCCGGCCGCATGGCTGCTCAGGTCGGTGCCGCGTACCTGCAGAAGCCGAACGGCGGTCGCGGCGTGCTCATGGGCGGCGTCCCCGGTACGCACCCGGCCAAGGTCGTCGTTCTCGGCGGTGGCGTTGTCGGCACGAACGCGGCATACGTCGCGATGGGCATGGGCGCCGACGTCACGATCATGGACGTGAACCTCGACCGCATGCGCTACCTCGACGAGATCTGGGCAAACCGCATCCGCACGATCTACTCGTCGAAGCACAACATCGAACAGGAAGTCTTCGCCGCCGACCTCGTCATTGGCGCGGTTCTGCTTCCGGGCGCCAAGACGCCGTTCCTCGTCACGAAGGACATGCTCCCGAAGATGAAGAAGGGCGCAGTCCTCGTCGACGTCTCCGTCGACCAGGGCGGCTGCATCGAAACGACTCACGCGACCACCCACGCCGACCCGACGTACTTCGTGGACGGAGTACTGCACTACGGCGTCGCCAACATGCCGGGTGCCGTCCCCAACACATCGACCGCGGCTCTGACCAACGCCACACTGCGCTACGGCCTCGCAATCGCCGACAAGGGCTGGGAGCAGGCGGTCAAGGATGATGCCGCGCTCGCCAAGGGCGTCAACGTGCTCGACGGCAAGGTGACCTACAAACCTGTAGCCGAGGCACACGGTCTCGAGTACGTCGCCCTCGAAGCGATGCTTTCTTAAGCCCCACGCCGAGAACCCAGCCACAACACGAGGGCCGTTTCCCGAACGGGGGGAGCGGCCCTCGTCGCTTTCAGGCATGGCGCGGTGCGCGGCCCTATACTGGGGCGGTGAACAATCTCGTTTCGGAATACCTTGGACATCTCTCTGTGGAGCGTGGCGCATCGCCGCACACCGTTTCGGCGTACCGTCGAGACCTCGACGGGTATGTGGCGTTCCTCAAGGAGCGTGGGATCCGGAGTCCCGATGCGATCACGCGCGATGACGTGAGCGCCTTCGTCGCGACACTTTGGGAACGCGGCCTCGCGCCGAGTACGGTGGAGCGCAGAGTCGCCGCGATCAAGGGATTCCACAAGTTTCTCGTGCGCGAGAGCCTCACGGAGAATCACCCCACCGCGAGACTCCCGTTGCCGAAGGTGCCCGCCCGGCTCCCTGACGTCGTGTCGATCGACGATGTCGACCGGTTGCTGAGTCAGCCGTTCCCGGATGCGCCGTCCGGCCTGCGCGACCGTGCGATTCTCGAAACGCTCTACGGCTGCGGGCTTCGCGTGAGCGAGCTCACCGGCATCGATCTGACCGACCTGAACCTGGCCGAGGGCTTCGTGAGGGTGTTCGGCAAGGGTGGCAAGGAGCGTGTGGTGCCCGTCGCGGGGATGGCGCACCACGCCTTGCAGGCGTATCTGGCCCACGGCCGGCCCTACCTTCGGCCAAAGAACTCCCTGCGCACCGCGAACTCAGCCTTATTCCTCAACATGCGGGGAGGACGCATCTCGCGGCAGGGCGTGTTCGCGATCGTGCGCGCGTATGGCGCCCGCGTCGGACTCGAGTCCCTGCACCCCCATACGCTGCGACACTCGTTCGCCACGCACCTCCTCGAGGGAGGCGCTGACCTCCGAGCGCTCCAGGAGATGCTCGGCCACGCGGACATCTCGACGACGCAGGTCTATACCCACGTCGACAGGCGTCACGTTCGGGAAGAATACTTATCGACGCACCCTCGTGCGCGACTGCGTTGAGTGAGTTCTGCGACACGAGACCATGGCCAAAGGGGGCGGCCGATTTGCACTGACTGGTCTACAATGAATCGGAAGGCACATTCGCTGCATAGGAGGGAGATCTCAGTGAGAGAGAAGTGGGTCACGTACGGTGCCGCGGTTCTCGTGGTCGGGCTCGTCGCAGTTCTCGCGACGGGGTGCTCAAGCCCCGTGTCAAGCACGACGCCAAGCACTAACCCGTCGGCGCCGAAGACGTCAGTCAAGGCGGCCATGGTCACCGACATCGGCGGCTTGGGCGACAAGTCGTTCAACGACCTGTCGGCGGCCGGTCTCGATAGGGCGAAGGCTGACCTCGGCGTCGAGACGAAGGTCCTCGAGTCCAAGGCTCCGACAGATTACGAGAGCAACCTCACGCAGCTGGCGTCCGCCGGCTTCAACCCGATCTTCGCGGTCGGCTTCCTCATGACCGACACGGTCGCCAAGGTTTCGACGGCCACGCCCGATGTCGTCTTCGGCGGCATCGACGAATTCTTCGCCCCGACGATCCCGAACGTCGTGGGCCTGAACTTCAAGGAGCAGGAGGCGGGGTATCTCGCCGGCATCGTTGCCGGGGCGCTCACCACACGGCCTGCGGTCGACTCCCGCATCAACGCCAAGACGGTCGTTGGTTTCGTCGGCGGCATGGAGATTCCGCCGGTGCAGCGCTACGCTGCGGGATTTGCGGCCGGCGTGAAGAAGGCCAACCCTGCCGTCACGGTCAAGACGATCTATACCGGCAGCTTCACGGACCAGCAGAAGGGCAACGAAGCTGCCAAGGCCCTCATCGGCCAGGGCGCTGACATCGTCTTCGCTGCGGCCGGTCAGACCGGTTTGGGCAGCGCCAAGGCGTGTCAGGACAACAAGGCGCTCTTCATCGGCGTCGACGCCGATCAGTTCATGACCATTCCGGGTATCGGTGACACCATCGTCACCTCGGCGGTCAAGAAGGTCGACAACGCGGTGTACGACACGACCAAGAAGGCCGTCGACGGCACCCTCAAGGGTGGCGACAACGTCTTGTACGGCATCAAGGAAGACGGCGTGGGTCTCTCGCCGTATCACGAATGGGATGCCAAGCTCCCGGCCGACATCAAGTCGATGGTCGACAAGGCCAAGGCCGATGTTGTCAGTGGCGCTTACACGGTGCCCGACAAGTAGCTTCGTGCGATAACGTGTGAACAGGTGAGACCCTCAGGGGCGGTCGGCCGAGCCGGCCGCCCCTGACACGCGAGGGAGCGTCCATGTCTGACGACAGCGCCATGCTTGCGGGAAACCGTCCCGCTCCCGTATCCAATCGCACACCGGTCTTGAGTCTTGAACACATCACAAAGCGTTTCCCGGGGGTCCTGGCCGACGACGACGTGTCGGTCGACGTGCACGCCGGCGAAGTCGTGGCACTTCTCGGCGAGAACGGCGCCGGCAAGTCGACGCTTATGAATGTGGCCTACGGGCTGCTCGAAGCCGACGGCGGTCGCATCCTCATCGACGGCAGACCGGCCGGAATCAAGGGCCCACGGCAGGCTATCGCGCTCGGCATCGGTATGGTGCACCAGCACTTCATGCTCGTAGAGACGCTCACCGTTACCGAAAACATCGTTCTCGGGCGGGAGCCCGCGAGATTCGGGACCGTTGACATGGCGACCGCCAGGGCCGATGCGCGCGCGCTGTCCGAGCGATACGGGCTCACGGTCGACCCGGATGCGCGCGTGCAGGACCTGTCGGTGGGGATGCAGCAGCGAGTCGAGATCCTCAAGGCGCTCTACCGCAAGGCGCGCGTGCTCATCCTGGATGAACCCACCTCAGTCCTCACGCCGCAGGAGGTCAACGAGCTCTTCGAGATCGTGCGGCAGCTCGTTGACTCAGGACTCGCGGTCGTCATCATCACCCACAAGCTCGATGAGGTGATGGCGTTTTCCGACAGGATCATCGTCATGCGTGCGGGACGGCTCGTCGGCGAGACCAGGCCGGCGGATACCGATGAAACCGGGCTCGCGAAGATGATGGTCGGTCGCGACGTCGTGCTGCGCGTCGACAAGACCCCCTCGGTACCCGGCGAGATCGTGCTGAGCGTTCGCGATCTCCACGTGCTCGACGACCGCAGGCTCGAGGCGGTGCGGGGCATCTCACTCGACGTGCACGAGGGTGAGATCGTCGGAATCGCGGGGGTCGACGGTAACGGCCAAAGCCAGATCGTCGAAGCGATCGTAGGTCTGAGGCGCCCGGCGTCCGGAACGGTGTGGCTGCGGGACCGGGAAATAACCCACGCCAACCCCGCCGATACCATCGCCGCCGGCGTCTCCCATATTCCGGCGGACCGGCAGCGCCGTGGTCTTGTGCTCGAGTTCGACCTCATCGAGAACATCGCGCTGGGTGATCACCGCAAACTGCCCTACGCGAACCACGGTGTCCTCGATCGCGATGCGATGAGGGAGGTCGCGCGCACGCGGATCTCGGAGTTCGACATCCGCACACCGAGCGAGACGGTGCGCGCCGCGAACCTTTCCGGCGGCAACCAGCAAAAGCTCGTCGTCGCGCGCGAGCTTGGACGCGATCCGGAGCTGCTGATCGCCGCGCAGCCCACCCGCGGCCTCGACGTCGGCGCCATCGAGTTCGTGCATCGCCAGATCCTCGGCGAACGAGAGCGGCGAAAGGGAATCCTGCTGGTGAGCATGGAACTCGAAGAAGTGCTTTCCCTCTCCGATCGGATCCTCGTACTGTACGGTGGTCGTATCGTCGCCGAGTTCGAGGGAGGGTCGGTCACCGAGGAACAACTCGGCTACTACATGACCGGCGGTGGTGGATCCGAACTCGCCGCGACCCCTGGCCCGACACCCCCCGATCAGACAAGGGGGGATCATGCCTGACCACACGCACTTCGACGCACCAAAGCCTGGACGCGCGGGCTCTCCCGTCGAATCGTCGACCGACGCCGAGAAGCGTTTCACGCTCGAGAAGCAGCGCACCGACAGGGTCATCCGCCTTGCGACGCCCTTCGTGTCAGTGGCGATCGCCGTGCTCGTCGGCTCGCTGCTTGTGGTGGCATCAGGACGTGATCCGGTCGCGGCATTCGCGGCGCTCTTTCAAGGGGCCTTCGGGTCGCAGCGCGCCATCGGTGAAACGCTGTTGCGTTCGACACCGCTCATGTTCACCGGCCTCGCGCTCGCCTGGGGATTCCGGGCCGGACTCTTCAACATCGGCGCCGAGGGCCAGCTGTTTCTTGGCGGTTTGGCCGCGGCGTACGTCGGTATCCAAGTGGGATCGCTGCCGTGGGCCATCGCGGTGCCGGTCATCTTGCTCGCAGCCGCGCTGAGTGGAGCCGCATGGGCATTCATCCCCGCGCTGATGAAGGCGCGCATCGGCGCCAACGAAGTCATCACCACGATGATGTTCAGCTACATCGGCAGGTACCTGGTGTCGTATCTCGTGTCGGGGCCACTCTCTGACAAGAGCGGCATTCCGCAGACAGCGCAGCTTCCGCCGAACTCGATGCTGCCGAGGTTCAATACGATCCTGCCGTTCCTGCATCCCACGAGAGCCCATCTCGGCTTTGTCATAGCCATCGTGATGGCAGTGATGGTGTGGGCGGCGCTCAAGTACACCACGCTCGGCTTCGAGGCGCGCGCTGTCGGCTACAATCCGTTCGCCTCCGAGGCGGGCGGTATCTCGGTCGGTTCGACGATCATCAAGTCGCTGTGCATCTCCGGAGCGTTGGCAGGTCTCGCTGGTGCCGTCGAAGTGATGGGCGTCTATGGCCGTCTGTTCGACTCCTTCTCCAACGGGTTCGGTTTCACCGGCATCGCCGTCGCGCTGCTCGCCAAGAATAATCCCATCGGGGTCATCGCGGCCGCGCTGCTGTTCGGAGCGCTGTCAGCGGGCGCGGGGACGATGCAACTCGAAGCGGATGTCTCCCAGCAGCTCGTTGCGGTCATCCAGGCGATCATCATCTTCCTGGTCGCGGCCGAGACGATCGTGTCATGGGCCGTCGAGCGCACGCGGAAGCGGAAGGCGGTGGCTCCCGTTGCTGGCTGAGATACTCACTCCGGATCTGTTCGCCGCCGCGATCCGGCTTGCGACGCCGATCGCTCTGGCGGCCATGGGCGCGTCGATCTGCGAGCGGTCGGGCATCGTCAACATCGCGATGGAGGGGCTGATGCTCGCCGGGGCGTTCGGGGGCGTCATCGCCGCACTCCTCACGGGTAGCATCTGGGTCGGCCTCTTCGCTGCGATTCTCGCCTCGTGTCTGCTGGCCGCGCTCCACGCGTTCGCCTCGATCAACCTGCGGGCCGATCAGGTCGTCTCGGGCACGGCGATCAACATCCTCGCCGTCGGCCTGACCGGCTTCCTCGTGGAGATGATATTCGGACACCCTGGCAATATCGGTCTGAGCGACAGCGCTCTCGCGCAACAGGTGATGAAGCATCCAGTGCCCATGGTTCCAGCGCTCGGCCCGGTCTTCGACTTTCCAACGGGTGGGAGCGGGGCGCTCGGCACAATCTGGACGTGGATCGACACGATCTTCCTGAGCTACACACCGATCGCCTACGTCGGCATCTTCGCGGCGGTCTTCCTCACGTGGGCGATGTTCCGTACGCGTTGGGGGCTCAGGCTCAGGGCGCTTGGAGAACACCCGCGGGCGGCGGATACCGTTGGCATCGACGTGATGCGCGGCCGGTGGATAGCGGTGCTGATATCGGGCGCGATGGCGGGTCTGGCGGGCGCGAATCTCTCGCTGGAGCAGGTGGGCGGGTTCTCTGACTCGATGACCAACGGTCGCGGGTTCATCGCCCTTGCGGCCAACATCTTCGGTCGTTGGATTCCCGGCGGCGGCTACCTCGCTTCGCTCCTGTTCGGCTTCGCGGATGCGCTGCAGCTCAAGCTGCAGATATTCAGCAACGTCATCCGCATCCCGCCGCAGTTCTTCCTCATGTTGCCCTATGTGCTGACCGTCATCGTGCTCGCCGGCGTTGTGGGCAAGGCGGTCGCCCCGGCGGCCCTCGGAAAGCCCTACAAGGCGAAAGGGTAGCCAGCGAAAGCCGCTACAACGACCCCGAGCCCCTCAGGACTCGGGGTCGTGTACTTCTTCCGTATCGTCGCATGCGTCCAAGGGCAGCCGGTCGCGGGCGGTGTCGTCCGAGCGGACCCATCCCACGAGAACTATCACGACGATGAGCGCGCACAGGACGATCGCGTCCATGGGCAGGTCCGGCGTGACGTCGAAATCCCGCATGGCCGAACGAATCGCATAGGCGGCTGCGGCCACGACGAATGCGGCCCACAGAGGCATGCGGAAGCGAGGTCTCGGCAGCACGCCGTTCTCCTTCTTGGTCGGGCTCACTGTGAAGCCGGCGGCTCCTGGGCGAAGTGGTTGCTGTCGTCGCTTGGCACCGATGTCGCCGAACGGCGACGACGTCGGGCGCGAAGCCAGGCGCGCAGCGCGAACCACAAGAGCAGTCCGAACACGATCAGTGGCGAGAACGCGAGCACGGTCGTGATGAGCCCGCGAATCACGGCTGCGGCAGCGCGGACGCCGTCACGAACAGCGCCTGCGAAGCCCCAGCCGCCGGAGGCGGGGGAGACGAGGGCACCGGGTTCGCTCAGGTTGACGGTGAGCGTGGCGAGTGCAGCCTGACGTTCGAGATAGGTGATCTGCGCCTGCATCGACTCGATGTCTCCGCGGACCCGCGCTAGTTCCTGCTCGATGGCGAGCATCTCAGAGACGCGTTTGGCCTGCCGGAAGAACGTGCGGAGCTGTGCCTCTTCCGCCTGCAGGTTCTTTAGCCTTGCCGCGAGGTCGACATGTTGTTGCGTGACATCGTCTTGGGAGGATGTTTGCGAGAGGACCCGCCCGACCGTGGCCGCGTCCTTCTGGGCGGCGGAGAGCTTGTCCGCGGGCACGCGCAGTGTGATCGTCGCGCCACCGGGTGCGGGCGCTGGCGATTGGATTGAGGTGCCGTCGAGTGGCTGAGGCGACGGGCCGACATCGACACCTGAGCTCACCGACAGGTTGGAGATGCTCGCGCCATACTTGGCTGCGATGGATCGGATCGACACCACGGCCTGGTCGAGGTTGCGGACCTCGATCGACATGGCGGCCGTGCTTATGACGAGTTGGCCGGGCGCGAGTGACGCCTGCTGCTCGCTTGAGGGCGCCACGGCTGACTTTCCCGCGCTCCCGGAAGCGCCATTGTCCGGTTGCGGGGCCGAAGCCTGGTCTCTGGACAGAGACGGCGCCCCGATGCTGCCCGACCCGGAACTCGCCGTGCTGTCCACCGGCTGCCGCGCCGCGCATCCCGCGGTCACGACCGCGAGCAGCGCGACCGCAACCATGGTCAGAGCTGTCTTCATCTTCATCGCGACCACCTCCGAGTCCGTTCGTGGCGCACCGCCGAAAAACGACGAACGCCCCCCGCTGTCCGCGGATGAGGCGTTCGGTAAGCACAGCGCAGGAGCTCTAGGACTCCAGTGAGGGCTTCTCTTCGTTCCAGGGCTTCTCTGCGTTCCTCATCTCGGCCTTCTTGAGCGCTCTGGCCGCGTACACGCCAATGCCGATGCCGAAGAGGGCGAGTATGAAGAATCCCGCTATCAGGACGTTGACCACAGTCGCGGCCCAGTTGGCTGTCACTGACCGTTCACCTCCGAGTTGCCGATGCGATTCGCTAGATTCTACGCGCCTCTTTGATGCTCGGCAATCGCCCCGATCGAGCTCTCACTATTCGCTGTGCTGTCAAGTCCGACGTCATTCTCCGCACACCCCTTCGACGCCTCCCGGACCACGACGGTTCACGGAGCCGTGAAGAAACGGAGCCGACCGGCACTCCGGACAGGGTGGGTGGCATGACGCGGCTCACTAGCCTGCGGAGCTCAGCGCTGCGAATCTGGTGTGGCGATGTGGGCTTTGGTGTGACGAAGTCCCATGTAGGTGTTGCAATGTGGGATGAAGTGTCATAGGATTCACGTTGCAGAGGGGGGCACCAGCGCTACGGGGCGCTCCTATGAGTCGAGCTGATGATGGGAGGCGAGCGCACATGTTCTTGGGCGACTACCAGCACACGCTGGATGCCAAGGGCCGCGTCTCGCTCCCGGCGAAGTTCCGCGCCGAGATGACCGGCAAGCTCGTCATCGCGAAGGGCTTCGACAGCTGCCTCTACATCTACCCTGCCGACGAGTACAACCGCTTCGTCGCGGACTTGCTGACCAAGCAGGATTTCGATCCTGCGGTACGCCGCCTTCGGCGCTTCTTCATCGCCGGTGCGGTCGAGGCCGAGCTCGACTCGGCTGGGCGTATCTCGCTGCCGGCCGTTCTGCGCGACTACGCGTCACTCAAGAAGGATGTTGCAGTTACCGGCAACGGCAACCGGATCGAGATCTGGGACGCCGAGGCCTGGAACGCCTACAACGGCGATGGCGATGGTTCGATTGAGAACCTCGCGAAAGAGCTGGCCGCTGACGGCTTGCTCTAGGGCTTGAAAATGGAATACCGGCACACCCCAGTTTTGCTGGCCGAGGTCACGCAGCAACTTTCCCTGCACCCCGGTTCGATCGTTGTCGACTGCACCTTAGGCGGGGCAGGACACGCGAAGCGGCTTCAAGAACTCGTGGCCCCCGACGGAATACTCGTCGGAATCGACCAAGATGACGCAGCACTTTCCGCAGCAGCAGTCACACTCCGCCTCGGCCAGCAAGAACTTCCTGAGAGCACGGTCCTGCTCAAAGGCAACTTCGGTGAGCTCGACAGCCTGCTTGTTCAGGCAAACATCCCCTACGTCGACGGGTTCCTCTTCGACCTGGGCGTCAGCTCACCACAACTCGACGTCCCCGAGCGCGGGTTCTCCTACCGGGAGAACGCGCCTCTGGACATGCGGATGGATCCGGGTCATCAGACTCTAACCGCAGCAGAGGTCATCGCAGCCTACTCCGAAGCCGACCTCGCCCGGATACTCCGTGACTTCGGTGAGGAACGGTGGGCCACGCGAATCGCATCCTTCATCGTAGCCACGCGTGCCCACCGCCCCATCGAAACGACATTTCAGCTCGTCGACATCATCAAGTCCGCGATTCACGCAGCGGCCCGCCGAGAAGGCGGACACCCCGCGAAGCGCACGTTCCAGGCGTTGCGCATCGAGGTCAACGCCGAGCTCGACGTGTTGCGCACAGCCCTCCAGGCCGCCGTGAGGTTGCTGGCGCCGAAGGGCCGCATCGCGGTCATCAGCTACCACTCGCTAGAGGACCGCATCGCAAAGACCACATTCAATGACCTTGCACGGGGGTGTGTTTGTCCGCCAGACCTCCCGGTCTGCACCTGCGGGCACGAGCCGGTACTCCGAATCCTCACGCGAAAGGCGATCGTCCCTTCCGCCGAGGAGATTGAGACGAATCCGCGCGCTCGGAGCGCCAAGCTCCGCGTCGCCGAGAAGATCTGACCGCAGCCGCAACGGGTGGCTCGGCGAAGCGAGGGGGGGTGCGACACACATGGGCTTGCCGGCCTTGCAATACGAATCTCACGTCGCGCCGAACCGGCGCGCCCACTTGCGCATCGTGAAGCCGAAGGGCCAGCCAGCACGCAAGCGCGCCGCAGCTCGCTCGCACGCTTCGGTGTTCCAGGCGTACGTCTTCTTCGCCGTTGTCGTCGCACTCGTATCAGTGCTGGGTCTCGGCCGCGTGTGGCTGTCAGTCCAGGCCGCCCAGGCGTCGATCGACTCCGGTAATCTGCGTCGTGAAATCAAGCTCGAGCAGTACCAAGGGGAC
Organism: Coriobacteriia bacterium; assembly: GCA_038245725.1. Lineage (GTDB taxonomy): Bacteria > Actinomycetota > Coriobacteriia > Anaerosomatales > JAAXUF01 > JBBRSD01. The sequence goes on along the minus strand of JBBRSD010000002.1, from coordinate 195,186 downwards.
ATGTTGGAGGTTCAAGAGAGCGCTTTGGCAACACCTTCGCGCATCCAGGCTATCGCGGGCGGTACCATGGGAATGGCGCCTGCCCTCTCAGTCAGTTACTTGGACCTGCGCGAGCCGGCGTCGCCGAATCCTGCTACGCAGCTCTCCTCGGCGAGGGCCGTGTCGAACGCGGGGTTGCCGGGGGCGTTCGCCAGGGCCATGGAAGTGGCGGCCAGCGAGGCCCATGTCCTGCTCGTGGGTGACGTCGGTCTCGCATCGTCGAGGTGAGGCGCGAACAAGGAGGAGTTGTGGTGCAACGGCGTAAACGGTCGCCTGGCAGCGGCCGCTTCACCGTTCTCCTGCTTGCGTTCGTCGCCCTGCTCGCACTCATCGGCGTGCGTCTCGTTTGGCTGCAGGTCGTGCGGGCGCCAGAGTACACCGCCAAGGCTGCTTCGCAGCGCATGCGCGACATCGAGGTCCCGGCGCGCCGCGGCACGATCTATGATCGCGAAGGTGAGCCGCTGGCCAAGAGCGTGGCCGCCTCGACCATTTACGCCGCTCCGAACACGATCAAAGACAAGGTTGGGACGGCCAGGGCTCTCGCTTCCGTGCTGGGCGGGGACGAAAAGGAGTACGAGGCCAAGCTCGACCGCGACAACGGCTTCGTCTACATCGCCCGCAAGATCGATATCGAGCGCTCCAAACAGCTCGCGGCCCTCAAGCTCACTGGAATCGGCTTTCTCGATGACTCGCGACGCATGTATCCGTCGGGTGAGCTGGCGTGCCAGGTACTCGGATTCGTCGGCGTCGACGGGACCGGCCTCGCAGGAATCGAGAAACGCTACAACACGATCCTTGCCGGCAAGCCGGGGGTTCTTCTCGGCGAAAGAGACCCATACGGACGGCCGATTCCCGGCGGCGTGCAGAAGAACGTCGATGCGGTCGACGGGCACGACATCGTGCTCACCATCGATAAGGACATCCAGTATCACGCTCAGGTCGAGCTGGCCGCAGCGGTGAAGAAGTGGGCCGCCAAGGGCGGCTCGGTCGTCGTCATGAACCCGCAGAACGGCGAGATCTACGCGATGGCTTCGACTCCTGGCTTCAACCCGAACGACTTCTCGACCGCCAAGTCCGAGGCGTTTCGCAACCGGCCGGTGTCCGACGCGTTCGAGCCCGGGTCGACGATCAAGTCGCTTACGGCCGCAGCCGTGCTCGACAAAGGCATCGTCAAGCCGAGCACGAAGTTCCAGCTGCCCTCCGTTCTGCATGTCGCCGGGCGGACGATTCACGAGTCCCACGGCCGAGGGGCTGTGAACTGGTCTCTCTCGGAGATCGTGACTCACTCGTCCAACGTCGGAGCGGTCAAGGTAGGCATGCGGCTCGGTAAGAAGGGGCTGTACGACTACTTCTCGCGATTCGGGCTCACCGAGGCGACCGGCGTGGACTATCCCGGTGAGGCGCGCGGATGGCTTCCTCCAGTGAGTCTGTGGTCGAACTCGTCGATCGCGAACATCCCGTTCGGACAAGGCGTCTCGGCGACGCCGCTTCAACTGTCGCGGGCCATTGCAGCCATCGCCAACGGTGGCAATCTCGTGACGCCGCACTTCATGCTCGACGTACCGCAGGACGGCGCGGCGAACAAGACATGGCCGATCCGCCGGGCGATCTCGGCAAAGGCGGCGGCCTCCACCACGTCGATTCTTCAGAGGGTGGTGACCGACGGCACCGGCACCGAGGCGCAGGTCCCTGGGTACACCGTCGCCGGCAAGACCGGGACGGCCCAGGTCGCTCTCCCTAACGGCCGCGGTTACGCGAAGGGGACCTACATCGGCTCGTTCATTGGCTACTTGCCTGCCGAAGATCCGCAGGTGCTCATATGCGTGAAGCTCGACCAACCTCGCAACGCGATCTACGGCGGCACGGTCGCGGCGCCGGTATTCTCAAAGCTGGCGGCGTTCGCGGTGTCGCATCTCAAGATTCCGCCAACATCGATCCAGACGCCGAAGAAGTCCGGCTCCGCGGCGGCCGGCCATGCTTCGAAGAAGCCGTCGAAACCGACGGTGCCGGCTCACGGCTCGCCGAGTGCGCCGCCTTCAGCCGACACCACCGAGATGGGCGTTGTCACCGACCAGGGCCCGTAGGCGACATGGTAGAATCTGCGGTCGAAATGCGATGGAGAGTGCGTGACTGACAAGAGCTGCATAAAGCTGCTGGAAGGGACCGGCGCACGCGCGCTTGGCGTCGCCGACGCCCGGGTCTCGGGCATCGCATACCGCTCCGACTGCGTGATCCCGGGGGATGCGTTCTTCTGCGTCCCAGGATTCGCGCACGATGGGCACGACTTCGCGGCCGATGCCGCATCACGCGGCGCTGCCGCGATAGTCGTGCAGCACGCGATCCCCTCGGTCGCGGTGCCACAGTTCCATGTGCCGAACACCCGCGTGGCGCTCGCCGTCGCCTCTGCGAGGTTCCAAGGTGAGCCGAGCAAGTCGATGGACCTCATCGGCATCACGGGCACGAATGGCAAGACGACCACCGTCTACCTTCTGGACTCCATTCTTCGTGCCGCCGGTCGGGTCACCGGTCTTGTCGGCACCGTTGAGACGCGCATCGCCGGCGAGCGCCAGTCGTCGAGCCGGACGACGCCGGAGTCGAGCGATCTCGAGGCGCTGCTGGCGCGTATGCGAGACGCAGGCGTTACCGCTGCTGGGATCGAGGTCTCGAGTCATGCGATTGACCTGCACCGTGTCGACGCAGTGCACTTCGCTGTCGTGGCGTTCACGAATCTCACCCAGGACCATCTCGACTACCACCACACGATCGAGGAGTACGCTTCAGTCAAGCGTCGCCTCTTCACTGACTTCGACTGTAGCGCCCGGGTCATCAACATCGACGACCCGTATGGAGCACGAATCTCGGCCGAGGTAGACGGCGTGCTCACCGTTGGCCGAAACTCGGCAGCGATGGTGCGCGCGACAGATGAGGTCCTCTCGGCCACGGGAGCGCAGTTTACGCTCGTGACACCTGCGGGCTCCGCGTACGTTGCGCTTCCTCTAGCCGGTGCGTTCAACGTGAGCAACGCACTGGTGGCCGCCGGTTGCGCCCTGTCGATCGGTATTCCCCTCGAGACGATCGTCGCCGGGCTCGAGAGCGCGCCTCAGGTGCCCGGGCGGCTGGAACGAGTCGAGGCCGGTCAGCCGTTCTCGGTGATCGTCGACTATGCACACACGCCGGATTCGCTCGAGAAGGCGATTCTTGCCGTCAAGGCGGTCACGCGCGGCCGTGTGATCACCGTGTTCGGCTGCGGGGGAGACCGCGATCCCGAAAAGCGCGCCGTCATGGGCTCGATCGCAGCGAAGTACTCCGACGTGTCCGTAGTCACGAGCGACAACCCGCGCTCGGAGGACCCGGTCGGCATCATTCTGCAGATCGAGGACGGCATGCACGACGAGGTGCACATCCACGAAGTCGAGGTCGACCGCCGACACGCAATCCGTCGCGCTATCGAACTCGCCGAGAAAGACGACGCAGTGCTCATCGCCGGCAAGGGTCACGAGGACTACCAGATCTTCGCCGATCGCACCATCCACTTCGATGACCGCGAGGTCGTCCGAGAGGAGTTGGCTGCGCGATGCTGACGGCCACAGCGGGCACGATCGCGGAGGTCACGCGCGGCGAGATCATCGCGGGGTCCTCCTCGGCGGTCGCGACCGACCTCGTTATCGACTCGCGGTTAGCTGCGCCCGGCTGCGCCTTCGCGGCGCTGCCCGGCGAGAACGTCGACGGTCATGAGTTCGCTGCCGCGGCTCTCGAGCACGGCGCGCGGATACTGTTGGTCGCGAAGGGCGCCGACGAACTGGCGGAGCTCATCTCGGCTGCAGAGCGAACGGGAGCGGCGATCGTGCGCGTCGCCGACGTCGCGGCGGCCGTGCAAGACCTCGCCATCTACCACCGGTCGCGTCTGAGCTGCCCTGTCGTGGGCATCACGGGCTCGACCGGCAAGACGACGACCAAGGACTTCATCGATGCGGTGCTGTCAAGCAGGTTCCGGGTCGCATGCACGCAAGGCAACCGCAACAACGAGCTGGGCGTGCCGCTGACGGTTCTGTGCGCCGGTGCGGACACGGAGGTGCTGGTCGTCGAGATGGGGATGCGCGGCCAGGGCCAGATCGCGCGCCTCGCGGCTATCGCACAGCCCACCATCGCGCTCGTCACTAACGTCGGAACGAGCCACATCGAGGTGCTCGGGAGCCAGGATGCGATCGCGCTGGCCAAGGCCGAACTCGTGACCGCTGTTCCAGCAGACGGTGCGACGTTCCTCAACGGCGACGACGCGTATTCGGGCATCATCGCCGGCCTGTCCGAAGCGCCGGTCACCCTCTACGGCCTCTCGGAGCTGTGCGCAGTGAGAGCGGAGGACATCGAGACCGACGACGAGAGTCGGCCATCGTTCGACCTCACGGTCGCCGGTGAGAGTGTGCACGTCTCGCTGCCGCTCCCAGGGCGCCACAACGTCTACAACGCGCTTGCCGCCGCGGCGGTCGGGCGGCACCTCGGCGTCTCCGTGGAAGAGATTGCGGCCGCTCTCGCATCGGTGAAGGTGACCGAGATGCGAATGCAGCTGTTCACCACCGCCAACGGCGTCACCGTGATCAACGACACCTACAACGCCAATCCGGTGTCCATGCGCGCGGCGATCGACACGCTGGCCGACATGTCGGTGCCGGGCAAGCGCGTGGCCGTTCTCGGCGATATGGCCGAGCTCGGCTCGCTTACCGAGCTCGCGCACTTCCAGCTCGGCGAGGATGTCGCCCGCAGTGGGATCGAGATGCTGGTCACCGTGGGACCGCGCGCGCGCAGAATCGCCGAAGTAGCGCTGGCCGAAGGAATGGCCGCCGAGAGCGTTCGGCAGTGCACCGAGGTCGCCGAGGCGATCGAAGTGCTCGACGATCTTCTCGGCGAGGGCGATGCGGTTCTCGTGAAAGCGTCGCGAGTCATGGGACTTGAGACCGTGGTTGAAGGTATCGTGAACCCGAGATGATCTCCTTCGCGCATTACCCCACGTATCAGGTATTCCTGGCTGTCGTCATCTCGATGGTGGCTGCTGCATTGCTGTTCCCTCTGTGGATCCGGTTGCTGCGCGTGCGCAACATCGGACAACAGGTGCGTGCCGACGGTCCGCAGGGCCACCTCGTCAAACAGGGGACGCCCACTATGGGCGGCGTGCTGATCCTTCTCGTGGTGACCGCCACGTTTCTTCTGATGGGGACACCGACGCGGCTCAGCATCCTTGCGCTGCTCGTGATGCTCGCGTGCGGTGTGCTCGGCTTCGTCGATGACTGGTCCAAGGTCAGTCACGAGCGCTCCCTCGGTCTGCGGCCGCGCGCGAAGCTCTTCTGGCAGGGCACGGCCTCGGCGATCTTCGCGCTCCTCGTCGTGAACTGGGCTCAGCTCTCGACATCGGTGAGCATCCCGCTGACGACCTACAAGCTCGACATGGGCGAGTTCTCGTCGGCGTTCTCCATCGCGGGTGTGAACTTCGTCGTTCCCTGGATCTACCTCGTGTTCGTCGGCATCATGGTCGTGGGCATGAGCAACGCTGTGAACCTCACCGACGGGCTCGATGGGCTCGCCGCCGGCACCATCGCCATCGTCACGCTTGTCTTCGCCGCGATCGCATTCCGGCAGGGCACCCTCGAGAGCGCGTTGCTGGCCGCCGCGGTCGCCGGTGCGTGCATCGGCTTCCTCTGGTACAACAGCTACCCCGCCGACATCTTCATGGGCGATACCGGCTCGCTCGGGCTGGGCGCGGTCATCGCGGCGCTCGCTGTCATCACGAAGACCGAGCTCCTGTTGCTCGTCATCGGCGGCATCTACGTCGCCGAGACGCTCTCCGTCGTCCTCCAGGTCGCTTCGTTCAAGCTGACCGGCAAGCGCATCTTCCGCATGGCGCCGCTCCACCACCACTTCGAGATGAAGGGCTGGTCCGAGACGAAGGTCATGGTGCGCTTCTGGATCATCACCGGCATTCTGGCGGGTGCCGGCTTCGGGATGTACTTCATCGGCACGCTCGTGGCGAAGCACAAATGAGTACCATCGGCCATATCCTCGTCGTCGGTCTCGGAGACTCCGGGCTCGAATCGGCGCGCTACTGTGCGACGCTGCTCGCCTCGGGCGAGGCCACGTCTGTCACCGCGATCGACGGCGGCGATAGTATGGCGCTGCGCGACCGGGCGATGGAGCTTCGTGGCCTCGGCGTCGACGTCGAGCTGGGCACGGAATCGGTCGACGGCCGCTTCGACGTCGCGATCGTGAGTCCCGGAGTCCCGCCGCACGCAGCGATCTTTGTCGCAGCAGCCGCAGCGAGCGCCCGCGTGGTCTCGGAGATCGAGTTCGCGTTCTTGCGCTCGAACCACACCTGGGTCGCCGTGACCGGCACGAACGGCAAGACCACGACGACGTCGCTCATCGTGCACCTGCTGCGCACCGCAGGGCTTGCCGCCCGAGCGGTTGGGAACATCGGTCACGTCGCGATCAAAGCGGCGACCGAAGCACCCGCCGAGGAGATTCTCGTGGCTGAGGTCTCCTCCTTTCAGCTCGCCAACATCGAGACCTTTCGGCCGCGCGTGGCGGTCTTGCTCAACCTCACACCCGACCACGTCAACTGGCACGGAACGCTCGACGAATACGCGCTCGCCAAGGCGCGGATCTTCGAGAACCTCGGTGAAGGCGACATCGCCGTTGTCGATGTCGACGACCCAGGCTCGGCGCCTTACGCCGACAAGGTCGCTGCGCGGGGTGTCACTGTGATCCGCGTCAGCCGCCTCGCGCGCCACGCGGGCGGCGCCACGGTGGTCGACAACACACTGGCGCTCGAGACCCGTGGCGGTCTGGTGCGCCTGGTCTTCGAAGACGAGCTCCTCATCCGCGGCGCGCACAACGTGAGCAACGCTCTCGCGGCCGCTGCAGCCGCGCAAGCCCTGGGGGTCACCGCCGCAGACCTGCAGCAAGGGCTGCGCACCTTCGAGCCGATAGAGCATCGACTCGAGCCCGTCGCCGAGATCGGCGGCGTGGCCTGGTACAACGACAGCAAGGCCACGAACCCGGATGCTGTTCTCAAAGCGCTGACCGCATTCGGCGACAGATCCCTCATCGTGATGCTGGGCGGGCGCAACAAGGGCAACGACATGCGACCGCTCGCTGAAGCGGTCTCCGCTCGAGCGAAGAGCGTGGTCGTCTTCGGCGAGGCCGCCGATGAGATCGCCCGCGCTTTCAAGGGGCTCGCGGTCGAGTTGTCGCAGGCGAAGGGACTTACAGACGCGGTCACGGTGGCCGCCGTGCTTGGCGTGCCGGGCGATTCGATCGTTCTCTCACCGGCGTGCGCCTCGTTCGACGAATTCGCCTCCTACGAGCATCGAGGGACCGTCTTCAAGACGCTGGTGCTTGCGATGAACGGGGAGGAGGCCGAGTGACGCGGAAGGACTTCGCCGGAGGCTCGGTGCCGCGCTATCTCCTTCTTGGCGCAACCGTCTTCTTGACCGCGTTCGGTCTAACCATGGTGTACTCGGCCTCTTCGATCTCTGCCTTGGTAAAGGAAGGGTCGTCGACGTTCTTCTTCGTTCGTCAGATCGCGTTCGTTGCGATGGGGTCTGTGCTCGCATTGATCGCAGCACGATTCGACTATCGCCGCTTCCAGGGCTTCCTCGGACAGCAGGCGTGGTGGGTATCGATCGTGTTGCTCGTCGTCACGTACGGCCTGGGCGTGGTTCGCGGCGGTGCGCGCCGCTGGATCCCGCTCGGGCCGGTCAACCTTCAGCCCTCCGAGTTCGCCAAGATCGCGTGTGTGCTCGTGGCCGCGGCGCTGGCGGTGGAGTGGCAGCGCGGGCGGCTTGAAACGAAGACATACATGAGCCGAATCGCCTTCTATGTAGGTCTACCGGCGGTTCTCATCGTATTCCAGCCAGACCTGGGCACCGCCGTGCTCCTCGCGGTGGGTGTTGCGATCGTGCTCTTCCTCGGCGGCGTCGAGATGCGCTGGGTCGGTGCGGCCGCGCTTGTGCTCGCACTGTTCGGCGTGTTCGCCATTGCCATTGAGCCATATCGGCTCGGCAGGGTGTTGACCTCGCTCAACCCGTGGCTCGATCCGAGCGGCAAGGGCTACCAGACGATCCAAGCCCTGCTCGCATTCGGCACTGGCGGGATCAAGGGCGTCGGACTCGGTTTGTCGGCCCAGAAGTTCTTCTACCTGCCTGAGGCGCATACCGACTTCATCTTTGCGATCATCGGCGAGGAGGTCGGGCTCATCGGCACCTTGGCTGTGGTGGTCGCGTTCGTCGTGCTGCTGTACGCAGGTGTCCGTATCGCGATGGGCGCACGCGATCCCTTCGGGCGTCTGGTGGCGGGGGCGCTGACGGGGATGCTGGCTTTCCAGGCCACCCTCAACATGGCCGCCGTTACGGGCATATTCCCCGTGACCGGTAAGCCGCTGCCGTTCGTGAGCTACGGCGGGTCATCGATGTTTGTGACGATGATCTCGGTCGGGCTGATACTGTCTGTGTCCAAGTACGGAGCGCACGCGCCGCGAGTGGTCCGTACCGTTCCAAGGAACGAGGAGTCGGCACGTGCGAGTCTGGATGAGCGGCGGCGGAACGGCCGGCCACGTGTACCCCGCCCTGACCGTAGCAGAGGAGTTCGCCGCCGAGCATGACGAGGTCGTCTTCGTCGGCACGCCTGGGGGCCTTGAAGCCCGTCTCGTTCCCGAGGCGGGCGTCGCGTTTCGCGGGCTAGCTGCGAGCGGTTTCGACCGGGCACGCCCGCAGACCCTCTTCACGTCGTCGGCACGGATCGCGGCATCGACGGTCACTGCCTTGCGCTGGCTCGCCTCGGAGAAGCCAGACGTCGTGATTGGTTTCGGGGGCTACGTCTCGATCCCCGTGGGACTCGCCGCACTTCTCCGGTCGATCCCGCTCGTGCTGCATGAGCAAAACTCCGTTCCCGGGCTCGCCAACAAAGTGCTTTCGCGCTGGGCGACCAACGTCGGCGTGACGTACGGGGAGTCGATTCCGTTGCTCGCGCATCCCGAGCGTGCGGAGGTGACCGGCAATCCCGTCCGGGCCGGGGTGCTCGCTTCGAAACGCGAAAAGGGACGCGCCGCGCTGTCACTGCCTAAGAAGTCGACTGTGCTGCTCGTCTTCGGCGGGAGCCGAGGCGCGAGGCACCTCAATTCGGCGATCGTCGCCCTGCGTGATCGCCTCATGGATCTGCCCGACGTCCGCGTCGTCCACGTCGCGGGCAAAGCCGAGGCCGAGACTGTCCGCGCGGCGCTAGAAGCCGCGGGGGGTGACGCAAGAGGCCGATGGTCCGTGGTCGACTATCTCGACGACATGGGTTCTGCGCTCGCAGCGGCCGATCTGGTCGTCGCGCGCTCCGGGGCGACCTCTATCGCGGAGATCACAGCACTCGGTTTGCCGGCCGTGCTCGTTCCGTATCCCTTCGCCACCGACGACCACCAAACGAAGAACGCCGCAACGATGGTCGCTCATGGCGCGGCGGAGCTCATCGCAGACGGCGATCTCGACGAGGAACACTTCGGTGACGTCATCGTCGGCCTGCTCGGCGACGTTCAGAGGCGTGCTACCATGGCTGACGCCTCGTACGCCCTCGGACGGCCGAACGCAGCTGCCGAGGTCGCCGATCTCGCTCGCCGAGCGGCTCGTGGCGCCCCACCCACCGACGACTCGGCGGAGGACTCTGTTGTCTGACCAGGTTTACGCACACTTCATCGGCGCTGGCGGCGCCGGCATGAGCGGAATCGCCCTCGTGCTTGCGGAGCGCGGGGTCTCGGTGACGGGGAGCGATCTGAAGGTGTCGCGGTATTCGCGCGCGCTCGAGCAGGCGGGAGTGCCGGTCGCGGTCGGCCATGCAGCGAACAACCTCGGCGACCCTCAAGTCGTCGTTGTCTCCTCGGCGATACCTGAGACAAACCCTGAGCTCGCCGAGGCGCGCCGGCGCGGCATTCCCGTGTGGCAACGCGCCCAGATGCTCTCGCACCTGGCGGGGGAGCGCGAGACGATCGCGGTCGCCGGGACGCACGGTAAGACGTCCACGAGTTCGATGGTCGCGACGATGCTCTCCCGCATGGGCCTGGCGCCGACGTTTCTGATCGGCGGCGAAGTCGACGGGTTCGACACGAACGCGATCAACGGTTCGGGCCGCCACTACGTTGTCGAGGCCGACGAGAGCGACGGCTCCTTCGTCCATCTCGATCCGCACGTCGCGATTGTGACCAACATCGAGGCGGACCATCTCGATCACTACGGCACGCTCGAGGCGGTCGAGTCGACGTTCTGTGAGTTCATGGAGCGCGTGTCGGCCGACGGTTCGCTCGTCATCTGCGGCGACGATGCTCGCCTCGTCGAGCTTGCGGGTACCACCGGTCGCAGGATCGTCACGTACGGATTCGCCGAAACGTGCGACGTCCGCTGCCGGGCGATCGAGCGCATGGGTGTAGGCACGCGTCTCGAGGTCGTCTTTCCCGAGGGACAGCACGTGGAGTCGCTCATGCGTGTACCTGGGTCGCACATGGTCGCCAACGCCGCGGCGGCCCTCGCGACCGCATGGGTGCTCGGTCTCGATGTGGAAGATGCGGCCGCATCGCTCGCCGAATTCACCGGCGTTCGCCGCCGTTTCGACCTCATCGGCGAGGCCGGCGGGGTGACCGTCGTGGATGACTACGCGCATCACCCCACCGAAGTGGGCGCCACGCTCTCGGCCGCGTCGGATCTCGGGTTCGGTCGGGTGTTCGTCCTGTTCCAGCCGCATCGATATTCGCGTACCGAGGCACTTGCCGAGGACTTCGCAGACGCGTTCGGCTCGGCCGACTGCGCGGTGCTGATGGATGTCTACAGTGCGGGAGAGGCTCCGATTCCCGGCGTCTCCGGCAAGACCGTTCTCGATGCGCTGCTGCGTAAGCATCCGCGCGCCCGCGTTTCGTACCTCCCTCATCGCGCAGACATCGTTCCCTATCTTCAGTCCCGCGTGCGCGAAGGCGATCTTGTGATGACGATGGGGGCCGGCGACGTCACTGCGATCGGTCCGGAGCTCGTCGAGGCGCTGGGAGTGGCTCGAGAGGTAGCAGTCCCGTGTCGCTAGTCCAGGCATTCGATCGCCTGAGGGCGAGCCTCGCGGGCTCGGTTCGAAGCAGCGAGTCGATGGCGAAGCACACCACGTTTCACATTGGTGGGCCTGCTGCGCTGTTCGTCGAATGCGCCACAGTCGCCGACCTTGCGATGACGACCGAGATTCTCTCTGATGAAGGAATCGACTGGCGCGTGTTGGGGAAGGGCAGCAACGTCCTTGCCTCAGACGAGGGCTACGACGGCGCGGTGATCGTTCTAGGCCGCGATTTCAAACGCCACGCGCTCGACGGCGAGCACCTGCGCACGGGCGCCGGAGTGATTCTCGCGGCAATCGTACGCGACGCTTTCTCGGAGGGCAGGACCGGACTGGAGTTCGCCGTCGGCATTCCCGGGACGGTGGGCGGAGCCCTTGCGATGAACGCCGGCAGTCGGGATGAATGGATCGGTTCGATTGTCGAGTCGGTCACTCTCTTCGTGCCGGGCGAAGGGCTCATGAGCGTCCGCGGCCCGGAGGTCGTGTGGGGATACCGTCAGAGCTCCCTGCGCACAAAGGGGATCATTGTCGAGGCGGCTCTTCGTGTCGTCGAGGGCGACGCGGACCACATTCGACGTACGATGGAGGCGAGCCTGCGCCGTCGGAAGCGGACGCAGCCACTGTCTGCACCGAGTGCCGGCAGCGTATTCGTCAACCCTGAGGGCGATTCTGCCGGTCGGCTCATTGAAGCGGCGGGGCTCAAGGGTGCGCGCGTCGGTGGCGCTGCTGTGTCTGATGTCCACGCGAACTTCATAGTCAACGCCGGCGGCGCTACCGCGACTGACGTTCTTGGGCTGGTCCGTCTCGTTCGCGAAACCGTGAAGGAGGCGTATGGCATCGAACTCACACCGGAAATCCGATTCCTCGGGTCGTTCGACGAGTCGTAAGCGCGTCGTCATCGGCGCCGAGGAGACGGTGCGCGTCCGCTACAAGAAGGATCGACCTGAGGTCGAGTCAGAACGGCGCCGCTCGCCGAAGCAGCTTGCCCGCGCGGCCGCGGGCTCCAAGTCGGGGGCGGGGGCGCGGGTCGCCAGCGTCAAGCGTGACGAACGCGAGAAGCGACAGCGCACGCTCTCTCGAAAGCGACTCCTGGTGGGCTCTGCCATGGCCGTGGCCGTGGTGGGCATCACATGGGGATTGATTGCGCTGTCGAACGCGCCCATCTTCGTGATTCAGAGCATCAACGTGAAAGGGGTGCGGCACCTTTCACCGGCCGAGGTGCTTCGTGTCGCCGCCGTTCCTCAAGGCACAACACTTCTTCGCCTCCCCAGTGGGGACATTTCGAAGCGCCTGCTTGCCGAGGCCTGGATCGAGAAGATCCGGGTTGTTCGACGCTTCCCGCACATGCTCGAGCTCAACATCACCGAGCGCACCCCCGCCGCGATCGTGGACGCGGGTGGAACTTCGCTCTGGCTAGTTGATGGCTCGGGTTACTGGCTTGGAAAGCGAACCGCCGAGGCGTCAGCGGCCGTTCCGACCATTCGCGATGTCGAGGGGTTGTCGCCGGCCGCGGGATTGCAATCGGACTCGGCGGAACTGCGCAATGCGCTCGCGGTTCTGCGGGGTTTGAGTCCCGCGCTTCTCAAGCGCGTGCGGACTGTTTCCGCTCCGACAATCGATCGGACGGCGCTGATTCTGACCCATAGCGTTCAGGTCTTTGTAGGCAGTGCATCCGACATCGTCAAGAAGGACGAGATAGTTCAGAGGCTACTGGCGGACAACAAGAACGTCGTATACGTCAACGTGCGTGTCGTCAATCGACCCACATGGCGAGGATTGAATTCTGGCAACTAGCTGCGGTAACGCTCACGCTAGGATCGGAGTGGACACACCCCCGCGCAAGAATCTGAGGTACCCTCTTGCGCTCTAGGTAAGGTTTATGCGAAGATTGAGCGTTCCACCCAAACAGTAACGGTCAACCTGAGGTTAAGAGTTGCGGCTCTGACCGGCCTCTCAGGGGAGGGCGAGCAATGCTCGAAACAGGCGCAAATTACTTGGCAGTAATCAAGGTCATAGGCATCGGCGGCGGGGGGACCAACGCGATCAATCGCATGGTCGAAGCCGGCGTCAAGGGCGTTGAGTTCATCGCCATCAACACGGATGCTCAAGCTCTCCTCATGTCCGACGCGGACTACAAAGTCCATATCGGCGTGAATCTGACGAAGGGCCTCGGTGCGGGAGCGGACCCGGATGTGGGGTTCCAAGCCGCTGAGGAGAACCGGGGAGAGATCAAGGAGGCGCTCCAAGGCGCTGACATGGTCTTCATCACAGCGGGCGAAGGTGGCGGCACGGGCACGGGTGCAGCGCCGGTCATCGCGCAGATCGCCAAAGAGGAGATCGGCGCCCTCACGGTAGGTGTCGTCACGCGCCCCTTCGCGTTCGAGGGCCGCAAGCGCGCTTTGCAGGCTGACGACGGCATCAAGCGGCTGGGCGACATGGTCGATACGCTGATCATCATCCCGAACGACCGTCTGCTTCAGGTTGCGGAGAAGAAGACGTCGATCCTCGATGCCTTCCGCATCGCCGATGACATTCTTCGCCAAGGTACCCAGGGCATCACCGACCTCATCACGGTGCCGGGGCTCATCAACCTCGACTTCGCGGACGTTCGTACGATCATGGCCGATGCCGGCTCCGCGCTCATGGGAATCGGCATCGCCGCTGGCGACAATCGTGCACACGATGCCGCGACCGCGGCGATCTCCAGCCCGCTTCTGGAGTCTTCGATTCAAGGCGCTCAGGGAGTGTTGCTGTCCATTTGCGGCGGGAGCGACCTCGGGCTGTTCGAGGTCAACGAAGCAGCCGAGGTTGTAGCTGCGGCGGCCGCGGCCGAGGCCAACATCATCTTCGGTGCGGTCATCGACGATTCGATGATGGATCAGATCCGAGTCACCGTCATCGCGACCGGATTCAACGGGCGAAAGCGTCAGGAAACGATGCAGTTCGGCGCCGTTGGCGAAGGGGAGGGCACCCCGCTTGGAGTCCCCTCGTTCGAGCCGCTGCCCGAGGAAGACCTCGATATCCCGGCTTTCCTGAAGAAACGATCGTTCTAAGCGGCTTTCATTCGTGTGTACGGTTTGGCCCCTGTGGCGACGACGGCGCGACCTCGTCGCCACAGGGGCCTCCTTTATTGGATGACAAAGAACGAGCCCCATCGGCGCATGCCGGCGGGGCTCGCAGTTTGCGTGCCTGGGCGCGCTATTCAGCAGGCGGCCCTGGCGGCGTTACTGGCGGGTACGCGGGAGGCGCCGGAGGCGGCCGGTACGCGGGCGGAGCCGGAGGCGCGTACATCCCCGGTGCGCTCGGCGCCATCGGACCACGCCCGTTGTAGGCGACGGCAGCCCACTGTCCGAACGCGTTGCCGCCGACCATGTAGGCGAGGTACGTCAACCCAAAGGAGATCAGCCCACCCAGAACTGGAATGGCCCCGGCCACGACCGACGCGGCGAAAGACGCAAGAATCGCAATCAACCAGGCCGTCCAGTAGCCGGGATTGGCGCGTATGCGGGCGATGTTGTCTCCCACGCGGAAGAAAGCACCGAACTCGCCGGTAATTGCGTAGTCGACAACAGCCGAGTAGAAGACGGCCCCGACAGCGAGCGCATAGATGATTGCGAGGAGACCGAAAAGGCACAGGCCGCCGCTCGCGGCCGCTGCGAGCGCGTCGCTGTTGTTGCTCCCGCTCGCAAGGACAACGGGGACGAAGAAGGCGAGCGCGAGCACCCAGACCGGCAGGAAGTAGAGGATTCCGGCCAGAAGCACCATGAAGCCGCGAACCCACTTGTCTCCGAAGGCGTCCCACTCGGGCAAACGCTCGTTGCCGTGAGCAACACTCCTGATGTACTCGACCATGGCGCCCACGAGCGCTGGCGAAGTGACGAGGAGGATGCCCCACACAAGACCCAAGAGGGTCTTCTTGACCCAATCAGGGTCGTCAAAGGGGGCTTTGAACGCCCGCCCGAAATCGATGCCGTTCATGGTTTCCTCCTGCGTCGGGTAATCTGCCAGTTAGTGCCTAACGATTGGATACCCTTGAGCAAGAAGATACAGCGCGGCTCGTCTGCTTCCACCCAGGCCGTGCGCCCGTGATTGCCGGCCGAGGCGCCGCCTGCCACGAAGAGCCTCGGCTTGAGAGGGTTTCTCGCGCCGGCGTGGCCCACTGGTCGGACCCGATTCTCTCGGCTCGCGGTGTTGTTATTGGTTTCAGCGAACGAGTAGGGGGCGCCAGCAGGGGCCCGTACGCATCGCTGAACCTTGCGTCGCACGTAGGCGATGCGCCCGACGCTGTGGACGAGAATCGCAGACGGCTGCTCGATGCAGCGAGGCTGGGGGCGTATCGCTCGCGTCTCGTGATGGCGGAGCAGGTGCATGGCGAGCTGATTGCGATCGCGGACGAAGCATCCGCGGGCGCCGGCGCGTTTGCGCGACTTGGCGCTGTGCCGTTGCTGGCAACGGACGCGATCATCACCGCGAGCGCGGAGATTCCACTTATGCTGTGCTTCGCCGACTGCGTACCTGTCATCCTCGTCGCGCCGGGTCCGGTCGTCGCGGTGGTGCACGCCGGTTGGCGCGGGGCACTCGCCTCGCTACCGGGCGCGGTCGTGCATGAAGTCGCGCGGCTCTCGGCTTGCGACGCCTCGCTCGTGACCGCTTACATCGGGCCACACATCGGGTCCTGCCACTATGCCGTGGGACCCGAAATCTTGTCGCAATTCTGTAACACCTTTGGTACATTTGCTCGGGCCGATTCGGGGGGACTGAACCTCGACGCCGTCGTGACCGCAAGTCTCGTCGATGCAGGAGTCTCAACGTGCAGCATTGCACGCCTCGGAACATGTACCGCCGAGGCCACCGACAGGTTCTTCTCGTATCGCGCCGAGGACGGGCGCACCGGACGTCACTCGGCGTTCGCGTGCATCTTGCCGCGCGCTACGTAGCGCTCGCTCTCGTCTTGCTCGGGCTGGTCCTCTCGAGTGGGTGCTCGGGCGGCGCACACCCCTCGAACAAGGTCATCGTGAGCGGTTCGACCACGATCCTCCCCATCGCCGAGCAGACCGCCGAGGCGTTCATGAAGGCCAATCCGGACACCCAGGTCCTCGTCTCGGGGCTCGGATCATCCGCTGGGATCGAGGCGGTGTCGGCGGGAACGGCGGACATCGGGACGTCGTCCCGGGACCTCAAACCCGAAGAAGCGAAACTCGGACTGGTGGACACGCCCATCGCCTACGACGGTATCGCGGTCATCGTCAGCCCCGACAATCCTGTGACAGGGCTCTCGACAGCCCAACTCCGGGACATCTTCACCGGCAAGATCAAGAACTGGCGCGAGGTCGGGGGAGATGACCGGGCGATCGACCTCGTCAATCGCGACGAGGCGTCCGGCACGCGCGAAGCCTTCAGCAAGATCGTCATGGGCAAGACAGCGCATTTCGCCCCCTCGGCAGCGGTTCTTCCGGGAACAGGGCAGGTTCGCGACGTGGTCGCTCGAGCTGCCGGAGCGATCGGCTACATCTCGGCGGGCTTCGTTGAGCCGCGATTCACGAATGTGCGCGTCAAGGCGCTCGCGGTTGACGGTGTAGCGCCCACCAAGAAGAGCATCGCCACGAACCAGTACCCGATCGGTCGCACCCTGCACTTTTTCACCAAAGGCCAGCCGACAGGTCTTACCAAGCGCTACATCGACTACGTACTGTCGAGCGCCGTCCAGAAGGGCGTTGTCGTCGACGCCGGCTTCATCCCGATCGCGGAGGGTGGGACCCGATGAGCGATCAGTCCACCAGCCCCGCACGAGGAACCCTACAGCTCGTCTCGAGGTCGACCTACGTCAGAGAGTGGTTGCTAAAGTCACTCTTCTTCGCGTGCGCGTTCATGTTCGTGCTCGCCGTGGCGCTCATCTTCGTGTTCGTGGGGTTCAAGGCATGGCCAATCGTGACAGACTACGGCCTTGGCAAATTCATCACCGGAACGGTCTGGTCCTCCGGAAGCAATAGCTTCGGAATCCTGCCGCTGCTCGTGGGCTCCCTCTTGGTGACCCTCGGCGCGCTCGGCCTGGGCACGCCTCTAGCGGTAGGCACAGCGGTATTCCTGTCCGAAGTTGCCTCTCCCCGAATGCGCGCCGTTGTGCGCCCCGCTGTGGAACTTCTCGCCGGCATCCCGTCCGTCGTGTACGGGTTCTTCGGGATTATCCTGCTGCGTTCGATCGTCTCGAGATTCACTGGCACCCTTGGATTCGGCGCCTTCACGGCGTGGGTCGTGCTGGCCATCATGATCGTGCCGACGATCGCGGCGCTGTCCGAGGACGCGCTCAGGTCGATTCCCGAAGGCATCCGCGAGGCTTCCTTTGCAATGGGCGCGACCGAATGGCAGACCATCTACAAGGTCGTGGTGCCAGCGGCCAAGATCGGGATCATCGACGCCATCATTCTTGGCATGGGTCGCGCGATCGGGGAGACGATGGCGGTTCTCATGGTCGTCGGCAACGCACCTGTCTTCCCCAAAGGAATCTTTGCGCCGCTTTCCACCATGACGAGTCAGATCGTCATGGATCTGCCGTACGCCGTCGGCCTTCATCGCACGGCACTTTTCGCGATGGCCGCCATGCTGTTCATCTTCTCGATGCTACTCGTCGCAACAGTACGCCTCTTGTCGAGGTTGAGGGACTGACGTGAACAAGTCGATCTCGAACAAGATCGCGCTCGGACTCCTGTGGGCTGCTGCGGCGTGCACCGTGGCCGTTCTAGGCGCTTTGCTGCTGTACGTGTTCTGGAACGGGATCCGGGTCATCTCTCCGACGTTTATCTTCACGTGGCCGCACGGCGTGAACTCCGAAGGCGGCATCTGGCCGACAATCGTTTCCACGATCTACGTGACCGCCCTCGCCATGTTGATCTCGACGCCCATTGCCGTGCTCGCCGCCGTGTATCTCGCCGAATACGCTTATCAGGGACGGGTCGTCTCGGCGATTCGGTTTGCGGCGGATTCGCTGGCTAGTGTTCCATCCATCGTGATGGGCTTGTTCGGCTTCGCACTCTTCGTCGAGACGGTGGGGCTCGGCCTCTCGATGATCTCTGCCGCTCTGGCGCTCTCTCTGTTGATGCTGCCGATCATCATGCGTGCGACCGAGGAAGCGATCCGCTCGGTGCCGAAATACATGAGATGGGGCTCGTACGGCCTTGGCGCGACGAAGTGGCAGACGGTGAGCAGGATCGTTCTGCCGGCGGCGACGCCGCGCATCATCACGGGTATCGTGCTTGCGATGGGCCGCGCTGTGGGTGAAACCGCAGTCGTCCTCTACACGATGGGTCAGGCGATCAGTCTGCCGGTGACTCCTCTTGATTCCGGGCGTCCGATGACCGTGCACCTGTATTTGCTCGCTGTCGAAGGCATCAACTTGCCTGCGGCCTTCGGGACCGCTCTGCTGCTCATCGTCATGATCCTCGGGTTCAACCTGTCTGCCCGCTGGATCCTGAGTCGTTATCGGAAGGTGTGACGGAATGGCGGTATCGCTCGGCACGCACGGCCAGGTCCCGATAGGGCCAGCCAAGGTCCACGTCCGGGATCTCAACTTCTGGTACGGGGACTTCAACGCTTTGACCGGCATAACGGTGGACGTCCGAGAGCACGCCACCACCGCCTTTATCGGTCCGTCGGGTTGCGGCAAGTCGACCTTTCTTCGCTGCATCAACAGGATGAATGACCTCATCGTCGGCACGCGCGTTGAGGGAACGATGGAGATCGACGGGGCGGACATCTACGGCGCCGGCGTCGATCCGGTCGACCTGAGGCGTCGCGTGGGGATGATCTTCCAGCAGCCCAACCCGTTCCCGCAGTCCATATACGACAACGTCGCATACGGGCCGCGCCTGCAGGGGATCAAGAAGCGTTCCGAGCTCGACGAGATCGTCGAGGACTCGCTGAAGCGTGCGAACCTCTGGAAAGAGGTCAAGGACATCCTGGGCAAGAACGGACTCACGCTTTCCGGCGGTCAGCAGCAGCGTTTGTGCATCGCACGGGTGCTCGCCGTCCAGCCGGAAGTGTTGCTCATGGACGAGCCCTGCTCGGCGATCGATCCCACGAGCGTCCAGAAGATCGAGGACCTCATGGCGCAGCTGAAGGACACCGTGACCATCGTGATCGTGACGCACAACATGCAGCAGGCCGCTCGCGTGAGCGATTTCACCGCGTTCTTCCTGCAGGAGGTCGCGGGCGAACCCGCCGTGCTCGTCGAATTCGGACGCACGAACGAGTTGTTCACGAGTCCCGTCGACAAGCGGACCGAGGATTACATCACCGGTCGCTTCGGCTAGCATCGCACGCTCAAGTTCCGGGTCTCGAATCCCGACAGTTAACAAGCCGGTGCGGATTCGCCAGGTCGGGCAGGTATACTTGAGCGGAATCCCTAACTCGCCGAGGAGTCACGATGCGCGAACAGTTCAGGCAGGAACTCAAAGCAATACACGGCGAGGTCGTCGACATCCTGCTCGTCGTTTCCGAGCAGACGCGTGCCGCGGTCCAGTCGCTCATCAACGGAGACGTCGATCAGGCCGAAGCCGTCATCGCACGAGATGAAGAGCTCGACACGCGGTGCACGGGGGTTGAAGAGCGCGTCCTCGAGACGATCGCGACGCAGTTCCCGGTGGCGCGTGACCTGCGACTGCTGCAGTCGCTCGCGTATATGGCGATCCATCTCGAGCGCATGGCCGACCTGGCGGTCAACATCGCGAAGGCAACGAAGCGGACGGCCTCCCGCCGCGGACCGCAGACGCTGTTCGACCTCATCCAGGCGCAGGGCAATCTCGTGTACCGCGTCTTGGATGCGACACGCGAGGCACTCGCGAACCGGGATCTGGAACTCGCACTCAAGCTTCCGGAGCTCGACGAGCCCATCGACCACCTGTACAAGCAGTTCTTCCGTGAACTCGCGAGGCTGCACGATGAGGAAGATATCGAATGGGCCTCATCGATGGTGCTTGCGAGCCGCTATCTCGAGCGCATCGCAGATAACGCGGTCGACATCGGTGAGCGCATCGCCTATCTCATCACCGGCGAGCGCGACCCCCACATGGAGCACACCTCCGAGTCGGCTTCGGAGTAATCGGTGCCGGGCATCGCATCCCGGTACGAAGCGGTGCGGCGACAGGTTGCCGATGCTGCCGACATAGCCGGTCGATCCCCTGGAGAGATCACGATCGTCGGCGTGACCAAGACGGTCGGTGTCGACGCTGTTCGCACCGCGCTTGCCGCCGGTATCGCGGACTTCGGCGAGAATCGCGTCCAGGAGTTTCTCGGCAAGTACGGGCTGTTTCCCGATGCGAGCTGGCATTTCATCGGCACGCTACAGACGAACAAGGTCAAAGACGTCGTGGGACGGGCGTGCCTGATCCATTCTGTGGACTCATTGCACCTCCTCGCCGAGATTGGCAAGCGCGCCCAGATGGCGGAGATCGTCCAGCCAGTACTTCTCCAGGTCAACGTCTCCGGCGAGGACTCGAAGCACGGATTCGAGTGCGGTGACGTGCGCGAGGCGATCATTGAGGCGTCACATCTCCCTGGGGTTTCGGTGCGCGGGTTGATGACGATGGCGCCTCTGGGTGGGCCACAGGACGCCCGGTGGGTCTTTCGCGAGCTACGCGAGCTGCGTGATTCGCTTCGAGAGATGCCGCTGAATGGTGTAGAGTTGACCGAGCTTTCGATGGGCATGAGCAACGATTTCCGCGTCGCCGTTGAGGAAGGCTCGACCATCGTTCGGGTCGGGCGCGCTATCTTCGGCAGGTAGCGCTGAGTATGAGGAGAAGGCCTTGGGTCTCTGGCACCGGATAAAGGTCCGGCTCGGTCTTGAAGACGAGTGGGACGATGAATATTACGAAGAAGAGGACGAGGGCTACTACGAGGCTGGGGTCGAAGCGGATGAGGCTTTCGCGCCGCCGCGTCGGACCAGCTCTGATTCGCCGTATGGTTCCGGCGCGTCGGCAGGGGCGGTAAAGCGCCTCGACCGCGGTCCGGATCTCGAGCGCGCTCGCAGCGGCGGTTCGCAGTTGCGCGCCGTTCCGTCGGTATCGGGTGGTGTCGGCACGTCAGCTCAGATGAAGATGCATATCGTCGAGCCCAAGAGCTTCACCGAGGCTCAGGCGATCGCGGATAAGTTCAAGCAAGGCACGCCGGTCATCATGAACATGGCCTCGACCAAGCCGGATCTCGCCAAGCGGCTTCTCGATTTCGCGTCCGGTCTCACGTATGGCCTCGATGGCGGGCTCCAGAAGGTCTCAGACAAGGTGTTCATGCTCACGCCGCACAACGTCGACGTGACCGACGCAGACCGACGCAGACTGCGCGACACCGGTCTCTACTCTTCTGAATAGACTGCACACGAGGGGCGCAAGCATGAGCCACGGCTTCAAGTACGACGGTACGATCACCGCCATCGGCGGTGGACGCATGGGAGAGGCGATCATCCGCGGTCTTATCGGCGCGGAATCTGTCGCTGTCGGCAACGTCACCATCGCCGAGCCGAACGCAGCCCGCCGAGAAGAACTCGCCGCCACCTACGACGTGCGTTGCGTCGCCGACGGCGTCGAAGCGCTGCCGGCCGACGTCGTTTTGCTCGCCATCAAGCCACAGGTCGCTGACGCGGTCATCGCGGGACTTGCCGAGAAGCTGCATGGCTCACTCGTCGTCTCGATCGTCGCCGGATTCTCCACGGCGAGGCTCGAGACGTTGCTGCCGGCCGGCACCGCCGTCGTCCGCGTCATGCCGAATACGCCCGCTATGGTGGGCGAGGGCATGGCGGTGATCAGCGGGGGTTCGGAGACCAGCGCCGAGCAGGTCGAGCTTGTCCGCGAACTTTTCGCGCAGATCGGCCGTGCCGTCGTGGTCGACGAGCACTATCAGAACGCGGCCACTGCCATCTCGGGCTCCGGCCCGGCGTACTTCGCGCTAGTCATCGACGCGCTCGCACGTGCGGGCGTGCGGCAGGGACTGCCTCGCGACATCGCACAGTTGCTTGCGGTGCAGACGATGCGCGGCACGGCTGTCATGATCGAAGAGACCGGCGTCCACCCCGAGGTGCTTATCGACGGCGTCTCCAGTCCGGGGGGCACCACGATCGCTGCGATCGAAGCGCTTGAGGCCCACGGCCTGCGGGCCGCATTCGCCGAGGCGGTCGCCGCGAACGTGGCGCGCTCGCAGGAGCTCGGCTCGTGAGCGGTCTGATTCTCGCGCAGGTGATCCGAGCGGTCGGCGGGTTCTACGGATTACTCATCTTTGCATACGTCTTGATGTCCTGGTTCCCGCTGCGCGGGGTCTTCTACGACATCTATCAGGTCGTCGGTAGCGTGACCGAACCGTACCTGAAGCTGTTCCGAAACCTCATCCCCGTCATGGGCAACTTCGACTTTTCGCCGCTGGTCGCCTATTTTGTGCTGCAGATAGTTGTGAACTTTGTACTGGTCCCGCTCGCGCTCATGTTGTAGCTCTATTGTGCGCGGGCTGGCACAGTGAAGGAAGGATCGTCCGATGAAGCTCACCCCGCTTGATATCCATCACAAGGAGTTCGGCCACTCGCTCCGCGGCTACAACGAGGAGCAGGTCGACGGCTTTCTCGATGAAGTCGCCGACGAGTTCGAGCGGCTCTTCAAAGAGAACATCGACATGAACGAGAAGCTCGAGGCCGCAAACGAGCGCGTTCGCGGCTACCAGCAGATCGAGGCGTCGATCAACGCCACGCTACTGCAGGCGCAGCGTTCCTCGGAGGAGATCGTGAACAAGGCCGGCTCAGAGGCCAACTCCGTGCTGCGCGACGCCGAGCTCAAGGCGAAAGAGATCATCCACAACGCGCTCCAGCGCAAGCAGGCGATCGCCAACGAACTCATTCGGATCAAGAGCGCCGAAGAAGAGTTCCGCGCCCGCTACAAGGCCCTTCTCGAGGACAAGCTCCACTCGGTCAACGAGATCAAACTTCCTGACGACGTGAGCCTGTTGCTCGGCGAGACTGACGAGGGCGTCATCGGCGACGTCACGGTTCGGCCTGCTGCGCCCTTCATGGCGCCCGCGCCGATGGCGATGCCTGCTCCGGCGCCTGTCATGCCGCAGCCCGCGCCCTCGACCGTCGACCAGCCCACGATGGCGATGCCCGCGGTCGCGCCGCCCGAGTCGGGCTTCGTTTCGAGCGTCGCTTTGGGCGAACTCGGCGCGCCCGAGATCGAGCCTCAGATCGAACTCGCCGATCCCGGCGAGTTCAGCCTGCCCGGGTTCGACTCCTTCGGCGAGCGCGAGGACGATCACGACATCGAGGAGATCGACTAGCGCGCAGTGGCAACGCTTGCCGTCATCGTCACGCCGAAGTCCGGCAAGAACGAGATCGCCGGCTGGCGGGGCAGTGAGCTGTCGGTCAGAGTGACGTCGGCGCCTGAAGGCGGCAAGGCGAACATCGCCGCCTGCAAGGCAATTGCGAGCGCGCTCGGCGTGCCCAAGACGAGCGTGCGCGTCACGCGGGGCGAGAGTGCCCGCCACAAGATCGTCGAGATCGACGGGCTCGTCGACGACGACGTGCGAGCCATCGTCGGCACGCCCGACGAGCCGCTCTTCTAGAAGGGTGCCATCGCCGTTTGACCGTGCTTGCACGCCTGCGCGATACTGAGCGGGCTGCAGCGCTGGCCGCAGCGAAGAGAGCACAGGCGACGACGGGGACGAGTACGCGCCGAAAGCGCCCTCAAGCGAGCGGGGACAGTGAGAGCCCGCGGGTAGCACGAGCGCAGAAGATCACCCCACGAGCTTCGGACCGAACAGCGCCCCAGATTCTCGGCGGGTGAGTAGGCTCCGACGGATGCCACCGTTACGAGGCGACCGAGTGGCGCGCAACCCTGCCGAACAGGGCGGACGCAAGCTGGGTGGTACCGCGGAGCGAGATCAGGCGCGCTTCGTCCCGGCAAGAGATGGGACGAGTGCGCTTTTTTGTTTGCCCGGAGACGGGCGGAGAGGATGAGTGTCGTGGCCAACGACTTCAAGCAGACGATGAACCTGCCTCAGACCGAGTTCCCCATGCGCGCGAGTCTGTCGACCCGCGAGCCGGGGTGGCTCGAGTTTTGGGACCGCATCGACGTGTACCGGAAGTCGCTTGAGAAGCGCGCGAGCGGCGAGCCGTTCATCCTGCACGACGGTCCGCCCTACGCTAACGGCCATATCCACATGGGCACCGCCTACAACAAGGTCCTGAAGGACCTCATCGTGAAGTACAAGACGATGCGAGGTCACTACGCACCGTACGTGCCCGGCTGGGACTGCCACGGCCAACCCATCGAGCACCAGGTCGAGAAGAACCTCGGGCCCGAGAAGATGAAGGTGATCGGACAGGCGAAGCTGCGCGAGCTGTGCCGCGACTACGCGCTGAAGTTCGTCGACGTCCAGCGCGAGGAGTTCAAGCGCCTCGGCGTGCGTGGCGACTGGGACGATCCGTATCTGACGCTCAAGCACAGCTACGAGGCCGGCGACGTGAAGGTGTTCGCGCAGATGTACGCGCGGGGCGAGATATACAAGGGCCGCAAGCCGATCCACTGGTGCAAGCGGTGCCACACCGCGCTCGCCGAGGCCGAGATCGAGTACTCCGACGAGCAGTCCGATAGCATCTACGTGAAGTTCCGCGTCACCGATGAGGTCGCGCCGTTCTCCTCGGCGGGGCTGCCGGTGAGCTTGCTGATCTGGACGACGACGCCTTGGACGCTTCCCGCCAACGTCGCCGTCACGCTCGCCGATGATGCCGACTACGTGGGCGTGCTGGTGGGCGAGGAGGTCCTCGTCTTCGCCGAGGCACTCGTGCCGGCCGTCGCCGAGATCGCCGGCTGGGAGAGCGTGGGGCTGGTTGCAGGCGCCGATGGCGAGCCGGTGCGGGTCAAGGGTCGCGATCTTTCGGGCGTGCACTATGCGCAGCCGATCCACGAAGGCGTTCTCGGCGTGGTGATCACCGGCGATCACGTGGAGCTCACAACCGGTACCGGCGCGGTGCACACGGCGCCCGGGCACGGCGAGGAAGACTACCTCGTCGGCATGAAGTTCGGCCTGCCGATGCCGATGCCGGTCGACGACAACGGCGTCTTTGACGCGGGTGGCGGTCCCTTCGCCGGAATGGCGGTCGACGACGCCAACCCTGTCATCGTCGAGTGGCTGCGCAAGAATGGCTCGTTGCTCGCGGCGGGCAAGATCAGCCACAGCTACCCGCACTGCTGGCGCTGCAAGCAGCCGGTGATCTTCCGCGCGACCGACCAGTGGTTCGTCTCGATGGACGCGACCCATCTGCGCGAGGCTTCGATGCGCGAGATCGATCGGGTCGAGTGGATTCCGAGCTGGTCGATCAACCGTATCTCGTCGATGGTGGGCGACCGTCCCGACTGGTGCATAAGCCGACAGCGTGCTTGGGGCGTGCCGATCCCGGTATTCGAGTGCGTGAAGTGCGGCGAGACGGTCGCCACGCCCGAGACCTTCTCGGCGGTTGAGGAGCTGTTCGCGCGCGAAGGCGCCGACGCGTGGTTCACGAAGGCGCCGAGCGAGTACCTTCCGGCGGGCACCGCATGCCCGCGCTGCGGCGGCACCGAGCTTGCGCCCGAGACCGACATCCTCGATGTGTGGTTCGAGTCCGGCGTTTCGCACACGAGCGTGCTCGAGACCTACCCGGAGCTCAGCCGCCCCGCGACGATGTACCTCGAAGGCAGCGACCAGCATCGCGGATGGTTCCAGTCGTCCCTGCTCACGAGCGTGGGTGCCTACGACGCCGCGCCGTTTCAGAAGGTGCTCACGCACGGCTTCATCGTCGATGGCGACGGCCGCAAGATGAGCAAGTCCATCGGCAACACGATCTCGCCGATCGACGTCGTGGCGAAATCCGGTGCCGACATCATCAGGCTCTGGGTTGCCTCGGCAGATTATTGCCAGGACGTCTCAGTCTCCGATGAGATCCTCGACCGCACGAGCGAAGCGTACCGCCGCATTCGCAACACGTTCCGGTTCCTGCTCTCGAACCTCTATGACTTCGACCCGGCGACCGACCGCGCCGCATGGGCCGACATGCCCGAGCTCGACCGATTCGCGCTCGCCGAGCTGGCGGACCTGACAGATCGCGTCACGACCTCCTACGACGAGTGGCGCTTCCACCAGGTCTACCGCGCCATCTACGACTACGTGGGTGACCTGTCGTCGGTCTACCTCGACGTGCTGAAGGATCGCCTCTATGCCGACGCACCCGCGAGCGTTTCGCGTCGCAGCGCGCAGACGGTGCTCGCCGAGATCCTCGGCGTCCTCGTCCGCGTCCTCGCACCCGTGCTCACGTTCACGTGCGAAGAGGTCTGGCACTTCCTCCCCGAGGTGATGCGCGACGCCGAAAGCGTCCAGCTCACCGACTGGCCCGCAGTCGAGATCCCTGCCGATGAAGCCGCCGCTCTGCGCGACGGCTACTCGGTGGTACTCGAGGCGCGCGAAGTCGTCACGAAGTCGCTTGAGGAGGCGCGCAACGCGAAGGTGGTCGGGAAAAGCCAGGAAGCCCACATCACGCTCACGGCTCCCGTGGCCGCGATGGCAGCGCTCGAGGCACGCGGGACCGAGGCGCTTGCCGAGCTCTTCATCGTCGCACGCGTTCAAGTCATGGCCGGTGAGGAGTTCTCGGCGGTCGTTTCGGTCGCGGAGGGCGAGAAGTGCCCACGCTGCTGGAACATTCGGACGCTCGGCGTCGACCCGGCTCACGCCGATGTCTGCGGGCGCTGCGCGGGCGTGCTTACGGCAGGGCAGTGACACGTCCCACGACCTGCGGGCATGGGCTTGGGCGACGCAGCCGGGTGGTACAATCACATCAGACACTTCAGCGCCCGGCGAATGAGCCGGGCGCCTTTGCGCAGAAGGGTGAGACAGCGATGATTGACACCACCACGCGTGCTGAACTGCGCACGCAGCTCAAGGCCGAACTCGCGCGTCTCGAGGCCGAAGTAGCCTCCATCGACTCCGAAGAGCGAGTCTCTCAGTCCGAGGCCAGCGGCGAGAACGCCTACCGCGATCACATGGCCGATCAGGGCACGGCCACGTTCGAGCGCGAGATGGACATGACGTTTCAGGAGAACGAGCGCGACGAACTCGAACTCGTGCGTGCCGCGCTCGCTCGCCTCGATGCCGACACGTACGGTGTGTGCCAGCGTTGCGGCTCAGATATCCCGCCCGCGCGCCTTGAAGCCGTCCCCACCGCAAGCTTGTGCATTCAGTGCAAGGAAGCCGAAGAAACCCGCTAGACCTGCGCCGTCCAGGCCAGGTCTTCGCAGCGGTAGCCCTCGTCATCTTGGCGGTCGACCAGATCACCAAGGCTGTCGTGCGCTCTCACATGGTTTCGGGACAGACGGTCCCGTTTCTTCCGCACATCCTGAACCTGACGTTCGTCCACAACGAGGGCGCGGCTTTCGGGTTGTTCCCTGGCAGACAACCGGTATTCATCGCGACATCGTGCTTCGTCCTCTTCGTGATCGCCGCCTTCTGGCGACGAGCCCGTCCTCGCGAATGGCCCGTGGTGATCGCTCTCGCGATGGTCTCGGCGGGTGCGTTCGGCAATCTCATCGATCGAGCGCTGATCGGGCGGGTAACAGACTTCTTCGAGTTCGGGTTCGTTGAGTTCCCGGTATTCAACATCGCTGACATGTCCATCATCGGGGGTGTAGCGATTCTCGCGCTGTGGATCCTGTTTCCCAGCGAGGCGAGTTCCGGTGCGCAGGAATCTTGTACGGACACGTCGCCTGACGGCGGCTCAGAGACTACCGATGCCGAGGTCGCCGATGAGGCGACGCCCATCGAAGACGAGGTGCCTTGGTGAGTCCCGTTGGTTACTACGAACATGTCGTCGTGCCTGATGAGGTCGGGATGCGTCTCGACGCACTTCTCGGCGGGTTCGAGTTCATCGCTTCGCGCTCGGCGGCGGCGCGTCTCATCGACGACGGGCTCGTGATCGTCGACGGCGCGCACGCGCCGAAGAAGCACGCGGTCAAAGCAGGGGAGCGCATCGAGATCGAGGTGCCGCCCTACGACCGCGGCGATCTGATCCCTGAAGACATCCCGCTCGACATCCGCTACGAGGACGCCGACATGATCGTGCTCTCGAAGCAGGCGGGACTTGTCGTGCACCCGGCCGAGGGGAACTGGACCGGCACGCTCGTGCACGCGCTGCTCGCGCACTCCGATTCCCTCGGATCGCTCCAGGGTGAGGACCGGCCGGGCATCGTGCACCGGCTCGACAAGGACACCTCCGGGCTGATGATGGTCGCCAAGACCGACATGGCGCAGGTTGCGCTCCAGGAGGCGATCAAGATCCGATCGGTGGACCGGCGCTATCTGACGCTCGTTCACGGCTGGATCGCTCCGGACACCGGCCTGATCGACGCCCCTCTCGGCAGGGATCCTCGCGAGCGGATGAAGATGGCCGTGGTCGACTCGGCGAGTGCGAAGCAGTCCGTCACGACGTTTCGCGTGCTGGAGCGCTTCGAGGCAGGCCGGTTCGATGACGGCTTCACGTTGCTGGAGTGCAAGCTCTATACCGGCCGCACGCACCAGATCCGCGTGCACATGGCCTACATCAGCCATCCGTGTGTGGGCGACCAGGTGTACGGAGCGCGCAAGGTGAAGGCCGACCTCGGACTCGAGAGGCAGTTCCTTCACGCGTACCGCCTCGAGCTGGAACACCCCATCACGGGCAAGAAGATGTTCTTCCTCGATCCACCGCCTGAAGACCTCGCAGGCCGCCTCGCACAGATCGCCGAGTACTCGAACGGGCGGACCGCCGCCGGCGACGAGGTGCTCGGCATGATCGACGCGGGCGCGGTGCCCTAGGGCGAGCCCTTGCGCGGACTGGCGAGCACGCCGGGACCTGCGGCGCGCATCGAGTCGCGCCGGGTTGCCCGCAGGAGCGAGGTGCGCTAACCTCTGTTCGACCTTTAAGCCCGGTCCCGTGAGGCCGGCAAGGGACGCAGACTCATACCGCAGCAGCGCCACCGAGAACGCCGCCGGCGCACCTGCACCCAGATGATGACGTGCCTCTCTTGCCCACGGGCGGGGAGGCGTTTTTCGTATCTGGAGGTGTGTGGTGGAGTACCGCACGAAGGCGACGGTGATGGACGCCGAGGCAGTTTCTCGGGCCATCACGCGTATCGCACACGAGATCCTGGAAGCGAACAAGGGAGCGGACAACCTCGCGCTCGTCGGCATCGTTACGCGCGGAGCCGTCCTCGCCGAGATCCTCGCCGCCAAGATTCGCGAGATAGAAGGCGCCGAAGTGGGCGTGGGAACGCTCGACATCAGCTTCTACCGAGACGACCTCGCCATACGGCTTTCGCCGGAGGTGCACCGCACCGACATCCCCTTCGACGTCGAGGGCAAAGACATCATCCTCGTCGACGATGTGCTGTTCACCGGGCGCACGATCCGCTCGGCGATGGACGCGATCATGGACTACGGCCGGCCCTGCTCGATCCAGCTGGCCGTGCTCGTCGACCGCGGCCACCGCGAGCTCCCCATCCGGGCGGACTACGTGGGCAAGAACGTGCCGTCGTCGAGCAAGGAGCGCGTGAAGGTGTACCTAGAGTCCATCGACGGGCGCGACGCAGCCGAGATCCTCGAGCGCGCGGACGGGGGCGAGGCTTAATATGCTGTCGACCCGCCACATCATCGACATGTCGGACCTCTCCACAGATGACATCATGCTCATCCTCGACACCGCCGAGTCGTTTAAAGAGGTCAACGAACGCCGCATCAAGAAGCTCCCGACGCTTCGTGGCCGCACGGTAGTGAACCTCTTCCTCGAGCCCAGCACCCGCACGCGTACGAGCTTCGAGCTCGCAGCCAAGCGCCTCTCCGCCGACGGCATCAACTTCAGCGCGTCGACGAGCGCGACAGTGAAAGGCGAGTCGCTCGTCGACACCGCCGAGACCCTCTCGGCGATGGCGTGCGACATGGTGATCATCCGGCACAAGATGGCGGGTTCGCCGCGGCTGCTCGCGCGCCACATGGACGCGCACATCATCAACGGGGGCGACGGGATGCACCAGCACCCCACTCAGGCGCTGCTCGACCTGTTCACCATGCGCGAAAAGCTCGGGCATCTCGAGGGGCTGACCGTGGGCATCGTGGGCGACGTCTGCCACTCGCGCGTCGCCGGCTCGCTCGTCCCGGCGCTGCGGATGGTAGGCGCGAGGCCAATTATCATCGCTCCGCCCACGCTGCTGCCGGCGCGCCCGGACGTGCTGGGCGCCGAGGTCGCGAACTCGCTTGACGAGGTGCTGCCCGACCTCGACGTCGCCTACATGCTGCGCATCCAGATGGAGCGCGCTGAAGGCATGCCGTTCCCGAGCGTGCGCGAGTACGCCACCCTGTTCGGCATGAACGAGGCCCGACTCGCGCGCATGAAGCCCGAGGCCGTCGTCATGCATCCCGGCCCGATGAACCGCGGCGTTGAGATCTCATCGGCGGTTGCTGATTCGCCGCGCTCGATCGTGCTTGACCAGGTCAACGCGGGTGTCGCGGTGCGCATGGCTGCGATGTATCTGCTGCTGGGAGGTGACGCAAGTGGCGCTGCTGCTTAGAGGCGGGAGGGTGGTCGACCCGCAGGTCGGACTCGACCGCGTGTGCGACGTCGTGATCGACAACGGCCTCATCGCCCAGATTGGCGACGACCTGTCGATCGACGACGACGGCACCATCGTCGAGTGCGCCGAGAAGATCGTCGTCCCGGGTCTCGTCGACATGCATGTACACCTGCGCGAGCCGGGCTTTGAGTACAAGGAAGACATCGCGAGCGGCACGCGCGCAGCTGCGCACGGCGGCTTCACCGCGGTCGCCTGCATGCCGAACACGAGTCCCGTCTGTGACGAGGGCAGCGCCGTGCGCTTCATCGTCGAGCGCGCCGCCGAGCGCGGCCGCGTCCGCGTGCACCCGATCGGGGCGCTCACCGTTGGCCTGAAGGGTGCTGCCCTCGCCGAGATGGGCGACATGCTCGCCGCTGGCGCAGTGGCGTTCTCGGATGACGGCAAGGGCGTGCAGAGCTCGGGCATGATGCGGCTGATCATGGACTATGCGAAGCAGTTCGACGCGGTCGTGGTCGCGCACAGTGAGGACGAATGTCTCGTAGGCAAGGGCGTCGTCAACGAAGGCGCCGTCTCGACACGCCTCGGGATGGCGGGCTGGCCCGCTGCCGCTGAGGACATCATGGTCATGCGCGACATCCGGCTGGCCGAACTCACCGGCTGCCGGCTGCACGTGGCGCACATCTCGACCGTAGGCAGCGTCGAGCTCGTGCGCCAGGCCAAGGCCAAGGGCATCCGTGTCACTGCCGAGGTCACGCCACACCACCTGTTTCTCGACGAAGACGCGCTTACCGCCGAGGCCTACGACACGAACCTGAAGATGAACCCGCCGCTGCGAACAAGCGATGACCGCGAGGCGCTCGTCGCTGGTCTGCTCGACGGCACGATCGACTGCATCGCAACCGACCATGCTCCACACGCCGCGCACGAGAAGGCGCTCGAGTTCGAAATCGCGCCGTTTGGGAGCACCGGGCTCGAGACGGCTCTGCCGCTCGTCATCACGAACCTCATCGCGACGAAGCGCGCCGAATGGGCCGACGTCGTGCGGTGGATGGCGATCAATCCGCGCGCGTCGCTCGCGCTTCCCGCGATTCGGTTAGAGGCCGAGAGCGTCGCGGACATAACGGTTATAGACCCAGAGGCGCGCGTCGAAGTGACGCCTGAGTTCTTCGAGAGCAAGTCGGCCAACTCGGCGTTCCTTCGGGCTACACTACTCGGCAAGGCGACGGAGGTGTTCGTGGGGGGTCGAATCGCCCTGCGTAACGGGAAGGTGGTCGACTAGGTGTTGGCTGGCACCGAGGCGCTTCTCGCGCTTGAAGATGGAACCGTGTTCCCGGGTCTGGCCTGCGGTGCTGCCGGCGAGGCCGACGGCGAGCTGTGCTTCAACACGTCGATGTCCGGCTACCAGGAAGTCCTCACCGACCCCAGCTACGCCGGACAGATCGTGACGATGACGATGCCGCACATCGGCAACTACGGCGTCAACGGCGCCGACATGGAGTCGCGCGGGGTCTTCGCGAAGGGTTTCGTCGTCCGGGAGATGTGCGACCAGCCTTCGAGCTGGCGCTCGGAGGGCGCGCTGCCCGACTTCCTCGCCGAGCGCGGCATCGTCGCCATCAACGGCGTCGACACGCGGCGTCTCACTCGTCACCTGCGCGAACGCGGCGCCATGCGCGCGGTCATCTCGACGGTCGATCTCGACCCCGCGTCGCTCGTCGCGAAGGCTAATGCCGCGCCGGGACTCGTGGGTCGCGATCTCGTCGCCGAGGTCGCAACGAAGGAGCCGTACGTGTGGGGTGCCGAGATGCCTCCGGGCTGTGAGCTGCCCGTCGACACAGGTGTGCTGCCGGTGTCGCCGCGCTACCGCGTGGTCGCGATAGACTCCGGTATCAAGTACAACATCCTGCGCCGTCTCTCGGAGGCCGGATGCGAGCTGCACGTGCTGCCGCCCACCGCGTCAGCCGATGAGGTCCTCGCGCTCGAGCCCGACGGCGTCTTTCTCGCCAACGGTCCCGGCGACCCGTCCGCGGTAGGCTATCTGTACGCGACGCTGCGCGATCTTCTCGGCGTGAAGCCGGTCTTCGGGATCTGTCTCGGGCACCAGATGCTCTCGCTCGCGGTCGGAGCGGACACCTACAAGCTCAAGTACGGGCACCGCGGCGGCAACCAGCCGGTCATGAACCTTCTTAACGGCCGCGTCGAGATCACGAGTCAGAATCACGGCTTCTGCGTCGACTTCGGCTCGATCGGCGAGCTTGATGTCGAGGCCAGTGCCGGTCTCACCGCCGACGCGAACGATATCGCCGCCTGGGTCGCAGCGGGCATCGCGCCCGTGGTCACCTCGGAGCAGTTCGGGCGCGTGCAGCTCACGCACGTCAACTTGAACGACATGACCTCTGAAGGCATCCGCCTGCTCGACCGGCCGGCGTTCTCGGTCCAGTACCACCCTGAGGCCGCCCCCGGGCCTCACGATGCTCGATACCTTTTCGGCGCGTTCACGCGCCTGATGGATGGACGTGGGGACTACCTGACCGTTTCGGAGTAGGAGAGAACCGAAGATGGCCATCAGCTCAATGCTCGTACCGGTTGGAACGGACCTTCGCGACGAGGAGGTCTTGCGCTACGTGTGCGGCCTGTCGGCCCAATCCGTGCGCAAGGTGCTCGTGATGACCGCGGTTGACGCGTCGGGGCTCGAAGCGCCCGTGCTCGCAGCCGAGGTCGATCGCGCACGCGAGCGTCTCGCCGTGATGGCGCACTCCGCGATGCGCGAGTGTGCGATGGAGGTGGAGTTGCGCGTCGTGACCGGCGACCCCATCGAAAGCATCCTCGCGCTCGTGCACCAGGCCGACATCGACGTCATCTGCTGTGGGACGTCGGGCAAGTCGGTCATCGACGCCCTGTTCTCCGGCTCAGTCTCTGAGCGCCTCTTCGCCTCCGGCAAGGTGCGCACGATGACAGTCCGCTACGACCTGCTCGACGCCGCCGATAACCCCGCTGACCTCTCGCACGACTTCGGGAAGCGGCTTGTGGTCCCGACGGACTTCTCGGCGGCGGCGACCCGCGCCTGGCTCTCAGCGGTCGAGCGTCCCACCGAGGCGATCGAGGTCCTCACCGCGCTCCACGTGCTGCCGGACAATGCGAGTGCTGCTGATGAGAGCGACGCCCAAGTGCTCATGTCTGGCCTCGTGGCTATCGCCGAGGGTCACGGCGTTGACGTCCGCACTGTGATCCTGCGCGGCGATCCCAACGAGGTCGTGCTGAAGTACCTCGAGGAGGCGCACGCGACCGGCGTCATCACCGGCCAGTTCGGCCGCGGCGGACTTCGGCACGTGATGCTGGGCGGCCTGTCGCTCAAGCTGCTGCGAGAGGCGCCGTGTCCCGTCGTCGTCCAGCCGTGATCCCAACCCGGACCTGCTCGTCGCACCATCTCTGTCCCGCACGTTAGGAGCCCTATGCCCCGCCGCACCGACATCAAGAAGATCCTCGTCATCGGCTCCGGGCCGATCGTCATCGGTCAGGCCTGCGAGTTCGACTACTCCGGCGCTCAGGCGTGCAAAGTGCTGAAGGAGGACGGCTTCGAGGTCGTGCTCGTGAACTCCAACCCGGCGACGATCATGACCGACCCGGGCCTGGCCGACCGCACCTACGTCGAGCCGATCACCCCCGAGTTCGTCACCAAGGTCATCATCGCCGAGAAGCCCGACGCGCTTCTGCCCACACTCGGCGGTCAGACCGGCCTGAACTGCGCGGTCGCACTCGCCGAGTCGGGCATCTTGCAGGAGCACGGCGTCGAACTGATCGGCGCCACGCTCGACGTCATCAAGAAGGGCGAGGACCGCAAGCTCTTCGCTGAGGCGATGGCACGGATCGGGCTCGACGTGCCGCGCGGCGACTACGCCTACTCGATCGAGGATGCCGAGCGCATCGTCATCGACATCGGACTGCCCTGCGTCGTCCGCCCGAGCTTCACCATGGGCGGCGCCGGTGGCGGCATCGCGTACAACATCGACGAACTACGCGACATCGTCGGGCACGGTGTCGCGCTCTCTCCGGTGGGCGAAGTGCTCATCGAAGAGAGCGTCATCGGCTGGAAAGAGTTCGAGATGGAGGTCATGCGCGACAAGAACGACAACGCCGTGATCGTCTGTTCCATCGAAAACGTCGACCCGATGGGCGTGCACACCGGCGACTCGATCACCGTCGCGCCTGCTCAGACGCTCACCGACCGCGAGTATCAGACGATGCGCGACGCCTCGATCGCAATCCTGCGCGAGATCGGCGTCGAGACCGGCGGGTCCAACGTGCAGTTCGCGATGAACCCGGAGAACGGCCGTATGACCGTTATCGAGATGAACCCGCGCGTGTCGAGGTCGAGCGCGCTCGCGTCCAAGGCGACGGGCTTCCCCATCGCGAAGATTGCCGCCAAGCTCGCTGTGGGCTACACCCTCGACGAGATCGACAACGACATCACCCGAAAAACGCCTGCGTGCTTCGAGCCGAGCATCGACTATACGGTCGTGAAGGTCCCGCGCTGGGCGTTCGAGAAGTTCCGCGGCACCGACGAGACGCTCACGACGCGCATGAAGTCGGTGGGCGAGGCGATGGCGATCGGTCGCACCTTCGAAGAAGCACTTGGGAAGGCGTTCCGCTCGCTCGAGAACGGGCGCGGGGGGCTCGGCGCTGACGGCCGCGACTACTTCGAGGAGCACAAGTTCGACGAGCACCTCGCCGTACCGAACGAGAACCGCCTCTTCTACGTCGCCGAGGCGTTTCGCCGAGGCCGCAGCGTCGATGATATCTTTGCGCTCACGAAGATCGACCCGTGGTTCCTCCATCGCATCGAAGCCATGATCGCCGCCGAGAACGAGCTGCGCGGCCGTAACCTTGACACGCTCGGCGCCGCTGACCTGCGCGAGGCCAAGCGGATGGGGCTCTCCGACATCCAGATCGCGTTCCTGACCGGCGCGACTGAGGCGAGCGTCCGCGCGGTGCGCAAAGCGCTCGGCGTGAGGCCCACATTCAAATCGGTCGACACGTGCGCCGGTGAGTTCGAGGCGCACACGCCGTACTACTACAAGACCTACGAGGACGAGGACGAGGTCGCTCCGGCGAGCAAGCCCAAAGTGATGATCCTCGGCGCCGGCCCCAACCGCATCGGTCAGGGCATCGAGTTCGACTACTGCTGCGTGCACGCCGCCTATGCGCTCCACGACCTTGGCTACGAGACGATCATGGTGAACTGCAACCCCGAGACGGTCTCGACCGACTATGACACCAGCGACCGTCTCTACTTCGAGCCGCTCACATTCGAAGACGTCATGGACATCGTCGACGCCGAGAACCCCGCGGGCGTGGTTGTGACCTTCGGCGGCCAGACGCCGCTGAAGCTTGCTCGCGCTCTCGAGCAGGCCGGCGTGCCGATCATGGGCACGCTGCCCGAAGCGATCGACCTCGCCGAGGACCGCAGCCGTTTCGCGCCTATCCTCGACGAGCTTGAGATCGCCTACCCGGCAGCCGGCACCGCGAGCAGTTTCGCCGAGGCGCTCGAAGTCGCCGGCCGCATCGGCTTCCCGCTGCTTGTGCGGCCGAGCTACGTGCTGGGCGGGCGCGGCATGGTCATCGCCTACAACGAGCAGTACCTCGAGAAGTACATGGCCGAGGCGGTCAAGATCTCGCCCGAGCACCCGGTCCTGCTCGACCGCTTTCTCGAAGGCGCCATCGAAGTCGACGTCGACGCGGTGTGCGATGGCGAGACCGTCTACGTGGGCGGCGTTATGGAGCACATCGAAGAAGCTGGCATCCACTCGGGTGACTCGGCGTGTTCGATCCCGCCATACACCCTTGGCGAGGACGTTGTTGGCCGTATCCGCGAGCACTCGCGCGCGCTGGCGTTGCGCCTCGGCGTGCGCGGGCTGATGAACGTGCAGTTCGCCGTGAAGGACCAGCAGGTCTACGTGCTCGAGGTCAACCCGCGCGCTTCTCGGACGGTGCCGTTCGTGAGCAAGGCGACCGGCGTTCCGCTCGCGAAGGTCGCAGCGCAGGTCATGGCCGGTAAGAAGCTCGCCGAGATGGGGTTGCCGGCCGAAGAGCGCGAGCTCGGCCGCTTCTGCGTCAAGGAGGCGGTCATGCCGTTCGGGCGCTTCCCCGGTGCGGACTCTGTGCTTGGACCCGAGATGAAGTCGACCGGCGAGGTCATGGGCGTGGCCGGCGACTTCCCGGCCGCCTACGCCAAGTCCCAGCTCGCGATCGACTACTCGCTTCCCACGAGCGGTACGGCGTTCGTCTCGGTGTGCGAGCGCGACAAGCGCCAGATCGCGTCGCTTGCCAAGCACCTCACCATCCTCGGATTCGACATCATGTCGACGCGCGGCACCGCGAAGGTGCTGCGTGCCGCGGGAATCCCGGTCACCGAGGTGCTCAAGAAGCACGAAGGCCGCCCCAACATCATCGACCGCATCGCCAACGGCGACGTGCAGCTCGTCATCAACACGCCGTTTGGCCAGGAGACGCGAAGCGACGGCTACCACATCCGCTCGGCGGCGATCCGGCACGGCATCACGAACATCACCACGCTGCCGGCCGCCGCGGCGATCGTTCAGGCGATTGAAGCGGTCGCCGAGGGACGCCTCGACGTCTACGCGCTGCAGGACTTCGAAGACGCGCCGCACGCCGCGACCTCGCCCGGCGAATCGGATCTCGCGTGACCGTTTCCCGAGACAAACCCGCGCTCGAGCGCGTGCGCGTGCTTGCAAACGACCGGATCGCCCAGGGCGTGGGTCTCATGGCACTGCACGCACCGCGCTGCGCCGCAACGATCCAACCCGGGCAGTTCGTGCACCTGCGTGTGTCTCGCGGAGCAGACATAATCCTGCGCCGACCCTTCTCGGTCCATCGCGCTACGGGAGAGCGGATCGAGATTCTCTACCAGATCCTCGGCGAAGGCACGCTTCGTATCGCCGAGAAGCCCGTTGGCGATACATCGATGGACCTCGTGGGGCCGCTCGGCCACGGCTGGACTGTGCCGAACGACGCCGCGCACGCGCTCATCGTGACCGGCGGCCTCGGAGCTGCGCCGCTTGGCATGCTTGCCGAGCAGCTCGCAGCTGCTGGCGTCGCGCTCAGCGTGGCGATGGGCGCTCCCACGGCACAGCGGCTCGTGGCTCGCGAGCTCTTCGAGCGGGTCGCTCGGCGGGTCGAGGTTTCGACCGATGACGGCTCCGAGGGCGAGCAGGGATTCGTGACCGGCCCGGTCGTGCGGTTGCTCGCCGAGGAGCGCTTCGACGTGGTGTACGCCTGCGGTCCGGAGCCGATGCAGCGTGCGGTCGCGAAGCTGGCTTGCGAGGTCGGGGCGACTTGCCAAGTCTCGCTCGAGCGCCTCATGGCGTGCGGAATCGGTGCGTGTCTCTCGTGTGTGGTCTCGACGCACGACGGCTTGAAGCGCGCCTGTGTCGACGGCCCGGTCTTCTCGGCTGAGGAGGTGGTCTGGGATGCGTCGCAGACACCGCCGAAGCACTAGGCCTCCCATCGCAGCTGGCAGCGCGCCGGCCGGGTGCGCTCCTGTCGTTGCGAGTCGTCCGGACGATCCGCGCGATACCGTGCTGCTGAGAGGGGGCGCGCGCACATGAGCATCAGCGTGAATATGAGCGTGAGACTCGGCTCCCTCGAGCTGAGCAACCCCGTCGTGACCGCCTCGGGTACGTTTGCATCGGGTCGCGAGTTCGCCGACTTCGTGGACGTCTCTCGGCTGGGCGCGATCGTCACGAAGGGTGTCTCGCTGAACCCGTGGCCGGGCAACGCGAGTCCTCGCATCGCGGAGACCGCGAGCGGGATGCTGAATTCGATCGGTCTGCAGAACCCGGGGGTCGAGGCGTTCGTAGCCAAGGATCTGGCGTGGCTCGTCGAGAACGCGGCCGGTACTCCGGTGATCGTGAACGTGAGCGGTCATTCGGTAGACGATTACGTGGGCGTCATCGAGCGTCTGGAGTGCGAGCCGTCGGTCGCCGCCTATGAGGTCAACATCTCGTGCCCGAACGTCGACGAGGGCGGGATGTCCTTCGGGACGGAATGCGTGCAAGCGGCGCGCGTCACCGCAGCCTGTCGCGCGGCGACACGCCGGCCGCTCATCGTGAAGCTGACGCCGAACGTGACCGACATCGTTGCGATCGCGAGTTCTGTCGAAGCGGCGGGTGCCGATGCTCTCTCGCTCATCAACACGCTGCTAGGGATGGCCATCGACGCCGAAAGCCGGCGGCCGAAACTCGCGCGAGTGGTGGGTGGGCTTTCGGGTCCCGCGATCAAGCCGGTGGCGCTTCGGATGGTGTGGGAGGTCGCGCGCGCCGTCGAGATCCCCGTCGTAGGGATGGGCGGCATCATGGATGGCACCGATGCCGTGGAGTTTATGCTGGCAGGGGCCACGGCGGTGGCCGTCGGCACGGCGAACTTCGTCGACCCCACCGCGACGATGCGCGTCCTTGATGGCGTGACCGAGTACTGCCACAGGCACGGCGTCGAGCGCGTCGCCGACCTCGTAGGCGCCCTCGGGGCATGAGCACAGTGGCCAACCCGATCAGGTACTTCCTTGAGAACTTCGGCAAGCAGCCCGAACCCAGGCCGCCGATCATACCCGGTCCCTGGCGCATCCCGTTCTTCGTGGCAGTGAGTGTCATCTCCCTCGTC
Organism: Coriobacteriia bacterium; assembly: GCA_038245725.1. Lineage (GTDB taxonomy): Bacteria > Actinomycetota > Coriobacteriia > Anaerosomatales > JAAXUF01 > JBBRSD01. The sequence continues at coordinate 155,767 of JBBRSD010000002.1, read as the reverse complement.
GTGCTCTTCGCACTCGTGCGCTGGGTAGTGCTTCCCGCGATACACGAACAGCAGACCCGCACCGTGGCACCGCGATCCACCCACGCGGACTGAATCGGAAGGACTCTCATGGCCTTGGATGACCGCATCATCGTTGCGCTCGATTGCGATGCCGAAGAGGCGCTTGCGCTCGCGCACTCGTTGCGCGGACGCGTGAGCTGGCTCAAGGTCGGCATGACGCTGTTTTACGCAGAAGGCCCCGACATTGTCGCCCGGCTGCGCGAACTCGGATTCAACGTATTCATCGATCTGAAGCTGCACGACATTCCGCACCAGGTCGCGGGCGCCGCGTCAGCGATCGCGAAGCTGGGCGCTGGCATGTTCACCGTGCATGCGTCCGGTGGGGAAGCGATGATGCGCGCCGCCGTCGAGGCTTCGCGCAGAACCGCCGAGGAGGTCGGGGAGCTTGCACCGGCCGTACTGGCCGTCACCGTTCTGACGAGCACCTCCGGGGAAGGCTTGGCCCAGATTGGCGTTCAGCGCACCCCGGCCGAGCAGGTCTCGCTCCTCGGGCGGCTTGCGGTCCGCGCGGGCGTCGACGGCGTTGTATGCTCGCCGCGCGAGGCGGCCGTGATGCGCGAGCTTCTCGGCGACGAGGCCATAGTCGTCACACCCGGTGTGCGGCCTGCATGGAGCGATGCAGATGATCAGTCGCGCATCGCGACGCCGCTGTCCGCGCTTGCGGCAGGTGCGAGCCACCTCGTGATCGGCCGGCCCATAACCGCTGCGCCGAACCCCGCCGAAGCAGCCGACAGAATCATCGCCGAGATACAGGGAGAGAACCGCTGATGCCCATGACAGACGTGCAGATCCTGCAGGCACTGAAAGACTCATGCGCGGTCCGAGAAGGACACTTCGTCCTCACGAGCGGACGGCATTCCGGAAGCTACGTCCAGTGCGCACGCATCCTTGAGGACCCGGCATTGACGACAGAGCTCGCCAGAACTGCCGTCGACCGACTTCCCGCAGGTCTCGACATCAATCTTGTTGCCGCCCCCGCCGTCGGCGGGCTCATCATCGGATTCGCTGTGGCGCAGGCTCTGGGGGTCAAGTTCATCTTCAGTGAACGGGAGCACGGGGCGATGGTGTTCCGCCGGGCGTTCGACGTTCCGGAGAACGCTCGAGTCTTGGTGGTAGAGGACGTTGTCACCACAGGTGGGAGCGTTGATGAGGTGGTGAAACTCGTCGAAAGCGCTGGTGGCGACGTCGTTGGGGTGGTGTCCCTCATCGATCGCGGAGGCCCCAAGAAGTTCGATGACGCCTTCTGGCCTCTCCTTAAACTCGAGGTTGAGTCTTGGGAGCCCGATTCGTGTGGCCTATGTGCGAGCAACGTTCCGGTCTACTCTCCGGGAAGTCGTCGACTTTCATGACGGTGCTTGGCATCGCCGCAGGTCAGGCGTAGCATAACGGTGCGTTGGGGGGTCACACGCCACCGATCTGCCAACACATGAACGTCGGTGGCGGGGACCACTTTGTTCGACATGGCATGTGACTAGGAGGAACCATGGCACTTCCGAACCTGTCCGATGCGGATCGTCAGGCTGCGCTGAAGAAGGCAGCGGAGGCGCGTCAGAAGCGGGCCGCTCTGCGTGCGGACATCAAGGCCGGTAAGGTCACGTTCGCCGCGGTTATGGCGAAGAGCGCCGATCCGGTCGTCGCCCGTATGAAGGTCTCGACGCTGCTCGAGTCGCTTCCGGGCTACGGCAAGGCCAAGGCCGAGAAGATAATGACCGAGCTCGAGATTTCCGAGAGCCGCCGGGTGCAGGGCCTTGGCGCCCGTCAGCGCGAGCAGTTGCTCGCTCGCCTGGGCTAGCTGGCGCTGCACCGCCGCGACGTTCGTGAGGGAGTAGCGGCACCGCAACGCATGCGAAAAGGGAATCTGTTCATCATCTCCGGCCCGTCAGGCGCCGGTAAGGGAACGTTGGTCCGGGAGCTCTCGGACCGCGTTACCGACGCATGGGTCTCGGTCTCCGTGACCACGCGCGTCCCTCGACCGAGGGAGGTCGAGGGACGGGACTACCTGTTCGTATCTTCTGATGAGTTCGAGCGCCTTGCCGCGAGTGACGGTCTTCTCGAATGGGCGCAAGTTCACGGGAACCGGTATGGAACGCCCCGGATGGCGGTGGAATCGATGATCGCGGCTGGCCGTCAGGTCATTCTCGAAATCGACCCCCAAGGCGCCTTTCAAGTGAAGTCGTATCTCCCGGAGTCGGTTCTCGTGTTCATCATGCCGCCGTCTTTGGAGGAGTTGCAGCGACGGCTTGTAGGCCGTGGCAGCGAGACGAAGGCGCAGGTCGAGACTCGGCTGGCGACGGCGAAACGCGAGCTCAAGCTTGTGGGGAAGTACGACCATGTGGTACAAAACGACGACGTGCCGCGCGCCGTCGGCGAGCTTGTCGCGATCATCGATTCCTACGCCGACCGACAGGAAGCCTGAGGATATGTCTGTCATCAACCCCCCGATCGACGATCTGCTCTCGAAGGTCGACTCGAAATACACGCTGTGTATCATCGCCGCCAAGCGCGGCCGCCAGATCAATGGCATGATCCACGGCGTCCGCGATCAGGCGCTTCTCACGATGCCTACGAGCGAGATCGCCAAGCTCACCAGCACCAAGCCGCTGTCTCTTGCACTCGAAGAGATCGCCAACGGAGACATCTCCTACGAGCGGCCGAAGGACAGCCACAAGTAGCGAGGCGGCGCCTGTGTCCGAGCGCGTCTGCCTCATTCATTACGCCGAGATCGGCCTCAAAGGCCGGAATCGCGCACAGTTCGAGCGCCGACTTCGAGACAACCTTGAGGCGGCGCTCGTCGGTCTTCCTGTAGGCCGCATCGAGCGCGTCATCTCGAGGGTCGCTGTTCGCGTGCGAGAGGCCGAACGGGTCTACGAAGTGGCGGAGCGCATCGCCGCAGTTCCCGGCGTCGCGTTCGTCTCACCCGCGTTTCGCACCGGGCGCACGCAGCCTGAGATCGAACAGGCAGCGCTCGCGTCCATCCGGGAAGTTGGAGCGTTCTCCACGTTCGCCGTCGATTCGCACCGCTCGAACACCGACTATCCCGTCACGAGCATGGAGACGAACCGGCTCGTGGGCGCGTTTCTGGGTGCCGAGACCGGCGCGGGCGTCAACCTTTCGAAGCCGGACGTGAAGGTCCGCATCGATGTCGTCCAAGGCGACGTCTATGTTTCGACTCGACGGGTGGCAGGTGTCGGGGGATTGCCTGTGGGCATGTCCGGCAAGATCGTGTCGCTCCTCTCGGCGGGGATCGATTCGCCGGTTGCGACGTGGAGGATGATGCGCCGCGGCGCCGTTGCTGTGGGCGTGCACTTCTCCGGAGTACCGCAGACAAACGACCTCTCCCAGCGCCTCGTCGTCGAACTTGGGCAGCAGTTGACGCTGACCGGCGGACTTGGCCGCATCTACATCGTGCCCTTCGGCGACCTGCAGAAGGAGATCTCGCTCGCGAGCCCGCCGGACTTGCGAGTGCTGCTGTACCGCCGCCTCATGATCCGCGTCGCCGAGAAGATCGCGCGCGTCGAGCGGGCGAAGGCGCTTGTGACCGGCGAGTCGCTCGGGCAGGTGGCCTCGCAGACGCTCGATAACATCGTGGCCGTCGACGAGGCAGCGACAATGCCGGTCTTGAGGCCGCTCATCGGCAGCGACAAGCTCGAAATCATCGCGGACGCCAAGCGCATCGGTACCTACGAGCTCTCGATCCAGGAACATGCAGACTGCTGCACTCTGTTCATGCCGCGCACTCCCGAGACGCACGCGAAGCTCCACGCCGTCCTCGAGGCGTGGAACGCGCTGCCGCACGAGCGCATGGTCGCCGACGCGATCGCGGCCATGACGTGGCGCGACTTCACCAGCGTGTCGTACCGGCCGCCCTCCCAGTGGCCGACGGTGCACTCTGAGACGGTCGCGCCGTGACGCGCCTTCGCATCCTCGCGCTCGAGCCCTACTACGGCGGCAGCCACCGCGCCGTGCTGCACGGACTCGCGGAGAGGGTCGACGCGAAGTGGACGCTTCTGACGCTTCCCGCCCGCAAGTGGAAGTGGCGGATGCGAGGGGCCGCGATCACGATGGCGCAGCGGGCCCGCGAACTCGCCGAGCGTGCGCCGGAAGGTCGGCCGCCGTTCGACCTCGTCTTCGCGTCGACCTTCGTAAACCTCGCCGAATTCCGCGGGCTGGCAGGGCCCGAGCTCTCCGCGGTGCCGGCGATCGTGTACTTCCACGAGAACCAGCTCGTCTACCCCAACCGCCATACCGCCGAATGGGACTTCCAGTTCCCGCTCACCAACATCACGAGCGCGCTGTCCGCGGAATGCTGCCTCTTCAACTCGCGCTGGAACCTCGAGGGCTTCCTCGCCGAGATCCCCGGGTTTATCGGCGAGTTCCCTGACCACCAGCCGCGTGGCCTCGCGGAGGCGATCGCGAGCAAGTCCCGCGTGCTCGCGCCGCCCTTCGATCCGGCGCCGTTTGACGCCGAGCGGCCCACGCGGGGCAAGCGCTGCCGAATCGTGTGGCCTCACCGCTGGGAGCACGACAAGAATCCCGAGGCGTTCTTCTCAGCCGTTGCGCAGCTGGCGGGGGAGGGGCTCGACTTCGAGGTCGCCGTCGCGGGCCAGGCCTTCCGAGACGTGCCGGACGCGATCCTCTCGGCCGAGAAGGTATTGGGCGAGCGGCTCGTGCACCTCGGCGAGCCGGAATCGCCCGCGGAGTACGCGCGGCTGCTCGCGAGTGCGGACGTCGCCGTGTCCACGGCCGACAACGAGTTCTTCGGCCTCGCGATGATCGAGGCGGCATACGCAGGCTGCCGCCCGCTCGTGCCCGACCGCCTCGCGTACCCGGAGCTCTACCCGGCGAGCATGCGCTACACGACGCAAGACGATCTCGTCGATCAGTTGCGCGCGCTCATCGTCGAGCGGCCGCCGCTGGGCAGCGCCCGCGCCATCGCCGAGCCGTTCACGTTCGAGCGCCTGGCGCCTGCATTCGCGGCCATCTTCCACGAGGTTGCGGGGGTCTGAGCTCCCGAAAGTCGCGAGCTAACAGCCGGCGATCTGAGCCGCGATGGCGTCGAGCTTGATGTGATCGCGTTCGACCGCACTCACGGCCGCGAGCACCTCGACCAGCCGCGGGTTCGAAGCGCGCGCCGCCGCTTCGGCGTAGAAGGCCGCGGCACGGGTCTCCCGGGCCAGCGATTCCGCGACGCTCTCACACCAATCCCCCGCGCCGTCGGCAGGCTCGAGCAGGTCGCCGGGCTTGGGCACGCCGAGGAGCTTCGAGAACACCGAGCAGTGCTCGGCTTCGACCGAGGCGAGTCGCTTGAACCCGCTCGCGAGCGGCGCGTTGTCGCGGCGCGTTCCGAGGGCGCGGTAGAAGCGAGCATTGCCCCGCTCGAGCTCGACCGCTCGTTCGACATCGGCGCGCTCGTCGGCGGTCAGGTCTGCCGCGCCGTCGTTGACGTACTCGGGTGCGAGCACGAAGAAGTCGTGCGTGACGCCGCAAAACGGGCAACGACTCGGCGGTTCAGTCCCAAGGTAGGTCTCGCCGCAGATGCGGCACCGGTAGAAGTTCATGTTCGCTCCTTCATCTCTTGAAATCGGGTGACGGGACCAAGCCGAGAAGATCGGCGATCTTCTCGGCGAACTCGACGGCGGCTTCGGGGCCGTTGCCGGTGACGAGGCGTCCATCGACCGTGACGCTGTCTCCGGTCCACACGGCGCCGTGTGCGATCAGATCGTCTCTCTGCGACGGAAATGCTGTGGCCTTCACGCCGTCGAGAAGCCCTGCGTGAGCAAGCGTCGACGGTGCGACGCAGATGGCGGCGAGCACCGATCCGGACTCCGCCGCGTGCCGCGCAAGCACGTGAGCACTCGGGTCGTCGAAGAAGACCGACGCGCCAGCGCCGCCCACGAATACGGTGGCATCCCACTCCCGATTCGACGCCTCGGCAACGGAGATACTCGCCTCGGCACGCAACCCGAGTTTTCCGATACACTCGCCCGGTGCAACGCTCGCGGTGACGATCGTCGCGCCCCTCGATTCCAGCACGCGTTTGGGCTCCGCATACTCTTCGTCCCGAAAGACGTTCGGGGCGATGACCATGACCACATTCGGCATCAGACGGCCCTTCTCGGCATGTTCCTTGCGATGCCTAGCAGGATACACCGCCTCTGTGCGCGGCCGGCAGCCGCACGCCCACCCCGAAAGGAACGTACCGTGCCCGATAGCCCGCCGGTCGAAAACGCCGCTCCTGCCGATACGTCCGACCACGCGCCACGCGGCGGGTTTGACCTGCTACGAGTGCGCAACGTCGTCACCGGCAGGTGGTTCGTGAAGAACATGTTCCTCGCACTCTTCGTCATCTCCTGCGTGCAACTGTTCCGGTTCGCCGCGTGGGCGAAGGGAAGCGGCCCGTTCGTGCATCGCCCCGAGTCGCCCGCCGGGCTGCTGCCGATCGGTCACTTCATGAGCCTATTTGCGTGGATGCGCGGCGGGGGTTGGGACGTTTTGCTGCCTGCGGGTCCCATCATCATCATCGGGGCGTTCGCGACGTCGATCCTGCTCCGGCGCGGCTTCTGCGGTTGGATCTGTCCCGTCGGGACGGTCTGGGAGGGTTTCTCGGCGGCGGGGCGTCGTCTTTTCGGTCGCAACTTCCGCCTGCCGGGGTGGCTCGACATGACCGGGCGCGCGCTGAAGTTCGTGCTGGGTGCGGCATTCGTCGCGCTGCTGGTCACACTCCCACTCTCGACGGCGATCGACTTTCGGACGCTGCCGTTCATGTGGATCGCCGACCTCAAGATCCTGGGCATCATGATCCAGCCCATCTACCTGCTCATCGTGCTCATCGTGGGCGTGGTGTCCGCGCTGATCGGACCTGTATGGTGCCGGTACGTGTGTCCGCTCGGGGGCCTGTACGCGGCGGCGGGAGCGCTCTCGCCGACGTCGGTGACGCGCGATGAGGACACCTGCATCCAGTGCGGCAAGTGCGCGAAGGTCTGTCACGCGTTCTGCCGGCCCAACATGACTCATACCGTACGCAACACCGAGTGCGACGGCTGCATGACCTGCGTGAAGAACTGCCCGGTCGACGGGTGCCTTGAGGCCAAGGCGCTTGGTCACGCGCGCATCGCTCCGTGGGTATGGCCGCTGCTGGTGGTGGGGTTGTGGCTGTCGATCTACGGCGTCGCGAAGATGACCGGCAACTGGGACTCCAAGGTTCCGCTCGACGGATTCCGGTCGGTGATCACCTCGGGGATGCTCGAGAGGCCGAGCGGACCGCAGTAGGAGCGGCCACGCATCAGCGCTCCGATCCCAGGCTGAGTGATATCATGTGCACAACTTTGTACACATGCATATCCGATCCGTTCATCGGATCCGAGGGGGTTCACCCATGCTTGACACCGCCGTTATGCGCGATGGAATCGACGCTCGACTTGAAGGTTTTGTGGAGCGCAGGGCAACGGTGAAGGGCGCGAATCGCTACTTCTATCTCCAGCCCACCGTGGGTCCGGTCAACCACCGAGTCCAGATGGCTGACGGCCGCGAGATGATCATGCTCGCGTCATACAGCTACCTCGGGCTGATCGGCCATCCGAGAATTGATCGTGCGGCGATCGCGGCCGTGGAAACGTACGGCACAGGCGCCGGCGGCGTGCGCCTGCTCACCGGAACGAACGATCTGCACGAGCGCCTTGAAGCTCGCATCGCACAGTTCGCTCAACGCGAGGACGCGTGCGTGTACTCGAGCGGCTACGTGACCAACATCGCGATCGTCACAGGTCTTACCGGCCCGGGCGACCTCATTCTCATGGACAAGCTCGACCATGCCTCGATCGTCGACGGCGCGCTGCTTTCGGGTGCGAAGTGGCGCACGTATCGGCACAACGACATGAATCACCTGGAGAAGCTGCTGCGCTCCGCGCGTGAGGGCGGTTCGACAGCGACGATTCTCGTGATCGCCGACTCCGTCTTCTCCATGGACGGCGACGTCATGGACCTGCCGGCGACCAAGGCCCTGTGCGAACGGTATGGCGCTAGGCTCATGGTCGACGAGGCACACTCGATCGGAGCGCTCGGCGCGACGGGACACGGTATCGAGGAGCATTTCGACATGGTCGGCTCGATCGACTTGAAGATGGGCACCTTGTCGAAGTCGATTCCTAGCGTGGGCGGTTACCTGGCCGCGAGCGCCGACATCGTCGACTACCAGAAGCACATGTCGCGGCCGTTCATCTTCTCGGCGGCTCTGCCCCCGGCTTCGACGGCGGCGGCTCTCGAGGCGTTCGACGTAATCGAGGACGAACCGTGGCGCGTGACGGAGCTGCATCGCATCCAGGAACTCTACGCCGACGGGCTGAAGGCTCAAGGGTGGGACACGATGGACTCGACGACGTGCGTGGTGCCGGTGCTCGTGGGCGACGAGAGCAAGACGATGGACCTCACGCGCATGCTCTTCGACCGGGGGGTGTTCGTGTGCCCGATCGTTCACCCGGCGGTCCCGAAGGGCAGCGACCGTCTGCGGACGTGCCTCATGGCGACTCACACAGACGAGGACATCGCGCTCGTTCTCGCTGCGTTCTCGGAGGCAGGCCAGGCGCTCGGCTTGATATAGCCCACGCCTGCGGTCCATCCTCGGCCACGCCCGAGAGAGGATTGCGATGCCATTGCGGGCCGTCCGTACGCCGAATGCGTCCGTCCATCCGCTAGAATAGTGAAGGGATCGCATAAGCGTCCCGTCGACACGGTTTCGCGCCATATTTTTCGTCGGCGTGCGAATACACAGAGGACGTCAATGTCGAGTCCGTCCAGAGGCACACAGGGCCTGATTCGCTACCTTTGGATCATCGGTTGGGTGGCGGCACCGCTTGTGCTTGCCGCATTCGTCATTCTTTACTTCACGCCCGGCCACGCGGCGCTCGTGGTTCGGCAGTTGGTCTTCCTGCTCCCGCTCACGGTCGCGGTGGTCGCCGGGGCGGGCGTTTTAGTCATCGCGCCCGCCGGAGCCGAGCGCCGCGGATGGGCGTTGCTCGGATCGGGGTTGGCGTTCGTGCTGTCGGCCGAGGTCTATTTCTCGGCGTACCAGGTGTTCGTCTCGCCGGCAGGGCCGTCCGCATTCTCGGCATACGACATCCTGAACGCCGTCGCCGCGCTCTTCGTCGTCGCCGCAATCGGCGTCGCGGTGGGTGTCGATCGACTGCCGCAGTCGGCCATGTACCGGTCTATCGCAGACGTCGTGGCGTCGTCATCTGTCGTGGTGCTTCTCCTGTACCACGTCTGGGTGCGGATTCTGGGCGGTCCCGCCACGCCATGGCAGGTCGGTCTGCGTTGGGCGTCTTACTCGTTCCTCGGAGTCGGGATCCTCGGCGGGGTGCTGTGGCTCACCAGGGACACGCGGGCAGCCTATGACCGTGGCGTCGTCGCCTTACTCGCGCCCGCGTTGTCGATCTTCGCTCTTGGGATGGCGCTGTGGCCCGTGTGGCAGGCGGGCGACAGGGGTGCCGGCCCTGGCCTGATCGACGTGCTCGTGAGCAGCATCTTCCTTGTGAGCTACATCCTCATCATGCTGGCCGTGCTCACGCGCCTGCGGATCGCCGATCGCGGCTGGCGCACCACAATGGGCCGCTTGTCGAGCGGCGACAGCGTGTGGATCTCCACCGCTGTGCCGGCGGTCGTGCTCACCGCTGCTGGTGTAACCGGCTGGTGGGCGTATCACGCCCCGTTCGGCTCGGCGGAGCGAGTACTCTACGTCGCGCTCGCGAGTATCGCCATCTTCGCGCTCGTCGCGCGCACGGGTTTCGCGACGAGCGAGGCCGGCATCTTGAAGAACGCGTCCTCAATCGATCCTGTCACCGGCGCCTACAACTATCGCGCGTTCCAGGACGCGTGCGAAGAACGCATTCTGACGGGTCGCCGCCGAGGGACCCCGTTCACGCTCGTCGTCATCGACCTCGACGGCTTCTCTCGGGTCAACGCGATGTTGGGACACACGGAGGGCGACCTCGCCCTGCGCACGATAGTCGACGCGCTCGAACTCGTGGGAGGACGCGCGGCAAGCGTCTTTCGGCTGACCGGTGACGAATTCGCCGTGATCGGCACGGGTATCGGGAAGGCCGAGTCGCACGCGTTCGCGACCCAGCTGCTCTGTGCGATCGAGGTCGTCAGGCCGGCTCCCGGGATGCGGATGTCGGCCTCTATCGGCGTGGTCCCGGTCGAGACGTTCGATACTCCGAAAGAGGAGCTCTTCCGTCGCGCCGACGCTGCGCAGGAGTGGGCGAAGTACCACGGCAAAGGGCATGTCGTCGCTTATGACCAGCAGATCGTTCGCGCATTGAATATCGAGGAACGTATGCGCCTGAGGGAAGAGCAGTCCTACCTCGGCGTTGCCCGCGCGCTCGCAGCCGCCGCCGATGCACGCGACGCGCGCAACCGCTATCACTCGCACAACCTCGCCGCACTGGCCGTCCTTCTCGCCGAGGAGATCGGCTTCGATCACGGACGCACGAGGGCTGTCGAGATCGCCGCAATGCTTCACGACGTAGGAGCGATTGCGATGCCGGACGCGACAACGCCCGCGTTTCGGCCCGGCGCCCGGGACTCTGTCGAGGCGCAGGAGCACTCCGTCATCGGCGAGCAGCTCGTTGAGTCGCTCGGCATCGAGGGGTTGCCCTCGTGGGTGCGCGGCCACCACGAATGGTGGGACGGCAGTGGCTATCCCGACGGGCTGACCGGTGAGGCGATCCCACTCGAGGCCCGAATGATCGCTCTGGCGGATGCTTACGATGGCATGACGTCGGGCAGACGCGGCGGCTCGAAGATGTCGAAGAGCGCAGCGCTCCAGGAGATCGATCACCAGATTGGAACGCGCTTCGATCCCGAGCTGGCCGAGCGCTTCATCTTGGTGGTCGGTCGCACCTCCTCGCTGGGCTGGTCCGACGAACGGGCCGCATCGTGACGACCGCGGCCACACTCTCCATGCACCCCGCAGCACGGTTGTGGCGAACGGTCGGATGGTTCGGCTTCGTGGCCATCGTGATCGCGGGTGAGGTGATCACACTCGCGCCGATCTCCGCCGCCCGGCGCCAGCTCTACGGGAGCATGGTGACCTACCTGCTGCCGTTGTTGCTGACGTTCGCCACGTCCTCGGCGATGATGACCCGCATCAAAGGTATGGACAGCCGCGTCATGGGCCTGGTCGCAGCCGCAAGCGGGATGTTGCTCGCCAGCCAGGGCTACCTCACATGGTATCTGTACGCGGTCGACCCGCGCGGACCACGGCTTCCGGCCTTCTTCGAGGTTCTTCAACTCGGGGCGATCCTGGCCTTCTTCTGGATCGTCGCCACGATGTCAGCGTATGGCGAGATGACGCTGGTCACTCGGACGCGCATGCTCGTCGACGCCGTAATGACGATGACCGTCGCCACGGCGGGCGTCTACTGGTGGATCATGCTTCCGCTCTTCCGAGACGATCCCGCCGCTGGCTGGCACGCAGCCGCGGTCACGTCCTTGTATCCCGTGGTCGGAGTCACCCTTCTCATCCAGTCGGCTTCGATGGTTCTTGGCTGGAGATCGTATCGCTGGCGAGCGTGCGAGCGGCTGCTCGTCGGGGCACTGTGCTTCTACGGAGTCGGGCTTCTGTTCGAGCCGTTCTGGTACGCGCAGCTGCTCAGAGTCCCGTATCCCGCCGAGAGCACGATTCTCGACAACCTGTTCGGTCTGGGCTTCTACTTGCTCTTTATGGCGATGGTGTACCGGGCCACCGTGCGCACGACACTCTTGGACGAGCGGGTGCCGATCCCGAGGATCCGGCCGCGGTGGTTGCCGGCTGCCTACCCGGTCCTGCTTGCGCTTGCGCTTCCCCTGATGGGGCTCGCGTCTCTGCAGGTCGGTCCGTCGCCCGAGGGAGCTTTCGTCCTGGCGCTGACCGTGGTGCTCGCCGTGGCGCTGATCGCGCGTTCGTGGCTCAGCAACATCGAGCGACTTCGGCTCACCGGATTGGCCTCAACCGACCCGGTCTCGGGCGCGTACAACCACCGCTACCTCTACAGCCGCCTCGCCGAGGAGTTCACCGAGGCCGATGCGAGCGCGGTCGAGCCGGCGATCGCGATCTTCGACATCGACGACTTCCACCGCGTCAACACGATTTGGGGTCACGAACGCGGCGACTCGGTGCTTCGGCAGGTAGCCGACCTCATCACTGCCAACGTGGGCCCTCACGCCACTGTGTGCCGCACCGGCAGCGACGAGTTCGCCGTGATCATGACCGACATGCTTCCCAATGACGTCGTGGCTTTCGCGCGGCGCGCTCAACGAGCTGTCGTCCAGGCGCTTGTTCTGCCGTCCGAGACCGTGAGTCTCAGCGTGGGCATCGCGTTCTATCCGCGTCACGGCTCGACTGCCGATCAGGTGCTCGCGCACGCGGTGGCCGCTCAGCAGCTCGCCCGTGCCGCCGAGATCCCCGTGCCGGTCGTCTACGACGACGAACTCGTTGGCAGCGTCGACCCGGTCGAGCGTCTCGCGCGCGTTCGTGGCCGCTCGCACCGCGCGATCGTGCGCTCGCTCGCGGCCGCCGTCGATGCGCGGGACCCGGACACACGGCACCACTCCGAGAACGTCGGCGAGCTCGCGACATCTCTGGCCGAGGTGCTGGGGCTCCCTCCTGAGAGGATCCGGGTCATCGGCCTGGCGGCGCAGATGCACGACGTCGGCAAGATCGCGATCCGCGACGAGGTGCTGCTCAAGCCCGGCCTGCTGACCGCTGAAGAACGCCGACAGGTCGAGGAGCATCCCGTTCTCGGCGAGCGGATCCTAGCGCCGGCGCAGCTCGACGAGGTACTCCCGACCGTGCGGCATCATCACGAGTGGTGGGACGGCACCGGCTATCCGGATGGCCTTCGCGGACCGCAGATCCCCCTCGAGGCGCGCGTGCTGTCCGTCTGCGACGCCTTCGAAGCGATGACCGCATCGCGCTCGTGGCGACCGGCCCGGTCGCTTCGCGGCGCGCTCGAGGAGGTCGAGCGCGCCGCGGGCACGCAGTTCGATCCGGACGTCGCCGCCACGTTCGTGCGGATGATCAAGGGGCTGCAAGGCCCCGTCGCCACGCAGGAAAAGCAGCCCGTCCAACCGGCACCGACGGGCTAGCTGCAAGCCCGCACGGTCATCCCGTCACTGCTGCTCTGCGAGAAGTCGAGAGATGTCCCTCGGGGCCTCCGCGCGCTTCCATCCCGGAGTCTGCGTCGCCGCCAGTGCGTCTTCGTAGGTGGGAGTGCCTTCGTTCTTGTAGTACACGCCGATAGGGACGCGGCATTCGTCCGGCGCGCAGGTCAGCTCGTGGTAGCTCGTCATCGAAAGCGCGAGCGCTGCATTACGGTCGCCACTGTCCCAGCCGCTCTCCTCCAGCTTGTAGACGCGCTCCTTGAACCATGCGGCGGTGTTGAGCTTGTTCCAGGTGACGCAGGGCTGGAAGACGTCCACTAGCGCGAAGCCCTTGTGCTGGAACGCTTGTACGTAGAGGTCGGTCAGGTGTTCGATGTCGCCGGCGAAACCCCGCGCCACGAAGGTGGCCTGCTCGGCGAGGGCGAGGCCGAGCGGGTTGACCGGCTGCTCGATCACGCCTTGTGGTGTCGAGACGGTGCGCATGAGGTGGTCGGTTGTGGGCGAGGCCTGGCCGGTCGTGAGGCCGTATATCTGGTTGTCGTGGACGATGGCCGTCACGTCGGGGTTGCGCCGGATCGTATGCATGAAGTGGCCCATCCCGATGCCGTAGCAGTCCCCGTCACCCATCTCGACGATGACCTTGAGGTCGGGACGCGTGAACCTGAGCGCCGTCGCCGGGGGCAAGGCGCGTCCGTGGAGCGTGTGCATGCCCGCCACGTGGTGGAAGTCGGCGCCGTTGCCGTGGCAGCCGATCCCCCACACGATGCTGAACTCGTGCTTCTCCCAGCCCAGTTGTGACAGCGCGCGCTTGAGCGCTTCCGACATCCCGTAGTTACCGCAGGCAGGGCACCACGTGGGCTTCAGCCTGGTCTTGAACTCCTCGGGCGCCGGCATCAGCGGTCTCCTTCGTCCGAATCGGATCCATCGACGAGCGCATCGTGCTTATCGCCGAGGAGGAGGTGGGTTGTGGTGTAGATCTGCTCCGGAGAGAAGGGCCTGCCGTCGAACCGGTTGATCCGGTGGCTCACCTCGCGCATGCAGTACTCCCGGATGAGCCCTTCGAGCTGGCCGGTCGCGTTACCTTCGACGACGAACGTCCGCTTCGCACGCTCCATGAACTCGAAGACCGGCTGGGCAGGAAACGGCGAGAGGGTCGTGATTTGAAGCATGTTGCATGAGATGCCTTCGGACTCGAGCCACTTCATCGCCTCTCGGACTGGCATCTTGGTCGAGCCGAAGAGCAGGAAGGAGACGTCGGCCTCGCTCGGCCCGTACTCGCGCGGCTCGGGCACGAGGGTGGCAGCAAGCCGCAGCTTGCGCAGCCGCTTCGCGTTCTGGGCCACGCGGTTTAACGGCTCCTCGCCGGGCGAGCCCCAGCCGTGCTCGTCGTGCTCGTAGGAGTTCACGATCTGCTCGGCACCGCGCACGCCTGGGAGCACGCGCGGCGAGACGCCGGACTCGGTGACGCGGTAGCGGGCGTAGTCGCTCACTTCGCCGGTGGCTTGCAGCTCGCCGCGATCGATGCACACCTCCGACACGTCGAAGGGGGGCAGTGTCTGCTTGTTGTCCGAGAGGTACGTGTCGCCGAGAAGGATGACCGGGGTCTGCAGCTGGTCGGCGAGGTTGAACGCGCGCCATGCGAACTCGAAAGCCTCGGCATGGTCGCCTGGGGCCAGGACCACGCGAGGGAACTCGCCCTGCGCGGCGTGGATGGCGAACCGCAAGTCGGACTGCTCGGTCCACGTGGGCAGGCCTGTCGCCGGTCCCGGCCTGGTGAGCAGACCGACGACGATCGCGGACTCGCTCACACCCGCGAAGCCGAGACCCTCGACCATGAGCGAGAAGCCGCCGCCGCTCGTGCAGCACATCGCTCGCGTGCCGCCAAACGCGGCGCCGATGCACATGTTGATAGCAGCGATCTCGTCTTCGGTGTGCTTGACGACGAAGTCCTCGCTTTCGGCGTGGGCCGCCATGTAGGACAGGATCGACGACGCGGGCGTCATCGGGTACGCGGCGTAGAAGCCCAGGCCGCCGGCGAGCGCTCCGATCGAGAGCGCCTGGTTGCCGTCGAGGAGAATGGCGGGCGGCGCTCCCTGTGCCACCTCTATGACGCCGAGCTTGTAGGGGAAGTCGCACTTCGCCTCTTCGGCGGCCTGGTATCCGGCGGTCGCGACGGCGATATTTTGCTCGGTGATCTCGGGGTCCTTCTTCGCGAACTGGTGTCGCAGCGACTCGAGCAGGCCGTCGAGCGGAAACTCCATGTGACCGAGCACGGCGCCCAGTGCGGCCACGTTGCGCATGACGCGGACGCCGCCGGCTTCGTGGACGATGTCGGTGAGCGCCACGGGGATGAGGCACAGATCGCCCGAGCGTTCTCCCAGCTCGATCGCGTCGGCGGCGATGTCGTGCGGGTCGAAGACGACCGCGCCGCCGTGCGTGAGCTCAGCGAGGTGCAGACCTACGGTGTCGGCGTCGAGGGCGACGAGGATGTCGACGGGCAGCACGTGGCTGAAGATCTCGTCCTCGCTCACGCGCAGGTGGTAGGTGTTGTGGCCGCCTTTGATGAGTGACGGGTACTCGGTGAGGTCGAAAACGTGGTAGCCGGCGCGCGCGAACAAGCGTGCGAGCGTCGCGCCGGCGGCCTTGATCCCGAAACCCGCGGGCCCGCCTATGCGGATCCGGACTTCCCGGCCGTAGGGAGCACGCTGCTCCATGGAACCGTCCTTTCGCTGTGGGACGCAGCCATTCTCGGCCGCGTGTGTTGCGGGGTTTGTACCCGAGCGGCGGCGCAGTCTCGGCCACCGGCGTAGAGGCTAGCACGCTCATGCGATACTGGTACGCATGAACACACCATCCGAGAAACCCGTCGTCGTCCTCGGCGTCACCGGCTGCATCGCCGCCTACAAGTCGTGCGAACTGGCGCGCGCGCTCATGCGCGCGGGCTGCCGCGTCAAGGTCGTGATGACCGAGTCCGCGACGAAGTTCGTCGGCCCGACGACCTTTTGCGCGCTGACCGGCGAACCGGTCGCGATCGGGCTGTGGGATGAAGCCGAGGCGCAGGTGCATCACATCTCGCTCGCCGCGGAGGCCGACGTCTTCGTGGTCGCGCCTGCCACCGCCAACACGCTCGCCAAGCTCGCGGCGGGACGCGCCGACGATCTGCTGTCGACGAGCGCGCTCGCGACCGAAGCGCCTCTGGTGCTCGCGCCGGCGATGAACGTCCACATGTGGCGCGCCGAGCCGACGCGTGAGGCGGTCGAGAAGCTGCGCTCGCGCGGCGCCGTGATCGTCGAGCCCGAGACCGGCGAGCTCGCTTGCGGCGACGTGGGCGAGGGCCGCCTGGCGGCGGTCGACGCGATCGCCGAGGCGGTGCTGGCCGAAGCGAACAGGTCGCGCGACCTCGCGGGCGTGCGAGTGCTGGTGACCGCGGGCGGCACGCAGGAGCCGATCGATCCGGTGCGCTACATCGGCAACCGCAGCAGCGGCAAGACCGGCTACGCCATCGCCGAGGAGGCCTCACGCCGCGGAGCTTCGGTGACGCTGGTGACCGGGCCGACCGAGCTGCCGGACCCGTTCGGCGTCGACACCGTGCGCGTCCAGACCGCCGCGCAGATGCACCAGGCGGTGCTGGCGGCGTTCGAGTACGCAGACGCGGTCGTTGCGACGGCCGCCGTGGCCGACTTCCGGCCCGCCATGGCCGCAGAACACAAGCAGAAGAAGGACGCAGCATCGTTCACCCTCGAACTCGAGCGCACCACCGACATCCTCGCCGAGCTCGGCTCGACGAAGGGGGAGCGGTTGCTCGTCGGTTTCGCTGCCGAGACATGCGACGTGCTCGCTGCAGCGCAGGGAAAGCTCACCGCGAAGAGTCTCGATCTGGTCGTCGCGAACGATGTCTCGGAGCCGGGACTGGGTTTCGGTGCCGACGCAAACAGGGTCTGGTTCGTCTCGGCGGGTGGAACCGTTGAGCTGCCGATTCTCTCAAAGACGGCAATCGCGCGCACGTTGTGGGACACAATCGGTCCAGACGCATGGAAGGCCGCGACAGCGCGCGGTGCCGACAGGAAGGACGCATCATGACGCACGGACTCGAAGGCCCCGCCAAACGACTCAGCGCCTACGTGGGCGAAGACATGGCCTACGGCGACAAGCCGCTCTACCAGGCACTCATCGACCAAGCACGCACGCAAGGGTGCGCCGGCGCCACCGCACTCCGAGGCATGGTTGGCTACGGGGCATCGAGCCGCGACGTCGTCAAGCACGGCCTGCGGATGTCGGTGGACTGCCCGGTCATGGTCACGGTGATCGACGAGCCGCAGCGCATCACCGCGCTTGCGGCCGTGTGGTCGGCGATGATCCCGGCCGGACTCGTGACCGTTGAAGACGTGAAGGTCGTGCATTACAGCGCCGACGGCGATCTGGCCGAGTGACGCGTTCACGTGCTCGGGGACGACAACTTGGGGCTACACAGCCGCCCGAGGAATGGTACTATTCTCAAGCTGCTGGGGACGCGGATCCGCAAGGACCGCCCCTGTACCGCCCCTAAAGGCCGGAAACGGCTCGCGGTCGAGGGTCTGAAAGAGAGTTTCCGCAGTTAGAACTACATGTCGGGCTGTGGCGCAGTTTGGTAGCGCACTTGACTGGGGGTCAAGGGGCCGCAGGTTCAAATCCTGTCAGCCCGACCATAAAAGCGCAGGTCAGGGGCCTATTCCGAGGAATCGGAAGGGCCCCTGACTCATGTCCAAAACGCCTCGGCCGTAATGGCGTCGTAATAGCTCTGCGAAACAGTGCGTCTTGTGGGTCTTTTGCGCGGAGCGCCCTCGTGATTGCGACCATGCCGCAGGGCACGATCGGACGGGCAAAATGCCTGCTCACGGTTGGCATCGCGGCCGGAGCGCGTCGTCGCCTCATCAGACAAGCCCTACGGCCAGCGATCTGCCTGAACGTGCAGCCCTTGCGCAGAGTCAAGGGGTCACCGTTCAGGCTCCCCTCGGCGACACGGGAGCTGGTTCCGTCTCCGTTTGCGGGGCGCCCGGTCAGGGCAACCACTTCTCCGGGGACTGAAATGGGACAGACCGAATTCCGAGCGGCGGGGGAAGGGTCGTCCCCGTATATGGACAAGTTGAATATCAGCGCCCAGAACGACGCCGCGACCCCGATGTCTCGGTGACATCCTTGGAGGACCTGACGAGGATCGCGACAACCGTGGTTGGATAGACCAAAGACAAGTAGACGGCGAGGTCGCCGGCGCTCGGACCAAAGGAGAAGAAGGTGCCCGAAGTCGCGTACACGCAGGAGAACGTCGACAAGTGCTGGTGCGGGAGCTGTCCCGTGCAAGCCAAGAGCAAGTGCGCCACGGATCTCTACGAGGCGTCGAAGGGCAAGAATGAACTTCCGCCGCCCGAGCGTTTGGGAGGCATGTATTGTTCGACCGGCAAGGCGATCTGTACGGATCTGGAGCTCATCAACCTGTGCAACTGCGCCGCCTGTCCCGTGTGGGGTGAGAACGAGCTCGCTAACAACCACTACTGCGCCCACGGTGCCGCCGAGCAGACCGGCCGGTAGCCCGCGATGCATCCAAGGACGTGAGGCCGGTGAGTATCAAACTGAAGCGCATCTACGAGCAGTTTTCGGAGGCCGACGGCTACCGGATCCTCGTGGACCGCCTGTGGCCGCGGGGTGTGTCGGAGGAGTCTGCGCATGTCGACCTGTGGCTTCGCCGCATCGCGCCAACGACCGAGCTTCGCGAGTGGTACGGCCACGTGGTGGAGAAGTGGCCTGAGTTCCAGAAACGGTACGTGAAGGAACTCGAGGCACATGAGGAACTGCTCGACCTGATCGACGACATCGAACGGCATCGGAAGACCGTCACGATCCTGTTCGGCGCGAAGGACGAAGCGCACAACGAGGCTGACGTGCTCGTCGAGGTGCTCAAGAAGAGGTCGAAGCGCTCGCGCGACTGAACGCGATATGACCATGGAATGGCGTATGCGGCACCCGGTCTCATGTCTCTCCCGGGTGCCGCATACGTATGACCACAGAGCAGCCGAGCCCTTGGCTTCGCTATGGCCTGAACGTCACGCAGTCCGCATGCTCCGCGTGGTGATCGATGGTGACTCCGCGTGCCCCGCACTGCATCTCGCTGTTGAACGTGCATTCCCCGACCGCACAACCCGACACGATCGACTCCTGCTGAGCCTTCGAAACGTCCTTCTGGCGGGTGAACGTGTCGCATGCGGGGTGATCGGTGTCACCCACGTGTATCGCCGGTGCGAGGCACTCGAGCTCCTCGTTGTAGGAGCAGTCCTCCACCGTGCACGTCAGGACACTGCCGTTGTCGTCTCTCAGGGGCTGCTTGTTCCTGTCTTCCAAGGGCATGATATGCCCTCCTCTCGTCGGGATCCGCCGCTAATACGCTGCATGTACCCTGATGCGCTGGCGCGTCCGCCAACTTCTCGACCAACGGTCATCCGGCGTAGACGAGCGACAGCCGGTCGAGCAAGGCGTGAAAGGCCTCGTGCCGGCCTTCTCCGATGACTTCACGTTCTATGCGCTCGTATCCCTCGTTGAGCCCGTCTTGAACCGACGCCGGCAGTTCGTGGTCCGCGACGCTGAAGCAGTCGTTCTCTTCGCGGCGGATGTGCGCGTTCAGCAGCTTTGTGTACTCTGCAATGGCTTGAACGAGCTCGGCAGCCGCTGCCCCCTCATCGTCGGGGAGGCGATCGGCGGCCGCGGCCATCTGAGCCACGATCTCGCGTCCTCGCGCGTGCTCTGCCGTCAGAATGGCCAGAGTCTCCTCGACAGAGGCGACGTTGGCGGTCCGAAGCGCGGGGAAGAGCAGCTGCTCCTCCTTGGTGTGATGACACTGATCGATGAAGACCCGGAGGAACTCGATCACCTCAGCTACCTCGCCTTCGTCCGTGCGAACCCCTGCTCTCATTCGTTCAGCCATCGCATCCATGATGCCGAGCATTCGACCGACGCCCGCATGCTCTGATCGGAGATCCTCTGTCGCAGTCATCTCGCCACCTCCATCAATCCGTACCGTCGGGGTAGGCTCTTCCCGGACTTGCCCGCGGGGCAAACCCTTGGCCGACGCCAGCGGCCATCTCACGGGTCGTCACAACAACCCCTTGGGTTCGCGCACGATCCGCATCTACCCGAAGGTTCCTTGGGCATATTCGAAGGCATGAGCCCTTCGATACACTACGAGTCCGATGACGCCGTATCCGCCGCGCTCGCCGAGGCCGATCCGGCGCTCGGCGCGCTGATCGACCGCGTCGGGGCCGTGAGCCTTTCGCCTCCGTCAGATCCCTTCGTCGCGCTCGTTCGCTCGATTGTCGGCCAGCAGTTGTCCGAGCGAGCCGCTCGCGTGATCTTTGGCAGGCTGTCCGCTTCGTTTGGGGTCACGCCCGAGGCGCTCGGTTCTGCTGACGATTGTGAGCTGCGTGAGGCGGGGCTGTCCCGCCAGAAGTCTTCGTATGTCCGCGATATCGCCCGCAGGTTTCTCAGCGGGGAGTTCGATTCCACGCGGCTCGAGGCGCTTGGTGATGAACAGGCCATTTCCGAGCTGATGCGGCTCCGCGGTGTGGGGCCGTGGTCGGCCGAGATGTTCCTGATGTTCGCGCTGGCGCGGCCTGACATCCTTGCTGTCGACGATCTAGGCGTGCGGGCGGAGGCGGGGAGGATGATGGGTCTGGGACGGCCCGCGAGTCGCGAGGAGTTACTCGAGCGCGCCGAGGCGTGGAAGCCTCACCGCTCTGCCGCGAGCTTCTATCTGATGGCTTCCCGAGCGGCCGGCGAGAGGCGAGGCTAGATGAGCTCGGCCCTGTACACGATCGGCCATTCCACGCGGTCCGCGGCGGAGTTCGTCGCATTGCTGTCCGAGCACGGAATCACACTGGTCGCGGATGTACGCAGCGTCCCTCATTCCGCACACAACCCGCAGTTCGACATGCTCGCGCTGCAGCGGTCCCTGCCGGACAGCAACATTCGCTACCTCCACCTCAACGGACTGGGTGGCTTTCGGCACTCGAGTCCCGATTCGCCCAACTCAGGTTGGCGAAACCAGAGCTTCAGAGCCTACGCCGACTACATGCAGACGGATGAGTTCGCCGAAGCCCTTGACGCTCCGATCGTCGAGGCCCGCGCGGCGCGCCACGGCGATCATGTGTGCCGAGGCCGTCCCCTGGCGTTGCCATCGCTCGCTGATCGCAGACGCACTGCTCGTTCGAGGGATCGACGTCGTCGACATCATCGGGCCCTCCTCTGCCAGGCGGCATATGCTCACGCCGTTCGCCAAGGTCGAGGAGGATGTGATCACGTACCCCGCGCCGGCCGACTAGCATGGTGAGGTGTGAGGGGTCTTCCTGCGGACGCTCTTTGGACGACGAGGGAGCCGTTTACGGGCACGCGCGGGGCTAAGGCGTCCACCGGTCCGTGCCTCAGGCGACTCCTTCATCCTCAAAAGCCTCTTGCGTAGGGGCCGAGAATTCTCGTGGCGGGCACGATCTCCAGAGCACACCATGGAAGAACTGGAGGTTACTGGGCGGGATTCAGGGGCAAGAATCCCGTGTGTACTCACGAACCGGCACGCGTGTATTTCATGCCGGACACGTCCAGAAAGGGGCGAAACACAATGCAAGAAAGCCAGAAGACCCTATACGAGCGTCTTGGCGGCGTCTTCGCGATCGCCGCAGTGGTCGACCATTTCAGCGATGAAGTCGTGAAGAACCCGAAGGTCGGACAGGGTTCACCCAACCCGGCCCTCAACACGTGGAGCACGGAGCAGTTGGGCAGACTGCCAGGTCTCAAGTTCATGCGGACTCTGTGGGTCTGCGCTGCAGCGGGCGGTCCGTTCCAGTACCAGGGCACGATGCCTGGAAGTACTCCGATGGGCCTCGAGATGGCGCATTGGAACCTTCAAATATCACCTGCGGAATTCGACGAAGTCGCGACAGAACTCGCCAAGTCCCTGGATCACTTCGGCGTGCCCGAACAGGAGAAGGGTGAGGTCCTAGCGGCCTTTTCGGCTCACAAGGTCGAGGTAAATGCCGGATACGAGGCTTCATAGCACACTAGCCTTCGTGAAGGATCGGCTTATCGACGGAAGGCAGCCCAGATGTTGGGTTGCCTTCTGCGTTTGTGTACGCCTTGTGGGTCAGGCCGGACCAAATCGCCTGGTTTGACGCCAAGTCTGTCGAACAAGCGTGTCGTTAGTATCCCTCTGCGCCCGTAGGATGCCTGAAGTTCGTTCAGGTAGCCTCGGTGCGACGGCGGGAGTGACCCAAAGCGGATCTGCCGCCCAGCGGGCTGACCGTCAGCTGTAATGCTCTCAGTCGAGCTGCCTGGTCATCAGCATGAAGAACGCGAGCGGCGCTTCAGAGTCGTTGATCATTCCGTGTGACTGGCCGGCCTTCAGCAAGTACATGTCGCCGGTGACGATAGGGAAGCGCTCGCCGTCCAAGATCCCATGTCCCGGCCCTCGAGAACGAGGTAAAGCTCGTCGGCGTTCGTGTGTGGATGCTGTCCGATGCTTGCTCCCGGCTCCAGTACGACTCGTCCTGCCGTGAGGACGCCGTCCATCACGTCGTTTGCCAGATAGTCGGCTGTGACTGCATTGCCGGCGCCGTGATGGATTGCGGACTTGTTTTCGAACTGAAGCTCTGCGAGTCGTCGGATCATCGTGTCCTCCTGCTTCAAGGTGATCTAAGTTACCAATGCTACCTCGAAGGCCTGGGGGCCGGGGGTCACAGGGTACGTGAGAACCAACCCGACGATGACCCACCCAGAGCAGATGGGGCCTCAGCGTCACGCCGGGGCCTCAGCTATCCTGAGAGCCGTGCTCTTTAGGTAACCCTTCTGCATGTCTCGGTACACGCCCCTGTCAGGATCGACTTCATGTATCAGATTGGTCGAGACGAGGTGAACGCGGGCTTATGTCACACGAGCTCACAGCCGCGCTGACGTTGAGTCTGCAGGCCTTCGTCGTCGGTCTCTCAGGCGCGATGTCGCCGGGCCCGTTTCTGACTGTCACCATGATGCGCACCATGCAGCGCGGACCGTTTTCCGCGTTCTTACTCCTTGTCGGCCACGCCATCCTTGAAGTTGTCCTGCTTGTCGGCTTTGCCTTCGGACTGCAGCAATTCCTGCGTCTGTCCGGTGTGACGCTTACGCTCGCGCTCGTGGGCGGCGCGGTGCTGCTGTGGCTGGGCTACAAGCTCATCAGAGGGGCGGTGCAAGGGACGCTTGCCGATGAGCTTGAGGTCGTCGATGGGCAGGCGGTCTCGGCGAGCCGCCTAGGGGCCGTCACTCAGGGCGCAGTCGTCTCGATCTCGAACCCGTGGTGGACGCTGTGGTGGGCAACGATTGGGGTCAAGCTGGCGTCCGATGGGCTCGCGATCGGCCCGATGGGGGTGATCGCCTTCTTCGTGGGCCACGAGCTTGCCGATGTCGCGTGGTACGGGTTCGTGATCACGGTCGTGCACAAAGGCAAGGAGCTGCTTACACCCCGGAGTTACGGCGTCTCGATGGGTGTGCTTGGCGGGGCGCTCCTCTACCTCGGCATGCGTTTCGTCGGGCAAGCGTTCGGCCTTAGTCTTCCGTGGCTGCCGTTCTGATTCTGAGGCTCAAGCCACAGTAGGCCGGCTGGATTTCGCCAAAGTCGTTCTGTTCGAAACGCATCCCTACGGTCCACCATAAATAATCAGGAAGTCGGCTTCCTCGGAAGTCGGCCTCCTTTCGTGTTCACCTGCGGTTTCAGTTCCCGCTCTGCCTTCGGGTCCGCTCCGCGACCGCGCGAGCGTGGCATCTGAGCTGCGGCTTCTCGGTCCCAGTAAGTACGTGGTAGCACGACGTGGGACGTCAACACCAAAGAGAACCTCCAGACCGACAAGGAGGAAACGACCGTGGATAATACAATACTCATCATTCTCATCGTCGTGTTGATCCTATTGTTTGGCGGGGGCGGCTTCTATTGGAGAGGACAACGACGGTAGCCTCACCGGATGTCGCAACTGCTGCCGGCGGGAGCCACACTACGTCTCACTGGTGTAACGTAAACAACCCGTCCACGATGGCCCACCATGGATATTCAGGCAGGTCAGACTACATTTCCCTCACTTGACGGGGACCTCCCTTGGGCGACGGAGCCCTAACAATCTTCGAGTGGGGAGATGGCCAGCACGCAGCACGTTGAGGATGGCCTGTAGGGTCCGCGCCCAGCGCCCTGGCGTGAGGCATCGATGCGGGTTTGACAACCTGCGACCAGGGTATCCAACCGTAGAGGAGAGGCCACAAGTCGAGGCCGTGTCCTGAGCGAGTGAGGGGAGAACCGAGATGATCGAGCGCACGACCGATGCAGACCCTGAAGCCGTCCTGCTACGGCTCCAAGAGGCTACAAACGCGCATGACCTCGAAGCGTTGGTCGCCTGTTTCGCGGTCGACGTCATCAGCCAGCAGCCAGCACACCCGGCTCGTGATTTTCAGGGTCGTGATCAGATACACCGCAACTGGCAGCAGCTGTTCGGCGCCGTACCGGACCTCAAGGCCTCGTTGTTGAGGTCGGTCGCCGAGGGGCAGACCGTGTGGGCGGAGTGGCTGTGGACGGGGACCCGCCCAGATGGCTCTGCAGCCGACATGGCAGGCGTGACGATTCTTGAAGTGGCGGGCGAGGAGATAGCCCGGCTGCACTTCTATATGGAGCCGATCGAACGCGGTCAAGGGATAGACGCTTCGATCCGGCAACAGGCGAGCGGTCGATGATCCTAATCGCAGGAGGTACCGGGGGCCTCGGCGAGCATCTTGTTCCACTGTTGAGCGGGGAGGCGATCCCGTTTCGACTCTTGGTTCGAGATACCGAGAAGGCTGCGGCACTCAACGCCGGTTCAGTCAAGACTTCTGTCGGAGACGTTCGCAGCGCTGATGACCTGGCGCGGGCGTTGCGGGGGGTCGACACGGTCGTCTCGGCGATCTCGGCCTTCGGCAGAGGTGCCGGGAGTCTCAAGACGGTGGACTGGGAGGGTAACCGGAACCTGATTAGAGCCGCAGGGGCCGCCGGTGTGGAGCACTTTGTCCTCCTTTCGGTCCAAGGGGCCGCCCGGGACCACCCTATCGAACTGTTCCGGATGAAGTATCTGGCGGAACAGGTCCTGCTCGCGAGTCGCCTGTCTTGGACGATCATCAGGCCCACGCCCAACATCGAGACATGGGTGAAGCTGGTAGGTGAGCCTCTCCTCGAGAGCGGCAAGACCGTGGTATTTGGCCGGGGCGAGAATCCGATCAACTTCGTTTCAGCGCGAGACGTGGCCCGCTTCGTCAACCTCGCGGTCGCCGACTTTGCATTGCGAGGACGCATGATCGAAGTCGGCGGCCCCCAGGACCTAACCTTCAATCGGTTCGTTCAGATATTCGAATCTCAGACCGGGGTTTCCGGTGGCGTGAGCCACGTCCCACGACTCGCCTTGCGGTTGTCAGCCGGGCTGCTTCACCCCTTCAAGCCGACGCTGGCCGGGCAGATTCGCACCGCGTATCTGATGGATACAATCGACATGAGGTTCGACCAGACGGAAACCACTCGCCTGTATCCGGACCTCATTCCTACCTCGATGGAAGAGGTGCTCGCCCAGGACTACCCGAGAATTTGCGGCCCGCTAGGCGTTGCCTTGTGACTGGGTTCGACCGTGCCGACGACCTCCGGATACTCCCCCGAGCGATGCGCCGCCGGTGACTCGGACTCTGAGAAATGGTACTAGGTTGTTCGAAGCGCTCATAGAATGGCCCACCATAAAACCGCAGTTCAGGGGCCGGTTCGGGCCGATCTCGGGTGCGAAATCGGGCTACAGATTGCGCCCTTGTTGGGCCTTGCTGGGGACAAAACCGGGTGGCGCGGGACTTGGCCTGAGCATCGTCCGGCGTGCCGCCGAGCGACACAGGGGCACGGTGCAAGTCGAGAGTGAGCTTGGGGTGGGGTCGACGTTCACGGTACGGCTGCCCCGGTGAACTAGGCGCTTGGGTGCTATTGGCGCGGTTTTGGGTTGCAACTCATCCGATGATCATCCGATGCGCCGAATCCGGCCCGCGTGAGTCGAAACACCGGAATCGATGGTGACTCGCCCAGGCCGCTCCGCCGTAACGCCGTAGTAAAACAGCACTCGATTCGCGGGCGTTCGCCGGAGTTCGTGAATGACCGGTATTGCGCCCTTACCTGCGGTTTGCGTATTTCGGCGAACTCGCCTGAACGCAATGCCGTCTGCTGGGGGTCAAGGGGTCGCAGGTTCAAATCCTGTCAGCCCGACCATAAAAACGCAGGTCAGGGGCCTATTCGTAGGCCCCTGACTCTCTTCCGCAATGCCCTCGTGGTAAATACCGCCGTAATGGTTTCGCGGAACTGGGCGGATTTGGAGGTCTTTGGCCTGATGATCCGACACGGGGGTTCGAGGGTGACAGGGGAGAGCGCACACGCAAACGCCTGCTCAAAGCAGGTGTTTGTCGTCAGATGGCCCAGACTGTCGCCAACGAGGCCTGCGACGCGCAATCCGATTTCAGTGCAAGCTCCACTCGCGAAGTCAAGGGGTCACTATTCGAGCCTCGTCGGCCAGGTCAAAGGTACACTGCTGGGCACTCGTCGTGTGTATCATGCCGATCAGGTCCGGCGGCCACTACATCGGCTGGGCCGCGCCACCGGTGTCGCCGCCGATCACGGACTGGAACTAGCCGACGGTACCATGAGGTCGGCGAGAGCCATCCACGGAATGCGGGTAGTACAGTCTTTGTAGCGGTGCATCGTGCACCGTGAACAGCGCACGACCTGGGGGATTGCGCTCACGCCGCGCATACGACTCTCGTCCCATCACGACCGCGGCGCCCGTCCGACCCTTCGCTCCGTGTCCGCGACACGATCGAATGAAGAGAACAGCTGATCCACCTGGGCGCCGAGTCCGGCCTCCACCGCCGCGCATATCTCGTCCACGTCCATGGGCGGCAGTTGGTCTTGAAGCAGTTTCAGCTCGGTGATGTAGGCCGGGGCAACATGTCGCGCTGCACGGCGAGCACCTGTACGAACTTGAGAAACGTCACCGCGAGTTCCTCGAAAGCCTCGCGCACGGCTAATGGCGGGGGCAGATGCTTCTCGCCACGCATGGCACCGAGGACCTTGTGGCGCGCGACTACACGCAAGATCTCCACGAGTCGCGGCGCGACCTGTAGTAGGGAGGTGTCTTCGGCGCCGATCATCTACTTCTCATGAACCACATCACGAGCGTCGCGATTCCTGCAATCACGAGGGCGCCGAACAGAAGCACGAGGAGTCCGCCGAACCAGCCGCCCATCATGTTGCCGTAGCCGTACTCGTTTCCACCGCTGAACATCATCGTCCGTTCAGCTCCTTGAGGTAGGCGATCGCGGCGTCCACCTCCGCGCTGCTCATCCGCCAGCGTGGCATAGGGTCCTTCAGGGGCTTTCCGCTCTCGTCCAGCCCCGCCGTGATGGCTCTCCGAATGGTCGCATCGGTGAAGCCGGCCTTGATGAGGGCGCTGTAGGTGATGTCCGGCACCTTGATGGCCGATCCTGCCATCATCCTGATCGTGCCGCCGCGACCATTGGAGCCGTGGCAAGACCCGCATCCGCCGCCGCCCATCATGAGCGACCCTTGGGCCACGCGGGTGGCGGAGTGTGGGATTGCCTGACCGCTGGCGCCCACGCCAGTGAGATAGATGCGCTGGCCGACGGAGGAGTAGCTGTTCGTGCCCGAGCCGCCACGGTTCATCATGGTGCCGGGACCACCGCTCGGTCCGCTACCCGTACTGCCACTTGGCCCACCGGCCGACCCGTTGTTCGACCCGCCGCCGTTCATCATACGACCGCTGTTTGCGCCGCTGGTGACCGCTCCCGAGGTGCCTGAACTCGTGCATCCGCCGAGGGCGGACGCGACGAGAACGCTCACGCACACGGCCAAGACGATCCCGATCGTGCTTCCGCGCATGGCTCCTCCAATCCGCTGACGACGTCATACCCCCTTGAACATGTCAGAGAGTCGCTACGCGTCGCGTTCGCGCGTCGGGATCCGTCGTGAAGCCTCATCCGTCGCGCAAATGAATGGTTACTGTTGGCACTTTGTGGCACTTACCCAAACGAACCGCAGCTCCGACGCACCCACTATTCCAGCGAGTCCCAACTAGCACAGCACGACATGGTTCGAATCCGCTGGGGTGCCAGGACTTCGATAAGATCGGTCTGCGAGCGCAGGCGTGATCGCGTCATGGACGCTTGCGCTGGCGTGGCTCTGCATGAGTTGCGGCACTTACCTGATGCTCGCGCGGTGTCGCGGCTTGCGCGAGGAGTGGTCACCACCGGGCCGCCTTTGCGCGTTGGGCCGCGATCGCGTGATGGACTTGACCAATCCGCTGCTAGTAGCCGGTCGACGAAAAGCCGTTGCCATTCATCATGCCCTTGGTGCCACGGCTTCTTTAGGTGGCCGTTGTCGCATTCGACCCGCGACCCGGGCCGTTGGACGACCCATCACCGTTCATCATGCGGCCGTTGTTCAGGCCGCTGCCGGCGCCGCCACCTGTGGTAGCTGAACTCGTGCATCCAACGGTAGCCGAGGCTAGAAGCAGACTCAGGCAGACTATGAGGACGGCCATGAGAGCCTTTCCGTACATCGCGTCCTCCATTCGCCAGCGAGTTCCTTCCTGAACGTGAGGACGACACTCGAGTCATGACAGGCCCTGGTGCGCGGTCGGATGCTTTAGCGGGTACAAACTCCGCAAGCGAGACGGTCTTTCAACAGGGAGAAGTGAAATGTCTGATCAGATGAACGTCACGCAAAACCCGCCACCAGCCCCCGTTCAGCCGCAGCTCCCTGAGCGCACGGCGCCTGGCGTTTGGGTCATTCTCGGCGTCGCTATCGGCGTTCTCGTCGTCTTGTTCCTGATATGGGCCTTCTGGCTTCAGCCGAGCTACTACCCGCAGGTGCAGTTCCTTGCCGTGCCCCAGGCGACTCAGCCGACTCCCGCAGCGCCTGCAGCGCCCGGTGCGCCGGGAGCACCTGGTGCAGCCGGAGCTGGTGGCGCGGGCGGTAGCAGCGGAGGGGGAGGGTCTCCGGGAGCGCCAGGAGCCGGCGGTGCCGGAGGCAGCGGAGGGACGCCCGGAGCAGCAGGTGCGCCAGGAGCGCCTGGAGCGGCCGGTGCACCTGGAGCGCCTGGAGCGGCCGGTGCACCTGGAGCGACGGGCACAACGACGACGCCCTAACCGCAACCGCCTGAAGCTCGACGACTCGATAGGAAGTGATGGAAATGCTCTGGACGATCGTCTTGATCCTCGTCGTTCTGTGGCTACTCGGCTATCTGGGCGGGTTCGCCTTCGGCGGCCTGATCCACATCCTGCTCGTGATCGCACTCATCGTGCTCGTGTTCCAGCTCTTCCAGATGTTCATGGGTCGCCGAGCGGGATGAGAGACCACGAAGTCAAGCAAGTCGCACGTGCCGAGTTGGGATCGCATCTTGCCGAAAGGGGCGAGCAGAATGACTGACCACAAGGGTGAAGAGATCAAGGGCCGCGTGAAAGAGGCCGCCGGTGATCTGACCGGCAACGAGGACCTGAAGCGCGAGGGTCAGCTCGATCAGGCCAGCGCTGCCACCAAGAAGGCGGTCGACGACGTCGCCAACAAGATCAAGGACGTCGTGACTCCCAAGAAGTAGTGGGCATGGTTGTCCGCACGGTGCTCTCCACTCGCTTATTGTCGGGTGGAGAGCACCTTGATTGTCGTGCCAGCAAGACGAACAGGTGAAGCAGGGCTTGGTCTCGGCGACTGCAGTTCCGCCGCCTCATTGTCGACATTCATCGATGTGCTAATATTCATGTCGGACGTGAATATGAATGAGGCGGTGAATATGACTGGGACGAAGAAGACGACCAAGAACCTCGAGCTGGCCTTTCGCGAGGCCGGCTTCAACGCAGTCGACGCGGTCGGTGACGACGTGCGTGTCTGGCTGGATGCCCACCGAGAACTCGATGTGCGTCCCGTCAGCGCGGGGCACGGCCGGCCGCAGGAACTGCGCAACGCCCTTGCACAATACCTCGAATACGAGACGGCGCCCGGCACAGCCACGTTCGTGGCGACACACTTCACCACAGGGGCCCTCGACATCCTGCGGGAGCGCGGAGCCAACTACCTCGATGACAGACGGTTCGTCTTCCACAACGCTGACCCGTTCATCGCCATCCGCCAAGACAGGGTGGCGCGCGAGGAAAGGAAGCCTGCCGCTCGGGTCGCTCTCGGCGGCAAGACGGGGGTCGCCGTTCAGGAAATGCTGCTCGACGACCGCGAGTGGTGGAAAGTGACGGAGCTGGCCGAAGCGGCCGACGTCGCCGTTGGGACCGCGCAGGCTGCCATGAAGCGCATGGAGGAGCTGAACTTTGCCGAGGCCGAAGGGGTGGGCCCGAGGAAGAGGCGACGCCTGATCGGCAAGCCGGCGCTACTCGACCGCTGGGTTCAGGATGCGACCCGCGAGCGCGAGAGACTCGTGACTACATACATCCAGGCACAGGGGCCTGTGGAACTGGCTCGCCGTGTCACGGAGAGGCTGGCCCAGGCTGGAATCAACCACGCGGTGACCGGGGCCTGCGCTGCGCTGCTCGTCGCGCCTCACGTGACCGATGTTCGCCGCTGCGAGGTCTGGGTGGACGCAGCCGTCGGCGAAGGAGCGGTCCTTCGCGCTCTGGGGACGGATCGCGTCGAGAAGGGCGGCAACGTAACCGTACTGCGGGCGAAGAACGACGCACCACTTCACGCGCACCGATTGGTGGAGGGCGTCCAGGTCGTCAACCCTATCCGGCTGTATGCTGACCTACTCCAAGATCCACGCAGAGGGGAGGAGCAGGCCGAGTTCCTCAGGGAAACGGTCCTGAAGATATAGATGGCTGAGCTGATGCGGGCGTCTGACTACGACGAGTACACCACGGCCCTCTGTGAGAGGGCGCAACTGGTCCTGCTCAAGTGCGCGGGTCCATGGAACAAGCGGATCTTCCTAGCTGGCGGGCTAGTGCCTCGCTACCTGATCGAGGAACTGCCCGAATACGCGGTTCCCCACGTCGGGACCACAGACATCGACCTGGTGGTCGGGATTGCGATCGCGTCCGATGACGCTGAGCCCTACGACACCCTCCTCGCGAACATCAAGGCCGTCGGCTTTCGACTGTTCGAAGACGAGGACGGCAACAAGGCCTCGTTTCGTTGGTGCATCGATATCGACGGCAAGACGGTCGTCGTGGAGTTCCTGACCGAGCAGGGTGACGAGCCCGGGAGCATCGTTCGTCCCAGGAACAAGACCGGCGCGAAGCTGGGTGCCTTCGAGACGCGCGGCGCCAATCTCGCGGCGCGGGACTACATGGAGCGCGAGATTCGCGGACAGCTCCTCGACGGCGACGAGTCCTTTGCCACCATCCGTGTGGCCAACCTTGTTCCTTTCGTCACGCTGAAGTCGTTCGCGCTCCACGATCGGGCGCTCAAGAAGCTCAAGGACGCGTACGATATTATGTTCGTACTTCTGAACTGGCCAGGTGGGCCAGAGGCCGCCTCGGTGGCCGCCAAGAAGAGCCCGGTCCTCCACGAGCCGCTCGTCCAAGAGGCCCTTGGTCTTCTCGCCGGCCACTTCGAGCATGCGAACATGGACGGCCCGGGGAACTACGCGAAGTTCCTTCTCGATGATGAAGATGAAGAAGAGGAAGCGAGACTACGCAACGAGGCGGTCGCTGTCGTGAACAAGTTCATCGCAGGGCTCCAGTCATCATATGCATGATGATGACGACGAGTAGGATGATTCGCGACGCGTTTGCTCGCTCGGCCGAGATCGATTCCGGAGGACCCCTCCGCCGTAACGCCGTAGTAAACAGCGCTCAATTCGCCAGCGTTCGCCGGAGTTCGGGGTTGACCGGTATTACGCCCTGACCTGCGATTTGCGTACTTCCGCGAAGGTCGCGTCCCGCCATGTGGTGTAAGTAGGACCGCCGCTTGAGAAGCAGCGGTCACCGTGTGAATCTTCGAAGCGACCAAGCATTCGAAGAGAGGACACACGGTGACCGACACCAGCATGGAACTGACTGATTTCCTTCGCAAGGCCGCCGGTGGTGCGGATCTGAACTTCCTGCGTGAGGGCGTGCGTGTGCTCTCCCAGGCGCTCATGGAACTCGAGGTCTCGGAGCAGATCGGAGCCTCCAAGCACGAAAGATCCGACGAACGCACCACACACCGCAACGGCTACCGCGAGCGGACCTGGGACACGGCCGCCGGCGCCATCGAACTCAAGATCCCCAAGGTCCGCGAGGGTAGCTACATGCCCTCGCTGATCGAGCCCAGACGCCGGATCGACAAAGCGATGCTCTCCGTGATCCAGGAGGCCTACATCCACGGGGTGTCGACACGAAAGGTCGACGACATCGTGACCGCGCTCGGCATGACCGGGGTCTCCAAGTCCAGTGTCAGCCGCATCTGCGTCGAGCTCGACGAGGTCGTGGCCGACTTCTTGTCCCGTCCGCTCATGTGCGCCTACCCCTATCTCATGCTCGATGCCACCTACCTGAAGTGCCGGGAGGGCTCACGCGTCGGGTCGGTGGCCGCGGTGGTGGCCATCGGCGTCACGGAACACGGTGAGCGCGAGGTGCTGGGCCTAGACATCGGCGCGAGCGAGGACGGTGCGTTCTGGACGGAGTTCCTGCGAGGTCTCGTGACGCGGGGGCTTTCAGGTGTGGCACTCGTTATCTCCGACGCGCACGTGGGGCTCAAAGAGGCGATACCGGCCGTGCTTGCCGGCGCGAGCTGGCAACGCTGCCGTGTGCACTTCATGCGAAACGCGCTCTCACGTGTGCCCAAGGGCGCTCAGAACATGGTCGCCGCCGCGATACGGACGATCTTTGCCGCCGGCGACATCGAGGAGGCCAGAAGCCAGCTGCGCTTCGTGGCTGACGGGCTGTCCACCAGATACCCGGCCGTGAGTGAGTTGCTGCTTGCCGCAGAAGAAGACGTGATCGCGCACATGGCCTTCCCGCCTGAGCACTGGCCCAAGATCTCTTCCACCAACCCCCTCGAGCGGGTGAACAAGGAGATCAAGCGCAGGACCGATGTCGTGGGCCTCTTCCCGAACCGCGCGAGTGCGCTGAGGCTCACCGGCGCCGTCCTGCTCGAGCAGCACGACGAGTGGGCGGTGGGCAGACGCTACATCGGCTCCGAGTCCATGGCCCGCATCTTCGCGCCCGTGCCGGAGAAGGAGGGGGTGCAGATGCTGCTGGCACCGGTGAAGTAGACTTCAGGAACGAAGATCCACGCGGAAGTTACACCACTCCGCGGGACGCGACCAGATTGCGGCCGCGATCGCCGATGACAGTGACCGCTTGCGCTACCCGGTCGCCGCGTATGCGCGGCCGATTGCGAGGGCCAGGCGCTGGCTCGGGGGCCAGTTCATGATGCGGTTCTTCCACAAGCGGTGGATGGGGAAGGGCGCAAGCTAGAACGCCAATGGAGTCGGATGAGAGCCCTGTAGGTTGGGCTCGGATCTGGCCGATCGCCGTCGAACACGTTGGGAAGGGGTGCCGTCGCCGAGCTGCTCGGCGACGAGGTCGATGACTCTGCCGGAGGAACGAGATCGCTTGAGATTCGTGCCGGAGTCGCGTCGGCGCAGATAGTCGACAAGGACCACAACCTCTGGTTCATGGGCAGCTACACCGAGAACTACGAGGCCTGCCGCTTCACTGACGTTGAGGCCGGCTTCCTGGGACAGGGTCCGGCGTCAGCCGGGGCAGATCGCGGATTCCTACCTACGAATTCTGGGTAAGAGAGCTCTTGCGTCAGCTCTGTCCGCCAGCTTGAAATGTCCCGGACCGGCCTGAGGGGGGGGGTGTCGTCGGACCGACGGGACCGCCGTAAAAAGTGAACGCCGGGTTCCCCGCATGCGGACTCCCGGCGGGTTGGAGGAGTCATGAAAAAGAGATCGCTTTTGGTTCTCGCGATTTCGGTGCTATGCATTCTCGCCGTAACCACACCCGCACTCGCATCGAGTCACCGCGAAGCTCCACTCATCTCGCAAGACCCGGTCGCAGACAATACCGATGTGTACATGTTCCGTAGCCCTGACGCAACGAACTCGGTCACGATGCTCGCCAACTACGTCCCGATGGAGGAGCCGGCCGGAGGCCCGAACTTCTATCGGTTCGGGGATAACGTCCGCTACCGGTTCACCGTCTACAACAATCGTGACAAGAACGCGGACATCTTCTTCGACTTCGTGTTCAAGACGCGTATCCAGAACGGGTCTACATTCCTGTACAACACCGGGCCGATCACGAGCCTGACCAGCCCGACCTTCAATCTCCGTCAAACGTACACCGTGACGATGACGAGGAGAGGGCACAGGGCGGTCGTGCTCGGCAAGAACCTGCCGACACCACCGTGTAACGTCGGCCCCAAGTCCACGCCGGGCTACTCGGCGCTTGCCGCATCGGCGATTCGGTCGCTGCCTGGCGGGATCAAGGTCTTTGCCGGCCAACGCGACGACCCGTTCTTCGCCGATGTCGGCGGCCTGTTCGACCTGCTCACGATCCGCAACCCACCGGGCAACGCCGGTGGAGGCGTGGACGGTCTAGGCGGATTCAACTGCCAAACGATTGCGCTGCAGGTACCGATTTCCATGCTGACAGCCAACCGCACCATGCCGACCAACACCTTGGACCCCAAGGCGGTCATCGGCATGTACTCCAGCGCGATGCGCAACCAGCAGTCGGTGCTGCGGTCCAGGCTACACGGCCGCAGGTCCAAGTCAGACGACCGCATCAAGTACACGCTGCGCAACCGCATGGTGCAGGTATCTCGTCTCGGCGAACCGCTGATCAACGAGGTCGTCATACCGCTCGGCAAGAAGGATATGTGGAACGCGAGCAACCCGGTCAGGGACTCTCAGTTCCTCAAGTACTACCTGAATCCCGAACTCGCCGGCCTCATCACGGCGCTGTACGGAATCCCTGTGCCGCCCAATCCGAGGACCGACCTCCAGGCGATTCTGCTCAATGGATTCACGCTGGGCTCGTTCTCGACGCTCGGCGGTCCGCCTAACGCGGATCTCGTCAGACTCAACGTCGCGATTCCGGCCGTCTCGCCGACCGATGCGGGCTACAGCCGGCTCGGGTTGCTTGGCGGAGACGCCGGCGGCTTCCCCAATGGGCGCCGTCCGTCCGATGACGTCGTCGACATTGAGCTCCAAGCTATCGCCGGTGCCACGCCGTTCACTCCGACGTTCAACGTCGCACCGAACAACCAGCTTGGTGATGGCGTGAACACGAACGATGCGGCATTCCTGACGTCGTTCCCGTACGCAGCTGACCCGTGGAGCGGCTTCAACAGCCCCCACAACCCGTAAGACCCTGCACCAACGCGGGTCTCGGCGTATCTGCGCCGAGACCCGCGTCCCTGGATTCGTTGCTCGTGTCGAAGGCGGGATGCGATGCAGGAGAAGAGTTTGCGATTCATATGGGTCGCGGGACCCGCGCTCGCGGTGCTCGCGATTGCTGCCGCGTTGCTGGCCACGGCGCACGCGGGGCGGCCGACGTGGGTGCCGACGGGGGCTCCTGCGCAGCCGACCCCTGTGGTCGCCCAACGGTTGCCGAAGACCACGGACGGCCTGATAGTGCTGTATCAGCGCGCGGTGCGATCTGCACCCGGGGATGCCGAGTCCCTGGCTTCGCTCGGCGCCGCCTACTATCAGAAGGCTCGCGAGACCGCCGATCCCTCCTACTACGTGAAGGCCGAGGCAGTCCTTGCCGTGGCGCTTAAGCACGACCCCCTGAATACCGATGCGCTCGTGGTCGAGGGGACCCTTGAGAATGCGCGCCATCACTTCGCAAACGCGCTGGCCCTCGGCGAGCGCGCCAAGGCGGCCAACAACTCGGTCCCGCGTATCTACGGGGTGATCGCCGACGCGCAGACAGAACTCGGCCGCTACGACGACGCGGCGGCCACACTTCAGACGATGGTCGACCTGCGCCCGGATCTGGGTTCGTATAGCCGGATCTCTTACGCTCGCGAGCTGCATGGCGACATACCCGGCGCAATCGAATCCATGCAGGATGCCGTGCTGGCCGGTGGTCCGTCCCCCGAGAACAATGCGTGGTCTCGCATGCAGCTGGCGCACCTGTACTTCGCAAGCGGGGATCTTCGCGCGGCCGAGCAGCAGTATCTCGCGACGCTCGCCGCAGTCTCCGACTACCCCTACGCGTCCGCGGGCCTTGCACACGTGAGGGCAGCCCAAGGGCGATACAGCGAGGCCGCGGACTTGTACCGTCAAGCCATCACGCGCCTGCCAATGCCCGAGTTCGTCATCGCGCTCGGCGAGCTTGAGCAGGCCCGCGGCGACTCTGCTGCCGCGTCTCGGCAGTACGCCTTGGTTCAGGCGATGCAGCAGCTCAACATCGACGACGGCGTCGATGTCGACATGGAACTAGCGCTCTTCGATGCCGACCATGGCGGCGACCCGGTAGCGAATCTTGCGCGGGCTCGCGCTGCGTATGGACGCCGCCCGAGCGTCTACGCGGCCGACGCCCTCAGCTGGGCTCTGTACCGGGCGGGCGACTTCGTCGAAGCACGCCGATACAGCCGCCGGGCGCTTCGCCTCGGCTCGCACGACGCCGTCATGCATTTCCACGCGGGCATGATCGCTGCAGCTCTTGGCAACCGCGGCGACGCGCGACGCAAACTACGGCGTGCGCTTTCGATCAACCCGTACTTCTCGGTCCTACAAGCGCCCGAGGCCCGGATGGTTCTGGTGCGCCTATGAAAGGAGACGGCATCGTGATGCGAGGTCTTCTCGTGGTGGTTCTCATGGGCATTGCCCTGGTTCTCGGGCCGTCGGTCGCGGTCGCGCATCCGCTCGGCAACTTCACCGTCAACGAATACAGCCGACTCGATGTCATGCGTGACGCGGTGCGGGTGCACTTTGTGCTCGACATGGCCGAGATCCCCGCGTTTCAAGAACGGCAGGCGATGGACACGAACGCGGATGGCACTGTGAGTGACGCCGAGAGCGCCGCATACCTGGCGAAGCAGATTCCGCGGCTGATCGCGGGCACGAAGCTCAAGGTCGCCGGGCACCCAGCCACCCTGACCGAGGTCGCGCGTTCAATCACGTTTCCGCCCGGTCAAGGCGGGCTGCGCACCTTGCGCGTGTCGCTCGACCTGCGGGCGCCATTCTCGGCGACGAGCAGGCCTACCGCCATAGATTACTGGGCGAGCGACTTCCCTGACCGCATCGGCTGGCGCGAGATCATTATTGTGCCAGGCGCGGGTGTCTCGCTGAGCGGGGCGAACGTGCCGCTGCACGACCAAAGTGGCGAGCTACGACGCTACCCGACCGATATGCTTGCTGGCCCGCTTGACGTTCGCTCGGCGCATGCCTCGGCCGCTCTTGGCGGGAGCGGCGCAGCCGGCGGTGCCGCCTTGCCGAACGGCGCGACGGTACCCGCGTCTGCCCGTGTCCCGGACCAGTTCAGCAACCTGATCGTCAGCGGCGATCTGTCGCCGGGCGTGGTCGTGACCGCGTTCCTTCTGGCGATCCTGCTCGGGGCCGGTCATGCGCTGACCCCGGGTCACGGCAAGACGATTGTGGGCGCCTATCTCGTCGGCGCGCGCGGTACTGCTCGGCACGCCGTGTTTCTCGGGCTCACAACTGCAGCCACCCATACGTCGGGCGTGTTCCTCATCGGGTTCGTGACGCTGTGGCTCTCAGGGCGCGTGCTTCCCGAGCAGCTCTACCCGTGGATCGAGTTCGCCAGCGGCGTACTGGTCATCATCATCGGTGCCAGCTTGCTCGCCAACCGACTGCGGTCACTGAGGCGTGCGCGAGGGGCCGATGAGGCCGATTCAGCCGAGCACGCTCACGCGCACGCTCACGCGCACGACCAGGCCCATCGCCACGCGCACGATCACGATCACGGCCACAACCACGGCCACATCCACGAGCACGTCATTCCGGGGGCAGACGGCCAACCGGTGACCTGGCGCGGCCTGATTCTCCTGGGCATCTCCGGCGGGATGCTTCCGTGTCCGTCGGCGCTCGTGGTGTTGCTCGGCGCGATCGCACTGCACCGGCTCGCGTTCGGCATGCTGCTGATAGTGGCGTTCAGCTTGGGGCTGGCCGGTGTACTGATCGGCGTCGGACTGGTTCTTGTGCGCGCCCGCGGTCTGTTCGACCGTATCCCGTCAAGCGGCCGGTGGGTGGCGGTGGTGCCGGTAGCCAGTGCCGCTTTCGTCACGGTGGCGGGCGTCTTCATCGCCGTAGCCCCGCTTATCAAGGCTGGGCTGGTGCGCCTGTAGTCCGATGGAGGAGGAATGATGATGAGCTCGATCCCATCCCGCATCGCACTGGCGATTGCGCTCGCACTACTAGCCATCTCCGGCACGGCGTGCACCCGGTCCTCCGGCGCGACCACCTTGGAGACGTCTGCCGTGTCCCGTACCCAGGAGAGTGCCGTCGACACGCATACGATCGTCGGTAGCTGGAAGCCCGTGGGCAAGCAGGGGTTGGACGCTCGGCCCGACTCCGTTCTGACCATTTCTCCGGGAGGTGAGTGGGAGGAGTTCGGCTACACGCTCCACTACCGAATGCGAGACAAGGGGCGAGTCGTGGTTTGGTTCAATGGCGCATACACCATCCATGCGATTCAAGTGAGCGGAGATACCCTGACTGATCACACTCCGAGTGGCACCGTACGGAGATTCAGCAGGGTGAAGTAGGGGGCGTCGCGCGCAGCTTCTCCAATAACCTCTCTAGCTGGCGCCAAAGTGCGCCAACGTTAGACCTGCTAGTACGCTCAATCAGTCCGTCAACCGACGCGCGGCGGCCCTCGGTCTTGGGGGCAGGTACTGCCACAGGGACGGCTGCCGGCCGCCCGTGATCGAATGAGGAACCATGGCGGAGGACAGGAAGGTTGTCGGCATCTTGGCGGCCAACAGGGATGCGGCCAAGCAGCTCTTCAAGCAGCTTCAGGAGCAGGTGGACACCGACCACGGGCACTTTGACGAGGCCGCGATAGTCTATAAGAACAACTCTGGCACGTGAAGTTCAACTACCTGCGGGAGCACCCCGTCTTGATCGGGCCGGTTCCTCTCTTGCGCCCGCGTCGAAGTTTGAGTCGAGCGAATCACTCCCTATACTGGCGATGGACTTTCCGAACGTGCAACGTCGTCTCAGGCCTCGGGGATACGGAAGTGAATGTCATGCTGCGATTCCGCAGGCAAAAACGAACTCGAGCCGGGGTGAACGCGGCATGGTGACAGAATCGGCGGGCGCCAAACGGGTGGGAGCCGCAATCGTGGCCTCTGCTGTAGCCCAGGGTCTCGGTGCGCTGGACGAGTGGCAGGCGAAGGTGTTGCTCGCCGGCTACGGGATCACCGTCCCCGAGGGTGGCCTCGCGCGCACCGAGGACGAGGCCGCAGCAATCGCCCGGCGGCTCGACGGTCCGGCGGTCGTCAAGGCTATCGGACCGGGCATCAGCCACAAGACGGAGCTCGGGCTGGTCGCTCTGGATCTCCGTGGGGATGAGGCCGTCCGCACCGCTGCTCGCTCCCTTCTGGCGCTCACCGAAGGTCAGGACGCCATGCTCCTCGTCGAGCGGATGGTCCGGGGAGCACGCGAGTTCATGATCGGGATGAAGCGCGATCCTTCCTTCGGCCCCGTCGTCGTCTTCGGCGTTGGAGGAATCTTCGCCGAGGCCCACAAGGACATCACGCTCGGCGTGACGCCTTTGGAAGACGAGGACATCGAGGGCATGCTCGCGGGGATAAGGGCGAGTGCGCTGCTCGACGACTTCCGTGGCATGCCGCCCGTGGATCGGGCGTCACTGGCCGGAGCGATCCGCGCGCTCGCGCGCATTGCTGAGGATCATCCAGCCGTGACTGAGATCGACGTGAACCCGCTCATCGTGGAAGGCGCGACGCCGGTGGCCGCCGACGCACTCGTGATTCTCGGCCCCGCGACGGAGCGCGGCGCGTTGGCCGCCACCCCACGTGCCACTGCATGCCCGGATCTGACGCACCTGTTTGCGCCGCGCGCCGTCACTGTGGTCGGCGCCTCGAGCGACCCTCTCAAGTGGGGCGGATCCCTACTGCGCAACCTCATCAACGGCGGTTTCACTGGTCCCATCTACCCCGTGAACGGTCGTGGCGGCACCGTGTGTGGTCTGCCTGCCTTCGGCAGCATCGCGGAGCTGCCGGAAGCCCCGGACCTGGCGCTTGTTGCGCTGGGGGGCACGCACGTGAACGCCGTGATCGAGCAGTGCGGCGAGCGCGGGATCCCCGTCGCGCTCGTGGTGGCTGCGGGCTTCTCGGAGGCAGGAGAGGCGGGGGCCGCCGCTGAGGCGGAGCTGGTCAAGACGGCCCGGAACTCTGGGGTCACGCTCGTCGGCCCCAATTGCATGGGTCTGCTCGCGACGCACAGCCGGCTCCACGCCGTCGGCTTCCTGGAGTTGCGGCCGAAAGCCGGCGGTCTCAGCATCATTTCCCAGTCTGGCAACATCGGCGTCCAGCTCGTCACCAGGGCCGAGCGGCGTGGCGTCGGCATCGACAAGTACGTGTCAGTCGGCAACCAGGCCAGTACGAGCGCACTCGATGTGCTTGACGCGTTGGCAGACGACCCTGAGACCACCGCCGTCCTCGTCTATCTCGAAGAGATCGGCGACGGCCGCCGCTTCCTCGACGTCATGCGCCGCATGACACCCAAGAAACCGGTGGTGGTGCTGCCCGGCGGCATGACGGAGTATGGCCGCCGCGCAGCCGCATCGCACACCGGCGCCATGGCGGGTTCTGCTGACGTATTCCTGGCCGCGGCGCGTCAGACCGGCTGCCTCGTGCGAACGGGCCCCGACGAGAGCATGGACCTGGCGCTGTGTCTTTCCGCGCTCCCGCTTCCGGCTGGCCGCCGCGTGGCCATCATGACCCTCGGTGGAGGGTGGGGCGTTCTGGCGGCCGACGAGCTGGCCCGCAACGACCTTGAGTTGGCCGCGCTCGAGCCTCACATCCTCGCCGCGCTGGACGAGCTCCTGCCCGGCTACTGGTGCCGCAGTAACCCCGTCGACCTCGTGGCGGCTGTCGGTCCGGACCTCGCAGCGAGCACGCTGACGATGCTCGCTGAGAGCGAAGCCGTGGACGCCGTCGTCGTACTGGGCATTCTCCGCAGCCCATCCACCGGCTGGACGTCAGACGACGCAGCGGCGGCCGGCGTGCCGGGCGGACCCGGCCGTGGCAACTTCAACCCCGCTGAGGTCACCTTCCTCGAGCGCGTCACTGAGCTCATGGAGAGAACCGGCAAACCGATCATCAATGTCCCCCTCCGCCCGCTCGAAGCTGCGACCTTCCCGGGCGGCGCGCGACACGATCCGGTCATCCTCTACTCGCCGGTCGCCGCGGTACGCGCCCTCGCCGCCATGGCCTGGTACGGGGAGTACGTCGCTGCACAGGCGGGGCCGCCGCCTCCCTGATGCGAGAAGTGTTGACCTCTTGGGATCAGGAATCCGGATGGTGCTGCGCTGACGGTATCTCGACAACTCTCGCCGCTGTTACAAACGCGTCTACTAAGCCCGGCAGCATGTCGATTCTGGAACCGGTCCCGCATGGGGCCGGTTCCTGCTTTTCGGCTCGAGTGTGGCCGGTAGGTGGTCGCTTCGACGGTCGGTCCGGACAATCCAACCGGAGCCGTGCGAAGCGATGACGTGGAGGTGACGCGAGCAATGGCGCTATGCGTCCCTTGACCACGCAGCTATTGCTTCCTTCTTCTCGTCAGAGAAGTCCCTCAGTGCGTTCTCTTGCAACCATGCAAGTGACTTCGCCTTCAGGTCGTTGCGCATCGAATCCTCTGCATCCTGCATGACAACCTTGATCAAGCAGGGACATGAACTGGAGAACACGCTGGGGTCATCCACGAAGACGTTCTGCTTTCGTATTTCCGCGCAACGGAATAAGTAGGATGGTCCCTCAATCGCCTCTACCACATCCCAGAACGAAATATCTTCGGGATTCCTGGCTAGTTCGTAACCACCACTGACCCCAGGAACCGATCTGACTACTCCGGCCTGCCGCAGCTTCGAGAAGACCTTGGATAGATAACTCTCGGCAATCCCGTTCAGCCGCGCGATCTCTCTAATTGCGATGGTCTTCTGGGGTGGGAGCTCCGCAAGATAGAAGAGCGAGTGGAGCGCGTTCTCAACCCCGATGCTGAACTGCATGTAGGTGCTCCTTCGTTGGAATCCGCCACCGGACATATGTGCCCTCTGTGGAGTGTTGTGCCACGTGTTGATTCGCTGTTGTCTATTGTATATGGTCAATCGTGGATAATGGGTAGCGAGATTAGGGACGTCCCAACTGTGCCCACGATCCGCAGCACCTCGACCGAGCACAAACAGAAGGAGAAACCATGAGTTGGCTTTCATCTGGTCGCAGTCGTCAGGTCGCAATGCTCGCACTGCGCATCGCTTTGGCCACGGCCTTCCTTTCGGCTGTCGCAGACCGATCCGGAGTCTGGGGTCCTGCGGGGACGACGAATGTCTTCTGGGGTTCCTTCGGCGCCTTTGTCGCCTATACCGCGACTTTGATGCCGTTCGTGTCTGCTGGGCTTGTGCCGGTGCTTGCCTGGATCTCGACGGCCGCCGAGGTCATCCTCGCTATCGGTCTGCTGGTCGGCTGGCAACTGCGATGGTTTGCGCTCGGCAGTGCGCTCCTGCTCGCCGTGTTTGGCGTGGCGATGGCACTGTTCGCGGGCTTTGAATCGACGTTCTCCTACAACGTTTGGACAACCATGGCCGCTTCATACGCGCTTGCCTACCTTGCTGCCGAACGGATCGCCAAGTCCACGACGACTGCGTAGCCCGCAGCTAGAAGCCGATGGGCGCCGGTGTCCCTTCTCGACTTGAGCGCATCTGACGGGACCCGGCGCCCATCGCCAACGTAGGTATCGTCGGCAAGCGCTGGCGGTCCGTGTGAATAACGAATGGAGTGGAGCGAAGTGTTCACGAAGAACTTCCTTGAGGTAATCGCCAAAGAAGGCGTAGTGTCCATCGTTTCGTATGATGAAAGCGAGGCCCACGTCGTCAACACGTGGAACTCCTATCTCGTCACGAAGGACGACGACAAGCTCCTGATTCCGGCATACGCGATGAGAACCACCGAGAAGAAGACGGACGCAAACCCAAAGGTCCTGCTGACGGTCGGTTCGAAGGAAGTGATGGGACCCAAGAATCTCGGCGTCGGCTTCTTGATGGAAGGCACCGCGAGGTTCGTTTCAGCGGGTCCGGACTATGACTTGATGAAGGAGAAGTTCTCGTTCCTGACTCGCGTGCTCGAAGTGACCGTGACCTCCGTGAAGAGGACCGTGTAGCCTGCGAGCATTCGTCCCTTCCGATTCAACGCTCGCGGCACGAGAGCAGGTGAAAGCTGTGAATGTCCGGAGCAGGTCGCTCTTCATCGCGATTGCGATCGCGTTAGCTGCCGCGGGCTCTGGAATGTCGGCTGGTTGTTCTGGGACGGCTGTCAGATTCCAATCGACGGGTTCGCGGACCGAAGTGACTCCAGCGTCGATGCCAAGTTCCACCG
The DNA here is from genome assembly GCA_038245725.1 of Coriobacteriia bacterium. Taxonomy (GTDB): domain Bacteria; phylum Actinomycetota; class Coriobacteriia; order Anaerosomatales; family JAAXUF01; genus JBBRSD01. Next base: position 111,951 of record JBBRSD010000002.1, on the reverse strand, counting down.
TGACGGCGTCTCAGGTGGCCTCACTGACAGGTGCCATGGCGCTCGGAAAGATGATCTACGAGACCGACAATGACAATCTTGGACACATCACCACCATGTACGGAATCCGTAGAATCAAGCTCAACGTGTGCCGGAACTGTCATGGCAGCGATGCGAAGGGCGGAGGTCTACTCCCAGGTCCGGACATCCGCGGAATCGTCCTACGGCCTGAGTACAACGAGACCACTTTCGCTCGCGCGCTCACGATGGGTCTGGATGCAACCGGCAAGCGACTCAACAGGCGGATGCCGCTCTTCTATGTGACGCCGGCTCCTGAGGATGCCCCCGCGCTGTGGTTGTACTTGAAATCGCTGAAGTAGCGTCGCTGGCGAGGATCGATCCGAGCGCAGCGCAGAGGCACCAGCGGCGACGAACACGGGGCACCTTCGGGTGCCCCGTGTTGTTCGTCGGGGCGAGTACGCCTGTCTCCTCCGTATCCGCGCGTGCACAAATAGATCCCGAGAGGCCGCCCGTCCGAAGCCCGCGCGATGTCCGCATACACCCTGAGGCGTACGCGACCGCGCCCATCGGCCCATGCGCCCCGGCGCGTCGAGGACTACCATCAACGTCATGGATGAAACCGCACGCACACCAATCTGGCGCCGTGACCCCGTCTTGGACTGGGCCATTCCGCTCGTGCTGTTGGTGCCTGCATGGCTCAGCCTGTGGGGCGTTCCGAAGCTGATGGCAAGTGGTGAGGTCCATGTTCCGCCGGGTGCGCAGGGTTCGGCGGAGATCATCGTGACCGGGCTGTCGTATGTCCTCGTGGCCATGGTTTTCGTGCCGCTGGTGTTCCGCAGGAAGTTCCCGCTTACCGCGCTGACGCTGACGACTGTGATGTCGGCGGTCTACCTCGCGACCTCGAATCCGCGCGCGCCGGTTCAGCTCGCGCCGATCGTCGCGCTGTACATGGTGGGAACCCTGCGCGACAGGCGCACGGTCTGGATGGCCTACACAGCGGTCACTGTGTTCACGCTTGCGTTGACGGTCCATCCTTTCACCGGCGTTGCGTGGATCCCCGACGCCGTCAGCACCGTCACCGCCTTCGGTGTGGCCGCCGCGCTCGGCGACGCGACGCGTTCCCGTCGGGCCTATGTCGCTGCAGTCGAACAGCGCGCCATCGACGCCGAGCGCACTCGCGAGGACGAGGCGCTGCGCCGGGTCGAAGAGGAGCGGCTGCGCATCGCCCGCGAGCTGCACGACGTTACCGCACACTCGCTCTCGATCATCGCCCTGCAGGCCGGCGCCGCCGAGAAGGCCGTGCGTCGCGACCCCGACTCGGCTATCGCCGCGCTTCACACGATCCGCATCACCAGCAAGGACTCGCTCGACGAGCTGCGCTCTTCGCCGCCCAGAAGAGGGCGGCTGAACTCCTGCTCGCCGAGCAGACGAAGGCCGCCCTGGAGGCGCGAATGCGCGTTCTGGACATGAGGGGTACCGAGAAGACGCCGTAATGAGCCGGCGACTTGCGTCCGGCTGCAAACTTCGTATACTAACCAGATAATTCGTATACGAAGGAGAACACCGTGGACCATGCCGACATCGGCTATCTGCTCAACAAGGCAACTCGGAACTTCCGGCTTCGCCTGGGAGACTCGCTCTCCGAAACTGGTCTGCGCCCACAGCAGGCGGCTGCATTGATGGCGATCGCCCGGAGTCAGGGAGGGCACCTGACCCCCAGCGTTTTGGCGGATACGATCGATACAGATGCGGCGACGACCTCGGGGCTGATCGAACGTCTCACTCGTGATGGTTGGATCGACTCGGCGCCGAACCCAGACGACGGGCGCTCGCGGCTGATCAGTCTGACGACTAAGGCTGAGAAGACGCTTCCGGCGGTCTGGGTCGCGGCTAAGGTGGTCTCCGCCGAGGCGACTTCATGTCTGACCCGTGGTGAGCTCGAGACGCTGGGCAGCTTGCTCAGCCGCCTGTGCGAACGTCAAGACACCCCTGCCGCAATGAGGAAAGTTGGTCTGCGATGAGCACGGTTCTCGTCACCGGTTCGACCGGAAACGTTGGCGCGGAGGTCGTCAAGCACCTGCTGCTGGGTAGAGCGACGGTGAAGGCGGCGCTGCGGCCCGGTCGCACAGGCAATGCCGTCGCGGGGACGAGGCCGGTGGAACTCGACTTCGAGGAGCCGTCGACGTTCTCGGCGGGGCTGGACGGCGTTGATCGCGTATTCCTGCTGCGCCCTCCCCAGATGTCTGACCCTAGAGCGATGCGTCCGTTCATCGATGCCATGAAGGATGCAGCTGTCGCACAGGTCGTCTTCCTGTCCGTGCAGGGTGCCGGCTCGAACCCGTTCGTGCCTCACCACGGCATCGAGCAGTACCTCAAGAAGAGCGGCCTTGCCTGGACGTTCCTCCGTCCGAGCTTCTTCATGCAGAACCTCTCGACCACGCACCGCGCCGACATCTGCGAGCGCGACGAGGTCTACGTCCCGGCGGGGAATGGGCGGACGAACTTCATCGACGTGGCCGACATCGGCGAGGCCGCAGCAGTCTGCCTCACTACTCCCGGGCATGATCGTACGGCGTACGAACTCACCGGCAGTGAGGCCCTCACGTATGAGCAGGTGGCCGTGATCCTGTCGGCGGCGTGTGGTCGCCCGATAACCTATCCTCGGCCTTCGGCCAAGGAGTTCAAGTCACGGATGAAGGCGGCTGGCCACGACAGCGAGTTCGTCTCGGTGATGGGGTCGATCTACGCCATCGCCAAGCTCGGCATGGCAGCAGGTACCACCGACGAACTCGAGAAGCTGATCGGGAGGCCGCCGACTACTCTTGCGCAGTGGGCGGAACGCAGTGGTGCGTGTTTCGCACCGCCAGGTTGACAAACTGCGGGGAGGACAGTCGCATGGATCGCTTCTTGACCAGTCTCGTACTCGTTCTGGCATTGGGTCTCGTTGTCGTCTCGACCGCGAGTGCCCACACGCCGATCGGAGGAAAGGACAACGAGAGTCTGACGAGGGCAACGGTCATCCCGGATGCCAGGAAGTCGTGGGCGGTCTACACCGTGCTCCATCAAGGCCGCGAAGCGCAGTACTACAAGTTCGAGGCGAAAAGGGGACTGAAGATTCCGATCCAGCTCTTTGTCAGCCCCTCCGACAAGGAGATCGGCTTCGCGCCCAGTCTTGTGCTGATGGGCCTCGGAATCCCGAACCAGGGAGCCGCCCCCAGCTACCTGGAGGTGCCGGCTGGCGTGGGGAGCATGGCCGTCAGCGGCACTCCGCCTGCGCGCGCGACGTACGAGCCGTTCGCGCCGAGCGTATATCTGCAGGTTGCTCAGACCACACTCGACGCTCCGGCGGACGGCACATACTATGTCGCGGTCTTCGACAACGAGCGCGGGGGAAACTACGGCATCGCGATCGGTGAGGCAGAGACGTTCACGCCATACGAATGGGTAGCCGCGCCGCTTTCCTTTACGCACATCTACGCGTGGGAGGGACGGAGCCTGTTCCTCGTGTACGCGCCGGCATTTGTGACCGTCCTACTCGGCCTGGTTCTGCTAATCCGCCAGCATCGCCGCGGGAGGCGTCTGGATCTTCCGGGCTGGCTGGCGGCTATGGGCGGTCTCGTATTCTTGGCATCCGGCGTGACTGTGGCGTGTCAAGCGGTCCTCGATCTGATGCGGGTAACTCCCGACGCGCTGGCGATCGCTACCTTGTTCATCACGGCATTCGCGATCCTTCTCGGCGTGCTGACTCTGCGGCTCGCGATGCGCAGATCAGGGCGATGGACAATCGGCTCGCGGGTCTACCTTGCGATTCTTGGCGCCTTTGCTCTTATCGTTTGGGCTGGCTGGATCGCAGGGCCTGTGCTTGTGGTCGTCGCTTCGGTCGTTCCTTCGCTGATGTCTGAATCGGGCGTGCCGTCGTCAGCTGGTCCCTAGCCGGAAAGGCACGCTGGCAGATCGCCGCGGCAGGAACTGCGGTACATACAGGCGACATGGCGTGTTCGTCCCTTGGAGGACCAATGGCAGTCCAGACACCCGAGTTCGAAGTCCTCATGCACCATGGGCCCTTCGAGTTGCGCCGCTACAGGGGATACCTCACGGCGAACGTTCATGTGGTTGCTTCAAGCTATGAGCAGGCGACGAACGCCGGTTTCAACCCGCTCGCAGACTATATCTTCGGCAACAATCGCGGGTCGGATCGCATATCGATGACCGCGCCGGTGAGAGCGGGTCGGGTCTGCTGCCAGAAGATCGCGATGACCGCGCCGGTGACGGCGACTCAAGAGGACGACGACTATGTCGTGAGCTTCACGATGCCATCCGGGTACTCGATGGAGGAGCTGCCACAGCCCAACAACCCAGAAGTGACCCTCGAAGCTGTCGACCCGCACGTAGTCGCAGCAGTTCGATTCAGCGGGTACCTGCATCATCGCAGTGCTGTTCAGACTCAGGCTGAACTCGAAGCCTGGATGAGTAAACAGGGTCTGACGGCTGCGGGTGAACCGGTCGTCGCACAATACGATCCGCCCTGGAAGCCTCTTGCGCGACGCAACGAGATCCTGATTCCGGTTGGTGGCGGTTCTTAGTCACCACAGTCGAGCCAGTTCGCTTTGGCCGCGCGCAGCCTTGGCGGCACGGTTCTCGGGTACCCTCAAAGGTATGGATCGCCGCCGCCTCGCTATCATATTCGCCATTGTCTTCGTCGACGTACTGGGCTTCGGGCTCATATTGCCGCTGCTGCCCTACTACGCCACGCGCTTCGGCGCTTCGGCACTGACGATCGGTCTGCTCACTGCATCGTATCCCGCAGCCCAGATCATCGGCAGTCCGGTGCTCGGCAGGCTTTCCGACCGCTTCGGGCGACGGCCGATCCTGATGGTCTCGATCGCCGGAACCGCGGTGAGCTTCTTGGTCTTAGGTGCGGCCTCGACGTTGTGGATGCTGTTCGTCGGGCGGGTCCTTGACGGGCTGACCGGCGGTAACTTCACCGTCGCGCAAAGCTACATCACGGACGTGACCTCGGCAGAAGATCGCGCACGCGGACTCGGGCTCACCGGTGCTGCCTTCGGGCTCGGGTTCATCATCGGGCCTGCGCTCGGCGGGCTGCTGGCCCAGTGGGGCTACAGCCTGCCGGCCTACGTAGCTGCGGCGGTCGCTACCCTCAACGTGTTGCTTGTGGCCGTGCTGCTGCCCGAGTCGCTGACCGAGGAGCGCAGAGTCGAACTCGCTTCAAGGCCCCGGGGCGGCCTCACTCTGGACCGGCTGATTGCGGCCCTGAGGCGGCCGCTGTTCGGTGATGCGCTCGAGCTGAGGTTCTTCTTTGGCGTCGCGTTTGCGATATTCCAGACGATGTTCTCCCTGTGGGGACTGAAGCATCTCGGACTCGACCCTCAGGCGAACGGTCTGCTGCTCGCGTACGTGGGGGTGCTCTCGGTCGTCGTGCAGCTCGCCCTCATCGGACCGCTCACCCGGCGCTTCTCAGAGGGGCTGCTTCTCGTGGTGACCTTGGTCGTGGCCGGAGTCTTCTTCATCGCGTGGGGTGTGTCCCCGAGCGTCCCAATCCTCGTCGTAGTGCTCACCCCCCTGGTGTTCGCCGTGGCGATCCAGAACACGATCAGCCAGAGCGTGCTCTCCAAGACGGTGGGTCCTGCCGAGGTCGGCGGGGCGTTCGGCCTGTCGGCGGCGGTGCAGAACGTGGGTGCGATTGCGGCGCCGATCATAGGAGGGGCCCTCATCGGAGGCGTCGGGACATGGGCGCCGGGGCTGCTCGCGGCCCTCATCTGCCTTGGGCTCGCGCCCTACGCCTGGTCCAAGTTCGCCAAGCCGGGAGCGCCGTTTTCGATCGCGCCTCGTAGACCGGACGCGGGATGACGCGCAGAGTGAGCCAAGAACATCGTGAAGGTGCTGAGCTACGTGATATCGTTGTTGACACGCAGCATGTCTCGCGGTCACGGGGAGGGCCAGGCTCGCTGAGATGTGTCGATCCGCTTGAACTTCTCTGCGCGTAGCGCCACTCAGATCTGGACCAAGGAGCCGCGATGCCTCCAGCAAGCGATGACGCCTGTCGGGTATTGGTCACCGGTGCAAGCGGCTACATCGGCAGCAGCCTGCTCGCTCCGCTCGTTGCCGCGGGCTATCGCGTTCGAGCCGCGGTCCGCACACCTACGAAGCTCGCCGGCCTGGCTCCTAGCGTCGTCGAGGTCGTGCGCTGCGACGCACTCGACGTCGCGCAAGTTCGTGCGGCGCTAGTCGGTGTTGAGGTTGCTTTCTATCTGGTCCACTCGCTTGGCGATAGCGCTCAGTACGCAGACCTCGATCACAAAGCCGCTGCCATCTTCGCCGAGACCTGCCGCGACGCCGGCGTGCGTCGCATCGTCTACCTTGGCGGGCTTGGCGCCGACGTTGCAAGGCTGAGCGATCATCTGGCGAGCCGCCACGAAGTGGGCGAAACGCTCGCGTCGATGGGCGTGCCTGTTGTCGAGTTTCGCGCGTCGATCGTCATCGGCGCGGGGTCGACGTCCTTCGAAATCATACGCAACCTCGTCGAGAAGCTCCCTGTCATGACGACACCGCGCTGGGTAAGGATGCCCTCTCAGCCGATCGGTGTCGACGACGTGCTGTCATATCTCGTCGCAGCCGTCGAGCTCGACGTTGCCGAAGTTGAGGGGGGTTCGACGCATCGTATCTACGAGATCGGTGGGAATGTCGTCACCTATGGCGACATCATGCGGCTCTACGCCCACCGGCGCGGCCTGCGTCGTCTCGTCATCCCCGTGCCCGTGCTCTCGCCCGGACTCTCGGGTTGGTGGCTCTACTTGTTCACGCCGAAGCAGGCCACCGTGGGACGACAGCTCGCCGAATCCCTCCACAACCCGACCGTAGTCACCAATGACGCAGCGGCGCGCGACTTCCCGACCATCTGTCCCATCAGTGTCGAGCAAGCCATGAACCGAGCGCTGTGCGCCGAGGACGCGAAGTTCGCTCGCATCTGCTGGTCTGACGTCTACGCGGACCGTACTGACGTGGTCTCCGAGCAGCGGGGCGGGCGCTATATCGACTCACGGGTCATGGCTGTCGCGTGTCCGCCCGACGCGGCATTCGACCCGATCGCCTGCATCGGCGGGGAGCGCGGGTGGTACGCGTACGACACGTTGTGGGATCTGCGCGGCTTCATTGACATCCTCTTGGGTGGACCGGGACGGCGCCGCGGCCGGCGTGACCAGTACGCGCTCGTCGAAGGCGACTACCTCGAGTGGTGGCGCGTCGAGCGCGCCGATCCGCCGAGGCTGCTGCGACTCGTCGCTGAGATGCGCATGCCCGGCCGTGGCTGGTTGCAGTATGAGGTCCGCGACGACGGCGGGACGACCCTGGTCAGGCAAACGGCCCTGTTCGAGCCGAAGGGCATTCTTGGGCGCTTGTACTGGTATGCGATCTTGCCCTTCCACCACTTTGTGTTCAACGGCACGCTTGCCGGAGTCGAGCGTGAGTGCAGGGCGCTGATGGAAGGGCCTAACACGTGCCCGCTGCCCGGAGCGTACGAGCGTCTGGTCGAGCCGGGTGCGTCTGCTGTGCATCATCGATCGACCGACTGAACTGAGTCTTGGGAGGACGAGCGCGGGTGCGAGATGACGGGGGACGGGCCAAGCATGTTCTCGTGGACGACCTCATGCAGCATGGTTACGAGTACGATCTCCTGGAGCCTGCGGGACGGCATTTCAATCAGCGCTTCGATCCCGAGCTCATGCCACAGGAGATGCTGCGCTTGGGCGTCTTCGGCGGGAAGTACCTCACCGATTGTGCTGGCGAGTTTCCCGATGATTGGTTCGACGGGGCGAAGCTCTGCCACGAACATCATGTACCTGAACTGAACTATTTCGGTGTCAACGCGAGTCTGCCGCTTGCCGAGTGGCGGCGACGCGGGTGGATATACTCCGACGATCCCCGTGGATGGTTCCAGTGGTATTGCCGCTACTGGATGGGTCGGCGCCTCCCGGGTGAAGACGACCGGCAGATCGCGCGGTGGCGAGCGTTTCGCCGTCACGCGGCGCAGGTTCGGGCACACTGTCTGCCTGGCGATGAGTCGTGCCGGCCAAAGCAGCGGCAGGCGCTTTTGAACTGGGCGTACGATAGCCGACGGCTCTAGCTCGGAAAGCAGGCGGCCGACTCGCCAATGAGGCACTCTAAACCCGTCTCATCGTCCCCGGCGGGAATCGTGCATGCTGACAAGATCGTCTGGGTAGGGCGCGAAGAAGGTCTGTGCCTCGAGATACGGCTCGCCGAACCGCGCGATCCACTGGCGTATGACCGCGACCGGTGCGCTCAAGGGCAGCTGCTCCGCCCGGTAGGACTCGAGCATGTCGAGGAAGAGCCGCTTCTCCGTCGGCGAAAGCTGCGTCTTGAAATAGCCCATCGCATGCTCGAGAACGTTGACCGCGTTTGCGGGTCGCGGGAGCTTCGAGAACGCTCGCGCCAGGCCTCCTCCGTATGCACCGAGCACTTCAGCAGGGAGCAGGCTGTCCGGGTTGGCGGCGATACGGCCGAGTCGCCGCATCTCGGTTTGGTTCTGCGAGAGGAGCAAGAGCTTGTTGGCGGCATGGAAGCGCATGAGTTCTCTCGCGGTGGCCGCATTTCGGCGGGTGTCCACACTGCCGATGCGATCGAGCAGATCGCGGAAGGCTGCGAGTGTGAAGATAGCGGAGAGGAACTGCTCGCGGATTCTCAGGTTCGTGAGGCGGCCTTCGTCTTCTACGGGAACTCCCGCGAACTGGTGCAAGACCCCCTGGGTAAAGAGACCGGCTACATGACCGACGGCTGCCGACGCGGTCGTCGTGGGGTAGATCTTGGCGTCCTTGACGCCACATGATGGCGAGCGCGACTTGAGAATGAAGCCGTCGACGGCTCCAATCCCTGCGAGACGTTGCTGGGCGAAGGTGGTCATCTCAGTGGTGAGGTCTCGCCCCGTAGCGGGTTGGACTAGGCGATCAAACTCATGGTCGCGCACAATGCGCACCGGCGTGCGCGGCACGCCGAGGCCGATCTCGAACTCGGGACACACGTCGACGAACTCAACGTGCGGGCGCAGCGCCTTGACCTCGGGGCTCTCGATGGTGAGCCCGTTCCATCGGCATGGCGCAAACCCGAGGCATCGGCTCACGACGACTCTGGGACGCATCGGCGTCTCCTTCCCCTTGTTGCAGCCCGTCACGAGGAGCGAGCTTTTGCCTTGGACGACTCTGGCGCTGAGAACTGGCGCGGTACTCCTACACCCCGATCCAGCGAGCCGCGTAGAATCCCGCGGCGGCCACGAGCGTGTTGAGCGTAGTTCCCCACACCATGTCGATCGCCGAGACCTGCCAAGGCCACCCTTGGATCGTCGAGAGGTTGGTCAGGTCATACGTCGCGTAGGCGAGCAGGCCGAACAGCGCACCACGCCACAGCGCACCGGCGATATTTCCGTCCCGGACTCCCGGAACGACGGCGAGCGCGACGATGCCCACAACGTAGAGGAGATAGAAGACCGCCGCGACGCCGAGATTGGGCTTCTCGGCGAGGAGGCTGCCCAAGTAGGGCTGGTAGACGCGGCCCGTAGCGATCGCGAGCCATGTGAAGTCCAGCGCGAAGAACACGACGGTGCAGATCCCCCAAAGGATCGCCAGCTTTCCGAACGACACGAGACACCTCCAGGGTCAAACGTTGCCGAACACGGTTCTCAGGGCGCAGATCGCCTGCCGAGCTTAAGCCTCGAGCCGCACTTGCATCACATCGACGGTGCCAGACTCGAAACCGGCACGGCAGTACGCCAAGTAGTAGCGCCACATGCGGATGAAGCGCTCGTCGAAACCCAGAGCGCGCACGTCGGGTACGACGCGCTCGAAGCGTGCCGCCCACGCCGACAGGGTGTACGCATAGTCACGGCCGAAGAACCGCGGCGCGCTGACGACCAGATCCGCGGTCTCAGCCGCGTCGCGGAACCGCTCCGGGCTTGGGAGCATTCCACCCGGGAAGACGTAGCGCTGGATGAAGCCGGGCTGACGCTTGTACGCCTCGAAGCCTTCCTCGTCGATGGTGATGACCTGCATGCCGGCCACGCCGCCGGGCTCGAGCAGTTCCTTGACGCTTTCGAAGAAGGTCGGCCACCACTTCTCTCCGACAGCCTCGAACATCTCGATCGACGCGATGCCGCTGTAGGTCTCGGGGACTTCCCGGTAGTCCTGGAGCCGGATGTCGATGCGCCCGTCGAGCCCCTCCTCGCGAACCCGCCGGCGAGCCAGGTCGGCCTGCTCTTCGGAAAGCGTCAGTCCGGTGACGCGACACCCGGCCTGCTTCGCCGCGTGAATCGCGAAGCCGCCCCATCCGCAGCCGATCTCGAGGAGGTTGCTGCGGCTGTCGGGCTGGATGAGCTCGAGGATGCGGTCCCACTTGCGCACCTGCCCGCTCTCGAGCTGATCGGCGCTCAGCGGAGGCGTCTCGGCGTCCAGCACTGCCGAGGAGTACGTCATGGTGTCGTCGAGCCAGAGAGAGTAGAAGTCGTTGCCAAGGTCGTAGTGGTAGGAGACGTTGCGTTTGGAGCCGCCCCAAGGGTCGTTGTCGCGCATCCCGCACCACAGCCGATGGATGGGGCGTAGCACGAGGGGGATGTCTGCGACCCAGCCCGCCGACAGGTTGGCGATGCCAAGTTCAAGTACGGCGTCGAGGTCGTCGGTGTCCCACGAGCCGTCCATATAGCCCTCGGCAAGAGCGATGTCGCCGCCGGTCAGGATGCGGCGTGCAATCGAGCCATGGTGCACGACGATTGATGCGCTCGGGCCTGGCTTCGCGCCCACGAAGTGATGCGTCTGGCCGTCGGGCATGGTAACGGAAATCTCGCCGACGCGCATCTGGCGCAGCACGGCCGCGATGATCGCGTGCCACGGGTTGGGGATCTGGAGGGCCGACGATGGTGCAACGGGAGTCACAGGGAGGTCTCCTCGGCTGGTGGTGGTGTATGTGGGAAGAAAGGTACCCGCTTGAATGCGAGCTTGAGCGCCTGCCAGTGGATCAGCACGAGCGCGACGATGCTGATCGGTCCGTGGCGTAGCACCGTGCGCAACAACGCGGCGTCGTCAAGCTCTTGAGCTGTCACGGCGAGCGTGGTCTTCAGCATCAGCGGACCTGACACGAAGTCACTGACAGTGACCGAGAGTCGCTTGCCGGGCTCCGAGAAGGCGAACTCGTAGGTGACGTCCTCGCGCTGTACGAACGGCGAGACGTAGAACGCTTTGACGGCTGTGGGGCGCGCGTCCCAGTCGAGAGGCTCTCCATGGTTGTGCAGTATGTAGTTGTGGTGGTCGCGGAAGGTGTTGTGCACCTCGGCCATGACGGCAAGCGGCGTATCGTCGGCCGCGAAGCAGTACCAGAACGAGACTGGGTAGAAGCGGGCGCCGAGAACCCGCGGGAATGTGAGCAGCGTGACGTGTCCGCCGGCCAGGTCGATGCCGGCCTTGCCGAGCAGCGCGTCGATCCAGGGCCGCAGCGGGGAGCCGTCACGCGGGCCGTGATCGGCGTCCCACAACGAGGTCAGGCCGGGAGCATTGTGCGAGAAGCGGCGCAGCGAGCCATCGAGATCGTCGAGTTCGTCGAGGTCGAGCGCGAGGTAGTAGACCGGATAGCGAAACGCGTTTCGCGCCGGGCGGACTCGTTCGTGGGCCACCCAGCCGGCGTAGAGACGACTCCTCACGAGTGCTGCTCGAGATCAGGCTTGAGCGTTGAGGCGGCGGCACGCGGCAGATCCCCGGCTGCGATGAGCGGAGCCTCGCTCGGGAACAGCCTGCGCGTTTGGCCAAGCATGGGAACCGGTGCACCGGCCCTGACGCGCGTCCGGTCGGCGTCGAGCTCTTCGCCCCAGGGAACGACCGCGCCGAGCGCCTCGGCGATGCGGATGCCCGAGAGCAGGCCGTCCTCGTGGAAGCCGTACCGGGTCCATGCGCCCGCGTACCAGATGCGGTCGGTGCCCTGCAGCGACGGGACGCGAGCCTGCGCCGCGACCGCCTCGCATGAGTACATCGGGTGCTGGAAGGAGAGCTCGGCCAGAACGGTCCCCGCGGCAGGGTCGTGGTCGTGGTTCAGCGTCTCCATCACGGTCGGCGTATCCGGCGGGAGCTGCTGGAGTGTGTTGATCTGGTAGGTGAGCATGAGCATCGCCTTGGTCATGTCGCTCGTTTGTGAGTACCAGTTCCACGACGCCCACGCTCTGCGCGCATGCGGCATGAACGACTCGTCGGTGTGCACGACGACGTCGTTGGGCCAGTACTTGAACGCGCCGAGGACCTCTCGCTCCGCCGCCGTCATCTCGTCGCCGAGAATCGCAGCCGTCTCCGGCGGGTGGGTCGCCATGACGACCGCGTCGTATGTGCGCGTGCGATTAGCGGTCGAGACCGTCACCCCGGTGGCGCTCCGCACCACGCTCTCGACAGGCTCGCCCTCGAAGACCTCACCGGAGAAAGCGCGCGACGCCGCCTCGATGTAGCGACGAGCCCCGCCGCGGACCGAGAGCCACATCGGCTTGCCCAGGATGTGCAGCAGGCCGTGGTTGTCGCAGAAATGCAGGAAGGTCGAGGCGGGGTAGTCGAGCATGTCGCCCGGAGGCATCGACCAGATGGCGTCGCCCATCGGGATGAGATACCAGTCGGTGAACTCGTCGCTGTAGCCCTCGCGCTTCATCAGCTGGCCAACGGTGAGCTCGGCGACCGTGGGGTCCGCGATCAGCCGATCGGCGTTACGCGACAGCCGCAAGACGTCGGTCAGCATGCGCAGGAACCTCGGGTTCGCAAGGTTTTTGCGTTGCGCGAACACGGTGTCCAGACTCGTGCCGCTCCACTCGATGTCAGCGTCGCGCACCTGCACAGAGAACGACATGTCGGCGTCGGTCGCCTCGATGCCGAGGTGTTCGAAGAAGCGCGTGAGATTCGGGTACGTGCGTCGGTTGAACACCTGGAAGCCCGTGTCGACGGGAAAGGGTCCTCCGCCGCAGTCGACGTCGATGGTGCGCGTGTGCCCACCGAGCCGAGCCTCGGCCTCGTACAGGTCGACGTCGTGGGCCGTGGAGAGCAGCCAGTCAGTCGAGATGCCGCCGATGCCGGAACCGATGATTGCGATCTTCACGCCGCCCCCTGTCTTTGCCCGCTCCACCCGTTGCCGGGTGCTTCGGGAATGAACACCACAATTACTAGATTCCCACAGTGACCGCGCTTCACCGACTCGAAGGATCACCCATGCCGAGCATCCTCATCACCGGCGTCTCGACCGGCATTGGCCGCGCTTGTGCGAACCTGTACACGAGCCGCGGCTGGAGCGTCACGGGTACCGTGCGGGATGCGGCCGTGCGCCCGGAGGCGCTCGACGATCGCGTCGCGCTCGAGCGGCTCGACTTGTCGATCCGCGGGAATGCCGCCGAGCTCGCCGAGCGCATGCTCGCGGCAACGGGCTGCCCCGACGTGCTGCTGAGCAACGCGGGCTTCGTGCAGTTCGGCGCGATCGAAGACGTGACAGCCGAGGAGCTCGAGCGCATCTACCAGGTCAACCTCTTCGGCCAGCTCGAGCTGATTCGTGGCCTGTTGCCCGCGATGCGGGCTCGGCGCAGCGGGGTCATTGCCAACGTGACATCGCTCGGCGGGACGATCACGTTTCCGTTCTTCGGTGCGTACAACTCCACGAAGTGGGCGTTCGAGGGTGTCTCGGAAGGGCTGTGGCACGAACTCAAGCCGTTCGACGTGCGGGTCAAGGCGATCGAGCCGGGATTCGTTGAGACGGCGATCTGGAGCAAGGCGCTGCCCGACAGGCGCGGCGAGACCGCCGAGCAGGAGTTGCGAGGCAGCGAGGCGTACCGGCCGTACCTGAGCGAGATGCTGCGCTTTGAGGCCGGCGTCACCGACCGCACGACGCCCGAGGCCTGCGCAGTGGAGATCGCTCAAGCGATCGCCGATGAGAGCGACCGCCTACGCTACCCGGTCGCGGCCTACGCGCGGCCGATCGCGACCGCGAGACGCTGGCTCGGTGCCCAGTTCATGATGCGGTTCTTCCACAAGCGCTGGATGGGAAAGCACGCAGGCTAGCGCCGTTGGCGCTTCGGTCGTTTCTTCGCGAGTATCCGAACCGAGCTCTTGGCTTCGCACCGTACGCCGTAGCCGGAAGGGCACGCTCAGGCGAGTGTTCCTACGATGTCGCTCGTACGTACGTCAAGCACGAGACGACCGTCGCTGATCTCGAGGACGCGGTCGGTTCGCTCGGCGATGGAGCGGTCGTGCGTGACGATGAGGAACGCTGTCCCGGTCTGCTTGTTGATCTCGCGGAACAGATCGTAGACGAGGTTTGTGTTCACGGTGTCCAGGTTGCCTGTGGGCTCGTCGGCGAGCACGAGGGCTGGACGGTTGATGAGCGCTCGGGCGATCGCAACCCGCTGCTTTTGTCCGCCCGAGAGCCTCTCGGCGTTGCGGTGGCCCAAGCCCTCGAGTCCCAGCATCGCAAGCGTCTGCTCGACGCGCGGGCGGATATCTTCGTCGCTCATCGAGCGACCGATGTAGGCAGGCATTGCGACGTTCTCGAAGACATTGAACTCGGGCAGCAGGTAGTGGGACTGGAACACAAAGCCGATCAGGCTGTTGCGCACGCCGGCCCGCTTCCCGGTCGTGAAGGTGCTCGCATCACCCTCGTGGTAGCGGATGGTGCCCTTGGTGGGGGTGTCTAGCAGCCCGAGCAGGTTGAGGAGTGTAGACTTGCCCGAGCCCGACTGGCCGACAACGGCGGCGAACTCACTCTTGCACAGGTCGAAACTCACGCCGCACAGCGCGTGCGTGGCAGCCTCACCCTCGCCGTAGATCTTGTCGAGTTCGCACGCTTCGACCAGCTGGCGGTCGCCCAGCTCAGCCATTCTGGATCACCTCGATAGGGTCGAGCCGGGAAGTGCGCCGGATCGGGATGATGGACGAAAGCAGCGCCACGACGATGCCGATTGCCGCGGAGACGGCCACGAAACTCGGCCGGATCGTAATGGTGAACGGCGTCGGCGCCAGCGTGAACAACGCCAGGAGCGCAAAGGAGGCGACGACTCCGCCAAGGGACCCGGCGACTCCCAGTATCGCCGCCGACCACAAGAAGATCAGGCCGGCCTCGCGATCCGAGAGTCCCATCGCTTTGAGTATGCCGATCTGTCGTGTCTTCTGGACGGCCGCGATGGCGAGTGTCGAGGCGATGCCGAGCGCCACCGCGATCAGTACGAATCCCTGGATCATGTAGCTCGAGACCGCTTGACTGACGAGCCCAGCGAGCAGGCTCCTGTTCTGGCGTTGCCACTCCATGATCGAGATTCCCGGGAGTTGCTGCGCCCACTGGTTGGCGATCTTGATCGAGTCGTACGGCTGGTCAAGTTGGAGCTGGATCTGCGTGTACTCGTCGCCACTCCACCCGAGCACGTTGCGCGGCACATCTCCGCCGACGAATGCGTTTCGCAGGTTGAACTGGGCGGCCCCGAGGTCGAAGATGCCCGCGACCGTGAGCGAACCGGTCCGATTGTCCTGGAACTTCAGCGCGATCGTATCGCCCGCTTTGATCCCGAACTTGTCGGCGAAGTCCTTGCCGAGCATGATCTCGCCACTGCCGAGCGACGCGTGCCCCGCAATGGTATTCGCGCTGATCTTGTAGATGCCCTCGAGGTCCTTCAGATTCCCGCCAAGAAGCCCGAGCGAAGCGCTGTCCTTCCCGTTGCCGTACAGCGCCGGGACCGATCGCACGGGCGCTACCGTGCCCTGTCGAATGCGCGGGTCGGTGGTCAGGATCTTGCGCATCTCGGGCGTGTAGCGGACCGGGTCGGACTCCTTGATTGCCCGGATCGTGATGTGCGGCGCCGAGCCGATGGCAGTCACGAGCAGCGAGTCCTGGAGGCTGAAGATGATCGACCCGACGAAAATCTGCGTCGCAATGCCGACAGCGATGCCCGCTACGATCAGCGACGACTGAACCGGACTCGACGTCAGGAACCGCCAAGCGATGCGCACGGTGAGGAGGCCCCTCATAGGACGGGATCGCCGAGTGGGTCGTGGGAGCGCATGGGACGATCCTCTCGACGGCCGACGGGGGCCTGCTTGGCTGGATGGCCGACAAACTGTATGGCCGAGCGCCATTGGTGCTCCGTGGCGTCGCCCCACTCGTGCGGCCGGATTTAGTTGGCTCGCGCCGCGCCACTACGTTCGGCAGGCGCTTGACAGGGCCGACCGCGTGACCGGCGACGAACTCGTCTCTCTCGAATCGATGGCCCGGATTCCTGACTCACGTACCGCCGAGGCTACGAACGCGTCTAATGAGTCCGACTAAACGGGCACCTTCGGGTGCTGGCGTTCGTTTCTCGGCTGGGACATCGACGCGTCCTTGACTAACTTCATTGTACGTCGTCCGCGCATCGAGGAGCAGTCTCCCGTTTCGCGCGTGCCGGACCCTCGTGAGTGGGACGGGCGTCATGCCGGTACTGCCGTTCATCGTGCGGAAGTACGTGCACGACCTCGCGGCCGTCGGCGTGACATCAGGCCCCTACGTAGGCCGCGAGGTGCTCGCCAGTGAGAGTGGAGCGGTCGGCGAGGAGGTCGGCGGGCGTACCCTCGAAGACGACGCGGCCGCCCTCGCGGCCAGCGCCCGGGCCCAGATCGATAATCCAGTCGGCGTGTGCCATCACGGCCTGGTGGTGCTCGATCACGATGACACTGTTACCTGCGTCGACGAGGCGGTCCAGCATCCCGAGCAGGTTCGCGACGTCGGCGAGGTGCATGCCCGACGTGGGCTCGTCGAGCACATACACTGCGCCCTTCTTCGCCATCGAGATCGCGAGTTTGAGCCGCTGACGTTCTCCGCCCGAGAGCGTGCTGAGCGCCTGGCCGAGCGTGATGTAGCCGAGGCCGACCTCGATCATGCGCGCCAGCGTCGCGTGCGCCGGTCCGGTCGGGAAGAAATCGCCGGCCTCCGACACCGACAGCGAAAGCACCTCGGCGATGTTCTTGCCCTGGAGGCGGTACTCAAGCACCTCGGGGGCGAACCCGGTTCCGTCGCATACTTCGCACAGCGACTCGACCGTCGAGTTGAAGCTGAGGTCGGTGATGATGACGCCGAGCCCCTTGCACTCGGGGCACGCACCCGCCGAGTTGGCGCTGAAGAGCGCCGGCTTGACGCCGTTAGCCTTCGCGAATGCCGAGCGAATAACGTCGAGCAGACCCGTGTACGTCGCGGGGTTACTTCGTCGCGAGCCGCGGATAGGCGCCTGGTCGGCTACGACTATGTCGTCGCGGGAGGGCAGGTTGCCGTGGATGAGCGACGACTTGCCCGATCCCGCGACGCCGGTCACAACAGTCAGGATGCCCAGCGGGACGTCGACATCGACGTCGCAGAGGTTGTGCTGCGTTGCGTTGCGGATTGGGAGCGTCCCTTTGGCGGACCGCGTCGACGACTTGAGTTTCGCTCGGTCACCGAGGTGTCGTCCGGTAAGCGTGTCGGATGCTCGCAGGTCCGCGACGTTGCCTGTGAATGTGACCTCGCCGCCTTGGCGCCCCGCGCCGGGACCCAGGTCGACTACGTGGTCGGCGATCTCGATGACCTCCGGCTTGTGTTCGACCACGAGAACCGTGTTGCCCTTATCTCGCAGACGCTGGAGCACAACGTTCATGCGCTGAATGTCGTGCGGGTGCAGACCCACCGTAGGCTCGTCGAACACGTAGGTGATGTCCGTGAGGCTCGAACTGAGGTGTCGGATCATCTTCGTGCGCTGTGCCTCTCCGCCGGACAGCGTCCCCGAAGGGCGGTCGAGCGACAGATAGCCGAGGCCGATCTCGACGAAGGAGTCGAGAGTCTGCTGGAGTCCTTCTACGAGCGGCGCGACACCGGGATCGTCGACGGTTCGGAGCCACTTCGCGAGATCGGTGACCTCCATGGCCGAGACACTCGCGATGTTCACGTCGCCGATCTTCGAGGCGCGTGCGGCCTCGTTCAGGCGCGCGCCACGGCACTCGGGGCAGGTGGTGAAGGCCACGGCCCGCTCCACGAAAGCGCGGATGTGCGGCTGGAGGGAGTCGCGATCCTTCTGCAACATGCTCTTTGTGATCTTGGGCACGAGTCCCTCGTATGTGAGATTGATGCCGCTGATCTTGACCTTGGTGGGCTCCTTGTAGAGGAAGTCGGCGCGCTCCTTCTCGGTGTAGTCGCGGATCTTCTTCTCGGGATCGACGAAGCCCGACTCGGTGAACTGACGTACGCTCCAACCGTCGGCCGTGTAGCCGGGAATGGTGATGGCGCCCTCGGCAAGCGACTTGTCGGCATCGAAGAGCTGACTGATATCGATGTCGCTCACTTCGCCGGAGCCCTCGCAGTGCGGGCACCATCCCTGAGGAACGTTGAAGCTGTAGTGGAGGCTCGGGCCGGCACTTGGCACGCCCAGCCGGCTGAAGAGGACCCGCAGCATCGCGTATGTGTCGGTCGCCGTGCCGACCGTAGAGCGCGAGTTGGCGCCCATGCGCTCCTGGTTGACGATGATGGCCGGCGTCAGTCCATCCAGCCGGTCCACGTCCGGCCGCGCCAGCGTAGGCATGAAGTTCTGGATGAACGTGCTGTAGGTCTCATTGATGAGTCGCCGAGACTCCGCCGCGATAGTGTCGAAGACCAGAGAGCTCTTGCCCGAGCCGGAGACGCCGGTGAACACGGTCAGCCGGCGCTTCGGGATCTCGACGCTGATGTCCTTGAGGTTGTTCTCGCGCGCGCCCTGCACACGAATCAGATCGTGGCCGTCGGCGACGTGCGGTGCGGACGACTGCGTGTCCGGTCTCGTGTCCATGCGTATCGTTTCTCCATCGTCGTTCCGCCTGAGCGGCGCAGAGGCGCGCCGCGACGAGTGTAGCTCACGGCGTCGACTCGAAGCTGCCATCGAACGGGCGCATCGAGCGGACGCGGGCGCTATCCTGAGGGGGCTGAAACCCGTCGGCGACCACAGGGAATGCCATCTGCGATGAGGGTGAACGATACGATGCACAACGAATATGAGCTGCTGGACAGCGGCGCCGGGCGCAAGCTCGAGCGCTTTGGCGATGTGATCCTGTCGCGCCCGTGTGGCCAAGCGCTCTGGGAGAAGCAGAAGACTGAGGTTTGGGCCAGCGCCGTCGCCTCTTTCGACCGGGAGCGCGGATGGCAGACGCAGGGCATCGATGAGCTGCCCTCAAGCTGGATCGTCACAATCAATGACATCGCAATGAGGCTGGCGCCCACGCGCGCTGGTCATCTCGGCGTGTTCCCGGAAACGCGTCTGTTGTGGGACTGGATCGGCGACGTACTCGGATCGCCGAACGGGGGAGGGGCCAGCGTCCTCAACCTGTTCGCGCACTCGGGTGGCGCAACGCTCGCCGCAGCGCGCACCGGCTGTTCCGTGTGCCACGTGGACTCATCCAAGTCGATGGTCACACGGGCACGAGACAACGCCGCCCTGAATCAACTGGATGCTGCGCCCATACGATGGATCATTGAGGACGTCGGCAAGTTCCTTGATCGTGAGATTCGCCGTGGTCGTACGTACGACGCGATCATGCTTGACCCGCCCTCGTTCGGGCACGGCACCAAGGGCGAGCAGTACAGAATCGATAGGGATCTCGCCTCGACGCTGGAACAATGCAGGGCGCTGCTCAGCGACCAGCCGGCATTCGTTCTTCTCACGTCGCATACCGAGGGCGTGACGACGGTGCAACTCGAGGGTCTGATGAGGGGCGTGCTGGACGACGGGAGCGTTGCATCCGGCGGTATGGAGTTGACCGGCGCGAGTGACGTGCGCCCAGTGAACGGTGGTATGTGGGCGCGCTGGACCCTCTGATGACGTCCGGGACTATTGGTTGATGATGGCAGCTTGATGTGGCGCGACGTCGCTTTCGGGGTATCGGTTGCGCGGGGACCTCTCACACTGTCCGCCTGAGGTTCAAGTCCGGAGAGCTCATGATTGCGACTCATGCACGACACGTTCGGCAGAGCGTAATCAGCTTGGGAGCACCACAGTGAAGAGCAGATGGTGGTTCGCGCTTGCAGCGGGAGGGGCAGCCATTCTGCTTTCGGCCAGCGGCGTTGTTTGGCACTCGATAATCAGGAGCCCGGGATAGGCTATGGGACCGATTACGCCATCACGTACCCTGCGCGTTCTCCGAATGGCGGTTACAGCAACAAGTGGCGGTATCTGCTTCACATCGCTTATGAACCGACCAATGGTGGCCGGAAAGTGCTGAAGAACCTCAAGCATGTCTGGATGGAGGTGCAGGATCGCGACCATCATGTGCTCCTGCACGATGAAGCGTTCTTCGACTGCGCCTCGATCGAGGTGACTGCAACAAGGTGGCAGGTGTTCTCGAAGTTGCACGTCAAGCTGTTCGAGGAGGGCAACGAATTCACCGCAAGGGAGGATCCGTACAACGCCGCGCTCGTGAAGTCGGGCCCCCGACTCCTTCTTGACCGTGCGTACAAATTCAACGCTAAGAGTCACACGTTTGAACGGGTGAAGTGACCTTGGCGGTGTCGAGCAAGCGCATCGGCCTGACGCGGACCACTAGACTGCAGCGCAGGAGCGCGGCTCACGGATCTGGCATCAGGCAAGTCTGTCGGACAGCCGCACCCATTCATCCTCGAGGTCAGAGGTCTGCTGCTCGACGCTCCGCAGCCGTTCTTGGCCGTCAAGTAAGGCGACATAGTCGCTAGGATCCGCGTCCCTCAACTCGAGGCGGATTGCGTCGGCCTTCCTGCCGAGCGTCTCCAGCTTGCGTTCGGCAGAGGCGAGCTCCTTCTTCATAGTGCGTGCTTGCGCATTCGACAACGTCGGTGCGTGTTCCTCATCTGATTCACCGCCGGGCGCACTCGCCGCGCTCTCCTTCGGCTTCCGTCTCTCGGCTTTGGCCGTCGCCTGCGCGTCGCCGTGTTCGTCCAGAAGCCGCAGGTACTCCTCGACACCCCCTGGGACATGGCGGACCTTGCCATCCATCAAGGCGAACTGATCGTCGGTGACGCGTTCCATCAAGTGTCGGTCGTGGGTGATGAGGAGCAGCGTGCCGGGCCAACTGTCCAGAAGACTCTCTACGATCGCCAGCATGTCGATATCCAAGTCGTTGTCCGGCTCGTCCAAGATGAGGACGTTCGGCTTCTCCAACAGGATGAGCATGAGCTGGAGACGGCGCTTCTCTCCACCGGACAAGTCGCACACTACCGCGGACAGCTGGGCGGCCTCGAATCCGAGACGCTCCAGAAGCTGGGCCGGAGTCAACTCCTTGCCGTCGAATTCGTAGCGGGTCTTGTATCGCGAAAGAACTTCGCGGACTCGGCATTCTCCCAGCTCGTTCAACTCGTCAAGATGTTGCGAGAGGAAGGCGAACTTCACCGTCTTGCCGATCTTCACGTGGCCCGAGGTCGGTTCGAGCGAACCTTGAATGACGTTCAGGAGCGTGGTCTTGCCCGATCCGTTCGCACCCAGGATGCCGATCCTGTCTCCCGGCCCGATATACCACGTGACGTCGTCGATGACCGTCTTCTCGCCGAAGCTCTCGGTCACGTCCACAAGGTCGATGACTTGCTTGCCCAAACGCGAGATCGCCGTCTGCTTCAGCTCGAGGGAGTTACGCATGGGCGGCTCGCTGACGATGAGGGCCTCCGCCTCCTTGATGCGAAACTTCGGCTTGGTCGACCGGGCCTGGGGCCTGCGCGACAGCCATGCTAGTTCCTTGCGCATGATGTTCTGGCGCTTCTGTTCGGCTGTCTGGACAGCTTCCGCACGCTCGACGCGTTGGAGCACGTACGCCGAGTATCCGCCCTCGAACTGATCGACCCGCCCGTCGTGCACTTCCCACATGCCAAGGCACACTTCATCAAGAAACCAGCGGTCATGCGTGACGACGAGGAGCGCGCCTGACTTCTTCGGCCAGCGACTTTTGAGGTGGTCGGCGAGCCACGCGATAGCGTGGACGTCGAGATGGTTGGTCGGCTCGTCGAGCATCAACACGTCGCAGTCGCCGATGAGTACGCGGGCAAGATCCACTCGACGCCGTTGCCCGCCAGAGAGCTCGCCGACACGGCCGTCCCAGGGGATATCGGCGATGAGGCCGCGAATGATGTTGCGGACACGGGCGTCTGACGCCCAGGTGTGCTCGGCGGCGTCCCCGACTATCGAATAGGCGACGGTGGCGCCAGGCTCCAGCGCATCGGCCTGCCCGAGCGTGTGGATAACCGTGCCACCGCGATGCGCGATGCGGCCGTCATCGGGCTCGACGGCGCCAGCAAGCAGCGACAGGAGCGTCGACTTGCCGTCGCCGTTGCCGCCGACGATGCCTATGCGGTCGCCCTCGTCGATTCCAAGCGTGACCGAGTCGAAGATCTTCTTCGTCGGGTATTCCAGATGGACGTTCTCGCATCCGAGCAGATACGCCACGTGATGAACCTCGTTCCTTGCAGGGTTGGTGATCACGAACGAACATCACAGTATGTGAGCACATAGGATACCTACCACGTCGCGGATGTGGTGGATCTCTCGCGACGCCCGCGCGTCGCCTCGCGTGACGAAGGTAGCTACAATCCCACGAGGACCGCATCGAAACGACCGACACCAGACAACCACACGATCAGGAAGGGTGCGATGCGCAAGCCGAGGGTCTTGATCGTCGGTGGAGGGGCCGCAGGGCTGTCGGCGGCGATAGCGGCAGCGCGCCTCGGCGTGGCCGTTACGCTGCTGGAAGGGGGCGCCCGTGTTGGGAGGTCGATCCTCGCCAGCGGCAACGGGCGCTGCAACCTCACGAACCTCTCGGCGTCGCCCGCGGCCTTCAACCGTCCCGACTTCGTCGAGCCGGTCCTCACCGTGTATTCCTGTGAGGTCGTCCGCTCCTTCTTCGGGGGCATGGGCATGTTGACCTGTGCGGATGACGAAGGGCGCGTCTACCCGACCACGAACACAGCCGCGTCCGTTCTCGACGTCCTGCGGCTGGAGTGCTCCCACCTCGGTGTCGAGGTGCGCTGCGGCTTCGAGGCCGCACGTGTCGCCGAGACACCCGGGGCGGCCGCATTCGAAGTGATCTCAACGGACGGCGAGACGATTCTCGCGGACACAGTCGTCGTCACCACGGGCGGCGGCGGTTCGCTGCTTTCCGGTTTGGGACACTCGCTCGAGGAGTGCCTCCCGGTGCTCGGGCCCATCAAGACGGACGTCGAGCCCATCCACGGCCTCTCCGGTGTTCGCGTGAAGTGCGCGGCGACCATCCTCGTTGGCGCCGACGGAGACAAATCCGGCGGCGAGCCGGTCGCGACCGAGCGCGGTGAGCTGCTGTTCCGCGACTACGGAGTGAGCGGCATCATGATCTTCGACCTCTCTCGCTTTCTGGCGCCGGGATGTGTCATCTCAATCGACCTCTTCCCTGGCGTCGCGCCCCGTGAGCTCCAGACGATGATCTCCGAACGACGCGCTGCTCTTCCATGGCGAACCGCCGACACGTTCTTCGCCGGCATGTTGCAGGATCGGGTGGCGCGTGCCGTCTTGCGTGCCGCACGGATTGACCCGAAGGCGCCCTCATCGGAGTTGCCCCGGGCGCGACTCGCGGCGCTGCTCAAAGACTTTCGACTGAGGGTCATCGGCAGTGGCGACGCCAAGCAGTCTCAGGTCACTCGTGGTGGAGCGTCGGTCGAGGAGTTCGATCCGAACACGATGGAATCGCGCCATGTGGGCGGGTTGTTCGCCGCCGGCGAGGTGCTCGACATAGACGGCCGAAGCGGTGGCTTCAACCTGCACTGGGCGTGGGCATCCGGCATCCGGGCGGGGGAGGCTGCGGCACGATGCGCCGCGGAGCGTGCCGCGGGACGGGATGTCGACTCGGGAAGTCCCGAGTGATAGAGATACGCAACCTCGACATCCCGCTCTCGGCGGGTGGCCCTTCGGGAGAGGAGCAGTTGAGGCGCGCCGCGGCCAAACGCCTGAGGGTGGACGCACAACAGATGACATCGTTTCGCCTCATCAAGCGCTCTGTCGACGCTCGTCACAAAAGCAACGTCCACTTCGTCGTGACGCTCCGCGTGACGCTCGATTCGTCGATCGACGGCGGCGAGGAGGCGGTCGTGCGCCGCGCGGGCGACGACGACGTGTTCATCACCGCCACCATCTCGCTGCCCGCCGTCGCGAGGCTCGAGACCGTCCCCGAAGTGCGTCCGGTCGTCGTGGGCACGGGTCCAGCGGGACTATTCGCCGCACTTCTCCTGGCGCGCGCCGGTGCGCGGCCGATCGTGCTTGAGCGCGGCGCGGCGGTCGACGGCCGCATCCGGTCGGTGACCGCCTTCGTCCGCGACGGCGTCCTCGACCCGGAGTCCAACATCCAATTCGGCGAGGGCGGCGCAGGGACCTTCTCTGACGGCAAGCTCACCACCAACACTCGCGACCCTCGATGTCGCAGCGTCCTTGAGACATTCGTCGGGGCCGGCGCACCCGAGGAGATTCTCTGGCAGGCGAAACCCCATATCGGCACAGACCATCTCACTGGGGCTGTCAAAAGGATCCGGACCGAGATCGAGTTGCTCGGCGGCGAGGTGCGCTTCGGGACGCGCCTGAGCGACCTCGTCCTCGACGCGGATGGCGTGCTCCGGGGCGTCGTGACGGAGGGCGCCAGGGGGCGCGACGAGTTCGCCGTCGAGGCGCTTATCCTGGCCACAGGTCACAGCGCCCGCGACACCTTCGAGACGCTCTACCGTCGCGGCGCGAGACTTGCCCAGAAGCCGTTCTCGATCGGGGTTCGGATCGAGCACGATCAGCGTATGGTCGATCGCGCGCAGTACGGCTCGGCGGCCGGGCATCCCGCACTGGGCTCGGCGGACTACAAGCTCGCATGCCACTTGCCCTCAGGACGCTCGGTCTACACGTTCTGCATGTGCCCGGGTGGCGAGGTGGTGGCGGCGGCTAGTGAGGCTGGTGGCGTGGTCACGAACGGCATGAGCCGATTCGCGCGCGACGGCGCGAACTCCAACGCGGCCTTCCTCGTCAACGTCGTGGCGGCGGACTTCGCAGACGACCACCCGTTGGCCGGGGTGCGGTTCCAGCGACGTTGGGAAACCGCCGCGTTCGAACTCGCCGGGCGAAGCTTTCGAGCCCCGGCCCAGCTTCTCGGCGACTTCCTGCAGGGCGTTGCCTCCTCGGCGGCGGGAGCTGTTCAGCCGACATATCCGCTCGGCGTTGAGTACGCCGACCTCTCGCTCTGCATGCCGGATTTCGTCGTCTCCTCACTGCGCGGGGCGGCACCGATCTTCGACCGTCGCCTGCGCGGCTTCGCAACACCCGACGCACTTCTCACCGGTGTGGAGACGCGCTCGTCCTCCCCGGTTCGTGTACTGCGTGACGACACGCTTCAGTCGAATCTGCGAGGCGTCTATCCCTGCGGGGAGGGCGCTGGCTACGCCGGTGGCATCATGTCTGCCGCGGTGGACGGGATGCGCTGTGCAGAGGCCGTTCTCGCACGCGAAGAGTGAGAGACGTCTCGGGCTGAGCCGGCCGGGGGTTGTGCCGCGGGGACTGAGCTGGCGCTGTGAACCACTGATAAGCGAGAACGGGCCTCGGGAACCCCGGGGATCGGTCTTCTCGCGTTCCTGGGGCGCCACCCTTGAGCCGCGCTCGTTGCTTGCACCTCCCTCACTGGTTCGGGACAGGCACCGGTCTCGCGGCGTATACTGACCGCGAGGGAGCTGGCCGGGGGGCCAGTGGGAGGATCAGGACGGGGCGTTTGGGGTGAAACCACGTCGTCGGTCCGATTTCGCGCGCGCTCATCACGGTCCGCTTGTTGCGGCGAGGCTTCTGCTGTGGTGCCTGGCGCTTGCAATCGGAATAGCATCGTTTGGCCGTGCCAGCGCCTTGGAGGCTGCTGGCGTGTCGCCGCACGCCTCACTCTTTGCCACTCCCTCAGGATGCCTTGTCTGCCACGCTTCGGCAGACGGGTTGTTCTCAGTGTCGGAGCGCCTCGACGGGATAGACGTTGAATCGACGGTGTGCACGTTCTGTCACGCCGACGGGATGACCGCCGCTCTCCAAATGAATGCTGGTGATCCGAACTACGGCGACACCCGAGCAAGTTCGGCGCACAGTGGATCGTCCATCGACTGCAAGGGGTG
This sequence comes from Coriobacteriia bacterium, assembly GCA_038245725.1. Taxonomy (GTDB): domain Bacteria; phylum Actinomycetota; class Coriobacteriia; order Anaerosomatales; family JAAXUF01; genus JBBRSD01. Next base: position 85,800 of record JBBRSD010000002.1, on the reverse strand, counting down.
CCACACCATCCACGGACCGGCGGTCAGCAACCCGCTGCTGGCCGAGAAGCTCCTGCGGGTCCTCGACTACCAGCCGCAGGCCGTTGCCGCCTGCGATCTGAATTCGGCCTCGCACGACCGCGCACTCTCCGTCTGGTGCACCGGATGCCACCGTAGATGGCCGGCCGCTCCGAAATCGGGCGCGGCGTCCTGTTCGAACCACCCGTTCGGTGCGGCGGGGGGTAGGACCGCGTGGCGCGACTGCCAGTCCTGCCTCGACTGCCATGGCGCTCCTGGGTTTCCCCACTACACGCCTGGGGCCGAGCTCGGGCTTGTCGGGGCGTCTTCAGCTGCGTCGAAACCTGTGGGGGTCAGGGACTCGAGATTCGACGTTGTCTGCCTCGCCTGTCATCGAAGCGGTCCGGACGCACACGCGCCGGGGGTAGGAGAGAGCTTCTAGCAGATCTCGCCTGCTCGTAGGTTACTTGGCCTCTCCGGTGACGCGGCCGGTCACAGGAGAAGTGCTAGTGGACGCCGTTCTTCTGATCGACGGGTGTGAGGTAGACGATTGAGCTGACCGCGACGGCGACGTAGGCCCGGTCTTCGCCCGGGCGGTGCTGCTGCCCACGCTCGTTGACCTTCACGTTAGTCAGATTGATGAAGGTCTTCTCGTAGTCGTTCAAGTAGTCGCTGAGCCGAAAGGAAGGCTCCCTGGCGGGCTTGTGGATGAACCCGCGAAACGTTCTCTCGCTGGTCTCCACCAAGACGAAGATCTTCTCGAAGTGCTGCTCTCGAACGGTGTCGTCCATAACTCCCCCTCTTCTGGACGGCGCAAATATAGCATTCGTCCGAAACCCCCATGCGGCGGTCGTCGGAAGTGTTATCGGAGAATACTGGAAGTGACCTTAAGACTTCCTTAGAAGAAGTCGATATTAGCTGTGAGGTTTCGACAGCTTAGGAAGAAGTGACGCGCAAATGACCAGCAATAAGCCTTCCGAGCCGCGCATGCTCCAAGTCGTCATGGGGGACGAGACAGAGATCAGGAACCTTATCGACCCCTTCCCGTTCTACGTGCTGATGGTTGACTGCGATCACAGAGTCGTCATGGCGAACGAAGCCCTGTACCGGACGTATGGCTTGAAGCCCGAAGATGTTCTCGGAGCCTTTTGTCCGAAGCTTATCCACGGTTTGGATGGCCCGTTCAAGGGATGCCCTGTCGAGGAGGCTTTGGAGAAGCAGGAGAGCGTGGAGCGAGAGCTCTACGACGAGCAGCAGGACTTGTGGATGATGTCAGGTGCATATTTGACCAATCTGGTCACCTCGGACGGGAAGCAGATCTTTCTGCATGTCGTTTCGGATATCACCGAGAAGAAGAAGGCTGATGAGGAATTGGCCAGGCTGCAAGCGGGACTTGAGGAAACCGTGGCGCTCAGAACTCGAGAGCTTGAGGCGGCGAATCAGGAACTCGAGCGGCAGATTCTCGAACGACACCGGGCGGAGCAGACGATTCGCCAACTGGCGTACTTCGATGAATTGACTGGACTACCTAACCGGGCCAATTTCTGCGGGCTGCTGGCCGAGGCTATCAAGTCATGCGAGGGCGACCATCGGCGGTTCGCCATCGCACTGCTCGATCTGGACGGCTTGAAGGCGGTCAACGACACCATGGGGCACGACGCCGGGGACAGGTTGCTGCACCTCGTAGGCAAGAGGCTTGAGGAAACGATGAGGGACGGCGACGTCGCGGCGCGAATGGGCGGCGACGAGTTCCTCTTCATCTTCTCGGAGATCGGGGATTCGGCGGACATCGGGTTGATAGGCCAGCGGCTTCTGAAGGCGTTTTGGGAGCCGTTCTCGGTTTACGGAAGGGAGATACAGGTCACTGCGAGCGTTGGAGGCGCGGTCTACCCAGAGGACGGTGGCGACGAGGTCACGTTGATGAAGCAGGCCGATATCGCCATGTACGGAGCCAAGAACTCGGGGGGAAACCGGTTCTGCCGAGTCGGCTAGTAAGGCGCGCGAGAGGCAGCCTTAGGCGGGTGAGTCGTCTTGGGCTTGTCCTCTCGCAGTTCTCGGGCCGCCCAGGTCGGCTGCAGCGGGCGTCGCGTTAGACTGGACGGACCGATCGTCAGCCGCACGCCGCGAGAGGGGACTCCTCAATGCCTGAGGTCGCAATGAGATGGGCCGATGCCGACGGCTCGATGCAGACCAGAACGGGCCAGTCGATCGAGCCGTACCCAAGTGACGCACCCTGGGTGTGGATCGACGTCGTGGCACCCGACGAGGCGGTTCTCGCCGAACTCGCCGAGCGGTGCAACTTCCACACGCTCGCCCTTGAAGATATCCGACACCGTCAGCGCAAGCCGAAATACGACGCGTACCCCGAGGGCCTCTTCTTGGTTTGGCTGACGCCGCTTCGCCCGAAGGGGGACGGGATCACGACCAAGGAACTCGACGTCTTCCTCGGCAAGACGTCTTTGATCACCGTTCACGCTGAAGCTGATGAGGTCGTTGCAGCGGTTGCTGCAGATGTCGCTCCCGGTGGACAGCAGGGTCCTGAGTGGCTTCTGCACGCGATCTTGGACCGGCTCGTCGATGCGACGCTGCCGTTGGTCGACACGCTTGGCCAAGAGCTCGAGGACATCGAGAACGAGATGCTCGACAAGCCTCAGCAGGCGGACCTCAAAGGACTGCACCAGGCGCGCCGTCAGCTTTCCCGCCTCCATCGCATCGTTGCACCCGAGCGCGACCTGTTGCGCGCGTTCGTGCGCGAAACCGCGCTGATCGGGGAGGACGCGAACCGCCACTTCCAAAACGTCGGAGATCACGTGGCGCGCGCCCTCGACTCGATAGAGACCTATCAGGACATCGGAGCCTCGGTCATGGATCTCTATCTGTCAGCGCAGAACAACCGGATGAACGAGATCATGAAGCAGCTGACGGTTGTTGCGACGATCTTCATGCCGCTGACGCTGCTATCGGGTATCTACGGGATGAATGTACTCGGCGGCATGTGGCCGCCGCCGGCCGCGTGGTGGGGTTTCTGGTCGATCGTGTCTTTCATGGCCGCCATCGCGGCGGTCATGGCGCTCTACTTCAGGAAGAGGAATTGGTGGTAGAAGAGCGCACCCAAAAACTTGCTGCTGGCGATGACGACGTTCTGGATCATTCTCGCGACGTCTACACCATCGCAAACATCGTCACGGTGCTTCGGCTGATCCTTGTGCCGTTCTTCTTTGCCGTGCTCATCAACGGGAATCACGACACGCTCGCGTTCGTGTTGTTCGCTGTGGCCGCGTCGACTGACTGGCTCGACGGTCAGATCGCCCGCCGCACCGGCACCGTCACCGCGCTTGGTAAGGCGATCGACCCGCTCGTGGACCGGCTGCTCATCGCGGCCGGTGTCCTCGGGCTCTACGTCGCACATCGACTGCCCATCTGGATCGTGCTCTTGTTGTTCGCTCGCGACACGTACCTGATGTATGGGGCGTGGCGCCTCGAGCAGTTCCACCACGTCCGAATGCCTGTGACGTTCGCCGGCAAGGTCACGACCGCCACGCTGCTGACCGGGTTCGCCGACATGATCCTCGGTTGGCCCGCAGTCCCGGGCCTTGGACTGATCGAGAACTCTCAGTTGCCGGGGCTGGGCAGCCAATCCACCGCAATCGGCACGTGGCTGGTCTACGCCGGCATCGTGCTGTCGATGAGCACGGCACTTCACTACACGATCCTGTTCCGTCGCATCGTCTCCGAGAGGCCCGCATCGTGAAAGCTGTGATCATGGCCGGTGGTGAGGGATCGCGGCTCCGTCCGCTCACCTCGCTTCGGCCCAAACCGATGGTACCGATCGTCAACCAGCCAGTGATGGAACACATCATCGGCCTGGTGAAGCACTGCGGCATGACCGAGATCGTCGCGACTCTGGCATTCATGCCGCGCGTCATCGAGGACTACTTCGGCGCAGGTGAGGAATGGGGCGTCGAGATCGCCTATGCCGTTGAGGAATCCCCGTTGGGGACCGCTGGCTCGGTCAAGAACGCAGAATCGCTCCTCAACGACGACGAACCGTTTCTCGTCATCTCCGGCGACGCGATAACCGACATCGACCTGGGTGAGGTCATCGCCTTTCACAAGTCGCGCCAGGCAGCGGTGACTATCGCCCTCAAACAGGTCGGCGACCCGCTCGATTTCGGCGTCGTCATCACTGACGCAGACGGGCTCATCGAGCGCTTCGTCGAGAAGCCCACCTGGGGTCAGGTCTTCTCGGACACGATCAACACGGGGATCTACGTCATCGAGCCATGGGTCCTCGACTATATCCCGGAAGGCCAGTCGTTCGACTTCTCGGCGGATCTGTTCCCGAAGCTCATGGAGGACGGCCACAAGCTCTACGGGCTCACGGTTGACGGTTATTGGTGCGACGTCGGTGGCCGCGAGAGTTACATGGACGTCCACCGCGACGTCCTTGGCGGCAAGGCGCGCGTTTTTGTCCCTGGCATTCAGGCGCACGAGGGCGTCTGGGTCTCAGAGACCGCCAAGATCGAGGAGGACGTCACGCTTGGCCACGGGGTCGTTATCGGAGAGAACGTTCGTATCCGATCCGGCGCGCGCATCGGCGACTTCACCGTCATTGCGGATAACTGTGTCATCGGCGAAGACGCTCGCATCTCGCACTCGGTCATCTGGAGCGACACGTTCGTCGGACGGCAGTCCGTGGTCGAGGGTGCGGTGCTGTGCCGGCACGTCGACGTGAGGACTCGTGCCCACATCGACGTGGGCGCCATCGTCGGCGACGAGGCGGTCATCGGGCAAGACGCACGGGTCGGCGCGGGCGTGCAGGTGTTCCCTTACAAGCGCATCGAGCCGTCGGCCACGGTGAACTCCTCGGTGATCTGGGAGTCGACGGGGGTGCGCTCGCTCTTCGGCGATGCCGGAATCCAGGGTCTCGTGGGCGTCGACATCACTCCGGAGCTCGCCCTCAAAGCCGCCGAGGCGTACGGCTCGCTGCTGCCACTTGGAGGCCACGTCGTCGTCACCCGTGACACGACCCGTGCCGCACGCATGGTCAAGCGCGCCATGACCGCAGGCCTGAACGCCACCGGCGTCAACGCCCGAGACCTGCGCGTGGCCTCTCCGGCGGTGAGCCGATTCACGACGAAGAAGACGCGATGCGTCGGCGGCATCCATGTGTCGGGGTCGATGCGCGAGCCGCAGTCGCTCGAGATCCGATTCTTCGATGCGAACGGTCTCGACATCACGCCCTGGGAGCAGAAGAAGATCGAGCGCCTCTACTTCCGAGAGGAGTTCCGCCGTGCCTTCTTTGAGGAGATCGGCGAGATCCTCTACCCGCCGCGCCCGCTCGAGTACTACGCAGCCGCTCTCAAGGAGGCGTTCGCGGAGGCCGACCTCGGCGACGAGTGGTGCAAGGTGGTCGCCGACATGGCGGGCGGCCCGGCGTAGTTCATCCTCCCGCAGGTCGCTCACGGATGGAAGATGAACCTGATCGCCGTCAACGGGGTCGTCGACTCCGAGGCCACCTCGGCTCCTTCCGAGGAGCCCACCGAAGAGGGAGTCGCCGAGATCGCCCGAGCGGTTGAGCTCTTCGGTGCGGATCTGGGCGTCATCTTCGACTGGGGTGCTGAGCGCGTGAAGCTCATCACCGAGGAGGGAATCCTGCTGGATGGTGATACGGCGATGCACGCCGTCGTCGATCTGTGGTGTCGCACCCGGCACGAAGACGGTGCGATCGCCGTGCCGCTCGCAGCATCGCGAGCTGTCGACGAGATCGTGGCGCGCAACGGCTGCCGCGTAATCCGGCCGGGTCGGTCTCGCCGGGCGCTGGCGACGGCGGTTCTCGGCGGGGAAGCGGCGTTCGCAGGCGCCATGAGCGGCGGATTCATCTTCGGCGACTTCTTCCCGGCCTACGACGGCGTCCTCACCACGGGGATGGTCGCGCGGATGCTCGGCAAGACCGGACTCTCATTGAGCGAGGTTGTCGCCGGGCTTCCCGACTTCCATAAGACAGAGGTCACGCTCTTGTGCCCGGCCTCTCGCAAAGGAGCGGTCATGCGGGCGGTGACCGAGCATGCCTCAGGCGAAGACGTGAGTCTCAGCGAGGGGGTGCGCGTCTCCTACTCGGATGGGTGGGTATTGGTGCTGCCGCACGCGAGCGAGCCAAGCGTGACCGTGTGGGCCGAAGGACCCACAGACGATGCGGCGCTGGCCCGCGCCGAGCAATGGGCTCGGGTGGTAGAGGACTCGATTCGCGTTTCTTAGGTCCCGGCACGATCGCCGTCTGGGCTCCTACCTGCTAGAATGTGGTTTCGGTCACGGCGTCCTCGGTGTCCGATTCCCATTGAAGAGAACGGCGATGCTGCCCGCTATCCGGTTCCCGGACCGGTCGCTGTGCCACACGGCGCGACGTCGGGGTAACGCCAGCCAAACACTCGGCAGCCACGAGCGGCAGCGCGCTTACCATGGCCTCACCGGTCCCGGGACGCGACACGGGGGCACGGGCATTGCTCCACTCAAACCGGATTCGCGCCAGCAGCCGAACGCAGGAGATGCACGAGCCTTTGACGGAAGAACGTATCCATAGCGAAACAGCGAGCCGTACGCCGTCTTCAGTGCGCACGAAGCGCGACCGCGGACGGACACGAAAGAGGACCGTGTCACCGCGGGTCTTCTGGGTCGTAGTTGCAAGCGGGATCCTCGTCGTGTCCCTGGTGGCCGTCGACGCATTCGCAAGTGCTGGCAGAATCCACCCCGGCGTGCTTGTCGGCGGTGTCAGGGTGGGAGGGATGACTCGCTCTCAGGCGACCACGGCTCTCAAAGCAACACTGCCCGAGAAGGCCAGGACGCCTGTCGCAGTGGTGTATCGGAGCAAGACGTGGCCCGTGTCGTCGGAAGACCTGGACGTGTCGTTCGACTACGCCAGTCTTGTCGATGCCGCCATGGGTGTCGGTCGCACTGCGGGGTTCGCGGGCAACATGGCGCAGCGCGTGCACGCTTGGTTCGACCCTTTGGCGCTGCCCGCGACCGCGACAGCCGATCCGACGAAGATCGACACGGTCCTCGACACGATCGTCGGCACGATCGATCAGCCCCCGCGCGACGCCAAGGTGGTCGCGGACGGATCAAGCTGGATAGTCAAGCCGTCCGCACCAGGCACGATGGTCGACCGCCCGGCATTGGCGCGCGGCGTCCTGACAGCGTTCACCAGCACAGATCGTGAGATCTCCGCCGAGCCGGTTGTGGCACAGGCGGATATCGGCGACTCGGCCGCCGATAAGGCGAAGAGCGCCGCAGAGGCGATGATCGCTCAACCCGCGATGATCACTTGGGGGGCCAAGAGCTGGAAGCTGACCGTCAACGAACTTCGCGGCATGATCTCGTTTCGCAAGGTGGCCGGCGGAAGCAGCGTCGCTTCGTGGTCGCTTGAGCCGTTCGTCTCGGCGAGTGAGGCTTCGAGAACGATAACGCCGAGACTCGGCGCTAACATCGGGCACCCGGCCCGCGATGCAGCGTTCAAGACGCGCAGCGGCGAGGTTTCGATTCTGCCGGCGCAGGTGGGCATGGGCCCCGACATCGAGACGCTGAGTGCGAACCTCACCGATGCTCTGAAGAGTCCCGCAGGGCAACCGCGCGTCGTCGAACTGCACACCCGCAAGACGCTCCCTAAGGTGACGACGGCCATGGCGCACGCCATGAACATCCAAGCGCGAATCTCGACGTTCACCACGCGCTACACGCCCAGCAACCGGCCTCGAGTCAACAACATCCACACGCTGGGCAACGCCCTCGACGGCAAGCTTATCGCGCCAGACGCGACGTTCTCGTTTAATGGCACGGTTGGCGAGCGCACGGCCGCGAAGGGCTACAAGGAAGCCAATGCGATCGTCGACGGCACGTTGGTGCCCCAGCTGGGCGGCGGGATCTGCCAAGTGGGTACGACGCTGTTCAACACGGTGTTCGTTTCGGGACTCCCGGTCGTCGAGCGTCACAATCACTCTTTCTATATCTCACACTATCCGAAGGGTCGTGACGCTACGGTTTCGTGGGGCGGCCCGGACCTGAAGTTCAAGAACACGACCGGTCATTGGCTCCTCCTTTCGGTTTCGTATTCGAGCAGCTCGATCACGATGTCGTTGTACGGGACGGACCCGGGATACAAGGTGACTTCAGTGACGAGCCCGTTTTCGAACGAAAGGCCGTTTCAGACGCAGACGATCAAGGATCCGAAGCTTCCTGAGGGGGAAGAAGTCGTGGATGATCCAGGCGAGACCGGTCGCACGTGCACCGTCACGAGAACCGTCGAAAGAGGTGGCGTCGTCGTGAGTACCGACGTGTTCAGGTCGGTATACCGTCCGAAGATCGAAGTCATTAGAGTGGGCACCAAGCCCATGACATCGAAAGCGGCTACGGGGACAGCTGGAAGCAAGAACTAAGTCGCCTTGGCGCGAATCGCGCGAGGCAGGGGAGGGGCAGCGTGTACCAGCCGGAACTGGAATCCATGCCGCGCCACGAGCTTGAGGCGCTTCAACTTACGCGACTCAAAGAGCTCCTGGCAACCGTCTACGAACGCGTGCCGTTGTACCGAAAGAAGTTCGACAGCGCCGGGTTCAACCCCATGAGCCTCACGTCCCTTGCCGACCTGCGCAACGTTCCGTTCACCGTGAAGGACGACATGCGGAGCGCCTACCCGTTCGGGATGTTCGCCGCGCCGCTGCGCGATATCGTCCGCGTGCACTCGTCCTCGGGGACCACCGGTCAGATCACCGTGGTCGGCTACACCAAAGGTGACATCGATCGGTGGGCCGACCTCATGGCTCGCACGTACGTCTCGGCGGGGGCCACGGCTGACGACATCGTTCAAGTGACGTATGGCTACGGGCTGTTCACGGGGGGCTTGGGGGCTCACTACGGCTCCGAGCGTCTCGGCGCGCTCACCGTTCCGGTCTCGGGTGGGAACACGAAGCGCCAGGTGCAGATCCTCAGGGACTTCGGAGTCACCGTTCTCGCGTGCACTCCGAGCTACGCGATCCTCATCGGCGAGACCGCCAAAGAGATGGGGGTCGATCCGAAGGAGTTGCCACTTCGCGTCGGGGTGTTCGGTGCGGAGCCCTGGAGCGAGAACATGCGCCGGCAGATCGAGGAGCTTCTCGGTATCACCGCGATAGACATCTACGGCCTCTCGGAAGTCATGGGACCGGGTGTGGCCGCCGAATGTGTGCACCAGCACGGGCTGCATGTCTTCGAGGACCACTTCCTCATCGAGATCATCGATTCCGAGACGCTCGAGGCGGTGCCCGACGGAACGTACGGTGAGGTCGTGTTCACGACGCTCACCAAAGAAGGCATCCCTGTGATCCGCTACCGGACGCGTGATATCTCGCGGATCATCCCCGAGCCGTGCGTGTGCGGACGAACGTTTCGGCGCATGGAACGCATCACGGGCCGCACGGACGACATGCTCATCATCCGCGGCGTGAACGTCTTCCCGAGCCAGATCGAGCAGGTTCTTGCCGGCGTGCCGGGCGTGGCCCCGCACTTTCAGGTCGTGCTCACGAAGAAGGGCGCGCTCGATAACGTGGAGGTTCAAGTCGAGGTCGCAGCCGACTTCGCCTTCGACGAAGTGCGTGAACTCGAGCGCTTGCAGCGCCGGGTCAAGGGCGAGATCGAGTCCGCTCTCGCCGTCTCGGTCGCGGTCAGACTCGTCGAACCGAAATCGATCGCCCGCAGCGAAGGCAAGGCGAAACGAGTCGTCGACCTTCGCGATCAGCAGGGAGGTGCCTGAACCATGATTCAGCAGCTATCGGTGTTCCTTGAGAACAGCGCCGGGCATCTCGGCGAACTCACACGGGCGCTGGGCGACGCGAGTATCAACATGCACGCGCTTATGGTTGCCGATACCGAGGAGTTCGGCGTCGCCCGCATCATCGCCGACGAGCCGCATCGTGCGAAGGAGGTTCTCAGCGCGATCGGGTTCAGCGCGACGCTGACTCCGGTCACCGCCGTTGAGGTGCCAAATCGTCCTGGCGGACTGGCAGACGTTCTCGAGTCGCTCGGCAACGCGGGCATCAACATCGAGTATGCGTACTGCTTCGTCGAGCCGCGAGGTGAGTGCGCCATCGACGTCTTCAAGATCGACAACGATACCGCCGAGCAGGTCCTTCAAGACTCAGGCTACCGCGTGCTCGTTCCCGAGGATCTTTACTCGCCTGACGCGGGCTGACGGTCGTCGTCTTCTGCGTCGCCACTCTCGCCAGCGCCGATGTTCTTGGCGAATTCGGCGAGCGCCGCGACGTTCTCGTCTGCGCCGAGACACGTCGTCGTGACGCCACCCTCTTTGAGTCCGAGGGCTTGGCGGACGCCATCGGCCAAGCGGCTGGCGACGATCGGCGCGAATGCGCCAGCTGTGTGCGGAAGCAGGACCACGAAGCGGCCGTCGTCGAGCCGTGCGACGTCGTCGACCATGCGGACGTCGTCGCGCAGGAAGTTTGCGACGCTGCGAACCCTCGTCCGGAGCTGCTCGGCTCGGTGGTCCCCGGTGGCGCTGGGTGCCAGAGCGACGATCACGATGGAGAACGGCTCCCCATAGCGCGAATGGCGCGCAATCGCCTGTTCGAGGGCCTGGGCAGCGAAACGCTGGTTGTAGACGCGGCTCCAGTCGTCGATCACACCGCTATTGTGAGACGCGGCGAACAGGTACTTCACCCGTCCGAACATCTCGCCGCCGACTATGCCGATAAGGCAATAGCCCAAGACGCGTGAGAGAATGAGCAGCGATGCCGCACCGGTGGCTCCAGCCGAAAGCAAGGGGAGCCGCATGAGCACGTAGAGCAGACATGCCGTCAGGGCGGCGAGGGTTCCTGCTTTGCGGCCCCAGTGGGCCGCGACCGCCAGGACGCCGACGATCGCCAATTGGCCGACGACTTCGACCACGGTGGTGGCGCCGCTCATCGCCGTTGCGGCGATCGTTCCCAGAACCAGAAGTGCTGTCGCGCCAACCACCAGACGCTCGAAACGCGAGTATTCCATCGATGTTCTCCCCATGCTCAGCTGCGAGCGCCTGCGGCGCATTCGCGGAGTGCAACGTAGTAGACTTCCACCGCGGCTGACACTCGGCGCGCCACACCGCTCTCGGCTCGACCATACTATCAACTCAGCAGAAGCGGATACCCATGCGTCTTCTATCTCGGCAAACTTCGACGTTGACTGGAGCAATCACAGCGATCGCGCTGGCGTTTGTGATCGCCGCGGTGGCGGTTGCACCCGTCGGCGCCCTCGCCGCGGGGCGCACGAGTGACTTGGTTGACGGCAAGACCGCCGTCGGCCGCGCGATCCCGCTCGTGGCCTTGCCATCTGTGACGATGAAGGCCGGTGTTCTCTCCGACAGCGAGGGCCGCGTCTTGTGGGCTCGCAAGCCAGACGCGCGACGACCGATGGCGAGCATCACGAAGATCATGACCGCCGTGGTGGCGCTCGAGAACTCGAGCCTCGGCGACACGGTCACGATCCCCCGTGAAGCCAGCGCGGTCGGGCAGTCGACGGCGTATCTTGTACCGGGTGAGGTGCTGAGCATGCAAGACGTCCTCACCGCGATGCTCGTCAAGTCCGGGAACGATGCCGCGGTGTCGGTTGCGATTCATGTAGCGGGCACCCAAGTTCACTTCGTGGAGATGATGAATCAGAAGGCGAGCGATCTCGGGCTGGCCAACACGCACTTCGCCAATCCTCACGGGCTCGATCAGACGGGGCATTACTCCTCCGCTGATGACCTGGCGGTTCTCGCGCGCTACGCGATGAACAACCCCGACTTCCGGTCGATCGTGCGCAAGAAGAGGGCAACCATCGGGATTGGTGGCAACAAGCACGTCTTGGACAGCACCGATCTGCTGCTGGGAAACTACGCCGGAGCGATCGGGGTCAAGACGGGCAACACCAACGGGGCGGGCTACTCGGTCGTCTCGGCGGCCAGTCGGGGCGGCGTGACGCTGTACGCCGTGGTGCTTGGGACCACCTCAGACACCCGTCGCTTCCGAGACGCCAGGCAGCTGCTTGACTGGGGGTTCGCGCACTATCGCCTGCAGACTCTGGCGACCTCAAGAACGGTTGTGGCCGAGACGCCGATCAGCGATTACCTCGATCGCTCGGTCCCGGCCGCCATCTCGCAAGACATCAGTGCGGCCGTGCTCGATCTGAACGGACCGATCCGCCGAATCGTCACCATCGCGCCGGTCAAGGCTCCAGTGAAGACCGGCGACCAGGTGGGCGTCGTGACGTTCACCCAAGGTGGCCGGCTCATTGCGGGGGTGCCGCTCGCAGCCGTGCACGGCGTGGGCTCGCCCAATGTGTTCGAGTGGGTCTGGACGGGGTTGGTGCGCGGGTGGCGTACTCTGTTCGGCGTGCTCGTTATCGGATAAAGAATGCATCGATTCGGCCTCAAGGTGCACGTCAACGATTCGTTTCGAAGGGTGCGGCGTGAGATAGAGTGGATGCCGCGACCGTTTCCCGCACAAACAGCATGGAAGGGTGGAGGCTGGCATGTCCGACGCGCTGAAGCGCACCCCACTGTATGAAGAGCATCTCGCACTCGGCGCCCGCATGGTGCCATTCGCAGGTTGGGAGATGCCGGTGCAGTACAGCGGCATCATCGAGGAGCACAAGTCGGTCCGCTCTTCTGCGGGCGTTTTCGACGTCAGTCACATGGCCGAGTTCCGCGTATTCGGCTTCGGCGCGTTCGACTTCCTTCAGGGCCTGCTCACCAACGACCTGCACAGGATCGGCGAACTCGGGCAGGCACAGTACACGCTCATGCTCGATGACGAGGGCCACATCATCGATGACCTCATCGTGTATCACACCGGTGACCTCGAGTACCTCATCATCGCCAACGCCGGGAACGCCGAGACCGACTTCGCCTGGATCACGTCCCATGCGCCTGCCGACCTCGAGATCGTGGACGAATCCGAGAGGACCGCACTCATCGCACTCCAGGGACCGAAGGCGCTTAACGTCGCCGCCGAGCTCGCCGGGGCGGGATGGGAGACTCCCGCACGCTTCACGATCGCGGAGGCGTCGCTCGACACAGTGCCTACGCTCGTGGCGCGCACCGGCTACACGGGTGAGGACGGTGTTGAGATCTTATGCGGCGCAAGTGACGCGCCGAGACTTTGGCGCGCCATCCTGTCGTTCCCCGAGGTGAATCCTGCTGGTCTCGGCGCTCGCGACACGTTGCGGCTCGAGATGGGTTACCCCCTCTACGGCAACGACATGGACCGCAGCATCGACCCGATCTCCGCGGGGCTGGGCTGGGTCGTTCCGAAACACAAGACCGGATTCATCGGGTCCGAGGCTGTCGCGAAGGTGCGGGAAGCGGGCCCCGAGAGCAAGCTGGTCGGGCTGACGGTCGCCGGCGCCATCCCACGGCCGGGCATGAGTGTGTTGCACGAGGGCGAAGTGGTCGGTAAGGTAGCGAGCGGCACCTTCTCTCCGACGCTCGAGACGGGCATCGCGACCGCGTACGTTCCAGCCGCTCTGTCGGCGCCTGGCACGCGATTCGAGGTCGAGATCCGCAAGAAGACCGTCGCGGCAGTCGTAGTGAAGCCGCCGTTCGTTTCGACCACCTCGCTGTCGGCGTAACGGTTCGCCGCGGCATCCGCATCTGAGAGGAGCGCAACATGGCACACCCAAGCGATCGTGTGTATTCCAAGGAGCACGAGTGGGTGATGGTCGACGGTGACGTCGCGACCATCGGAATCTCCGACTTCGCGCAGGACCAGCTTGGCGAGGTCGTGTACGTGGATCTGCCCAGCGAGGGCGACTCGCTTGCCTCCGGCGATAGCTTCGGCGAGATCGAGTCGGTCAAGTCGGTGTCCGAGCTCTTCGCGCCCGTTAGCGGCGAGATCGTCGAGGTCAACTCCGCGCTCGACGACGCTCCCGAGATTGTGAACTCCGACCCGCATGGCGCCGGCTGGATGATCAAGATCCGCGTCAACGATGCCAGCGAGCTTGACGGGCTGCTCTCGGCTGAGGACTACGACGCCTTCATCACCGAGGGTTAGCCTTCATGCGCTACATACCTGTTACGTGTGAACAACGCGAAGCGATGCTTCGCGTTGTTGGCGTCTCCTCGATCGACGAGCTCTTCTCGGTGATTCCCGAGTCGGTTCGATTCGACGGAGCGCTCGACCTGCCAGAAGGCCTCTCGGAGATCGAGCTCGATTCGCTCTTGCGATCGCTCGCCGCCGAGAACGAGGGAAGCAGCGAACTCGTGAGCTTCCTCGGTGCGGGCTGCTACGACCACTACATCCCGAGCGTGGTCGATCACGTGGTCAGCAAGCCTGAGTTCTTCACCGCCTATACCCCGTACCAGCCTGAAGTGAGCCAGGGCACGCTGCAGGCCATCTACGAGTACCAGTCCATGATCTGTGCACTCACCGGCATGGACGTCTCCAACGCGAGCATGTACGACGGTGCGACGGCGCTCGTCGAGGCGGCGCTCATGGCTGCGCGCGTGACCAAGCGGCACACCGTACTGTGCGCCTCGACGGTGCACCCCGAGTGGCAGAACACGCTGTCCACCTACGCGGACGCCGGCGTCCTCGAGCTCGCGGAACCCCCGGCGGTGACCGGAGGCCTCGCAGACTTCGCCGACATCGCCGCCCGGCTGGACGCGGGTGACGTCGGCGCTGTGCTCGTGCAGACGCCGAACTTCTTCGGCAACCTCGAGGACCTCGCCGAACTCGGCCGGCTCGCCCACCAAGCGGGAGCGCTGTTCGTCGTAGCTGCCAATCCCATCATGCTCGGCATCATGGAGCCGCCCAGTGCCTACGGGGCAGACATCGTGGTGGGCGAGGGCCAGCCACTCGGCAACGCGGCGAGCTATGGCGGACCGGGCCTGGGCTTCTTCGCCTGCGCCGAGAAGTACGTGCGGCAGATGCCGGGACGGATCGTGGGTCGCACTATCGATGTCGACGGCGCGATGGCGTTCGTGCTGACGCTCTCGACGCGCGAGCAGCATATCCGTCGCGAGAAGGCGACGAGCAACATCTGCAGCAACCATGCGCTCAACGCGCTCACCGCGAGCGTGTACCTTTCGGCGGTCGGGCAGCACGGGCTAGCGGGCATCGCCCGGACATGTCTGGCCAAGGCGCACTACCTGCGCGAGGCGCTGCTTGCGACCGGCAAGTTCATGGCTCCGTGGGACGCGCACTTCGGCTACGAGTTCACCCTCGCCTACGACGGCGACGTCGCCCAGATGCACAGCGAGCTGCTCGATGCCGGCTTCCTTGCCGGCGTCAGCGTCGCCGACGTCGAGGCGGAGTGGCCTACCGGCGTCGCGGACTCCGAAAATCTGGTGATCTTCGCGGTGACCGAAAAGCGCACGAAAGAAGAGCTGGACGCGTTCGTCAAGGAGGTGTCGTCCCTGTGACCGAGAAGCTCGCGAACACGCCAGGCGCCGCTCCGCTGCGCGGCCCGCGCTCGCTCATCTTCGAGGTGGGCTCGCCGGAGTCGCGCTGCGTCGAGCCCCCTGCGATAGATGTCCCGATGCTCTCCGTCGACAGCATGCTGGGTGGCCGCGCTCGCGTCGCGTCTCCCGCGCTCCCGAACGTCACCGAAGGCGAGATCATGCGTCACTATTCGCATCTCGCCTCGATGAACTTCGGCGTCGATTCAGGGATGTACCCGCTCGGCAGCTGCACGATGAAGTACAACCCCCGCATCAACGAAGTCGCATGCCGCTTTCCGGGCTTCGCGGGAATCCACCCGTACCAGCCCGAAGAGACGGTCCAGGGCGCACTCGAGCTCATGTCGGGTCTAGCCGACGCACTCGCCGAGATAAGCGGGCTGCCAGGCGTCACCCTTCAGCCGGCGGCCGGCGCTCATGGCGAGTTGACGGCGCTCATGGTGATTCGCGCGGCCCTGACCGCCCGCGGGGATGCGCGCAAGAAGGTCATCATCCCCGACACCGCCCACGGTACGAATCCCGCGAGCGTGGCCATGTGCGGCTACGAGACCGTGACGATCCTCTCTGACGAGAAGGGTCAGGTCGACGTCGAGGCGCTGAAGGCCGCGCTCGATACCGACGTCGCCGCGTTCATGCTCACCAACCCCAACACTGTCGGTCTATTCGACGAGAACATCGCCGAGATAACCGAGGCAGTGCACGCGGTCGGCGCCTACGCATACTGCGACGGCGCGAACATGAACGCTATTCTCGGCAAGGCGCGCCCGGGCGACATGGGCTTTGACGCGATGCACATCAACCTGCACAAGACCTTCTCGACGCCTCACGGCGGCGGCGGTCCGGGTGCAGGGCCAGTCTGTGTGACAGAAGAACTCGCCGGATTCCTGCCCGGCCCGCTCCCGGTCGAATTCGAAGACGGTTCCTTCGGCCTCGGCTGGCCCGAGCACACCATCGGCAGAGTCCGCAGCTTCTATGGGAACTTCGGCGTCCTCGTGCGCGCTTACGCCTACATTCGGGCACTCGGCGGCGAGGGCCTCACCGAGGTCGCGGAGCAAGCGGTTCTCTCGGCGAACTACCTCAAGCGAAGGCTCGAGAGCACGTTCGTGGTACCGTATGGACGGACCTGCATGCACGAGTTCGTGATGAGCGGTGGCGGTCAGAAGCGCGCGAACGGCGTCCGCACGCTCGACATGGCCAAGCGTCTGCTTGACTACGGCTTCCATCCTCCGACGGTGTATTTCCCGCTCCTCGTCGAGGAAGCCATGATGATCGAGCCTACTGAGACCGAGCCGCTTTCAGCCCTCGATGCGTTCGCAGAGGTCATGCTGACCATCGCCGAGGAAGCCGCGAACAATCCCGAACTCGTGAAGAGTGCACCGTACACGACGCCCGTTCGCCGGCTTGATGAGGCAGGCGCCGCCCGCAACCCCGACCTGCGATGGAAGCCCGTGAAACAATGAGCTGCACGACGTGACCGCCGCCTGGCGACTTCTGATCGATGACCGCCCGGCCGATGGCGCTTGGAATATGGCGCTCGACCGAGCAATGCAGATCGCGCACGAGCGGGACGAGTCCCCCGCGACTCTGAGGCTCTACACCTGGGCCTCGCCGACCATCACCCTCGGTCGATTCCAGGACGCCTTGGCTGTGGATCTGGATGTCTGTGAGGCCGAAGACATCGATGTGGTTCGCCGTTTCACCGGCGGTCGCGGAGTCTTGCATGACGACGAGATCACCTACTCGATCGTCGCCGGGGACGAGGAAGGCGTGCCGCGCGGCACCGCCGCCTCCTACCGTGTGCTGTGCGGCGGGCTCGTCGAAGCGTACCGCGCGCTAGGTCTGGAGGCGTCGCTCACGTCGCGTCCGCGAGGAGACAGCTCGTCGGCCGCGTGTTACCTGCATACGACCGCCGCCGACCTGTCATTCGGCGCGCTCAAGCTCTCAGGCTCTGCACAGGTGTGGCACGGGTCGACCGTGCTTCAGCACGGATCGTTCACCATGTCCCGGGACGTCAGCCGAGAGGCGCGCGTCTTCCGGCTGACCGACAACGATGCCACGCGTCTTGCCGGTCAGACCGCGACCATCGCGGATTCCCTCGGCCGTCGTCCCAGTTCCGATGAGCTCGTCTCGGCGATCATCAAAGGAATCGGAGACGGTCTCGGCATCGAGCTTATCCCCGGGCCCCTCACGGCTTTCGAGGAAGCAACGGCAGCGTCGCTACTGCCGTCGGTTGACGTCGATGGCCCTATTCGACGAGTTCGTGTCAGAACCTCAGGGTAGAGTTCACGTCGAGACGGACGAAGTCGCTGGTGATACGGTACAATCCACGTAAGCACCGGCCGTAGGGGAGAAGGATGGCGATGAGTGTGCACGATGAGAGCACTGACGCGCTTCTGGACCTCGAGAGCAGATCCAATGAAGAACTTCGCTCGCTGCTCGACGAGCTGTACGCAGAGGAACAGAGGGTGTCGTACAGGCGTCGGGTGCTGCATGGCAAGATCGATATTCTGCGATCTGAGCTCGTGCGGCGTCTGAAGGCTGGTCGTGAGGCGGGCCAGGATATTATCAGCGGCCGCGATGTTGACCGGCTGATAGACATTCTCGCGAATGATCTTCGGGGCGTGTCACGTTTTGACGTGACCGCCGATGACCCGGACGAATCATTCGAAGACGAGGACGTCGAGGAAGAATAGTCGGTAACCAGGCGTGTCGGACTACATCTCGGTCCGCCGCCAAACGAGGAGGATTCGTGACCAGCAGTATCGACGAACGCATGCAACAGTTCTTCGCGGACCTCACGACGGACCCGGTCGAAGAGCGGGTTATCGAATACGTCATTCGTGAAGTGCACAGCGGTCGTCCACTCGCGGACGTCATGAAAGATCCGTTCGTTCGCAACCGGCTGACAGAGTCGAAGCGTGACGCTGTGCTCGAGAACTCGGCTGTTCTCGACGCTCTCGAAGAAGAGATTCACTCGGCGTTCCCAACGCCGGACATCGGTTTCTCCCACTAGCGTTCTGCGAACAGCAAGGGAGGGACGGCCATGCCTGACTGCCCTGAATGTGGAGCGACGGTCGACGCCGACGCTATCGCGTGCCCTTCGTGCGGCGCGAATGCGGTTGGTGCGACGGCGTCCTTCAATCCGGTGACATCCGATGAGGGCGCATCGGCGGTTTCCGCGGCAGAGGTCGAAGGACCTGTCCTCGTCGTGCGCAAAGGCCCGCAGGCAGGGGAGCGATTCTTCATCGATCGCCCTCGACTGACTATCGGTCGCGACCCCGAGAGCGACATATTCCTCAATGACATGACGGTTTCACGGATTCACTCGATCATCGATCTCGAAGGGCACGTCGTGAAAGTGACCGACGCCGGATCGCTCAATGGCACATACGTCAACGGCGAGCTCGTGGACAACGCCGAATTGAACCACGGCGACACGGTTCAGATCGGCACGTTCCAGATGGTCTTCTTCTGTGTTGCGGATGGTGAACGCTGATGCCCGGGCGTGATTATCTGACCATCGGGGAGGTCGTGCAGCGGCTCCAAGGGTCCTATCCGGACCTCTCGATCTCCAAGGTGCGCTTCCTTGAGGAGGAGGGTCTCGTCGCTCCCGAGCGGACCCAGGGCGGATACCGGAAGTTCTCGCAGACCGACGTGGCACGTGTCGAGATGATCCTGCGCCTGCAGAAGGAGGCGTTCCTGCCGCTCGCCGTCATCCGCGAGAAGCTCTCTGACTTCGATCGCGGTCGTATTCCGCCGGAACTCCAGCGCGCTGGCGTGGGCGCGACTGCTCCGCTCCCGATCATGGTCGACGAGGAGGGTCCACTGGCGCTCGACGATGCGCCTAACTCCCTTGGGATTCCCGCGTCGTTCATTCGTGAGCTCGCAGAATTCGGGCTTGTTGTCATCAGCCGCGGTGAGTCCGGCGACGAGGTCAGTCGGGGCGACGTGCAGATCGTTCATGCTGCATGGGAACTTCGGCGGTTCGGTGTCGAGCCGCGCCATCTGCGCATGTATGAGAACTTCGCCGATCGTGAAGCCGCATTCTTCTCGCAGATCCTGATGCCCACATTTCGGCATCGGACTCCTGACACGAAGCAGAAGCTCTCCGAGACGCTCGTTGAGATCGGCGCTCTTACCGAGGAGCTCAAGGGGCGTCTCCTGCGGCGCGCTCTCGGGCGGGTGTTCGAGGATCTCGGCTAGGAATGGCGCCCGGAGGGCACAGCCCCGCAGACGCGCCGCTCGAGCCCGCCTCGAATCATCCTCCGCTTGATGAGATTCCGTTCGCCCACGCGAGCGAACGTGTGGCGGCCGAGATATTGGACTTCTACAGGGTCGCCTGGCAGTACGAGCCCAAGACGTTCCCGATCGAGTGGGACGGTAAGGGAAACGTCATCGCCTCGTTCTCGCCCGATTTCTATCTGCCCGAATTCGATCTCTACATAGAGCTGACCACCATGTCCCAGAAGCTTGTGACAAAGAAGAATCGCAAGGTCAGACGTCTGAGAGAGCTCTATCCGGACGTGACCGTTAAGATCTTCTACCAGAAGGACTTCAAGAAACTCCTCGCCCGCTTCGGCGTCTCGTCACAGCCTGTGGCACATGCAAACGGTGGAGGCGTTGTAGCCAAGAGCGACTCGGCTGAGAAAGGGGGAACCCCGTGAGTTCGTCACTCTCGGTCGATCTTCAACATGTCCTGCTGACAGAGGACGAGATTCAATCGCGCGTTTCGGAGTTAGGGGCGCAGATCGCTCGAGACTACGCTGGAGAAGACCTGCGTCTGGTCACGGTGCTGAAAGGCGGGCTCTTCTTCTTGGCTGACCTGTGCCGCGCGATCGATCTGCCGCTCTCTCTCGACTTTATGTCGGTTTCGCCATACAGCCCCGGCGTCGGTGGCGCAGTTCGCGTCACGAAGGACCTATCCGATGACATCGCTGGCGGGAGCGTTCTGCTCGTCGAAGACGTCGTGGACACGGGACTCACGGTGAACTACGTCTATTCGCTTCTGAAGGCCCGCGGGGCGAAGAGCGTCAACATCTGCACATTGCTCGACAAGCCCGCGCGGCGGATAGCCACCGTACCCGTCTCGTACCGCGGCTTCGAAATGCCCGACCGGTTCCTCGTAGGCTACGGTCTCGATCTGTACGGGCGCTACCGAAATCTGCGTACGATCGTCGCCCTGCAAGATGAGGCGGTGCTGGGATGACGCGTCGTACACGGCGTTTGCGCTGGGCACTGAGCATGCTTCTCGGCGTGTTCGCCTTCGGCGTCGTGGGTTACATGTCGATTGAACGCTGGGGCTTTCTCGACTCGCTCTACATGACGTTCATCACCGTTGGAACTGTCGGCTTTCGTGAGGTCCATCCACTCTCGCGCTTCGGCGAAGTGTTCACGATGGCGCTCATCCTCGCCGGAGTCGCCACTCTCGGATTCGCTCTCGCGCAGCTCATCGAGTTCTTGCTTGAGGGCCACCTGACCGGTCTGCTGGAGGGACGCCGTATGGAGAAGCGAGTAGCTGTGATGAATGATCACACCATAGTCGCCGGGTTTGGTCGCGTCGGAACGGTCGTTGCCCGAACGCTTGATGACGAAGGCGAGGACTTCGTGGTCGTCGACCTGTCGCTAGAGGCAGCCGAGGTCGCCAGGGAGCATGGTTGGGCGTTCATCCAGGGGGACGCGACCGAGGAGGGTGTGCTCAGCGATGCGGGCATCGAGCGCGCCGGCAGCATCGTGACGGCTCTTTCCGGCGATGCCGAGAATCTCTTCGTGACCGTCACGGCCAGGGCTCTCAACCCGGAGATCTTCATCGTCGCCCGGTCCTCACACGAGTCCACCGAGGCCAAGCTGCTCAAAGCGGGCGCGAACCGTACCATCACCCCCAACGTCATAGGGGGCCGTCGCATGGCGGCGATGGTGCTCCACCCCACGGTTACGGACTACCTCGACATCGTCACGAGTGGCGACGGCGTGGAGTTCCGCCTGCAGGAGGTCGCGCTCGGTGCGGACTCGCCGTTCGTGGGCAACTCGCTGGCCGACTCGCGGATTCGCGAACTCATGGGAGCGCAGGTCGTCGCGGTGCTCCACGTCGATGGCCGTGTCGACGCGAACCCTTCTGCGAACACCGTGCTCGAAGAGGGCGAGCGGCTCGTGGTTCTCGGAACGCCCGCCCAGGTCGCCGAACTCGCCGACGCCGCCTGCGCCTTCGCCCCGCGGTAGCCCGTTTCGGGGTAACCTGTCTGCTGTTGCCCGCAACATCGAGGAGGAATCGTGGATCTGGCCGCATACATCCGAGACATTCCCGATTGGCCCCAAGAGGGCGTCGTCTTCAAGGACATCACCCCGCTGCTCGCAAGCCCCGAGGGCTTCAAAGCGGCGATCGACCAGCTCGCCGAGCAGTTCGCCAACTCTGGCGTCACGAAGGTGATGGGCGCCGAGGCACGCGGCTTCATCTTCGGGGGAGCGCTGGCATACCAGCTGGGAGCCGGCTTCGTGCCCGCGCGCAAGCCAGGCAAACTGCCGTGGGACACGACTTCGGTCACCTACGATCTGGAATACGGAACCGATTCACTCGAAGTCCACTCTGACGCGCTGGGCATCGATGACATCGTGCTTATCGTCGACGACGTATTGGCAACCGGGGGCACAGCCGCCGCAAAGGCGCAGCTCGTCAAGGATGTGGGTGCAACAGTGGCCGGGTTCGCGTTTCTGATCGAGCTCGACTTCCTGTCCGGCCGCGCAAAACTGCCCGACGATGCGAAAGTGGTTTCGCTCATCCACGTCAGCTAGGCCGAGTTGTCTACGGCCGCACGTTTGCCCTGAGATACAGCGGAGCCCCGGTCGCGTGTTATCGCTGCCGGGGCTCGACGCCTGTCTGCGGGTTCAGCGGGTTCTCGCCACCCCGTGGCTATCAACCGTGGACCCGTTTTCCCCTTGCGGCATTCCCGAAGAGGTAACCCTCCCGTAGGAGGGGGCTCATCGTAGCCTTGTGACGACGTGATGCACAATCGGACATCTGTTCTATTTGATGGACGGCGGCAACAACGCGCCGGACGGAGCATTCTTCTCTTCCAACGGCGAAGAACTACGGCGGCATGTCGTGGAATGCGTTGACACCCCAGGTTCGGGGGGTATCATGCAATTACTACTGAATCAGTCGTGATTAGCGGAAGGTGGCGAGACGATGAGGCTGACGGCCAAGAGCGAGTACGGCGTGTTGGCATCGATCGATCTCGCTTCCAACTACGGCAAGGGTCCCGTGAGCGCCCGTCAAATCGCCGAACGTCAGTCCATCCCACCGCGCTTCCTCGAGCAGCTGTTCGTCTCGTTGCGTCGTGCCGGGATCGTAACGGCCGTACGTGGCGCTCATGGCGGCTTCACGCTCACCCGCGATCCCGGTCAGATCACTGTGCTCGACGTGGTCGAGGCTCTGGAGGGTCCTCTTCAGGCCAGTGTGTGCGACGGCGGCAAAGAGGCGGGCTGCGTGAAGAGTGGCGCCTGCGCGGCCGCACCGGTGTGGGCTCGCGCGACGCAGGCGCTTCGCGACGTGTTCGCGAAGACGTCGCTCGCCTCGCTTGCGGGTACACAACATGCGTTCGACCGGCGTAGCGCCGACAACGAATAGGGAAAGAAGCCAGCCATGACGACGTACTTCGATTACGCAGCAACGACACCGGTCGACGAGCGCGCCCTCGAGGCGATGCTGCCGTTCTTCTCGGAGAGGTTCGGCAATGCCAACTCGCTCTACGCGATCGGACGCGATGCGTTTCGGGCGCTGGAGGAGGCGCGCGAATCGGTGGCGAAGGCCATCAACGCAGCCCGCCCGGACGAGGTCATCTTCACTGGCGGCGGCACCGAGTCCGACAACGCCGCGCTCATCGGTATCCTCACGAGGATCGCGCCTGATGGTGGCGCACACCTGATCGTCTCTGGATTCGAGCATCACGCGATCCTCGAGCCCGCGCACTACCTCGAGAAACAGGGCTACGAGCTCACCATCCTGCAGCCGCGCGAGGACGGCCACATCCACCCCGACGACCTCCGGGCCGCGATGAAGCCCAACACGAAGCTCGTCTCGGTGATGCACGCCAACAACGAGATCGGTACGATCAACGACATCAAGGAACTCGCCGCCGTAGCGCACGAAGGTGGCGCGCTATTCCACTCAGACGCCGCGCAGACGCTCGGCAAGATCCCGTTCGACGTGCAGGAACTGGACCTCGACGCGGCATCGTTCTCGAGCCATAAGATCTATGGACCGAAGGGGTTCGGCGCGCTGTACCTGAAGAAGCGCACTCCCTTCAACGCATACCTGCGCGGCGGCGGCCAGGAGTTCAAGAAGCGCTCCGGCACGCAAAACACCCCCGGCGCGATCGGGTTCGCGAAGGCGCTCGACATCATGATCGCCGAGCAGCCCGCCGAGATTAAGCGGCTCGCAGCTCTACGCGACAAGATCATCGACGGTGTCACCACCACGCTCGAGAACACGCAGGCCACGACGCTTGCCGAGCCGCGCCTGCCGCACATCGCGAGTCTGCTCATCAATGGAGTCGAGGGCGAAGCGATGTTGCTACAGCTCGACAACAAGGGCATCTCGGTCTCGACTGGCTCTGCGTGCTCGTCGGGTTCGCTCGAGCCGAGCCACGTGCTGCTGTCCATCGGCTGCCCGCCGGAGATTGCGCACGGATCGCTTCGAATCTCGCTCGGACGGTTCACCACCGAGGCCGACATCGACTTCTTCCTCGAGGTCTTCCCGCCCATCGTCGAGCGGCTTCGCTCCATGTCGCCCGTCTACGAGAAGATGTTCGGCTCGAAGTAGCCGCCCACCGCCACTGCTCATTCGCACCCTAAGGAGACTGACGTGCTGTATTCCGACAAAGTCATGGACCACTTCAACAACCCGCGCAACGTCGGTGTGATCGAGGATGCCGACGGAGTGGGCGAAGTCGGCAACCCGGTCTGTGGCGACATCATGAAGATCACGATCAAGGTCGACGATACCGACCACATCAACGACGTGAAGTTCCAAACGCTTGGCTGCGGAGCCGCGATCGCCACCTCGTCGATCGTGACCGAGATGGCCAAGGGTATGACGCTTGACGAGGCGGTTGCGCTGAGCAAGCAGCAGGTCGCTGACGAGCTGGGCGGGCTACCGGCCGCCAAGATGCACTGCAGCGTGCTTGCCACCGACGGTCTGAAGGTCGCCGTCGACGACTATCTCGTCAAGCACGGCCGCGCGCCGATCGCGGGCGAGGTCAAGAGCAGCGACCCGAACTTCGACCCGCACGCCGACGAGGATCACGACCACGATGCCGACGCGGGCGAGTCTACCGCTCCTACCGAGCCGGTCGCCGACCCGGGTTGTTGTCAGCGATGACGCACGACGCCGTGCAGCTTGCCGCCCTGCAGGAGCGCTAGCTGTGGCGCGCGTCTTCGCGGCCATGAGCGGAGGCGTCGACTCGAGCGTGACCGCGGCGCTGCTGCTCGAGCAGGGTCACGATGTCACCGGCGTGACGATGCAGCTGTGGCCGCCTGGGGACGATGAGGGCGGCTGCTGTTCTGTGAGCGCGGTGCGCGACGCCCGGCGCGTGTGCGACCTGCTCGGAATCGCGCACTACACACTGAACTTCCGCGAGGCCTTCGAGCGCGAAGTCGTCGGCCCGTTCGCCGACGAGTACGCGGCCGGACGCACACCCAACCCCTGCATCGTCTGCAACGCGCGGCTGAAGTTCTCCGACCTGCTCGCGAAGGTGAGCGCACAAGGTGCCGAATTCCTCGCGACCGGACACTACGCGCGCATCGTGCGCGATGAATCCGGCGCGCCGTGGCTCGCGCAGGGACACGACCCGGGCAAGGACCAGAGCTACTTCCTGTACCGGCTCACGAGGGTGCAACTCGAGCATGTCCTCTTCCCGGTGGGCGAGCTCACAAAGCCGGACGTCCGCGCGATGGCCGACCGTATCGGCTTGCACGTCGCCGAGAAGCCCGACAGCCAGGAGGTCTGCTTCGCCCCCGCGGGCGAACACGCGCGGGTGGTGCGGGAGCGCCGCCCGGATGCGCTTGCGCCCGGGGAGATCGTGGACCTCAAGGGAGCCGTTCTCGGCCAGCACGAGGGTATCGCGAACTTCACGGTCGGGCAGCGCAAGGGGATCGGCGTCGCTGCAGCGGAGCCGCTCTACGTCGTAGGGGTCGACGCCTCCAGCCGTCGCGTCGTGGTGGGTCCCAAGAGCGCGCTGCAGGTGTCGCGGGTGGAAGCCGCGGACGTGGTGTGGCATGCCGGCGTTGAGGAACGCGTGACGGCGATGGTCCGCTACCGCATGGCGCCTCAGGCCGCGCTCGCGCGCTACGACGGATCGCAGCTCGAGGTGAGCTTCGACGAGCCGCTGACGGGCGTCGCTCCCGGGCAAGCTGTCGTATGCTACCGGGAAGATGTCTGCCTCGGCGGAGGGACCATCACGTGCGCGAGCTGATCGACTGCCACATCCACACGGAGCGCTGCGGCCATGCGAGCGGCACTGTCGACGACTACGTACGGGCGGCGGTGCGCCGCGGGCTTGTCGGCATGGCGATCACCGAGCATCTTGCGCTCCCCGAGGAATTCGACCCGGGGCGCCATCTGTCGATGCCAGCCTGCGACCTCGAGAACTACCTTGTTGAGGTCGACCTGACCGCGCAGCGGTACCCGGAGATCACCGTGGTCACCGGCCTTGAAGCCGATTACCTGCGAGGCCGCGAGGCCGAGACCGCCATCGCGCTTGCCGACGCGCGCGGTCGTGCCGATGGTGCGCGCTTCGTGCTGGGCAGCGTGCACTTCATCGGCGAGTGGGCGTTTGACGATCCTCACCATGTCGAGGAGTGGGAGACACGTGACGTCGATGCTACGTGGGTGGAGTACTTCGAGCTGTGGCGTGAAGCGGTCCAGACGGGCCTGTTCGACTGCATGGCCCACCCCGACCTGGCGAAGAAGTTCGGGCATCGGCCTTCGTTCGACACACGCGAGCTGTACGCCGACGCCGCAGCCACCGCCGCCGAGAAGGGCGTCCTCGTCGAGATTTCGACCGCCGGGCTGCGCAAGCCGGTCGCGGAACTCTATCCCGGCCACGACCTGCTCGTGGCGTTTCGCAAGGCGGGCGTGCGCGTAACAGTGGGTTCCGATGCCCACGAGCCAGGTGAGGTCGGTTACGAGATAGCGACCGCCTACGACGCGGCTGCTCACGCCGGCTACGGCGAGGTGCAGTTCCCCGACGGTAACGGAGGCTGGAGGTCGATCGAGCTATGAGCCGCGTGATCGTCGGCGACATCGAACGCGCCGTTGCAGCGAGGTTCCCCACGGAGTGGGCCGAGGAGTGGGACCGCGTCGGACTGCTCGCCGGCGACCCTGACCGCGCGGTGACCGGCGTAGTGCTCGCGCTTGACCCCACCCGCGCGGCGATCGCCCGTGCCGTCGAGCTGGGCGCGAACGTACTCGGCACCCATCATCCGGCGTTCCTGAAGACCCCGAACTGGCTCACGCCCGGGCGCGGCGCGGCCGGGGTGCTCTTCGCTGCCATGGACGCCCGCGTCGCGCTCGTCAACGCGCACACCAACCTCGACAGGGCGCCCGCCGCAGGCAGGCTGCTTCCCGAGGCGCTTGGCCTGACGCCCGTCAAGCCGATCGAGCGCTCGGCGATGCCGATGTCGCTCGTGACCGTGTTCGTTCCGCAAGACCATGCCGAGAAGATCGCGCAGGCGATGGCCGGCGCGGGAGCTGGGCGCATCGGCGAGTACGAGGGCTGCCGGTTCGTCTCGGCGGAGGGCAGCGGCGCGTTCACGCCGTCGGCCGAGTCATCGCCGTTTGCGGGCGTCGCAGGCGAGCCTTCGACTGCGCGCGAGGTTCGGCTCGAGATGGTGGCGCCGCGGGCGCGAGTCCGCGGGGTCGTCTCGGCGGCGCGCTCGGCGCACCCGTACGAGGAGCCGCTCATCACCGCGGCTGACGTCGAGATCGCACGTTCGAGCGCCCGCATGGGCATGCTCAGCCGCACGCCCGAGGGGCTCACGCTCGGCGCGCTCGCGACTCTGGCGGCCAGCGCCTTCGGCATCACACCGCGGGTCTGGGGCGACGCCACGGCGCCTGTGACGCGCGTTGCCACGGCGACCGGCTCGGCTGGATCGCTCATCGGTGACGCGCTGGCGATCGGCGCAACCGCGCTTGTGGCAGGGGAGGTGCGGTATCATGACGCCCTGGACGCGGTCGAGATGGGACTCGGCGTCATCGAGATCGGTCACGACGTCTCCGAGTGGCCGCTGGTCTCGTTGCTCGAAGAGGTAGTGCGGGCCATTCCCGGTCTCGATCCGAACACGATCCACGTTCTGCCTGCGACACCCGGTTGGTGGACACCCTGACATGAGGAGATGCGGATGACCCAAGCAGCTTCGCTGCTCGCACTTCAGGACCTCGATATCGAGATTCTACGCGCGAAGAAGCGCCTCGACGAGCTACCTGAGAAGCGCGACATCCTCACGGTGCGCCACAAGCTGCGCGAGGTTTCCGAGCTGCACGGGAAGGCCGACCTGCTCATCAAGAAACTCGGCGCGGACCTCAAGTCGCACCAGGACGAGATCGCGACCCTCTCCGAGAAGATCGCCGTCGAGCAGGCCAAGGTCATGGCCACCACCGATCATCGTGCCGTTCAGTCAATCACCCGCGAGATGGACGGGCTGCGCCGCCGCCAGGACAAGATGGAGATGGAATCGCTGCAGATCATGGAGCGCATCGACAAGGCGACCGCGCAGGCGGGCAAGATCGACGAGGCCCTGAAGCAGCTTACTGAGAAGGACGCCGCGCTTGTCGGAAAGTTCAAGGCTGTGGGCGGTGCGCTGCAGGCAGAAATCGCCGATATGGAGCGGCGTCGTGCCGAGACCGCCACGCTCCTCGACCTGAAGCTCCTGACGCGCTACGACCAGATGCGTGAGAGCAAGGGCGGAGTCGGCGTGGGTCGCCTTGAGGGCGACGCCTGCACCGCGTGCCGCATGGTGCTTCCGGCCGAGCGCATCGGGGCGCTCGAGTCCGGTGACGACGTCGGCATCTGTCCGCAGTGTCGTCGCCTCATCGTCGTGCGCACGAAGGACGCCGGATGACGAGAGCGATCCTTCGCACCGACGGCGGCTCGCGGGGGAACCCAGGCCCTGCCGGCGCCGGATTCGTGATCGAGGTCGAGACCGAGATCGTGTGCCGGGGCGGCAAGTTCATCCAGTCAGCGACGAACAACATCGCCGAGTACGAGGCGTTCATCTGGGGTCTTGAGAACGTGGCGGCGTGCGGCTACACCGAGGTGCAGGTGTTCGCTGACAGCGAACTACTGGTAAAGCAGATCAACGGCCAGTACCGGGTCAAGAACGAGGGGCTTAAGCCACTTTTCGTGCGCGCGCTCGGTGTGCTGCGGCGCTTCGACTCGTTCAAGGTCTCGCACGTGCGGCGTGAGTTCAACGAGGCCGCTGACGCGATGGCGAACGAGGCGATGGACGCGCGCTGCACCGTGGGCGACGCGCCGGTCACGCCGGATGCCGGGCAGGACAAGCTCTTCTAGCTTCGATTTCGCGCTGAGATGCATGGAGGTCGTCATGTACGAACTCACGGTGAAGTCCCACTTTGACGCGGCGCACGCGTTGCGTGGCTATCCCGGCGAGTGCCGCAATCTGCACGGCCATACATGGGACGTCGAAGTCACGGTGGGCGGTGCCCAGCTCGACGAAATAGGCATCGTCTACGACTTCAAGCTGCTCAAAGAAGACCTGGTCGGCGTGCTTTCGGACTACGATCATGCCTACATCAACGACGTGCCGCCGTTCGACGTGGTGAGTCCTACGGCCGAGAATCTTGCGCGAGTCGTCTTCGAGCGCCTCGCCGAGAGAGTCGATCCGCGCGTACAGGTACTCGAGGTCGCCGTGTGGGAATCGCCGGTTGCAAAGCTGACGTATCGGCCGTAAGGCGTGCCGCTTCCCGGAACGGAACGTGCGGGGGAGTGGCGCCGGAGTTCTGCCAGAGAACGCAGTTGTCCCGAGAGACCTCGCCTGCGGGTCCTCCTACCGAACCGGCTTCCCATTTCTTACCTTTGCGACTCCGGTTCCGCCGACCCACCTCACGGTTCGATCGACTTCCTCGGGGCCCTCGCCGGCAGCTACTGGTACACCGTTTTTCGGAGTCCGCTGCGTTCGACCTCTCGGGACAAGACGTACTCTACGCATGCGGTGGAGGGGTGTCAACGGGTTTGTCGGAGAATGCCGTCATTGCTGATTAACGGCTGATGAGATGATACGAAAGGACAGAATCGTCCGACAAGCGGTACCTGATTGGCTTGCGATGGAGCCAGCGGTTCCGTCGGTTGCCCGCGTCATGGTACGTGGCCTAGACTGAGCGAGACGGAGGCTGCCCGTGCCTCCCCGAACGAGAGCCCTGAGAACATGCCGACAGCTGCGCTTGAGGAGTACCTCGAGTCGATCTACAAGCTTTCGCAGGCGGGTCCTGTGAGGCCGACGGCGATCGCCGAGTCCATCGGAGTCTCCGGTCCCACGGTCACCGTGACGCTTCGGCGTCTTGCCGCGCAGGGGTACGTCACCCGCGACGGCACCGATGTCGTGCTGACAGGTGAGGGCACGGCGCGGGCGCTCGACATCGTGCGCAGGCACCGGATCGCCGAGACGTTTCTCGTGTCGGCGCTCGGGCTTGACTGGGACGCCGCCCACGAGGATGCGTGCCTTCTCGAGCATGCGCTTTCGCCTCGGGTCATGGAGGCGCTCGAACGGTTCCTCGATAATCCGCAGGTCTGCCCTCACGGCCATCCGATCCCTTCGGCCGACGGGTCGGTCGCCGAGGTGACGGGGGAGCCGCTCGCTGACGTCGCCGTCTCCCGCTCGGTACGGGTGCTGCGTGTCGCCGAGGACGATGACGAGCTGCTCGGCTACGTGGGGTCGCTCGGTCTGCGCCCGGGCACCGTCGTGACCGTCGCCGAAAGCGCGCCTTTCGGAGGGCCGCTGACGATCGAGATCGATGGCGTGCGCACCGCCGTCTCCCGCGACGTCGCGGGCCTCGTCACGGTGGAACTCGCCTCCTAGAGCGCTGTGCGAAGCGTGTCAGAACCTCCTTGTAGTATTGTCGAATCGAACATATGTTCGTATAGTGATGGGTACGCCGCAGACCGCGACGTGACCGTTCGATTCGACCGGGGAGCCACCGCGTGGGCCGCAATGCATCCATCAAACGATTCTCCACGGCATCTGCCGGTCAGCCGCTCGAGCTGTTCGAAAGTAAGCGCAGCCGGCTTCCGGTGATCGTAGAGCTCCTCGCGAGTCCGTGGATCGTACGAGCGTCGGAGCTGACCCGGCGCGATGGGTCCTGCGCCGCCAAACACGCCGAGGAAAGCGTCGACGTCGCCTGGGACGGTGCGCATCAGCTGCCGTCGTCGTTTGTGCGCGAAGGCCGTGTCTACCGTATCGATGCGATCGTGCAGATGTGGGCCGCCGAGCGGGTGTGGTGGGACCCGCGCAGGCGGGTCTCTCGGCGGTTCTGGCGGGTGTTGTCGCGAGGCGGCGTCTACGATCTCGCATACGACCGTACACGCGACAGCTGGCTGCTCATCGGCATCCAGGACTAAGCGGCGATTCGCGATGTCCTCGGGATTCGTGCACCTCCACGTGCACTCACAGTTCAGCTTCATGGACGGCGCGGCGTCGCTGTCGGGGCTCGTCGCGCGCGCTGCCGAGCTCGAGATGCCGGCACTTGCACTCACCGATCACCAGGGCATGAGCGGTTCGATCCGCTTCTACCAGGCATGCAGGAAGGCGGGCATTGCGCCGATCCTCGGTTGTGAGGTTGTAGTCGAGACCGCCGGTATCCTCGGAGAAGAGGGCGATCTGCCTCCCGAGAAGCGGCTCGTGCTGCCGGCGAGTGTGGGATTCGGACGGGCGAGCGCGAGCGGCTACCACCTCACGCTGCTCGTCCGCGACTTCGGGGGCTATCGCAACCTGTGCCGGTTGCTCTCGAAGACGCATCTGAGAGGTCCGCACGAGCCGTCCGTCGTCACGCTGCGCGACCTCGAGACGTACAGCGAGGGGCTCATCGGCATGTCTGGGTGCGGGAATGGCGAAGCGGCTCGGGCGGTGCTCGCTCGCGCACCAGGGCGCGCGCGCGAAGCGCTCAGGCGACTCGCCGGCTGTTTTGCGCCGGGTGACTTCTACGTCGAGCTCATCCATCCGCTCACATCAGATGGCCCGCGGCTCGTAGGCGGTCTCGTGACACTTGCCGACGAGCTTGCGCTGCCGGTAGTCGCCACCAACAACGTCCACTACTTGCGTTCCGAGGACCATCGGATCCATGACGTGCTCTCGTCGGCTGGCGCGCGCACGTCGCTGCCGGGGCCGTACGATCGTCCAAATGCGGAGCTCTCGCTTAAGCCCGCAAGCGAGATGCGGCGGCTGTTCGAGGGGTTGCCGCGCGCGTGCGACGCCACGCTCGAGATCGCGGCGCGCTGCCGTCTCGAGCTGCCGCTTGGCCAGTTCCACTTTCCATCGGCCGAGATCCCGAAAGAGGAGACGCCCTATTCGGTGCTTGCGAAAGAGTCGTGGCGCGGGCTGGAGCAACGCTACCAGCCCATGACTCCCGAGGCGATCTCGCGTCTTCAGCACGAGCTGACGCTCATCGATTCGATGGGGTTCTCGGAGTACTTCCTCGTGGTCAAGGAGATCGTCGACTTCGCGAAGTCGAAGGGTATCCGCTGCTCGGGGCGCGGGAGCGCGGGCGATTCGATCGTGAGCTACGCACTCGGCATCACGGACGCCGATCCCATCCGCTACGACCTGCTCTTCGAGCGCTTTCTCAACCCGGCACGCCGTCAGATGCCCGACATCGACGTCGATTTCGACTCCG
Source organism: Coriobacteriia bacterium (assembly GCA_038245725.1). Taxonomy (GTDB): domain Bacteria; phylum Actinomycetota; class Coriobacteriia; order Anaerosomatales; family JAAXUF01; genus JBBRSD01. Next base: position 53,452 of record JBBRSD010000002.1, on the reverse strand, counting down.
CCCGCCGAGACGAGATCATCGACTTCATCTACAAGCGCTTCGGTCACGAACACGTCGCGATGGTCGCCACCGTCAACACGATGACAGCACGCAGCGCTGTCCGTGTCGTAGCGCGCTCCCTGGGGCTGCCCATCGCGGAGGTCAACCGGCTTTCGCGCCACCTGCCGTGGGTGAGCGCGCACAAGATCCGCGAGGTGCTCGCCACCTACCCGGAGTGTGCGCACCACCCGCTGCGCGACGAGCACTCGTGGGGGATGTTGCTCGACCTCGCCGAGCAGCTCGACCACTGCCCGATGCACTTGGGCACGCACCTCGGCGGCTTCATCATCACGCGCGACCCGATCTCGAGCTGGATGCCGCTCCAGTGGGCGGCTAAAGGCACGGTTGTCTCCCAGTACGACAAGGACGACATCGAGGCGCTCGGACTGGTGAAGATGGACATCTTAGGTTTGAGGATGCACTCGGCGATCAGCGAGGCGGTCGAACTCGCACGCGAGCGGATGGGCGAGGACGCGGTGCCGGAGCCGTTCGACCTTGTGCCGGACGACCCGCGCGTCTTCGAGCAGGTCGCCTCGGCAGATACGGTGGGGATGTTCCAGCTCGAGAGCAGCGGGCAGCGCAACCTCTCGACGCGGCTCAAGTCATCGACGTTCGAAGACATCATCGCGCAGATATCGCTCTTCCGGCCCGGCCCCCTCGAAGCCGAGATGATCACGCCGTTCATTCGCCGCCGGCATGGCCTGGAGCCGGTCGAGGTGCCGCACGAGGGCATGCGCGAGGTGCTTGCGGACAGCTACGGCATTATCGTCTATCAGGAGCAGGTGCTGCTCGTAGCGCGCGCTGTCGCCGGTTTCGACCTCGCCGAGGCGGACTCGCTTCGCCGCGCGATGACGAAGGGCCGCAGCCGAGAGGAGATGGAACGCATTCGCGGCCACTTCCTCGAGCGCGCGCTCGCCCGCGGGGTGGACTCAGGCGTCGCTGCTGAGGTGTTCAGGCAGCTCGAAGGGTTCGCGGCATACGGCTTCAACAAGGCGCACGCGGCATGTTTCGCGGTGGTGAGCTATGCGAGCGCCTGGCTGCGCACGTACTACCCGGCCGAATTCGCCGCTGCAATCCTCAATCACGAGCCGATGGGCTTCTACTCGGCGAGGCTGGTGGTCAACGATGCCCGCCGCCACGGTATCGAGATAGCGCCGCCCCACGTGAACGCATCGAAGGCGCGCTACAGCATCGAGCGCGATGGGGCCGCGATCCGTGTCGGCTTGGCGGACGTGCACCGCATGACCGCGCGACTGCTGGCTGCGGTGGAGAGCGAGCAGGCCGTGCGGCCCTTCCGCGACCTCGCGGACTTCCTCCGCCGCACGCGGGCAGAGCTGCCCGCGGCCGAGTCGCTCATCCGCGTCGGAGCACTCGACGGGCTCGGCATCACCGAGGCGGGGCGGCCGCCCACACGCGACGAACTGCTCGCGCTGCTGCCGGAGATCAAGGCCGTCCTCGCACGCGAGGGCGTGGCCGGCGACGACACGCTCTGCCTCGCGCCTGCGCCGGTGCGCCCCGCCGAGGACTCCTCGCACGTGAGCGGCTGGAGCGCGGCGCGTCGGGTCTCGGCGGAGCTCGAACTCACGGGGCTCTCGCTCACGGCGCATCCGCTCTCACTCGCTGCAGGCGACCTCGAGGAGCTCGGCGTCACGTGGGCGCGCGACCTGCGTGCGCTGCCTGATCGCACCCGCGTCCGGGTCGCCGGCGTCCGCGAGCGCGCGCAGACGCCGCGCACGCGCTCCGGCAAGCGCACGTGCTTCCTCACGCTCGAGGATCCCACCGGGCTGCTCGACGTCGTGGTCTTCTCGGATGCGCTCGAACGAAGCGGCGAGGTGATCGTGAAGCATCGCGCCTATCTCATCGACGGCACGCTGCAGAACAACTGCGAGCGGGGGCTGGCGATCGTCGCCGACGTCGTGAAGCCCTACGTGGTGCGCACAGGTTCCGGCGACCGCGTGCGGCTTCGCCGAGGCGTGCCGAGCGGTCCCATGGGACCTGCGCTTGGAGGCGCAGGCGCGCCGGAGGAGGAGAGCTGGGAGGCGGCCGAAGCCGCGCTTGCTGCCGAGGAGCGAGGCGAGTACGGCGGGCGCGGAGGCTGAAGGCTAGCGGGCGTTGCGGCTGTCGGGGTCGTCGCCGGGCGGCGTGCCGGTCGAGCGCGTCGGCGACTTGAGTTCGCGCCCGAAGCGCACGGCGCTGTCACCGAACTTCGCACGCACCGCGTCGAGACCGCGCACGAGTTCCTCGCGCGAGGTCTGTCCGCTCGGCTTCACCTCATCGACGGCGCTCGACTCGCCGAGAAGATCGAGCTGCACCGCCTTGTCGTCGAAGCCGGACACGCCCACGCCCAGAAGCCTGAGCCCGATCCCCGGCGACCACGCCTGCCGGATGAGCTCCCGGGCGACGGCGCCAAAGACGGCTTCATCGTCGACGGGAGCCGAGAGCGTCCGCCGCACGGTCTTGGTCGTGAAGTCCGAGAAGCGCAGCTTCACTGTGACCGTGCGCCCGGCGATCCCCTTGCTACGAAGACGCTGCCCGACCTTGGCAGCCAGCGCGGAAAGAGCCCCTTCGACCTCGTCGGGACTTCGAACGTCTTTGGCGAATGTGCGCTCGTTGGAGACCGACTTCCGCGGCTCGTTGTCGTGCACCTCCCGCACGTCTCGGCCGCGCGCCCGGGCGACGAGCCCCGTTCCGTGGCTGCCGAGCACCTCCACGGCGGTGAGGTCGTCGAGTGCGGCAAGCGCCCCGAGCGTACGGATGCCGAGGCTCGATAGCCTCTCGGCGGTCTTGGGGCCGACGCCAGGCATCGCTCGAACCGGCAGCGGCGCGAGAAACGCCGCTTCTTCGCCGGGGCACACGACCGTCAACCCGTCGGGTTTGTCGTGGTCGCTCGCGATCTTCGCCACCGACTTGACCGCCGAGACCCCTACCGAGCAGGTGATGCCGAGTTCGGCCACGCCGGCGCGGATGCGGCGAGCGATAGCCACCGGATGTTCGGAGGTGAAGCGGCCTGGCGTCACGTCGAGGAACGCCTCGTCAATCGATACCGGCTGCACGCGCGGGCTCTCATCGGCGAAGATGTCGCGGACCGCGGCCGACATCTCGCCGTAGCGCGCGAAACTGCCGCGCGTCCAGATGGCGTTGGGGCACAGCTGTACCGCGCGTGCCGACGACATCGCGGAGTGCACGCCGAACACGCGCGCTTCGTAGCTGCACGTCGAGACGACGCCGCGACCGCCTGGGTCGCCGCCCACGATGACCGGTTTACCGCGCCATTCAGGGTGGTCGAGCTGCTCGACGGCGGCGAAGAACGCGTCTAGGTCGACGTGGAGGATCGCACGGCCCTCCCAAGGCCGGTTCTCGCAGCTATGCGGGGTATCATCGTTCATGTTGTAAGTGTAGCGCCGTGGTCGGATATCACGCGGCGGTTGTGACGAACGCTGAGCACCCTCGCGAAAGGAACCGCATGATTTTCGGCGCGCACATCTCGGTGGCTGGTGGCTACGAGAAGGCTCTCGACTACGCGTTCGAGGTCGGGTGTGAATGCGCGCAGATCTTCGCGAAGAGCCCGCGCCAATGGCGTGGACCAGCGACGAACCCGGCCGTCGCGGAGACGTTTCGGCACGCGCGAGTCGAGCGCGGCTTCGGACCGGTGTTCACGCATACGGCCTACCTCATCAACCTCGCAAGCGAGAATCCAGAGCTGTGGGAGAAGTCCGTTGCTGCACTCGCCGATGAGCTTGTCCGCGGTGGACTTCTCGGCGCGGCGGGGGTCGTGACCCACGTGGGAGCGACGAGCGAAGGCGAAGATGCGGCTGCCCGGCGGGTGGGCGAGGGCATCGTGAGGGCGTTCGAGATCGGCGGCGACGCGGCGCGTTCGACGCGACTCCTGCTCGAGAACACAGCTGGCGCCGGCCACACCTTCGGCGGCTCGTTCGAGCAGCTCGCGGAGGCGATTCGTCAAGCGGACATGCCGGCTGACCTGCTCGGTGTGTGTTTCGACACGTGCCACGGCTTCGCGTTTGGCTACGGGCTCGACTCGGCGACGGGGTGGCGCGAGGCGGTCGACTCGCTTGTCGATTGCGTGGGAGTCCAGAGACTCGGGCTCATCCACGCCAACGACTGCATGTTCGAGCGCGGATCGCACCGCGACCGCCACGCGTGGATCGGAGACGGGTTCATCGGCAACGATGGTTTCGAGGCGATGGCCTGCGTGCCAGAACTGGCGGGCGTATGCGCCGTGATCGAGATGCCCGGCGAGGCGCCGATCAAGGATTCCGAGAACCTCAGGCGCCTCACTGACCTGCGGAGTCGCTGCTGCCCCTCGTAGCCAGGAACTCTTACTGCTCAGAAGGTTGCCCGCGGCGAGGGCGCGACTTACGATGAACCAGATGCCGAGCCGCGCTACGCGGCGCCCGCACGCAAACGAAGCGAGGATTTCGATGGCTTTCTTCCTGCTCGGACGATCGGTGGACGACGGGCTGGCGCTCTTGTCCACGCAAGCGTTCGACTCGCGTCAGGATGCGCTCGCTGAGCTTGGCAAGATCACAGCTGACCCGGGCTTTGGGCGCTGGGATGACGAAGTGATGCTCATCGATCTCGAGACCGGCACGCCGGTCCTGTTGGTCCGGCCCGCGACGGCTGTCGACGAACCAGCCGCAGAGACCGAGCCGGAGGCCGTCGCAGAGCCAGATGCGGAGTCCCAGCCCGAGACGGAGCCCTCGGAACCCCCCGCGGCCGACGTCGAGCTCGCTGCGAGCAGCACCGAGCCGCCCGAGGATCAGCCGGCACAGATGGATGCCCTGCGAGCCGCGCTCGCTCGCACCACCGAGCACATGGAGGCGTCCGGCATCACTGCGCCCGAGTCGATCGGGCCCGCCGAGGTCAAGCCGGTCGCGGAGGAACCCGCCGAGGAAACGGAGCCCGAGCCCTCGCCCGAGCCCTCGTCCGAGGCCGAGGCCGAGCCCGAGGCCGAGTCCGTCTCGGAAGTCGCGCCCGAGGATGCTGCCGAACTCGAGCCCGAGCCTGAACCCGAGCCAGAGCCCGAGGTCGCACCCGAGCTCGCACCCGAGCCCGAGCCAGAGATCGTCGCTGTCAGCCCTGAACCATCAGCGCCCGCGTGGCCGTGGGACACGACCGCCGCCGAGACCCCAGCGACCGAGCCGGAGTATGTGCTCCATGCCCTGGAGGAGCCAGCCATCGACGCTGGCGGGAGCCTGATCACGTCAGCCGCAGACGACGAGATGCTGGCGGTCGCACGCCCCGTGATTCTCGGCTCGTACGAGAAGCCTGCGGAATCGACGGCTGAAGTCGCTGCCGAGCCTACCGGAGACGCCGCAACGCCGGCCACCGAGGCGGATGTCACGGAACCGTCTGCGGAGAGTGCGGAACCTCAACTCGTCGGGGGCGCGACTCACGACACAGAGTCGGACTTCATTCTGCTTGACCCGATTCCTGCTGACCCGGCCTCGGCCGCGCCCGAGGGAGGAGCCGAGGTCGCACCGCTTAGTTCGTACACCTGCACGGACTGCATCTACGTGGACACCTGCCCCAACAAGGATCAGCGCCGGCCTGAGGACTGTGGCAGCTTCCAATGGAAGTGACGTGAGCTCTGTGCTACCGCGCCCCGCGCACGTCTTTCCGTTCTCGGCGATCGTCGGGCAGGAGACGCTCAAGACCGCTCTGCTCCTCAACGCCGTCGACCCGCGAGTCGGCGGCGTTCTCGTGCGCGGAGAGAAGGGAACGGCGAAGTCCACAGCGGTGCGGGCGCTCGCTGCAGTGCTGCCTCCGATCGACGTCAACGAGGCGTGCCGCTTCAGCTGCGAGCCGTCGGATCCCGGCTCGTGGTGCTCGGAATGCCGCGAGCGCAGGGAGCAGGGTCCGATTCCCAAGGCTCAGCGGCCGGCACGTGTGGTCGACCTGCCCGTCTCGGCGACTGAAGATCGATTGGTCGGGACGCTCGACCTCGAGCACGCTCTCAAGCACGGTGAGCGTGTGTTCGAGCCGGGGCTTCTGGCAGCGGCGAATCGCGCGATCCTCTACGTCGACGAGGTCAACCTTCTCGACGACCACCTCGTCGACACGCTGCTCGATTCCGCGGCGATGGGCGTCAACACGGTCGAGCGCGAGGGAGTCTCGATATCCCACCCGGCGCGCTTCATTCTCGTCGGCACGATGAATCCCGAGGAAGGCGAGTTGCGCCCTCAGCTTCTCGACCGCTTCGGCCTGTGCGTCGACGTGGAGAGTGTCCGTGAGCCTGAGTCCCGTGTCGAGATCGTTCGCCGCCGCCGCGATTTCGAGGAGGATCCTCGAGCGTTCGCGCGCACATGGGGAGAGGCCGAACGCGAACTGACGGCGCTCATCAAGAACGCACGGCTCCGTTTGCCGTCAACGACGATCTCCGACCAGCTGCTTTACGCGATTGCGAACCTCGCGCTTACCGCGGGGGTCGACGGCCACCGCGCTGACCAGGTCATGGCGCGCGGTGCCGTCGCACTCGCCGCGATCGACGGCCGCAAGGAGGCGACGCTTTCCGATGTCGCGCGGATCGCACCGCTCGTGCTCGCGCACCGCATGCGCCGCACGCTCTTCGACGAGCCGCGGCTCGATTCCACCGCGCTGGCAGCGCTGGTCACCAAGGCGCTCGGAGTCGGCGAAGAAGGCGGCGACGAGCCGGAGCCAGGCCAGGAACCCGGACTCGGCCAGACGTCCATCTTCGAGACGCTCGCCGGGGGCAGAACCGATGACGCTGACAGCACCGATCGCGTCACCGTGCACCTCGATCGTCCGCTCGACCACACCCGCCGAGCGATACAGGGTCGCCGGCACGAAAGCGTTTCGGCCGATCCGCACGGTCGATACATACGTTCCGAGAAGGCCGCGCCCGGCGTGACGGCCTCAAACGTCGCGCTCGATGCGACGATCCGCGCGGCGGCGGCAAGCCAGGCGCTCCGGTCGAGTTCGAGCGACCTCGCGATCACGATCGATCCATCTGAGCTGCGACAGAAGGTGCGGACTCGCAAGGTCGGCGCATCGATCGTCTTCTGCGTCGACGCAAGCGGGTCCATGGGCGCGACCAACCGCATGTCTGCCGCCAAGGCTGCCGTGCTCGATCTGCTCGTCGATGCCTACCAGCGTCGCGACAGGGTTTCGCTCGTGTCGTTCCGAGGCGATGGTGCCGAGGTCGTGCTCGCGCCGACCGCCAGCGTCGAACTCGCGAACATGAAGCTGAAGAACCTGCCCACGGGTGGAGCCACACCGCTTGCAGCGGGCATCACCGCCGCGCTCGAGATCGTGCAGTCTGAACGCCGGCGTTTATCAGACGTGGTCTCTTGGGTCGTGCTTGTGACCGACGGCCGAGGCAACGTCGGTATCGACGGTGGCCTCGGGAGCGAGGATGCCCTGACCGCGGCGCGTCGGCTTGGCGCCAGCAAAGCCCACACTGTGATCTTGGACACGGGCATCGGGCCCGCAGGCGGAAGTGCCGCTCGCGAACTGGCGCGCGCAGCCGATGGCGAGTATGTGAGACTTTCTGCACTGGACGGACCCCAGATGAGTTCGATTGTTCGCGAGCGCCTCGAGGGCGCAGGGTAAAGCGATTTCCGCCGATAACCGATACAATTCTTCGAGAACCACAGACCAACATCCATCCGACCTGCCGAGGGGAACCGCGCATGATCACGCACGTTCGCCGTGTGCTCGCTGTCGCTGCAACACTCGTCGTGCTTCTGGCCCTCATGCCTGGCGTAGCCCAGGCAGGTCTCGATGAGGCGCCTATTCCCTCCGTGGGAACGACCAAGACGAACCCGAATCCTCCCGCCGACGACGCATCATATGCGCAAGTCTGGTGGCGGCACGGATGGGGTACTTCTCTCGAGCCCGAGATCGCGTGGAACGCACCGGCGAGCACGGTTCCTTCGATCGACGGTCAGATACTGGGCCAGCTATATACGGTCGACCGTAACCCCGGCACGCTGATCGACACCACCACGCCGTACGCTTACTCCCGCTCAGTCTTCGGTAATACCGGTGCGGGGCCCTATGGCACGAACTTCAAGACCATCTACGGCATGCTCGGGATTCTCGCGAACGATCCCACCAGTTCGACCGTGTTCCCTGGCGCGACTCGCCCCATCGAAGGCGTGTGGTTCATCCACGCGAAGTACTTCTCGACTGTGCGCTACTCAAATCTGACGATGACAGTGCCCATCGGGATCGATATCACGCCGCCTCGGCCGGTAAGTGGTCTGCAAGTATCGACCGGCCCGGGGCAGCCCGCCCTCACCGGTGTTGTGGAAACCACGCGCGCCCATCTCACTTGGACCCCGGCCGTCCACGATGACCTGTCCGGCGATGCCTACTACAGGATTCTCCTTGACAACCGATCGCTGGACGAGACCGAACAAGGGCGCGTCTATGCGAGTCCTGACCCTGTGACCAATCCGAGCTATCAGCTTCCGTCCTCCTTCACGATCGAGGATATGCCAGCAGGGCGGCACAAACTGTCTGTCGTTGTTGTCGACCGGGCGACCAACTCGAGCACTGCGACCAGTACGTTCTTCTGGTCCGACCCCGACATCCCAACGATCAAGTTCGGCTCGTTCAGCCGAACCGTCGGCGCCAAGCCCCACTTCACTGTGGTGGCCGCCGATAAGGGCGGGATGGCTAATGTGCGCTATACGCTCGACGGAAACCTGCTGGGCAACCAGACGGTTTCGCCGTTCAGCATCTCGCCGGACCTGTCCGGGTACGCGAACGGGGCTCACACCCTGACAGCCACTGCGTTTGACGAATTCGGGCATACGGCCGCTGTGTCGACCACCATCACGCTCGACAAGTCCGTTCCGGTCATCAGCAGCTTCAGCCGAACACCGGCGATTTTCTACCCAATTCTCAGGGATGGTTACTTCGACAACTCGACGATCAAATTCAAGCTCAACAAGGCTGCGACGGTCACACTGCGCATACGTAACTCACACGGCACCGTCGTTCGCTCCATCAAGAAGAGTGTCGGGTCGGGAGCCAGCTCCATGACATGGAACGGGAAGTGGACCAGCGACGGATTGGCCCACACCGGCACGTACACATACCAGCTCACCGCTGTTGACTCGATCGGCAACAAGACGACGAGCGGCAAGCTCACTACGACTATTCGCAACTACCAGCTCAAGCGGCTGGCCAACAATACGATCAAGGTGATCCCGAGGTAGCCGCGGAGCCTCATCACGTCACGCAGACGGGCGGCTCCCAATGGGGGCCGCCCGTTTCTTGCGATAACTGGAGTGGGCCTGTAAGCCGGATTCTGTCGTGGACGACCATCTATCTGGGACCAGCGTCGCCACTGGCCTCACGCGGACTAACCCGAGCGTCGGTCGGGCCGACCTTAGCCGCTCCTATTTGCCCTTGCTCCGGATGGGGTTTGCCAAGCCGCCACGTTGCCGTGACGCTGGTGCGCTCTTACCGCACCGTTTCAGCTTTTCTCCCGTCGAGCGCAAGCCCGGCGGGGGAGTTTTCTTTTCTGTGGCACTTTCCGTCGGCTCACGCCGCCCAGCCGTTAGCTGGCATCCTGCCCTGTGGAGTCCGGACTTTCCTCACGATCCGCCGAGGCGGAGTCGCGCGGCCGCCCAGCCCACTCCGTTGCCCATTCTAGCGGACGGCGGACTTCGCCGCCGTCCGGCCGCCGATTCGAGCGGACACGCGTTGCGTGCCGCTCAATCGGCGAGATGGCAAGGCTAGTTGTGACGTCCCTGCGCCTGCAGCTTCGCCCACGTGTCCTTGAGAGTGAGAGTCCGGTTGAACACGAGCGCCTCAGGTCCCGAGTCGGGATCCGGACAGAAGTATCCGAGTCGTTCGAACTGCACGGTTTCACCGATCGGCAGGTCGGCCAGCGAGGGCTCCACCAGGCAGCCGGTGAGCACGGTCTCTGACCCCGAGTTCAGGTCCTCGAAGAGGTCACGGCCGTCGGTCCCCGGATAAGGGCTTTCGAAGAGGTGGCCGTAGAGTCGGACCTCTGCACGCAGGGCATAGGCGGCCGACACCCAGTGCAGGGTGGCCTTCGGGCGGCGACCGTCCGGTGCACTACCGCCGCGCGTGTCTGGGTCGTACGTGCAGCGCAGCTCGACGACCTTGCCGTCGTCATCCTTGACGACTTCGTTGCAGGTCACGAAGTACGCGGATCGCAGCCGGACTTCTCGGCCGGGAGCGAGGCGGAAGAACTTCTTCGGAGGCTCCTCCATGAAATCGTCGCGCTCGATCCAGAGCTCCCGAGTGAAGGCGACCGCACGGCTCCCAGCGGCCGGATCCTCCGGGTTGTTGGGCGCCGCCATCTCCTCGACCAGTCCTTCGGGGTAGTTCTCGATGACGACCTTCAAGGGGTCGAGCACCGCGAAACGACGGAGGGCGTCCCGGTTGAGTACGTTCCTCATCGCGTGTTCGAGCATCTCGACCTCGACCACGCTGTCGGCCCTTGCCACACCTATCATCGAGGCGAAGTCGCGCAACCCTTCGGCAGGGAAGCCTCGCCGACGCAGACCCGAGAGAGTGGGCATCCGGGGGTCGTCCCATCCCTTTACGTGCCGCTCGCCGACGAGGCGCAGCAGTACGCGCTTCGATAGCACGGTGTAGGTGAGATTGAGCCGGGCGAACTCGAACTGATGTGGGCGTGAGGGAACCGACAGGTTCTCGATGAACCAGTCGTAGAGCGGCCGGTGGTCCTGGAACTCAAGCGTGCAGATTGAGTGCGTGACGCCTTCGATCGCGTCTGATAGTCCATGGGCGAAGTCGTAGTTCGGGTAGACGCACCACGCGTCGCCGGTCCGCGGATGTGCCTTGTGGAGGATCCGGTACATGACAGGGTCGCGCAGGTTGATGTTGGGCGCCCCCATGTCGATCTTGGCCCGCAACACCCGGGACCCGTTGGGGAACTCGCCGCTGCGCATGCGAGCGAAGAGGTCGAGGCTCTCCTCGGCGGGGCGGTCGCGCCACGGGCTGTTCTTGCCCGGCTCGGTCAGCGTGCCACGGTGCTCCCGGATCTCATCGGCCGAGAGGTCGTCGACGTAGGCCTTGCCAGCCTTGATGAGGTCGCACGCCCACTCGTAGAGCTGCTCAAAGTAGTCGGATGCGAAGAAGAGGCACTCGCCCCAGTCGAAGCCCAGCCAGCGGACGTCGGCCTCGATCGAGTCTATGAACTCCTGCTCTTCTTTCATGGGGTTGGTGTCGTCGAAGCGAAGGTGGCAGCGGCCGCCGAACTCACTCGCGATGCCGAAGTTGAGGCATATCGACTTCGCATGGCCGATGTGGAGGTAGCCGTTCGGCTCGGGCGGGAAGCGGGTCACGACCGACTGCGTGCGGCCTTCGCGAAGATCGGCGGCAACGATGTCGCGGATAAAATCGCTGCGTTCGGAGGACGGTACAGGGGTGCTTCCGGCTGCCGGGGAAGGCGTGGCGGGATCGGATTCTGCGGGTGTCATGTACCTACTCCAGGTCGACGGACAGGCGTCATATTGTATCCCAAAACGAGAAACCCCCCGGCGATCACGCAGGGGGGTTTCTGTATGGCTTGGTAGCCCGTACGGGATTCGAACCCGTGATCTCCGCCTTGAGAGGGCGGTGTCCTAACCGCTAGACGAACGGGCCGAACTGGCTGGGGTACTAGGGCTCGAACCTAGACTCTTCGGTACCAGAAACCGACGTGTTGCCAATTACACCATACCCCAGTGCTCGGTGCGCCCGAGTGCAGCGCGAGAAGGTATGTTACGGACGCCCACAAGGGGTGTCAACCCCTCGTCAAGGTGGTTAGCGCACACCTCGGGGACGCAGGCTATTCGGTCGCGAGGGCTGCGTTCGCGGCGAGCCGCGCGCGAGTCCTCTCCCTGCCGAGCAGTTCGAGCGACTCAAAGAGCGGCAGAGAGACGGTCGAGCCCGTGATCGCGACCCTGACGGCTTGGAAGACCGCTTTGGGCTTGAGGCCGAGCGCCTCTGGGAGCTCTCGGAGAGCGGCTTCGATCTCCTCCACATCCCACTCGCAGTGAGCAAGTGCCGCTATTGCAGCGGTGAGTGCGCGCCCAGCACCCTCCTTGAGAAGCACCTTCTCGCGTGCGGACTCGTCGATCTCGGGTTCCGCGAACAGGAACTCGACCATCGAAACGATCTCGTCGAGGCGCTTGATCCTCTCGGAGACGAGCGGGGCAAGGCGAGCGAACCACTCGGGCCGCGAGGCAACGTCAGCGGGATCAGAGAGCCCTGCGGCTTCGAGCCAGACGATCATGCGCTCGACGAACTGCTCGGCCGTCATCTCGCGGATGTAGACGCCGTTCATCCAGTCGAGCTTCTCGACGTCGAAGATCGCCGGGTTCTTCGAGATGCGGTCGAGCGAGAAGTTGGCCTTCAGCGTCGCGGCGTCGATGATCGTGGTCTCGCCATCGAGAGACCAGCCGAGAAGCGACAGGTAGTTCATGAGCGCCTCGGGGGTGTAGCCAAGTTCGGCGTAGGCCTCAACGCTCGTTGCGCCGTGGCGCTTCGACAACCGCTTGCCGTCGGCTCCCCAAATCATCGAGAGGTGCGCGAACGTGGGAATCGCCTCGTCGAGCGCTTCGTAGACAACGACCTGCTTCGGCGTGTTGGAGAGGTGATCGTCGCCTCGGATGACATGGCTGATGTGCATGTCGACATCGTCCATGACGACGGCGAAGTTGTAGGTGGGAGATCCGTCGGTGCGCGCGAGCACGAAGTCGTCGACTGCCGTGGCCGGGAACGTCACCTCGCCGCGGACCACATCCTCGAACACGATATCGCCGCGGTCTTCGGGCACTTTGAGGCGCCACACGTGCGGCGCGCCTGCGGCGACTCGCGACGCGGCGTCATCGGCTGAGAGCGAACGGCACGTGCGGTCGTAGCCCGCAACGCCGCCTTTCTCGCGTGCCGCCTCCCGCTTGGCGTCGAGTTCTTCAGCGGAGCAGAAGCACGGATAGGCGTGTCCGGAGGCCTTGAGCAGCTCGAGTCCCTCGGCGTAGCGGTCGAACCGTTGCGTCTGGAAGTACGGACCGTAGTCGCCGCCGATGCCGGGGCCTTCGTCGTAGTCGAGTCCGAGCCAGCGCATCGCGCTCAGGATCGCCTGCGTGTTCTCCTCGGTCGAGCGCTCCGGGTCCGTGTCTTCGATGCGCAGGATGAAGGTGCCGCCGAAGTGGCGGGCGAAGGCCCAGTTGTACAGCGCGGTGCGTGCGCCGCCGATGTGCAGAAAGCCGGTGGGACTGGGAGCGAAGCGGACGCGTACGTTGTCGGTCACTGTGAGTGAACTCCTCGGCAGGGGGCGGAAATGCGGCGGGTGTCGAGAAGCCGGCCGCGGAAGGATCGAGCGCTAGGTTTCGTCGAGAAGCTCGCAGGCGTTCGAGTTGGACAGCAGCCACCAGGAGACGGCGACTGCGAGCAGAAGCGCCGAGAGTCCGGCGGCCGTCTGGAGGTAGGAGGTGCCGCCCTCGAACACCACGAACTTTCGGGCGACGGCGACCAATGCTGCCTCGAGCACGGTCGGGACGACGTTTTGGTGGCGCATGTATGAGATTGCAATCCTGAACAGCTCGACCAGGATGAAGATCTCGAGAATCGTGCCGATGATCACATTGAACTCGGTCGGAGAGAGAGCAAGCGTGCTCGTCGCGGTTTGATACATCTCCAGGAACAACGCCAAGAGTGCTCCGACCGCCAGCGCCACGAGCGCCAGCGCCACCATGATCTCGATGATGATCGTGGCCCAGTGGAGTGCGTTGAGAAAGCGCTTCATCGATCCTCCTCGGAGATGGTTCGCACCCATGTTACCCGACAACGCGGCGCCGTGACCTTGAATGGTGAGGCCTCGGCGCGATATACTCATCCAGCTCATCAAGAGGCAGTCGCACGTTGGCTGCAGAGGGTCGAGGGACCGAGCCCGTAGACACCCCGGCAACCGGCTTCGAAAACGAAGTACGGTGCCAACTCTCGGCAGGCGAAATGGCCTGGAAGATGAGGGAACAGCTCCGCGCGTCTTTTTGAGGCGTCGCCAGGCGAAGCCCCTGTCTGCACCAGGCGGGGGCCTTTTTGTGCCCCGCACAACCGTGCGACCCGCAAAAGGATCGCCGAGAAGGAGGTTTCTGTGCCTGAACGCGAGTATTTGTTCACGTCCGAGTCTGTGACTGAGGGTCACCCGGACAAGATGTGTGACGCTATCTCCGACGCCGTTCTCGATGCCATCCTGCAGGCTGAGATCGACCTGGCCGATGGCGGGATGGAGTGCGCGGATCCCGAGTACGTCCGGTGCGCGTGCGAGTGCTTCACGACCACGGGGCTGATCGTGGTCGGTGGCGAGATACGCACGCACGGCTACGTCGACATCATCAGCATCGTCCGCAAGGTCGTCGCCGAGATCGGCTACACGCGTGCCAAGTTCGGCTTCGATGCCGAGACGTGCGGCGTGATTCTCGGCATTCACGAGCAGAGCCGTGATATCGCCCAGGGTGTCGACGAGTCGTTCGAGGTCCAGCACGGCCAGGGAGCCGACCCCATCGACTGTGTCGGCGCTGGCGACCAGGGCATGATGTTCGGCTACGCCTGCAATGAGACATCCCAGCTCATGCCGATGCCGATCTACCTCGCGCACCGGCTTGCCGAGCGACTTACCGCCGTTCGCAAGGCAGACGTGCTCGACTACCTGCGTCCCGACGGCAAGACCCAGGTCACCGTGCGCTACCTCGACGGCAAGCCTGTCGCCGTCGACAAGATCCTCATCTCGACGCAGCATGCAGACGGCGTCGACATCGAAGGTCTGCTGCGCCCGGATCTCATCGAGCACGTGATCAGGCCCGTCTTCGAGCTCGAAGGCCTCGAGTACAAAGACGCCGAGATCTTCATCAACCCGACCGGCCGCTTCGTCATCGGCGGCCCCATGGGCGACACCGGCCTGACCGGCCGCAAGATCATCGTCGACACCTACGGCGGCATGGGTCGTCACGGCGGCGGTGCCTTCTCGGGTAAGGACGCCACCAAGGTCGACCGCTCGGCTGCATACGCAGCTCGCTGGGTCGCGAAGAACATCGTTGCCGCCGGCCTGGCCGACCGCGCTGAGATCCAGCTCGCGTACGCCATTGGCGTCGCGCATCCGCTCTCGGTCATGGTCGAGACGTTCGGCACAGAGAACGTTCCGGTCGCGCGGATCGAGGAAGCTGTCAACATCGTCTTCGACCTGCGCCCGGGAGCGATCATTCGCGATCTGGATCTGCGCCGCCCGATCTACCGCAAGACCTCTGCGTACGGCCACTTCGGTCGCGCCGACAAGGACTTCACGTGGGAGCGCACCGACCGCACCGAAGCACTCGCAGAGGCCGCCGGCCTGGGCGAGTAGTCATCCATAGGGAACTGCGAAAGCCACCGGCGTCGGGAACGATTGAGCCGCTCGCAAAGCGAGTCAGCTCGAATCGGTCCACCGGAGACGGCCCCATAAGGGGTCCGTCTCCGGCGATGTCGGTGGCCTTCTGTATGCTGGAACGAGTTCGCTGAGCCCACCCGCCGAGAGGAGATTCGTGGCTGTCGCCTACGTCATCGTCGATGTCGCCACGCGCGAACTCGACGCACCGTTCGACTACGTGGTGCCCGATGGGATGGACGGCGTCGAGGTCGGCGCGTGCGTGCTTGTCGACTTCGCGAACCGCCCGGTCGTCGGATACGTGGTGGGTACGGCTGCGACCAGCGACTACCCGCGGCTCAAGCCGGTTCGGGCGGTGCTCGGCGGGCCGTACTTCTCGGCACATGCGCCAGCGGTAGCGAGCTGGATCGCGCAGCGCTACCTGTGCCCGCTCTCGGAAGCGCTGCGGCTCTTCACGCCGCCAGGCGGTACGCCGAAGGCGGTGCGCGTGGCAGCGGACGGCGGCGAGGGCTGGGAGATCCGGCGCGCTGGGGTCGGCCCGGTCGACGACCGCTGGGCCGAGCTCACAGCAGACGGCCGTGACTTCGTGCCCGGCTCCCGCGCGACACTGCAGCGCGCCGTCGTCGACGCGCTCGCTGCGGGTCCGCTGCGGGTCGCGGAACTCTCGGCAGACCTCGGCAGCGTCGACAGCGCGCTTGCGCGCCTCGGCGAGCTCGGCGTGGTGCGCGTGGAGCGCCGGCGCCGCATGCGCGACGCGAACGTTCGCGAGAAGGCGGCACCGCGCCACGAGCATCTGACCGCAGGCCAGAGCGATGCGCTCGTGGCGATCTTCTCGGCAATGGACGCGGGATGCGGCAGCGTCATCGTGCTCGATGGCGTGACCGGCTCGGGCAAGACCGAGGTCTACCTGCGCGCAATCGAGCGCGTGCTCCAAGCCGGTGACGACGCGTGCGTGCTCGTGCCCGAGATCTCGCTGACGCCGCAGACGGTGGGTCGCTTCCGCGCGCGGTTCGGCGACGAGGTGGCGGTGCTGCACTCGAGGCTCTCGGCGGGGGAGCGCTTCGACCAGTGGGATCTCGTGCGGCGAGGCGAAGCGCACATCGTCGTGGGCGCGCGCTCGGCGCTTTTCGCGCCGCTGCGCCGGCTCAAGCTCATCGTCATCGACGAGGAACACGAATCCTCCTACAAGCAGGGTTCGGCGCCGCGCTACCACGCGCGAGAGGCCGCCGAGGAGATCGCTCGGCGCACCGGTGCTGTGCTCGTGCTCGGCAGCGCGAGTCCGTCGATGGAGGCGCGCTACCGGTGCGACGCCGGCGAGTGGACGCGCGTGGTCTTGCCCGAGCGCGTCACGGGCCGCCCGCTGCCGCCGGTCACAGTGGTCGACATGGCCGCGGAGTTCGCGGATGGCCACCGGTCGATGTTCTCTCGGCCGCTCACGCTGGCGCTCCAAGGGGTCGCGGCGCGCGGCGAGAAGGCGGTGCTCTTCCTCAACCGCCGGGGGTTCGCCTCGTTTCTGCTGTGCCGCGAATGCGGTTTTGTGCCTGAATGCGACGCCTGCGCGGTATCGCTGACCTACCACGAGGTCGGCACGCGTCTGCAATGCCACCACTGTGGCGCGAAGCAGCCGGTGCCTGCCACGTGTCCGCGGTGCGACAGCCCGTATCTGCGCCAGTTCGGCGCGGGCACCCAGCGCGTCGAGTCGGAACTCGAGCAGCTCATCGACGATCTGCCAGTCGTGCGCATGGACGCGGATACGACGCGCGGCAAAGGAGGTCACGAGCGGGCGCTGGCCGAGTTCGAGGCGCTGCCCTCGGGCGTCTTGCTCGGCACGCAGATGATCGCGAAAGGGCTCGACTACCCGGAAGTCACCCTCGTTGGAGTCATCAACGCAGATACCACACTGCACCTGCCCGATTATCGCGCCGGCGAGCGCACCTACCAGCTGCTCGAGCAGGTGGCGGGCCGTGCGGGCCGAGGCGAGCGCCAAGGCGAGGTGATCGTGCAGACGTACTGGCCGGATCATCCTGCGATTCGCGCTGCAGCCGCGCACGATCCGCGGCTCTTCTACGCCGAGGAGGACGCCATCCGCGCCGAGCTCGGCTACCCGCCGTTCGGCCGGCTCGCGAACGTGCTCGTGTGGGGCCGCGACCAAGGCGAGGTCGCCGTCGCCGCCAACAGTGTCTACGAGGCGCTCGCGGCCGTTGCGCCCGACGGCTGGCAGTTGCTCGGCCCGGGTCCCGCACCGCTCTCGCGTGTCAAAGGCGTATACCGCTGGCACGTGCTCGTGAAGGCTCCCCGCGAGGCGGACGTATCGGGGCCGGTGGGCACGGCGCTCAAAGCGGCCCGTCACAGTAGAGAGGTTGCCATTGCGGCAGACATCGATCCGGTCGACCTGCTCTAGCCGACACGGCCGATGGTGCGCACCGCAGGGCACAGCCGCCTCGCAGTGGCATGAGGCTGGTATGATTGCTGCAGATACGATCACGGGGCCGACAGGTCCCGTTCTGACACGAGACCGAAGGATTCCCGAACGATGGACGTGCTTTCTCATCCCAACGCAGCCCTCAAGCAGAAGGCCGCGTCTGTTGATCCGGTAGCCGAGAAGGACCTGATGGATCTGTGCCGCACGATGGCGAAAGCCATGTACGACGCACCCGGAATCGGTCTGGCGGCACCGCAGATCGGCGTGCTCAAACGCGTCATCATCTACGACCTAGAGGATCAAGGTCGCGTCGTCGCGCTCTGCAACCCGGAGATCGTCGAGGTGGGCGAGGAGCGCGCGATCGACGACGAGGGCTGCCTCTCTCTTCCCGGAATCACCGTTCCTGTGGAGCGCGCGGTCACCGTCGTGTGTGAGGCCATCAGCCTGTCCGGCAAGCCGGTCCGCATCGAGGCCGATGGATTGCACGCGCGAGTGTTGCAGCACGAGGTCGACCACCTCGACGGCATGCTCGTCTTGGATCGGGCGACGCCCGAGGATCGCAAAGCGGCACTCCAGCGCTATCGCGAGGCAAAGGCCGCCGGCGCCAAACCCGGTCAGACCAGCATCTGACGCGGAAGCGCAGGGGGGAGCACCAAGTTGCGGGTCGTATTCATGGGCACTCCCGACTTTGCAGCGCCTGCGTTGCTGGCGCTTCACGGCGCGACTGACGTGATCGCCGTGTTCACGCGGCAAGACGCCGTCTCCGGTCGAGGCAAGACCGCTCGCCCCTCTGCCGTCAAGCGAGCTGCACTCGAGCTCGCCGTACCCGTATTCCAGCCGCGTAGCCTGCGCGATCCCGGAACGCAGGCGGCGCTCGCGAGGCTTGCGCCGGACCTCATCGTCGTGGCTGCCTACGGGCTAATCCTCCCGCCCGAGGTGCTCGCGGCCGCCCCCCTCGGCGCGCTCAACATCCACGCGTCCCTGCTTCCGCGCTGGCGAGGCGCTGCGCCCATCCAGCGCGCTATCCTCGCCCGCGACGAACAGGTCGGCGTCTCGATCATGTGCATGGAAGCCGGCCTCGACACCGGCCCCTACTGCCTGCAACGTGCCATCGATGTTGGCCACGCCACTACGGAGGAACTCACGGCGCGCCTCGCCGCGCTCGGAGCTCAAGCGCTCATCGACTCGCTGCCGTCGATAGCTGACGGGACCGCGACCTGGACGGTTCAAGACGAAACCCTCGTCACCTACGCCGAGAAGATCTCCAAAGACGATGTGGCCATCGCACCCGAACTTCCCGCCGCCGACGCCATCGTGCGGGTGCGGGCATCCTCGGCAGCCGCTCCATGTCGTATCCTCATTGCCGGCCGAGGGCTCACAGTGGTCGCCGCCGAGACGGCCGACGCGCTGCTCGACGGGGCTCCGGCCCCGGGGGCGGTTGCGAGCACGAAACGTGGAATACTTCTCGGCATGGGGGATGGCGCTTTGCTCGTCTCCCGGCTCAAACCCGACGGAAAGGCCGAAATGCCAGCTAATGACTGGGCGCGCGGAGTTCGCGACCTCGACTCGGCAACCTGGGACCGGTTGCTGTGAGCGCGACAGCTGCCCGGCGGGTCGCCCGCGAAGTCCTCACGCGCGTCCGTGAGGGAGACGCATACGGGCACGAGACGCTCTCGGCCGCACTCAAGCGCGCAAAGCTCTCGGCTGACGACGCCGCTTTCGCGACGTGTCTCGCGTATGGTGCGCTGCAGACGCAAGGTACGCTCGACGACGCTATCGACCGCCACCTTGGGGGCAAGCGCATCGAGCCGCGCGTTCGCGACGCGCTGAGAGTCGCGACCTACGAGGTCCTGTTCCTGCACACGGAGGACCGCGCCTCGGTCCACCAGGGCGTGGAGCTCGTGAAGACGGTGCGCAAGCAGGCGTCGGGTCTGGCGAACGCGGTTCTTCGGCGAATCGCCAACGAGGCCTCGGAGTTCCCGTGGGGCGATCCCGCTACCGATGACGCGGCGCTCGCCCGTCTGCACGCGCACCCGAGGTGGCTCGCCGACCTGTGGATCAGCGAGCTCGGACGCGACGCAGCGGCCGCGGCGATGGCCGCCGATAATACGCCCGCACCGCTCTTCCTCGCGGTCAACGCTTTTGCGGGCACGCACGACGACGCCGTCGCGGCTCTCGAGTCCGACGGCGCGCGGCCTGAACCGTGCGCTCCTCTCGGCTGCCTGCGCGCGGGAGATCCGGCGGCCGCCGTGCACGGGCGCGCGTTGCGAGACGAGCTTGTCGTCGCGGCCGACGCTGCCGCACAGCTGGTCGCGTCGTTCGTGCCGATGCGACCCGATGCCACGATCGTGGAGGTCGGAGCGGGCCGCGGGACCAAAACGCTGCTCCTGCAAGCGGCGGCCGTCGCCGAGGGCGGCCCGGCGAAGCTGTTCGCGGTCGACGTTCACGAGTTCAAGTCGTGTCTGCTCGAGCGTCGGCTCGCCTCACTCGGCGTGCCGGGCGTCGTCTCACTCACCGGAGACGCAACCGATCTGGCGACCATAGCGGGAATCCCCGAGCCAGGCACCGCCGACGCGGTTCTCGTCGACGCGCCGTGTTCCGGGCTCGGCACGCTGCGGCGCCATCCGGAGAAGCGCTGGCGTGTGACTCCCGACGACATCGCGCAGCTTGCCGCGCTCGGGTTGCGACTGCTTTCATCGGCGGCGCTTCTTGTTCGGCCCGGCGGTTTCGTGGTGTACTCCACGTGCACTCTTGATGCCGCCGAGAACGCGAACGTGGTCGAGGAGTTTCTGGCGTCGGAAGAGGGCAGGGGCTTTACGGTGGACCCCCTCGACCGCGAGCTGGAAGGCGAGTGGGCGCGCTTCTCCACCACTGAGGGGTACTTCAGGTCGCTGCCCGAAGAGGGCGGCCCCGACGGGCATTTCGCCGCGCGCCTCGTGCGTGCCCGGTAACGCGGCGAGATGTTCGACAGCACGCTGCCGGCACGATGAGGAGGCACTATGCGCAACACCCGTATCGTCGAGATGCTTGAGGTCACCGAGGCTGCCGCACTTGCGGCTGGCCGCTGGATGGGCAAGGGCGACAAGTACGCGGCTGACGACGCCGCGGTAGAAGGCATGCGCAAGGCGTTCAACGACGTCGACATCGATGGCACCATCGTCATCGGCGAAGGCGAGCGCGACGAGGCGCCCATGCTCTTCATCGGCGAGAAGGTGGGCAGGGGCGGCGAAGAGATCGACATCGCCGTCGACCCGCTCGAAGGCACGAACCTGACGGCGTACGGGCAGTCGAACTCGCTCGCGGTGCTGGCATTCGCACCCGCAGGAACGCTGCTGCACGCTCCCGACACTTATATGAAGAAGATCGCCGTGGGCCCCGAGGCCTACGACGCCGTGCACATCGACGCCTCACCCACCGAAAACATCAGGAACGTGGCCAAGGCTCTCAAGCGTGATGTGGAAGACCTCGTCGTCTGCATCCTGGATAGAGAGCGTCACGTCGGCCTCATCGAGGAGGTCCGCGATGTGGGTGCTCGCATCCGGCTGATTTCGGACGGCGACGTGTTCGGTGCCGTCGCAACCGCAATCTCAGGCACAGGCATCCATCTCTACCTCGGCACCGGCGCCGCGCCGGAAGGCGTGCTCGCTTGCTCGGCCATGAAATGTCTTGGGGGCTGTTTCATGGGCCGCTTCGAGTGGCGCAGCGAGGCCGAAAAGGCTCGCGCCGTCGAGATGGGCACGCCCAACATCGACGGTATTCTAACCATGGACACGCTCGTCAATACCGACGAAGCAGCCTTCATCGCAACCGGTGTGACCGACGGCGAGATGCTCCGCGGCGTGAAGTACTTCGGCCAGGGCGCTCGCACGAACTCGGTCGCCATGGATGCCAAGTCCAAGACCGTCCGCTTCACGGACACCATCTACCGCACGGGTAACGAGAAGTTCTGGGTCCGTATGGACTGATCGGCACGAATCGCCCGCTTCGCGGCTCGTCGGCGCCGCCGTTGCGCACCACCGCGTGTCCTGCCCCGCCTAATACCTGCTGACGGCAACGAAGAAGGCCCCGCTTTGGCGGAGCCTTCTTTGCGTGTTTGTGGCGCGGTGACCGCTACCCGGCGGCCGGACACGATGCTCAGCTGGGCGCGGGCACGGCTGGCGCGACTGGCGCGCTGTCGGGGTCCTTCGCCTTTGGCCGGTAATCGGTGTTGTGGAAGCCGGTGCCCTTGAATGCGACGCCCACGGGGCTGAAGA
The DNA here is from genome assembly GCA_038245725.1 of Coriobacteriia bacterium. Taxonomy (GTDB): domain Bacteria; phylum Actinomycetota; class Coriobacteriia; order Anaerosomatales; family JAAXUF01; genus JBBRSD01. Next base: position 31,350 of record JBBRSD010000002.1, on the reverse strand, counting down.
CCTTGGTAGAGACGGCGCCGCACGAGGGGCAGCACTCGTCACCTGCGACGGTCATGGGGCGATTGACCTCGAAGATGGCGGCGCACTTCGTGCAGCGGAAGTCGTATGCAGGCATTCGGACGGTGCTCCTTCTTGTCATCCTGGATGGTGGTGCTCGAAAACCAGAAGCACGATACGTACCACGTCTTCGGCTTCGCGTCATCGTATACACTAGCGGAATGAATAGTACGCTAGACCCACTTTCGTTGTTCGGAGACGACGCGTTTCACGGGGACGAGAACTCCGGCGTGAACGCGGAACCAGATCTCGTCGAGCAGCCGGTTTCGGCCGATCAGAGCCTCGCGCACGGCGCCGGCGACGAGCCGGTGCGCGCCGAATCGAGCCCTCAGCCCGAACCTGAGCCGCCCGGCCCCGCGCAAGCTGATGCGTCCGTTGCGGCCTCGAGCGCATCGATCGGTGTCGGCTCGACGTCGGACATGGATGCGTGGCTGTCCCAGAGCCCGGCGGAACATCCGTCGGGATGGGCCCCCACTGATGCTGCAGCTGACGCTGCGATGGCGGCGTGGCTAGCCGCCGATCCCAACGCGCCCGTGGTCGTAGCGGGCCCGGTCATCGTCGTCGGAGGACGCGTCGAGAGGCCGCGGCCCAAGCGCGAGCCGCTCGTCCCACGCTGGCTGCCCTGGGTTCTCTTCGGATTGCTCGTGTTCGGTGCCCTAACGGCAGGCGGCGTTGCGCTTCTCGCGGCCCGCGCGAGGGTGCTCGTTCCTACCGTTGCCGGGCTTCAGTCGCAGGCCGCAAAGGAACGCCTCAGTACCGTTGGCCTCACCCTGACCATCTCCGACCGCCGATTCTCCACGCTGCCGGTCGACACGATCCTCTCGCAGACCCCGGAAGCGGGCGCTCAGGTCCGTCGCGGCACCGCAGTGACCGCGGTCGTCTCGGCGGGTACTGAGGAGTTCACGATGCCCGACATCGTGGGCGAAGGCCTGACGCTCGCACGCTCGCAGTTGCTGCAAAAGGGGCTTGAGGTCCAGGTCGAGAAGCAGAGCTCGGACCAGCCCAGCGACACCGTGCTGGCCACCAACCCCGCTGCAGGCTCGCCGATGCATACCGGCGACATCGTGAAGCTCTCTGTCGCCACCGGCAGCGCTACGTCTGCTCCTGCGTCGAGCACGCTGGTTCCCTATACGATGACCGGCGTCCGGGTGATGCTCGACCCAGCTCCTCCGGTGTCGGGGCAGCCCGACGCCTCGCTTGAGGTGGCCCAGCGGCTGCAGTCACTGCTGGAAGCCTCGGGCGCGAAGGTCACGATGACCCGATCCGCGGTCGATACCGGCGCGACCGGTTCCGCGACCGTGCGTCAGCAGCGTGCCAGAGAAGGTTCGCCCATCGTATCCGTCGGATTCGATCTGGTTGCGGCCGGCGCGCCCGGGCTGGCCATCACCTACCCGAGTTCGCAGGTCGCCACGGCGGCGGCGGCTCCTTCGCAGCTGCTCACGTCGCAGATCGCCTCGGCGCTTGCTGCGGCAGCGATTCCGGTGCGACAGGTCGCCGGTGGCTCTGACGTAGTCATGTCCGTGACCAACGCGCCGTACTCCCGAGTGACACTCGGGTCGACCTCCGCGCAGGCGGACCTCGCCAACCTCCGCGATCCGAACTGGGCCGATAAGGTCGCGCGCGCCGCCTACACAGGACTCGCAGCGATCTACGGTGTCCGCAACCCCGGTGCGCCGTAGCGTCGGAGGGTAGCGCCGCCCGAGCCACCGACCGCGCTGGTCGCCCCCTTGCACCGGGCTGCAAGCTCGTCCACAATCGGGGCACCAATCGAACACCGTGTCGGGAGCTGCCAGTACGCGGCGGCTGAGAGGCAGAGGCGACTCTGCGACCGAGAAGACGGTCCCGGTAATGCGGGGCCCGCACGACGGCAGGATGCCAATCGCGGCATCCGCGAGCCGCCTACTTCGACGCTCCCAGACACCACACAGGAGGAATGTCTGATGCAGTCGAAGCGCATTCGCATGCTCGTCGAGATCGCCCTCAGTGTCGCACTTTCCGCCGTGCTGAGCTTGCTCGCAGTCAGATTGCCGATCAACTTCGCCGGCGGGACGATCTCACTTGCGATGCTACCGATCTTCGTGTTGGCGCTGCGACGGGGCGTCGGCGCCGGCGTGATCGCAGGCGTGCTGTTCGGAGTCATCGACTACCAGATCGAGCCGTTCTTTGTGGCTCCCGTGCAAGTGGCGCTCGACTATCTCGTAGCGTTCGGTGCGGTCGGTCTGAGCGGCCTCGGCTCGAGCGCATATCGCCGGATCTCGTCGGTCTATCCGGCGCGCGGTGTTGCTGTCGCACTACCGTTCATTCTGCTCGGAGGGTTAGGGCGCTTCGCCGCGGCCTGGACGTCGGGCGTCGTATTCTTCGGCATGAACGCGCCTGCAGGTCAGCCCGTGTGGCTGTACTCGATCATCTATAACTTGAGCTACGTCGTGCCCTCCGTCGTGATCTGCGCGATTGCTGCCGCTGCAGTGCTGCCGGCCCTCGAGCGTGCCGTGCCGACCGCCGACAGCCCCGCACCCACGGCCGCATGAGAGTCCTCATCGTCTGCGCCGCGCCGCTTGCCGGCTCGCCTGAGCTCGTCGCGTCATTGGCGACCGATGCCGACCTCGTCATCGCGGTGGATGGCGGCGGGGCGGTGTGCCAGGACGCTGGCGTTGTCCCGGGCGTTGTGCTCGGTGACTTTGATTCACTTGCGGCCGAGGTGGTCGCGGAGTTCTCGCGCGAAGGAGTTGAGGTCGTACGCTTTCCCGCCGACAAGGATGCGACCGATCTCGAGCTCGCGATCGAATACGCCCGAGCAGCGGGTGCGAGCACCATCGTCGTGACCGCGGCGACCTCGGGGCGACTCGATCACACGCTCGGTGTGATGGCTGCGCTCTGGGCCGCCCGCGATCTGCGCCCCCGCATCGCGGAGCCGGACATGGACGGCTGGCTTCTCGCCAAGGGCAGCAGGGAAGCTGTCGCGCTCAGCGGGCCTGGTGCGGTCGTCTCTCTCGTGCCGGGGGACGGCACGGCAGAGGTTTCGGCGCTCGGAGTGCGCTGGCCGCTCGATCACGCGCGGCTCGGGCCGGGTACGACGCTCGGTATCAGCAACGTGGTCGTGGACGCGACCAGTGCGCGGTTCCGCATCCACGAGGGAGTTGTGCTGGTGATCGCGCCACGTGTAGGCGGGCCAATCGCGACTGAAGTTGGCTGAATATGATGCCGATAACAGCGTATACTCCACGCGAGTGCATGGGGGAGGCTCTCTTCTAAGCGTATGGATCGTACGACTCGCATTGCAATACTCGTACTCGTTGCCGCGACGATCGTCTGCGGTGCTGTCGCTTCATTCCTCCACTCGGCGACCTTGGCCGTAGCCACCGCAGTCTTCGCCACCGCTGCAGTTCTCGTGGGGATCACGGCGAAGATCGAGGGGCCGGTTGCGGCTCCCGCGACCCCCGGGGCGCGCAGCACAGGCTACGACCCAACCTCCTCGGCCACCGTCGATGTGATCGAGTTCCCACAGCCCGCCGAGACGTTCTCGCCCGACGCCAGTCTCGCGAGCGCGCCTTCCGCGCCCGTTCGGGTGGCGAGTGCCGTCGACATCGCTGCGGGCGCCCCCGGCCCGTTGCCTGAAGCCACGATGGTCTTCTCGCCCAAGCTTCCGCCCGGAAGCGAGCCTCGCCAGGTTGTGCGGTCGCTTCTGATCGCAGCGCGCGCCGCAGGCCATCCGGTCGCAGCACATCTGTGGCTGGAAGATCCTGCGACAGAAACGCTGCGGCTCGTTGAAGCTCAAGGCGAAGTGCAGCCCAATCCCGTGCCGATCAAGTCGACGTCCGGCCTGCTCGGCACAGCGCTCTCCAAGGGCGCCGCGCATCTCGGCCCTGTGGGAATGGCGCTCGAAGACGGTGCGGGGGCGTGCAATTGGCGCTACGCCGTGCCGCTGTCCGGCAGCGATCTGCGTGGGGTGGCCGCTGTCGATTTCGATGACATCGCCGAGCCGAACCGGGCTGTGCTGACGACGATCTCGGCTACGCTGAGAGCGTCGTTGTCCGGCGCGCTCGCATTGCATGTGGCGCACACAGAGTTCGAGACGGCGCGCGCTCTGGTCGAGTCGTGCGCGCAGCTCGCCCACGTGCTCGATCCCGACAAGGTGCTCCACACCGCTCTCGACCGCGCGATGGAGATCGCGCAAGCGCAGACCGGCAGCGTCATGATCCTGGACGCCGAGACAAGGCGCATGCGCATCGCAGCCGCATACGGACTGCCGGATGACATCGTCATCGAGACAGATACTTCCGAGGGCGACGGTATCGCGGGCTGGGTGCTCTCGAGTCGCCAGCCACTCGTCATCGAAGATCTGAAAGGCTCCGGGATCCGCAGCCGGCGTCACGGGGTCCGTTCGGCGGTGTGCGTGCCGCTCGCCGACGATGACGGCATCATCGGCGTCTTGAACGTCGGGTGCACCTCATACCACGCCAGGCTGTCGAAGCCGCATCTCGAAGCTCTCGACGCGCTGGGGCGCACGGTCGTCGTCGCCCTGCGCAACGCCTGGGCGTCGGACGGCGCGCAAGACCTCTACTTCGACACGCTCAAGGCGCTTGCCATCGCTCTTGAGGCGCGCGACCCGTACTCGGAGGGGGGAACCGAACGCATCGTGGAGATCGCCGATGCGCTCGGCACCTACTTCGGTATACCGCGCGACCAGGCCCGAGCGCTGCGCATCGCGGCGATGCTCCACGATGTCGGGATGTCGGCGAGCAACGCAGTCGTTCTTGCGGACTCGCAGCTTTCGACGGTGGAGTGGGGCATGCTGAAGATGCATCCCGTCATCGCCGCGGAGATCATCGCCGAGGCCCCGGCGCTACGCGACGTGATGCCGATGGTCTACCACCACCACGAGCACTACGACGGCAGCGGCTACGTGGAGGGACTTGTCGCCGAGGCGATCCCGCTCGGTGCGCGGATTCTGGCGGTCGTGGATGCCTACGTCGCCATGACGTCTGAGCGACCGTACCGCTCGGCGATGACACACGAGAAAGCTGTCGTTGAGATCGAGCGCCTGGCCGGGAGCCAGTTCGACCCGAGCGTCGTTTGTGGCCTGATCGCCGTTGTGGGTGAGACCGAGCACGGAGGACTTCTGGCCAACTGAGCCCGGCAGACGATGCACCGTCGCCTGGAAACACAACGGCCACCCCGAGGGGTGGCCGTTGGAGCAGGTAGCTGGTTCGAAGACTAGGCGCGTGTGACCTTGCCGGCCTTCATGCACTTGGTGCAGACGTTGACCTTCTTCACGTGACCCTTGATGACCGCCGTGACCTTCTGGATGTTGGGGCGGAACATGCGGTTCGTGACGCGGTGGGAGTGGCTGACGTTGCGGCCCGCCACAGGGTGCTTTCCGCAGACTACGCAGACCTTCGACATCGTGTACGCTCCTCATTGACTGCAGGCCGAGTTCGTCCGGCCGATCATTCCTTCGGGTGCAAAACGCAGGCAATGCTACCACACCGCCTGAGGCAGCCACAAGGCCACAGCCTCCTACTCCGGATTTCGGCTATCGGTGCCCTTCGCTATACTTCTCGTATCGCACCGAACTCGAGGAGGGGCACGCCCATGGTCCGTTTCACACCGGACATGCTCATCCGCGATGTATTGATCAGCCACCGCGACGCTGCTGATGTGTTCGAGCGCCATGGACTTGCGTGCCCTTCATGCCTTGCTGCAGGCATGGAAGACATCGCAGCGGTTGCGTCCATGCATGACGTGTCGGTGGTCGCTTTGCTCGCCGAGCTCAACGACCTGCCCGACGACCTCTCTGTAGAGGAGTGACTATGCCTGATCCCGCCGCTGGAGTCGTCAGCATCGCCAATGACGTTCTGGCCGATCTTGCCGGATATGCGTCGTTGGAGAGCTACGGGGTCGTCGGCATGGCGAGTCCGTCACTTCGAGATGGCGTTGCACAACTGCTTCCCGCCGCGAAGCTTCGCCGGGGCGTGAAGGTGGCGGCTACGGATGAAGGCGTCGTCATCGATCTGTATGTCGTCATCGAGCATGGAACCAATCTCGCCGAGGTGTCACATAACCTCGCGAACCGCGTGCGTTACGTTCTGACGAATACGGCAGATGTGAAGGTGGCGAACGTTGACGTTCACGTCCAAGGCGTCAAAGTCCGAGCCGTTCAATGACCCGGAGCTGACCAGATGATCGCGAACCTTCACGCAAGCCTCGTCGCATTCGCCGCAACCGCGCTCAAGGAGCGCAAAGAAGAGATCAACCGGCTCAACGTGTTCCCGGTCCCGGACGGCGACACCGGCACGAACATGTCGCTGACCATGGACGTGGTCGTCTCGGAGGTCAGCGCGCTTCCGCCTGATGCCGACGCCGCTACCATCTGTCACGCGATCACCCACGGATCGTTGATGGGCGCGCGTGGCAATTCCGGCGTCATTCTCAGCCAGATCCTGCGCGGGATCTGCGAGGGCATCGATCGCGCTCAGAGTGCAGATGCCGAGCTCATCGCGGTTGCCCTCGAACGTTCGGTTGTCGTGGCCTTCCAAGCGGTCCGAAAGCCGGTAGAAGGCACGATCCTGACGGTCCTGCGCGATACCGCACATGCGGCTCGCGCAGCGGCCAGTGACGGCGCCACATTCGAGGAATCGCTGAAGATCGCCGCAGCCAGTGCGTTTGATTCCGTCCGCCGTACACCCGAACTTCTGCCGGTGCTTCGCGAGAACGGCGTGGTCGACGCGGGGGGGTTCGGCCTCGCTATCCTCATCGAGGGATTCGTCGCGGCGGCGCTCGGCGACAAGGTGGCGATCGCCGATGTCTCCTCGGCGGCCGCTCCGAATCTGACGGTCGAGCCGGTCGATGACTGGGACGATGCCGAGTACCTCTACTGCACCGAGTTCCTCCTCTTCGGCGACGGCATCGACTCCCGGGCCGTGCTCGACTACGTGTCCTCGGTGGGAGGAAGCGAGCTGGTCGTTGGATCGGGTGGCGAGTACAAGGTGCACGTGCACACGAACGATCCCGGCGTCGTGATCGCGCACATGACGGGGATCGGCGAAGTTGCGGAGGTGCACGTCAACAACATGCGTCGTCAGACACAATCGCGCGGCGTCGTGCGTGCCGCTCAGCTCACCGCGCCCATCCCGGTAAAGCTCAAGCCGGTCGGATTCGTGGCCGTCGCGGCCGGTAAAGGACTCGCCGACATCCTCACCTCGCTCGGGGTCGATGTCGTCGTGAGCGGCGGACAGACGATGAACCCCTCTACCGCCGACCTCGTCGAAGCGATCGAGCGAGTTCCCGCCGAGAAGGTCGTCGTGCTTCCCAACAACAAGAACATCGTGCTTGCCGCCAACGCGGCGGCGTCTGTCGCGAGCAAGCCGGTGGTCGTCGTCCCCACGAACTCGGTCCCGCAGGCATTCGCGGCGATGCTCGCGTTTGACGGCGAGTCAGACGATCTGGACGCCATCGCCACCACGATGTCGGAAGCCACTTCAAGTGTGCGGTCCGGCGAGGTCACGACCGCGGTCAAGGACGCGAAGGGGAAGGTCGGCGCGATCCGGGCGGGCCAGGTCATCGGCATTTCCGACCACGAGATCGAGGTCGTCGGAGACGACGTCGCGACCGTGGCGCTCTCGCTCGCAGCGCACCTGCTTGCAGAGGGTGCCGAGACGCTGACCTTGCTTGCAGGTGAAGACATGACCGACGAACAGCTCGCGGACCTCGCGGGCGCCGTCAACAACGCCCACCCGAAGATCGAGGTAGAGACGCACCGCGGCGACCAACCACTCTATCCCGTGCTGATCTCCGCGGAATAGGCCCTTCAAGCCGGCGAGAAGGAACCATCATGCACAAGGTCGGAATCGTCACCGATAGCACCTGTGATCTTCGCCCCGCCGAACTTGCGCAGCTCGAGACGGCCATGGTGCCGCTGACCGTACACTTCGGTGACAAACACTACCGAGACTGGCTCGACCTTGCGCCCGACGAGTTCTACCCGATGCTCACCTCCTCCGGCGTGCTGCCGACGACCTCGCAGCCCTCGCCGGCGGACTTCACGGCCGCCTACGCACAACTCGCCGCTACAGGCGCCGAGGAGATTGTCTCGATCCATCTGTCCGCCGCACTGTCGGGAACCTACGAGTCGGCGGTGCTTGCGGCAAAGACATCGCCGGTCCCCGTTCGTGTCGTCGATGGCAAGCGCGCGTCGCAGGCGACAGGTCTCATCGTGAAAGCGGCAGTCGAGGCTCGCGCGGCCGGTGCGAACGCGGCCGGCGTCGAGGCGCGGGCGATCGAAGTCGCCGAGAAGTGCCGACTCTTCTTCCTGCTCGACACGCTCGACTTTCTCGTTCGCGGCGGACGGGCTGGCAAGGCTGCGGGTCTCGCGGCGTCACTGCTCAACATCAAGCCGGTTCTCAGAGTCAACGATGACGGCATCATCGAGCCGTTCAAGAAGGTGAGAGGCCGCCAGCAGGCGATCGCGGCGCTCGCTCAGCACATCGCCGAGGACTCGGCGGCAAACGGTCGGATGCGCATCGCACTGCTGCACGCTTGCTGTCCCGAGGACTCACAAGAGCTCGAGGACGCGATTGTGGCGGCGGGAGCCGACGTCGAGTGGGATTCACACGGCGTGATCGGCGCGGTTATCGGCGTCTACACCGGTCCGGGGGCCATCGGGTGCGCGTACTACCCGATCGGTTAGGACGCCGCGCGCATGACTTCCCACGCACACACCGCAGACAGGGCCGAGCGGCTTGCGGCGCACCAGCTACCGGTCGTGCGCGCGCGCTTCGTTGACGCGGCACGCGCCACGGCTCTGGAACGTCTCGGCGTCACGAGCGTCGGCGATCTGGTGCGCCATTATCCTGCGCGCTACCTCGACCTCTCCAACGTGGCGAGCCTGCGAGACGTGAAGGCGGGAGCCGAGGCCACCGTCGTGGGTCTCGTGCACGAGGTACGTGTGAAGAAGCCCAGGCCCAAGCTCACGATCACCGAGGTCTCTATCGTCGACGGGACGGGCGTGCTGCTGGGCGTGTGGTTCAACCAGCCCTACATCCAGCAGCGCTTCGTGGTGGGCGATCGCGTGGCTTTCGCAGGCAAGGTCGAGCTCGACTACGGCTTCAAGCAGATCAAGACGCCGTTTGTGGAGAAACTCGCCGCCGAGCAGGACGACGCGGAGGCGGGACGCGTGCTGCCGGTCCACCGCGCGACTGAGGGGCTGTCGACCGCGTGGCTCAGACGGCTTGTCGCGGCTGCCGTCGACGATTACGCCGACGTCCCCGATCACCTGCCCGGAAGTTTGCGCGCAGAGCGGGGCCTCGTTCCGCTTCACGTCGCTTTGCGAGACGTGCACTTTCCGCCCGCGCTCTCAGATGCCGTCTCGGCGCATCACCGCCTCGCCTACGACGAGCTGCTGCTTCTGCAGCTCTACATGGCGATGCGCCGGCACTCGCTCACGCGCGAACAGGCAGGCGTCGCCCACTCTCTCGAGGGTTCGGCGCTCGCAGCGCTTCGCGGAGCCGTCCCCTTCGAGCTCACCGGCGACCAGAACCGTTCGATCGCCGAGGTCCTCACGGACATGAGCGAGCCGCGGCCGATGAACCGGCTGCTCCTCGGCGACGTTGGGACCGGCAAGACGCTCGTTGCCGCTCACGCGCTCGCGGTCGCGGCGGATGCAGGCGCGCAGGCCGCGATGATGGCGCCGACCGAGGTGCTTGCGACGCAGTACTCGCACGCCGTGGGTCCGCTGCTCGACGCCGCGGGCGTGAGCTGGGCGCTCTTGACCGGGTCGACGGCGGCCGCGTACCGCCGCGAGATCCTCACGCGCCTCGCCGAAGGAGAGCTGCAGGTCGCCTTCGGGACGCACGCGCTGCTTGAGCAGGCGGTGAGCTTCAAGCGGCTCTCGCTTGCCATCGTCGACGAGCAACACCGTTTCGGCGTCAACCAGCGGCTCGGCCTGCGCGGCAAGGGCGCGAGCGCCGACCTTCTCGTCATGACGGCAACGCCCATTCCCCGCTCGCTCGCGCTCACGCTCTACGGCGATCTCGACACCTCGTACTTGCGCGAACGCCCGCGATCGCGCGTTGCGGTGAAGACGACGCTCGTGAAGTCGCCACAGCGCGAGCGGGCCTACGAGCGGGTTCGTTCGGCCGTGCGCGCTGGTCAGCAAGCCTACGTGGTGTGCGCGCTCGTCGACGAGTCCGACGTGGCGCAGGCCCGCGCGGCGACGCGGGAGGCCGAGCGCTTGCGAGAGCAGGTCTTCTCGGACCTGAAGGTGGGTCTGCTCACCGGCCGCATGCGGCCCGCCGAGAAGCTCCGCGTGATGCAGGAGTTCCGCGACCGGAAGATCGACGTGCTCGTCGCCACGACCGTGATCGAGGTGGGAGTCGACGTGCCGAACGCGACGGTGATGATCGTCGAGGACGCCGAACGGTTCGGCTTGGCCCAACTCCATCAGTTGCGCGGACGTGTGGGCCGAGGCGAGCATCCGGGCGAGGTGTTCTTGTTTGCCGACGCACGTAGCGCCGAGAGTAAGGAGCGCATGGGCGCCATCGCGGCGACATCGGACGGCTTCGAGCTCGCCGAGTACGACCTGCGCCTGCGTGGCGAGGGACAGATCCTCGGCGACCGGCAGCATGGCATGCCTGCGCTGCGGCTCGTCTCGGTGCTCACCGACGGCGAACTCATCGAGACGGCACGAGCCGATGCCCGCGCCATCATCCAGAGCGACCCGCATCTGGCGCGTCCCGAGAACCGGCCGCTCTTCGCCGAGGTCAAGCGGGTCTACCGCGAGGCGTGGCAGTGGGTGAGCAGCGGATGAGGATCGTAGCGGGCCGATACCGCGGGCGCACGCTCAAGGCGCCTCCCGGCGACACCACACGACCGACCACTGACCGCGTGCGCGAGGCGGTCTTCTCGGCAATCGCATCGATCGTGGGAGGCGACCTCGGAGGCGGCACCGTGCTCGACGCATTCGCGGGCAGCGGCGCGCTGGGCCTCGAGGCGCTTTCGCGCGGATGCTCGCACGCGGTATTCGCCGAGCAGGACCGAGCTGCGTTGGTGGTCGTGCGCGGCAACATCGCAGCTCTCGGCGCTTCGGAGGCCGTGAGCGTAGTGTCGGGCGACGTGTTCCTGCTCGCACAGAGGGGATCGCTTCCGCGGACTCCCTATTCGTTGCTTCTGCTCGACCCTCCATATAGACTTGACCCGGCTCGTGTGGCATCGCTCGTAAGCGATATCGCACTAAACGGGCAGCTTGAAGAGGGTGCGGTCGTCGTCTGGGAGCATGCGGCGGGGATTCGTGTTGAATGGCCCGAGGGCTTGTCGGCATGCAGAAGCAAACGCTATGGAACCACTGAAGTCGACATTGCCGTCTTTGAGAAGGGAGCACCGGCGACGTGAAGCGTGGCATCGTTCCGGGCACCTTCGACCCGGTGACATCGGGTCATCTTGACATCATTGAACGGGCGGCCGGGCTCTTCGACGAGCTTGTGGTCGGCGTCGCGTATTCGAAGGCCAAGAACGGCGGTCCGCTGTTCTCGGTCGAAGAGCGCGTCAAGTTCATCGAAGACGCGACAAGTCACCTTCCCAACGTATCCGTTCGTTCTTTTGATACGCTATTGGTAGATTTCGCCGACGAGGTGGGTGCATTGGTCGCGGTCAAAGGGCTGCGTGCGATGACCGACTTCGAACGCGAGTTCCAGATGGCCGCCCTGAACTGGCGCCTCGACTCCAAGGTCGAGACGATGTTCATCATGGCCATCCCGGAGTACATGTTCTTGAGTTCGTCGGCTGTGAAGGAAATCGCGCGCCACGGAGGATCCGTGCGCGGGCTTGTGCCGGATGTCGTATGCGAAGCGCTTGAGCGCAAACTGAATGAAGCCCGTTAGGGAGGCAGTTTCATGGATATCATGGCCCTGATCGATCGCATCGAGGAGATCGTCGACAACGCTCGAACGGTGCCGTTCCGCAGTGCCAAGATGGTCGACCAGGACAAGGTCTACGAGATCATCGACGAGATCCGCGCTCAGTATCCCGACGAGCTGAAGCAGGCACGTTGGATCGTCAAGGAGCGCCAAGAGATGCTGGAAGAGGCCGAGAAAGAGGCCAACCGCATCCTCGAGGACGCCCGCGATCGGGCGCAGGCACTTGCCAACGAGACCGAGGTCGTCCGCCTTGCCGAAGCGCAGGCAGCCGACATCCTCGACAAGGCACGCAACCAGGAGCGCGAGATCCGTCTCGGCGCCGAGGACTACGCCGACGAGATGCTCGCGAATCTCGAGGTCAACCTCGGCAAGCTTCTGACCGCCGTGCAGCGCGGCCGAGATCGTCTGCAGGGCAAGGTCGGCGGAGGCCAGCGCCAGTAGGCGTTCGGATCGGACCAACTGCTCACTCAAGAAGGCGATTCCATGGAGACATACCGCGTTGACGTGGCATCGATCCTTGATGTTCTCGGCGAAACCATCGACGTGTCGGGCACGCTGGCGCTTGACGCGCTCGACGTCGGTGACGAGCACTTCGGGCTGAGGGCGCCTGTACGTTTCGATGTCACGCTCACAAACGGCGGGACCGGTGTCGTGGCGATGGGTTCCGTCGTTGCCGACGTGACGGCGACCTGCTCGCGTTGCCTCATCGAGTTCCCGCTTACCATCGAGGCGGACGTGGATGGTTACTACGTGCATCCCAACGACATCGATAACATCCCCGAGGAGCAGGAAGTCGGGGAGATCGACCACGAGGGTTACGTCGATGTCCTGCCTGTGATCATGAGTTCGCTTGTCCTCGAGGCACCGTTCGCCCCGCTGCACGCCGATGACTGCGCGGGCATCTGTCCGGAGTGCGGAGCCGATCTCAACGAGGGGCAGTGTGCGTGCGATTCCGAGCCGGACAAGGCGAATCCTTTCGCTGCATTGGGCGAGCTTTTGAAGAACGAGCCGTCCGGCGAGTAGAACCTCTGTGGAAGCCGGCATGTCTCGGGTACACATCGGAAATGGGGCGTGGTATCATCATCGCTCGTGCGACCGGACCGTTTGGTCGCACCTGAACACGAGAGTGCGCATGCGCGTCGTCTTCGACCGCGTGCCCAAGGGAAGGACCTGAAGGTAGATGGCTGTTCCGAAGCGAAAAAAAGGCCGAGCGAAGATCCACTCACGTCGCTCGTCGCACGTTCTCGAAGCTCCCGCCAAGTCGACGTGCCCGCAGTGCCACGAGGTCAAGCTCCCGCACCGCGTCTGTGGCAACTGTGGTTTCTACAACGGCAAAGAGATCATCCAGACCGACTAGTCCCACTGGTGAGTGCGTTCGCGGTACGCGGACACCATCGGTGCTCTGAAGCTGACGTGGCCGGTGTCGTCTCGGAAGGGACGGTACCGGCCATTTCGCGTGCCCGGGCGTCTGAGGGTTGGTAGAATACGCGAGATGCTCTGGCGGCGCTCGCGCAGGCGCTCGTCGCCCTGGTGCGCTGGTCGATCCCGGTCACACCACTTCAAGGAGTTTGCATGGCGCTGTCTGGTCCCGTAACCGTTGCCGTTGACTCTGTCGGAGGCGACTTCGCACCCGGCTGCATCCTTGACGGCGTACGAATCGCGCTCGCCGCGAACCCCACGGTGCGCATCGTCGTGACGGGTCCGGCACAGATCGTCGAACCGTTCGCCGCTTCGGCGGGAGAGCGGGTCGAGGCGCATCCGACCACCGAGATCATCGCGATGGGGGAGCATCCCGCCAAAGCTGTGCGCTCCAAGAAGGACTCGTCGATCGTGGTCGCGGCCCAGCTCGTGCGCGACAAGCGTGCCGATGCGTTCTTCTCGGCGGGGAACACGGGCGCGTGTATGGCGGCGGCGACCCTCGTCATGGGCCGCATCCCGGGCGTGAGCAGGCCCGCGATCGCCACCGTCGTCCCCACGGTGGGCGTGCCCTGCGTGCTGCTCGACGTCGGTGCCAATGCCGACTGCAGGGCCGAGAACCTGCTGCAGTTCGCCGAGATGGGCGAGGCGTACGCCGCTGTTGTTCTTGGCGTGAAGGAGCCGCGTGTCGCGCTGCTCAACATCGGAGAAGAGCCTGCGAAGGGCTCGATGCTCGCGCAGGGGGCTCACGCCCTGCTCGCCGAGAAACTCCCCTCGTTTTCCGGCAATATAGAGGGTCGCGACGTTCTGTGCGGAGTCGCTGACGTCATCGTGACCGACGGATTCACCGGCAACGTGGCGCTCAAGCTGCTCGAAGGCACGAGCAGCGTGATGCTTTCCGAAGTGAAGAACGCGATGATGGAGTCGGCCGTGACCAAGCTGGCGGCGTCGGTGCTAAAGCCGGCGATGATGCGGCTCAAGAAACGGCTCGACCCCGAGATGTACGGCGGCGCACCGCTGCTCGGCGTCGATGGCGTGTGTATCATCGGCCACGGCTCGTCGGGTCCGCTCGCCGTCGCCAACGCCATCAGGGTCGCCGTGCAAGCCGTCGAAGGCGACCTCGCCGGCCGGATCAAGACGGCCGTGGCCGAGAACTAGACTGACCAGTACTTCTTTCGGAGTGACCGCACGTGTAAACTTCCCCGACGCTCTCCCCGAGGCTCGCACGGAGTGCTTCGGCCAACGCGTCTCAAAAGGAGATGGTTCGCTCCACATGACACGACATGCAGCCATCATCGGCGTCGGTTCCTACCTGCCGGAACGTGTGATGACCAACGCCGACCTGGAGCAGATCGTCGACACGTCCGACGAGTGGATCGTGTCACGTACCGGCATCGAGCAGCGGCACATCATCGCCGAGGGGGAGACCACCTCCGACCTCGCCGCGCGAGCTGGCCGCCTGGCCATGGAGCGCGCCGGTGTGACCGCCGAGCAGATCGATATGCTCTACATGGGCACCACGAGTCCCGATTACGTCATGCCGTCGACTGCGTGCATGACCCAGGCCAAACTCGGCCTGACCTGCCCGGCCGTCGATATGATGGCCGCATGCACGAGCTTCATCTACGCGCTTCACTCCGCAGCTGCCGTAATCGAGTCCGGCCGGGCCGAGACGGTGCTCGTCATCGGCGCCGAAGCGCTCACGCGGCTCGTCGACTTCACCGATCGTTCGACGTGTGTGCTGTTCGGTGACGGCGCGGGAGCCGTGGTGCTTCGCGCTGCGGAGGAGCCAGGGGTCGAGACGATCGTCCTTGGGGCCGACGGCACCGGTGCCGAGCAGCTCATCGTGCCCGCGGGCGGCGCGGCCGTGCCCCTGACGTGCGAGCGAATCGAGGCACACGAGCACTTCGTCAAGATGAGCGGTGGCGAAGTCTTCAAGTTCGCGGTACGCGTGATTCCGCGGGCGACCACCGAGGCCCTTGCGGTCGCCGGGCACTCGCTCGCGGACCTGACGTGGCTCGTCCCGCACCAGGCGAACAAGCGCATCATCTCGACGATCGAGGAGCGTCTCGGCATCGACGAGGAGCGCGTCTACTGCAACGTCGAGCGCACGGGAAACACCTCTGCGGCTTCGATACCGATGGCGTTAGACGACCTGTATACTAGCGGGCGACTCGCGCCCGGCGACCTGCTCGCCCTGGTCGGTTTCGGCGCGGGGCTCACGTGGGGCGCCGCGGTGGTCCGCTGGACGATGGCTGCACTGAACGAGGAGGCATAAGCTTCATGGCGCTTCGCACGCGGCTCACCGAGCTGCTGGGTATCGAACATCCGATCATTCAAGGTGGCATGGCGTGGACGGCGACAGCCGAGCTGGCCGCAGCGGTCAGCAACGCCGGCGGCATCGGTATCATCGGCGCGGGCCACATGCCCACCGACATCTTGCGCACGGAGATCCGGCGCGCCAAGGAACTCACCGACAAGCCGTTCGGCGTCAACCTCATGTTGCTGACGCCGCACATCGACGAACTCGTCGCGATGGTGATCGAAGAGCGCATCCACGCCGTCACCACAGGTGCGGGCAACCCCGGCAAGTACATGACGGGCCTGAAGGACGCCGGCATCAAGGTACTCACGGTGGTGCCGTCGGTGGCGCTCGCCAAGCGCATGGAGTCCATCGGTGCCGATGCCATTATCGGCGAGGGCATGGAGGCCGGCGGCCACATCGGTGACCTCACGACGATGGTGCTCACTCCGCAGCTCGTCGACGCGGTCTCAGTCCCCGTCATCGCCGCGGGCGGCATCGCAGACGGGCGCGGCATGGCCGCCGCGTTCGCTCTTGGCGCCGAGGGCGTCCAGGTAGGCACGCGCTTCATGTGCGCCGAGGAGTGCACCATCCACCCGGACGTGAAAGCTCAGGTCATCAAAGCAAAGGACCGCGACACGATCGTGACCGGACGCTCGACCGGCCACCCCGTGCGCGTGCTCAAGAACAAGCTCGCGAAGCAGATCATGGAGCTCGACCGGGAGAACAAGGCCGAGGAGATCGAGGCCTTGGGCAGCGGCAAACTCGCGCTGGCGATGCGGCACGGCGATATTCACATGGGTTCGCTCATGGCTGGCCAGGTGGCTGCGATGGTGTGCGAGATCCAGCCCGCCGCCGAGATCGTCTCGGAGATACTCGCGGAAGCCGAGGCGATTATGAAGCGCCTCGGCGCGTTGCCGAGCGAAGGGTAGCCGACGTGGCCACTCGCACGGCATTCGTCTTCCCGGGTCAGGGTTCACAGCGCCCGGGAATGCTCCAAGACATTCCGGAACTCGATGCACTCGACCGGCTGCTCGATGCCGCCGAGGCGCTGTCCGATCTCGAGCTGTCCACGATCTCGCGTCTCGGCGACGCCGAAGATTTGGCCGACACGCGCGTGTCTCAGCCGCTGCTCTACCTCGCTGACTGGGCATGGGGCACGACGCTGCTTGAGAGCGGCGTTGAGCCGGTGGCAGTTGCCGGGCACTCACTCGGCGAACTCGCGGCACTTGCGATTGCGGGCGTGTTTTCGCCCGAGGCCGGCCTCGAGCTCGTAGTCGAGCGCAGCAGGCTTATGGCAACGACCGCGGCGGCCACGCCGGGCGCGATGTCGGCGGTTCTCGGCATACCGGGTGATGTCATCGCGACAGCCATCGCGCAGATACCGGGTGTGTGGGTGGCCAACGACAACTCTGTCGGGCAGGTCGTCATATCCGGCACGGTCTCCGGGATTGCCGAGGCGACCGAGGCGCTTGCGTCCGCGGGCGCTCGCAAGATCGTCCCGCTGGCCGTCACGGGCGCATTCCACTCGCCGCTGATGGAGCCCGCCCAGTCCGCGTTCGCGCAGCTCTTGTCAGGGGCCGAGTTCGCGGACGCGAAGATTCCCGTGCTGCAGAACACCCACCCCGCTCCCGAGACCGACGCGGAGCGTATTCGCGAGAACCTGATCGCCCAGATCACGTCACCGGTCCGCTGGACCGAGACTCTCGCTGCGCTTGCCGCATCGGGGCCGATAACGCTTATCGAAGCCGGGCCCGGTTCGGTGCTCACCGGTTTGGCCAAGCGCGTCGAAGGTATCACCGCGGTAGCGGTGGAATCCAACGATCTCGAGTCCATCGTCGAAGGGGTCACCCAGGATGGCTGATCTGAGTGGGAAGGTCGCGCTTGTTACCGGGGCGTCTCGCGGGATCGGTGCCGCGATCGCGCGGGAGCTTGCAGCGCGCGGGGCGGCGGTGTGCGTGAACTTCGCAGGCTCCGAGGCCGCGGCAAACGCGGTCGTTGCCGAGATCTCGGCGGCTGGCGGCCGCGCAGTGGCGCTCCAGTGCGACGTGAGCGACGCTGAGGCAGCGGGTGCGCTCGTCGATCAGACGATCGCGGAGCTCGGCGGGCTCGACATCGTGGTCAACAACGCCGGCATCACGCGAGACGGCCTGCTCGTTCGGATGACCGACGAGCGTTGGGACGACGTCATCCGTACGAACCTGACCGGCGTCTTTGCCGTGACGCGTGCCGCTGCCAAGCACCTCATGAAGCAACGCAGCGGCTCCATCATCAACATCACCTCGGTCGTCGGGCTTGTCGGCAACGCGGGCCAGGCGAACTACGCCGCTGCGAAAGCCGGCGTCATCGGCCTGACGAAGTCGGTCGCCCGCGAGCTCGCGGGTCGTGGCGTGCGCGCCAACGCCATCGCGCCCGGCTTCATCGAAACGGACATGACCGCCGAACTTCCCACTGCAGCTCGCGATGCGCTGCTCGGCGAGATCGCGATGAAGCGGTTCGGCACGCCGGGTGAAGTGGCCTCGGTCGTTGCGTTCCTCGCGGGCGATGAAAGCGCATACATCACCGGTCAGGTTCTCGCAGTCGACGGTGGTATGACATTCTGTTAGCGCTACCGGGCCTTGTGCCCTTGAAGCGGTCCAATCCGGTACCACAGGAGGGAGGTGTGTTGTATGGAGCGTGAGGAGCTTCTGGAGAAGGTCAAGGCGGTCATCGTCGAGCAGCTCAACGTTGAGGAAGACGATGTGACCGACGATGCCTCGTTCATCGACGACCTCGGTGCCGACTCACTCGACATTGTCGAGCTGGTCATGGCACTTGAGGAAGAGTTCGCGATCTCGATCCCGGACGAGGAAGCCGAGAACATCAAGACCGTTGGCGACGCCGTCAACTACATCTCGGCCAACAGCTAGACCCGCGTATGCTCCACCCGGCGGCGCTTCGTCAGGCCGCCGGGTGTGTTCGCGCGGCTGACAGTCCACCTGACTTCGCACGAAAGGCACGGCACCGACGTGGAGATGCCCACTCTCAAGATCGGCACCCTGACCGCCCGGCTCCCCATCATCCAGGGCGGGATGGCCGTACGCATATCGCTGGCTCCGCTGGCGGCCGCAGTAGCTTCTGCGGGCGGCATCGGCATCATCGCTGGCAGCGGTCTGTCCGTCGACGAGTTGCGCGAGGAGATCCGCCGAGCCCGCGCGGCGAGCAACGGCGGCGTGATCGGCGTCAACATCATGGTCGCGGTGCGCAAGTTCAAGGAACTCGTGCAGGCGGCGCTCGACGAGGGCATCGATCTCGTCATCGCGGGTGCCGGCTTCTCGCGCGACGTCTTCCAGTGGTGCAAGGACGCGAACGTCCCCATGGTCCCCATCGTGGGCAGCGTGCGCGTCGCCAAGCTCGCCGAGAAGTTCGGCGCGGCCGCTGTCGTCGTAGAGGGCTACGAGGCCGGCGGTCATCTCGGCACTGACCGCTTCCTGCTCGACCTGCTGCCCGAGATCGTCGAGGCGGTCGACATCCCCGTGATCGGTGCAGGCGGCGTGATCACCGGCGCCGACATCAAGCACGTCCTCGACATCGGCGCCGCCGGCGTTCAGATGGGGACTCGCTTTGCGGCCACCGTCGAGTCCTCCGCACCTGATGCGTTCAAGCAGATGTACGTCGACGCGACGCCCGACGAAATCGTGCTCGTGAAAAGCCCGGTCGGGCTTCCCGGACGCGGCCTGAAGAACCCCTTCTGGGAGCGGACTCAGCGTGGCGACTACCCCAAGATCGAGCAGTGCCACGCCTGTCTCAAGGAGTGCCACAAGGAGTACTGCATCATGCGGGAGCTCGAGATGGCGCAGGGCGGCGACGTGGAGCAGGGGCTCGTGTTCTCCGGCTCCGCAGCGGCGCGGGTACATGACGTCCCCACCGTCGCCGTGCTGATGGCGCGCCTGGAGTCCGAGTACCTCGTCGCGGAAGGGGAGTCAGCATGAGAAGGGTAGCCGTCACCGGTATCGGCGTCGTCACGCCCACGGGCATCGGCAGCGATGCGATGTGGGACTCGCTCGCCAACGGCCGTTCGGGCATCTCGGCGATCGAGCACTTCGATGCGTCTGAATACACGACCCGTTTCGCGGGCTACGTGAAGGATTTCGACCCGAGCGCGCTGATCGACAAGAAGGAACTGCGCCGGATGTCGCGGTTCCAGCAGTTCGCGGTGGTCGCCGCCGATGAGGCTATGCGCGACGCCGGACTGACAGAGATCTCGGAGGAACTCGCCGTACGCGCGGGCTGCATCATCGGCTCGGGCATCGGTGGGCTGGGCACCATGGAGGACCAGCATTCGATCCTGCTCGAGCGCGGTCCCAGTCGCGTCAGCCCGTTCCTTGTGCCCATGATGATCGTGGACCTCGCCGCCGGCCAGGTCTCGATCCGCCACGGTCTCAAAGGCATCAACTACGCGCCCGTCTCGGCCTGCGCGACCGGTTCGCATGCGATCGGCGAGGCCGCCGAGGTGATCCGCCGCGGTGACGCCGACCTGGTCGTGGCCGGCGGTTTCGACGCAGGCGTCACCCCGCTGGGAGTGGCCGGCTTCGGGGCCGCGCGTGCCCTTTCGACCCGCAACGACGACCCGACGGTCGCCTCGCGCCCCTGGGACGCCGGTCGCGACGGCTTCGTCATCGCAGAAGGCGGCGGAGTTCTCGTGCTCGAGGATTGGGACCACGCGGTGGCACGCGGAGCAAACATCCGCGCCGAGCTCATCGGCTACGGAGCGACCGCCGACGCGTATCACATCACCTCACCGGCACCCGACGGCAACGGCGCCATTCGCGCCATGACGCAAGCGCTCGCACAGGCTGGCATCGAGCCTTCGGCGGTCGACTACATCAACGCGCATGGCACGTCGACCGAGGTCGGCGACATCGCCGAGACCAACGCGATCAAGGCGGTGTTCGGTGCCGACGCGCCGCTTGTCAGCTCGACGAAGTCGATGATGGGTCACATGCTCGGCGGCGCCGGTGCGGCCGAGGCGGCTGTGTGCGTGCTCGCGATGGAGCATGGGCTCGTGCCGCCAACGATCAACCTCACCGATCCCGATCCCGAGTGCGACCTCGACTACGTGCCCAACGTGGCCCGCGAGGTCGACCTGAAGATCACAATGAGCAACTCCTTCGGTTTCGGCGGTCACAACGCGACGCTCATCCTCGCGAAGTCCTGAGGCGCACCCGTGGTCAGCCGACGTGCGACCGGATCGGGGCAGCGAGACGATGAGGCGCGCATGCTCATCGCCGAGCGCATTCTCGGCCGCGCCTTCGGTGATCGCGAGCTACTGCGAGTCGCGCTGACACACCCGTCGGCAGTCGAGAGCAGGGCGGTTGAAGGTGTGTACGAGCGACTTGAGTTCCTCGGCGATGCGGTGCTCGGCTTCATCATCTGTGAAGAGGCTTACCAGCGCTTTCCGCACATGCGCGAGGGCGGCATGACGCGGATCAAGGTGTCGCTTGTTGCCGGAACCGTGCTCTCGGGCGTCGCGCGCGACCTCGGGCTGGCCGATGCGATCATCGTGGGCGAGAGCGAGCGCGGAACCGGCGGGCGAGGGCTCGCGTCTGCGCTGGAGAACGCCTACGAAGCGCTGACCGCCGCGCTCTACCTCGACGGCGGCATCGACGTGGCGCGCGAGTGGGTGCTGTCCACGCTTGGGCCTCTCATCACCGAAGACGTCGCCGAGACGCCCGAGAATCCGAAGTCCCAGCTCCAGGAGCTCGTTCAGGCGAAGGGCCAGAGCGCGGCCTATACCACGCTATCCGAGCAGGGTCCGCCGCACGATCGCGCGTTCACGGTGGCGGTCGACGTTGCAGGGAAGCGTCTCGGAGAGGGTACCGGGCGGACAAAGCGGGAGGCCGAAGCGGCCGCTGCGGGCGCCGCGTTGCGAACGCTGGAAACCGGGCCTGCGAAACGCGTTCCGAAGCGCTGATCCGCGCGCGGTACGGTCGATCCCCTGTGATACACTTTCCGACGCGTTGCCGCGCCACGTCGCCACGCTTGCTACCTGCTATTTTCCAAGGGGAACCGTGCACCTGAAGTCGCTCACACTCAAGGGTTTCAAGTCCTTCGCGGACAGGAGCGTGATGCTGCTCGAGCCCGGCGTGACCGTCGTGGTCGGGCCGAACGGTTCGGGCAAGTCCAACGTCTCTGATGCGGTGCTCTGGGTGCTCGGCGAGCAGTCGGCGAAGCAGCTGCGCGGTGCCGCGATGGAAGACGTGATCTTCGCAGGGTCCTCGGCGCGTCAGGCGGTTGGTGTTGCCGAGGTCGACCTCGTGCTCGACAACCAGGACGGCACGCTGCCGCTCGAGTTCGCCGAGGTCGCGATCACGCGCCGCATGTACCGCAACGGCGAGTCCGAGTACCTCATCAACAACGCTCCGGCGCGGCTGATGGACATCCAGGACCTCCTGAGCGACTCGGGCCTCGGTCGCGACACCCATTCGATCATAAGTCAGGGCCGCCTCGACGAGGTACTGAACTCGCGGCCGGAAGACCGCCGCACGCTCATCGAAGAGGCGGCAGGCGTTCTCAAGCACAAGAAGCGCAAGGAGCGCGCGCTGCGCAAGCTCTCTGCGATGGACGCGCACCTCGAGCGCGGTCGCGATATCGCGACCGAGATCGACCGCCAGTTGCGCCCGCTCGAACGCCAGGCGAGCAAGGCCCAGCAGCACGCCGGGATCGTGGGCGAGCTCCGCGAACTCGATCTCACGCTTGCCGTCGACGATCTGCGGCGACTTCAGGGAACGTGGGAAGAGCTCGCCAAGCGCGAGAAGGAAGCCGACGCCGACATCGACCTGTCGCGCTACCGCCTCGCCGAGAAGGAGCGCGAGCTCGGGACGTTCCAGTCGCTGCTCGAAGAAAAGGGCCTGTTCGTGGGCGACCTCTCCGAGCAGCGTCGCCGCATGCAATCGATCCTCGAGCGTCTCGACGCCGGTCTGCTCTTGCTCGAAGAAAAGGGCAAGAACCTCATCGTCCGTCTCTCGGAGCTGCGCCAGAAGCTCCACCACTCCGCGACGCGTAGCGCCACGCGCGCCGGTGAGCTCGACTCGCTCTCGGCGCAGCGCCGGGAGACCGACGGGCGGCTAAAGGCGCTCTACGGCCAACTCAACGAGTTGCGCAAGGAGTCCGAGGCGGTCCGCAAGGCCCGCATCGCGGCAGATGACGACCTCGCGCGCATCAACGCGGACATCCGTCGCCATCGCAAGCTTCTCGAAGACGACCGAGCGGAGTCGTCCAAGGCCGGACAGGCGCTCTCAGCGTTCGCAATGGAAGAGGACCTGCTGGCCGAGCGGGCCGAACACATCGGCGAGCAGCGCCAGGCCGCACAGGGCACGCTCTCCGCGCGCCGGGGCCGCCTCGAGGCGCTCGCGGGTTCTCTGCAGCACGTGCGGCGCGAGATCGCGCTCGCTGACTCCGACGTCGACAAGCGCGTCCGCGTGCTCGATTCGCGCCGCAAGGAGCTCGAGACCCGCCGCGACCGGCTGACGGAGGCGCGCGCCGAATCGCGCGGGCTCGAAGAGGTCGACCGCGCGTTCGAGAGCGCATCGCCGGCGCTCGCGTGGGTGCTCGCTCGGGCGCGCGAGCTGCCCGGCATCGTGGGCCCTATCGCCGAGGTCGTCCGCGCGCCCGAGGCGTTCGAGGCGCTCGTCGAGCGTCTTCTCGGTGCGGACCTGTTCGGACTGCTCGTCACCGACGCGAAGGCGGCATCGTCGATCGCTGCCGAGCTGCGCTCGCACACCGAAGGCGAGCTCTCGCTCGTGCCGATCGCCGGCGCGCGCTCGTGCATCTCGGGGACACCGAAGACCGGATCCCGGCTGCTCGACCAGCTCGACTGCGACGAGAACGTACGGGCCGCGGTCGAGGCACTTCTCGGCGACGTGTTCGTGGTCGACAGCGTCGACGATGCGTTCGCAGCATCGGCCGCGGACAAGACCGGTGCGCGTTTTGCCACCTCGGAAGGCGCGGTCGTCTGGCCGAATGGGAAGCTGACGATCGGCACCCAAGTGTCAGACACCGAGGGCGTGCTCTCGCGCAAGCGGCGGATCAACGAGCTGCACGACCTCATGATCGCGATGACCGCGGCGGTGGGCGAGGCCGAATCGGATCACGGCGATGCTGAGGAGGCGTTGCGTGCAGCGCAGCAAGACGCGCTCGAGCTCTCGCAGCGCGTCGCGACTCTGACCGGCGAGCACGACTCGATGCTCGAGGAGGTCGGCCGGCTCGAGCAGCAGCTGACCGCGCTCGACACCGAGGCCGAGGGCGTCGCGCGACGCATCACCGACATCCGCGATCGCACCGCCAAGGACCGGCCCACGCTCGACGCGCTTGCCGTGCGCATCGAGCAGATCGGCGCCGATCTCGAGCGGCTCGAGGAGGAGTCGGCGGTCTCGAGAGAGCAGCGCGACGCGCGTTTCCGAGAAGAGAGCGCCACCTTCGAGCGCCTGTCGACGTGCCAGGTCGACATCGCGACCGTCTCGGAGCGCGAAGTGCATCTCAAGCGGCAGGTCAACACGATCAACTCCGAGCTGCGCGAACTTGAGGACACGCTTCGCGCCTCGAAGGAGACCGAGGCTGCGCTCGAGCTGTTGCGCCAGCGCATCCAGCCCGTCCACGACCTGTACCTGGTCTTGCAGGAGCGTGCTGAGCATTGGGCGCACAAGCTCAAGGACCGTGCGCGTTTCGAGCAGGCGGACTCCGAATCGCTGCGCGAGACGATCCACGGCGCGCAAGACGGCGTGCGCGAAGTGCAGGCCGAGATCGACGAGAAGAACGCAGCCGCCTCGGACCTGCGCGTCGAGAAGGGCCAGCTCGAGGTCCAGGTCAACCAGGCGGTGCGGCGCATCGTCGAAGACCTCGGCGTGCCGATCGAGACCGCGCTCGCCGCCGAGCCCCTCGACAACCGCACGACCACCGAGGATCGGGCGCACCGTCTTCGCAAGCAGCTCTCCAACCTCGGACCGGTCAACCCGATCGCGATGGAGGAGTTCGAGTCGCTCCGCAAGCGCCGCGAGTTCATGGCCGACCAGATCGAGGATCTCGATAGCAGCCGGCGAGCGCTGCATAAGGTCGTCGCCGCCATCGACCGCAAGATGCGCGACCGGTTCCTCGAGACGTTCGAGCAGGTCGATCGCCACTTCCAGCAGATATTCGGCGTGTTGTTCCCCGGCGGGACGTCGCAGCTCCAACTCACCGAGCCCGATGATCCCGAGGCCACCGGCATCGAAGTCATCGCACAGCCACGCGGCAAGAAGCTCTCGAAGATGAGCTTGCTCTCCGGTGGCGAGAAGTCGCTGACGGCGCTCGCGCTTCTGTTCGCGGTCTACCGGACGCGCCCGTGCCCGTTCTACATCCTCGACGAGGTGGAAGCCGCGCTTGACGACACGAACCTGCGCCGCTTCGTGGCGTTCACCGATTCGATGCGTCATCACACGCAGTTCATTGTCGTGACACATCAGCGGCGGACGATGGAGATGGCCGACGTTCTCTACGGCGTGTCTATGCAGGCCGATGGCGTCTCGAAGGTCGTCAGCCAGAAGCTCGACCGCGCTACGGCGATTGCAAAGGAACCACAAGACGATGACGACTCCGTGGTATAGGCGCCTCTCCGAAGGCCTTTCGAAGAGCCGGGAGCGCCTCGGCGAGCAGCTCAACGTGCTGCTCAACCGCGGACCCGACCTCGACGAGGAGTTCTGGTCCGATCTCGAGGACACGCTCATCGGCGCGGACATGGGTTTTGCCGCCACTAACGACATCGTCACGCGGCTCCGACGTGAGGCGACCGCCAAGGCACTGCCCGATGCCTCAGCCGTCATCGACGCACTCGCTGACAGGATCGCTGAGGAGTTCCCACCGGCCGCCGAAGACATGCTCGCGCTCTCGCCGGTGACCGTCCTGATGGTAGGGGTCAACGGGACCGGCAAGACTACGACCGTTGGCAAGCTCGCTAAGCAGGCCGCCGATGAGGGCCGCTCGGTGATCCTCGGCAGCGCGGACACATTTCGGGCCGCTGCTTCCGAGCAGCTCGACGTCTGGGCCGAGCGCGCAAACGTGCCTGTCGTCCGCCGCGATCGGGGGGCCGATCCCGCTGCCGTCGCGTTCGACACGGTCGTCAAAGCCGAGGAGAGCGGCGCTGATCTCACGCTGATCGACACTGCCGGTCGCCTCCACACATCAGCCGACCTCATGCGCGAGCTCCAGAAGGTCGTCCGCGTCACAGAGAACCGGAGCAAGCCGCCGGTCGTCAAAATCCTCGTCATGGACGCCACAACCGGCCAGAACGGGTTGCAGCAGGCGCGCGAGTTCGACGCCGCTCTGGGTCTGGACGGGCTGATTCTCACCAAGCTCGACGGGACCGCGAAAGGAGGCATCGCCATCGCCGTCGTCCGAGAGCTCGGTATCCCGATCCTGCGCATCGGCATCGGCGAGGGCATCGACGACCTTAAGCCCTTCTCGGCGGCGGAATTCGCTCGGGCGCTGGTGGGGAATGGGTGACGACGGCCTCCACCTCGGCCCGACGGCTCTTGCACCGGGCGCGAAGGATCCCAGCGACCTCGGTGACCGCCTGGCACGCAAGATCCTGATACCGCTCTCGGGCTTCCTGCTAGTGATCCTCATCGTGTTCTACGTGCTTTTCGACTTCGGCCGGATATCCGGACCGTCGATGCTGCCGACGTTGCGAAACGACGATCTTGTACTCCTCACCAAGGGCGACTCGAACCCGCGGCGAGGCGACATCGTCTTCACGAGCGTCACAGAGCAGGGCTCATCGGTGCCGCTCGTGAAGCGGGTCATCGCGGTGCCGGGCGACACGATCGCGATCCGGCTCGACGCCGCGATCGTCAACGGGGTGCCGGAGCCGCAGCGCGGCCAGGTCGTGATGCTCGATTTCGCCGGTTCGGCCGGGCCGATGACCGTGCCGCCGAACACGGTCTACCTGATGGGCGACAACCGTGCTGACTCCACCGACAGTCGCGACCTCGGGCCCGAGCCGATCTCCGGCATCACAGGCAGGGTTGTTGCCATCTATGGACCGGTCACGCGGATTCGACTGGTGCCCTGAGCCATTTGACGGCGCCCGTGCAGCTGACTACCGTGGTGCTTCGCCCGCGCGTGCGCGGATGCACATCCGAAGGGACCCGCCTCGATGTTCCAGAACCTCTCCGATCGCCTCCAATCGATCTTCGCCGGGCTCACCAGCAAAGGCCGTCTCTCCGAGACTGACGTCGATGCCGCGATGCGCGAGATCCGCATGGCACTGCTCGAAGCCGATGTGAACTATAAGGTCGTCAAGGAGTTCGTCGCCAAGGTCCGCGAGCGCGCCGTGGGCGCCGACGTCATGAAGTCGCTCACTCCGGGCCAGATGGTGGTCAAGATCGTCGTCGACGAGATGACAGAGCTTCTCGGCGGGACAGGCTCGCAACTCGTGCTATCGGGACGCATCCCGAACGTGATCATGCTCGTCGGCTTGCAGGGCTCCGGCAAGACGACAGCTACCGCCAAACTCGCATTCCTGCTGCGCAAGCAGGGTAAGCGGCCACTTATGGTCGCGTGCGACGTCTACCGGCCCGCCGCCATCGACCAGCTCGAGGCGCTCGGCCGCGAGCTCGATATCCCGGTGTACCGCGGTGAGGGCAGCGACCCCGTAGCGATTGCGAAGGCCGGTGTGAAGCATGCCATCGACACGCTGCGCGATGTCGTCATCGTCGACACGGCGGGTCGCCTGCACGTCGACACCGAGATGATGGACGAGGCGGCCGCAATCAAGGCAGCGGTGCGGCCCGACCAGATCCTCATGGTCGTCGATGCGATGACCGGCCAGGATGCCGTCAACGTGGCCGCCGCATTCGCGACCAAGGTCGACTTCGACGGCGTCATCATGAGCAAGCTCGATGGCGACGCACGCGGTGGTGCAGCCCTCTCGATCCGCCAGGTCACCGGCAAGCCGATCAAGTTCGCGTCTTTCGGCGAGAAGACCGACGCGCTCGAGGTGTTCCATCCCGACCGGATGGCCAAGCGCATTCTCGGGATGGGCGACGTGGTCACGCTCATCGAGCGGGCACAAGAAGTGGGCGCCGCCGAGATGGACGCCGCCGCCGAAGAACGCATGCGAAAGGCGGAGTTCACGCTTGATGACTTCCTCGCCCAAATCAAACAGGTACGCAAGATGGGTGGGCTCGGCTCGATCCTCAAGTCCCTGCCGGGGGCTGCCAAGCTCGGCGACCTCGACGGACAGGTCGACGAGGGGGCACTCGATCGGGTCGAAGCAATCATCTACTCGATGACCGCTGCCGAGCGTGCCAAGCCAAGCATCATCAACGGTTCGCGCCGCGAGCGCATCGCCAAGGGCTCGGGTGTCGTGGTATACGATGTGAACCAGCTGCTCAAGCAGTTTAACGAGACGCGCAAGCTCATGAAGCAGTTCCAGGGGATGAGTGGCAAAGGCAAACGCCGCATGAAGATCCCGGGGATGCCGGGAGGTTTCTAGCCGGGCCGCAGGCACGGTGGCGAGCAGCCATCGGGAGCAGCCGAGAACACCCGGAGACGTGTCTTTGACCGCCTCGGACTACTGTCGTAGAATATGCAACCGCTTTGCTTGCTTGCAGTGCGGCCGAAACGCGGCCGCCTTTACCGGAGGTGAACCTGGTGTCAGTCAAGATCCGTCTGGCGCGCCACGGTGCCAAGAAGGCGCCGTACTACCGCGTTGTCATTGCCGACGAGCGCTCGCGCCGCGACGGCCGCTTCATCGAGATCGTGGGCCGTTACAACCCGCGTACCGAGCCGTCCACCGTCGAGCTCGATCTTGAGAAGATCGACGCTTGGCTCGGTAAGGGTGCCCAGCCCACCGAGGCTGCGGGCAAATTGATCGCCATCGCTCGCGGTGAGAAGGTTGCTCCCGTCGATGAGGCCAAGGTCTCGAAGAAGGCTGCCCAGAAGGTCGTCGACGAGGCCAAGGCCGCCGCAAAGGCTGTCGAGGACGCCGCGAAGGCCGCCGCCGAAGCTGCTGAGGCCGCCGCCGAAGCTGCTGAGGCCGCCGCCAAGGCTGCCGAGGAAGCTGCCGCCGCCGCTGCCGAGGCTGCCGCCGAGCCTGAGGTCGTCGAAGAAGTCGCCCAGGAGGCTCCCGCCGAGGAAGCCGCCGAAGTCTCTGAGCCCGAGGTCGCGGAGGAGGCAGCCGAAGAGGCCGCCCCCGCCGAGACTGACGCCGAGTAAGGGCCGTTGATGGCTTCCGCCACCGATACCGAGGCGCTCGTCCGCTATCTCGTCACGTCGCTCGTGGACACCCCTGATGTCGTCGTCGTCGAGACGAAGGAGACCGAAGAGGCGCTCACGTTCGAGATCACGCTCGATCCTGCGGATGTGGGCAAGGTAATCGGCCGGCAGGGCCGAATCATCAAGGCGATCCGTACACTCGCGCGCGCTGCCGGCTCAACAGCCGACCGGCAAGTCGAGGTCGAGGTCCTCGGTTAAGGACATGTCGGCCTCGACGTACGTCGAACTCGGCCGGGTCATAAAGACGCATGGACTCAAAGGGGAGGTATCCGTGGCGCTTGCCACGGACCTCCCTTTCACGTTGCCGGAAGGGCTGAACGTCTGGTTCGTTCCGCCGCCCGCGACCGTCAGGTCCGGTCGGATCGAAGGCGTGCGCCCTGGTCCGAAAGGCCCGCTCGTCAAGGTCTCTGGAGTCGACGATGTCGACACCGCTTTCGCACTGTGCGGTACTGAGATGCTGGCCAAACGCGCAGACGTTCCCGAGGAATGGTTCGAAGTCGCCGACGAGGAGTTCACCGCCGACGGCATGACCGTTCGCGATGAGAAGCGCGGGCTTCTCGGCGAGGTGGTGGAAACCATCGTCACCGGGGCCAATGACGTCTGGGTCGTGGACGGGCCCTTCGGCGAGGTGCTGCTTCCCGTCATCGACGACGTCGTGCTCGAGATTGACGAGGCGGCGGGGGAGATACTCGTGAGGCTGCTGCCGGGGTTACTGCCCGAGGAAGGGGAGAGCGCGTGATCGTCGACGTCATCACGATCTTCCCGGGCATGTTCGAGGCACCGATGTCGGCCTCGATCGTGGGGCTTGCACGGGAGCGGGGACTTCTCGAGTTCCGCACTCACGACCTGCGCGATTACACGCACGACAAACACCGCTCGACCGACGACACGCCATACGGCGGCGGGCCGGGGCTGGTCATGAAGCCCGAACCCATCTTCGAGGCGGTCGCGGCTGTCCAGGAGCTCGAAGACGAGGCCGGCCACGTCATCTTCTTCACGCCTGCGGGTCGCCCGTTCACCCAGGAACTCGCCGAGGAGCTCGCGACCCACGAGCGGCTGTTGATGGTGTGCGGTCGCTACGAAGGTTTCGACGAGCGCGTGCTGTCGCTTGCAGACCTCGAGCTCTCGATCGGCGATTACGTCCTCACCGGAGGAGAGCTGCCCGCCATGGTCGTCACCGACGCGATATCGCGCCACGTCCCCGGCGTTCTGGGCGACGAGGAGTCAGCTGCAGACGAGTCCTTCTCGGAGGGGCTGCTCGAGTATCCGCAGTACACTCGTCCGGCGCAGTACGCGGGGATGGCGGTGCCCGAGGTGCTCCGCTCGGGCGACCACGCTAAGATCGCTGCCTGGCGCCGTGAGCAGTCGGTCGCCAAGACTGCACGGGTGCGTCCCGAGCTCTTGGCGCAGGCTTCGCTTTCCGACGACGAGCGCAAGATCGCCGACAAGCTGCTTGCGGCGCCGAAGTCCACATAAACTCTGGCTGGGGTACTCGCCCGACTGACACCGTTGCCGTATGGTGCCTAAGAGCGTCCACCCCGTGCGCGACGGTCGAGAATGCATCCGACTACCGTATGTTCTGCAAGTCGAAGGGGACCGATGTCTGACACCGAGAATCTGATAGTCCGCGATGAAGAACGGCCAGCGAAAGAGGAGTCTACTCTTCGCTGGTTCATCGAGACGGCGCTGCTCGTTCTTCTTGCGTTCGCGCTCGCACAGGGCATCAAGACGTTCGTAGTGCAGCCGTTCATCGTTCCGACCGGGTCGATGCTGCCCACGATCGAGCTCAAGGACTACCTCCTCGCCGAGAAGCTCTCGTACCGCTTCTCGGGTTCGCCCCAGCCGGGGCAGATCGTCGTTTTCAAGAACCCCCAGCGCGACCCGTCGGCACCGATTCTCATCAAGCGGCTCATCGCCGTCGGTGGCCAGACCGTCGACCTCAAGGACGGGGCGGTCTACGTCAACGGCAAGAAGCTCGACGAGCCCTACACCCACGGCAAGCCGAGTTATCAGCTCAACCCCGCGATCCCGTATCCGATGGTGTTACCACAAGGCACGTATTGGATGATGGGCGACAACAGGACCAATAGTGGCGACAGCCGCGAGTTCGGTCCGGTCTCGGCGAGCGACATCATTGGGCACGCAGTTTGGACGTACTGGCCGCTTGGCCACTTCGGCGCGCTCCACTAGAGGAGTCGCCGCCCTCGACAGTGGCGGCTGCCGAATCTCGGGTCGAGAGCGCGTAAGGTTTTGGGGGGCGGGACCCCGAAGCCGCAGTGAGGCATAGAGAGCGGGTTTCCTTCTACTCTTGGTTTGTCTACGACCCGGAGAGAAAGGAAACCCGCGTGCACGATGATACCGCGCTTCTGAAATCGG
>JBBRSD010000001.1:0-502742 GCA_038245725.1 Coriobacteriia bacterium | reverse complement strand
TGATGAGCTCGGGTGCTCCAATTCCGCCGAGAAATGGCAGTGCGATTGCGTACACGCGGTTCCCCCCTCGGGTCGACGTGCGGTTCCGCCCCATCCTGACGGAACACGCTGACCGTGATTCCCTGCATGTCTGTCGAACGTCTTGGGCATGAGCGGCAGGCCCACGCCTCTCTTCCGCAGTCTACCTTGCGCTGCCCGCTCGATGCCCTTGTTAGACACGTCGCGCAACCTACTCCGATAGGACAATCGCCAGCTCCGAGGCCAGTTCAACCTCGAATCCGGCTGCCGCCAATCGCTCACAGATCTCATCCTTGGTCGCGCCGCGTAGGGATCGGTCGCGTTGGCTGAGACGCGAGAGCGCAGGCACCGCCGTAACCAGTCCGTCCGGGTCTTGCGCGAAGTAGTCAGTTAGGCTGGGCATCGCCGCGTCGAGCGACGCAGCACTGTCGACAGCCACGAGGAACACGGAAGCGACCTCGGCCTGCCGGTCACGGGACGCAGCGTGATGGCCGCGCCGCCACCCGATCACCAAGCCGATGCAGACGGCGGCATAGATCACGAGAAGATACGCCGTGTCGACCCACGGGAACGCGGATCGCGTTTCATCAAGGACCGACAACATGCGCGCGTACCCGATGTTCATGCCGAACCGAAGCAGAGTCAGCGCGATGAAGACCCCGAACTCGATTCCCAGAGCGAGCCGCGTGGTGCGCGGCCGTGCCGCCCAGAAACCTGCTGCGACTCCGATCACGATTGGCCAAACGAACAGCAGCGCAAGTTGTATCGTCACTGGCCACGCCTTTCGAGGTCGTCAAGCGCCTCGGTCACTGTGTCTAACGTCTCGCGCATGAGCGGCGGAACGCCGCCGTCAGGTCAGTCTACCTTTCGCCGCCCGCTCGATGCGCTTGTTCGACACGCCGGCTCATTGGTCGAGCGGGCTGTTCACCAAGTTGACGGACGCCGTAACGCGATCCGCAACAAGGTACTTCCCGACACGATGGAAATCGACAGTGAGCAGATGGTTCTCAAGCGCTGAACTCGCGGGACCGTCGGCGTTATCGCCGAAGATGGCCTCCGCCGGACTCGCTGCCTTCCCACGCGGGTAGGGCTGGTTCCCGATCAAGATGGCCGTCTGTTTCGTGAAGTACACCTCAACGGTGTGCTGTATGAGCACTCCATCGACCGACCCAACATTGGCAAGCTCGGTGTAGGCGACGACACCCGGCGGTTCGTCGACATCGCCTGCACTCCCCGAGAATCCACCGGTCCAACCCTCAAGCGTTCCGGAACCGTCCGGATTCACCGAGAACCACCGGCTCCCAGCGGTAACGGGAGACACGACAACGGGGGTCTCGCGGCCAGAGCTGCGGAACGCCGCGAGTTGGATGAACGTGAAACCCACAGCGCTGATTCCGACGATGGCGGCGAGACTGAGCGCGCCAGCAGCCAGACCGCACGCGAACCCGGGACGAAATCTGGGAGTCCTCTCCGAGTCCGCGGACGACTCAGTGGAGGGCGCGTCGGCGTTCGGTCGCACCCCAGTTTCGGTGTCGACTGTCGATTCAGGCGTTTCGGTCACGAGCAATCCCCCTGGCGTTGTGTGGTCTGTCGAACAATGATTCTCCAGTCTGCGTAACCCATAGAACATTCAATGAGGGCATCTGTAAAGCCGCTGGCGTTGGTGTCGTTCGCAGTAGCGCGCCTGCTCGGGGCGCCCGTAACCCGCATGAACATCGCAGGACGAGCCCGTGCACCGCGCCGGCGCTGCTCGGTGCTGCGGTGTTACGCGGTCTGCATAACACGCCCTTCCTTCACAGGCTGTCCATTGGGCTGCGGACCCCGAATCCGCCCTTGTTGAGCACGTGGGTGTAGATCATGGTCGTGCGCACATCCTTGTGGCCGAGCAACTCCTGGATCGTACGAATGTCATATCCGGATTCGAGCAGATGCGTCGCGAAGGAGTGCCGCAGGGTGTGACAGCCGGCCCTCTTCGGAATCCCGGACTCTCGCACTGCGCGCTTCACGGCTCTTTGCAAAATCGTCTCGTGCAGGTGGTGCCTACCTTGTTCGCGCGTCTTGGAATCGACCCACCGCGTCTGCTGCGGAAAGATCCACTGCCATGCCCATTCCGTAGGGGCGTTCGGGTACTTGCGGTCAAGTGCGTTGGGCAGCTGTACTCGACCCCAGCCGTCCGCCAAGTCCAGCGCGTGAGTGCGATGAGCCGCTGCGAGCTGCTCGCGAAGCGGCGGCTTGAGCGACTCGGGCAGCATGGTGATCCGGTCCTTGGCACCCTTGCCATTTCGAACCGTGACCTCGCCCTTGCCGACGTCGACGTCCCCGACGCGAAGTCTCAGGCACTCGGACAGTCGCAGTCCCGAGCCGTACAACAGCGAGGCCATGAGCCACTCCTGGCCCTCCATCCTGCCCAGAACGGCCCGCACTTCCTCCCGGGTCAGCACGACGGGAAGCCGATCGGTTTCTCGGGCACGCACGACCTTGCCAATGTCACCGATCTCGTAGCCGATCACATACCGGTAAAGGAACAGGATCCCAGCGAGCGCCTGGTTCTGCGTCGATGCGCTGACCTTCTCGTTGACCGCCAGGTGCGTGAGGAACTCGTTGATCTCTGGCTCGACCATCTCGGCGGGGTGTCGGAGCTTGTGGAATCGGATATAGCGCACCACCCACCCGCAATACGCCTTCTCGGTTCGCACGCTGTAATGCCGGGCGCGCAGCGCGCCGCGCATCTCTTCCATCAGGC
Source organism: Coriobacteriia bacterium (assembly GCA_038245725.1). GTDB lineage: Bacteria > Actinomycetota > Coriobacteriia > Anaerosomatales > JAAXUF01 > JBBRSD01. The sequence goes on along the minus strand of JBBRSD010000001.1, from coordinate 499,981 downwards.
GTGACATCTTATAGCTCCCGTTGTGCATGGACTCATTGTGGGTCTCGACAACTTCCCAGAATCCAACCAGAATCTGTCCTGCGGTGGCCAGCTCGTGCGCCGCTCGTAACGCACATCGAAGGCTTCGGGCTTCTGACCCGGGGTCTTCGATTGCGTTCCTCGCGGGAGTTGACCGGCTCCTCGAGGAGCCGGCATGGCCGGGCGCGGCCGGGGGCGTCCCTGTCCACGAAGCGAAGGTCGACCCGCTCCCGCACGAACTCTCTCGTGCCGTCATTCGCCTGACCCCGGCCGTCTCGGTCGCCCCCGCGCCCGTCTCTTTGTTCAGGCACAGGCCTCTTGACCAGCGTGTACTTCACCGGCGTCGCGAAACACGGGGTTCACGGAGTCGAAAACTACCCGCGCATGGCAGGATAAGGGAACTGGCAGCTCTCGGGCAATCCGCTCCCCCAGTGAAGACTCCTCGATACGCTCGGCCGAGAGGTCCCCGGCTCCGTGAGACAGGCCCGCAGTCATGCAAACGCAGTCACCTCGTGAGGACTGTGAGCCCGAGTCCTCCGGCCTACGGCCGCACGAGTCCACCCTGAACGCAACACGAAAGAGGACCCCGAATCGGGGCCCTCTCGCGGTGCGAAGCTATCTGGCTGCCCTACTTGACCGTCGGGTAGTTCGGGACGGTCGCGGGATCGTAGCCGGCAAAGCCGCCGACCGCTGCGTCGTTGCTCCAACTGCTCATGCCCGACATCAGGTTGTATGTCGTGTATCCCATGAGGTTCAAGAGCATCGCGTCTTCAGCCCCCGTGTTGCCGGTGTAGCAGTAGACGACGGTGGTCTTCTTGGGGTCGAGCTTGCGCATCTGGTCGGCGATATCGGTCCACACGATGTTGATCGCGCCCTTGATGTGGCCCTTGGCGTAATCGGCGTGCTGATAGACCGAGACGACCTGGTAGTGGCGCGCACTCCTCGATCCGAGGATCTGGTGCAGATCACTCGCCGAGATGACTGGAGCGAGACCCTTGGCGAAGTACGCCCTGGCCTGGCCCTTCACGGCCTGTGCGACGTTGACATAGTGACCCTTGAGCTTGGGTGCGTGAAACGTCTTTCGGGCGACGGTCGGCTTGGTGACCGTGGCGTAGCCGGCGGCCTTGCCGCTCGGGATGTCGATGCCGACGATCGCCTTGTCGGCGACCCAGCCGGTCATGCCGTACATCAGCGTGGTGACCTTGTAGCCGAGCATGCTCCACACCATGTTCGTCATCGATGCCGTCTCGCCCGTGTAACACACGGTGACGATCGTCTTGGCGGGGTCGAGCTTGGCGAGGCTGGCGTCATCGGCGATCGTCGTGAACGGGATGTTGATGGCGCCGTCGATGTGGCCCAGCGCGTAGTGCTCGGCCGATCGAACGTCGACGATCTGGTAGCCCGCGTCCTTGGCTTGGACGACCTTGTACAGGTCGGCAGCCGAGATGACGGGCACCGGTGCGTTCTTGAAGTACGCGTTAGCTGCCTGGATCATCGCTGCTCGGGCGGTGAACTTCTTCGCGGCTGCCGGCCTCGTTGCGGCGGTCCTCGTCGCGGCGGCCTTCGCGGCGACGCGACTCTGAGCGGCCGCCTGGCTGCCGGCGTACGCTTGCCCGGCCATCAGGCCGAGCGCGAGCACACCGGTCAGCACGACCATCGTCCAGCGTTTGTCGCTCGTATCATGTACCTCCGTTGTCTGAAGGGTCCCGGCGGGGCCCTGGTGAAGGCGCGAGCACGATCGCAGTGGAACTTACGCGACGCGCGGGGACACCTACTCTGACGTAGTCGGATCGATCGTTTGCTTGACCTCGGAGACGCGATCAGCTGGGAAGCCGCCGCGCGCGGCGTGCTCGCGAACGAGCTCTTCGCTCGGCGCGATGTAGACGCAGTAGATCTTGTCGGGGGTGACGAAGCTCTCGAGCCACTGAACCTGCGGGCCCATCTCGGCGAGCACGCCGCACGACGTCTGAGCGATTCCACGGAGCTCGTCGGCAGACAGGTTGCCGGCACCGGGGATCTCGCGTTCGATCACGTACTTGGGCATGGGTTCTCCTTGTCGTCTGTCAGGCCGGTTGAGGGCCCGAAACGGTAATCGGCTTACGTCGGATGGGCGCGCCTACTGGGTCTGCGACATCCCGAGGTCGCTGGCGATTCCCGATGCAAGCTCCGCGATGCGCTCCGCCGAGAAGTTCTTCGTCGCCATGACCACGTGCTTGCAGTCGTACAGGGTCCAGTCGCGCGTGAGGATCTTCAGGCCGAGCTCCTCGGCACGCTCGAAAAACATCGTCCCGGGGAACGGCGTGGTGTAGGAGATGAGCAGCCTGCCTCCGGCCGCGCGGATGTCGAGCATGAACGCCTCGGTCTGGGCGAGCGTGACCTCGGTGTCGTCGGGAAACGGGATCATGAACGAGCACACGACGTTGATGCCTGCGGCCACGGCGGCGCGCACCGCCGCCAGCGCGTCTTCCTTGCGGATCCCCTTGACCGAGTCGAGGATCTCCTGGGCTCCGGACTCGATGCCGAACTGGATGCCGGTGCACCCGGTCTCGGCCATACGTCGCAGCATCGGCTCGTCGACGCGGTCCACGCGCGTGGCGCAGCCCCACGTGAAGCCGCCGCCGCGCGCTGCGATCGCGTCCATCAGCTCAGAAAGCCACGCACGGTCGAGCGTCAGGATGTCGTCGACGAAGAAGATGCGTTCGGCACCGTAGTCGCGGATCACCTCGGCGACCTCAACGAGGATGTCGGCGACCGGCCGCATGCGCCGGCGCCCGCCCCACAGGTGCGACGCCGAGCAGAACGGGCACTGGTACGGGCACCCGCCGCGCGCCGCGAGCACGTTGTGCGCGTCCTCGTAGAACTCGAGAGAGAGCAGGTGGCGCGCCGGCCGACCGATGTCGGCGGCGTCGAGCGGCTCGCGCGGCGCACCCAGCACGGCCACGCCGCCGACTTTGCGGCCGAGGCCGGCGATCGCCGCGAGCGCGGCAGGATCGGCGCCCGCCTCCAGCGCCGTGACCAGCTCGGCCGCGGTCTGCTCGCCCTCGCCTACAGCGACGTAGTCGACGTCGGGCTCGGCGAGCACCTCAAGCGGCAGGATGCTCGCGTGCGGCCCGCCGAGGACGGTCGCGATGGCGGGATCGTGCTGCTTGACGAGTCGGGCGATGGCAAGCGCGTTGGGGTAGGTCTCGGTGTGCGACGAGATGCCCACGAGGCCGGGGCGGACGCGGCCCAGCGTCGCGGCGATGCGAGCGGGGTTCAGGCCGGTGACGTTCAAGTCGACGAGATCGACCTCGTGGCCGCGGTCGAGCAGGTACTGCGCGACGTACGCGAGTCCCAGCGGCGGTGAGAGCTGGGCGTGCGGGCTTCGGATGGAGACCGGCGCCTGGATCAGCAACACTCTCACGCGATCACCTCCTGGGTCTCGGCTTCAGATGAGGAAGGCGCCGGCCCGCCGGCACGGCGTCCGGCGCCTTCTGTAGTACCCGAAACGGTTACGCCGGCACGGCGTCCACGATGCCGAGGAGCTTCTTGCTCTCCTCGATCCTCGACGAGATCAGACGCTTCATGTCCGGCACGAGGAATCCAAAGGGCTCGCGCGTAGCGGCGAGCGCGTGGAGCGCGGCCGCGAGCTCAACGTCGCCCAGCACATCATTCACCCACGTGGCGAGGTGTGTCGGGTCGAGATAGTTGACCGTCGCCCATGCGCCGCCTTCGGCGACCGAGTCGGCGTCATGAATGACCAGGAAGCGCTCGGCCTCTTCGATCGTGAAGAGCCGTATCGCTCGCGTCCCCGCCATGGGGGTGAGGATGCCAGCCTCGAGCGCTTCGGTCGGTGCGACGCGGCGCAGGAGGTTGGTGGCGTGTGCGGCGTCATGGGGTGCGAGAACGGTGTCGATCATGCTGATGCACCCAGCTTTCCGGCCTTTTCGAGCTCGTCGGCCACGTTGACCAGATCGAGCTTGGTGAGCGTGTCGCGGGTCGGCCATCCGGACTTGACGTCCCAGCCTTCCAGCGTGAAGAACAGCGTCTTCCAGTCCTCGACCTTCTGGCGGTCGAGCACGCGTCCGGCAACGCTCTTGTACGCCCACTCGTTGTTCTCGAACACCGGCATGGTGTAGGGAGCTTCATACGTTGTGGTGCCGGGGTGCGCGCCCGTCGTGTAGCTGTACTCGGAGAACTTCTCGATGTCGCGGTGGCGACCCTGCAGGGCCCATACCGCACGGTCGAGGTTCCAGATCCTCCGTCCGACCTCCATGCCCTGCTCGAAGGTCATGTCTCCACCGGTGACTGCGTTCATGAACTTGTTCTCGCCGATGCTGGTCATGCCCTCGTGGTCAGGGCCGTAGGGGTTCACCATGTCGGCCCATGCCCAGTCGCAGAACAGCATCGACTGCTTGTAGAACCTCGTGTAGTGGCGGTGCCACGCGACGGTCTTGGCCATGGCCGCCGAGTAGATGCCTTCGTCGCTGTAGTTGATCATCATCGGATCGTTGTACGGCGCGGTCTTCTTGGCGAAGATCTCGGAGAGGCGCTGCGCGCTTACGGCCGGCACCTTGCCGAACAGGCCGTTGATCGTCGGCGTCCAGTACACGTGCCAGTTGAAGTCGTGCTCGTTGATATCGCGCTCGCCGATGAGCGAACCGTAGCCCCACTCGACCTCCGTGCGTGCGTCGTAGTGGTGCGGCAGGCCCCACTCCTGGAGCGGCAGGATGCCGCTCGCGGTATCGATCTCGAAGCGGCCCCACGCCTTGGCGGCCTGGGCGACGCCCTTGGAGAGCTCCTTGCCGATGTCGGTCTGCGTCACGATGCTGTTGATGAACGCCTCGGCCCATTCGCCGGAGCCGAAACTGTCGAAGGGCAGGTTGGAGTCGATCTTCTTGCCCTTGCCCAGGATGCCCTGGTTGTGGAGCGATTCGATCCACAACGTGGCGGCTTCGACGGCGAACGCGTTGACGCCCATCAGCTGGATCGCATCAGCGGCGCGGGTCGAGGCATCGGTGACGTGCCCGTGGGCGTTGACGTCATGATGGTCGTACCAGAAGAAGTCGACGCACTGGGACTCGTTGCCCTTGCCGTTGCTGGTTCGGCCTCGGCAGTTGCGGATGCAGCCGACGCAGCCTTGCGGGCGCGACTTGGTGCCCGCGGCGAGGTCCTGGACCGACGAGAGGGGCTTGCCCGGCGTGCTGCCGAAGGCGGTCAGGCCCACGTAGCTCGCGGGAGTGTCGTGGTGTCCGGCGAACGAGTAGCCGTTTGCCCAGATACGGGCGTCCATGAGCGCTTGCGGATTGGCGATGTTGACGCCACCGGTTCCGAGCACGCTGATGGCCTTGAGGTTCTTCGACGCGAAGACGCCGCCGAATCCGCCCTGCCCCGCGCCGTTGCCGGCGTCATGGACGAGTGCGGCCATGGGTCCGTACTTCTCGGCGTTCGGGCCGGTGGTCAGTACCGCCGGATGCTGGGTGGTGCGCCCCGCATCGCGCGAGGTGCCCATGTTGACCCAGCCGACGTCCTTCTTGCTGGGCTCCACAGCCGCCCAGATCTCTTCCTGGGTCTCGCGGGTGTTCAGGCCCCACAGGCTCGTGGCGTCCTGAAGCTTCACGTCACCGTTGACGATGTTGAGCCACACCTTCTTGGGCGACTTGCCGGTGACGACGATGCCGTCCCAGCCGGCGAACTTGAGCTGGGTCGAGAAACGGCCGCCGAAGTTCGAACGGGTGAACCAGCCGATCGGATATGCCTGGATGCCGATGCCCTGCACTTCGGTGCGGCCAGCCACTGACGGCGCCAGCGTACCGGAGAGAGGCGACGTCATGAGTGTCACGACGTTGCCGGGATCGGTTCCCTTGATCGTCTTGTCGGTGCACAGGTCGAAGAAGATCGCGGAACCCATTCCGTGTCCGCCACCCCACGACTCGTACTTCGCGGTGGCGATCTCCTCGAATTTCCCGGTGGTCAGATCCACCTTGAGGATCTTCCCCGAGTATCCCTTGCTGCTAGCCATCAGTTGCCTCCATCAGAGTTGTCATTGAATGCGCCGCGCCTTGGGGACTAGCCGAGATGACCGCCCGACTGGGGCGCCCCGCCGAAGCCCAGGGTGTCCCAGACCGTGCCGGTGCGGAGGTCGACCTCGTAGCCGCCTTCGTTCTGCGCGGGAATCTGAGTGGTGAAGCTGATCGCACCCATGGGACAGATCTCTTCGCACGCGCGTTTGCCGTCAGGTCCGCCCTTCTGATCCCAGAACTTCGCGCCCTCGCACAGGTCGCACTTCTGAGCGTGCTTCTCTTCGAAGTTCCACAGCGCGCGAGACGGGGTGAAGGGGCATGCGTTGACGCATCGTTCGCAGCCGATGCACTTGGCTTCGTCGACGGTTCGCACGCCGGTCTTGGCGTCTGCATGCATCGCGCCCGTCGGGCACGCTTCGACACAGGCCGGGAACGGGCACTGCCGACACTGCGAGATGGTGATGTCTTCAGGGAAGTTGCCCCAGGGATTCTGGGTGATCTGAATCCTTGAGAGGGAGTGGTTCGTCTCGCCGTGATGGGTGAGCGAGCACGCCATCATGCAGCTCGTGCAGCCCGCGCACTTCTTTGTATCGACAAGCAGGTAGCCGCCCGATGCGGGAATCGCGAACACTTTTTCCGGCAGCAGGACACTCGAGACGACCATCCCGCCGAGGATCGCGCCGATACCCACGCCGCCGAGTGAGGTGACGAACTCGCGGCGCGAGAAGGTCTTGCCTTCGGCGGGTGAGGACGCTTCGGGAGCCTTTGTGATGTGGTCAGCCTTCATCGTGATGATCCCTTCCGGATTCCGCTTCGACGTAGTCATCAGGCAACCCGTTTCGGAGCGGGGGTCTGGATGACGTCGTCATCGTTTGACTCGTCTGACGTCTCGCCGATCTGCTCGAGTTCGGCGAGCCAACCGGCATGCTCGTGCTGCGCATAGCCCAGGCTCACGCGTCCGGTGAACATGGAGCGCAGGATCGGCCAGCTGGCGGGCAGGATCGCCGCGAAGAAGATGTGCGGGACGATGAAGGCGAGCATGACCACGGTTGCGATGTCATGGGTAGGCGTGACGACCGCCATCAGCTGGCCGGGGACGCTCATCGAATGAGCGGCCACCTTCACCAGACCGGTGATGATGATCGTGATCGTCGCCGCGGCCGCCATGAGGTAGGCCATCTTCTCGGACTCGAAGTACTTGCGCTCCGGCGGCATGGTGAACTTCTTGAAGCCGAGGAGCAGCCCGTAGTGGCGCTTGGTGTACTCGACCGCGTCGCCCGTGGGAAGGTGTTCTGCCAGACGCTTGGGCGAGAGCACCGTGTTCGTCGCGTAGTAGAACGTTCCGAAGAGGAACATCACGACCGCGGCGAAGTGGAGGTTCAGAGCGGTCCAGATCGGGACCCCGGGCCCAAGCAGCGCGGGAACGAACAGGACGCCGAGAGAGATCCCCGTCAGCAACAGGAGTACCGCCGAGATCGCGGTCGCCCAATGCTCGACGCGGGCAGCCATGTCGTGTCGCAACACGCTGTCGCCCTCGATACGCGGATCGGTGCGCCTCGTGACGCCCGCTGCAAGAATCCCAGCGAACGGTGCGAGCCACACGAGCCAGGCAAGTGAATTGAACATGAGTTTGGCTGACACGCCTTACCCCTTCCTTCTCAGAGAACCGCTCCAGCAGAAGTTCTCATCCGCCGAACTCGCGATGAGCGAGGCGGCTCTGCCTGAAGCTTGGTTCTCAACAACTGGACTGCCGGGTCCGTTCGCGCTGCGACTTCGGAGATCTTCCTTGTCGCCTCCGCATTGTACTACTTATTCGGAAGCAATTAGTATACCGTTCCGAGGAATTAAGGAGCCTGAGGGTCACAGCGAGGCGCTTCCTCCACAGGACTTACGCTCCAAGCTGCAGCCTTACTACCTTGCGGCATTGCTTCGGGTTTCTACTTGTTTCAAGTCTCTTAGTATTAACATCACGCCATATGAGGCCAGTCCTCGATTCTTCTCAGGAACTGCAGGGTAAATACCATTCACGCGTGAAAGGTGTATCACCGCTTCCGGTCATTAACGACGGCTGTGCCGGAGCCGCGGCGCGCGGTATCGCGCGTTGTATGCGATGCTAGCCACGCGCGTGCGCTACCCCCGTCACCCAGGAGTGCGGCCATGGACCATTCGATCGATGAGGACACAGCGTTTCGGCTCGTGGAGGCCTTGGAGACGGGGCGTCTCGACTCCTTGTTCCAGGCAGCCCACGTCGACTACTCCGAGCGTGAGGGGTTCGCTGGAACCAGCCTCACGCTCGGACTCCCCCGCGACGCCGTGACCCAGCTGCTGCGCTCGGCACGCCGAGCGCAGGGACTCACCATCCTTGCGGGCGCGTGGGGCGATTACTCTGGCTGGATCACCCTGTCCGCCGAGGTCGTCGAGCTGCTGCATTGGATCGACATCAGGTCGGGATTTGACTACAGCTCCGCCGTCCACCTGCCCGAGGACGAGATTCGGCACCTGCGGAACCAGATACTCATCGAAGAGGTGCTCCCCCTCGGCCTCACGCGGGGCGAGCTTTCACCCACCGACGAGGACGATCTCTCCCAAGCGATGAACGGCGCGAGACGCATGCTGCAAGAAGGCACCGAGCCGGCCACCGAGTACGAGCGCTGGGTCCTGCGGTTCTTCCAGATGATGGAACGGCTCCCCGAGCTCGCCGCCCAGGAGCTCACCGTCGATCGCCTGCGCGATCTGCACCGGCAGCTTTCCCTCGACGAGTCGCTCGGCGGGGTCTACCGCACGACGGAGCACACCGAGAACCCGGGCATGGGGTTCTCGGCAGATGGGCTTGGCGCTGCTCCCGACAGGATTCCCAGTGAGATGAACGCGATTGCGGCTTACGACACCACGCATCAGAAGCCGTTCATCCACCCGCTCATCAAGGCGATCGTCGGCTTCTACTGGATCCGGCGAGTGCAGCCGTTCGCGGTGGCCAACGGTCTGTTCGCTCGGCTCGTCGCCCACATCTACGAGTACCAGCAGGGCTACCGGCAGCTTCCGTTCACGCCGCTCACGCGCACGCAGAGCTCCGAGTGGGCGGCACCGCCCCCCGGCGTCGGCCGCTCGAGTTTCGACGCCACCGGCTTCCTCATCACGCGGCTGCACCTGTTCCTCAACGCCTACATCGAGGCGGAGCGCGAGGTCGACCGCGCGACGCGGCGCTCTTCTGCGCTTCGCGGCAGATTCGGCCACCTCAACCTCAACCAGCGCCAGGCCCGGATCCTCGACAAGGCGCTCCAGGCACCCACGACAGTCTTCACGATCAGGCGCCACGCACGGTCCAGGGGGCTGGCGTATGAAACGGCTCGCCAAGACTTCCTACAGCTCGTCGCCGCAGGCTATCTGGAGCAGCGCAAGCGCGGGCGTGTGTTCGAGTTCCGGCTCGCGCGCGACGCCGACAAGAAGCTTCAGCGGCTGCTTTCTTCCTGACGACGACACAGACGAGCGTGCCGGCGCCTCTAGACGAGGGCGGCGAGCTTCTGGGCGGTGCCATCCAGCGTCTCGGGCAGCGACTGCCGCTGCAGTATCCACGGTGGGAGGCCGACAGAGCGTGACTTGTCGACGCGCTTGACCCAGACCGCGTGTGCGGCATCGCACGTCACCTCGAACTCGGGCGACGCGAACCGCTTCTTGCATGCACTGAGCAGACCGCTGCCGCCGTCGTCAGTGAAGACAACAGCGGGCTCGGCACCATCTTGGGCCTTGCGGTAGTGGCGCGATGCCGTGTACACGACGATGACCGGCCTTCCTCGATGAAGCGACGTTCCCACGAGTAATCGGCGTCGCTGGGGCACGGGTCGAACAGGCCAATGCCACTCGGCGCGATCGGAGGGAGTGTCTCCAGTATGCGCTCTTATGCGCCCAAATGCCCGCCGGGGGCTCGCCGGGGCCGCGCAGCAGGGCGGTTCGGTCGCGGCCACGTCCCTACAGGTTGAAGCCGCCGTGCTTCTTGAAGTGCTCAACAAGCCCGCCGTCGGCGAGCAGTTGCGCCATGACCGGCGGCAACGGCGGGAACTCGATGTCGATGCCCTTGGTCACGTCGCGCAGCACGCCGTTCTCGAGGTCGACGGTGAGCTCGTCACCGTCGTCGATGAGATCGGTGTCGCACTCGATGACTGGCAGGCCGGTGTTGATCGCGTTGCGGTAGAAGATGCGCGCGAAGCTCTTCGCGAGCACCGCCTTGGTGTTGGAGTGGATGAGCACGAGCGGCGCCTGCTCGCGGCTGGACCCCATGCCGAAGTTCGTGCCGGCCACGAGAAAGCCGCCTTCCGGCTTGACCTTCTCGTAGTAGTTCGGGTCGAGCTCTTCCATGGCGTGGTGCGCCATGACTTCCATGTCGTTGGACTTGAACTTGTACTTGCCGCTGATGATGTAGTCGGTGTTGATGTCGTCGCCGTACTTGAAGGCCTTGGCAGACAGCGTCATCTACAGCTCGCCTCCTTCGAGGTACTTGCGCGGGTCGGTGATCTTGCCCTCGATGACCGACGCGGCCACCGTGGCCGGACTGCCGAGGTAGATGAACGAATTGGAGTTGCCCATCCGCCCCTTGAAGTTGCGGTTCGCGGTCGAGATGACGTTCTCGCCGTTACTCGGCACGCCGTTGTGCGTGCCCACACACGGCCCGCAGCCCGGCGTGACAAGCGCAGCACCCGCCGCCACAAGCGTCTGGATGTAGCCCTCTCGAATCGCGTCGAGCAGGATCTGCCGAGAAGCCGGCGCGACGATGAAGCGCACGTCAGGATGTACGTGACGGCCCTCGAGGATCTTCGCCGCGATCGCGAAGTCTTCCAGCCGCCCGTTCGTGCAGGTGCCGAGGACCCCCTCGGCGATCGGCGTGCCCTCGACCTCCTCGATCGGGCTCACGTTGTCGACCGAGTGCGGCTTGGCGATCTGCGGGCCGATCGCGCTCGCGTCGTACTCGATCGTGCGCGCGTAGACCGCATCGGCATCGGCGTTCTGCGGCGCCGGCGTCTTGCTCCCGCGGCCCTCGAACCACGCGAGCGTCTTCTCGTCGGCGTTCATGAGGCCGGCCTTCGCGCCCACCTCGATCGCCATGTTGCTCATCGTCATGCGGGCCTCTACGGAGAGCTCGTCGATGACGGGGCCGGTGAACTCGATCGCCTCGTACGTCGCACCATCGGCGCCGATCTGGCCGGCGAGGTAGAGGATGAGGTCCTTGCTGAAGACTCCCGGCTGCAGCTCGCCACTGTAGGTCACCTTGAGCGTCTCGGGCACCTTGAACCACAGCTTGCCCGACGCCATCGCGGCGGCGCCGTCGGTGGAGCCCACGCCCGTCGAGAACACGTTGATCGCGCCGTACGTGCAGGTGTGCGAGTCGCAGCCCACCATGAGGTCGCCGGCGACGACGCGGCCTTTCTCGGGGATGAGCTGGTGGCACACGCCCTCGCCCACGTCGTAGACGGTGCAGCCGGTCTGCTTGCCGAACTCGCGCATGATCGTGTGCAGAGCGCTCACGCCCTCGATCGGGCTCGGCGAGCTGTGGTCCATGACGAGCGCGACCTTGCTGGGGTCGAACACCTCGGTGACGCCCATGGCCTCAAACGCGCGGATGGCGAGCGGAGAGGTGCCGTCCTGCCCCATCACGAAGTCGACGTCGGCGACGACGATGTCGCCGGCCTTCGCGTCAGTGCCGGAGTGGGCCGAGAAGATCTTCTCGGCGATTGTCTTTCCGGGCAGAGTGATCAGCCTCCTAGTCGGCGAGTTCGGTCGAAGCGGATGTGGCCTTGTACTCGTTGTATATCTCGACGAGCTCTTTGTCGAAGAGCGGGCGGTGCAGCTCGACGGTCGCGTGGCGGATCGTGGGGAGGATGTCGTTAGCCTCGTCTCGGCTGATTTCGATGCCGTACTCGGCGAACTTCAGCTCGATCGTACGCGAGCCCGAGTGCTTGCCCACGACGATCTGGCGAACCAGACCGACCTCCTCGGGCGAGAAGATCTCGTAGGTGTGCGGGTTCTTGATGATGCCGTCGACGTGGATGCCGCTTTCGTGGGCGAACACGTTCGTGCCCACGACCGGCTTCCACGCCGGTACCGTGCGGCCGGCGGCGTTCATCGTGTAGTTGATGATCTCGCTGAAGCGCTCCGTCGAGATGCCAACGTCGAGGCCCTCGATGTATTTGAGCGCCATGACGATCTCCTCGAGCGCGGCGTTGCCCGCGCGCTCACCCAGCCCGCCGAGGGTGACGTTGACCCAGGTCGCGCCGCCGTGGATGCCGGCGATGGCGTTGGCGATCGCCATGCCGAAGTCGTTGTGCGTGTGCATCTCGATCTCGAGACCGGTCTGCTCGCACAGCTCCTTGACCACCTTGTACGTGGTCAGCGGCTCCATGATGCCGATCGTGTCGCAGAAGCGCAGGCGGTCCGCGCCTTCAGCCTTGGCGGCCGCGGCGTACTCGAGCAGGAAGCCTAACTCGGTGCGGCTCGCGTCCTCGGCGTTGACCGAGACGTACATGCCCTCGCTCTTCGCGTACGCGGTCGCCTCGCGGATCGAATCGAGGACCCACTTGCGGTCCTTCATGAGCTTGGTCTCGATGTGGATGTCGCTTGTAGCAAGCGAGATCGCCACCGCGTCGACGCCGCACGCGATCGAGGTCTTGATGTCGGCGATGCTGGCGCGGTTCCACCCGAGGATCGAGGCGTTGAGTCCCAGGTGCGCGATCTCGGTGATGACCTCGGCCTCGTCGCCGCCCATCACCGGGATGCCGGCCTCGATCTGCTGGACGCCGATCTCGTCGAGGTACCTGGCGATCTGCACCTTCTCGGCGTTGGTGAAGACGACGCCTGCGGTCTGCTCGCCGTCGCGCAGCGTCGTGTCGTCGAGCTTGACCGGGCGCTTGCCGAGGTAGCTTTCGACCGGCATTTCCCAGATCTTCGTGTGTTCCGTCACGTGTCCGAATCTCCTTGTTTCACGGGGTCTACGGAGCGCGTCGAAGGCAGCGATCCGGAGAGTCTTGCTGACGCGGGCGCGGCGATATCGGCAGCGCGGCCATGCGTGGACGGACATTGTACGACACAGGCCGAGATGTGTCAGCTTCCGAAGCGACTATGCGCTCCCGTGCATCGGGCTCCGCGACGCAGGCGTCGCCGCGTGCATCGCACCCGCCGAGAAGACCTGCCGCGCGCGAGGCCGTGTGCGCTACGCCCCCGCCCCGGCGCGCCGAATCAGCCAGCAGCCATGGACGCCGGGCGTGCGCTCGAAGTCGCGCGGGATCGTGCTCGCGGTGATGTTCTCAACGGTCAGCCCTGCTGCTTGCAGCGAGAGGGTGTCGACCTTGAACTTCTTGCGATTGCACGAGAACACGAGCGTGCCGCCCTCGGCGAGCAGGTACACGGTGCGCGTGATGAGGAAGACGTGGTCGCGCTCGACGTCCCAGGTGTCGGCCATGCGCTTGGAGTTTGAGAACGTGGGCGGGTCGCAGAAGATGAGGTCGTAGTGGGCCGACGCTCGGCGCGCGTCCTCGAGCCACTGCAGCACGTCCGCCTTCACGAGCCGGTGCTGCTCGCCGGAGAAGCCGTTGGTGGCCATGTTGCGCCCGGCCCACTCGGTGTACGTCGTAGAGAGGTCCACGGTCGTCGTGGATGCCGCACCGCCCGCCGCGGCATAGACGCTCGCGGTGCCGGTGTAGGCGAACAGGTTCAGAAAACGCGTCTTGGCGCCCATCTCGCGCACCATCGCCCGCGTCACCCGGTGATCGAGGAAGATCCCCGTGTCGAGGTAGTCCGAGAAGTTCACCTCGAACGCGAGGCCGCCCTCTTCGATGATGCCGGTCACGCCCCTCCGGTCGAACCGCGTGTACTGTGAGGTGCCGCGTTGGCGCTCGCGGATCTTGAGGAATACGTCGCGTTCCTGCACGCCGAGAGCTTCCGGTGCGATCGCGAGCACGTCGTCGAGGCGCGCGAGCGCGCGGGACGGATCGATCTCCGGGGGCGCGGCGTACTCGGCGATGTGGACCCAGCGCTTGCCGGCGTCGGGACCGGAGCCGTGGTAGATGTCGACGGCTACTGCGTAGTCAGGGAGGTCGGCGTCGTAGACCCGGTAGCAGCTGACGCCGGCCTTCTTTGCCCACTTGGCCATGTGGCGCGCGTTCTTGCGCAAGCGGTTGGCGAAGGCCTGTGCGGCTTCGTCCAGGACTCGCGCGGGGGGCGCGGTTGACACCCCACCGCTTTGCGCCTGGTCCTCGCGGGGGGCCCTGGACGCTACGCGTCCCTCCCCCGCTGCGGAATCGGCACCAAGCGGCGCGGCGTCAACCGCGCGCGCAGACTCCGACCCAACTGCAACCCCTACGCGGAAGACCCTTACTGGGGATTCGATCTTGCCGTTGAAGAGGACCTGCTCGCGGATTGGCTGCATGCCGAGTCCCCTCGCGAGGTTCTCGTCGGGAGTTATTACCGCCAGCGTCCAGCGGTCGAAGTCTTGGCGCATTCTGGCCGCGAGCGTGGCGTAGAGCGCGGGCAGGGCTGCCCGCGAGCCGATGCGCTCACCGTAGGGCGGGTTGATGGCGACGAGGCCGGGCGCTTCGGTGGCGCCCGCGGGGAGCTCGAGATCGAAGAGCTCGCGCACGGTGAGCTCGATGTGGCCTTCGAGGCCGGCTCGGCGGATGGCATTGGCGGCGACGGCAACAGCTCGCGGGTCGTGGTCGGAGGCTGCGATGGGGACGAGGGTCGCGAGGCCGGTTTCTCGGCGGGTGGCGGCTTCGTCGGTGATGCGGGACCAGACCTCGGCGTCGTGGCCCAGCCAGTTCGCGAAGCCCCAACGGCGGCGTGTGAGGCCCGGCGCGATGTCGCCGGCGATGAGCGCGGCCTCGATAGCGAGCGTGCCCGAGCCGCACATCGGGTCGACGAACGCGCCGCCGGCCTTGGCGATCTCGCGCCAGCCGGCGACGGCGAGCACAGCGGCCGCGAGGTTCTCCTTCATGGGCGCCTCGACCTGCACGCCCGGCTCGCGGTAGCCGCGCTGGTGCAGCGGGCCGCCCGAGAGGTCGATCGATATGACGGCCTTTTCGGCGCGGACGACAATGTTGACCAGCAGGTCCGGCTCGGCGGTGTTCACGCTCGGGCGGCGGCCGAACTTCTCGGTGAAGCGGTCGGCGATGGCGTCTTTGACGCGCACTGCGGTGAACTGCGTGTTGCGCAGGGCGTCGTTCATGCCGGTCGCGTCGACCGCGATCGTGCCGTCAGCGCCCACGTGGTCCTCCCACGGGATCTCGCGCACGGCTGCGTAGAGCGCGTCGGCGCTGTCGGCCGGTACGCGGCCGAGTGTCAGCAGCACGCGCGATGCGATGCGCGACCACAGGAGCGCACGGTAGCCGTACTCGAGCGGGCCCGAGAACGAGACGCCCGAGGTCAGCGGCCGCACACCTCGGATACGCGCCGCGCGCAGCTCATCGCCGAGAAGTGCTTCCGTCCCCCTGGGGCACGGCGCGAAGAACTCGTAGCGCGCCGTCACGGTTTCGCACGCATGAGCTTGGCGATCGCCGCGCGCACAGACTGCTCGACTGCGAAGAAGTCGCCGAAGACGCGCACCTGGCCGACGTGGGACTTGTGCTCGGTAATCTCGGCAGCGGTGCTCGCGTCGAGCGATCGGGCGGGCGTGAACATGAGGAGCGAGCCGGCTTCACCCTGCGCCACGGCGCACGGCAGGACGCCGACGACGTTGGTGGAGGAGGCCACGCCGAGGTGACTCCACGAGAAGCCGGACTTGAGCGCGATGCCGTGGTGCGCGACGAGGAACGCTGTTGCCGCCGGTGTGGGGCCTGCGATGCGGCTGACGCGGATGCCGCGCTTGCGCAGCGCGCTGACGACCTTGCTTCCCACCACAGACGTTCCTCCGATGATGATGACCTTCGTGATGCGGGTGGCCTTCAGAGCATCAAGCGTCGCCGCGGGGACGGCGTCTGCCAGCGCAAGGAGCACCGGGCGGGCGACGCGCGCGGCCATCGGTGCGACCGCGAGGCCGGCTGCAAAGTCGTTCGTGCCCACGAGGTATGCCGTGTCCGAGCGGTGCCCGGCTCGGCGCCCTGCCGCGACCGCCCAGCGTGCGGTGTTGGCCGCTTCTTCGTAGCGGTTGTGGCCCCCGATGCGCACGACCTTCGGTCCCAGCTTCGCGATTGACGCGGTCACGGTAGTCGACACCGCCGAGACGCCGCCGACCACGTAGACGCGGCCCGGCTTGAATCGCTTGATCGCTGCCGCCGTCGTGGCGGTGAGCGACGCACTGCCGGTTATGAGCAGCGGCGTCTTGCACGCGCCGGCGAGAGCGGCGGCGCCGAGATTACCGGTCCATGCCTCGCCGTTGCTGACGACAAGCGTCTTCGGTGTCACGGCGACCGTCGTCGGAAACGATATGCGAGCGGCCGCGGCAGCGGTCTTGTACCGCGTCGAGCCGAGGATCGCGCTCTGGCAGTCCGTGAACCAGTTGTCCATCGACACGTAGCGGTAGGGCGCAAAACCCCGCTCACCGCCGAACGGGTAGGTGACCTTGCGCGAGATCGCGCCGCTTCGGCTGTTGGATTCTTCGTACGTCCAGTAGCTCGTGTGGTTCGGGTCCGCCCAACCCATGAACATCACCGCATGACCGTAGGCGACGTTGGGGCCCTTCGGGCGCAAGATCACATCGCCGCTCTGGATCTCGTTCTTGGCGATGGGGGTCAGCACCCGGCCGAGCGTGTCTGTCGCCAGGCTCATCGGCTGGCCTTTGGAGTTTGTGAGTTTCAGACACATCGAGACGAACCCGGAACAGTCCGTGCGATAGCCGAGCGCTACCGCGGCCGCGTACGGCGTGTTCGTCGGGACAAGCGAGCCGTCAATCTTCGCGTACCGCGACTTGCTGTACGGCACGTTCTTCGTGACCCAGACCTTGCCACGCGCGAGCACAGAGCTTCTCGACATCGCCGAAGCAGGCGTTGGGACCAGTGCGATGAGGATGAGTGCGCCGAGCACGGCGCGGATGATAGTGCGGTTGTGGTGCATCGCTCTTCCGCCTCGGGCTTCGATGAATGCTGCAATCGGGCGCGGCCGCTCTGCTGACCGTCCACAAGTTTACCATCGGACGCAACCAGGGTGTCAGCGAGGGTCCGTACGCTCACCAGTGTGACGGCTAGCACGCGCTGGGCACGGCGCCGGGTTGGCTGCGATTCCGCAGCGTGGGAAGGCGCGAAGCGCCGAGGGCCCCACGCGAGGACCAGCAGCCAACCCGGCGCCGTGCCGCTCGCGAAGGGCTAGCTGGCGAAGCTCTCGACGACGTACGTCCCTGAGCGCGGGTCCTTCTTCAAAACGACGAATCCGAGCTTCTCAGCGTCTTCGAGCAGCGCGGTGAAGGAGCGGTAGCCGTAGCTCGACTCGGAGAACTGCGGCTGCTTGCGCTTCATCGTGTCTTTCAGCAGCGAGCTGTGCATCACGCCGATGTTCTCGCGCTGCAGCGCTTCGATCGTGTCGAAGAGCAGCTGGAACGCCGGGCGTTTCTTGCGCGGCACGTCCTCGCTGATCGTAGGTATGCCGCCAGCGGTCGTGCCGATGTCTTCGTAGTAGATAAACTCGTCGCAGTTGGCGGCGAGCAGGTCGCTCGTGGAGTCCTTCATGCCCACGCCCACGACCGACTTGCCGTTCTCCTTGAGCCGCAGCACGAGCGGTGTGAAGTCCGAGTCTCCCGAGACGATCACGAACGTGTCGATGTGCTCCTTGGCATATGACAGCTCCATCGCGTCGACGACGAGGCGGATGTCGGCCGAGTTCTTGCCGGTCATCCCCCGCTCGGGGATCTCGGTGAGCTCGATGCCGAGTTCGTGGAGCGGCGTGACGTACTCGCCGAAGCGGCCCCAGTCCGCGTACGCACGCTTGGCGACGACCTTACCCTTCTCGACGAGACGCTCGAGCACGCGCTTCATGTCGAGGACCTCGGACTTCTTCGCGCGCCGTCCTCCCCCGCGCGGAGCAAGTCCCAACGCGAGGTTTTCGAAATCGATGAACACAGCGAGGCTGTGAGCGTTGTCTGTCATGAAGATGGCCCTCCAATACGATGCGTGACCGTGTGGCCCTGATGGAATCATGCCACAGCGGACTGACAGCGAGACAAAAGCGGTTCTTGTTACGGCCCAAACCGTTCCTGTCCGATACACTGACAGGAGAGCGTAGCGCGACGACGCAGGGGGACCCCGTGACTGACAGGACCAGGCTCGACTTCAACTTCATCGATCTCGTGATGTCGGTGAGCGGCCGCGTTCGGCCCCTCGACCTCCAGCAGATCCCAGAGCCCGCGCGAGTCGGCCTCATGCAAGCCTACTACGAGGCCAATGCCCACGCGACGCCGCTCCACTTCGAAGGCGACGTGCTCGTGAAAGGCGCCGGCGCGGCGCCCGAGCCCATGCCCACGACGATTCTCGAGCCCTACGCTCCCGGCGAGAGCCCGTACGCGGCGGTCAGCGCCCCCGACGCGCCCGCGGCCGCTCCCGTAGCGCCCGCTGTGCCCGTGCCCGACATCCTCGCGCCCGCTCCCGTGGCGCCTGCGGCCGGTCTCGAGCCAGCACCGGTGCCACCGGCCGACTTCGCCGCACCCGCGCTTGCGCCTGAGCAGGTTCCCGCTCCGAGCGAGAGCGACTTCTTCAGCATCCCGCCGGGCACCGTCTCAGGGCCCGACCCGATTGCTGAAACAGAGGCCGTCGCGCCTGCAGCGGCCGTGGCCCCCGCGTCGGGCAACGTCTCGTTCCTGTTCTGGCTGCTGCCGGTCCTCTTCGCGTTCGTCGGCGGAATCGCGGCGTTCTTCCTCGTGCGCACGAAGAACCCCAAGCTCGCCCGCATCATGCTGATCACCGGCATCGTTATGACGCTCGTGCTCGCCGCACTCGGCGCGGCGGCGTTCTTCACGCTTCCGAAGCCCTAGCGCGGCTCGTCGCTGCCCGCAAGCCCGCGGCTACTTCGCGCTGACGACCTCGCAGTGAACGTGGCCTACGCCGGCGCTCTTGAGGCCGATGAGCGATGCCGCGCGCTTCGTGAGGTCGATGACGCGGCCTTTGCCGTACGGCCCGCGGTCGGTGACGGTCACGATCACGCGTTTTCCTCGGAAGGTCACGGCGACTCTCGTGCCGAACGGCAGCGTCTTGTGCGCGCACGTCAGGTCGTTCTCGTCAAAGGCTCGCCCGGACGCGGTCCGCATGTTCGGCCGCACGTTTCCGTACCACGTCGCCTCCCCATCGAAGGTCAGTCCGGTGGGCGCGTAACTGCGCTGCTGGCTGGCGAGCACGGCATACTTCCCCGACCGGCCTTCCACCGTCGCCCACGCAACCGCATCCGGGCTCGGCGGCGTGACGGTGGTCGAACCGCCGCTCGTGCTCGCGGTCTGTTGCGTCTGCAGCGTTTTAGCGACCTGTGTTGAGAGCGAATCGACGTAGCGCTGCTGGTCGTTCAGCGCGGCTTGCGCCTTCCCCCGACGCGCGGACACCTCCGAGACCTGCAGCGCCTCCTGCTGCTCGCGTGCGAGGAGCTTCGCGCCGAGCTGCTCGGCCGCGAGGCGGTCTGCTCGGAGATGCTGGATCGTCTCGGCGTCGCGGCTCGCGATGCGGGAGAGCGCCATGAGCCGGTTCGCGAACTCCTCGAGCGAGCCCGCGCTCAACAGCGCCTCGGCGAACCCGTTGCCGTCGGTGCGGTAGAGGAAGACCGCCTCAGCGGACAGCCGGCCGGTCCCGTCTTTGACGGAGCGGTCGAGCCTGGTGAGCTCGCGACGGTTCGCTGCGACCTCTTCGGAGGTCTTGGTAAGCTTCGCCGCGGCGGCGTCATACTGCGCCATCACCTGGGAGAGTTGCTGCTGTATCGCCGAGATGTGCGCTTTGGCGGTAACGGCTTGCTGTTGCACGAGCGCGGGCGCGGGTGCCGCCGATACGCAGAGGGGCGCCATCGCCGAGAAGATCGCACACGCGATGCAGACAGCACGCATCGTTTGATGTCGCAACAGGTGCATACGCCTCCGCAGAATGCCGGCCGGGAGTGTCGCGTCAGGCTGGAGGACGGTGCGACTGTGATTTGAGCGACCGAAAGAGGATACCATCCATGCTCGGGCGAGTCGCGCGACAGGCTCGGGTACAAACCTCGTGAACGCTACCCCGCCGACCGGCCGTGCCCCGGACTCACCGGCTCGGCCAGGCCCCTCACGAAAGAGCGGAGTCACCATGAGCGACGAGACACCGCAGGTCATCATGTACTGCCGAGCGTGGTGCGGCGACTGCCGACGCGCCCGCGCGTGGCTGGAGCAGCACGACGTCCCCTTCACGGAGATCGACGTCGAAGACGACCGCGACGCCCACGTGCGCGCGGCGGCTCACAACGAAGGCCGTCTTCACACGCCCACGTTCGAGATCGGCGACGGAGTCTGCGTCGACTTCCGACCCGAGAAGCTCAAGGAGCTGCTCGGGATGGAGTAGGTGCGGCGGCTCGTGCGGCGCAGCTCACTCCCCCGCGTTCGTCGTGCGCGCGAGCGGGTCGACTCCTGCGCGTTCGCGAGCCGTGTCGTCGGCGTAGAGCAGCCACAACGCCTGGGTGCCGAGGTTCGCGCCGCCGTGGCTCTCGAGATGCTCGTAGAGGCGCTTGGCGCATGCGAGGCCCGGCAGGTCGAGACCCATCTCATCTGCCGCGCCGATCGCGATGCGCATGTCTTTGACGAAGTGCTTGACGAAGAAACCCGGCGCGAAGTTGCCGTCGAGGATGCGCGGTGCGAGGTTGGCAAGCGACCAGCTCGCCGCCGAACCGGCGCCGATCGACTCGAGCACCCGCCGAGGATCGAGCCCGGCGCGCTCGGCGTAGGCGAGCGACTCGACGGTGGCAAGCATCGAGCCCGCGATCGCGACCTGGTTCGCCATCTTCGTGTGCTGGCCGGCTCCGGGTCCGCCCTGCAAGACGACGTTGGTCCCCATCACGCGCAGCACCGGCTCGACGCGCGCGAACGCGGCCTCGTCGCCACCGACCATGATCGTGAGCGCCGCGTTCTTCGCGCCCACGTCGCCGCCGGAGACCGGCGCGTCGATCGCGACGACTCCGCGGGCGGCCGCGGTGCTGGCGACCCGTGCAGCGAGAGCCGGCGAGGACGTCGTCATGTCGACGAGCACCGAGCCGTCTCGCGCGCGCTCGACGATCCCGCCCGGCGCGAGGTAGATCTCCTCGACGTCGGCCGGATACCCCACCATCGTGATCACGACGTCTGCGCGCGACGCCGCCTCGCCCGCGCTCTCGGCCCACGTCGCTCCGCGCGCGAGCAGCGGTTCGGCTCGCGCGGCCGTGCGGTTGAAGACGACGAGCGGGTAGCCGGCGTCAAGCAGGTGCCCCGCCATCGACAGCCCCATCACGCCGGTGCCGATAAACGCGATCGTGGTCTCGTCCGGAGTCGTCATATCGTCAGGTCCTCTCGGCGGGGTGAGCTGGCTCGCACGCCTTCACGCGCGTGTACACGATACGAAATCCGAGCCGCTCCATGTTGCGCTGGCTCGCAGTGCCCGGCAGCGACTCGGTGACCGCGAGGTCACAGCCGGCGTCGCGCGCGAGTTCGAGCCGCGCGCGCTGGAGCGCTCCCTGCACGCCGCGGCGGCGGAGGTGCGGCAGCGTCGTGTCGGCGGACAGCCAGCCTGTGCCCTCGGCGATGCGCAGCTCGCCTGTTCCGGCGGGCACGCCGCCCACACTCGCGATGAGGTGGTGGCGCCCAGGCGCCGACGCAGCCGCGCGCGCGAGCCGCATCTCGGCCGGGATGGGATCGTCGGGCGCCGAGAAGCCGCTCGCGACGAGTGCCGCCCACAGCTCGAGATCGTCGTCGCTGCTCGCGAGCCGCAGCTCGACGTCGGAGGGCGGCGACTCAAAGGCGTCGCCGGAGTCGAGGGCCCGGGCGAGCACGTGCTCGAGCTCGACGGCGACCCAGCCGGCGCGCTCGACGCGCTCGGCGAGCGACGGGTGCGAAAGCGGGCACACCGTCACGCCGGCACGCTCGCCGTGATCGCGGAAGAAGCGCGCCAGCGCATCGAACTCCTCGGCGGTGACTTCGCCGGCCATCCCGACGTTGAAGGCGCCGTTGGCCGGCGACTCGGCCTCGAGCACTGCCGCCACGCCGCCGCCGACCTCTACCCACGCCGCCGAGAGCTCGGGGAAGAGCCGCGCGTGCGCCTCGGCGTACTCGCGCTGCATCGCTGCCGCCTCGCGCTCGATGCGCGTCGCAAGCGCGAGATCGCTGTCGTGGTTCATGCGCCTCCGGAGGCTTCGGCGTCAGGTCGCGACCAGCATGACGCGGCTTAGGGTAGGCTTCAAGTAACAAGCAGCGCCGCGCCGAGAAGAGGCCGACCGTGTCCGATACCGAGCCGCATTTCCCCGACGACGACCCGCAAGCGGAGTCCACCGCCGGGACCGCCACCGCGCTCGCCGAGCCGCCCCGTCCACCCACCGTCCCACCCGGCGTCAACGCCGCCGGCGAGGCTCCGCGGCCGCGCCCCAGCCGCACGGGAGTCGTTGTCGCGGTCGTGGTCGTCCTGATCGCGCTCGCGCTGCTCGGCGTCGTGGGCTACCTCATCAAGAGCGCGATGTCGCCGGCTGTCTCGAGCACCTCGGGCCAGATGTCGGCGTTCGCCTCGGCGATGCAGAAGGCCGGCGTCCGGGCCGAATTCCCCGTCGCGCCGATCGAGCTCGACGGCGTGCGGGCAAGTGGCTCGCACCCCTTCTCCGCAACCTTTACCGCCGAGGAGATCGCGGCGCTCCTCAACACCTTCCCGTACACGTCGAACGGCGCGGGGATCAACATCGGGGTGCGCGACGTGAGCCTGAAGATTCCGAACGTGGGATCGGTGCAGCTCTCGGCGCGGGTCACCGCGAACGGCGCCACGTACTCGGGCTCGGTGACGGCGCCCGCGAGTTACGCGCAGGGGCACATCATCACGCCGGGCGCCACGAAGCTCAGTGTTCAGGGAATCCCCGGCAGCGCTGCGCAGAAAGCGCAGGTCAGCGACGCGCTCGCCACCTACTTCAACGCCTACCTTTCGGCAGCGCCGGGGTTGCACGTCGACGCGGCACGCATCTACGCCAACGGCTTCGGCGTGACCGGCACCGCGCCCGACACGATCTCGTACCCGTAGGCCGCGGCGCGGGGCTGCTGGCGCTCAGCGGTCGTCAGCGCCGACTCGCGCGCCCTACTCGGCGAGCTTGCCGAGAAGCCACGCCATGTTCTCGCCGACGTTGACCATGTTGCGCATGCCCTCGGCGTCGTCTTCGACCTCGCCCGGAAGCCGGCCGTAGGCCATGTTCCAGTAGGTCGAACCGACGATGAGCATCTGGCTGATGAGGAAGAAGTGGTTGATCGAGTCCGCCACGTGGATCGCGCCGCCCCGGCGCACGGCGACGACCGCCGCACCGGGCTTGCGCGTGAAGAAGCCGCCGTTGCCCATCGAGACGTAGCCCACTCGGTCGATGATCGCCTTGAGCTCGGGCGTGAGGTCGGCGAAGTAGGTGGGGCTGCCGAGGATCAGACCGTCGGCGTCGCGCACGCGATCGATGACCTCGTTGCCGAAGTCGCGGCGACCGTGGCATTGTCCGTCGGCCTTCTCGCGGCACTTGTTGCACGCGGTGCAGCCACGAATGTCCTTGCCGGCGAGGTTGATGAGCTCACACTCGATGCCAGCCTCACGAAGCGGCCCGAACACGGTCTCGATGAGCCGACCGGTGTTGCTGTCGCGACGCGCGGAACCGTTGATTGCGACGACCTTCATGCGGAGTCCTCCCCTTGGTTTCGTGCGAACCACCGCGCAGGCGTTTCACCCGGCGGCGCCCTGCAGCCGTTACGCCTCGTCGACCTCATGCTCGACAGCGTCGAGCTGCGCGGGCGTCTTGGCGAGCGCGGCCTTCCAGTAGATGCGGTCGGCGTAGGCGAGCGCCGTGCCCACCGCCACGTAGAGGACCGCAAGCGCGTCTCGGCCCCACGGGATGACGTCGCTCGCGCTCGCGAGAACCGACATGCGCAGCGCGATGCCGCCACCCATCATCACGAGGATGAAAATCCACGACTTCAGCGAGAAGAAGCCGAAGTAGCCGGCCTTTCCGCGCGCATGGATGCGGATGACCGCCTTGCGAGCGTAGCCGCTCAGGATGTAGCGCTCTTTCGCGAGCCCGATGAGCAGCGCGACGGTGATGATCGCCGGGAACCAGCGGTCGTGCAGGAACAGCACGCCTCGGATAAGCAGGATGCTCGCGCCGACGAGCCAGATGATAGCCGCCGAGAAGAGCTGGACGCGGGTGCCGGCGCGCGGAACGAGGCGGTCGGTCCAGCTGGGATCCGGCGACTTGGCCGCGGATGCCGATGTGGGAGCATTGTTTTCAGTCATGCGGCGCATTCTAGCAAGGTCTGAGCCGAAGCCGCAGCACGATCGGCCGCCGAGACGGATCTCACACCCACACGCGTTCGGTCTCGTAGACGATGCCCACGGCCTGGCCCACGTGCAGGCCCACGACCGGGCTCACCGGCAGCACGCGGACGGGCGCGCCAGCCAGCGGCTCGATCTGCTCGCGGGCAAAGACCTCGGCGGTGTCGGGCTCGCCGATGTAGTGCACGATCACCTGCCGCAGGCCGTACGCGGCGATGTCGTCTGAGAACTGCCGCGCCATCTCGGCGAGCGCCCTGCCGTGTGTGCGCACCTTGGCAAACGTCCGGACCTCACCCTCCTCGACGGTCAGTATCGGCCGGATCTGCAGCAACCCGCCGAGAAGGGCCGACGCCGCGCCGATGCGCCCGCCTCGGCGCAGGTATTCGAGCGACTCTGGGCTGAACAGGTAGCGGGTGCGCTCAAGCGTCTCGCGTGCGGCCTGCACGCAACGCTCGATGGACTCGCCGGCCCTGGCGGCTTGCGCGGCGGCGAGCACACCGAAGCCCTCCTCCATCGAGTTGGAGCCCGCGTCGAGCAGCTCGATGCGAGCGTCGGGCGTCTCGGCTCGGATCATGTCGGCGGCGATGCGCGCGGCTTCGAGCGTGCCGCTCATCTTGGCGGACACGAAAACGCCGAGCGCATCGGAGCCGTGCTCGAGTGCGCGGCGAAACGCCGCAACGAACGCCTCGGGCGAAGGTTGTGACGATGTCGGCAGGGCGCGCATGTCTTGGAGGCGGCGGTAGAACGCGCGTGCGTCCATATCGAGCTCGCGCTGATTCGAGTCACCGTCGCTGATGTAGAGCGAGATCACGTCCACACCGGCCTCATCAGCATCGCGCGGGGGGATGGACGCGAGTGAGTCGGTGAGTATGCTGACGGCCATCGGACCTCCAAGGGCTGCACAGGACGGTCGGTTCCCATTCCACGATACAACACCAGCGGCAGCGCGAGCGGGACCGACGAGACCGTTACAAGTTGTGAACTTTCGGAAGCGCGATGTCACATCTCGCCTCGCGGGGGTATACAGGGAAGCGTTGCGCGCCCGGAGGAGATGCCACCGCTCGCAGAGAGTACGGAGGGATCCATGAAGCAGACGGTCGATCGTGCCGCTTCCGACCCGTTCGATTCGGGTCTTGTCCCCTACCTCCACGGTGAACACACACACGACGTTCCCGGGATGCTCGCCAGTCGCATCGGCGACCTGTATGCGACCGAGGAACTGCTCGACCGCAAGGAGCGCGCCGGTCGTCTGCTGCGCCGAGTGGTCCCGCCCGCCGAGGAGTGACTCGGCGGCTCACAAACAGACCCCCCTTCCTGCGCAACGCCCGCGTCCCCCCGCGGGCGTTGTTGCGTCTGGAGGTTGGGCGCCCGGTGGGAATGATAGTGTGGGCGCAGGTCTTCGCCCACCCCTCGGCAAGGAGCGAAAACAATGTGCCGGTTCTGTGTCGAGCACGGCGAGGGCAAGCGCTGGTACCTCGAGGCGAACAACTACGCTTACGACTTGAGCAGCGACGTGCGGCGCCGAGAGTACATGCTCGAGTTCATCCGGGGTTTCGACCAGATGCGCGCCACGGCGATCACCGCCGGCGAAGTTTTGGGCAAGCTCCCCTCCCCGCTCGCGTGGCTTGGCAAGAACACCATCTCGAGGAACATGCGGAAGAGCCACTTCGGCCAACCGCTGTCGATCGAGGACTGCGGGGCCGTCCTCGACATCGCGACCAGCATCACCGTGATCCCCTGCATCTGCCGCATGCACGAGCGGGGCAAGACCGCCGAGGAGGTCTGCATCCTCGTCACGACCAAGCCCGTCACAGGTCTGCTCGAAGAGGGGTTCGCCTCCTATGACGCCGGTCCCGGACTCGACGACTTCCACACGATGACCAAAGACGAGACGATGTCGCTGCTGCGGACGTGCGAGGAGCGCGGCCTGATGCACTCCGTCTGGACATTTACGACGCCATTTACCGCCGCCATCTGCAACTGCAATCTAAGCAGCGGTTGCATGGCGATGAAGCTCACCGCCGGCTACGACATCAAGCTCATGTGGCGCGGGGAAGATGTGGCCGTGCTCGATCCCGCTGCGTGCACGCAGTGCGGCGCGTGCGCCGGGCTGTGCCCGTTCGACGCGTTCACGGTGAGCGGCGGCTGCGTCGTCCACCACGCCGAGAAGTGCTGGGGCTGCGGCATCTGCCGCTCCGCCTGCGCAAGCGATGCGATCGGCCTGACCGACCGCCGAACCGTACCAGCCGTCGCAAACCTGTGGTGAGCGACGTCGCCTCGTCTTATCAGCCCGGGGCATCCCGATCGTCACGATGTCGCTCCCGACGCCCGGCGGCGTTTTGCTCGAGTTGACGTTTCTCGACGATGAACGCCGCCGCCGACCCCGGGTCGAACCTGTCGGCACGGCGACCCGCGCTGTCGATGATCGCCTGCCCGAGAGCGATGCGCTTGGCGTGCTCGTCGTCTTCGGCGCATGTCGACGCAGGATACACACCCACGAGCAGCCCGTCTTCGCGCCAGATCTCGACGACGTACTCCCATTGCCAGCGGCTGGCAGGCTCGTCGGGGAGTCCCGCGCTCAGGCCCTCGCTCCTCGAGAGGCCGGTGTCGGCCGGCGGCCCCTCGCGAGCCGGCCACGGCGCTTCGCTTGGGTCGAGGACCCAAGCCATGACGCACAACGCCGTGGCCGACACCGAAGGATGCGCGTCAGCCAGTGCGTCCGACAGCCAGGTGATCCGATCGTCGCAATCCAGCCGCTCGAGCATCGACACGGCCCTCACGCGCGTGGCCGGACTGCCCGAGTGCAGGGCGCGCTGGAGCACGTCGAGCGCGCGTGAATCCTTTTCCCGGTAGATCATGGCATCTCCTCCCACGCGCACCATAGCGCGGGGGTCTGACAGCGACGCCTTTCCTGCCAGGATCCGCTACTCGACCATCGCCGAGAGGAACTTGGCGAGCGTCTCGGCGACGGGCCAGTGCTCGTCGACGCTCGGCACTGAAAGCACGGTGATCGTGCCGTACCGCGCGTGCATCTCCTGGAGCTTGTCGGCGGCCGCGTCGTTGGTGCCGAGTTCAGCGAGGTACTTATCGACGAACTGCGCGATCTTGCGCGGGTTCTTCTTCATCCAACCGCGCAGACTCTCCGTCGGGCCAAGGGACTTGATCCAGTCGCTGCCAGACGCCTTGCCGCGCTTGAGACCGGCCGGCCAGTCATGCGTCACGATGATTCGGTACCCGTCGTTTTTGGCCTGCGGATCGTACGCGGACTTCATCTGGATCACGGCGTGCTGCTCTCTTCTCGGCACGGGCACGACTCCAGCCGGCCCGAGTCTATTTCGTCAGATGCGCGACGCCGCCGGAAAGCTTGACCTTCGTGTGGCGGCCGCGCGAGGTCGAACGCACGATACCAAGGATGCGCGCGCGCGTCTTGCCTTTTGCAAGAACCGGACGGCCGTAGGCGTCGATGTGGGCAGCACGGACGACCACAGTGCGCACGCCGTGCGGACCGAGCGCGAGTGTAAGGATCACTGTGTCGTGGCCGCTGGCGCTGCCGGGGGAGAACACGAAGTTGCCCAGCGAGTACGCGATCAGGCCGCGCTTGTAGAACTCGATACCTTGTATCACGTGCGGGTGATGGCTGAGCACGAGGTTTGCGCCCGCGCGGATGGCCGCGCGCCCGAAGCTCACCTGCGTGCCCGTGGGCGTGAATTCCCGCTCGACGCCCCAGTGGAACGCGACGATCACGTAGTTGGCCTTCTTGCGGGCGCTCTTGATCGCCTTGACCACCGTCGATTTGCTGAGAGTGTACGCGGTGCCCGAGCGGTGCTTTCCGGCCCTGAACGACGAAGGCCCGATCTGGCAGAACGAGAGGTATGCGATCGTCGCGCCGTTGCGCCTGATGATGGCCGGTTTGAACGCAGCCGCCGAGTTCGCACCTGCGCCAGCGTGCGCGATATGAGCCGTGTTCAGATTGCGAATGGTGTCCCTGAGCGCCGTTGCGCCGAAATCCCGCGCGTGGTTGTTCGCCTGCGCCACGAAATCGAAGCCCGCGTAGGCAAGGCCTTTGACCGCCGAGGGTGGGCCCTCGAACGTGTATTGCTTGCCCGCCACCGCGTGACCTCGAGTCGAAAGCGCGCACTCGAGATTGCCGAGAGTGACGTCGGCAGCGGCGAGCACCTTGTGGGTCGAGCTGAACGGTGCGTCGGCCCCCTTGGACGCGACGAGGCGTCTGACCGACGAGACGAAGCACATGTCGCCAACGGCAGCGACGGTGATCGTGGGGGGCACCGAAGTCGTCGCCGTGACCGTGGAGGTCGCAGTGGTCGCGCGTGCGGACACGCGCGCGGTTGCCGACGGGCGGGCTGTGGCCGCCGCGCCGCCGGCCGCGAGCAGAAGCGCGACGACCAGCCCAGCCGGGATGAGACGAGCGCGAACAGTCACGAGCAGACCCTTCTCTCGATCCGGACAGCTCACCCTAGGGACTCACGACCTTGCCTTGGAGGTCGATGGTCAGCGTGAACGAAAGTGGCGTCGACGAACCTGCCGCGGAGTACTGCCACGTGTAAGCCGTCCGGGCGTCGGGTTCTGGCGTGATCTTCGGAGAGTTCAGATTCGTGGCGGTCTTGTACACGTCCGGCCGAATCTCCCTCAGCCGGCGCTTCGCCACGATGACACCCGGGTTCGTTGGCGCTTTGACAGGCTTCGTGACGCCCGGTGAACGCGACGCGAATTTCGAGGCGAGCATCTCGCCGAGACTATCCGCGGCTCCGCCGGCGATCAATAACCACAGGCCGCCCACGAACACGCCGACTACGAGCACGCGCAGCGCGAACGCGGCCACAAGCCACCCCGGGTGGCGCGGACTCGGCTGCTTGCGCGCGGCAGCGATGTTGGAGGCGACGAGCTGAGCGATCGCGACCAGCAAGACGAACGCGACCGTCCACGCGAGCGTCGAGCCCGCCTGAAGCTGCGGAAAGAACAGGCTGCCGGCGATCAACGTCAGCACGATCACGACGATCGTCCCGAGCGTCAGCAGCGCCGAGCGCAGGCTGGGGCCTCCTGAACCGCCCGAATGGTGCCCCGAGAGCTCAGCGGTCCGCCGAAACGTCTCCTGGTCCGGACGCATGGGCGGCGGCGGTGCGACCACCGACATCCTCGCGGCAGCGGCGACTACGGCTGGGTCTGAGGACCACGGAGCGTCTTCATCGGCAGCCAAAGCAGCCCCGTCCGAGGGTAGCGCGCGGCTCAAAGCCCGCACCTCACCCGTGATTCGCGCGAGATCGGCCTGTGTGAGCTGCCCGTTGTTCGGCGGAAAGCCGTAGCGCGCGTCGACGATCTCGCCGACCTGCGCAGCGGACTTGACCTTGGCGGCGCTCACCTCGACGAGGTTCAGGCGCGACGTGTCGGCACCATCAAACACGACCGCGCTGCGGATCTGACTCGCGTCGAGCTTGATACCCTTGGCCGCGAGCACCTGCTTGACGACGTTCTCGTTGCCGGTGCTCAGGTAGAGCGGGTTGCGAAACTCTTCGGTCCGACCGTCAGGATAGGTCGCCGACCACAGATTATCGGTGTCCCCCCCTTGAACGTAGGCGCCTTCATAAAGCTCGGCGTCGATGAGCATCAGGCCAAAGCGGTCGATGAGCACGTGATCGACGGTCGCCGAGACCAGTCCGCGGTTGAACACGACGTTGTCGATGACGGTGAAGCCATGACGACCCGTGAATCGCTCTAGTTCGGCGGCGATCCGGCTTTCGCGAGAAACCTGCGGGGCGTGGGCGAACGGGTCGTACACGGGCATCCCCTAACGAAGTCACGTGTGCAGTATCGACATTCGAAGGATACGGCTTCCGAAGGCTGCGTCACAGAGGCGTGACGCTAATCACGCGACCGGCACAGAACAGGCCGTTATCATCTCGGACACACTTCCCATGCTACGCTCTTGTGAGAGAAAGCTTTTGGGTCGTCCTGCCGGGGCCAGGACACCATCCCACGATCGAGGGGGGACCATGTTCGCACGTTCACGCGTACTGGCGAGTTTGGCCGTGACTGCACTCGCACTCGCGCTCGCGCTCGGCGCAGCCACCACGGCCCTCGCCATTCCTGCAGGCCCGCCAACGCTCGGGCTCACCGAACTTCGGCAGATGCTCGCTGCATCGTCTGAAGGCACGATCTCGGCCTACTTCAAGACGGTTCTCAGGGGCCAGACGATCGAGACGATCCCCTGCACGATCCTGGGCACCACCGGCGATTCGAGCGGTGGCGCTCTCATCCTGTTCGAGGCGACGGGAGCCAAGATCGAGAAGTTCGGCGGCATCGTCGCCGGTATGAGCGGCAGCCCGATCTACGTCAACGTCGGCGGCACCGACAAGATCGTCGGCGCGGTGTCGTACGGCGACTGGTTCACCCTGGGTGGGACCGGACTGGCGACACCCATCGACGCGATGCTTGCGCTCAAGACGACGTACGCGTCCGCCGTCTTCTCGATGCAGAAACCGGTCCTTGCTGACGGTCGCCTCATCTCACGAGTCATCGTCAGCCCTCAGCCTCAGAAGTTCGTCGGGGCGTCGGCGGTAGGCGCGCTCGTCGCCAAGCCGCTGAACACCGGGTTCATCGGCGGTTTGCGGCCGGGCTCCAAGCCCTACGTGATGCTCTCGAAAGCGCTCGCCAGGCGTGGGATGGCCGTTGCGTCGGACCGAGCTCCGCTCGACGGTGGCGCGCTCGACCCCGCGTCGATGGTTGCGACCGACCTCGTGCCCGGCGCGTCCGTGGCCGCGATGGACATGCGTGGCGACGCGTGGTCGGGTGGAATCGGCACGGTGACGTACAACCAGGGAAGCGACGTGCTCGCGTTCGGCCACCCGGACTACTGGAACGGCGAGACAAGTCTGTACATGATGAACGCCTGGATCGACGGCGTGTGGCCGAGTCAGCTCGAGCCATACAAGATGGGCAGTCCCACGCTCGTTCGTGGCACCATCACGCAGGACCGCTTCGCCGGTATTCTCGGCAAGGTCGACCAGATGCCCGAGGACACCACCATCACGGCGCACGTCACGAACGCCGACACCGGTGAGAGCACGTCCACCGCGACCTACGTGCCGCGCACCCTGCTCAATACGGGGAAGGAAAACGGCTTCTACGTTGCCGCCGCTCTCGCGGTCGGAGCGCAGAAGCTCATCGACACCTGGTCCATCGACGGCAGCGCCCAGACGACAACGACAGTTGAGGTAAGCGACGGCACGAGGCTCTACAGCCTCGTGATCCCTAACATGTACGACTCCCAAGAGCTCGACTGGGATGTCATGTGGGACGCCTACAACGTGATCAGCCAGCTCCAGCACACGGCCGGCAGCGGCACGCAGGCACTCGACATCCGCTCGGTCGACCTGCAGATGAACTACACGAAAACTCGCCGAAACGCGCAGATCGCGGGCGTCGACGTCGTAGGCGGCCTGAGGGCGGGCGACAACACTGCGACCGTCACCTACGTCGCCTACGGACACAGCGACTTCGTGACGCAGGCCGTTCCCTTCACGCTGCCGACGGGCACGCCGCTCGCGGGTGCGCTGAGCGCCGCGTCGGCGTACGACGGTTACTACGCCGACGACTACTACTCGATGTTCGACGAGTCGAGCTACGTCGAAACGCCCGGTGTTCCCACTGACTGGTACTCGACCGTGTCCGGCACGGTCGGCGATCTGGCCGCCACCCAGCCCAACAACATCGTTGCCCTCTCATTCCAGCCATTCGGCTCCGGGCGCACGCAACCCATCGCAATCGAGACCTCATCGACGACGCCGTGGTACCTCACTGGCGCCGAGTCGCTCGCGAGTCCGCGCGTCCTCGCGAGGCTTATGATGAAGAAGATTCCGTACCGGGGCACGACCCTGCTTGCCGGTTCCATCTACGGGCCTGAGCGCAACGGCACCGTCTCGATCTACGGGACCCCCTCGAACTCGACCACGGAATCGCTCCTCGCTAGGTTCACGGCAAAGTACCGTGCCGAGATGGGCGGGGCGACCTTCATGCGGTCACTTGGCGACTTCACGACCAACACGAACCTCCGCATCCGCTTCGAGCCTTCTGACGGCTGGCTGTCCGGTGACGCGACCGCCACCATCCACGTGACGCCGATCGTGCGCCTCAGCCCGTCGAAGACGACGATCAAGGCCGGCAAGCGCGTGACGCTCACGGCCACGGTCATTCCGTCTGCCAACGTGGGCGGCAAAGTGACCTTCCAGGTCTGGAGTCCGTCGTGGGACGAGTGGCGCACGATCTCCATTCAGACGCTCCATGCTTCAGGCTCCGCGGCCAAAGCGTCGTACTCGTGGAAGCCCGGAAAGGGCAACCGAAAGGTTCGCGTGAAGTTCATGGGCACGCCGTTCAACGCCTCATCGCATTCTTCGTCTCACGTGATCCACGTACAGTAAGGCGAAGCTCTCCAAGAACGACCAAGCACCCGGCGGGATTCCGCCGGGTGCTTCTGTTTTCCACCTGCGGGTGATGTCTTTGGCGACTACCCCTCGAGCTTCTTGCGCAGCACCTCGTTGACGACGGCCGGATTGGCCTGACCGCCGGTCTCGCGCATGACCTGTCCCACGAAGTAGCCGAAAAGTCCGGTCTTGCCGCCGCGGTAGGCGGCGACCTGACCCGGGTTGGCCTCGACAACGCGGTCGACGATCTCCTCGATCGCGCCGGTGTCGGAGACCTGTTTCATCCCCTTGAGCTCGACGATCGCGCCCGGAGCATCGCCGGTCTCGGCCATCTCGGCGAAGACATCTTTGGCCTGCTTGCCGGAGATCGTGCCGTCCTCGACGAGCTCGACGAGCTCGGCAACCATGCTCGGCACGATCTTGCTGTCCACGACGCCGATGCCCGCCGCGTTCAGATACGCCGAGAGGTCGCCCAGCATCACGTTGCCGATCGCCCTGGCACGCTCGGGGCCAGCGATCGTGACCGCTGCCTCGAAGAACTCGGCGAGGTCGAAGTCGCAGGTGAGTACCGTCGCGTCGTGCACCGGCAGGCCGTAGCTCTCGCGGAAGCGCGCGAACTTGGCGTCGGGAAGCTCTGGTAGCCGCTGTCGGATCTCGTCGATGAACTCGTCGGAGAACTCGAAGGGGACCATGTCGGGCTCCGGGAAGTAGCGGTAGTCGTGCGCTTCCTCCTTGCCCCGCAGGCTGCTCGTGCGCTTGGCTGCCACGTCGTAGTGGCGCGTCTCCTGGATCACGGTGCCGCCGGACTCGATCAGCTCGGCCTGGCGAATGATCTCGGCGACGAGGCCGTCGTGCATCGCCTTGAAGCTGTTCATGTTCTTGATCTCGGCCTTGACGCCGAACTCGGTCTCGCCACGGCGCCGGATCGACACGTTCGCGTCGACGCGCATCGAGCCCTCCTCCATGTTGCAGTCCGAGACACCCAACGACAGCCAGATGAGCCGTAGCTTCTGCGCGAAGCGACGCGCCTCTTCCGGCGTGCGGATGTCGGGCTCGCTCACGAGCTCCATAAGCGCGGTGCCCCCGCGGTTGAAGTCGACAAGCGAGTGCGTCGCCCCCGCGATGCGTCCTTCCGAGCCGCCCACGTGCACCATCTTGCCGGTGTCCTCTTCGAGGTGGATGCGCGTGATGCCGATGCGCGTCGTGTAGCCATCGTCGAACGGCGTGAGCGCGCCGTTCTGGGCGGCAGCCGCAGCGTCGACGCGCTCGGCGGCAAGCGGGCCTTCCACCTCGACGTCGAGGTGTCCGTCGGCGCAGAACGGCAGGTCGTACTGGGAGATCTGGTAGTCCTTCGGCATGTCGGGATAGAAGTACTGCTTGCGATGGAACTGGCTCCAGTGCGCGATCTCGCAGTTCGTCGCCAGCCCGCACAGCACCGTGGACTCGATGGCGGCCTGGTTCGGGACCGGCAGCGCGCCAGGCATGCCGAGACACACCGGGCACACGCGGGTATTCGGTTCCCCGCCGAACGCCACGGGACAGCCGCAGAACATCTTCGTGGAAAGCGCGGTGAGCTCGGTGTGAATCTCGAGACCGATGACGGCGTCCCAGGTCTCGAGCACTTCGAGCAGGCGGTCCTTAGCCACGTGCGGCTCCTTAGCGTGCGTGTCGGCGGCTGTCGGCGACGCTGGCAGGCGACGTGCGCCGGGGGGTCGGGGTTCGTTGCGCGTCCGATTCTACCCGAGCCGTACGCCGCTCGCGCGACGTCTTGTCGAGAGCACCTGCGCGCGGGTATAGACCTCGTGAGGTTGCAGCGCGCTGACCCGCGCCGACCGTACGATATGCCCGGTACCGATGCAGGGAGGCACCACATGACATCCGACATCTTCAACTCCGACGAATCCCTTATCGAAGAGCCGACCACAGCGCCCAGCGCGCACGAGCCGCCAGACGTCGCGAGCCACGTCGCCGGCGGGCTCGAGACGACATCGCTGCAGGCGAGCCTGTCGATGGTCGGCTCCGCACGCGCCGAGCAGTTCGAGGCGGTGGGCAGCGCGGTCGGCTTCACGTCGGCTGGCGGAGACGCCACGATCACAGCGTCGTTCGCGCCGATCGTACACGCCAAGGGCGACATCCACGTCCGCCAGGCATACACGAGCGCGATCGTCGCAGGCGGCACCGTCGAGATCAGCCAGGCCGGAGCGCCCCTCATCATCGGCAAGAAGCTGTCGGTGCACCAGGGTGGCGGCATCGTCATGCTCACCGGCAAAGCGAAGGTCAAGCAGGGGTTCGTTGGCGTGCTGCTCACGCCGAACGCGACGATCTCGGAGGACTCGCGCGTCCTACTCTCGACGAAGGCCGCGCTCATCATCGCGTGCGCGCTTTTCGGCGGGTTTGCGATGGTGGCCATCGTCATGGCGCTTGGCGTACGCCGCGTCGCGAGCTGGCGTTCCAGGATGCACGTGCCCGCGGTCCACATGCCCGCCGTGCACATGCCCGCCATGCCAGCCATGCCGGACTTCTCGGCGATCACCGACCGCTTCCACCACCGCCACGCAGGCTAGGCGGACGGGCCACCTGAGCTCGCGTCCGACAAACCATCCAGTGCTCTGGGAGGCGCCACATGACCGACGAGAAGAAGAACGAGATGCCTTTCGACCCCGCGTCACTGATGGAGAACGCGTTCCTGATGGGGATAGGCGTGCTCGACATCACGCGCGAGAAGGCTGAAGGGTTCGCAGCCGAGCTCATCGAGCGCGGCAAGATGTCGCAGTCAGACGCCAAGAAGGTTGCCGACCGCGTGAGCGAGATGGCCGAGACGCAGCAGGAGGCGGTACGCAAAACAGTCGCCACCGAGGCCGAGAAGATGATGAAGACCTCCGGCGTCGCCACCAAGAGCGAGATTGACGAGCTCAAGGCTCAGATCGCCGAGCTCAGGGCGATGCTCGCTGGCAAGGGTGCTGTCGTGTCAGATGACGACGAAGACGCCGTCCCCGGCAGCTATCCCGACGAGTAGCGGCCGTTTCGACGCCGCAGAAGCGGATGCCACCCGAAGGCCGCTGTGCCCTGCTATCTCGCCGTGCCCGCAGGCGGGTCCGGCGTAGGCGGCCGAGTTGCCGACTGTGAATCGATACCGAGCTTGCCGACCATCTCTGTCACCGGCACGAGGAAGGACGGCGAGACGCGATCGCTCTTGCCGAAGGCCTCCTTTACCTCCTGCAGATAGAGATAGCCGAGGATGAACACCGCGATGGCCACGCCGATGACGGCGCCGACGATCCCGCTGCCCCGGCTGGCGATGACGCTGATGACGTTGGAGGCCACTGAGACGTAGCACCACACCATGCCGACGGTCCACGCCCACGGCTTGAGCTGCAACGCGCCCGCGCCGAACAGGACCTCAAACGCGCCGAGGACACCGAGCCAGATAGCGATGCCCAGCACGAAGAGAGCACCGCCGCCAACCGCCGCACCGGTGACGAGCCCGCCGCCGACAGCCGCAGCCCCACCGAGCGCCAACAGCCCGATCGCCGCGATCGCCGACATCACGCCGCCGATAAGCCCGATCACTCCGCCGATGATGGCGAGCCACGCCAGTATCGTCACTCCCAGTGGTCTCTCGTTCATGGCGACTCCTCTCCCCGCTGCCTGACGTCGGTCCCGTGGCGCGTTGTGGTGCGCATCACCGATTGCCGCTCCAGGTGGCGTATTCCCTTCTCGGCCGCGACCGAGCGGGCTTCTCGCCAGAGGGCGGGAAGCCCTACGACGCCTGGCCGAGTCTTCCTCAGCGCGAAGCGGCGACTGCGAGAACCCCCACGAAGACGAACGCGAGTCCGATCCACTGAAGTGCCGAGAAGCGCTCCTTCAAGACGGTCACCGATGCGATCGCGACGCCGACGTACGTGAGCCCGAGAAACGGGTAGGCGTAGGACAGAGGCGTCGTCGCAAGCACCAGGAGCCAGACAGCCGCCGAGAACACGTACAGCAGGAGCCCGATGACGACACCCGGGATTCGCAGTGCGCGAATCCCTAGACGCACGGGGTGACGCAGGTCTTCTCGGCTGAGTCCTGAGATGGAGCCGGCACCCAGTTTCAGCACGACTTGGGCGACGACAACGAGGGCGACGGAGGCGAGAATAGGGATGATGGATTTCATCGGCGATCCTCCGGCGCTCGGAGCTCGAAGCCCACGCCGGCCAGTGCGATGCCGATGACGATGGCCACCACCCCGAGCCAACGCAGCGGCGGCACAGACTCGCCCATCGCTTTGGCGACGAGCAGCACGATGACGTAGCTGGCCGCGCCCATGGGGTAGGCGACCGAAAGGTTCATCTGAGTGAGGACCGCCAGCCACAGCAACGCGGACATGCCGTAACACGCCACTCCGGCCATCACCGGTAGCGTGAAGAGCGTCGCAGCCACGCTCGAGACATCGGCAGAAGGTCCCAGCCCCCCGACTCCGGTCTTGAGGAGCGCCTGTCCCAGCACAGCCAGGACGATGGTTCCCGCAAGCGCGCCATACGCCGCCTTCGTGGGCCGAACACGCTCACCAAGCCGGCCGAAAAGGTCGAGGCGCCACACGTTCGAGACCACGCGAACGTACGCGGCGAACGTAGAGAGGATGTGCATCTGGGTTGCCGTGCGCTTGTGCTCGTAATGCAGCACGAACGGAACCTCCGAGCACCTCCCGAGCCTTCTCAATTTGCCGATGATCTCGACCATGCACTCGAAACCATCCTCCGTGATGAACTCATCGCCGAGTAATTCGAAAGCCTCGGAGATGACCGAGGCACGGTAGAGCCGGTACGCGCTGCTGTAGTCACGAACTCCCTCGACAGGGACGAGCGTGCCGTAGAACAGGCTCGCGCCCCTGGTGAGCAGCCGGCGCAATCGTGAAACGCCGATCTCGAGCGACCCATGTCGAAAGCGAGACGCGATGACAATGTCGTATCCCTGCCGATACTGGTCGAGCAGGCGCACCGCGAAGCGCGGGTCGTGCGTGAGGTCGGCTTCCATGGTGACGATGACGTCGTCGGGACCGGAGGCCTCGGCGGCGGCACGCAGCCCCGTGCGTGTGGCGGCTCCGATACCGAGAGCGTGCTCGTGGCTCATGAGAGTGAGTGGCACGCTGCTGGCCAGGGCACGGACGCGCTCGGCGGTGTCGTCGGTGCTGCCGTCATCGACGACGATCACGAGGAAGTCGCGCCCGTCGCCGCGCATCGTTTCGGCGATGCGTTCGATGAGCGGCGCGATCGCCGCAGCCTGGTTGTGGGCCGGCAACACGAATCGCACGACCGGCGGCTCGGGCCGCGCCGCGGCGGGAGCCACCTCGCAGGCGGCCGCCTCATCGCGTTGAAGCTGCTCGGCAGCTTGGCGTGCGTGGGCGACGACCCGGCTGTTGTTGAGGTCGGTCTCGAGCAGCTGGCCGTTGTTGACGACGGTGACCGGACTGCACGCGAAGTCGGGCTGTGGTGCGTCGTGCGAATAGCCGATACCTTGGACCGGCTGCACGACCTCGGCGCGTCGCACCCACCAGCCATCGATGTCGTCGCGCGTGAGGTCAGGGTAGATGCGGCTCAGGCCCGCAAAGGCCCGCTCGAACACTACGTCGTCGGCCGCAGCCATGAGCGGGTCGGTGGCGGGAACGTACGCGGGGATGTAAGCCAGCGAGTGTCCCCCCACTTCGGATCGGTCGACGAGGTTCGTCATGCCGATGACCCCCGTGAAGGGAAATCCCGGATCGGCGATGTTCATCACGTAGTTCGGGAAGACTTCGCGCTTGAGCGAGAGCACGAGACAGACGAGTCCCATGTACTCCACCCGGGCAACCGAGGAGACCGGGCTGCGGCCCGGCCACCCCGCGCACAGTTCGCGCGCCGCCTCGAACGGCACCGTGAGGATGGCGCGATCGAACTCGTCGCTCGCCTTCCCCGACCGTATCGAGACGCCGGCGCCTACGGGGATGAGCTGCTCGACCGGCGTCGACAGCCGCACGTCGACCCCGCGCTCGGCCAGCATCGCCAGCGCCCGCTCCCACACCGCGCGATAACCGCCCGAGACATAGCCGAGGTTCTCGGCGCCGGAGACGTCGCCTCTCGCGGTGAGCATGCGCTTGACCTTGGCGACGAGGAAGACCGGCGAGACGCGATCCGCGGCCTCGCCGAACTTCGCGCGCAGAAGCGGAAGCCAGATTCGGCGGTACGCCCGCTCGCCACCAACGCGGACGAACCACTCCTCGGCGGTCGTTCCCTCGAGCGAGCGGATGTCGCGCACGAACATGCAGCGCAGGAGCGTCCACGCAAGACGCGCGCGCTCGGTCAGCGTGAGCGCCGAGAAGCGCGCGAAATCGACCGCGGTGTCGAGCGGATACGCGCGGCCGTCGATGTAGACGCCGGTGGACGTCTGGGACCAGCGGAGCTTGTCGCCGAGACCGATCTCGCGCAGCCACGCGAGCAGGTCGACGTCGGTAGGCAGCACGCAGTGATAGAAGCGGTCCCACTGCAGATCGCCGAACGTGTCGTAGGTCGACAGCCCGCCGAGACGGTCAGCCGCCTCGTAGAGCACGACGCCGTAGCCGCGCTCGGCGAGTTCGGAGGCGAGCACGACCCCCATGAGACCGCCGCCAACCACGGCGATCCGCCGGGTGGCCTGACGACCTTCGGCCGTCACGTCGGCCTCGCCACAACGACCATCTTGTTCTGCAGTCCCAGCACGCGTGAGACGGCGAACAGCGTGTTGACGCCCGTCTTCATGAGCATCGACTCGTTGATGAGTCCCCGTACCGTCTCGTCCGGCGCGATCGCGACGACCTCGAAACCGTGTGCTTCAAGCAGATTCATGATCGTCGTGGGCGTGAAATACGTGACGTGGTAGATCTGGTGAACGCGAGACGCCGGATACGAAACCGTTCCGAGGCTCAGCCGATGCGCGGCCATCGCGGTCATAGTCGTGAGGTTGCGGTCGTTGGGCAGCACGAGCATGAGGGCCCCGCCCGGGCGGATCAGGCCCCGCACGCCATCGAGCAGTTCGCCGGGATCGATGATGTGCTCGAGCACGTCGAGCATGGTGACGGCATCGAAGTGCTGCGCAGGCAGCGAGACGTCCATCACGTCGCCCACGATCACGTCGATGCCGCGCCGTTCGCGGGCAACGGAGGCTGCGTGCTCGGATATTTCGACGCCCTGAACCTGCCAGCCCCGACCGCGCGCGACGTCGAGGAACAGCCCGGCAGCGCAGCCCACGTCGAGCAGTCGTCCGCCAGGGACGACCCGCTCCAGTGCGTCGAGATAGGCGGTGAAGTGCTCGCGGATGGGCGTGTCGTCGGCATCACCGAAGAGCGCGGCGAAATAGGGGCCGAACTCCTCGGTGAAGTACTCGGCATCGTAGAGAGTGGCGGCCCGCTGGGCCGTGAGATCGCTGAAGACCGCCGTGCACGCGTTGCAGCGGTGCACCGCGTAGCCCTCAAGTTGGATGCGGCGCCTGGTGTCGGTCGAGCCGCAGAGTCTGCAGGAGATAGCCTGGATCATGGCGTTGGCGCTCCCAAAACGAGCGGGCTGCGCATATCGAGTGCGAGGTCGCGCTCGAGCGCCGCGGCTGCACGGAAGACCTTCGCCTCGGCGAAGTAGTCGCCGATGATCTGCAGGCCGATGGGCAGCTTCGCGCCGTCGTCCTCGGCGAATCCGCACGGGACGCTGATGCC
This sequence comes from Coriobacteriia bacterium, assembly GCA_038245725.1. Classification (GTDB taxonomy): domain Bacteria; phylum Actinomycetota; class Coriobacteriia; order Anaerosomatales; family JAAXUF01; genus JBBRSD01. Next base: position 459,393 of record JBBRSD010000001.1, on the reverse strand, counting down.
GCAGTTGCCTGCGAGGTTGACCGGGATCGTGTAGATGTCGGCGAGGTACATCGCGAGCGGGTCGCTCTTTGCGCCGAACTTCCATGCGACCTGCGGCGATGTGGGCGTGAGCAGCACGTCGTAGCTCTCGAACGCGGCGCTGAATTCGCGGGCGATGAGCGTGCGCGCCTTCTGCGCCTGGCCGTAGTACGCGTCGTAGTAGCCGGCGGAGAGCGCGTACGTGCCGAGCATGATGCGCCGCTTCGCCTCGGTGCCGAAGCCTTCGCCGCGCGTGCGCAGGTAGAGGTCCATCGTGTCGACGGGGTCCGCTACGCGGTGGCCGTATCGGATGCCGTCGAAGCGCGCGAGGTTCGACGATGCCTCGGCGGGGCCGATGATGTAGTACGCCGAGAGTCCGTACTGGCTCGTGGGCAGGTCGACCTCGCCCACCGTCGCGCCCATCGCCTCGAATCGCGCAGCCGCGGCGAGCACGCTGTCGCGCACCTCGGGTGTCACACCTTCCATCGCAAGCATGTCGCGCACGATTGCGATGCGCATCCCCGAGACGTCCGTTTCGCGCGCTGCCGAGACGAACTCCTCAGGCTCGCGCTCGATGCTCGTGGCGTCCATCGGGTCCTTGCCACAGATCGCGGTGAGTACCGCTGCGCTGTCTTCGACGGTGCGCGAGAACGGCCCGATCTGGTCGAGCGAACTCGCGAATGCGACGCATCCGTAGCGGCTCACGCGACCGTAGGTGGGCTTGAGTGCGACGGTGCCGGTCAGGGCACCCGGCTGGCGGATCGAACCGCCGGTGTCCGAGCCGAGCGAGACCGTGGCCATCCCGGCAGCCACGGAGGCCGCCGAGCCGGCCGAGGATCCGCCCGGAACACGGCCGAGGTCCCACGGGTTCTTGGCGCCGCCGGTCGCGCTGCTCTCACCGGAGCTACCGAAGGCGAACTCATCCATGTTGCACTTGCCGAGCGGCAGCACGCCCGCGTCGATCAGGCGCGCGACAGCGGTGCAGTCATACGCGCTTTCGTAGTTGGCGAGGATGCGACTCGAGCACGTCGTACGCGTGCCGACGAGGTTCATGTTGTCCTTGAACGCGGCCGGCACACCGGCAAGCGGCGGCAGCGGGTCGCCCGCGGCCACCAGCGCGTCGATCTTCTCGGCAGCCGTACGCGCGAGCTCGGGCGTGACCTGGTTGAACGCGTGCACGTCGCCGTCGATCGCTTCGATGCGCGCGATGGCGGACTCGGCGACTTCGCGTGCTGAGAACTCGCGCGTCGCGACGGCGTCGCGGATCTGCAAAGCGCTCCAGGCCGAGAGGTTCAGACCGCTCACTCGTCATCACCGCCGCCGGTGATACGCGGGATGAGGAACGCGCCATCCTGGGCGGCTGGCGCGTTCATGAGAGCGGTCTCGCTGTCGAGGCCGAGGACCACGACATCGTCGCGCGTGACGTTGACGACCGGGACGGCGTGCGTCATGGGAGGCACGTTCTCGAGGTCGAGTTGCCGGATCGTGTCGATGTGGCCGAGGATCGAGTTCAGGTCGCCTTGCAAGCTGGCAACCTCCTCGTCGGTCAGCGCGAGGCGAGCGAGCATCGCCACGTGGCGAACCTCTAGCTCGGATAGGGACATGCTGCGGGTCCTTTCGTGGAGAAGCCTTGCGGGCGCAGCAAGGCGGTGTGCGCGAGACAGCTGCATCATACCGAACCGCCCTCGAGCGCGTGTCTCGGGTGGTGAATGTGTGGTATCGGCATCAGCCGGCGGCTCAAACACCCTCATCTTGCTGCGAAATGGGGCTCCCGCCACGAGATTTCGGACGACGGCGACCGCTGGTACTTCCGTTGCGTCCGTCCGTCGGAAGGAGCACGAAGATGTAGCGGTTCGCGTCCTCGATAGACGCCGGGTGTGCTACCGTTTGCCCCAAGTTCTGCGCCGTTTGTTTGCCGTCCGTCGCAGTAACACAGTTGTATCGTGCCGACCGTCACATAATCGCCCCCCTCGGCACAAATGGCGCTCGGAACCCTGCAGGGATAGCGCTCCCTTGCCGACACCTTTGTGGGAGATGTATCCGCGTTTTCACGCGGACGCTTCTGCCGGACGGGTGTGGGCGGCGCGTACAGCGCAGTTCGGGTGCGCGTTGGAGTCTCCTGCATCCTCCGTCCAAACACCGAGCGCGCGCGTGCGCATAGTGGCGTGCGCATAGTGCTTACGCGCGCGCGAATGGAAATATGTGCGAGACCTTGGACCTGGCAGCTAGTCGTTGCCGCCGAAAGGAACGATGGGTGCAGGCACCACGCCGACTCAGGGAGAGAGCAGACGCCTGGAGGGACGCCCTCCATGCCCTGGCGAAGCACGTCTTCGGTTGCTTCGACGCTCCCCATCTCGCCGCCCGCAGTTGCGCGTGCGCCGGCCTCGCGATCGCCATCGCTCTTGGCTTCTTCTCGGCGATTGCGCCGGTCGCCATTGCCACGGCCGCTCCGGTCTACTCGTACTTCCCGACAGCCGTTCAAAACGACGGCAAAATGCTCTGCGTTGCGGGCTCGGGGCTTCAGACGCTCTCGGGCAACACCGTGACCCTGAGCTTCTCGGTCGACAACACCCTCGGCTCATTCAACCTGGGATTCTTCGACGGCGCGTCGAACTCCACGTGGGACATGTCCAATGCCGCCTATCCCACGAAGTACATCCTCTACGCCGATCCGCTCGGCGACGGCTCGGGCGCGAGCGTCGTGACGAGCTGGACCGACACCCAGATGTCGGGTAACGCGTGGACCGACTTCGCCGTTAACACGAGTGCAGCTGCGCGTGCGCCGTCCGGGAACTACTTCTACCGTCTGCTCGTTCAGGGGACGAGCCCGGCAACGACCGCGCTGAACACCTTCAAGATGCGCGTCGAGGGCTACACCTACATCATCCCGACGACGCTATTCGGCTACATCGGCTCTATGCCGGCGCAGCAGACCCTCGTCTATCCGAACTACCCCACACTGACTCCCACGACCTATGACGGCACGTGGGACTTCTACATGAACGTCGCGCAGACCGCCGACCACATCGACATCTGGGACGGCGACTTCGACGTCGCTGGTGACACGAACGACGCCAACACCACATACACGCCGGCGTTCGATCCAGGCGTCGCGGTGACAGAAGGCGTGAACGCCGGCAGCCCGGTCGATGACTCCGCGAACACCGACTACCTGCGCACCCCAGCCGTGCGCTACACCGTCTACGCACCGGATGGCGCGTCCTACGCGAACCTGAACCCCTCGGGTAACACCGAGTGGGAACTCTTCCGCATGAGCACCGTCACAAGCGACCCGGCGATCGCCGACTACAAGGCCAATGCGCTGCCCTCCGGCATGTACGACGTTAAGGTCACCGGCGTCGACATGCACAATCTCAACGCCCTACGCTTCGAGCACCCGATCATGGGCGTCGACGCGTCCGGCCGGCCGATGCCGCCGCCTGCGCCGTTCCTGGTGGGCGATACCGTCTACAACGACGTGAACCACAATGGCGTCCAGGACGGCGGCGAGACCGGGATCGCTGGTGTGGTGGTGTCGCTGTGCGACCCGATCAGCGGACGAGTCATCGCCAATGGCATGACTGATTCGACCGGCGCCTACTCGCTGAACTCGTGGAACGGTACCTACAAGGTCGTCATCGACGCCATGAACTACCTCCCAGGCGGGGCCTTGGCGCTCTTCACCGCGACCTCCCCCAACCCTGCCGAGAAGATCGTCACCGTCGCCAACGCCAACGTGACCAGTGCGGACTTCGGGTTCTATGTTGCGCCCGCAGTCGGCTTGTCCATCTCGCCGGATCGAACAGGCTCGATCGCACCGAGCCAGACGATCACCTACACCTTCACGATCTCGAACAACCGCGCCACCGGGGGGACATTCAGTCTCTCCGCCACGTCAACGCTTGGCTGGATCACGCAGATCAAGAACGCAGGCGGCAGTGCGATCACATCCGTGCCACTCTCGGCATTTGAATCCACGACCGTCGTTGTTTCGATCGCCGTTCCGTCCGCCGCGACCACGGGCACTCAAGACACCATGAAGCTGACCGGCACACTCGTCACCGACTCGTCGGTCACGGCGTCTGCCCGTGGCGTCACAACAGTCCATGCCGGGCTGAGCGCAACACCGAACAACGCGAGCGATGGATCGCCTCTCACCACCGTCGACTACGACCACACGATCACGAACAGCTGGCCGACGACGCGAACCATCACACTCACCGCGGTCTCGTCCCATGCGTGGGTGACCGGCATCTTCGCCGCCGACGGCGTCACCCCGGTAACCACGATCACGGTTGGTCCGAATGGCGCGTCCCAGGCTATCGTCGTGAAAGTGACGGTGCCCACCGGCGTCGCGTCAGGTACCGTCGACGTCGCAACCCTGACGGCCACAACCGGAGCCACAACCGCAAAAGCCACCGATACGACGACGGCGCGCACGATGGCCGTCTACCCCGACGCCACCTACTCGGTGCCGGTCAGCACGTACACGATCGGCGACACGGTGTATGCGCGCGTGCCCGGCCTTCAGACAAACCGCCAGTACTACTTCGTGTGGACTGACTCACAAGGCACCATCGTCAGAACGAGCGCGACTGCGAACCCCAACGCCAGCGGCATCTCGACCGACTCGTACCCGACGACCGCAGGGGACCCGGCCGGCGTGTGGACAGTGACGTGCTGGCGCTCGAACGGCGCGAACACCGCGAGCACTCAGTTCACGGTGATCTCCAACGCGGCCATATCAGCGCTCTTCGCCACGAATGCGTCGAGGGTCGGGATGAACGTCGACGTGGCGTCCACCCTGCATGACTTCGACGCGGCGGCCATCATCAACTCGACGGCGACCTACACCATTTGGTGGGACACCAACGGAGACGGCATGTTCGGCTCCGGCGACACCTATATCGACTCCACCGGCACCCCCCGCGTTTGGAACGGCGCCGCGGTGGTGAGCACCCACGTCAGCAACGGTATCGACGTTCAGGGAACCGGTTACGCGACCGATGTGACCTGGGCGATCTCGAACGCGGCCTTCCCGAACCAAGGTACGTATAACATTATCGAGGCCTGGACCGCTTCCAACGGCACCCTCCTCGACACCAAGACCACCCAGTTCTTCTCGGTGCCAACGCTTGGCGAGTGGATGACGACGGTGGAGCGCGAGGGCACTCGCTCGCTGCCCATCATCCTGCTCGCCGGCGCGGTTTGGCTCGCGATCACGATGTTCTTCTACGCCCAGCGCAAGTGGCTGAGGATGTACCTGTTCGGCGCGTTCGGGTTCGTGATGTTCGCGCTGTTCTTCTCGCAGGCGCTCAACTGGGACAGCCGGCTCGCGGCGATCGAGGCGAGCCAGGCGGCCGCGATCGCGCAACTCCTTCACATGCGCATCGAGCTGCTCGGCGCCTCCGGGCTCGCGATCCGCAACCCCATCGGATGGGGCGTCTTCGACATCGGTATCGAGTGCTCCGCACTCCTCGAACTCGCCGCATTCGTGGGCCTCGTCGCGTTCTATCCCGGTTTCGGCTCCCCCCGCAAGGCGGGCTCGATCGCCATCGGACTGGCTGCCACCTACGCCATCAACATCGTGCGCATTCTCATCATCGTCGGAATGATCGCGGCTTTGGGGAATTCGTGGGTCTTCATCGCCCACGCCGTCATCGGGCGCATCTTCTTCTTCGTGGGCGTCGTGGGCGTTTACTGGATGCTCATGACGAGGCCCACGGTTCATCTTGTCGGCGCCAAGATCGTCCCCGAGACCGAGGAAGAGGTGCTCCGTGGGTAGCATCTGGGCCTTCATCCTCCTGTGGGGCGTGTGGCTGATCACGCCGATCATGGTCGACGGCTTCGACGCGATCGAGCGTCTCATGCTCATGCGCCGTCGGCGACAGGATTACGAACTCGAAGCGGTCGACGACGAGGGTCTCCCGACGGTGACGGTCATCGTTCCCGCCCACAACGAGGCCGCCGTCATCGACCGGTGCCTCAAGTCGATCAAGTGCCAGGACTACCCGCACGAGAAGCTCGAGGTCATCGTCATCGACGACGGCTCGACCGATGGCACAGCCGACCATGCAGATGAGCACGCCAACAACACCCATCCCGACACCGGCATGGTCATCAGAGGGCAGAAAATCCGCGTCGGCCCCTTCAACGGGCGCTTTGTCGTCATCCGCAACGGGCACGCCGGCAAGGCCCACGCGCTCAACACCGGCATCGCCGAGTCCAGCGGCGATATCCTCGTGAACGTGGACAGCGACGTCGTCTTAGAGCCGCATGCCATCCGTGCCATCGCCGAGTCGTTCGTGCGCAAACCTGAGATGGGCGCCGCTACGGGCAACGTCGAGATCGACTGGGATCTCGTCGAAGCTCGCGACAAAGAAGGCGTCCTGATCGTCGACGACGAGGGACTCCCCGTGGCCAAGCGTCTCGGGCTAATGGAGCGATTCTTGGCCAAGAGCCAGTTCCTTGAGTACCTCTCGTCTTTCCGCCTGGGCCGCGCCGCGCAAGCCGAGGCGAACACCATGTACACCCTTGCAGGCGCATGTTCGGCGTTTCGTCGCGAGGAATTCCAGAAGGCGCAGTTCTACTCGAACCGCACCGTTTCCGAGGACACCGACATGACGTGGGCGTTGCACCGGGCCGGAGTGAAGATCGGCTTTGTACCCAAGGCGCGTGTCTTCATCGAGCCTGTCACCGACTGGGACACCCTGTACGGGCAGCGAGTCCGCTGGTCCCGGGGTCAGCTCGAGGTCGCCTCGGTCAATGGCGATCTTATCGGCGAGAAGACGTGCGGGGCACTGAGCCGCCGAGAGATGCCGAAGATGCTCCTCATGGACCACACGCTCGCGTTCCCGCGCCTCGTGTGGACGCCGCTCGTGCTGTTCTTCCCGCTGCTCGGCTATTCGCCGACCCTGATCGCGATCGCACTTCTGGCGATGTTCGTGTTCTACGTAGGCATCGAAGTCATCAGCATGCTCGCCGTCTTCGCGATCGCCGAGGAAGACACGCGGCATCGCATCGAGCGTGCCGCATGGACGGTGCTCGGCCTTCCGGTCTTCCGCTTCGCCGTATTCCACTTCCGCTTCTCCGGCTTCCTCGTAGCAATGAAGGAGGAGCAGGCCTGGACGGTCGACGGAGGATTCGGCAACGTGCGTGAGCGCTTCGACCTGATGCGTCTGCGCTCGGTTTCTGTGCTCACGTCAGTGGCACGCGGCTTCATGCTCGCGTGGTCGCTCGCCGCGCGTGCGATTCTGCCGCTCGTGCCCGTCTTCGCCTTCGCCTTCGCTGAATGGCTTGTCGAGGCGGTCTCGAAGACACACAGGTCGTCGTGACGCGAAGCTCGGACAAGTTCCGGGAGATGTGGGCGCGCTCGGATCCGCGGATCGTCCGGATATTCGCAGCGCTTTTCGCTCTGGCGACGTACAAACTCGTCGCACAACTTGTCGTGGGCCCCGGCTGGGACACGTACTCCTTCATGGCGAACGCGGCAGCCCTCGCTGGCCGCGGCTACGGCTACACAGAGCCTGCGCGGCCGCCGCTCATCTCAGTGGTCTCGGCCCCTTTGGTCGCGATGGGCTTCATGAACCCGGCGGTCATTCAGGTCGTCGACTTCCTCTTCGTGCTCCTCGCGCTCGTTGGTGTGTACGTGATCGCACGCAGGCGCGTCAGCAAACTTGTCGCCGCTGGTGCGGCGCTCGGGGTCATGATGTCTCCGCCGCTGTGGGAGTGGATCGGCGTAGGCTACACCGATATCGCCGCCGTCGCCTTGTGCACGTGGGCGCTCGTTGCCGTGATCAAGGCGACCGAGGAGGACCCTCGCTACTACGCGGTGGCATTCTCGCTCATCGTCGCCGCGGCTCTCATGCGCACGACCTCACTGCTCTTCGTGATGCCGTTCGGCGTATGGATGCTCTTCAGGACCCCCTTCTTCCGGCACGCGAAGTACATTCTTCTGGGCATCGTGGCAGCGGTCGCTCTGTACCTGCCGTTCGGCGTGTACTACGGCATCAGCCTTGACGAGCCGCTCTACCCCTTTGTCACGTCGCTGCGCATCCAGCAATCCGCAAGTCTCGGCGTCGGGGTATATCGGGAGATCGGCAGCTACTTCACGTCGCTGCCCATACTCGCAGCGCCTCCGCAAGTGGCCGCGCTCACCCTGTTCGCGCTGCTCTTCGCGGCGTGGGGCCTCGGCTGGGGCGTAGTCGGCTCGCTGCGAGCGCGCCGCGTGCCTGCGAGCCGCATCGTGGCCGCACTCGCGCTCACGGGCGCGTGCGCCTTCGCGGCCACGAAAGGCGGCCTCCTCGCATCCCAACTCGTCGTCGTGGCCGGAGTGTATTTCGTGTGGCAACTCGTCGGCTCCCGGGTGCTCGACGCGCAGGGAGGCCCTCACCGCGTCGTGGAGACCGACACTGCCCTCGATGCGACGATTGTCGCCTGGCTGCTGTGCTACTACGTCTTCCACGAGAGCTGGGCGCAGCGCGTCACGCGCTACTACATCCCGATGGCGCCGCAGGTGGCCATCCTGGTCGCGATGGGTTGGAACGAGCTCGTGCGCCGGATGCCGGTCACTCTGATCTTGCAGGAAACCCCGGCGACGGTGGCCGAATGGCTGCGCGACCCCCTGCCGCTCGTGCGCCGCTTCGCCTGGTTGCCGCTGGCTGCCCTGCTCTTCGCCGGATTCGCGATCGACGTCGCACGGACATCCTGGGCCCCGGACCCGACGGTCGTCGACGCGAAGAAGACGGCCCACTTCCTCGCCGCCCAACCCGGAGTCCACCAATCGCTCGTCTACTCCGACATGTGGCCAGTAACCGCGTTCTACCTTCGCCAGAACGTCATCGCAATGCCTTTCTTCAACAGCGCGAAGGCTGTCGGTCACGAACTCGTGAAGAACGGAGCTGGCTACTACGTGACGCTTCACCCGATCACCCCCGTACATTACCGGCCGCTCTACGACACGGGGACCGCACGCGTGCTTGTGGGCGACGGGACGCCTGGCAAGCTGCCGAGCGTGCTTTACCTCGGCTCGGGCTGGGAAAACTACCTCGAGCAACTCGCCGACTTCAGAATCAATCTCGTCCATAACGAGGGCGACTACAACATGCAGGGCACGGCGTTCTACGACGCCTACTCGCTCAGGCAGCTGCAGCAGTTCGGCGTGGTCGCGGTGTTTGGCGGCATGTGGCACGACCGAACGGCCGCCGAGCGGGTGCTGCAATCTTATGTCGAGCAAGGTGGCACGCTCGTCCTGGATGCCTCAGGCAATCTCACCGACCCAACGTCGCTCTGCAACTCGGTCCTGTTCGACACGGTCATCCAGCGTCAACTCGTGCCCGCGAACGCCTCAATCGCCGTCGATCCAGCTTTCGCCGCGAAACACGCAGGGATCGCGAGGGCAACGACATCGCCCTGGATCGCAGAGGGTAACGCGCCGTGGTATGGCGCAGGTTACAGCGCGCTGCCGGGTTCGTCGCCTCTCAAAGTCTACGCGCGCCTCGGCGGGCGTCCGCTCATCGCTGAGAGGTCGTGGGGCAAGGGGCGTGTCATCTGGTTCGCCTACAACCTGCCGTGGCACGCACATCTCTCGTCGAACGTGGACGAGGAGAAGTTGATCCGAGCGGTACTGGCCGAAGCGGTCCACTCGCAACCAGCCAAGTAGCCGGACCCCGCCTCCGCCCGAACTAGTGCGGGATGATGGATTGCGTGTCGACGTTGGAACGTGTCTCCCGCGGCTGCGCCTGAACCCACACCCTCGACAGGTCGAGCAGCTCCTGGGCGCGTCCGACTTTGGTGAGCGCATCGGCGGGAACAACCGCGTCGGCGTGCCCGAAGACGGACCACGACTGGCCCGACCCGGGCTGCTCGCCGAGAACGAATACGAAGTTCTGGTCGGCGTAGCTGCCGGGCGGTACGAACATCGTGGGACACACGAGCCTGCTGCCCCGCTCGAACACCGACCCGCCCATATGCGGCGTGGCAGAAAGGTCGAGTCCGAGCATGTCGGCGACGGTGGGCAGAATGTCGATCTGCGCCGCAGTGTCCTCGACCTTCACCCCTTGCACCTGCCCCGGAAGGTGCACGAGAAGGGGAATCGACATGCGGTCTGCTTCGTTGTACATGTGGCCGAAGAGCTCGAGCTGCGCGGCGCCCTCGGGACCGACGGTCTCGAACTGCTTGAGGCCGAAGTGGTCGCCGACGATCATCACCACGGTGTTCTGGTCGAGCCCGGACTGGACTAGGCCGTCCAGGAACTCCCCGATCGCCCGGTCGGCGTATTCCATGTTCTGCAGGTACGAGCCGACCATCGTGTCCTGATAGACCAGCGGCAGCTGAAGCCGGCGCTTCGAGGCCGGAAGCGCCTCAAACGGGTAGTGCGACGACAACGTGATGACCTGCGCATAAAACGGCCTGCCCGACGCGTCTCGGCGTTTGAGCTCGTCGAGCGTCTTGCGGAACATCACCTCATCGGAACTGCCCATGTCAATGACGTCTTCGCGGCCGAAGTACTGGTCGTCAAAATAGCGCGTCCAGCCGAGCGCCGCATAGAGATTCTTGCGGTTCCAGAAGTGCACGGTATTAGCATGGAACGTGAGAGCGTCGTAGCCCTGCGCCTCCACAAGGCGCGGAAGCGACGGGAGCTTGCGGTCGGACCATTCCAGCGAAGCGGCTGTGTCAGACGGCGGATACAACGAGGTGTTCTCGGCGAACTCCGCATCGACGGTGGTTCCTTTGCCGATATCGGAAACGGTGTTCGGGTAGTACCAGCTGCGCTGGATGAGGCTGTTGAGATGCGGCATCACCGGCACGCCATCGATCCTCGCGCTGACCGCTGCGGTCTGCAGCGCCTCCACTTGGATGAAGATGACGTTCTTTCCCTTCAACCAACCCGGCTTCTGGCTGACCAGGCGCTTGGACTGCGAGCCCCCGCACAGTGCCTCGATCCGACGCTGGACCGAGGCCGGATCGCTGACATCCACCTGGCCCGAGACATGTGATGGCCGCGGCAGCAGCGTCGCTATCTGGTATGCGAACAGCCCGTCGGTGCTCGCAACAAGCCGGTCGTCGACGGTGTCGCCCAGCGCAACGACCGTCATCGTCGTCGCGATAGCGATGCCGAGAAGCGGCACGGCGAGCAGATAGACTGCCAGGGGCAGGCGGACGAAGTGGTGACCGTCGTCTCCTTGGATCGATTCGTCGTGTGGCCCGAAGTACCGGAATACAAGCAGCGCGATCACTGCGACGAAATCGGCTAAGTATGCAAGCAGCACTGGCGAGAGCGAGACCTTGACCGCGTCAGGCACTGACGCCAGTTGACCGATAAGCGGGATGAGCGCCGGAGTGGCGATCTGCCCGTAGTGGGTCGCATAGATCACGGTGCCAACAAGCACGGCCGTGATCACCGCGTCCGCGACGGCCAGCGCGATCACTCGGTAGTCGGGGAAGAGCAGGTCGATCACGAGGAGAATCCCGACGAGCAGCGCGCCGTCGCTGAAAAGCCCGACCGGCGCCCACGGTGACGCGAAGAGGAGAGCGCGCGACAGGAGAACTTTCGCGAGCAATGCGATCACGAAGAAGGCGACGGTGCCTGGGGCGTTGCGCAGATTCAATACATTCCCTGTTTGCCGGCGACCCGGCGCGGTCCACCGCACCGGCGTATCAGTTGTTATCGGACGGAAGGAACACCAACGCGAGCGGCTCGGCGAGCCGGTCACTTCACCGTCGCAAACGCTGCGGCGACCGCAGCCGCATTGAAGAGCACGTGGAGCATCACCGCGGGCCACAGGGAACGCCGCGTCCATGTCAGCCACCCGAGCGCCACGCCCAGAACGAGCGTAGGCACGAGCAGCCACATGCTCGCGTGATACGCCGCGTACAGCAAGGATGAGACCGCGATTCCGACCCACATCCCCCACCGGTCACCGATGGCGGGCAGTACGACGCCGCGAAACGCGATCTCCTCGGCGATGGGGGCGGCGATCGCCACGAGCAGCGCAGCGAACGCAAGACCCAGCGGGCCGCCGCCGAACACGGCCGTCAGGTCGCTGGAGAGCCGCTGGGGTTGCACGAGGTGCGCGGCCTGCATCGCGAGCCCGTACCCGATCGACACGACTTCGCAGCCAACGAAGAGCGCCACGACAAGACCCGCCGAGCCGAGTGCAGATGGCCGCTCCTCGACCGGTGCAGAGGAAGAACGTCGCAACCCGAACCCCTCGAGCGAGGGAAGTCCGTGCCTGCCCGCGAGCCAGCCGAACGCCGCGATCTGGACGATGTAGAACGCGGTCAACGCGACGACGCGCACGACCGACTTCCCCACCTGCGGCATGAGCGCGACCTGAGGCAGCGCGAGCACTGCGTTCTTCGCGACGAGCGCCACGGCAAGAATCGCGAGCACGGCTACTGCGTCGAGCAGCGTCCACGTGACCGCTGAGCCGCTGGTCGACAGGTCGCGCGACGGGCGCTCGGCCGGGCGCGGTGCCGCGCGCGTGCGCGAAGCGGCGGCGGGCGCACCAAGCGCTGCGGGCGCCGCGGGCAGGCGTGCACCGGCCTCGGGCGCCTGCGCCGGGCGTGCGAACGGCACGACCTTCCGCGCCGGCTTGGCGCCCTTGTTCTCCTTGGCTGCACGCTCCGCGGCCTTGCGCACCGCTTTGGCCTCGGCACGTGAGCCCACGACGACCTTCGTGACTTCGGAGAGCGGCACGGTGGACAGCGCAGAGCTCGAGCGAAGCGGCATCGTCCGGTTCACGATCGCGCTGCGATTGCATGCCTCGACGCATCTCAGGCAGCCGTCGCACCGACGCCAGTCGACGTAGATGAACGCCGCGCCCACCTTCAGCGCACCGGACGGGCACACGCTGCTGCACGCGCCGCAGCGATCGCAGCGCTCCTCGAAGATGGTGAGGTGCGAACTCGAACCGCTCACACGACTCCTTTTCCACGTAGTAGCAAGAAGAACAGAATCCCGATGCTGTTGAAGATGGAATGGCCCGCGATCGAAACCCATAAGGAGCGGCTTCGCAGGAACAGCAGCGAAAGGGCCCACGCGACCACCAGAATCGGCACGAACGTGAACAGGTTCAGGTGCAACGCCGCGAACACCACCGATGTCGCGCCGATCGCCCACTTCTCGCCGAAGCGCTGCTCGAGCGACTGCAACAGTATGCCGCGAAAGATGGTCTCCTCGGCGATGGGGGCCGCCACGCAGATGATGAGAACCATCACCACCCCGCCGAGAAGATCGCGCGGAAAGTACTTCGTCGGGTTCGAGTCCCAACCCGGAAGCAGCCAGCGAAACGCGAGCATCAGCCCGGCGTATGCGCTCGCGAACAGCCGCAAGCCGATGGCCGCTGCCGCAGCGGTCGCGATCCAGGCACCCAGACCTGGGCGCCAGCGCATCCCCACCGACTCGACGAAGCCGCCGCCGAGACGCCGTGTCCCCGACCACACCATGCCGAGCTCAACCGCGTACAGCACGACGAAGATCGCCAGAAGTGCGAGCGAGAGCGTGGCGGGCGCAAGACGCCACGACACCGACGCCTTCACGAGGCGGCTCGCGGCGAGGTTCACGCCGGCGACGGCGAGGACGAGCGCGACCGCCCATCGCACCGGCCAGACACGTCCTGTCGAGCCGAGGGGCCCGAAGCTCACGGCAGACGCCCTCGCCGATTCGTCACTCACGAACCGGCCCGACTCTCCGGCGGCTGACCACTCTCGACGATTCCCACGAGATCGTCTTCGCCGAGGACCGGCACGCGAAGTTCGAGCGCCTTGTCGTACTTGCTGCCGGGATCCTCCCCGGCGACCACGAACGACGTCTTCTTGCTCACACTCCCGGAGACTTTGGCGCCGAGCGCTTTGAGCGCGGCACCAGCCTCGTCGCGGGTGTAGCGCGCAAGCCCGCCGGTGAGCACGAACGTCAGGCCAGAAAGCGTCTGCGGGCGCTGGGGCTCGCGGCGCTCGTCGGCGAGCCGGACGTCGGCGGCTCGCAGCTTGTCGAGTACGACGATGTTGTCCGGGTTGTCGAAGAACGCGCGGACGCTCGCGGCGATCTTAGGGCCGATGCCTTCCACGCTCGCAAGCGGGTCGCCAGCGAGCGCAGCAGCAATCGACAGGCCTTCGCCCGGCTGCGGAACCTCCGTGCGAGCCGCTGCCTCGATGGCCTCGAGCGAGCCGAAGGCGCCCGCGAGCGCCTCGGCGACCGTCGATCCCACATGCCGGATGCCGAGCCCGAACAGCAGCCGTGCGAGCGGGCGCGTCTTGCTGGCCTCGACGCTCGCCATGAGTTTCTCGGCGACCACCGGTCCGAGCGTGACCGCCGAGCCGTCCTTCTTCACGCGGCCCATGTCGAGGCAGCTGAGCTTCTCGGCGGTGAGCGTGTAGAAGTCCGCGATGTCGCTCAGGGCGCTGGTCTCCGAGAGGCGGAAGATGATCTCGTATCCCATGCCGTCGATGTCGGCGGCTCCCCGGCTCGCCCAGTGGCCGAGACGTTCGAGCGCCTGCGCCGGGCACGCGACGTTCGTGCAGCGCACGGCCACCTCGCCCGGTTCGCGCCACGTGGGGCCGCCGCAGCTGGGGCACGTCGCGGGTGCGGTCCACTCGGCGGCGCCTTCCGGGCGCATACCGAGCACCGGGCCGACCACCTCCGGAATGACGTCGCCGGCCTTGCGCACGATGATCGTGTCGCCCACGCGCACGTCCTTGCGGCGCACCTCGTCCTCGTTGTGGAGCGTCGCGCGCGCGATCGTCGATCCCGAGACGGTCACCGGGTCGAACTCGGCGAGCGGCGTGATGACGCCGGTGCGGCCCACCTGCACGCGGATCTCGCGCAGCACCGTCGTCTTCTCTTCGGGAGGGAACTTGTAGGCGATCGCCCACCGTGGCGCCTTGCTCGTGTAGCCGAGCTCGTCTTGTAGCGCGAGTGAGTCGACCTTCACCACCACGCCGTCGATCTCGTAGGGCAGTGCGTCGCGGTTCTCGAGCGCCTCGAAGCAAAACGCTCGAACAGCATCCGAGTCGGCGCATGTGGTGACGTCAGGGTTCACGCGGAACCCGGCATCGCGCAACCACGCGAGCACGTCGCTCTGTCGAGCGAGCCCGAGCGCGCGCGGGTCCGCGATCGCATACATGAACGTGGCGAGGTCGCGGCTCGCTGTTATGGACGGGTCCTTCTGGCGCACGCTGCCAGCGGCCGCGTTGCGCGGGTTTGCGAAGGGCGATGCGCCCGCAAGGTCCTGCTCCTCGTTGAGCCGCTCGAAGCTCGCCTTCGGCATGTAGACCTCGCCACGCACCTCGATGCTCGACGCCGGGCCGCGAGACGCACGGGAAGCCGACTCGAGTTCGAACAGCCCGGCCTGCGGCTGTGGCGTGGCCGCGGGGAGCGCGCCTTCGCGCAGCCGCAGCGGCACGTCGCGCACGGTCCGGATGTTGATGGTGATGTCTTCACCTGTGCGGCCGTCTCCTCGCGTTGCCGCGCGCACGAGCACGCCGTCATCGTAGGTCAGCGCGAGCGAGGAGCCGTCGATCTTCAGCTCGCACACGAACTCGCAGGCGCGGTTCCCGAGGGCGTCTCGGATACGTGCTAACCAACTCTCGAGCTCGCCGAGGTCCATCGCGTTGTCGAGCGAGTACAGTCGCGACGCATGCGTGACCGGCGCGAACTGCGCGCTTGGCGCGACGCCAACCCGCTGGGTGGGCGACTCCGGCGTCACAAGGTCGGGATACTCCGCCTCGATCGCCTCGAGCTCGCGGACGAGCGAATCGAAGGCGGAGTCGTTGATCTCGGGTGCGTCCAGCGCGTAATAGCGGTACGCGTGGTGCTCGATCTCGCGCCGCAGCTCAGCCGCGCGCGCCGAGGCATCGGTCGCCGTGTCGGGAGTCTCGTGCATCGCCGACGCGCTACTCGTCGTCGCTGCGAAGCTTCTGGACGTGCACGGGACCCACTTCATAGATGATGACTTCCGGGACGAACCTCTGGGGCCGCTCGGCCTCGTAGATCCACGTGTCGGTGAGGGTGACTTTGAAGTACGTGCCACCGGGAGCCGGAATGGGCTCCACATCGACGCCGTTGCTCAGATACGCCCGGAGCTCGGTCTCGATGTAGTACTGGAAGACGCGGATTGCGTCCTGGTACTCGTTGTAGAGCTTGAGCCGCTTCTCGGCTTCGTACATGTCCAGCTCGTCGATGCTGTCCACAGGCAACCCCTCTCTTGTCGAGCTTTAAGAACCGCCCGTTTCGGCGCGAACTGTCGGTACGGTCTATTCTATCGCGACGAAGCGTGCGCACGGCCGTTAAAGATTCCCCGCGGATTGTCCCCAGAATATGCTGAGACGCACGCTCCTCGAGTGCGTGACGGATCAAACACCATGAAGACGGATGCGTCAGAGCTACCCGACTCCCCCTTTTCGCGCCAATATAGACTCTTGAACATCGCTTCATTAGTAACTTTTTCAACGTTCGTGCATCGCATGACGAGTGTGGAACCCCCTGACGCAGGGGCGAGTTTTCGGGGACATACCTGGTAGACCCAGGAGATGGAAAGGTGTCGCGTGAGAGAAATCATCGAAATGTGCATCGCGCTCGACACGGCGGCGATCGACACGTATGCCACCCTCGCCGAGGCATGCCAAGACCCGGGGATCCGTGTTCTCTTTCGCCAAATGGGACTCGAAGAAGAAGCCCACGTTGGGTGGTGGGCGGATCTCCTGGAGGTGTGGGAGGCGGGGCTGTTGCCGCCCGTTTCCGACGAGGACAGCGTGCGCAGTCATCTCACCGAACTCGCGAACGACGTGCGGTTGGCCGTGCCCGAGGACTGCTCCGGGCTGACCCCAGACGAGATGCTTGCTGTGGCCGCGCATCTCGAGTTCTTCATGCTCGACCCGGCTTTCGCCGAGCTCATCAGCCTGGCGCGGCCAATCCGCCAGGTGGACGCGGCCGAGGCGTACTCCCGTCACATCATGCGACTCGTGACCGCCATCGAGGGGCGTCACGACCGCACCGATCTTTCGCACTTCCTTGCACGAGCTCTTGCCAGAACCTTGCGCGATCAAGAGCGTCTGCAGACACTGGCGACCAAGGACGCACTGACCGACCTGTACAACCGCCGTGGGTTCTACGGCTACGTGAGCCAGTGGACGTCATGGTCGGTTCGCTACGGGCACCCCGTCGCGCTGGCCATCGTCGACATCGACCATTTCAAGTCGATCAACGACACGTACGGACACCCGACCGGAGACATCGCGCTCAGGTCCGTGGCGATCGCACTTCGGCGTGCAGTGCGCACGTCCGACCTCGTCGGGCGCTACGGTGGCGACGAGTTCGCGATCCTCGCTCCCGAGACAAGTGCCGAGGAACTCGTGCAACTCATGGAGCGCGTTCTGGCCGCTATCCACGAGACCCAGTTCGACCTGCCCAACGCCCGGGCGCACCTCACCGTTAGCGTCGGAGGCGCGTTCGCCGGCGGCGGTGACCCAGTCACGCCCGAGCAGCTCCTGGCCGCCGCCGATCAGTCGCTGTACGAAGCGAAGGACGCGGGGCGGAACCGGGCCGGCGTGCCGAAGAACGCCGCCGAGCTCTAGCCGGTCTCGCTCGCTTCGTCCGCGAGTTCGTGCGCGTGGTAGCTTGAGCGGACGAACGGCGCGCTCGCGACCGCCGAGAAGCCCATGGCGTACGCGTCGCGCGCGAGACGAGCGAAGACCGCCGGCTCGACGAACTCGGTGACCGGAAGATGCGACTGGCTCGGCCTCAGGTACTGCCCGAGCGTCAGCATCGACACCCCGTGATCCAGCAGATCGCGCATCACCGAACGAACCTCATCGGGGGTCTCACCCAGACCGAGCATGATCCCGGACTTGGTGGGGAGCCCCGCCTGCGTCTCCCTCACACGCTGGAGCACGCGCAACGAGCGCTCGTACTGCGCGCCCGGACGCACCTCCGGGTAGAGACGCAGCACCGTCTCGAGGTTGTGGTTGTAGACCTCGGGCCTCGCTGCGGCGACAAGGTCGACGCTTTCTTCTCGGCCGGCGAAATCACTTGTGAGCACCTCGACCGCGACGCCGGGCACGGCCGAGCGCACCGCCTCGATCGTCGCGACGAAATGCGCAGCACCGCCGTCATCGACGTCGTCGCGCGTCACCGACGTGATGACGACGTGGCGCAGCCCCATGCGCGATGCGGCTACACCGACCCGCCGCGGTTCGTCGGGATCGAGCGGCTCCGGCCGGCGAGTTTCGACCGCGCAGAACCGGCAACCCCGCGTGCATGCGTCGCCCATGATGAGGAACGTCGCGGTACCCGCCGAGAAACACTCGCTGCGGTTCGGGCACTTCGCGGACTGGCAGACGGTGTTGAGCTCGAGCTCCTCCAGCAGGCCGCCCACAGAGCCGGCCTTGCCAGGTTGCGCGATGGGCCGCCTCAGCCACGCGGGAAGCCGCGCGGACGACGGGCCGTGCGAGTAGTCGCCCACCGTGTTCGGCTAGCCGACGACCGCGACGACTTCGATCTCGACGCTCGCGTCTTTCGGCAGCGCCTTGACCGCGACGGTCGAGCGGGCGGGGAACGGCTCGGCGAAGAACTCCGCGTAGACGGTGTTCATCTTCGCGAAATCGGCCATGTCGGTCAGAAACACCGTGGTCTTGACGACATTGGCAAGCGTAAGCCCTGCAGCATCGAGCACCGCCGAGACGTTCGTCAGCACCTGGCGCGTCTGGCAACCGACGCAACCCTCAGCGAGCTCGCCGGTCTCGGGGACGATCGGCGTCTGACCCGAGCAGAACACGAAGTCACCTACGCGGATCGCGGCGGAATACGGGCCGAGAGCGGCTGGAGCCTTCTCGGCGATGATGGCGGTCTTCTCGGGCATGGAAGGTGCCTCTCAGTAGATGGCGGACGGATGGGGTTCGTGCATGCAGCCGGTCTTGTTGGCCGCCTCGATGCACGCGAACTTGATGACCTCGGAGAGTGTGGGGTGTCCGAAGACCGAATGTCCCACCTGCGCGACGTCCATGCCGGCTGACATCGGAATCGAGATCTCCTGGATGAGCTCGGCGGCGGACGGGCCCACGATCTGCGCGCCAACGATGCGCCCGGTGCCCATCTCGGCGACGATCTGGACGAAGCCGTCGGCGTGGCCTTCGCCGAGCGCCTTGCCGTTGCCGGCGAACTTCATCACAACCTGGACGACGTCGAGGCCGCGCTCCTTCGCGCTGTCGCGCGTGGAGCCTACGACGCCAACACCCGGCTCGGTGTAGACCGCCGCCGGCACCATCGCAAGGTTCACCGAGTCCTTCGGCGCCTCGCCCTTGAGCACTGCGACCGCGTTGCGTGCCGCCGCCTCGCCCTCAGCCTCGGCGACGTGCGCGAGCATCATCCCGCCGATCAGGTCGCCGATCGCGTAGACGCCGGCGATGTTCGTGCGGTAGAACTCGTCGACCTTGACCGCGGCGCGGTCCATCTCGATGCCGGCTTCCGGGAAGCCGAAGCCGAGCCCGTTCGGACGGCGACCGGGCGCGGAGAGCACGACGTCGGCCTCGATTGCCGTGCCGTCGGCGAGCGTCACGGTCACGCGCTCGCCCGACTGCGCGACGCTCTCGCAGGAAACGCCGAGGTGGAAGACGACGCCGAGTGCCTCGAGCGCCTTGGCCACCTCGCGCTGGACGCGCTTGTCGTTGCCGGGCAGAACGCTCGGCGTGAGCTCGACCACATGCACAGTCGAGCCGAAGTTCGCGTACGCATCGGCGAACTCGAGGCCGATGACCCCGCCGCCGATGATGACGATCTGGGCGGGGATGTCGTGAATCGCGGTCGCCTCGTCGCTCGTCCACACACGCGAAAGCGTGTGATCGATGTTGGGGAGCAGGAACGGCACCGAACCGGTCGCGAGGATGACCGCGTCGGCCTCGACGGTCACGGTAGAGCGGTCGGCAAGCGTGACCTCGATCACCTTGGGGCCGGCCAGCGTGCCCTCGCCGTAGACGACGTCGACCTTGAGGCGCTTCGCGCTGCCTTCGACGTGGCCCACGAGCTCGTCGACGATGCGCTCTTTGCGCGCTCTGAGCGCGGCGACGTCGACGGTCGCCACGGCCGCGGTCAGGCCGTAGCTGGCTGCGTGCCGCGTGTCGCTCACGATGTGCGCCGAGCGCAGAATCGTCTTGGTGGGGATGCAGCCGCAGTTCAGACACGTGCCGCCGAGCCGATGCTTCTCCACGAGCGTGACCTCGGCGCCGAGGCGAGCGGCTTCGAACGCTGCGGAATACCCACCGGGCCCACCGCCGAGAACTGCGATACGCATGCGACTCCTCCGAACTTGGGTGTTTCGGGCGACAATGCGAGGAATTCTAGCACGCGCGGCGCGGACCTGCGGCTGCCGCGACCACGCGGGCGGAGCGCCTACGCGAGCCCTGCGTCCTCGATGATGCGCACGACCGCGTCATCGGCGCCGAGCGGCATGATGTGGACGCCGTCGGCGATGTCGCGCAGCTCGCGCACCTGCTCGGTCGCGATCGCGATCGCCTCTTCAAGCGGCTTCTCGGCGGCGAAAATGCGATCTGAGATCCAGTCGGGGACCATGAGGCCGGCGAGGCGCTCGTTGATGAACTTGATCACGCCGGGGTTCTTATAGAGCAGCACGCCGGCGATGATCTTGGCGCCCGTTGGCCTGAGCGCTTCGACCGCGCGGACGAACTTGCTCGTATCGGTGACCGCTTGCGTCTGAAAGAACACCGCGCCCGCGTCGATCTTCTGCTGCGCGCGCTCGAGCTGGATGTCCCAGGGCTCGGCCTCGGGGAAGAGCGCGCCGCCGATGAAGAAGTCGGTCGCACCGGACAACGGCGAGCCGTTCATGTCCGCGCCTGCATTCATCGTGCGAGTGACGTCGATGAGCTGCGTCGAGTCCAGATCGAAGACGCCCTTGGCTTTCGGATGGTCGCCTCCGCGAGGGTCGTCGCCGGTCACGGCGAGCACGTTCTCGAGGCCGAGCGTCCACGCCGCCAGCAGGTCGCTTTGGAGAGCGAGGCGGTTCCTGTCTCGGCACGTCTGCTGGAAGATCGGCTCGCAGCCGTTCCCGTTCTCGAGCACGACGCGCGATGCCGCAAGCGAGCTCAGGTGCAGCGTCGCACCCTGGTTGTCAGTGACGTTGAGCGCGTGGCAGATCGGCGAGAGCTTGCGCACGCTTTCGAGCATCGCCGAGTAATCGGTCCCGTGCGGAGGTGCGACTTCGCCGGTGATGACGAACTCGCCGCGCTCGAGCATCTCACGCAGCCGGCTCACTTCTTCCCCTCTCGGAGGTTCAGTGCGCCCGGCTTGAGTTTGGCCGAGTTGTCCTTCGGCTCGATGCGCGCGACTCGGCTGCGCCCTTGCGCCTGCAGCCGCTGCTTGATCTTGACGTGCGCGCACTCGCGGTCCTTCAGCACCTCGCACATGCCGTTCCACATGCCGCCGCATGGGCCGTTCAAGAGCCCCTTCGGACACGTGGTCACCGGACAGATACCGGCGGTCTTGTCGAGCACGCAGTCGCCGCACATCTGGCAGCGCTCCTCAAACACCCCATGCCGGATCACGTTGCCGAGAAACACGCTCTCGAGCCCGGGAAAGACCGGCTTCGGCGTGGCATCGGCGGCGGTCTGCACGCCGGCACCGCACGCGAGTACGAGCACCGCATCCGCTGCGTCGACCTGCGCCTTGTGCTTGCGCATCTCGAGCTTCGTCCCGGCGAGATGACACGCGACCGTATCGACGACCGTGCCTGTGACCTGGAAGCCTGCGCCTTCGAGCGCAGCCTTCGCCTTCATGAGCTCAGCTTCGCCGCCGGTGTGCGCGACAGTGGCGCACTCGCCACATCCCATGATGAAGACGGTCTTGGCGCCGATCTGGGTGAGGTTGTCCTTGATCCGTGCCCACTCGCGCGGCTTGGTGATGATCATTTAATGCTCCCGCTTCTTCGATACCGCTTCGCGCACGGCGGTGACACAGCCGGGGGCATCCGCCGAGTAGCCCGCGCCGATCGATTCGGCCCACTCGGCCGTGACTACGGCGCCACCAACAAACACCGGCGTTCCCGGCGACGCCTCGCCCACGGCATCCACGGTCGCGCGCATCGCGGGCAGCGTGGTCGTCATGAGCGCTGAGAGGCAGACGGCATCGGCATCGGCCGCCGCGCTCGTGACGGCCTCAACAGCAACGTCCACGCCGAGGTCGTCCACGTCGAAGCCCTGGCTCTCGAGCAGCGAGACGCAGATGTCCTTGCCGATCGAGTGAATGTCACCTTTCACCGTCGCGAAGACGACACGGCCCTCGCTCGACTCCGCCGAATCCGGCAGGTAGGTCTTCACGCGCGTGACCGCGGCCTTCATCGCCTCGGCGGCGATCATCATCTGCGGCAGGAACACCTCGCCGCGACCGTACGCGTCGCCGAAGCGCTGGATCGCCGGCGTGAGCACGCTGCCGATGACATCGCCCGCCGCCGTTCCCGCCGCGATCACCGCGTCGACGAGCGTCGGCGCCGCATCGGCGTCGCCGCGCAGCACCGCCGTCTCGAGCGCCGCGCGCGGATCGACCGCGACCGCTGTCGCGCTCCCGGCCTCCGTGCCGCCGGTTGCGAGCGCTTCCGCACCCGCCGCCGCATGCTCGATCGCCGAGGAGAACGCCGCGTCCCATGCCTTCCACGCGTCGTCGGGCGCGTCGGGGTCGACGCCGGCCGTGCGCGCCTGGTTGGCGACCCGAACGGCTTCCATGACGACGTGATCGTTCGGGTTCGCAATCGCAGCATCGAGGCCGGCCGCGGCAGCCACGTCGAAGAACGCCGCGTTGAGGAGCGGGCGGCTCGGCAGCCCGTGGCTCACGTTACTGACGCCGAGGATCGTCGCGAGGCCCGCCGTGTGCGCGCCAGCCAGCGCGGCCACGGTCGTGCGCGGCGCGCTCGCGTCGGCAGCGGCCGTCATCACGAGCGCGTCGACGACGAGAGCGTCGTCGCCCACGCCTGCGGCGTGCGCCGCTTCGCGGACGCGCTCCACGATCGCGATGCGGCCGTCGGCGTCGTTCGGGATGCCGGCGTCGTCGAGCGCGAGCACGACGACCGCCGCGCCGTAGCGTGCGACGAGCGGCATGACCGCCTCGATCGAGGAGGCCTCGCCGTTGACGCTGTTGACGAGCGCGCGGCCCGGATAGATGCGCAGCGCGGCTTCAAGCGCGGCGAAGTCGGTCGTGTCGATGACGAGCGGCAGGTCGGTGGTGCCCACGAGCGCGAGCACCGCGGCCGGCAGCGCCACCACCGCGTCGACGCCCGCGGCTCCCACGTTGACGTCAAGCAGGTCGGCGCCTGCGGCCTGCTGCTCGGCGGCGAAGCTGCGCACGATGCTCATCGAGCCGGCGCGCAGCTCCTCGGCAAGCGGTTTCTTGCCGGTCGGGTTGATGCGCTCGCCCACCACGCGCACGGGCGAGCCCGCGCCGAGCGTCACGAGGCCGCGGGGACCCGCGAGCACGGTGCTGCGATAGCCGCGGTCGGCGATGCGGACGACGTCCTTGTCGGCGACCGCGTCGACGATCGCGCCCGTGAACGCCGGCGTCGAGCCGCAGCACGAACCGATGGCGGCCGCACCGGCGAGGCGTGCGGCGCGCGCGAAGGCGGCCATCTCGTCGGCGGTGCCGGGAAAGACGGTTTCGCCGTCGTCGGCGAGCTTCGGCAGGCCGGCGTTGGGCTGCACGATGACCGGCAGCTTCGTCGCGCGCACCATACGCTCGAGCAGCGGCAGCATCTGCTCCGGCCCGAGCCCGCAGTTCAGCGCAACCGCGTCGGCGCCGGCGGCCTGGAGGACGACCGCGGCGACCTCGGGTTCGGTGCCCGAGAGGTCCATGCGGCCGGAGAGCCCGAAGGTACAGCTCGCGAAGACGGGCAGATCGCAGACTGATTTCGCCGCGAGCACGGCGCAGCGCAGCTCGGCGATGTCGGTCATCGTCTCGATGATGATCGCGTCGGGGTTCTCGGCGGCCAGGGCGCAGGCCTGCTCGGCGAAGGCGGCGAACACCTCGTCAAACGTCGCTGGTCCGAGCGGCTCCATCACAAGTCCGGTCGGCCCCATGTCGGCGAGCACGTGCGGCGATCCGTACTGCTTGGCGAGACGCACCGCGGCGCGGTTGAGCTCCTCGACGCGGTCCGCAAGGCCGTACTCGGCGAGCATAGGCGCGGAGCCGCCGAAGGTGTTGGTGGTCACGCAGTCTGCACCCGCGAGCTGGTAGAGGCGGTGGACCTCGCCGATCATCTCGGGGGCGGTGACGTTGAGCAGCTCGGGACATTCTCCGGCAGGCATCCCGGCGCGATGGAGCATCGTACCCATGGCGCCGTCGACGACGAGCACGTCTCGGCCAAGGCGCATCATGATGTCGGGCATGCGTCGTTCCCTTTCATCGCTTCACGTCACACCGGGAGCGCGATTAGGCGCCCACCAGCGCGGCGTCGATCTCCTACAGGGTGCCGAGACGCCACAGCGCGGCCGCGATAATCTCGTCGTGGTCGAACGCGAGCTTCCCGGGCAGGTCGTCGGCGAAGCACCATGCCGCCTCGGCGGCATCATCTCCACCCACGACGGTCAGCTCCGAGAGCCCGATGTCGGCAAGGTACACCGCCGAGACGGTCCACCCGCGCGGATCGCGGCCCGGATCGCCCCACGTGCCAACAGGAACGAGCGGACCCTCCCAGATCAGCCCGGTCTCCTCGGCGAGTTCGCGGCGCGCGGCTTCCACGGGGCGCTCGCCCTCGTCGACGAAACCACCGGGCAGCGCCCAGCACCCCAGGAACGGCTCGGTGCCACGCTTGACGAGCAGGACTTTGCGCGCACTGGGCGGACCGGTGAAGACAACAGTGTCCACGGTCAGGGCGGGGCGCGCGTACTCGTAGGTAAAAGTAGCCATGGTCACAGTGTAGCCGACGGACCAGGGATGCGGGCCTGGCCGGAACTCGCGTTACACTGGCTTTACCGCTGCCGCGTCGCGATTTCGGAGGTCCGTTCGTGCCCCACCTGTCCCATCGCGTCAAAGTCGTGCTCGCGATGCTCGTGCTCTACATCGTCTGGGGCACCACCTATCTCGGCATCAAGGTCGGGCTCGACGCGAAGCTGCCGCCCGCGCTGTTCGCCGGCGTCCGCCAGATCCCGGCTGCAGCAATCATGTTCGCGCTCGCGGCATGGCGCGGCGCGAGTCTGCGCACCTCTCCGCGCGACCTGCGCACCGCCTGTGTCGCGGGCCTGCTGCTCATCGTGGGAGGCCAGTACTTCACGTTCCTCGCCGAGCAGAACGTCCCCTCCGGCATCTCGGCACTCGTGGTCGCGCTCATCCCGCTTTGGATCGCGCTCGTCGAGTCGGTCTTTCCCGACATGCAGCGGCCGGGCCGCCTCGGCTGGCTGGGTCTGGCCGTCGGCTTCTCTGGGCTCGGCATCCTGTTGTGGCCGCGCCTCGCGGGCGTGAGTGCGGGCACGCACGAACTCATCGGCATCGGAACGCAGATCGCGGGCACGTGGCTGTGGACCGCCGGCACCATCTACTCGAAGCGTCACCCTACTCGCGCGAACAACATGGTGGTCACCGCGTGGGAGATGCTCGTGGCCGGCGTCGTGCTGCTGGGCATCGGCACCGTACTAGGCGAGTGGCCGCGCTTCCACCTCGACGCGAAAGGCTTTGGTGCGCTCGCCTACCTTGTCGTATTCGGCAGCGCGATCGCGTTTACCGCGTTCACCTACGCGCTCACGCACCTGCCGGCGAGCAAGGTGATGACGTACGCATTCGTGAACCCGGTCATCGCGGTGTTCGCCGGTGCGCTCGCCGGCCGCATGGGCCTCGTCCCTCCCGAGCCGGTCACCGCTACCACGTTGGTGGGGATGGTCGTCATCGTGGGCGGCGTGGCTCTGACGACCACTTCGCCAACCCTGCCGCCCCGGCGGCCAGCGGCTTCAAGAGCGGCTGGCGCACGTGCCGACGAGGTCACGCTCGAACCGGTGCCAAGCGAGGTCTAGCGAGGCTCCAAAGACCCATCTGAACTCGAGCCACATCCATTTCATACCTTCTCCACGGCCGTTTCACGGGCGCTCCTCGACAGGTCGGAATACTTACAACTACGACGCGAACCGGCACGATCCGACAACGGAAGGAAGGCACGCCATGGGACTCGCAATCGCAATGCTCGCCCTTCTCGTCGGTGTCGCCGCCACCCTCTTCGCCAGTCGCGGCCACGGCGTCCTCGCCGACCACGTCGCAATCTCGCCCAGCCGCCCGAGCTCTCCCCTCGATGAAGCAGAACGGATTCTTGCCATGCGCTACGCCCGTGGCGACATCCGACTCGACGAATACCAGCGGATGTTGGTGGTACTCAGAAAGTAACCCTCCGCACGGCGACGGGCCCCCTTCCCAATGCCGCTGCGCTCCCCCTCCTTGTGCGAAACGACCCGGTTTGGCAGGACCGGGTCGTTTCGCGTTTTCGGGTAGAATGACCCCCGTTCGCCCGTGGCTCGCATGCGTCCTCCGCGATGCCGAACCCCCTTCCCCCGCCGAGGAGATCGTTTGTCATCGGCCCTGCTCAGAGCGGTACGGTTCATGCGCGCGTACCGTTGGTACGCCGTGATGGGCGTACTCGCGGTCCTCGCGACCACGGTGGCCGATCTCATCGGTCCGCAGCTCTTGCGGCGCATCATCGATGCTGGGATCGCCCGCAGTGACTTCCAGGTCATCCTCGAGAACTCGTTCCTGCTCGTCGCCGTGGCTGTCTTCGACGGCATCGCGAACTTTCTGGCCGGCTACTTCTCGGCGAAGGCGAGCCACGGCTCGGCGTTCGACATGCGCAACGCGATCTTCGACAAGCTGCAGCGCTTGAGCTTCGCCTACCACGACCGCGCGCAGACCGGCCAGCTCATCACGCGCGTCACCTCCGACGTCGACCAGGTGCGCGACTTCGTGGGCAGCGGGCTCGTGCAGGCGATCTCGGCGGCGCTCATGCTCGCGGGATCGGTGGTGCTGCTGCTCCGAATGAACGCGCACCTCGCGCTTCTGGCGTTCCTGGTCGTGCCCGCCACCGTCGTGGTGCTCGTGGTGTTCGTGGGCAAGCTGGGGCCGATGTTTCGCGCCCGACAGGCCAAACTCGCCGCGCTCAACACCGTGCTACAGGAAAACATAGCGGGGATGCGGGTGGTTCGCGCTTTCGCTCGCGAACCGTTCGAGACCGAGCGGTACAGGAAAGCGAACACCGCCCTGCTCGACCAGGGACTTGAGGTGCGGCACACGGTGGCCAACGCGTTCCCGATCATGTTCAGCATGGGCACGATCGGCGTCGGCGTCGTGACCTTCGCCGGCGCGATCCAGATCGTGCACGGCACGCTGTCTGTTGGCCAGCTCGTCGCGTTCAATTCCTACATCTTCCTGTTGCTGGGACCGCTCACGACGCTCGGTTTCGGCGCGCAACAGATCGCGCAGTCCAGCGCGAGCGCCGAGCGGCTCTTCGAGGTCTTCGACGCTCCGGAAGACGTCGCCGAGAACCCGGCTGCCGTCACGCTGCCGCGCCTCTCCGGAGCCGTGGAGTTCCGAGACGTGCACCTGCGCTACCCGGGCTCGAGCAGCGAGACGCTCTCCGGGGTCACCTTCGCGTTACACCCCCACACCACGGTCGCTGTCGTAGGGGCCACCGGGTCGGGCAAGACGAGCCTTGTCAACCTGATTCCGCGCTTCTACGACACAAGCTCCGGCGCGGTGCTCGTCGATGGCGTGGACGTGCGCGACGCCACGCTCGAGTCGCTGCGCGGTCAGATCGGCTTCGTGATGCAAGACAGCCTGCTGTTCTCGGGCACGGTGCGCGAGAACATCGCATACGGTCGACCCGAGGCGACACTGACCGATGTCGAAGCCGCAGCCCGCACCGCCCAAGCCGACGAGTTCATCTGCGATCTCCCCGACGGCTACGACACGCGCGTCGGCGAGCGCGGAGTGAAGCTTTCCGGCGGGCAGCGCCAGCGCGTCGCGATCGCGCGTGCGCTCCTCATCGATCCGCGGATCCTCGTGATGGACGACTCGACCTCCTCGGTGGATTCGGCGACAGAGGCCGCGATCCGCACCCAGCTCGACCGCCTCATGGATGGCCGGACGACGTTCGTCATCGCGCAGCGACTCTCGACCGCCCGGAGCGCCGACGTCGTCCTCGTGATCGACGAGGGCCGCATGGTGGACTCCGGCACCCACGAGGAGCTGCTCGAGCGCAGCGGGCTGTACGCCGAGATCGCGGCAAGCCAGCTCATCACCACTGATGATCCCGCGCCCCACGGCGGTGAGCGCCGATGACGCATGGCGGGCCAGGGAGTGGCGGACGGCTGAGTTCGCTCGCGAAGACCGAGCGGCCGGTCTCGGCGCGCGCAACGATTCTTCGGCTCGCGCGCTACCTCATGCCGTACCGGGCCGACCTCGTTGGAGGCGCTGTCTGGGTTGTGCTGTCCTCGGCAGCTTCTGCGGTCACGCCGGCGCTGACCGGGCGCATCATCGATGCTGCGATCGCGGCCGCAGCCGCCGGCACCGGCGTTGGCCCCCTCGTCGCTCCGGGAGTCGCGCTCGTGGCCGCGCCGATCTTCGGCTGGTTCGCGACGCGCCAGCAGATCCTCGCACTCGGCGACGCCGGACAGCGCGCGCTCTTCGGCGCACGGGCCGACGTCATTGCCAAGATCGAACAGCTCGACGTCGGGTACTTCGAGTCGGTCGAGTCAGGCGATCTCATGAGCCGGCTCATCAACGACATCAGCCAGGTCGACTCGTTCCTCGCCCAAGGATTCCGCCGCCTGCTCAGCTCGGGTGTCGGGCTTGTGGCCACGCTCGCCGCGATGCTGTGGGTGAACTGGCAGCTCAGCCTCGCGACGCTCCTCGTCGTGCCGGTCATGATCGGCGTGACGAGGCTGTTCGGCCTCATCGCGAGGCGCGCGTTCCGAGAGCGCCAGGAAGCGATCGGCGACGTCTCAGCGACACTCGCCGAGGAGATCGGCGGCATCAAGGTCGCCCAAGCGTTCAACCGCACCGACCGCAACCGGTCCGAGTTCACGCAGCGCAACGCCGCCAACCGCGACGCGAGTGTGAGCGCCGCCGCAGTCTCCTCGGCGTTCTCGCCGGTGCTCGCACTGATCTCCGCGCTCGCCACGGCGCTCGTAGCCGCACTCGGTGGGTATCTCGCGACGCGGCACGTCATCACCGTCGGTATCGTCGTAGCGTTCTTCAGCTACGCGCGCCAGTTCTTCAACTCGATCAGCCAGCTCTCGTCGCTGTATTCCGACACGCAGGCCGCGCTGGCGGGAGGCGAGCGCGTCTTCGCGCTCCTCGACACGCCGGTCGAGGTCGCCGATGCACCGGAAGCGCTCGATCTTGGCCGTGTCGACGGCCGGATCGAGTTTGCCGACGTCAACTTCACTTACCACACCGGCCGCGAAGTCCTGCATGCGCTCGATCTCGTCATCCCCGCAGGTCAGAGCGTTGCCGTTGTTGGCGAAACAGGAGCCGGCAAGACGACGCTGCTCAATCTCGTCCTGCGCTTCTATGACCCGACGAGTGGCGCGGTCACCCTGGATGGACACGATCTGCGCGCCGTCACGCTCTCCAGCTTGCGCCGCAGTTTCGGGATCGTCCTGCAGGACCCGTTCCTGTTCTCCGCCACGATCGCCGACAACATCCGGTACGGGAACCTCAACGCCTCAGACGAGGAGGTCCGCAACGCTGCAGAACTCGCAGGCGCCCTCGACTTCATCGAGCGCCTGCCGGACGGCTTCGACACACAGGTCACCGAGCGCGGCGCCACGCTTTCGACCGGCCAGCGCCAGCTGATCGCCTTCGCGCGAGCTGTCGTGGGCGACCCGGCGATCCTCGTTCTCGACGAAGCGACGTCTTCGGTCGACACGCGCACCGAACTCGCGATCCAACGAGGACTGCGGCGCATCCTGACCGGCCGGACCGCGCTCATCATCGCCCACAGGCTCTCCACTGTGCGCGATGCGGACCGCATTCTCGTCATCGAATCCGGCTCGATCGCCGAGGAAGGCACCTACGCCGACCTCCTGGCTGCGAATGGGGCGTTCGCAGGACTCCACGCCGCGCAGTTCGCCGACTCGTAGCCCATCAACCTCCCCTTGAGTGATTCTTTGACCCTGTCTAGCAGGGCGTTTTTGTCATTCCTCAACTTCAGCTTGATACTTGTATTCTATATGGGACTTGTCTACTATATGTTTTGTCCTATATCCGCTGATGGGTCGGGGAATGTCTCTCGAACACGCGATTCTCGGGTTCTTGAACACGAAAGCGCGCTCAGGCTACGACCTGAAGACGCGCTGCTTCGACATCGAGGCGAAAGCCTTCTGGACCGCCGATCAGGCGCAGATCTACCGCACGCTCGAACGGCTCCGTAGCGACAGACTCGTCGCCGTGAAACTCCGCAAGCAGGTGGGACGGCCCGATCGCAAGGTCTATGAGATCGCGCCTGCGGGCCGAGAAGCATTCCTCCAGTGGTTAGGGGCCGCAGTCGCGCTTCCGGCGCCACGCGACGGCTTCCTGCTCCAGGTCTACTTCTCCGGTGAGCTGTCTGACACCGAAATCAGCGATCTTCTCGGCGAGCGAAGGACCGCGCACCAAACGCGACTCGAGGAGCTTCGTGCCGAGGCGATCGAACTTGCGCAGGACGACAGCGTGGCTCCCCGGATCTCGGCGATGCGGCAGGCGGCCTGCGACGGTGCCATCGCCACCGAGCGCGCCACGATCGACTGGCTCGACGACACAATGGAGGCCATCTCCGAGGGGCACCTGCCCTCATCGGAGATTTCTGACCCTGGAACGCAGAAAACCCTGTTCGGATGGGCGCAGGCATGACAAGCTGTGCCCAGAACGTGAGGAGCGCATCGTGCGGATAGTCGCGATCGACGCAAGTCCAGTTCGTGGAGTTGTCAGCCAGTCTGTCGAACAGGCCGCCCGCTCAGCTGAGGCGGCCGGGGCCACTGTCTCCCGAATCCGCCTCGCAGACCTCTCCGTCCGGTCGTGCACCGGCTGTGGCATGTGCCGCTACACGGGAGCCTGCAAGATTCCCGACGACCTCCCTGAGCTGGCCGAACGCATCGCCGAAGCCGACGGCGTCATCTTCGGGCTCCCCTCGTACTTCCGCCGTCCCGACGCTCCCACGCAGGCGCTCCTCGACCGTCTCGCGCGCTTCTTCCCTCAGACCGGCCAGCTGATCCTGCCGGGCCTCACCCACCGAGACGTGCCGCAGGCGCCCCACGTGCGCGCGGCGAAGCGGGCGGTCATCATCACGGCGTGCAAGGCGCCGGAACCGCTCGCGACGTTCTTCGGCTACACGACCGGCCCCATCCGCGAGCTGCGTCACGCGCTCGACTCAGGCGGCATCCGCACTGTCGGCTCGCTCTCGCTGACCGGCGGCTGGGCGCGGCAGTCCTTCGACGAGTGGGAGCGCGACCGCGCGTCTTCGCTCGGCAGGATGCTCGCGGGCAAGATCTAGCCCAGAAGCTCGTCCATCACGAGGCGGCCGGGGTCGAGCAGGAGTCCGGTCGCCTTCGCATCCATCTCACTGTAGGCGCTCGCGCCGTTGGGCTCGATGCCCGCTCCCCACAGCAGGAACGGCACAGGCTCGCCCACGTGCGTCCTGATCGCGACCGGCGTGGGATGATCCGGCATCGCCAGCACGCGCACATCATCGCGGCCGGCAGCGAAGGCTGCCACCCTCGCGACCACCTCGCGGTCGATCGCCTCGATCGCGGCGAGCTTCGATGCGACGTCGCCCGCGTGACCTTCCTCGTCAGGCGACTCGACGTGGATGACCACGAGATCGTGGTCGGACAGCGCCGCGAGCCCGCCCTCGGCCTGGCCAGCGTAGTCGTTGCCGGAGTCGCCGGTCACGCCCGGGATATCGAGCCGGTCCATGCCCGCGAGCACGGCAAGCCCGCCGAGCAGGTCGACGCCGCTCGTCATCGCGGCGCTCACCCCCCACTTCTCGGCGAAGGGAAGCATGCCGCTCGGCGCGACGCCAGGCCAGAATGGCCACAGGTCGGTGACGGGCAGATTGCCATCGGCCGCGCGGCACCGGTTCACGGCGCTGTTGGCGAGCAGCGGGCGCGCTCGCTCCATGAAGTCGAGCAGCAAATCGGCACCGGGGCCGCTTGGCAGGTGGCCCGCGACGGGCTGGTCCGAGATGTCGTGCGGGGGCGTGTACTCAAGTTCGAGCAGCTCAGGGTGGCCCTTGACCACGAGGATGTGCCGGTATGCCACGCCAGGGTGGAGCCTGAAGGTGTCGTCGTCGAGCGAGGTCGCGATGTCGCTGATGATCGCGTTGGACTCCTCGGTCGCGATGTGGCCGGCCGCGTAGGACCTCATGGTGCCGCCATCGATGTTGACGGTGTTGACCCGCAACGCGACCTCATCGGCGGCCAGGCTGATGCCCATGCTGGCCGCCTCGATCGCGCCGCGTCCCACGTAATCCGCGATGGGGTCGTAGCCCAGGATCGACGTGCACGCCGCCGAGGAGGACGGCTCGGCCCCGGCCGGGACCGTTTGTGCGAGCCCCACGCGGCCCGTCCGCGCGAGCGCGTCGAGGTTCGGCGTTGCAGCGGCCTTAAGCGTCGTCTTGTCGCCGAGCTCGGCAAGCGGCCATCCGGCGGCGCCGTCCAGAATCACGACCACGTACTTCATGCGCCCTCTTCTCCGCGTCATCGGTTCGCTACAGAAATCGTACCCCACCAGCGGCCCGAACCGCTTGACGAGCGACATCCACGGACCTAATATGAACAGCGTTCATATTACGAACGCCGTTCTTTTCAGCGAACCGAAACGGAGCTGCACATGGTACCGCCCACCGTCCGAGGCGAGCGCACCCGAAACGAGATCCTCGCCTCTGCCACGTCGGTCGTCCTCGAGTCCGGCCCCGACGCGTTCTCGCTGCGTGAGGTCGCCCGACGCGCCGAGCTCGCCCCCTCGGCGCTTTATAACCACTTCCCCCGCCGAGAAGCCCTCGTGCTCGCGCTCGCGCTCCGCGCCCTCGACGAACTTTCAGCATATCTGGATGCCGTGCCCGACGACGGCTCGGCGACGGAACGGCTGCGCCAGCTGAGCCGCGCCTACCTCTCGTTTTCGAGCGATCGCCCGCAGGAGTACCGCCTCATCTTCGAGTGCCTGGAGAACCCGCCCACGACTTGGGAGGCGTATCTCGGCGTCGCACGGCCGTTCACGCTCATCGTGGGCGCGTGCGCCGATGGGCTCGCCAGCGGGGAGTTCGTCGATCGCGCGAATGCCGGCGCCGGCGGTATGGCCTACGCGCTGTGGGCGCTGTGCCACGGCCACGCGTCACTCACGGCACGCAACCTCAGCCACGTGGTCGGCGACCTCGACACGCTCGCTCTCGCTGGCGTCGATGCCGTGCTCGCCGGCTACCGAAAGAAGTCGTGATCCCATGAACACCCGCCGTCAGAAGCTGCGCCGGCTCCTTCTCGCGCTCTTCTTCCTCGCACTACCAATCACCCTCAACTACTACTCGCCCTACCTCATGACCTCGGGCACCGCCGAGC
Organism: Coriobacteriia bacterium; assembly: GCA_038245725.1. GTDB lineage: Bacteria > Actinomycetota > Coriobacteriia > Anaerosomatales > JAAXUF01 > JBBRSD01. The sequence continues at coordinate 425,820 of JBBRSD010000001.1, read as the reverse complement.
GCGTCGCGACCTTCTCTCTCGTCTTCTGGCTCGCGGTCTTCGCGACCGCATTCGTTCTCGGCCGCTCGTTCTGCGGCTGGGCATGCCCGTTCAACGGCCTACAGCAGCTCTGGGAGTCGGTCTCGATCCGCCCGCTCAGGCGCATCCGCTTCCTTCCAGCCGTTAAGTACGCTCTATGGGGCGCCTGGGTCGCCGCGGTCTTCGGGATCGCCATCGCGACCGGCGGCTGGACGCGGTTCAACCCGCTGTACATGACCGAGACCGGCGTCTCGGTTACCGAGGCCGGCAACCTCATCACCTACTTCCTGCTCGTCGGTCTCACGCTCGCCCCCGCCGCCCTCGGCCGCCGTGGCTTCTGCCGCTACCTGTGCCCCTTCGGCATCTGGGGCATCGTCGCCGAGAAGATCGGCCATGCGATCCATGTGCCGCGCCTGATGCTCGCCGCGGATCCGTCTAAATGCACCGCGTGCGGGTCGTGCACGAAGGCTTGCCCCATGCAGCTGCCGGTAACGGAGATGGTGCAGGCCGGGTCGATGCGCACGACCGAGTGCTTCATGTGCGAGACCTGCGTCGACACCTGCCCGAACAAGGCGATCACGGTTGGGTTCGGGCGGCCGAGGTAAGGCTTAGCGCACATACCGTGAGAAACGAGTGGGCAAAGACCGCCGCGATATGGAAGGATGCACAGGGAACCGATACGCCGATCGTGTGGGAGGCTGCGTGGCTGCTGCGAAGAAGGCTCGTCCGAAGACATCCTCAAAGCCCGGACGGCCGAAGAAGAGCGCGCGCAAGCGTTTCGACTTCATCAACCGGAAGTTCCTGATCACCGCCGGCATCGTGCTGGCAATTCTTGTTGTCGGCTTCTTCCCGTTGGCGCTTGCCACCGACCAGCCCGCCTTCTGCCAGACCTGCCACGGAATGAAGCCGTTCTATCAAGCGTACGTGTCGGGCCCGCACGCGATACACGCGACCTGCATCGACTGCCACGTCGACGCTGGCTATCCGGCCCGTTTCCTGCACAAGTTCGCTGCCTTGCAGGAGGTCTACGCGCAGTTCTTCTCAAACGCGAAGTTCCCGAACTACAACGCCGACGTCCCCGATAGCCGATGTCTGCGCTGCCACCCCAATGCGGCATTGAAGGTGGTCGGACGGTTCAAGCACGCCCAGCACACCGCCCGCGGGATCTCGTGTGCGAAATGTCATGCGATCACCGGCCACCAGGTCTCATTCTCGGCGATCGAGGCGGTGGGCCTGCTCAACACCAAGAACGCGGCCGCAGGCGCGGACTACGTGGGCCAGCAGTTCCGGAGTCTGACCGGGATGGGCAGCGTGTACCCGGGACACAAACCGGTGCCCTGCCAGAACTGCCACGACCAGGCGAAACTGCAGTGCGCCTTCTGCCACGATGCACCGGCGAACCATTTCGGCGACAACTGCCGCCAGTGCCACGGCGACGCGTCCGTGCCGTTCACTCAGTTCAACCACCCACGGACCTTCCACAACTACCTGAACCGCCCGTGCGCCACGTGCCATCCGAACAACTATTTGACCGTCTACTGCACGTGTCACAAGGGCAACCCGCCAAGCGACTGACGGTCAGTACGATCAGAGGAGAAGCGCGGTGCCGAAGGCCGGCTGGTGTTCTGGATGCGGGGCGTATGTCTGGGTGTCGCCGAGGTCGCCAAGGGCCTTCCGGAAAGCTCGATCGTCTACCAGCCCGTGGCGGACTCACAAGAGATCGACTTCCTCACAACCGACGGACCGAACGCGCTCTTGGAAGCGATCAACGACAACGGCGACTCCGGTCACTTCATCGTTTCCACGATCCCGTCCGGTGCCCACAGGAGCAAGGTCAAGCTGCAGATCGATCCGCCGTAACGACGCCGCCCGCGGTGAGCCTCGGGTAGAATCGACCTCGACGTCCCTCTGCACGAAGAGAGTCCCATGATCACCATGGTCTACCGAGACACACGCGGCCTCGACGCCGCCCGGCCTGCCTACAGCGACGTGGTCGTCAAAGGCATCGCGCCCGGCGGTGGGCTCTACGTTCCCGAGTCGCTCCCGCAACTCTCGCTCCCTGAGATCCTCGCATTTTCGGAGATGCCGTACTGGCGCCGCGCGGCCTCGGTGTTCGCGCGCTTCGGCGTCGACCTGCCGACAGGTCGCATCGAGGCGCTCATGAAGGAGGCGTACGGCGCGCAGTGGGACGACCCGCGCATCGCTCCGGTCGAGGAAGTCGTCGCAGGGATGCACGTGCTCGAGCTGTGGCACGGTCCCACGAGCGCGTTCAAGGACATGGCGCTCCAGTGCATGCCGCTGTTCTTCTCGGAAGCGGTCGAGCGCAAGCAGGAGCGTGGTGAGCTCGAGGACGACGTGCTGATCCTGGTCGCCACGAGCGGCGACACCGGTAAGGCCGCACTCGAGGGATTCGCCGACCGCGACCACACGAGCATCATCGTCTTCTACCCGGCCGACGGCGTCTCCGACATCCAGCGCGCGCAGATGGTGACGCAGCACGGGAACAACGTGGCCGTCTTCGGCGTGCGCGGCAACTTCGACGACTGCCAGTCCGCGGTCAAGGCCGCCTTCGCCGACGAGCCCTTCAACGAGTGGCTCCACGCCGAGAAGCGCCTCCACCTTTCCAGCGCCAACTCCATCAACTGGGGCCGGCTCATGCCGCAGATCGTCTACTACGTGAGCGCTTACGCCGACATGGTCGCCGGGGGCGGCCTCAAGCCCGGCGAACCGATGGACGTGTGCGTGCCCACCGGCAACTTCGGCAACATCCTCGGCGCGTACTACGCGAAGCTGATGGGCGTCCCTATCGGCCGGCTGATCTGCGCGAGCAACGAGAACAACGTGCTCGCGGACTTCATCGCCACCGGCATCTACGATATCTCCGGCCGGGACTTCGTGACCACGCCCAGCCCGTCGATGGACATCCTCATCTCGTCCAACCTCGAGCGGCTCCTCTTCCACCTCGCCGGCCCCGAGTCCGTGCGGGGTTGGATGGCCGAGCTCGCCGAGCACCAGCGCTTCCAGGTCGATCCCGAGACCTTCAAAGCGGTACGCGAGCTGCTCACCGGCGACTTCGTGAGCAACGACGACTCGCTCGGCACGATCAAGCGCGTCTTCGACGAAACCGGCTACCTGATGGACCCGCACACGGCCGTCGCATGGGAGATCGCCGAGCGCGTCCAGGGCGACGCGCCGGTGCTGGTGGTCTCGACGGCGCACTGGGCGAAATTCGGCGCCGACGTGCTCAAGGCGCTGCTCGGCACGACGTACGCGGACGCGCTGCCAAGCGATTACGACGGGCTGACCGGCGTCGAGCTGCTCGCACGCGTCCAGACGATCGCGGGCGACGGCGCCTGCGTGCCGCGCGCACTGGCAGAGCTCGACGAGGCCACGGTGCGCTTCAGCGACGTGGTGGCCGCCGGACGCCAGAGCGTCGAGGCTGCGATCACGGGGTGGCTCGGCTAGTCGCCGCCGCTGCTCGGCACGCACCGTCTCGCCGAGTCCAAGGCTCTTACTGGGTACATCCTCCTCAGGCCGAACGTACCGTCTGGAGGCGCTCATGAACGTCGGACTCATCGGGTCGGGAAGGGTCGGCAGGACGCTGGGCGCCGGGTTCGTCGCGCACGGTCACCGCGCGATGGTCGGAAGCCGCGATCCCGAGAAGCCCGAGCTTCTCGAGTGGCGCGAATCCACCGGCGAGAACGCCTTGCTCGGCACGTTTGCGGAAGCCGCACGCTTCGGCGAACTGCTCGTCTTCTGCCCGAAGTGGAGCGGCGCCGAGAACGCCTTTGCCCTCGCCGGGCCGGCCAACTTCGCCGGCAAGATCGTCATCGACACCTCGAACCCGATCGGCACCGACGCTCAGGGACGCATGATCTTCCTGTTCGGCGGTGACTCCTCGGCGGCGGAACAGGTCCAGGCGTGGGCGCCACGGGCCAGAGTGGTCAAGGCGCTCAACTACGTGGGCGTCGAATCGATGGTCGACCCGGTGTTTCCCGGCGGACCACCATCGGCGTTCATCGCCGGTGACGACGAAGGCGCCAGAGACGTGGTCGCCGAGATCCTGCGCGACTTCGGGTGGGACCCGGTCGATATGGGCGAGCTGATAGCCGCGCGGAATCGAGTCGCTCGGGCTCGTGTGGCTGACGATCGGTCGCGCGAGCGGCGCCTGGGACCACGCGCTCAAGGTCGTGCGGAAGGCGTAGCTATCGGCGGTCGGCGCAGGCGTGTGGACTTCACTCCCAGTCGCGCTACACTGTCGCTTCCAACACCTCACCGGAAGCAGAGCTCTAGCTCGATGCCCGACGACGATCGCGAGCTCCTCGCACGCTTCATGGACAGCCTGTTCCGCGACGCTCCATGCGTGAGCCGGCTCGACGTGCTGTTGCGCGCGCAGACCTACGACCTGCCCGAGGTCCTGTTCGAGATCGTCAACAACCTGCCGCCGGTCCCCTACACCCGCTACCGTCTTGCCGACCAGCTCAACTCGGCGATCGTGGGGCACGGGCTGTCTCGGCGCTACGGGACGGTGGAGTAAGCGCTCGCTGGGATGCAGACGCAGCGAGGCGAGGCAGTGCGGCTCGCTCAGCGCGCCTTCGCGGCGGCGAGCGCGTCTTCGTAGACGGCGATCGTGCCGTCGACCATGCGCTCCGGCGAGAACTCGACGATCGCGCGGCGGCGTGCGTGCTCAGCGAGCTTGATCGCCGTGTGACGGTCCTCGAGCAGCCCGACCACGGCCTGCGCGAGCGCGGTCGGATCGTGCGGCGCCACAAGCAGCCCGGTCTCGCCGTCAATGATGACCTCCGGCACGCCACCCACGCGCGTCGCGACCGTGGGAACGCCGGCAGCCGCGGCCTCGATGAGCGCGATGCCGAACGCCTCGGTGGTCGCCGGCGACACAAACACGTCGAGCGCCGAGAGGAACCTCGGCATCGAGAGCACGTGACCCGGCCACACGATCACGTCGCCCACTCCAAGCGCCATCGCCTGGCTGCGAAGCTGGCTCTCAAGCGGCCCCGAGCCGCCGATCACGACCCGCACCCCCGGCACGCGACGCACGAGCTCCGGCGTGGCAGCGATCAGGTCGCGCAACCCCTTCTGCGCCGAGAAGCGCGCGGCGAGCCCCACGACCGGCGCATCCACAGGCACGCCGAGCGACTCTCGCGCGGCAGCCGGGTCCTGCTCTGAGAGGAAGGGAGTGACGTCGACACCGTTGGGGACGACGACGACCTTCTCGGCGGGGAGGTTGTACGAGTGCAGGAGTTCGCGGGCAATCGACTCGGAGACGGCGATGTAGCGCGTGACGTAGCGCTCGAGCGCGCGCTCCACGGTCCGGTAGCGCCAGCGGGCGGTCTTCGCCGTGTCGGTGCGGGTCAGCACGTGGTTGTGCGCAGTGACGATGAACGGCCGCCGAAGGCCGCCCGCCATCCGCACGGCCAACCTGCCGATAAACCCGGCCTTGAAGCCGTGGGCGTGAACGATGTCGTAGCCGCCCGAGTGTACGAGGCGCGCCAGAACGCGGACCGCTCGCGGATCCTGGATCGGGTTGAGCGGGCCGACCAGCGGGATCTCGTGTACGGCGAATCCGGCCAAGCGCGCCGCGTCGGTGATCTCGGAGGTCGCGGCAGTAGCGAGCTCGACCTCGTGGCCGCGCGCGACGAGCCCCCGGCACAACGTGAGCACGTGCTCTTTCATCCCGCCCGAAGCGGGACGGATCACCATCAGAATGCGCACGTGCCCTCCTTTCGCCTCGGCCAGTATAGGCTCCGGAACCGAGAGCGACATGGGTGCCAACGCGCGGGATGCGCCGGGATCACTCGTCGGCCGCGATCACATATTCCATGAGTACGACGTCCAGCCACCGATCGAACTTGCGCCCGACCTCCTTGAGCGTGCCCACGCGTTCGAATCCCTGGCGTGATGCCATCTTCATCGACGCCTCGTTCTCGTGCACGATCTGGCTGATGACCGCGTGATGCCCGAGCCGCTTCGCCTCGCCGAGAAGCGCTTCGGAGAGCGCCGGCCCGGCGCCGCGACCGGTGTGTTCAGCGGCGACGTAGATCGAGATCTCGACTGAGTGGCTGTAGGCCGCGCGCTGCCCCCAACGCGAGAGCGACCCCCACGCGACCACGGCGCCAGCGGTGTTCTCGGCGACGAGCGCTGGGTGCGGGCCGGTGTGCTCGGCGAGCCAGGCGACGCGGCGCCCGAGGGTCATCTCCTCAGTGTCGAACGTCGCCGTGGAACAGCCCACGTAGTGGTTGTAGATGTCGTTGACGGCCCGGGCATCGGTCGTCTTCGCCGGCCGGATCGTGAACTCGCTCATGTGCTCCTCCGAGTATGGCTGGCGCCGGTCTGACACGACATGATTTTCCATCGCTCGCCGAGCGAAATGATACTCCCGTAAGGCGCCTCTGGCACATACATTGCTTGCATCTCTGGCGAGGGTTGGCGACCTGTCTACCTCCCCCCTCAGATGGGTGACGCCCCCTCGGTTTGACAAGGAAGTGCCCAACCCCCCCTCGGGTGCTTCCGGAGTTTTGGAGTAGCCACACCCCCATGCGGCACTCCACGAAACTGAGCGCCCCGTCCGAGCAATCGGGCGGGGCGCTTGGTGTCTCGCATGTGCCGCCGCTTCGCGGCCCCAGCCGGCTCCCGCCTAGCCGAAGCGGCCGGTGATGTAGGCCTCAGTGCGCTTGTCGTGAGGAGCGGTGAAGACGATCTTCGTCTCGCCCACCTCGATGAGTGCGGCAGGGCGCTCCATCGACTCGCGGAGCATGAACGCTGTCTGGTCGCTGATCCGGGCCGCCTGCTGCATGTTGTGCGTGACGATGACGATGGTCACGCTCTCCTTGAGTTCGGCGATCGTGTCCTCGATCTGCTGTGAGGATATCGGGTCGAGCGCTGACGCCGGCTCGTCCATGAGCAGGACCTCGGGTTGCGTGGCCAGCGCCCGCGCGATACAGAGCCGTTGCTGCTGGCCGCCCGAGAGGTCGAATGCGTGCTTCTTGAGCTGGTTCTTCACCTCTCCCCATAACGCCGCGCGCTTGAGCGATTCCTCGACGATGCCATCGAGCTCCGCGCGGTTGCGGATCCCCTGCGTTCGCGGACCGAAGGCGACGTTTTCAAAGATCGTCATCGGGAAGGGGTTCGGACGCTGGAAGACCATGCCCACGCGCATCCGCAGATCGACCGAGTCCATGTCGCGCGCGTTGATGTCGACGCCGTCGAGCAGGACCTTGCCGCCCACCTTCGCGTTGCCCAGCTCGTCGTTCATGCGGTTCAGGCAGCGCAAAAGCGTCGACTTGCCGCAGCCCGACGGGCCGATGAGCGCGGTGACCGCCTGCGGCGGGATGTGCAGGTTCACGCCGGCCAAAGCGGTCTCCTTGCCGTATGTGACCGATACGTCGCGCAGGTCGAACGTACCGCTGCTGGCGCTGCGTGCCGAACTGAGGGTTTCGCCGCTGTCTACCATCGGATCCTGCTCCTTTGCCGAGAACGCCAGGCGGCCGCGAGCACTCCTGCGGTCGTAACGCCGGCGACGAGTACAAATGCGGTGCCCCACACGACGGTCGGTGCGGGCTTCACGGCCTGCGTGGCCATGATGTAGAGGTGGTACGGCAGCGCCATGACCGGATCGAGCGGTGTCTTGGGCAGCGGCGCGAAGAACGCCACCGCCGTGAAGATGATCGGCGCGGTTTCGCCGGCCGCGCGCGAGAGGCCGAGTATAGAGCCGGTCACGATGCCGGGCGCTGCGGCGGGAAGAACGACCCGAAGCGTCGTACGCAGCTTCGTGGCACCAAGAGCAAGCGACGCCTGCCGAAGGTCCTGCGGAACCTGCCGCAGCGCTTCCTCTGTTGCGCCGATGATGACGGGCAGCGTGAGGCAGGCAAGGGTGAGCGCGCCAGAGATGAGCGACGTTCCGAACTTGAGTGCCACCACGAACAGGGAGAAGCCGAAGAGGCCGTAGACGATGGAAGGGACGCCGGCCATATTCGCGATGGAGAGGCGTACCAGTCGCGTCCCGGCACCCCGCCGCGCATACTCAGAGAGGTAGATGCCAGCGCCGATGCCCACCGGCACGGCGAAGAGTGCTGTGCCGAGCGTGAGCATAAGCGTGCCCCATATAGCAGGCCAGATGCCGCCTGCGGTCATCTGGTGTTTCGGCATCTGCGAAAGGAACGCCCACGAGATGGAGGGCGCGCCTCGGTAGATGATGATGCCGATGATCGCGACGGTCATGCCGGCCGCAAACAGCAGGCAGGCGCCCATCACAAACTTCGCGATCGCCTCGACGGCGCGAGCGCGCCGGACTCGGTTGCGAGTCATCACACGATCGGTCATCGGCGCCACATCTTTCGCTGACGCTCGAGCACCACGTCGGCCGCGAGGTTGATCGCGAATGTGATGGCGAAGAGCACGAGGCCCATCGCGAAGAGGACCGAGAAGTGCGTGCCTCCTCGCACGACTTCGCCCATTTCCTGCGCGATCGTGCCGGTCATCGTGCGCGCCGCTTCGAGCGGTGAACTCGGGATGATGCCCGCATTACCCGCGAGCATGAGCACGACCATCGTCTCGCCGATGGCGCGGCCCAGGCCGAGCATGACCGCCGCGAAGATGCCGCTCGACGCAGCTGGGATCGTAACCTTGTACGTCGTCTGCCAGCTCGTGTTGCCGAGCGCAAGCGAACCCTGCCTCAGCGCCGAAGGTACGCTGTGCAGCGCGTCCTCGGAGATCGAGATGATCGTGGGCATCGACATGATGCCCACGACGATACCCGCGGTAAGCGCAGTGAGCCCGGACTCGACGTGAAACGTCTGCTGGATGACGGGAGCCACATACGCGACGCCGAGGAGCCCCAGCACGACCGACGGGACGGCGGCCATGAACTCGACGATCGACTTCGCGATCTCCTTGAACCGGCCTTTGGCGAACTCCGAGAGATAGACCGATGCCGCGATGCCTATCGGCACCGCGAGCAGCAGCGAGACCCCGGTGACCCACAGCGAACCGACTTCTGAGGGGAGGAAACCGAAGCGAGCCGGTTCGGACGTGGGAAACCAGTCGGTTCCCGAGATCATCTTGGCCAGACCGATTTCGCGCATCGCTCTCACCGAGTTGACCAGCAGGAAGACGAAGATCGCGCCGAGGATGATAATCGCAAGCCATCCGCACGCGGCTATCAGGCGTTTAACGACGCCATCGGCCGCCCGGGAGAATCCCGGGCGGCCTCTGCGCGCCGTCTTGGGTGACGGCTGTGTCATGTCCTTTTCGTCTACTTGCTCAGAGGGACGAAGCCCTGGTCCTTGACGATCTTCTGACCGTCGGGGCCCAGTATCCACTGCAAGTAGGCCGCAGCCAACCCGGTCGGGTCGCCGTTGCTGATCATGTTCAGGCCACGCGAGAGCGGGTAGGTGCCATCGAGCACCGTGCTGACGGAGGCGGTGACGCCGCCCACGGGAAGCGGCTTGATCGACTTGCTCTCATAGCCGAGACCGACGTAACCGATCCCATTGGGGTTCTTGGCGACCTCATCGACGATGGCCTGGTTGGACTGCAGGCTACGCATGCTTTTCGCGTAGTTCAGGCCCTTCCCGATGACCACGTCCTGGATGAACGCGTACGTGCCCGAGGAGGAGTCGCGGCCGAGAAGCACGATCGGGGCGCTTGCGCCACCGAGGTCCTTCCAGTTCGTGATCTCGCCACGGTACACCTTGCCGAGCTGGTCCTTCGTGATGCCGGCGAGCGCGTTGCCGCTGTTGACGATGACGACGACGCCGTCGCGGGCGACCTCGGTCGTGACCGGATTCACAGCGTTGGCCTTACCCTGGGTGATCTCTTCCGGCTTGATCTCACGCGACGAGTCCGCGAAGTCGACCGTCTTGTTGAGGAGCGCCGCGATGCCGTTGCCGGAGCCGCCACCCTTGACGGTGATCGCAGCGTTCGAGTTGACGGTCGCGTACGCCTCGGCCCAAGCCTGAGCCATGTTGACCATGGTGTCGGAGCCAGAGATGTTGATCGTGCCGCTCTCCTGGCCAGACGTCGCGCCGGTTGAGCCAGAGGTGGTGCCAGAAGAGGCGCCGCCACAACCGGTCAGGGCAATTGCGCCCAGAACCAGCACGGCAACGACCGCGAGTGCCATTCCGATACGTACCTTCACTGTTACTCCCCTTCAAGTCAGCCGCACTTGTGCACGGACCCTTCTGTCCGCCGAAGGGAATGCTAAGGGCGTCTAGGCGCGAAGTGGTTGCACCGGTGTAAACTTCGCCACGCACATGTAAAACGTGTGTAAAACGGATTTCGGATGCCTCGCGTGCGTGCAATGATGGCTCTACGCCAGTCCCTGCGGGCTGATCGGCGCCCTGGTCCTTACGGACGAAGGAGAACGCACGTGGCATCGATTCTCGTCGTTGAAGACGACCCGATAATCCGACAGACGGTCGAATATACCCTCAAGCGCTCAGGCTTCCTCGTTCGCTCCGTCGCAGACGGCCTCGAGGCCATCCCCGCTGCCGAAGAGTTCTGTCCCGACCTCGTGCTGCTCGACCTCATGCTCCCTGGGATGGACGGCTACGAGATCGCCCGGAAGATGCGCGAGAGCGACAAGGAGACGGCGATCATCATGGTTACCGCCCTCGATACCGAGCGCGACAAGGTGCGCGGTCTCGACGCGGGTGCCGACGACTACCTCACGAAGCCGTTCTCGATGGAAGAGCTCCTCGCGCGCATCCGAGCGAACCTGCGCCGTGTGCGCGCGAAAGAGACGCTTGCCGACGACCGCATCATCGAAGTCGGCGACCTCATCATCGAACCGAAAAGCTTCCGCGTCTCCGTGGGCGGGGTGCAGGTTCGCCTACGTCTCAAGGAGTTCCAGCTGCTGGTAGCACTCGCACAGCGTCAAGGCCAGCTCGCGACGCGCCAGCTGCTCGCCGATGAGGTCTGGGGCTACGAGCACCTCCCCTCCTCGCGCACGATCGATGTACACGTGCGCCGGCTGCGCCAAGCGGTCGAGGATCCATCCGACTATATCTACGTGCACACGGTGCATGGCATGGGCTACCGCTTCGAGCCGGTTCTCAAGTCCGAGTCCGGCGAGGACGGCGTGCGCCGGTGACGCGTTTCCGCACGCTCACCGGTTCGTTCCGAGTCCGGCTCATCGTCGGCTACATCCTTATTGCCGCGGTCTTCGCGGTGGCGTGGATCTGGTCGCTCTACGCCCCACTTACTCAAGCCGCCCTTCGCCAGCAGACACGAAACCTCACAGCGGTCGCGCAGGCGGGGGCTCTCGTGGCGGTTGATTCGAGCGCTACCACCGACCTGATCGCGCACCGGCTCGTCGCCAACACCGACCTCCGCTTGACGATCGTGGCGCAGGACGGACGCGTGCTGGCGGATTCCCAGGCCAGTCCGGCCACTATGGAGAACCATCGCGACCGACCAGAGATCAGGGCAGCGTTCGCAGGGCGGATCGGCACGGCTCGCCGCGTCTCGGCGACGCAGGGCATCGAGGAACTCTACGTCGCGGTACCTGCGGTGGTCTCGGGCCAACCGGTCGCTTTGCGTGTGGCACAACCTCTCACCGAGATCGAGGGGGTCGTGCGCCGTTCTCGGCAGGCTGGCTTCGGCCTTCTTGCTGCCGCGCTGCTGATCGCGTTGTTCATCGCCGCATCGGCGAGTGCCGCGGCATCCCGTCCGGTGGCTGCGCTATCAGAGATCGCCGGCCGCATGGCTTCAGGCAATCTCTCGGTCGACGTCCCGGAGGTTCCAGGCGACCTGCAGATGCTCGCCCAAGCGCTCGCGACGTTGCGCAACCAGATGCGCGCTCGGCTCGAGGCGCTCGAGGCCGAGCAACGTACGCTGCGAAGCGCCCTCGACGGCTTGACCGATGCGGTCTTTCTCCTGGAGGGTGAGACGATCCGCTTCGCAAATGCAGCCACAGGACGCATGTTCCGCGCCCCGGCCAGCGGGTGGCGTCACACAGCCATCGGTTCTGCAGGCCTGCCCGAGTCGGTCTCGGCGGCGATTGTTTCGGGACTCGGCGAGGACCAGCCGCGCGCGACCGAGCTCGAACCCGACCCGCGCGGCACGACGCTGCGGCTCCTCGTGGTGCCCCTCGACCGCCTCGCGGGCAATCGCCGGTGCCTCGCCGTGCTCTCGGATGTCACCGAGCGCGCGCGCCTCGACCGCGTCCGGCGGGACTTCGTCGCAAACGCGAGCCACGAGCTCAAGACACCGGTCGCCGGCATCCAGCTGCTCGCCGAGTCGGCCGAGACCGCCGCTTCAGACGGCGACGTCGTGATGGCGCTGACATTCACTCGCCAGATCGAGGCCGAGGCCGCACGCCTCAAGCGGCTCGTGGGCGACCTGCTCGACCTGTCGCGGCTCGAGGGCGCGCCCGCGCCGGGGGCGATCACCGATATCCGCGCGGCGGTGGACAACGTTCTCGTCAGTCACCGAACGGCGGCGGCTCGCAAAGGTCTCGTCTTCGGAGCGGACCTTTTGGCCGTGCGCGGGATCGACGTGTTCGCCGCCGCCGACGTGACTGACGTCGCGGTGGCGCTCGACAACCTCGTGGACAACGCCATTGCCTACACCGAGACCGGCTCCGTCCGCCTTCGGGTCGAGGCGTCGGACGCTCTCATCACCCTCGAGGTCTCCGACACCGGGCCCGGAATCGACTCGGAGCATCTCGCGAGAATCTTCGAGCGCTTCTACCGTATCGACAGAGCGCGCAGTAGGGAAAGCGGCGGGACCGGGCTGGGCCTCGCGCTCGTCAAGCACGTGGTCGAGCGCAGTGGAGGAACCGTCGCGGTCTCGTCGGCGGTGGGCGAAGGCACGACCTTCACGCTGCGCTTCCCGAGAGCTCGTTAGCGCGCTCGGCTCTCCCGCCAGCGCTCCCACGACCGGAAGCCGCCGATGACGACGGACAGCCACGCCACGCCGAGAAGCCACGACGCGAGCACGTCGCTTGGCCAGTGCACGCCGAGGTAGACGCGTGACGTGCCCACGAGTACGGCCATCACCGCGCCGATCACGACCGCGAGAACACGCGGCCATCGGCGGCGCGAGATGCGCAGCACCGCGAATGCGATCATCGTCCACAGCAGCAGTGCGCTGAGGGTGTGACCCGACGGGAACGCGAATGACGGCGGCAGCTCGATGATGGCGTGGGTCGCCGGTGGCCTCGGCCGCGCGGTCGCCTGCTTGGCGAGAGTACCGAGCGCCGCTCCACCCACCACGATGAGCGCGCCGAGAATCGCTTCTCGGCGACGTCCGAGCCAGATGAGAATTGCGGCCCCCACGAACACGAGAGCGGCCGCCGTGAGCGGATCGGCGCTCAGCGTCGCCGCTCGAAAGAGCCACGTGAGCGCCGGCGTACGCCACGACTGGATGAACGCACCGAAGTGCGCGTCGAACGCCGCTATCTTCGGCGAGATGGCGAAGTCCTCGGTCAGCTCGAAGTAGCCGGTCATGCACACGAACGCGACGGCGAGCCCTGCAAGGATCGGTGTCAGTATTCGCGCGCGTGAGGAGCCCTGCGACGCCTCGGGCTGGTTGGCGGGGGCGCTCTGCGCGGCGGCGTTCACCCTAGATCCCCGCGTCCACGAGACGGGCCGCGATCTGCTTCTTGCGCGAGAGCACGCCGGGCATCCACGCGCGCCCGTCGGCGAGCGAGATGCCGAGCGCGCGCTCCACGAACCTCGTGTTGCCCACGGCGAGGATCTCGCTGCCCTCTCGGATGATGTCGGTGACCATGAGCACGACGGCGCTGTAGCCGCGAGCCGCAAGGCGCGCCTCCATCGCCGAGCGCACCTCGTCGACGTGCGTCATCACGACGGTCGGGTCGACCGTCTCGTACTGCGCGATGAGCGCGACGCTGTCCCCCGTCCGGAACTCCTTCGCGTCGGTCCCCACCACCGCATCCGCCGAGAAGACTTCGCCAGCGGAGCGCGAGCGGAACACCTCCATACCGAAGTCGACCGCATCGACGCCGGCGATCTTCGCGAGCCGCTCGACGACGACGCGGTCGATATCGGTGGTTGTCGGCGACTTGAGCAGCACGGTATCGGTGAGCACGGCGGCGAGCAGCACGCCGGCCATCGCCTGTGGGATCTCGACGCCGAGTTGCTCGTAGCGGGTCGCCACGATCGTGGCGGTCGAGCCCACCGGCACGTTGAGGAAGAGTACCGGACCGGCGGTCTGCACGTCGCCCACGCGGTGGTGGTCGACGATCTCGATGACAGCAGCCTCTTCTATGCCGGCGGCGGAATGCGCGATCTCGTTGTGGTCGACGAGCACGACCCGGCGGCGAGCGCCGCGTGCGACATCGGTACGCGTGAGGATGCCGACGACCTTCTCGGCGTCGTCGATGACGATCGCTTCGCGGTGCGAACTCGAGATGAGGTCTTCTGCGGCGATGGCGAGCAGCGTCTCAGGGCCGAGCATGGGCACGTCGCTGTCGACGAGGTCGCCGGCGGTGTGCGACAGCGAGATGCGGCGGGCGGCAACGTAGGCGTCGAGCGGCGTCACGATGATGGCGGCGCCTTTCGCGCGTGCAAGCGCCACGACGTCGTCGGCCGGCCGGAAGCCGCCGCTCGAGATGAGGCACGACGCGCCAGCCTCAAGCGCCATCGGCTGCGTGCGGAGGCGGTCACCCGCGATCACGGTGTCGCCCGCGTGCAGCCGGGCGACGAGCGTGGTTGGCTCGGAGGCGGCGACAAGCACGTCGCCCGCGATGAGCGCCTCGGGGTCGCCGCAGACGAGCTCGCCTTCGAGCGTGCGAACGACGACGCCCACGGAGACCGGCATGCGCCGAAAGCCCTCGATGCCGGTCTCGGCGAGGTAGCGCTCGGCGAGTACGCGCTCGCTCACGAGCCCAGCGGCGCGCCCGTCGGCGTCGACGACCGGCAGCGCGCGGACACCGTGTTCGAGCATGAGGCGCCCGGCGGTAAACATCGGTTCGCCCACGCCCACGGTGACCGGGCCTTCGGTCATGACGTCGCGCACTCGGGTGCGGACGTGGGAGATCTCCTCGGGAAGTGCGACGCCGAAGCGCTCGAAGACCCAGCACGTCTCTCGCGGGACCGGGCCGAGGCGAGCCGGCACGTAGATGTTCTCGGCGTCGGTGAGGTTCTTCAGGTGCGCGTACGCCACCGCCGAGCAGATGGAGTCGTTGTCGGGATTCTTGTGGCCGAACACGAGGATGGGGCCCATGCGTCCTCCATGCGGGGGGCGGGTCATCTGCGATGTCGTGCGAGCAGCGCTTAGTCGCTAGCTCTTGATCTTGACGATAGGAGCGTACCCGACAAGCAGCTTCTTCGTATCTCCGGTGCGGTCGAAGCGGATCTCGAGGGCGTCGCCCTTCACGCTCACGACGCGCCCTCGGCCGAACGCCTTGTGGTCGACGGCATCGCCCACGGCGAACGTCTCGGCCGGTTGCGAGGGCTGCTTGCCGCGACCGCCACCCGCGCCGAAGCCGACAGCGCCAGGCGCGCCGCTGCCGAAGACCCGACCGCCGGTCGCTCCCCCGCCGGCACCGTGCCCGAAGGTGCCGTGCCGGTCGCCGCGCTTCTCGAAGCCGCTTCCCGAGACGCCCATCGATCCGACGCCGGACGCGGCGACGTGCTCGCCCGGGATCTCGCCGATGAAGCGCGACGGCGGGTTGTGCTGCGTGGTGCCGTAGATGCTGCGGGCGTGCGCATGGGTGAGGTAGAGCCGCTCGCGAGCACGAGTGATGGCGACGTAGGCGAGACGGCGCTCCTCCTCAAGCCCGTTCGGGTCGAACATGGAGTTCGCGTGCGGGAAGATCGACTCTTCGAGACCGGCCACGAAGACGACCGGATACTCGAGGCCCTTGGCGGTGTGCACGGTCATAAGCGTGACGTAGTCGTCGCCTTCAGCGAGCGCGTCGAGATCGGTGCGCAGCGCGAGCCACTCCATAAACGCCGGCAGGTCGGGCGCCTCGTGCGCCGCCGAGAACTCCGCAACGACGCCGAAGAACTCGCGGATGTTGTCGGCCCGGCCGGTGGCCTCGTCGGTGCGCTCGGCCTCGAGCGCCTCGATCAGGCCGCTCTTCGCGACGATCATCTCGACGACGTCGCGCAGATCGCCCGCCATCGAGCGCAGTTCGTCGATGAGCGCGATGAAGCCGGCGATCGCGGTGCGCGCGCCGGCGCGGTGCAGGTCGTCGTGGGGCGCCTCGCGCAGCGCGTCCTCGAAGCCGACGTCGCGCTCGCGGGCGACCGCGTCGACACGCTCGACAGTGGTGCCGCCGATGCTGCGCTTCGGCGTGTTGATGATGCGCTTGAGGCTGATCTCATCGGCGGGGTTCACGACGGCCTTGAGGTACGCCATCACGTCGCGGATCTCCGCGCGGTCGAAGAAGCGGGTGCCGCCCACGATGCGGTAGGGCACGCCCGCGCGCAGAAGCGCGTCTTCGAGCTGTCGGGACTGCGCGTTGGTGCGGTAGAAGATCGCGAAGTCGGTGTAGCGGCGGTCCTCGGCGCGCCCGACCCGGTCGATCTCACCGGCGATGAAGCGGGCCTCATCGCGCTCGTCGCTCGCGAGGTAGCTCGCGATCTTCTCCCCCTCCGCGTTGGCGGTGAAGAGCGTCTTCGGCTTGCGGTTCGGGTTGTTGGCGACGACCGCGTTGGCGGCGGCGAGGATGCGCGCCGTCGAGCGGTAGTTCTGCTCGAGCTTGACGACCTTGGCCGCCGGATAGTCGTGCTCGAACTCGAGAATGTTTCGCAGGTCCGCACCACGCCACGAGTAGATCGACTGGTCGTCGTCGCCCACGACCATGAGGTTGCCGTGGCCGCCGGCGAGCAGGTTGGTGATGCGGTACTGCGCCTGGTTCGTGTCCTGGTACTCGTCGACGCTGATGAAACGGAAACGCTCCTGGTAAGCGCGCAGCACGTGCGGGTGCTCGGAGAGCAGCCGGTAGGCGCCCAGCAGCAGGTCGTCGAAGTCCATCGCGTTGGCGCCGCGCAACCGGACCTGGTAGCGAGGGAAAACGAGCGCCGCCTTCTTGTCGATGGGCGACACCGCCTTGGCCGCGAACCCCTCGGCGGTGACGAGCTCGTTCTTCGCCGAGGAGATCCGGTGCTGCATGCCGTTGACCGGGTAGTGCTTCTCGTCGATCTCAAGCTCGCGCATGACCTCTTTGAGCATGCGTTTGGAGTCGTCCTGGTCGTAGATGGTGAAGTTCTTCGTGAAGCCGAGCAGCTCCGCCTCATGGCGCAGCATCCGCACACACATCGCGTGGAAGGTGAGCACCCACATGGGTCGCACGCTGGGCCCGACAAGCGCGCCCAGACGCTCGCGCATCTCGGCCGCTGCCTTGTTGGTGAACGTGATCGCGAGGATCTCGTGCGGGCTGACACCGAGGTCGCTGACGAGGTGCGCGATGCGGTACGTGAGCACGCGCGTCTTGCCGCTGCCGGCGCCTGCGAGCACGAGCAAAGGGCCGTCGGTGGTCATGACGGCGTCGCGCTGTGCAGGGTTGAGTGAGGTGAGATCGATAGCCATAGCCGAGGTAGTGTAGCACGCAGATGTGACACGCGAAGCTCGCCGAAAACGCGGCCGGGCGCCCCCGAAGAGACGCCCGGCGAAGACTGGGAATCCGCTGCGGGCGCTAGTTCACGACCACCTTCACGCGGTAGCTGCTCGCCGCGTGACATCTGCTGCCAGACGCCACATGCCAGCGCCAACTCGAGGTCCCGCTGGCCGAAAACGTCATGCGCTTGGTCGCCACTCCGGCGTAGTTCGTGGTGACGGTCTTGACCGTCACCCAGCCCCGAGCGCTCCAGCGCTGCAGCATGGCCGCCTGGCCGGCGATCGCAGCGCCGAGATGGCTCCTGACCTTCACCGAGAACGCGACGCTGCCGCGGCGGCGGATGCGCCTCGTGGTCGCGGGCGTGCCGCTGAGCTTCGGCGCCGTGCGGACCCAGACGACGACTGTCTTGCTGACGCCCTTGCCCGCCCCGTCGGTCGCCTGCATCGCGAGGCTGTTCTTGCCAAGCGCATGTGTCGTGAGCGCGAAGCTCGACCCGTGAATCGTCCAGCTCGCTCCGCGGAAGCGCACGAAGAGGTGATCGACGCCCGCCCCTGGGTCCATCGCCCAGATGTGCACCCGCGCGGTGTCTTCATAACCGGCCGCCGCATCCGAGTAGATCTGCGGGTTGCTGCGATCGATCCGTACGGGAACGTCGTGCGTCGCTTCGGTCCCATCGGCGTTCGTCGACCAGAAGTGGACGTCGGTCTCACCTTGCGCGGCGATGGTGAACGCGCCCGTATACAGCGCGATCGGCCGGACGGTAGCTCCGCTGAGCGAGTAGAACGTGAGCGAGCCTCCGGGCGTGGCGTTCAGCGAGACGAGGGCGCTGGCGGTGTTCGTCCACGTGCTCGCGACCGAAGCCGGAACCGCCGTCAACATCGTGACCGGAACGTCGACCGCCATCGCCGAGGAGACGTAGTCGACGCCTTCCGACGGCGTGAAGCGCACCCGGAGGAGGCGGCTACCAACTATGCGACCCGTCGCGAGGGCGAAGCTGCCCGAGCCGCTCGCCTTGCCGCTGACCACTAGCGTCCACGTCGAGCCGCCGTCGACGCTGGTCTCGAGCACCATCGCCGCGCCTGCCATCGGCACCCCGCCCGCGCCGTGCAGCGAGCCGGAGACGGTCATGCCCTCGCCCAGAGCCGGCCCCGCGCCGAGAGTCGCCACCAGCGTGACCGTCTCGGACTGCGCCCACAGCCTCGCTTTCGCGAAGCCAGCGAACGCGTAGTCGGGGTTGTGCAATCCGCCGGAGCCGTCTCGGGTGATCATCTCGAAGTTCTGGGCGGCGTGCTGCAGCATCGCCCACCGCGCGGGGTCGAGCGCCGCCGCCGGCCCGCTCGTCGGCTGAGTCGACTCGAGCGAGCGCATCGGCGACAGGCCGAGGTCGGTGCACGCGACGGCAAGCGACGCGGACGTATCGGCCGACGCGGTGCTCAGCGCCGAACGCTTCTGATCGATCCACGCCTGGAAGTCCGCACGTGTGTAGTCGGCGGCTTCGGCCTTGTGGCAGCTTCCGGCGCACGAGTCGCCGTTGGGCCGCAGCTTCCAGCGAATCGCGTCACCCGGATACGTGACGTGGAAACGGTGCGACATGCGAGTCGCGGCGTTGGATCCGTCATCGTTGGCGGGCATGTCCTCTTTGTACGTACGTGGCATGTGGCAGTCCTGGCACGTGGTACCGGGAGACAGAGTGCCCACCGGCGCCACGCCCCACAGCCCGCCCTTGCCATCCTCGCCGCCGTAGCCGCCGGCGACCATCTCACGCGTGGCCGGGTGAGGCCGCCGATTCGCGGGCGGCCGAGTGTACTGCACGCCGCCGATCGTCTCGTACTGCATCGCGTAGTCGAGGATCTCGTAACGCCAGTTGTGGCAGTCCCCGCACGAGACCTTCCTGCCGTTGCCCCAGCGGCGTGTCGCGTCGTAGCCGCCACCCGACGCATAGCTCACGTGGCCGTCGTGGCAGACCTGACACGAGATGCCGGGGTCCTGAGCCGTTACGGTGTCACTCGTGGGCACGGTCGGAACGAGGCGCGTGCCGTTGGGCGCCTTCGCGTCGATCCGGTTCAGGAAGCCGAGTCCCGAATGGCACCGCAGACATTTCGGGTTGCCGTTTCCCACAACCGAGGCGCGCGGCCGCGCACCATGGCTCGAGTCGAGCCATTCGTTGTAGTAGTCGTGGCGCATGGAGTAGTCGTCGCCGTTGGGCAGGAACTTGGGCTTGGTCGTCGTCACTCCGTTGACATAGTCCATGAAGGTAGTCTCGGACTCCACGACCGTCGTCGGCGTCAGGTACGCCGAGAGGGTCGCGTCCGTGGTAAAGCCGTTCGGGTTGCCGAACGCGGAGCCTGCCACGTTCTTCTGCGGCGTGGTCCCCGTGACGTGGCACTGGCCGCACACCTGGGCCTTGAGCATCTGGAAGCCGCTGACCACGCCGGGTACGCCCGGCTTGTGGCCGCCGGGGTTCTTGCCCGACCCATGGCATGACTCGCACTGCACGCCAAATTCGCTTACGGTCGTCGGCGTCGCCGACGTCTGCGTCGCACCGCTCGGCAAGGTGTAGGTGGCATCCGACGGGCGCGTGACACCTACGTTGTGGCATGCGGCGCAGCTCTGCCCGTAGACCCGGTTACCTGCAGGAGCGGTGGGCGAACGCCAAGCGCCCGCTTCGATCAGGTAGAGCATCGGTTCCCAAAGCGGCAGGTCGTCGGCGGGTACCACCTTGGTGCCCAGTACGCTGCCGGCTGCGCCCACATACTCGTGGAAGCCCTGCGCGTCGCCGATCTGGAGGTAGATGTCGCGCGGCAAGAGCGAGATGCCGCCCAGCGGACTCGAGTACGGCCACAGCGTCGAAGTCGCGGTCGGCTGAAGCGCCGTCGGGTTCGCCTTGACGTCGGTCACCATTGTGCTGTGCGGCGAAGGCTTGGAGGCAATCTGCGAATGGCAGCCCTCCTGCGCGCACGCCTCCTTGCCCGCGTACCACATCCCGTAAGGATTCTGGGTTTGCGTGCCGCCACCGCCTGTGACCTGAAATGCGAGAGCGACCGCTGGCATTGCGAAGGTGAGCAGCACAGCGCCGAGCACGAGAACCGGTCCGAGTGAGCGCTTCATTCGTCTCCCTGCGTCAGGCGATTTGTGGGTACGGGTACTTGTCGGTCAAGGTTTCGCTGTGTAGGGACGCTCGTCTTAGCCGGGCCAGCCGCTGGCTTACGAGCTCGTGTCGCGAGTCGAAACTGCCGCTGCGCGCGCTTACTGATGATTGTAACGCCGAACGGCACGTGGCCGCCAACGACGTACCGGGCCAGAAAAGCACGAAACGCCCCAGCTTGCTGGAGCGTTTCCGAGCGTCCTGAGCGTCGCGGCCCGCTATCGCAGCTGCGTTCCCACGGCGCTCGCCACAGTCTTCAGATCGGCGACCAGCGTTGCGAACTGGTCGAAGTCGAGCGACTGGGGGCCATCGCAGAGCGCCTCGCGCGGGTTCGGATGGACCTCCACCATGATGCCGTCGGCGCCTGCCGCGACCGCGGCTCGCGAGAGCGCCGGCACGAGGTCAGCTTGGCCGGCGGGATGGGAGACGTCGACGATGATGGGCAGAAGCGACAGCTTCTTGACCACCGGCACCGCCGTGATGTCGAGGGTGAACCGGTACGCCGTCTCAAACGTGCGGATACCCCGCTCGCACAAGATCACGTTCTCGTTTCCGAACATCGTGATGTAGTTCGTGGCCTGGAGCCACTCCTCGATCGTTGCGGCCATGCCGCGTTTGAAGACGACGGGCTTGCCGCTTTCCGCGGTGACCTCGCCGACCCTCTTGAGCAGGCTGAAGTTTGCCATGTTGCGCGTGCCGATCTGGATGATGTCGGCGTAGGCGTCGACCTTCTCGGCATGGGCGGAGTCGGTGACCTCGGTGACCACGAGGAGCCCGTACTCATCGGCGGCCTCGCGCAGGAGCTCGAGCCCCTTCTCCTCGAGGCCCTGGAACGAGAACGGCGACGTGCGCGGCTTGTAGGCACCGCCACGCATCACGCGCACGCCCAGCTCGGACAGGCACGCAGCGACCTCGCGCATCTGCTCGCGGCTCTCGACCGAACACGGCCCGGCGATGATCGTCATGCCGCCGTCGCGGGTCACGGCGCCGATTGCTGGCGCGTCCTGCTCGGCCATCAGCCCCTCATCTCCTTGGCGACGTGCAGGATGGCCTCGTAGATCTCGCGCAGATCGTCGCCGTAGAGTGGGCCTTCGTTGCACTTGGCCACGTTGTTGAAGATCTCCTCTTCGCGTTTGGGATCGTACAGGCCCCACTTCGCAGTCGGCTTGAGCGCGCGAATGTCCAGCGAGCACTGCGCGCGCTCGTTGAGCAGCTTGACGAGCTGGCGGTCGATCGCGTCGATACCGTCGCGTATCTGGGCGATTCGCACCTGCGCGTCGAGGTTGTTCTCGGCCATCGTATGACTCCTCGCCTTAAGCAGAATCGTGAGTGCTCCACCCACGGTGCATGCATTGTAGCGGAATGCGTGAGGTGAGTGGCAGCGAAGTGCCACGTCGTGAGCAGGTCAGAAACCGCTCGGCAGCGACTAAGAGGAGCCGCCCGTGCGCCCCCACAACAGGCCGACCGACACCGCCAGCAGGAGCCGCTGCCACAGCGAACGGCGCGGCGCGGCGCTCTGCGCGGCAGCGGACGGAGCCGGAGCGGGAACAGGTGCGGGTGCCGTGCTCGCCACGTCGGAGTCGGCGACGAGCGACACGGACGCGAGCCGCCACGTCCCTTGCATCGCCCGCACGACACCCAGTTGGTCGCCGTGGTGGATCGGCGCGAGGACCTCGGCCGGCAGCGTGATCGACGCGACCACGGCCGCCCCGCGCGTCCACACCGCACACGAAACGTCCCGTGAAGGGTGCACCGAGTCGGTGGGGACGACGCCGTTCTTCACCGCCACAACGCGCGTCATACTCGTCGAGACGACTCTCTTGATCTTGAAGCCGGCAAAGCCCCAGTCCAGCAGCTTGCGGCTCTCCGAGAATCGCTCTGAGATCGACCTCGCGCCGAGAATCACGCTCACGAGCTCGACACCGTTGCGCTTTGCCGCGCCGACGAAGCAGTACCCAGCCGGGTTCGTGAAGCCCGTCTTCACACCTTCGATTCCCGCGTAGTGCCCGAGCAGACGGTCGGTCGTCACTTTCTTGGAGGCCTTCCCGTGCCGCCTCGGCACGGAGACCGTCCGCATGGCCACAATCCCTCGCAAGACGGGGTCGGCCATCACCGTGCGCGCGAGGACCGCCAGGTCACGCGCCGAGGAGTGCTCCTTCTTGCCGAGCCCATGGGGGTCGTATGCGAGCGTGTGCTTGAGGCCGAGCGCCTTGGCCTTCGCATTCATGAGCTCGACGTAGTTGGCTTCGGTACCGCCGATGTGGATCGCGAGTGCCTCAGCGGCATCGTTGGCCGAAGCCACGAGCGTCATCAGAAGCAGCTGGCGCACGGTGAGCCGCTCGCCCTTCCAAAGCCCCACGCCGTCCGGGGTCCTGGCTGCCTTCGCCGAGACGGTCACCGTGTCGTTGAGGCCGGTGTGTTCGCGCACGACGAGGACGTTGAGCATCTTGATCGTGCTCGCGACGCGTCGCTGAGTGTCTGGGTGGCGTGACCACAATACGTGACCGTCCATCGTCATGAGCAGCGCGCTGGGCACCGGGACGTTGGGTTTGGAGTCAGCGAAGACGGGTCCGGGCAGCAGGGCACACGTCACCGCGGCCACTGCGAGCAGTGAAGCTAACAAACGCCGAGAATCCGCCACGCGACCGCTCCCTCCCAGATGCGCGTAACAGGATACTCCAAACCGCGGCGTCGAGCTTCCCTCTGATGACGCTTCAGTCGAGCCGCCCGGCTACACCTTCGTTCCTTCGAGCTCGCACACCCGTTGCGTTGTCGCAGCGAGCAACAGGAACGCCGCCGCGACGACCATGGGCATTGCGAGCGCGAACAGAACACTCACCCACAGGAGGGCGCCCCAACCCTGGAAGACGCCGAAGACCACGACGGCCGCCGCCGCGACGAGCAAGACCACAGCTGCGAGCCTCTCGAAGTACATCGCGAGCACGAAGGCGCCGATCGTGAGCAGCAATGGGATGATCGCACTGATACCTGCAGACACCACGTCGCGAAACGTGTACGTGAGGTTCGAGTACATCTGGGGCGTCGCGACGGCGAAGAACATGAGAGCCCAGATCAGACCGCCCACGCCGATGAGAAGGCGCGCGACGATCCTCGAGACGTTGACGCGCTCGGTGCTGCAGGTGCGAACCAGGAGACTCATGGAATTCCTCCGTTTGAAGGCGGCTGCCGGCGTCCTGACGGGGAGTTTTCCCTGTTTGCAGTGCGTGCGGACAGCGCGTGAGAGCCGGCGATCTCAGCCGGCTCTCGTCTTGAGTTCGATCCGAACGCTCGTGGTGGCTGCTACTCCCACTCGATGGTGCCGGGAGGCTTGCTCGTGATGTCGTACGCGACGCGGTTGATGCCTTCGACCTCGTTGATGATCCGGTTGCTCATCTTGCCGAGAAGGTCGTGCGGCAAGCGCGCCCAGTCCGCCGTCATCGCGTCGGCCGAGGCGACCGCGCGGATGATGATCGGGTGGCCGTACGTGCGCTCGTCGCCCATCACGCCCACCGAGCGGATGTCGGGCAGCACGGCGAAGTACTGCCACACCTCGCGGTTCACGTCCCACGCGCCGATCTCCTCGCGGACGATCGCATCGGCGAAGCGCAGCGTGTCGAGCTTCTCGCGGGTGATCTCGCCGATGATCCGCACCGCGAGGCCGGGGCCCGGGAACGGCTGGCGGAAGACGATCTCATCGGGAAGGCCGAGCTCGGAACCCACGGCACGAACCTCGTCTTTGAAGAGCGCCTTGAGCGGCTCGATGAGGTCGAAGTGCACGCCCTCGGGGAACGGGATGAGGTTGTGGTGGCTCTTGATCTTCGCCGTCGCCTTGCCGCCGCGGCCACCGGACTCGATGACGTCGGGGTACAGCGTGCCCTGCGCGAGGAACTTCACGCCGGAGAGTTTGGTCGCCTCCTCGAAGAAGACCTGCCAGAACTCCTCGCCGATGATGTGGCGCTTGCGCTCCGGGTCGGTCACGCCTGCGAGCAGCGTCAGGTAGCGGTCCTCGGCGTCGACGTGGATGAGGTCGATATGGAACTGGTCGCGGAACGTGCGCACGACCTGCTCGGCTTCGTCGAGGCGCAGCATGCCGTGGTCGACGAAGACGCAGGTCAGCTGGTCGCCGATGGCGCGGTGCAGCAACGCCGCGACCACCGAGCTGTCGACGCCGCCGGACAGACCGCAGATGACGCGGGCGTCGCCAACCTGCGCGCGGATCGCCTGAACCGCGTCGTCGATGATGTTGACCATCGTCCACAGCGGCGGGATGCCGGCGATGTCATGGAGGAACGTGCGGATGATCTGCTGGCCGTGCTCGGTGTGAGCGACTTCCGGGTGGAACTGCGTCGCGTAGAGGCCGCGCTCCGGGTGCTCCATCGCAGCGACGGCCGTGGTGCCGGTACGTGCGGTGACCAGAAAGCCCTCCGGTGCGGTGCCCACGCTGTCTCGGTGGCTCATCCAGACCTGCGACGTCTCCGGCACACCCTCGAGCAGCCGGCACTCAGGCGCGGTCACCGTCAGCTCGGCGAAGCCGTACTCGCCGATGTCGGTCTTCGGGATCTCGCCGCCGAGCGCAAGCGCCATCTCCTGGATGCCGTAGCAAAAGCCCAGGATGGGGATGCCGAGCTCAAAGATAGCCGGGTCCATGTGTGGCGCGCCCTCGGCGTAGACGCTCGCCGGCCCGCCCGAGAGGATGATCGCGGCCGGTGCGCGGCGCGAGACCTCCTCGGCGGTTATATCGAATGCGACGATCTCGCTGTAGACGCGGGCTTCGCGCACTCGTCGTGCGATGAGCTGCGCGTACTGCGCCCCGAAGTCGAGAACGAAGACGGTGGGCTGACTTTCGTGCTGCTCCTGGATTCCCGACACGCTAGCGGCCCATCCCCACGCCCTGGGAGTTCTGCAGGCTCTTGCCTTCGGTCTGGAGCGATGGGGCCACCATGACCTCGGCCTTCTGGAAAGCCTTGAGGTTCTCGTAACCGGTCGTAGCAAGCGACGTGCGCAACCCGCCGAGAAGGTTCAGCGTTCCGTCGTTTTGGTGCGCCGGGCCGAGGAGGATCTCCTCGAGCGTGCCGCGGATGCCGGCGCGAACGCGGGTGCCGCGCGGCAGGTCCGGGTGGAAGGTCGCCATGCCCCAGTGATAGCCGCGGCCGGGGGCCTCGGAGGCGCTAGCGAGCGGCGAGCCGATCATGCAGGCGTCGGCGCCGACAGCGATGGCTTTGGATAGGTCGCCGCCGGTGCGCATGCCTCCGTCAGCGATGATGTGGCAGTACTTGCCGGTCTCCTCGAGGAAGCGCGTGCGCGCCGCCGACGCGTCCGCGATCGCGGTGGCCTGCGGGACGCCGATGCCGAGCACGCGGCGTGAGGTGCATGCGTGGCCCGGGCCGACGCCAACGAGCACGCCAACGGCGCCGGAGCGCATGAGGTGCAACGCGCCCTGGTAGCTGCAGCACCCGCCGATGATGCACGGGATGTCGAGCGACTCGACGAACGCGTTGAGGTCGAGCGGCTTGTCGTAGCTGCTGACGTGCTCAGCCGAGACGACCGTGCCCTGGATGACGAGGATGTCGAGCCCGCCGGCGAGCGCGGCCTCGAGGTAGCGCTCGCAGTTCTGGGGGGTGAGCGAGGCGGCGGCGAGCACGCCACCGTCCTTGATCTCTTTGACGCGCTTCGTGATGAGCTCGGGCTTGATCGGCTCCTTGTAGATCTCCTGCATCTTGATGGTCGCTTCTTCCTTGTCGAAAGAAGCGATCGCGTCGAGATGCGGCGCCGGATCCTCGTAGCGGGTCTGGATGCCCTCGAGGTTCAGGACCGCAAGGCCGCCGAGCTTGCCCAAGGTGATAGCGAACGCCGGATCGACGACGCCGTCCATCGCCGAAGCGAGCACGGGCAGCGGGAAGGTGTAGTCGCGACCCTTGAAGTTAAACGTCCACGTGATATCGACGTCGCGCGGATCGCGCGTGCGCCGAGACGGGACGATTGCGATGTCATCGAAGCCATAGGCCCGCCGAGCGGTCTTGCCGCGTCCGATCTCGATCTCCATGCTGAAGCATCCTCCTCGTGAGTCGTCACGCCCCACCGGGGCCTTTGTTCCTTCTTCACCGAGGAGCGACGCGTTTCTTAGATACGACGAAACCAGGCAATCATCGCCGAGTAACCCTTAAGCGAGCTGCCTGGTTCGACTTGTGCTGCGTTTGGTCGCTCTTGGGCCTATCGCACCGGCCCGGATTGCGCCCCGGTGTCAGTATTCTAGTGGAGCGCGCCGCGTTCGTGAACCGCTGGCTGCGGATTGGGCACGAATCCACGCGAATCTCCACCTCGCGGTGTGACGAATCCGCAGCGCGGGGGCACACTAGGACGCGAGACTCTGCCACGGGCGAGCAGCCAGCGCGCCCCGTTCACGTCCGAGAGGCCCGCGCTTGAGCTTCCGCATCCCGACCTTTGCAGCCGCCACGCTCACCGTGCTCCTCGCGAGCGTGTCCCCGGCACTCGCCGTTGCCGCGGTCCCGCCGTCTGCTCTCACGTCACCGTCACCGCTTGTATGCATCGATCCCGGGCACGGGCGGCCCTTCTCCAACGCGAACGCGAACGGGCTGCACGAGCGAACGGTCGACATGCAGATCGCGTTCCTGCTGCGCGACACGCTCCTCGCGCGAGGCTACCGGGTCATGCTGACCCACGCGACCGACGCGGCGGTCGAGACGCGCGACACCCAGACGTGGAACCTCGGCCGGAGCGGTCTGTGGTCGTACGCCATGGACCGAAAGCTCTACTACCAGGAGCGAATCCCGAAAGACGACCTCACAGCCCGCACCCGAATCGCAAACCGCGCTGGTGCCGATCTGTTCATCTCGATCCACTGCAACGGTGCCAAGAGACGCTCGGCGCATGGAACCGAGGTGTGGGTCTCGCCGAAGGACAGCCTCGGAGCGCAGCTCGCGAAGCTGGTCGAGCCAGCGGTCGCCAGGCGCTCGGGATTCAAGAACCGCGGCGTGTTCACCAACGACTTCTACGTCCTGCGCTGGACGAACATGCCCGCGATCCTCGTGGAAAGCGCCTTCATCACGAACCGTTCCGACGCGGCCAAGCTCAAGCGCGCCGGTGTTCGCCGCAACGTCGCCATCGGCATCGCGGAGGGCGTCGATGCGTGGTTCGCGACCCGGCCCGTGCGCAAGCGCATGGCGCGCGTCTCGGCGAGTTCGCAAGAAGCAGAGGCGGTGGCGCTCTCGCACGCGAGCTTCCCGACGGGCGCGGCGACTGTCATCGTCGTGCGCTCCGACCGCGCAGCTGATGCACCGGGCGCGGCCGGGCTCGCGGTCAAGCTCGGCGGTTCGCTCCTCGAGTCGGCCAAGTCGGTGCCGTCCACAGCGACGCTCGAGGAGATCGTGCGGCTGCGTCCCACGCGCGTGCTTCTCGTGGGCGTCACGGGCTCGCTCGACCTGACTGCGACAGCCAACGCGCTCGAAACGCTCGCGGCGTCCGCTCCCCCGCTCTTGGCTGTCGTGGCGGCCGACCGCGTCGAGCTTTCCGCGATAATCGCTCTGCGCATGGGCACCCCGGGCGGGGGCTGCGTCGCGATCGTCAACGCCCGAGACACGGCGGCGGCTCTTGCGCTCGTGCCCGTGGCTGCGCGCACCGGCATGCCGATCCTGCTGACGCGGGACGCGACTGCCGCGCCAGCCGCAGCGTATCTCGCAACCAAGTCGTGGTGCGTAAAGCGGGTGCTGCGCGTCAGTTCGCGGTACTCTCCCGCATCGGTGGCGACTACCGCCAGCGTGCAGACGATGCGCTACGCCGATCCGGCTCGCATCGCCTACGCACTCGCATCTCCGCTGTTCTCGCCAACTTCGTCCGCCCTGCTGCAACCGCTTGTCGCGAGCCAGGCGCGGCCGGGCGACGTGCTCTCCGCCTCGGTCCGTGGCGCTCGCATGCGCCAACCGGTGCTCGCGATCTCTGGTTCGGTGATCTCGCCGTATGTGCGGCTGTTCATCACGAACCGTCGCCCGGCGATCGCGTCGTTCACACTGCTCGATTCAGACGGCTGCCTTCCGCCGCTCGTCGACACCGAGCTCGCAAAGTGCGACGCCCGCGCCTCGGCGAGCCGAAAGATCGCCGCCGAACCGCTCGAGGGCGCGCGGCAACGCATCAAACGTTGAACTTGAAGTGGACCACGTCGCCGTCGGCCATGACGTACTCCTTGCCTTCGAGACGCATCTTGCCCGCCTCTTTCGCGCCCTTCTCGCCGCCGAGCGCCACATACTCGTCAAGACTGATGATCTCAGCCTTGATGAAGCCGCGCTCGAAGTCCGTGTGGATGACTCCGGCGGCCTGCGGAGCCTTCGCGCCGATCGGCACCGTCCATGCGCGGACCTCCATGTCGCCTGCAGTGAAGTAGCTTTGTAGCCCGAGGAGCCGGTAAGCCTCGCGGATCAGCGCGTTGAGCCCCGGCTCGGCGAGGCCAAGGTCGGCGAGGTACTCGGCAGCCTCATGGGGCTCGAGCTCGGCGAGGTCGGCCTCGACCTTGGCGCAGATGGGGATTGGCGTCACGCCGTCGATGGGCGGATACGTCTCGGCGACTTGTGACTCGTCGACGTTGGCGACGTAGAGCATCGGCTTCATCGTGAGCAGGTGCAGGTCGTAGACGAGCCCGCGCTCCTCGTCGGTCATCTCCATCTTGCGCGCTCGGTGACCCTCGTCCATCCATGCCTGCAGCCGATTGAGCACGGCGATCTTCGCCTCGCCAGACTTGTCCTTCTTCGCGTCCTTCTCGAGGCGCGGCATCGCGCGCTCAAGCGTGCCGAGGTCGGCGAGGATGAGCTCGGTCCGGATCGTCTCGACGTCGCTTTCCGGGTTCACGCGCCCCTCGACGTGGATGACGTTCGGGTCCGAGAAGTACCGCACGACCTCGCAGATCGCGTCGGTCTCGCGGATGTTTGCGAGGAACTGGTTGCCGAGACCCTCGCCTTCGCTCGCACCCTTCACGAGCCCGGCGATATCGACGAACTCGACGACTGCGGGCATGATGCGCCCCGGATTGACGATCGCAGCAAGCGCCTCGAGACGCTCGTCGGGCACCGCGACGAGGCCCACGTTGGGCTCGATCGTCGCGAACGGATAGTTGGCCGCGTCGGCGGCTTTGCGGGTGAGCGCGGTGAACAGCGTGGACTTGCCAACGTTGGGCAGGCCGACGATTCCGAGAGAAAGTGCCACGAGTCGAACTCCTTTAAGATGGCGAGCCCCATCAGCTCACGGTCGCGAGCGTGTATTCTACGGCAAGGCGGGCGAAGCCGCCTTGCCGTCAGCAGGTTCGAGCCGACCGCTTCGCGAGCGGCTTAACCGGCTGCGGCACGCCCACGCTCACTTCGTCACGAGGACGTCTATGCGCATCGGGTTCTTCGCGGACATGTACTTGCCGCACGTCAGCGGCGTGACGAACCATATTCGTCTGTACAAACGCCGCTTCGAAGACCTCGGACACGAGGTCTTTGTGTTCACCTTCGGCGACCTCGACTACGCCGACGCCGAGCCCAACGTGATTCGCTCCCCGGGGCTTCCTTGGGGCGAGACCGGCTGGCGTATCGCGCTCGCGCTCTCCCGCGAAGCCCGCGAACTCGCCGAGACACTCGACATCATCCACGTGCATCACCCGTTCCAGAGCGGGCGCATGGCCGCGCCCATCGCAAAACACTGCGGAATCCCACTCGCCTTCACCAACCACACTCGCTACGACCTGTACTCCGACGAGTATGCTGCGTTCGTTCCGCGCGCCGCGCGCTATGCCTACCTCAGGGCGAGCCTCGGCAGCTTTGTGCGACGTTGCGACCTCGTCGTCGCGCCTGCTGCCTCGATCGCGGATTGGCTGCGCAAGTTCGCGGACTTCGGCGGCGCCACTGTCATCCCCAACGGCGTCGACACGAGCGCCTTCGCGAACCCGGCTGCCCCAGTGACCCGCGCCGCACTCGGCTTCGCGCCCGACGACGTCGTCTTCTGCTACGCCGGGCGCCTCGGTCCCGAAAAGTCGACCCCATGGCTCGCCGAGGAGTTTGCTGCGGCCGCCGCTGACTCGCCGCGCGCCCGGCTGCTCGTCGTGGGCGACGGACCGTCGCGAGCGGAGGCGTGCGACACCATCGACCGCGCCGGTTTGGCGGGGCGCGCACGTTTCACCGGGATGGTGCCCTACGAACGCATGCCGGACTACGAGGCGGCTGCCGACGTGTTCGTGACGGGATCGACGACTGAGGTGCATCCGCTCGTCGTGCTCGAGGCGATGGCTGCCGGGCTCGCTGTCGTTGCCGTGAGCTCACCCGGCATCGCCGACACCGTCGTCGACGGCGAGAGCGGACTGCTCGCCGCGGCGCCCACGCGCGGAGCGCTTTCCGAGCGCATCACGCGGCTCGCGTGCGACGACGAACTGCGCACGCGTCTCGCGGCGGGAGCGCGCGCTGCCTCGGCGAGCTACTCGCTCGACCGAACCGCCGACGTGTTGCTGGCGGCCTACGACGCACTCCTCTCCGCGCGACGGGCCTGAGCCGGCTCCGGTGACCGCTGGCTACATCTTGCGGCGACGGTTCCATACCGCGAACCAGACGCCGAGCCCTACGAGCAGCAGATCGCCCACGGATGACAGCCACGCCGATGTCTTAGACATCCCGAATTGCAGTGAAATCGCATAGCTGCTCCAAAGCGCGAATGCGATAACGATGGCCAGCGGAACGATGATGATGAGCCTGCCCATGAGCTTCGCGGCGGTTTCCTCGGAGGCCTTCAGGTTGGGCCCACCTTCCACCGGCAGACCAGCGGCGACGCGCACTCTTGGCTGGGTGACAGAGGCGATGGGCCCATCCTGCACGTCCCGAAGCGCGCTGCGTGGATGGCCGTTCTCGCACTCGCCATTCTCGGCGAGCATCACTCGCGTCGCACATTCGCCGCAGTACGCGTTCTTCACACAGCCCACTCCAAAGGTCGCTTCGAGGCCAACTTGCTATGGCGATGGTACGCCTCTGCCTGCAAGCTGAGAACACTGGTCACCCCTTCGGTCCACGGTCATCATCCGGGAACCTCGGACACGACACCCTGGCAACCAGAAAGGGCCCCGGCAGCGATGCCGGAGCCCTTCTTGATTCGAGCGTCGCGTTGATCCGCAGACGCGCTCCTTACATCATCCCGCCCATGCCGCCCATGCCGCCCATGGCCGCAGCGGCGTCGTCCTTGCTCGGGGTCTCCGTGACCGCAGCCTCGGTGATGAGGATGAGCGCAGCGATCGACGCGGCGTTCTGCAACGCGAAACGCGTGACCTTGACCGGATCGATGACGCCCATCTTGAGCATGTCGCCATACTCGCCGTTGGCAGCGTTCAGACCCTCGCCCACGGGCAGCGTCTTGACCTTCTCGATCACGACGGAGCCTTCGAAGCCGGCGTTGTCAGCGATGCACTTCATCGGGGCGACGAGCGCCTTGCGAATGATGTTCACACCGATGAGCTCGTCGGCATCCTTCGTCTTGAGCTTGTCGAGCGCGGGAAGCGCGTCGACCAGAGCCACGCCACCGCCTGCGACGATGCCCTCTTCGACAGCCGCACGGGTCGCCTGCAAGGCGTCCTCGATGCGGTGCTTCTTCTCCTTGAGCTCGGTCTCGGTAGCCGCACCGACCTTGATGACAGCGACGCCACCGGAGAGCTTCGCGAGACGCTCCTGGAGCTTCTCTTTGTCGAAGTCGGAGTCGGAGTTCTCGATCTCGGCCTTGATCTGGTTGATGCGGGCCTTGATGTCCGCTTCCTTGCCGGCACCGTCGATGATCGTCGTGTTGTCCTTTGTGATCTTGACGGTCTTGGCGCGGCCGAGCATGTCGAGCGTGACGTTCTCGAGCTTCAGGCCCAGCTCTTCCATGATCGCCTGGCCGCCGGTGACGACGGCGATGTCTTCCAGCATGCGCTTGCGGCGGTCGCCGAAGCCCGGTGCCTTGACGGCGACAGCGGTGAACGTGCCGCGAAGCTTGTTTACGATGAGGGTGGCGAGCGCCTCGCCCTCGACGTCCTCGGCGATGATGAGAAGCTGCTTGCCGGCCTGCATGACCTTCTCGAGCACGGGCAGCAGGTCCTGGATGTTGCCGATCTTTTGGTTGGCGATCAGGATCAGCGGCTCGTTGAGCACGGTTTCCATGCGATCGGGGTCCGTGACCATGTACATCGAGACGTAGCCCTTGTCGAACTGCATGCCCTCGACGGTGTCGATGTCGATGCCGAACGTCTGGCTCTCCTCGACGGTGATGACGCCGTCTTTGCCCACGACGTCCATGGCGTCAGCGATCTTGGCGCCGATCTCGTCGTCAGCAGCCGAGATGGCGCCAACGTGCGCGATCTCGTCCTTGCCGCCGATATCCTTGGCGTTCTTCTTGATCTCGGCGACGATGGCCTCGACCGCGTGCTCGATGCCGCGACGGATGGCAAGCGGGTTGGCGCCGGCGCTCACGTTGCGCAGGCCCTCGGTCACGATGACCTGGGCGAGCAGCGTGGCGGTGGTGGTGCCGTCACCGGCGACGTCGTTGGTCTTGACGGCGACTTCCTTGACGAGCTGGGCGCCCATGTTCTCGAGCGGATCGTCGAGCTCGATCTCCTTGGCGATGGTCACGCCGTCGTTGGTGATGGTCGGCGCGCCGTACTTCTTCTCGAGCACGACGTAGCGGCCCTTCGGGCCAAGCGTGACTTTGACGGCGTCGGCGAGCTTGTTAACGCCGGCCGCCAAGCCGTGCCGAGCCTCTTCGTCAAAACGGATTTCTTTAGCCATGCCAGAAATCCCCTTTCATTGAGACGGAATCGGGTACGTTCGTTTCGGTCCTTAGTCGGCGACGACGGCGTAGATGTCGTCGGCGCGCAGGATGAGGTACTCCTCGCCCTCAAGCTTGACCTCGGTGCCGCCGTACTTGCTGTAGATGACGGTATCGCCGACCTTCACGTCGACGGGGATGCGCTCGCCTTTGTCGGACAGCTTGCCCTCGCCCACCGCGATGATGGTGCCGCGCTGCGGCTTCTCCTTCGCGGTGTCGGCAAGGATCAGACCGCTAGCGGTCTGGGTCTCGGCCTCTGCGGCCTTGACGATGATGCGATCGCCCAGGGGCTTTAGATTCATCGACTTCCCTCCTGCTTCTCAGTACGGACACGTTCACTGCGCGGACGGAAGGCCCGTGCAGGTACCACCTCGATCGCGCGGCGCGCAGGGGAGTATCTACCCCTTCGCGCGCGCGTCTCTCGCGATTGCTGGCACTCCCATGGCGCGAGTGCCAGCGAAGTCGGATTCTAGCGGCACGGCGTGGAGCGCGCAAGGTGATCATGACGAAATCTAAGTGTGGGGCGCTCATATCCTCGGCAACCACACATGACGGATGAAGCCGAGAACGACCGCGGTGTGCGGGCCACAATGCTACCGGGTCGATCCGAACGCGCCCTTCAATGCCTGCGCCTAACCGCCGTTGAGCTCGTCGCTCCCCCCGGCCGCAAAATCAATCCTTCCCTCCCTGTAGAGGCGCACGCACGCCGCCACGACCCGAGAGTCGTACTTTTCAGGGTTGTCGGCGATTTCCGCCACGGCGACGTCAAGTCCGAGCGCCGCGCGATACGGCCGATGCGCCGCCATGGCCTCAACGACGTCGGCCACGGCCACGATGCGTGCTGCCAGGAGAATATCGGTGCCTGACAGATGATTTGGATAGCCAGATCCGTCCATGCGCTCGTGATGCTGCAAAGCGATATCTGCGACGGGCCAGCCGAAGTCGATATTCTTGAGGATCTCGTAGCCCTGACGCGGATGTTCCATGATGAGGGAGAATTCTGTGTCGGTAAGCCTTCCCGGCTTTGTCAGAATCTCAGCCGGCACCGCCAGCTTGCCGATGTCGTGAACGAGAGCGGCGATCTCAATACCATCGATCTCCGTGTCGGGCAGCCCCATCTCGGCGGCCAGCAATCTCGAGAGCCTTGCGACGGCCGTTTCGTGACCTTGCGTATACGGGTCGCGGGCCTCGACAACCTTGCCCATCGTCGCAACGATGTCCTTGAGCATACCCTCAAGGCGTTCGTTGGTGCGCAGAAGTCTGTCCTCTACGTCCGCGCGTCGTCCTCTCGCCTTAAGCGTCTCCAAGCCGTAGGAGAGGTCCTCCGCCAACTCCGTCAGTAGTGCGACTTCTTCCGCGTCGAATGCCTCTCCGTCGAGCGAGTAGATGCACAGCGCGCCCAAGGCCTTCTCGCCCGGGCCGGTGAGCGGAAGGCACATCATTGAGCGAAATCCCCTGGCCAGTGCCTCATCTCTCCAGATGAAATCGACCTCGGTATCCACGTCACGCACCACAATCGGCGAGAGCTCGCGAATCGAGCGACCGAAGGGTCCGCTTCCGGCCGGCCCGTCACCCCAACTGAGGCGTAGACCGCGCACATAGCCCTCGTCTTTCCCGCAGTGTTCGACCGGCACGACCGACTTCGCTTCGTCGTGTTCGATGAAGCCCACCCAAGCCAAAGCATATCCGGCGTCTTCGACGATGGTGTGGCAGACCGTGCTGAGAAGCTCTTCCTGACTTTGCGCCCGGACCAGGGCTTGGTTGACCCCGCCGAACGCCCTCAACGCACGGCTACTCCTGCGAAGCGCCTCCTCCGATTCTTTGCGCTCGGTGATGTCGGTCGACACTCCTGCAACGGCCTCGATCGAACCCGATCGGTCAACCAGCGGGTACTTCATCGTCAGATAGGTGTGCACGCCATCTGATTGTGGAATCTCTTCTTCGGTCTCAAGCGGCCTTCGGGTAGCGACGACGCGCAGGTCGTCCGCGCGATGTTCATCAGCAGCGACTGGGGGGAGGAGTTCGTCGGTAGTCCTGCCCAGCACCTCGCTCCGGGTGCGCCCGAGACGGTTGCACAGAGCAGAGTTCGCAAAGGTGAACCGGTGCTCCGTGTCTTTGACGTAGATCAGCAGTGGGGATCCGTCTAAGAGCTGGACGAGTTGATGAGTGGTCAGCGCCGGGTGAAGCTGTTCGGCTGGCATCTTCGACGATTTCGTCATGAAGCTTCTCCCCCTGACGAGCGCGGCAGATTGCCGTGACTCTCACCACGTAACCTTCGTACCCCGTGGCAAAGCGATTCAATGGATTTCGCGCCATTCAATATCCAAGGTTCTCACTCCCGAGATCCGCTCGAGTTCGTCGGAGGGCAGGCCCGTCTCTTCGGCAAGGAGTCTGGACGGGCGGAGGGTACTGATTCGAGCAACTCCTACTCGTAGCGCAGTGCCCGCTACAGCGTATCGAGCGGTTCCCTCGCGCTGGGTTCGGCATCGAGCGCAAGGTGTTCTCCGCGCAGATATCGGTAGTGAGCGGCGGCGGCGATCATGGCGGCGTTGTCGGTGCAGAGGTGAAGCGGCGGCACGCTTACGTGCACGCCAAGCGGCTCGATCGCCGAGGTCAGCGCCTCGCGCAGCGCTCTGTTAGCGGCCACGCCACCGCCGAGGCAGAACGACACCGCACCAGTCTCACCCACCGCGCGCACCGCCTTGGCGACCTGCACGTCGATGACGGCCTGCTGGAACGATGCTGCAAGATCGGGCGCCGAGATCTCGCGGCCGGCCTCGCGCTCGTGACGGATGTAGGTGATCACCGCCGTCTTGAGTCCCGAGAGTGAGAACGCGTAGTCGCCGCTTCGCATCATCGCGCGCGGGAAATCGATCGCCGCCGGGTCGCCCTCCTCGGCGAGCTTGGCGATGATCGGGCCGCCGGGGTAGCTCAGGCCGAGCACCTTGGCGACCTTGTCGTACGCCTCCCCAGCCGCATCGTCGAGCGTCTCACCGAGCGTGTGGTAGACGCCCCACTCGGGCATGTGGACGAGCGATGTGTGCCCTCCCGAGACGAGCAGCGCGACGAGAGGCGGCTTGACCTCCGGGTCGGCGAACACGTTCGCGAAGATGTGGCCTTCGAGGTGGTTCATGCCAAGGAGCGGCTTGCCGATCGCCATCGCGAGGCCCTTGGCGTACGCGACGCCAACCACCAGCGCGCCGATAAGTCCGGGCGCGCGCGTGACCGCGATCGCGTCGAGGTCGCGAAAGGCCAGCGCTCCGTCGAGTCCGAGCGCGACGCCCGCACGCTCCATCGCCTCGTCGACCACGCCGACGATCGCCTCGGTGTGCTTGCGGCTCGCGATCTCGGGGACGACGCCACCGAACCGCGCGTGGAAGTCGATCTGGCTCGCGACCACGTCGGCGAGCAGCTCGCGGCCGCCGCGCATGACCGCAGCCGCAGTCTCGTCGCACGAGGACTCGATCGCGAGGATGAGCTCGCCGGCTGAGTCGGCAAGCGGCCGTGGGGTCGCCTCCTGCAGGTCGCCCCACATGATTGCTGCGTCCTGGCCGCGGCCGTAGTAGCCCGGTCGCACGCCCACCGACTCGAGACCCGCCGACTCGTAGAGCCGGACCGCGGCGACGTTGTCCGGACGCACCTCGAGCGTCACACGCTGCGCTTCAAGCTCGCGCAACCTGCCGAGAAGTGCGTCGAGCAGCCTGCGGCCAAGCCCTTGGCCGCGCCGTGCCGGCGAAACCGCGATGTTCATGATGTGCGCGTCGCCATCGGCAAGGATCGCCGCGCCCCCATATCCGATCAGCACGCCGGCGTCGTCCTCGGCGACGAACCAGACACGACCGGTAGCTTCGAGCTCGCCTGCGAACATGCCGGCCGTCCACGGGTCGGGGAACAGCGCGGCCTCGAGCGCGGCCACGCCTCTGATGTCATCCGAAGTGAACGGGCGCAACGTGACCGTCATCGGTCCTCACCACCGGCAACGCCGGAACCTGGCGTCGGGTGCGGCGAGAGACCGTCCCGGATGCGCTCGTTCTCCTCGGCGTCTGACAGGCGCGTGTAGACGGGCAGCACCGCGCCTGGTTCGCCCGAGCCGAGTGCGTCACTGGCAAGCAGGGCGCGCCACGCCTCGAAGAGCCCGGCGGGCTGCGGTGCCCACCATTCCTCGTCATCGACCTCGGCCCGCGCGCCCAGAGCGTCGGTAAAGATCGGCGCGAACTTGCGCAGGCCGTTGCCGGTAAGCGCGATCGGTCCGTCGAGCGCGGCCCATTCGGCCGCGACCTGCGCCGGCTTGACCGAGCGGTCCGGCGTGAGCCGTTCCGGGTGCCCGCCAGCGCAGCGGTAAAGCGCCGGGTACACCTCGCCGCGCGCCGCATCGCCCAGTACCCCCAGCAACCCGTCGCAGTCGGGGTGGCCCCATGCGATCGCATCGAGCGTATTGACGCCCCAGAGCGGACAGCCGAGGCCATGCGCAAGACCCTTCGCCGTCGCCACACCGATGCGCACGCCGGTGAACGATCCCGGGCCGCGACCGACGATGACGCCCTCCACGTCGCCGATCGTGAGGTCGTGTGCGGACAGCAGCGTCTCGACCATCGGCAGCAGCCGCGACATCGCGGCGCGAGGTGCGTCGACCACTGCCGCTGCGAACATGTCGAGCCCGTCGTCGCCCAGACGTGCGAGCCCCGCCGTCGTGCGCTCGGTGGCCGTGTCGAGCGCGAGCAGCAGCTTGCTCACGCGCGCTCGCCTCCGACGCCGGGCACGTCCGCGGCAGCCGCCGCCCACGCGTCCGCGAGCTCGGCTCCGCGCGCGCCCCTCGGCTCGATCTCGAGCGCTCGAGAGTCGTCGCCGGTGACGCGGATGCGGACGATGACGCACTCCTCGGGCACGGCTTCCTCGAATCGGTCGCCCCACTCGACGACTGAGACGCCTCCGGACTCGAGCACGCCCCAGTAGTCGAGATCGTCGAGCTCCTCGGCGCGTTCGAGGCGGTAGAGGTCGAAGTGGTTGAGCGGGATGCGTCCTTCGTGCACGAGCAGGATGTTGAAGGTGGGGCTGGTGACCGCTTCACCCACGCCGAGAGCGGCCGCAAGCCCCTTCGTGAGCTGCGTCTTGCCCGCGCCGAGGTCGCCCGAGAGCACGATGACGTCGCCGGCGGCCACGAGTGGCGCCAAGGCGCGCCCGACCGCTCTGGTCGCGCTCTCGCTGTCGGTGGTGATGGTGCGTGCGGGCATGGGCGGTGGCTCTCCTAGAACAGCGTCGTCGTAGCGGGCGAGTCGACCGGCGCGTCGGCCCCGGGCACGGGCGCGTCCGCGGGCTTCTCGGCAGGTTGGGCGAGCAGATCGCGCAACGTCTCGAAGTCGCCGAGCAGTGCGTCACGCTTGGTTCGGTCGTAGATGGAGGCGGCGGGGTGGAATATCGGCAGCACGGTGAAGCGGCCGACGGGGCGCGGGTTGCCGCGCAGCTGCGTGATGCCGGTGTCGGTCTTGAGGACGAACTTCGTCGCGAAGTTGCCGAGCGTGACGAGGATCTCCGGCTCGATGAGGCGAATCTGCTCGCGAAGGAACGGCGTGCACGTTTCGATCTCGATCGCTTCCGGATTCCGGTTGCCCGGCGGGCGGCATTTGATCACGTTGGCGATGTAGACCTCATCACGCGTCAGTCCCGCGTGTTCGAGCAGCTCGCTCAGCAACTTGCCTGCCGCTCCCACGAACGGCTCACCGGTCAGGTCCTCGTTCTTGCCCGGCGCCTCGCCCACGAACATGACGCGCGCGGCAGGATCCCCCGCGCCGAACACGAGCGTCGTGCATGTGAAGCCGAGAGGACATCGATGACAGTCGCCGATGAACTCGGACAGCTCGCGAAGGCTCCCGCAACCCAGGCCAGTCACCTCGTGCGGCCTCCTCTAGATCCAGGTCGCGACTTCGGACAGCGGCCGGCGCGCAGGGCGTCCGGCGGACTCGGCCGAGTAGCCCACGGGCAGCACGGCCACCGGCTCGATAGGCGCAGCGATCCCCACCGCCTCGCGGACAGCATCCGTGTCGAACGCGCCGATGAAGCACGAGGCCAGTCCGCGATCGACCGCGGCGAGCAGGATGTTGCTCACGGCCAGCGCAGTGTCCTGGATCGCATAAAGGCGCTCTCCGCGCTCACCGTAGCGCGCGTAGCACGGCCTCGGGTCGACTGACACTACGATCGCGACCGGCGCGCTTGTGGCCCATCGCTGATGCAGCGCCCCGGCAAGCTTCTCCCGCGCCTCGATCGAGCGCACGATGGTGAAGCGCCACGGCTGAATGTTGCCGGCCGTAGGTGCGACGACCGCGGCCTCGATGAGCGCGCGGATGTCTTCATCGGAGACGTCGAGCTTTGCGTTGAAATGGCGCACGCTGCGCCGTTTCGCGAGAACCTCCGAGAATTCCATGGTGCCTGGCTCCTTCGCCGACGAGATGTGGGTGCTCGGCCACGGCGACGCCTTAGCCGCCGTCCATTCTAGCCCATGGCAGGGAGCGGGTCCGGCCTACTCGGCGATCAGCGGTACACCCGTTCGAGCCTCATGCCGAACGCGCACGCGGTCTCGTAGTTGATCGTCCCTGCGATGTCGGCGAGCTCGTCCATCGTGATCGTCTCGCTTCCCTGCGAGCCCACGATCACCGCCTCGTCTCCCCGCACGACACGCTCGCCGCGCGCGACCTCGACCATGAGCTGGTCCATGCACACACGTCCGACCTGCCGACACCGCTTCCCGCCGAGAAGAACCTGCATCTCGTTGGAGCACACGCGGTGCACACCATCTGCGTAGCCGAGCGGAAGCGTGGCGATCTCGGTAGGCGCCGCGGCGTGCCACGTGAGGCCGTAGGAGACGCCGTCGCCCATGCCGACGCGCTTCTCGAAGCTCACACGCGCCTTGACGCTCATCGCAGGCCTGAGGTCGATCACGCCGTAGGTGGACTTGGCCGGATGCAGGCCGTAGATCGCGATCCCGCAGCGCACCATGCCGAAGTGCGCCTCCGGATACAGGATCGTGGCCGGGCTGTTCGCCGCGTGCACGATGCCGGGGTCGACACCCTCGGTCCGCATCTCGTCGAGCGCCCGGAGGAACCGCTCGAGCTGACGCTGCGCGTCCCAGTCGCCGGGAACGTCCGCGGTCGCGAAATGCGTGAACGTACCTTCGAGCGCCAAGCCCGGGAAGTCGATGAGCGATCGCGAGAACTGGGCCGCGTCGTCGGCGTCGACCCCGATGCGGTGCATGCCGGTGTCGATCTTGAGATGGTAGCGAGCGACCGTGTCGCGCAGAAGCGCCTGCTTGCCCAGCGCCACGGCGAATTCTCGGGTCGTCACCGTCGTGATGAGATCGTGATCGAGGACGTCGCGCACGGTCGTCTCGGGAGGTTCGGAGAGGAGCTGGATGGGAGCGGTGATGCCGGCCTCTCGCAGAGCGATCGCCTCGTCGACGGTCGCAACGCCGAGCCGCTCCGCGCCCGCGGAGAGCGCCGCGCGTGCGACGTGGAGTGCGCCATGCCCGTAGCCATCGGCTTTCACGACCGCCATGAACAACGTGCCGGGCTTCGTGAGCGCCTTGAGTGTGCGAATGTTGTGCTGAACCGCTGAAAGATCGATCTCGACCCACGCCCACCGGTGCTGCGTCACTTCTTCTTGCCTCCGAACATCGAACGGACGACATCTGACTTCGTGATGATACCTACGAGCTCGTCACCGTCGAGCACGGGAATCCGCGACACATCGCGCTCGACGAGCACCGTCGCCACGTCCTCGATCGGCGACGAGGCTTGCACGGTGAAAGGTCGAGAGGTCATCACGTCGAGCACGTTGGCGGCAATCGCCTTCTTGAGCTCGTGATCGAACTTGGTCATTGCCGGCGGATACATGATGAAACCGTCGAGCAGATGGATGTAGGTGGGGAACTCGAGCTTCACGTCGGACATGATCAGATCGCCCTCGGTGACGAGACCGATCAGCCTCCCGGCATCCACGACGGGAAGCGCGCCGATACCGTGCTCGACCATGATGCGCGCCGCCTCGGTGACCGGCAGGTCGGGCGCGACCGTCACGGGGTCGGCGGTCATGATGTCTGCTGCGGTCTTATCTGCCACGACATCCTCCTGAGGTCAGTCCGCACACACGCCGAGCCTACCACCCGCCGAGCAGCTCGCCCACTGCCTCTGGCAGGAACTCCGGGATGTCTTCGGCGGTCACGCACATCGGTGTAAGCGCGGCAGCGGCCGCTTCACCTGCGCGCCCGTGCAGATACACCGCGAGCGCGGCCGCATCGAGCGGCCCAAGTCCCTGCGCGAGAAACGCGCCGACGATGCCCGAGAGCACGTCGCCGGTG
Source organism: Coriobacteriia bacterium (assembly GCA_038245725.1). Lineage (GTDB taxonomy): Bacteria > Actinomycetota > Coriobacteriia > Anaerosomatales > JAAXUF01 > JBBRSD01. The sequence continues at coordinate 383,937 of JBBRSD010000001.1, read as the reverse complement.
CCGGCGGTCGAAAGCGCTGGCGTGCCGGACACGTTGATGACCTGCCGGTTGCCGCAGCTGATGACGGTACCGGCGCCCTTGAGGATGACCGCGCAGCTCTCTGTGGCGAACTTCGCCGAAGCCGCGAGCCTGTCAGCCTGCACGGCCGACGTCGGCACCCCGAGCAGCCGCCCCAGCTCGCCTGGGTGTGGCGTAATCACCGTGAGCGCAGTGCGCGACTCGAGCAGCTCCTGCGCGTCGACGAGTGCATTCAAGGCATCGGCGTCGACGACGAGTGGCACCTCGACTTGCGCCACGAGCTGGCGTGCCGCGGCGACCGCCCCGTCCGCGAGAGTGAGCCCGGGGCCCAGCACGACGGCGTCGTACTCGCGCGACAGTCGCACCAGCTTCTCGCCGGCCGCCGAGGAGAACGCTCCCGACTTGCCCTGCGCCAGCCCGACGACCGGTGCCGCGAGCAGATGAGCGTGCGCGATGGCGACGATCGGCTGCGGCACCGCGAGCGTCACGTAGCCGGCGCCGCTGCGCATCGCGCCGCGGGTCGCGAGGATCGCCGCACCCGGGTATGCCGCGGAGCCGGCGACCACGAGCACGCGGCCGCGCGAGTTCTTGTGCGCGTCGGGTGCGGGCAGCGGCAGAAGCGAGGCATACTCATCGGCGGTCCAGATCTCGGGCGTGCTGGCGACGTTGGCGAGCCGCGCGTCAACACCGATGTCGGCGACCACGACCTCGCCCGCGTAACCGGCTCCCGGGTAGATGACGAGCCCGCGTTTGGGCGCCGTGAAGGTGACGGTGCAGTCGGCGTCGATCGCAGCGCCTGCTACGGCTCCCGAGTCGCTGTCAACGCCGGTGGGGATGTCGACGGCGAGCAGGTAGGCCCCGCTCGCGTTCGCCGCTTCGACCCATGCCGACAGCGGCTCGCGCAGCGCCCCCGACGAGCCGGTACCCAGCAGCGCGTCGGCGATCCCAGCCGCCTCGGCGAGCTCGCTCACGCTCGGCGGTGCCGCGGGCGCGCTCCACGCCACGCCGGCGGCGATCGCCTCGGCAGCCGCGTCGGCGGCGATGCCGGAGAGCTCGCGCGGGTCGCGCAGCGAGAGCACGCGGACGGTGCGGCCGCCTGCGTGCAGCTCGCGCGCTGCGATCCAGCCGTCGCCGCCGTTGTTGCCCGCACCCGCCAGCACGATGAGATCGCCCTCGGGCACGTGCTCGGCGAGCTCGCGGGCGACCGCGGCTCCCGCGGCGCGCATGAGCGTGGCGAGCGAGGTGCCCTCCTCGCTGACGGCACGTTCTTCGACGGCGCGGGACTCGAGTGCGGTGAGTGCGCGGTACATCGCTCATCCCCTCGCGATATGAAACGGGCGGCCCCTGAGCGGGACCGCCCGGCAAGCCTACTCTGAGTCGGTACCCGAATTCCCGCCCGTGACGTCATCGAGCAGCGCCTTTGCCTCCTTGAACGAGGCGGCAAGCTGCGCCTTCGGGTCGGGGCGCTCGTCCTTGCGCGGACGAGCGTCTGCCGTGATCGCGACGGCTGATGCAACTGCGGTCGTGTGCGTGAACGACAGCGACAGATGCATCTCGACGACGCCGAGCTCCTCGGCACGCTCGGCGGCACGGCCCGAAAGCTTCGGCACGGGCCGGCCGTTGTTCTCTCGCACGACCTCGACGTCGCAAAAACGCATTCCCGAGAAACCGGTCCCGAGCGCCTTGAGCACGGCCTCCTTGGCAGCGAACCGCATCGCGTAGTGCACGTACGGCTTCGCCTTGTGCTCGCAGTACCAGCGCTCATCAGAGGAGAAGATCCGCTCGCGAAGGCGCGGCGTGCGCTCAAGCGCGAGCTTCATCCGGTCGATCTCGACGATGTCGACGCCCAGTCCCAGTACGCTCATGTGCCCCTACTCCACCGTCACGGACTTGGCGAGGTTGCGCGGCTGGTCGACGTTGCACCCGCGCGCCTTGGCGATATGGTACGCCAGCACCTGGAGCGGGATCGTCGTCGGGATAGCCGAGAGAACCTCGGACACGTGCGGGATGCTCAAGACGTGCTCGGCGTGCTGCCGAATGTCGTCGTCGCCCGCCGTCGCGACAACGATCACCTTCGCGCCGCGCGCACGGACCTCCTGGATGTTGCTCACGACTTTCTCGTAGACGTGGCCCTGCGTGGCGACGACCACCACCGGGACCTCGTCAGTGATGAGCGCGATCGGGCCGTGCTTCATCTCGCCGGCCGGGTAGGCCTCCGCGTGGATGTAACTGATCTCCTTGAGCTTGAGCGCGCCTTCCATGGCGATCGCGACGCCCACACCGCGCCCGAGGAACAGCGAGCTCTTCGCCGAGACGAACGCCGCCGCCGCCTCCTCGATCTCGCGCAGGTCCACGAGAATCGCCTCGACGATGTCGGGGATCGTCGAGAGCTCGGCGAAGAGCGACTCGACGCGCTCGTCGGACAGGGTTCCCCTCACCTGTGCGAGCTTGAGGGCCAACACCGTGAGCGCGGCGATCTGCGCCGTGAACGTCTTGGTCGCAGCGACGCCGATTTCGGGGCCCGCGTGTGTGTAGAGCACGCCGTCGGACTCACGCGTGATGCGAGATCCCACCACGTTCGTGATCGCGATGAGCTTCGCACCGCGGTCGCGCGCTTCTCGGACAGCGGCGAGCGTGTCGGCGGTCTCGCCCGACTGAGTGATCGCGACGACGAGCGTCTCCTCGTCGATGATCGGGTCGGCGTAGCGGAACTCGCTGCTGCACTGCACCTCGACGGGGATGCGCGCCCAGTTCTCGATCAGGTGCTTCGCCGAGAGACCCGCGTGCAACGACGTCCCGCAGGCGATGATGTAGACACGGTCGACCGCAACGATCTGCTCGATTGTCATCTTGAGCTCCGAGAGCTCGATCTGCCCGCTCTCGGAGAGGCGCCCGCGCAGCGTTTCCCGGATCGCCTTGGGCTGCTCGCAGATCTCCTTGAGCATGAAGTCCTCGTAGCCGCCCTTCTCGGCGGCGTCGAGGTCCCACTCGACGTGCATCATCTCGGGCTTGGCGACGATGCCGCCCGCGTCGCGCACCGTCACGCCCTCAGAAGTCACCGTCGCGATCTCGCCGTCATGCAGTACGAGCACTTCGCGTGTGTACTCGAGCACTGCGGGGATGTCGCTTGCGACGATCGTCTCTCCTCGGCCGATGCCGATGATGAGCGGCGAGTCCTTGCGAGCAGCAACGATGGTGTCGGGGTTGTCGAGGTGCACGACCGCGAGCGCGTAGGCGCCCTCGAACTCCTCGATCGCGCGGGCCACCGCAGCCGTGAGGTCTCCTGTGAAGAAGCTCTCGACGAGGTGTGCGATCGTCTCGGTGTCGGTCTCGGAGCGCAGGATGTGACCGTTGGCGGCGAGCTGCTCGCGCAGATCGACGTAGTTCTCGATGATTCCGTTGTGCACGACTGCGATGCGACCGGTGCAGTCGATGTGCGGATGCGCGTTCTCTTCGCTCGGCTTGCCGTGCGTCGCCCAGCGGGTATGACCTATCCCCACGCGACCCGCGACCGGCGCGGACTCGAGCGCGTTGCGCAGGTTGATGAGCTTGCCCACGCGCCGAGCGACCGTGAGGGCTCCGTCGTCGATGATGGCGACGCCCGCCGAGTCGTAGCCGCGATATTCAAGCCGAGCAAGCCCGCCGAGAAGCACGTCGCTCGCGTTGCGCGGGCCGATGTATCCGACGATTCCACACATAAGCAGCAGACCTCCAGGTTAGTCAGGAGTGGTGAGGGTCAGCCGCGGCCGATGTGCCGCAAGTGCCGGTGGCGTGGGTTCATGCCGCCGGCCGGAGCGATGTGCCCCTGGAGTGATGGTGAAACCGGTCCGCTGCCGCTTTGTTCCGCGGTCACCCACGGGCTTTGTCGACAGCGTCACGACCCCGATCAGGGCCGGAGAGCCATCCGCCGAATCTTTCGATGAGCTCTCTCCTCGTCAACTGGGCGCTTACGTTCGCGCTCGCCGCAGCGGTATGCGGCTCCAGTCCCGGCGCTTCATGGTGCGGTTGCTGTGTCAGGCGTCTCCCTTCGCTTCGGACTTAGCTCAGGGTCAGTGTATCAGGCGGGACAGGACACATCGATGGCATACTGCGCCATGGGCTAGCCCAGCTCGGCTTTGACGACTGCGACGAGCCGCTCGACGACACGCGCGGCAGACTCCTCGTCGGCCGCCTCGGCCATCACGCGTACGAGCGGCTCGGTGCCCGACGGGCGCACGAGGACGCGACCGGTCTCGCCAAGCTCCTGCTCGGCGGCGTGAATCGCCTCGGTGAGCGCCGAACTCGTCCCCAACCGCGCCTTGTCGGATACAGGAACGTTGACGAGCACCTGCGGGTAACGGCGCATCACCTGACGCAACTCCGAGAGGGGCCGACCGGTCTCCTTCATGACAGCCGCAAGCTGAAGCGCGGTGACGAGCCCGTCACCGGTCGTATTGTGCTCGAGGAAGATGATGTGACCGGACTGCTCGCCGCCCAGGGTCGCACCGGACGTCCGCATCTGCTCCAGAACGTAGCGGTCGCCCACCTTCGTCTTGATGACCGTGATGCCGCGCTCTCGCATCGCCAGCTCGAACCCGAGGTTGCACATGACCGTAGAGACCACGGTATCGAGCGGCAGGGTTCCCAGCTCGCGGCGGTGCGCGGCGCAGATCGCCATGATGACGTCGCCATCGACGTCGGCACCGGTCTCGTCGACGGCAAGCACACGGTCGGCGTCGCCGTCGTGAGCAATTGCGAGATCGATCTTGGAGTCGTGCACGATCTGCGTGACCGGCCCGAGGTTCGTCGATCCGCAGCCGACATTGATGTCCATGCCGTTGGACTCGGTGTTGATCGCGATGACCTTGGCCCCAAGGCGACGCAGCGCCTCCGGAGTGGCGACGCCGGCGGCCCCATGGCCGCAGTCGACGGCGATCGACAGCCCCGTCAGGTCGATGTCGATTGTTCCGACGCAGTGCGTGATGTAGCGCTCGAGGGCGTCGTCGACGTGCTCGATTCGGCCCACGCCCTCGCCGGTCGGCCGAGCCCACCCATCGCGCCGCCTGTCAGCGCAGAACGCCTCGATCTCGTCCTCGACCTCATCGGGCAGCTTGAAGCCGTCTCGGCTGAACAGCTTGATACCGTTGTATTCGGGCGCGTTGTGCGACGCCGAGATGACGACGCCTCCGTCAGCCTCCAGCTCGCGGACGAGCAACGCGACCGCGGGGGTGGGAACGATGCCGCAGACGAGCGCATCCGCGCCTCCCGCGAGCAAGCCGGCGACAAGAGCGGACTCGAGCATCTCGCCGCTCTTGCGGGTGTCGCGCCCGACGACGATTCGGCCCCTCCCCTTGTCGCCCAAGAAGTGCCCGGCCGCTTCGCCGAGCCGGAATGCGAGTTCGGGCGTGAGCTGAGCGTTGGCGACTCCGCGCACTCCGTCCGTTCCGAACAGTCGGGACATGCCCGTCCTCCTAAGACGAGACGGGGCCCGCCGCGTGCGGCGAGCCCCGACCAGCATACGAAGTTGTGCCGCGGTACCTAGCGCTTGGAGAACTGCGGCTTCTTGCGGGCCTTCTTCAGGCCGTACTTCTTGCGCTCGACCATGCGGGGGTCGCGGCGGAGATAGCCGGCCTTCTTGAGTTCGGCTCGGTACTCATCGCCAGCTTCGAGCAGTGCGCGGGCGATTCCGTGACGAAGCGCGCCGGCCTGGCCGGAGACGCCGCCGCCGTGGCACTGAGCGATGACGTCGAAGCGCTCGGACGTCTCGGTCACCTTGAAGGGCATCTCGGCGAAGTTCACGTGAGCCTGGCGACCGAAGAACTGCAGCCCCGTCTTCTTGTTGACGGTCATGACGCCGGTACCCGGGACCAGGCGGACGCGAGCGACCGAGGTCTTGCGGCGGCCGGTACCGTAGTAAGTGGCCTTTGTCTCAGCCATGCGTTAAGCCTCCAGCGTGATCTGACGCGGCTTCTGAGCCTCGTGCGGATGGTTCGAGCCGGTGTACACCTTGAGCTTCATGCCCATGGCACGACCGAGGGTGTTCTTGGGGAGCATGCCCTTGACGGCCTTCTCGATGATCCGCTCGGGATGCTTGGCGAGCATGCGCTGGAACGAGACTTCCTTCAGTCCACCCGGATAACCGCTGTGGCTGTAGTAGTTCTTCGTGAACGCTTTGTTGCCGGTCAAACGGATCTTCTCGGCGTTGAGAACGATGACGAAGTCGCCGGTGTCTACGTGCGGAGTGTACTGCGGCTTGCGCTTGCCCTTGAGAATCTGAGCGATCTCACTGGCAAGACGGCCGAGCACCATGTCGGTGGCGTCGACGACGAGCCACTCGCGCTCGACTTCACCGGGCTTTGCGTGGTAGGTCTTCACAAGTCCTCCAACGTACGATTACTGAGCGTGTTCGGTTCGAACCTTCACGGGGCTGCTGAAACGAACCCTCACATAGTAGCTTCGGCCGCCGGATGCGTCAAACAAACGCCTCCGGGCGTGTCCAACCCGCCGAGAACCCCCTGCTAGGCCTGCAGCCAGACGTCGTCCGGGTACCCGACGCGCCACAGGGTGAGCCCGTGCGCGGGAGCCGTGGGGCCGGCCGCGGACCGCTCGCAGGCGGCCAGCGCTTCAGCGACCCAGACTGACTCGCGACGCCCGGCGCCCACCTCGACGAGCGTCCCCACGATGACGCGGACCATCGAGTGCAGGAACGCGTTGCTCGCCACCCGCACGACGATGCAGCGCTCGCCCAGATGCTCCTCCTCGGCGATCTCGAGCACGTCTACTCGGCGATGAGTCCGCTTGCCCGCGGCCGAATCGGTCAGGCAGAACGAGCGGAAGTCGTGCTCGCCAAGCAGGTGCGCAGCGCCTTCCCGCATCGCCTCGATGTCGAGGGTGCGGCGAGTCTTCCACGCAACGCGCCTGAGGAATAGCGGCGGCACCGGGCCGTCGACGATGCGGTAGCGGTACTCGCGGCTCACAGCATCGAACCTCGCTGAGAACCCCTGCCGCGCGGTGCGCACCTCGGTCACGACGATTCCCTCGCATACGAGTGCGTTGAGCGACTTCCGAAGCGTGCGTGCATCCAGGTCGCCGCCGTCCCAGGGGAAGCTCACGACCTGCCCGAGAGCGTGCACGCCGGCGTCGGTCCGCCCGGCCACTGCCGTCTGCACCGACCGCCGCAGCGCGATCGCCAGCGCTTGTTCGAGCTCCCCCTGAACCGTCCTCTGCCGCGGTTGCCGAGCAAACCCCGCGAAGCCCTCGCCGTCGTAGGCGACAGTCAGCGCGACAGTTGATGGTGCGGGATCGGCAACTCGGTCGGTCACTCGGTGCTCTCCTCGGCAGTCATGGTCGGCAATCACGCGCGCGGTTAGAACAGTATCGCCGTCGCGACGGCGACGGTCACTCCGGCTGCGAGCGTCATCCAGTCGGTCACTCGCATGCGGGGGTCGTGCAAGCGGGTTCGACCCACCCCGGTGTAGCAGCGGGACTCCATCGCGATCGCGAGCGCGTCGGCGCGACGGAAGAGGTTCACGAACAACGGCACGAGTACGGGTATCCACGCCCTGGCCCGGCGGATCGGCCCGCCTTCATCGAAGACCGCACCACGAGCGGTCTGAGCGACGACGAGCTTCTCGGCCTCCTCGGCCGTCGTGGGGATGAAGCGAAGCGCGATCGAGAACATCGTGGCGATGTCGTCGACGGGGACGCGCACGACGACCAGCGGCCGCATGAGCCGGCCCAGTGCGTCGGTGAGCGCCACGGGCGACGTCGTGAGCGTCAGCAACGAGGTCCCGACAACGAGCAACACGATCCTCGTCACGAAGAAGAGTCCCGTGGCGAGGCCGGGGCCGTTCACCGCCAACGGGCCCAGGCGAAGAAGCGCCACCGACGGTCGCCAGCGAAGGCTGTTGGCCGCGAGCGTGAAGACGAGCAGAAACGCCACGGGACTCAGGCCGCGAAACGCGATTCGCCAAGGGACGCGCGACGCCGCGATCGCGATGATCACTGTGGTAGCGGCGATCGCGAATCCCGACCATGAGTGCACGGTGAAGAGGAGCGCCGTGTATGCAGCCACGAGTCCGAGCTTCACGCGGGGCTCGAGCCTGTGGACGGGAGAGTCGCCCGGAACGTACTGGCCGAAGGGAACCGGCACCGACACTACGCCCACCCCCCTGCTCGCCGTACGTTGGCGGCGGCCTGCGCGGGGTCGAGCGTGAACGCTCCTGGATCGCGCTCACGGCCTCGCGCGAGGAGCTGGAAGCGCAGCACGTCGGGTGCTACGAGTCCGGCGGCTGCAAACGGCGCGGGATCGGCGATGAGCCGGGCCGCGGTACCCGCAAACGCGCAGCCCCCCTTCGACAGCATGAGGACGCGATCCGCCTCGCCGAGGAACTCCTCGGCGGCGTGACTGACGACGACGACTCCCGCGTCCTTCCTCGTAGCCCGCACCACCTCGCGCACGGAGGCACGTCCGCGTGCGTCGAGTCCGGCGGTCGGCTCGTCGAGCAGCACGTAGCGCGGGCTCATGGCGAGCACTCCGGCGATTGCCGCGCGCCGCGCCTCGCCGCCCGACAGCCCGAACGGCGAGCGGTCGCCGAAGACGTCCGGGTCGAGTCCCACCGCCGCGAGCGCCGCACGGGCACGGCCGGCGGCCTCGCCGACACTTGCGCCCAGGTTGCGCGGGCCGAAAGCGACATCGGCTATGAGGGACTCGGCGAACAGCTGGGACTCGGCATCCTGGAAGACGAGGCCGACCGCACCGCGGGCGCTTGCCCGAGTCAGCGCCGCGCCGTCGATCTCGGCGACTCCGCTGTCAGCCACGAGCAGCCCGGCACCTATCCGGAGGAGCGTCGACTTTCCCGATCCGGTGGCCCCGAGCACGAGCACCAGCTCGCCAGGTTCGACCGCGAGCGAGATGCCCGACAGGGCCCGCTCGCTGAAGGCGGCGCCGGCGGCGTAGGTGTAACCGATGTTGTCGAGGATCAGGGCCACAGGGCCTCCACGAGCCCTTCGGGTGAAGCGACTCCCGCATCTAGCGGCGCGCCAAGGAGCCGAAGTTCGGCGGCGAGCCGGGCAATCGGAGGAAGTTCGAGCCCGCACCGCGCGAGCAGCTTCGGCCGTGCGAACAGCTCTTTCACCGAGCCGAGAAACGCGACCGAGCGGCCGTGCAGCACCACGACTGCGTCGGCATCGGCGACGTCGGCGAGGTCGTGGGTGATGTGCAGGATCCCGTGACCGGCTGCGCGCAGAGCGGCGACGATGGCCAGCACGTCGGAGCGCCCATCGGGATCGAGCATCGACGCGGGCTCGTCGAGCACGATGTAGCGAGAGCGCATGGCGAGCACGCCCGCGATCGCGAGCCGCTGCTTCTGGCCGCCCGAGAGCAGATGCGGCTCGCGGCGCTCGAGACCTGTAAGCCCGACTGCCGCCAGTGCCTCGTCAACCCGGCTCCGAAGCTCCGCTCGTGGGAGCCCGAGGTTCTCCGGCCCGAAGGCGACGTCGTCTTCGACCGTCGTGGCCACAATCTGGTCATCCGCGTGCTGGAAGACGACGCCGATGCTCTGGCGCACGTCGCGCATCCGCGACTCATCTCGCGTGTCGATGCCATCGACGGTCACCGAGCCCGCCTTCGGAAGCAGAATCCCGTTGGCGAGCCGTGCGAGAGTTGATTTCCCCGAACCGTTCGCACCGAGGACCGCAACCTCGCGCCCTGGCTCGACAGCGAACGAAACCCCCTCAAGCGCGGGAACCTCAAGTCCCCCATCGTGATAGGAATACGCGATTTCATCGAAGCGAAGCACCAAGAGGCGTAATCCTTTCGGAGACGGCCACTCTCGACGCCGCCTGATCGGGCCTGCGAAGAGGGCCTCCCGAAGGAGGCCCTCATATCGTAGAGCTTGTGTCGTGCAGGTGCGCGTGCGATCTAGTCGACGAGCTCCATGATGACCATGGGAGCAGAGTCGCCCTTGCGCGGGCCGAGCTTCAGGATGCGAGTATAGCCACCCTCGCGCCCTTCGAAACGCTCGCCCAGATCGGCGAAGAGGTCCTTGCCGGCGGCGTTCTTGGGGAACTTGTAGCCGCCGAGATGAGCCATCGCGATGCGGCGAGCGTGAACGTCACCCTTCTTGGCTCGGGTGATGATCGGCTCGACGAACGAGCGAAGCTCCTTGGCGCGGGCCTCGGTGGTCTTGATGCGGTCGTTCTCAAGGAGCGCGATAGCCAGGCCGCGGAGGATCGCCTTGGTGTGCGACGCGTCCGAACCGAGCTTGCGGCCCTTCTTCAGGTGTCTCATGTCTCTCAGGTCTCCGTTACGGCTTGAGGCCCAGGTTCATGCCCTGGAGCTTGTCCTTGACTTCTTCGATCGACTTCGCGCCGAAGTTTCGGATGTTGAGAAGGTCGTTCTCGGAGCACTCAGTCAGCTGACCGATGGTGTTCACACCCTGGCGCTTCAGGCAGTTGTACGAGCGGACCGAGAGATCGAGCTCTTCGATGGGCGTATCGAGGACGCTCTCGCCCTCGTCGACGGCCGCAGCGAAGATCCCCTCGTCAGACATCGCGGTCGAGGCCTGATCGACGAAGAGCATCATGTGCTCGTCGATGATGCGACCTGCACGCGCGACGGCGTCGCTCGGGTCGATCGAACCGTTCGTCTCAACCTCGAGGATGAGTTTGTCATAGTCCGTACGCTGTCCGACGCGCGTGTTCTCCACGACGTAGGTGCAGCGCATGGTCGGCGAGAAGAGTGAATCGACGGTGATGACGCCGATCGGGTCTTCCGGCCGCTTGTTGCGATCAGCCGAGACGTATCCACGGCCAACGCCGATGCGGATACCCATCTCAAGCTTGGCACCCTTGTTAAGGGTCGCGATCACGTGCTCCGGGTTCACGAGCTCGAACTCGGCGGGGACCTTGAGGTCCGCTCCGGTTACGACTGCCGGACCACTCACCGAGAGCGTCGCAACCGCGTCGCCCGCGCCGATACCGGACTCGCGGAAGACGAGACCCTTGACGTTGAGCACGATGTCAGTGACGTCTTCACGCACTCCGTCGATCGTGGCGAACTCGTGCTGCTGTCCCTCGACGCGAATCGAGGTCGCAGCCGCGCCCTGGAGCGACGAGAGGAGCACTCGGCGCATGCAGTTACCTAGCGTGTATCCGAAACCACGCTCGAGCGGCTCCACGACGTAACGCGCAACGCGATCGTCGATACGGTCCACGGTGACCTGGGGCCTCATGAACTCTGTCATCAAACAGCCTCCTTGGCTTCCCGGTCGATTACTTCGAGTAGAGCTCGACGATGAGCTGCTCACGGACGGGCGCGTCGATCTGGTCGCGTGTCGGCAACGAGAGGACCTTGCCCTGAAGCTTTTCGATGTCGACTTCGAGCCAGCCGGGGACTTCGATCTTCTCGGACGCGATGAGCGCCGTCTTGATCACGAGCATGTCCTGCGACTTGGCTGTCACCGCGACGACCTCGGTCGGACGAACCCGATACGACGGGATGTCCACTCGGCGGCCGTTGACGATGATGTGGCCGTGGCGAACGATCTGGCGTGCCTCGTCGCGAGACTTGGCAAAACCAAGGCGGTAGACCACGTTGTCGAGACGGCTCTCAAGAATCCGCAGCAAGTTCTCGCCGGTGATGCCGGTCTGACGGCTGGCGATAGTGTAGTAGCCACGGAACTGCTTCTCGAGCAGCCCATAAATACGCTTGGTGCGCTGCTTCTCGCGAAGCTGAACGCGGTACTCCGAGTCACGCGGGCGTTTCTTCCCGGCCTGACCAGGAGGATACGGCCGCTTCTCCACTCCGCACTTGTCGGAGTAGCAGCGGTCGCCCTTCAGAAAGAGCTTGATGCCTTCACGGCGGCACAGACGACAGTCCGCCCCGGTATATCGAGCCATGTGTAGATGTCCTCCCGAGTTACACGCGACGGCGCTTGCGCGGACGGCAGCCGTTATGAGGGACGGGCGTGCAGTCCTGGATGCTGGCGATTTCGAGGCCGGCAGCCTGGAGAGAGCGGATCGCTGTCTCGCGACCCGAACCCGGACCCTTCACGAAAACGGACACCTTCTTCAGACCGTGCTCCTGAGCCATCTTGGCGGCCGCCTCGGCGGCCATCTGTGCGGCGAACGGCGTCGACTTGCGCGAGCCCTTAAAGCCCACAGTGCCGGCCGACTGCCAGGAGATCACGTTGCCTGAAGGGTCGGTGATACTGATGATCGTGTTGTTGAACGTGCTCTTGATGTGCGCCTGGCCGACGGCTATGTTCTTGCGCTCTGACCGCTTCAGCCTGGTACGAACGTTCTTCTTCTTGGCTACCATCGCTTACTTGCCCTTCTTCTTCGCGCCGATCTGGCGACGCGGACCCTTACGGGTACGCGCGTTCGTGTGCGTGCGCTGACCGCGGACCGGGAGGCCCTTGCGGTGACGAAGGCCGCGATAGCAGCCGATCTCCATAAGGCGCTTGATGTTCTGTGATACCTCGCGACGAAGATCGCCCTCGATCTTCAGGTTGCGGTCGATGAACTCGCGAAGACGAACGACTTCTTCTTCCGTGAGATCACGGACGCGAGTATCGGGACCGATACCGGTTTCGCGAAGAATCAGCTTGCTGGTCGTAAGACCGATTCCAAAAATGTAGGTCAGGCCGATCTCAACGCGCTTCTCGCGCGGAAGGTCGACACCTGCGATACGGGCCACGCGTGCTCCCTCCTAGCCCTGGCGCTGCTTATGGCGCGGATTCTCGCAGATCACGAAAACCACGCCATGGCGCCGGACGACTTTGCACTTGTCGCACATCTTCTTGACCGAAGGACGTACTTTCATCGTTCTCCCTTTCGGTGCTCTTCGAAATCTATCTGCACGCCCAGCCGCAGGCGGCGTTTGTCGGTTTCAGCACTCCAGAGGCACACGGCTCCGGGAGTGTCCACTGCTCTTGCGAGCAGAAGGGCCTTACTTGTAGCGGTAGGTGATGCGTCCCCGAGTCAGGTCGTACGGCGAGAGCTCGACAACGACCTTGTCCCCCGGAAGAATGCGGATGTAATGCATGCGCATCTTGCCCGAGATGTGAGCGAGAACCCGATGGCCGTTCTCCAGCTCCACACGAAACATCGCGTTGGGCAGAGGCTCTACCACAGTACCTTCGAGTTCGATAGCATCTTCACGCTTTGCCACTAAGAGCTGCTCCTCACGGGGGGCGAACACGCAAGCGGTTATTCTAGCCTAGTAGTACCACCGAGTCCAGCTATTCGACGATTCAAGATTCGAAGCGCCAGTTACTCCGCCGTCAACACGACGGGGCCCGCCGCCGTTATGGCCACTGTGTGCTCAAAATGCGCCGAGACAGACCCGTCCTGAGTCACTACGGTCCACCCATCCGGCAGAGACTCCACCGCCGAAGCGCCGAGGTTCACCATCGGTTCGATCGCGAGGACCATGCCGACTTCCAACTTGGGGCCTTTGCCCGCCAGTCCGTAGTTGGGCACGTTCGGGTCCTCGTGCATGCTGCGGCCGATGCCGTGCCCGACGTACTCGCGCACTACCGAGAAACCTGCACCTTCGGCAACGGCCTGCACGGCATGGCCGATGTCAAACAGCCGCTTGCCTGGATGGCATTGTTCGATTCCAGCGTGGAGTGAAGCCTGCGTCGCAGCGAGAAGCCGCTCCGCACCCTCGGAGATCTCGCCCACAGCGAATGTGGCGGCGTTGTCGCCGTAGTAGCCGTCCACGATTGCGCCCACGTCCACCGAGAGGACGTCGCCCTCCACGAGCACGACCTCCGCCGAGGGGATGCCGTGAACGACCTGGGCGTTGACCGAAGTGCACAGCGTCTTCGGAAAACCGTGATACCCCTTGAACGCCGGGATACCGCCCGCCTCACGAATGATTGTCTCAGCGAGGTCGTCGAGCTCCTCAGTCGAGATTCCTGGCCGAACCGCTTCCCCCACAAGACGAAGAGTCCGGGCACTGAGCCGCCCGGCCTCCCTCATCGTCTCGAGCTCTGCAGGTGACTTGCGAACGATCACAGTCGGGCTACGCTCCCAGCGCGGTCTTAACGTCCTGGAATACGACATCCACAGGGCGGTCGCCGTCGACTTCGCGAAGCAGGCCCTGAGCCGAGTAGTACGGCGCCAGCTGCGATGTGATGGCGTCGTAGTCGTCGAGACGCTTGGTCGCGGCTGTCTTGGTGTCATCGTCGCGCTGATAGACCTCGCCGCCGCATGAGTCACATACGTCGACGACGGCGGGCATGTCGCCCATCACGTTATAGATCCGGCCACACTGACGGCACTGACGACGCGAGGTGAGGCGACCCATGAGCACGTCTCTCGGCACTTCGATCGCAACCACGGCGTCAAGCTTCTTGCCCATCGAGCCGAGCGCCTCATCCAGCGCCTCGGCCTGAGGAAGGGTTCGCGGGAAGCCGTCAAGCATGAAGCCTTCGTCGCAATCCGGCTGAGAGAGCCGGTCCTTGACCATTGCGATGACGACCGAGTCCGGCACGAGCGTGCCGTCATCCATGTAGCGCTTGGCCTCAGTGCCGAGCGGCGTGCCCTCGGCAACGTTTTTGCGGAAGATATCGCCTGTCGAGATATGGGTGAGCCCGTACGCCTCAACCAATTTGGCCGCTTGTGTGCCCTTACCAGCGCCGGCCGCTCCCAGCAAGACAATGTTCATGCTCGCTCCCCTTCCCGCGAGTGCTTCCGATCGACCGCTACTTGAAGAACCCATCGTAGTGACGCATCTTCAACTGGCTCTCAAGCTGGGTCATGGTCTCAAGCGCAACGCCGACCATGATCAGAATCGAGGTCCCGCCAAACGCCGAGACGAGCGGATCCTGCGTCGAGTAGAAGACCATGCTCGGCACAACTGCGATGACGCCAAGGAACAGCGCTCCCGGTAGCGTGATGCGGTTCAAAACGTTCTCGATGTAGCGGGTCGTTGCTGTACCCGGGCGAACACCTGGGATGAACCCGCCGTTCTTGCGCAGGTTATCCGAGAGGTCGATCGGGTTGAAGACGAGCGCCGTGTAGAAGTACGTGAAGAACACGATCAGCAGGAACTCGAGAATCCAGTTGATCGGTCCTTTGGCGAGCATGTTGCCGATCTGCACCAGCCACGAGATGTTCGTCAGGGTCGCGATCTGCGACGGGAAGAACAAGATCGCCGAGGCGAAGATGATCGGTACGACGTTCGCGCCGTTGATCTTCAGCGGGATGTAGGTCCCCGAGCCACCATACACGCGCCGGCCGACCACCCGCTTTGCATACTGCACCGGGATGCGACGCTGAGCACGCTCCATCGTAACGATAGCGGCGACGATGAACACCGTCATGAGCAGCAGGATCATGGTCAGAATGCCGTTGGCGAAGGTGAATGACTGAACGATCGCCTGCGGGAAGCGCGAAATGATGCTCGCGAAGATCATCAGTGACATGCCGTTACCGATACCACGCTGCGTGATCAGCTCGCCCATCCACATGATGAACGCCGTGCCCGCAATCAAGGTGACTACGATGACGATGTTGGTGAAGAGCTGTGGAGGAGCGCCGGGACTGGTCGACCTCGAGATCGCCCCGCGGAACACGCCGAGCATGGCGACCGACTGCAGAAGCGCGATGCCGAGCGTCATATAGCGCGTAGTCTGCGTGATCTTGCGCTGACCGGATTCGCCTTCCTTGGCCCATTGCTCGACCTTCGGAATCACGCCCTGCAGAAGCTGCATGATGATCGACGACGTGATGTAGGGCATGATGCCCAATGAGAAGACCGCGAACTTCTCGAGCGCGCCGCCCGAGAACAATCCAAGCAAACCGAGCGCCGCATTGCTGCTCACCAGGGCCTTGACCGCTTGGACGTCGACTCCCGGAACCGGGATGTAGGCGCCGAGGCGGTAGACCATGATCATGGCCAGCGTGAAGAGGATCTTCTTGCGCAGCTCCGGTACGCGAAAGGCGTTGGAGATCGCGTTTAGCACGGCGGCTCGACCGTCCCCCCTGCTGCCTCGATCTTCTGCTTGGCAGTGCCGGAGATCTTGTCGACCCTAACGGTGAGCTTCTTGGTGATCTCACCGTTGCCGAGCACCTTCAACGGGGATGCGGCTGATTTGACGACGCCCTTGGCCATGAGGCTCTCGGCATCTACCACTTCCCCATCGGCAAAGACCTCATCAAGGCGCGACACGTTGACCACCGCGTACTCCACGCGGTTACGATTTTTGAAGCCGGGTAGCTTCGGCAGGCGCATCGCGAGCGGGGTCTGTCCGCCCTCGAAGCCAGCGCCCTTCGTGCCGCCAGCGCGCGAGCCCTGGCCCTTGTCGCCTCGGCCGGCTGTAGAGCCGTGGCCGCTGCCGTTGCCGCGACCGACGCGCTTGCGCTTCTTGCGCGAACCAGGCGCCGGGAACAGGTCGTTGATCTGCATGGTGCTGCTACTCCCTTTCGTTTCGCTTCACGCGCTGGCGCTTCTCGCCAGAACGCTGCCGGCCGCTCGCCGCCGGCTGACTGCTTCAGTTCGGCATCGTATCAGACGCCCGAGGCCCGGCACATGGCCGGGTCCCCGTAGAGCAACGTTCTTGAGGCTAGAGCTCCTCGACCTTGACGAGGTGCTTGACCTTGAAGATCATCCCTCGAACCGCGGGAGAGTCCGACTGCTCGACCGTGTCGTGCATCCGCTTGAGGCCAAGCGCACGCACGGTGCGCTTCTGGTCAGCGGGGAAACCGATACCGCTCTTGATCTGGGTGATCCGAAGCGTCTTCTCGGCGGCCTTCTTCGCCATTGCTACTCCTCCCACCCATAGATCTTCGCCACGGACATGCCGCGACGGCGAGCGATGTCCTGCGGGCTGGCCAGAGCGCCGAGGCCCTGGGCAGCAGCCTTGACCATGTTCAGCGCATTGTCACTTCCGAGCGACTTGCTGAGCACGTCGGTGATCCCGCAAAGCTCGAGCAGAGCGCGCACTGGACCGCCCGCGATGATACCGGTACCCGGTGCGGCCGGCTTGAGCATCACGCGACCGGCACCGAACTCGCCGATGATCGCATGCGGGATAGTCTTGTCCTTGGTCAGCGGGACCTTGAACATGTTCTTCTTGGCGTCCTCGATGCCCTTCTTGATGGCAAGCGGGACTTCCTGCGACTTGCCCATGCCGACGCCGACGTTGCCGGCACCGTCACCAACGACTACGAGAGCGGTAAGGGCGAAACGACGGCCGCCCTTGACGACCTTCGAGACGCGGTTGATATATACGACTTTCTCCTGAAGTTCGGAGACAGGGGCTTCCCTGCGCGCCATGATCATCCTTCCTAGAACTCGAGGCCGGCGCTGCGAGCACCGTCCGCTAGAGCCTTCACACGACCGTGATAGATGCGGCCGCCGCGGTCAAAGACGACCGACGTGATGCCGGCCTCCTTTGCGCGCGCACCGACTGTTTCTCCCACAGCGCGAGCGGCTTCGATGTCAGCACCGCTCTTCAATGCCTTGCGGACCTCAGGCTCGACCGTCGACGCAGACACCAGGGTGGTGCCCGTGACGTCGTCGATGAGCTGCGCGTAGATCTGAGCGTTCGTGCGGGTCACGCGCAGCCGCGGCCGCTCGCCGGTGCCGCTGATCTTCCCGCGAACCCTACGCTGCCGGCGCTCGAGCCCCGCCTGCTTCGCCTTCAGCTTGTCCATGTCTTCACTACTCTCCTCGTTCGTCCCGGCAAAACGGGCCGGATCATCTTCGTATTACTTGGCAGCCTTGCCGAGCTTGCGGCGGACCTTCTCGCCTTCGTACCGCACACCCTTGCCCTTGTACGGCTCGGGCTTGCGCCACTTGCGGATGTCGGCTGCAACCTGACCGACCTGCTGCTTGTCGATACCGCGAACCGTGATCTTCGTGGGCGCGGGCACTTCGAACTCGATGCCCGGCGCGGCGATCACGTTGACGGGGTGGCTGAACCCGAGCAGGAGCTCGATGTCCTTGCCCTTCATCGCGGCGCGGTAGCCGACACCGACGATTTCAAGGTTCTTCGCGTAGCCTTCAGAGACGCCGATCACCATGTTGGCGACAAGAGTTCGGCTCAGGCCGTGCAGCGAACGCGCGGTGCGAGAGTCGTCGGGACGCGTCACATGAATGACGCCGTCCTCAAGCGTGACGGTGATGACCTCGCTGATAATCTGGGTGAGTTCACCCTTGGGCCCTTTGACCGAGACGGTCGAGCCATCGATTTTGATCTCGACCCCGGACGGGACCGGGATGGGCTGCTTGCCGATACGTGACACGGCTACTCGCTCCTTTCCTTGTCCGGTCCGGTTACCAGATGTAGGCGATGACTTCGCCGCCGACGCCCGCTTTGCGGGCGGCGCGGTCAGTCATGACGCCACTGGAGGTGGAAATGACGGCAATGCCAAGGCCACCGAGGACGCGAGGAAGTTCATCCTTCTTCGCGTACACGCGCAGGCCCGGCTTGCTGATACGACGGATACCAGTGATGGTCCGCTCCTTCTTGACGCCGTACTTCAGCGTGACCTCGAGGCTATTCTGAGGCTCGGCTTCGGTCACGACGTATTCAGCGATATAGCCTTCTTGCTTCATGATGCGGGCGATCTCCACGAGCTTTGTGGAGCTCGGCATCGTGGTGCTCGCCTTGTAAGCTGAATTCGCATTGCGAATGCGAGTCAGCATATCGGCGATCGGGTCGGTCATGCTCATGTGGTCCTCCTATGGTCCGGGATGTCCCGCTCCGCGGTTCGCGCTCGCCCGTGGCGTTCGCGCCTCTCGGGGTGGGTCTTCCGATGTGCGCTCGGCTACCAGCTGGCCTTCTGCACTCCGGGAAGCTCGCCTCGGCTGGCGAGTTCACGCAGGCAGATTCGGCACACGCCGAACTGCCGGTAGAACGCGCGCGGCCGGCCGCAACGGTTGCAGCGATTGTGCTGCCGCACCGAGAACTTCGGCTGGCGCTGGGCCTTGGCGATCATCGACTTCTTAGCCACTTCATCCTCCTTGCCACGGCGACCGCTCGGTCACCGAATGGACACGCTATTTCTTGAACGGGAACCCGAAGCCGTCGAGCAATGCCCTCGCGCCCTCGTTGGTGGTGGCGGTTGTAACGAACGTGACATCCATCCCTCGCGTGCGGTCGACCTTGTCGTAGTCGATCTCAGCGAAGATGAGCTGCTCGGTGACGCCCATCGAGTAGTTACCGCGACCGTCGAACGAGTTCGGATTCAGCCCGCGAAAGTCGCGCACGCGCGGGATGGCCGTCGAAAGCAGGCGGTCGAAGAATTCCCACATCATGTCGCCGCGCAGCGTGACCTTCGCGCCGATGGGCATGCCCTGGCGGATCTTGAAACCGGCGATCGACTTCTTCGCCCGTGTGATCGTGGGCTGCTGACCCGTGATGATGCGCAGGTCCTCGGTCGCAGCATCAAGCTGCTTGGCGTCCTGCACCGCAGCACCGACGCCCATGTTGACGACGATCTTCTCGAGACGCGGAACCTCGTTGACGTTTCCGAGTGAGAGGGCCTCCTTGAGAGCCGGAGCGACCTCCTTGTTGTACTTCTCTTTCAGACGCGGAGCCATACGTTTCCTCCAGTGGGGTTCTCAGCGCAGGATTTCCGACCCTACGCCTCCCGCCGCTTTCGCGCCGGGAGCCTGCGTTGTCACTACTTGTCGATGTCGTTGCCGCACTTCTTGCAGACCCGAATGCGTGAGCCTTCTTCGCGACGACGACTGATGCGCGTGGGCTGCGAACAGCTCGGGCACAACAGCATTACGTTAGAGACGTGGATCGGTCCCTCGATTTCGAGAATGCCACCTGCCGGTACTCTTTGCGTCGGGCGGGTGGCCTTCTTCATGATGTTGATACGCTCGACCAAGACGCGCTGCTTGTACGGCACGACTGACAGAACCTTGCCCTCTTTGCCCTTGTCCTTGCCGGCAATGATCTTGACCAGGTCGCCCGTACGGATGCTCAACTTCGTCATATTTGCCATCCTCCTTAGATCACCTCAGGCGCAAGCGAGACGATCTTCATGTACTTGCGATCGCGCAGCTCGCGGGCGACCGGCCCGAAGATGCGGGTGCCACGCGGGTTGCCCTGAGCATCGATGATGACTGCAGCGTTGTCGTCGAACTTGATGTAGCTGCCGTCGGGACGACGTACTTCCTTCGTGCAACGGACGACAACCGCCTTGACGACGTCACCCTTCTTGACCTGCCCGTTCGGAATCGCTTCCTTCACGGTGCAGACGATGACATCGCCCACGTATGCGTAGCGACGCTTCGAGCCGCCGAGGACCTTGATGCACAGCACCTTGCGTGCACCAGAGTTGTCGGCGACTTTCAGCCGTGTCTCTGCCTGGATCATCTTTTCCTCCGGTAACGGATCGGCACGTCAGAGGTGCGCCTTGTCACATGGCGCACATGAATCGACCGATGAAACTACTTGGCCTTCTCCACGATCTCGACCAAACGCCACCGCTTCAACTTCGACAGCGGGCGCGTCTCCATGATCGAGACGGTGTCGCCCAAACCAGCGTCGTTGTTCTCGTCGTGTGCGTGGAACTTGGTCGACTGCGTAATCATCTTGCCGTAGAGCGGATGCTTCTTCCGCTCCTCGACCTTCACTACGCAGGTCTTGTCGCCTGCCGTCGAAACGACGACGCCCTGGCGTACCTTCCTGCGGTTGCGATCGATAGTCATGCTTCTCCTCACCAGTCCTTACGACGCGGCCGCGTCACGCTGAGCGCGAAGTTCGCGGGCGCGCAGCTCGGTGTGCAGACGCGCGATATCCCTCTTCACGATGGCAATACGTCCGGTGTTATCCAGCTGGCCGGTGGCAAGCTGGAACCGGAGGTTGAACAGCTCGGCGCGGGTGTCCTTGAGCTTCTGAACGAGCTCCGCGTCAGCAAAATCCCTGATCTCTACAGCCTTCATCTACGCCTCCCCGCCTGAATCGGCACGGGTTACGAACTTCGTCTTGATCGGCAACTTGTGCGCCGCCAGGCGAAGAGCTTCCTTCGCCACTTCCTCCGGCACGCCGGAGAGCTCAAACATGACTCGGCCCGGCTTGACAACGGCGACCCACTTCTCGGGGTTACCCTTACCCGAGCCCATGCGGGTCTCGGCCGGCTTCTGCGTGACGGGCTTGTCCGGGAAGATGTTGATCCATACCTTACCGCCACGCTTCATGTAACGCGTCATTGCGACACGTGCCGCCTCGATCTGGCGGTTGGTGATCCATGCAGCTTCGAGCGCCTTCAAACCGTACTCGCCGAAATGGATCTGAGTACCGCCCTTTGCGATGCCCTTGCGGGAACCGCGCTGCACCTTGCGGTGCTTAACTCGCTTCGGCAAAAGCATCTGTGCTATCTCCCTTCACCACGACGGCCACGCGAAGAACGCGCACCTTCGAGAGCCGGGTTGGGAGCCTCTTGGCCAGGAAGAACCTCGCCGTGGTACACCCAGACCTTCACGCCGCAAGCGCCCATGGACGTGCGAGCGACCGCGGTTCCGTAGTCGATCTTGGCGCGCAGCGTGTGCAGCGGCACGCGACCCTCGCGGTACCACTCACGGCGACCCATCTCGGCACCGCCAAGGCGACCGGAACACTGGATTCGAATGCCCAGAGCGCCGCTCTTCGTAGCCGACGTGACCGCCTTGCGCATCGCGCGGCGGAACGCCACGCGGCCTTCGAGCTGCTCCGCAACGCTCTGCGCGATGAGCACAGCGTCGAGCTCCGGCCGCTTGATCTCGATGATGTTGACCGCGACCGTTCCGCCAGTCAGCTTCTCGAGTTCCTTGCGCAATACGTCGACCTCGGCGCCCTTCTTGCCGATGACGATGCCCGGGCGGGCCGTCCACAACTCGACGACTGTCTTGTCACCCTTGCGCTCGATATCGATCTTGCTGAGCGCGGCCCGGCGAAGACGCTTGGTGAGGTACGCACGCACCTTCAAGTCGTTTGCCAGGACCTGCGGGTAGTCCTTCCCGGCGTACCAGCGCGAGCGCCAGTTCTCCGTGATGCCCAGACGCAGGCCGATCGGCATTACTTTCTGTCCCATGCGGTTCCTACGCCCCCTCTCGCTGCTTGACGACGACAGTGATATGGCTGGTCCGCTTGTTGATGCGGAAAGCGCGGCCCATGGCGCGAGGCTGGATGCGCTTGAGCGTCGGACCCTCGTCCACGAATGTGGTGCCGACAAGAAGATCATCGGACTTGATGTGCAGGTTCTTCTCCGCGTTCGCCACGGCGCTGTTCAGGACCTTTTCCACGATCTCAGCGGCGGCGCGGGGCGAGAACTTCAGGATCGCCCGCGCGTCGTCGATGGACTTGCCACGGATGAGGTCGACCACCAGTCGGGCCTTGCGCGGGCTTACCCGCACATAGCGTGCAACTGCTCTGGCTTCCATGTGCTCTTTACCTCTTCTTCTTCTTATCGGCGGCGTGACCGCGGAAGGTCCGCGTCGGCGAGAACTCGCCGAGCTTGTGACCGACCATCGATTCGGTGACGTACACCGGGACGTGCTTGCGGCCATCGTGCACCGCAATCGTGTGACCGACCATCTCCGGGAAGATGGTCGAGGAACGCGACCATGTCTTAATGACTCGCTTCTCGCCCGCTTCATTCATCGCGTGGATGCGCTCTAGCAGGCGAGGCTGGACGAACGGGCCTTTCTTGAGGCTTCTGCTCACTGTCGTTTCAGCTCCCTACTACTTCTTGCGGCGACGGATGATGAGGCGGCTCGAAGCGGCCTTCTTGCTACGCGTGCGGTGACCCTTGGTGGGAACGCCCCACGGGGTGACCGGGTGACGACCTGCGGACTTGTTCTTGCCCTCGCCACCGCCGTGCGGATGGTCGACCGGGTTCATGGCCGTACCACGCACGGTCGGCCTGATGCCCATCCAGCGGGCGCGGCCTGCCTTACCGATCTTGATGTTGCCATGATCCGAGTTACCGACCTCGCCAACGGTAGCGCGGCAGGTAACGAGAACGCGACGCATCTCCGAGGAGGGCATACGCAAGATCGCGTAGTCGCCCTCCTTGCCCATCAGCTGGATGGACGTACCGGCTGAGCGGGCGAGCGCCGCGCCCTTGCCGGGCTGGAGCTCGACCGCGTGTACGACGGTACCAACGGGGATCTCCGAGAGGGCCAGCGCGTTGCCCGGCTTGATGTCTGCGCCAGTACCACTCTGAACCATGTCACCGACCTGCAGACCCTTCGGCGCAATGATGTAGCGCTTCTCGCCGTCAGCGTAGTGCAGGAGAGCGATGCGCGCCGAACGGTTCGGGTCGTACTCTATCGTCGCGACCTTGGCCGGCACGCCGTCCTTCTTGCGCTTGAAATCGATGACGCGATAGCGGCGCTTGTGCCCGCCACCCTGGTGACGCGTAGTGATCCGACCGTTGTTGTTGCGACCGCCCTTCTTAGGAAGGGGCTCCAGAAGCGACTTCTCAGGCGTGGTGCAAGTGATTTCCTTGAAATCGGAAACCGTCTGGAAGCGCCGACCTGGAGAAGTCGGCTTGTACTGCTTCAGTCCCATCGTATCTCCTTCCGTCCGATGGCCGATGTCGTTTGGGACTGGCGGGAGATTCCCACCAACGACTCCGACGCCGGACTACCACGGTGCCGGGCGGCTCCATCATGAGCCGAGTACCAGCACCCGCTGGGCTACGTTCGCCCGTTTCCTAGTGGGCCTGGAAGAACTCGATCGAGTCTCCCTCTTTCAGGGTGATAACGGCTTTCTTCCAGTCACGAGTCTTACCCTTGGCCTGCCGCACGCGCCTCGGCTTGCCGGTAACGTTCATCGTGTTCACACTGGTCACCGTGACACCGAAGATATCGGTCACGGCCTGAGCGATCTGCGGTTTACTCGCGGTCTTAGCGACCTCGAAGGTAAAGCGGTTGTGCTCGATCATCGCGTAGGACTTTTCCGAGATGACCGGGCGAATGATGACATCGCGCGGATCGTACATGTTAGGACAGCACCCCCTCGAGCCAGGTCAGAGCCGGCTTCGCGAACAACACAGCGGTGTTGTCGACGAGATCGTAGGTATTAGCCTCCGAGGCGAAGATCACGCGCGCCTTGGGAAGGTTGCGGAAGGAAAGGTACGCGTTGATGTCGTCATTCTCGAGGACGACGGTCACGCGACCGGTGATGCCCAGAGCCTTGAAGATCTCGGCCGCCTGCCTTGTCGAGGGCTTCTCGAACGGCAGAGTATCGACGACGAAGAGAACATCATCCGCGAGCTTGGCCGACAGGGCCGAGCGCATGGCGAGCTTGACGACCTTGTTCGGAACCTTGAACGCGTAGCTGCGGGGATGCGGCCCGAAGACCACGCCACCGCCTGCCCACTGCGGCGAGCGGGTCGAACCCTGGCGCGCGCGGCCGGTGCCCTTCTGGCGCCACGGCTTCCTGCCGCCGCCAGAGACCCTGCCGCGGGTCAGCGTGCTGTGTGTTCCAGCGCGGCGCGAAGCCTGCTGGCTGCGAACCACCTGGTGTACTACGAACGTGTTCGGCTCGATGCCGAAGACGCCGTCGGCAAGGTCGGCGGAGCCAACCTTCTTGCCGCTTGTGTCTTTGATGTCGATCTTGGCCATCTCAGTAGTCTCCTTGACTGTGTCTCCGGTGCCGCGAGCTGCTAGGCGATACGAATCGTCAGCAGTGCGCCTTTGGCGCCGGGGACGGCGCCCTTCACTAGCAGCAGGTTCTGCTCGGCGTCGATCTTGACGACATCGAGGTTCTTCACCGTTACGGTCTCCGAACCCATGTGACCGGGAAGCTTCATGCCCTTGAACACGCGGGACGGCGTGGCGCACTGACCGATCGACCCGGGGGCGCGGTGGAAGTGCGAGCCGTGTCCACCGGGACCGCCATGGAAGTTGTGACGCTTCATGACGCCGGCAAAACCCTTGCCCTTGCTCGTGCCGGTGACGTGCACATGCTTTGCACCCTCGAAGATGTCGACCGTGATCGTCTGACCGATCTTCACCGTATCCGCGTCGCCGAGACGAACCTCAGCGACGTGCTTCTTGGCGGCAACCTTCGCCTTGGCGAAGTGGCCGGCCATGGGCTTGTTAACCCTGGATTCCTTGACATCGCCGAAACCGATCTGCACGGCGCGATAGCCGTCGCGCTTGTCGGTCTTGACCTGGGTGACCACACACGGGCCCGCTTGGATTACGGTGACCGGCAGGAGCTTGTCGTCCTCGCTCCAAACCTGCGTCATGCCCAGCTTGCGGCCGAGAATCGTCGTTACCATCTTCTATCCTCACCTTAGGCGGTCATGGGACCCATTACAGCACCCTGCGTGCTGCTCCCAGCGGACCGCGCGTTTCACGTCTGCGCCCAAACGCACAGGCCGACGATTGTACCAGAACCTACAGCTTGATCTCGATATCGACGCCGGCAGGCAGGTCAAGACGCATGAGCGAGTCGACCGTCTTGGGCGTGGGCTCGAGAATGTCGATGAGGCGCTTGTGCGTCTTCATCTCGAACTGCTCGCGGCTGTCCTTGTTAACATGCGGCGAGCGGATGACACAATACAGGCTGCGCTCGGTCGGCAGCGGAATCGGTCCCGACACCTTCGCGCCAGTCTTCTGCGCGGTATCCACGATCAGCTTCGTGGACTGATCCACGATCTCGTGGTCGTAGCCCTTGAGGCGGATCCTGATCTTCTGGTTCGCCAACTCTCTACCCTCCATCAGATGCGGTGCCCATGGACGCTTTCGCCCGGGGCTCCGGCTTTCGTCTCTTAGGCGTTTCCGCCGGACTTGCTCACGATCTCTTCAGCTACCGACTTCGGCACCTGCTCATACGCCTTGAACTGCATGCTGTAGACCGCTCGTCCCTGCGTCTTGCTGCGAAGGTCGGTGGAGTAACCGAACATCTCCGACAGCGGGACCTTGGCGCGAATGACCTGCGCATTACCGCGGGGCTCCATGTTGTCGATGTGACCGCGGCGACGGTTGAGGTCGCCGATGACATCTCCCATGAAGTCCTCGGGGGTGACAACCTCGACGGCCATCATCGGCTCGAGAAGAACCGGAGAGCTCTTACGCAGGCCTTCCTTGATCGCCATGGAGCCGGCGATCTTGAACGCCATCTCCGACGAGTCGACCTCGTGGTAGGAGCCGTCGACCAGCTGAACCTTGATGTCGACGACGGGGTAGCCGGCGAGTACGCCCGACGCGAGCGACTCCTGGATACCCTTGTCGACCGACGGGATGTATTCCTTCGGGATAGATCCGCCGACGACCTTGTTCTCGAAAACGTATCCATCGCCCGGCAGCTGCGGCAAGACGTTGATAACGACGTGGCCGTACTGACCGCGACCGCCTGATTGACGCGCGAACTTCAGGTTGACGTTGTTGACTTCCTTGCCGGCAGACTCGCGGTACGCGACCTGCGGCTTGCCGACGTTAGCCTCGACCTTGAACTCGCGCAGCAAGCGGTCAACGATGACCTCGAGGTGCAGCTCGCCCATACCGGCGATGATCGTCTGGCCGGTCTCGGGGTCGGTGCGAACCCGAAACGTGGGGTCTTCCTCGGCGAGCTTGGCCAGCCCGTGGCCGAGCTTGTCCTGCTCGGCTTTAGTCTTCGGCTCGATCGCGATGTCGATAACCGGATCCGGGAAAACCATTGACTCGAGAAGCACCGGGGCGTCATCTGAGCACAGGGTGTCACCGGTGGTGGTGTTCTTCAGTCCCACAGCCGCGACGATGTCACCGGCCGAGACGACTTCGATGTCCTCGCGGTGGTTGGCGTGCATCTGAAGCAGCCGGCCGATGCGCTCCCTGTGACCCTTCGTCGAGTTCAAGACGTAGGAGCCGGAGTCCAACGTGCCCGAGTAGACCCGGAAGTAGGTCAACTTGCCCACGAACGGATCGGTCATGACCTTGAACGCGAGGGCGGCAAACGGCGCGTTGGGATCAGAGGGACGCGAGACTTCCTCGTCGGTCTTGAGGTCGATGCCCATGATCGCCGGAACGTCGAGGGGCGACGGGAGGAAGTCCACGACTGCATCAAGAAGCGGCTGCACGCCTTTGTTCTTGAACGAGGCTCCGCACACAACCGGCGTCACAGCGTTGGCGATGCAGGCCTTGCGCAGCGCGGCCTTGATCTCGTCGATTGTAAGCGCCTCGTCCTCGATGAACTTCATCATGAGGTCGTCGTCTTGCTCGGCGGCCGCCTCCACCATCTCGTGGCGGTACATCTCGGCGTCATCCTTGAGCTCGGCCGGAATCTCGCCGACGGTCGGGTTGATGCCGTTGTCGTCCTCGTTGAAGAAGATGGCATGCATCTCCAGAAGGTCGATGATGCCGATGAACGTGTCCTCGGAGCCGATGGGGAGCTGGATGGGCACCGCACGCGAGCCCAAGCGGTCCTTCATCATGGCCAAGACGTTATAGAAGTCGGCGCCCGAGCGATCCATCTTGTTGATGTAGGCGATACGCGGGACGCCGTAGGTGTCCGCCTGACGCCAGACCGTCTCCGACTGAGGCTCGACGCCACCGACAGCACAAAAGACCGCAACCGCGCCATCGAGGACGCGCAACGAGCGCTCAACCTCGACAGTGAAGTCGACGTGACCGGGAGTGTCGATGATCTGGATGCGGTGGTCCTTCCAAAAAGCGGTCGTCGCGGCGGACGTGATCGTGATGCCGCGCTCCTGCTCCTGGACCATCCAGTCCATGGTGGCAGCGCCGTCGTGGACCTCGCCGATCTTGTGCGTCTTGCCTGTGTAGTACAGGACGCGCTCGGTCGTCGTGGTCTTTCCGGCGTCAATGTGAGCCATGATCCCGATGTTCCGGGTCTTAGCAAGCGGATACTGAGTGGCCATGTAGCTCTGGACCTCTATCTCGTCACGAATGGAATCGAAGAACCGCTATTACCAGCGGTAGTGCGAGAACGCACGGTTGGACTCGGCCATCTTGAAGAGGTCCTCGCGCTTCTTGACCGAGGAACCCATCCCGTTGGCGGCATCGAGAATCTCGTTGGCGAGACGCTCGGCGGTCGTCTTCTCGCGACGCTTACGAGAGAAGCCGACGATCCAGCGGACCGCAAGGGTGGTGGCCCGACGAGAGTTCACTTCGACCGGAACCTGATACGTGGCGCCACCGACGCGCTTCGGGCGGACCTCAAGCGTCGGACGAACGTTATCCATCGCCTTCTTGAACGTCGCCAGTGGATCCTGGGCGCTCTTCTGCTCGATGATGTCGAACGCGCCGTAGACGATGTTCTCGGCGATGGACTTCTTGCCATCCAGGAGGATCTTGTTGATCAGCTGGGTGACGAGCCTGTTGTTGTAGATGGTGTCGGGGGCGATTTCTCGCCGGACAGCAGCTGCGCGCCTGGGCATGTACCTGTCTCCTCTGCCTTTGGGGCTGACTCGCGGGGTGAGCTGCGGCGCATTTTCGCCGTGGGCTCGATCCCGTGCTATTTCTTGGGCTTCTTGGCGCCGTAGCGCGAGCGCGCCTGAGCGCGGTTGTTCACCGGCGCGCAGTCGAGCGCGGCGCGGATGATCTTGTAGCGAACACCCGGGAGGTCCTTAACACGACCGCCACGAACGAGCACGATGCTGTGCTCCTGCAGGTTGTGTCCGATGCCCGGAATGTAGGCCGTGACCTCCATACCGTTGGTCAGGCGGACACGGGCGACCTTACGCAGCGCCGAGTTCGGCTTCTTGGGGGTGGTGGTGTACACACGCGTGCACACGCCCCGCTTCTGCGGGTTGCCCTTCAGCGCCGGGGTCTTGCTCTTCTCGGCTGCGTTCTTGCGGCCCTTGCGGACCAGCTGGTTGATTGTAGGCAACGCTACACTCCTTCATTGACGTCTCGTGCACTTTCACTGGAGCGCGCGGGTGCGCTGACCTCCAAGCATGAAGTCACAAGGTGGCACTCTACCAACGTCTGTGGTGCGTGTCAAACGCAACGCGTCCGGGCGTATCCATACTTCGTTGCCACCACGCATGACGTGTCGTCCCTAACACACGGGCGCCCCAACCATTGCGCGGCGGGGGCGCCCGATCCGGTAGCTAGGCGAGGATGTGCAGCCCGCTGGCCGCCAGCCCCTCTTTGACCTCTTCGACCGCTTTCTGACCGATTCCCGGAAGGTCGAGGAGCTCGTCCTCGCTCTTGCCGAGAAGATCGGCCACACTCACGATTCCAGCCTCTTCGAATCGATTGACCCAACGCGCAGAGACACCGATATCGGATAGACCAAGTCCGGACACGTCCTCGGAGCTCGCCATGTCGGCTTCCTCGATGACGAGGCCGCCCACCGCGGCAGTGAGCTCGGCATTCGGGTCGAACGTCATGCCGGTGAACGCGCTGACGTCGATGTCACCTTCCTCAAGATCGAGATCGGCGAACGCACTCTCGAAGTCAGCTTCCGACAGCGTCGCGGACTCGGGCGCGACCGGCAAAAGCGCCTCGATCTCTCTGAGCTCCTCGGGCGCCCACTCCGGCAGCGGCCCTTCGACGGTGCTCTCGGCCTCGATGTGCTGGCCCTTGTAGGTGAGCTTCACGTTGCGGTAGCGCTTCATCCCGGTCGCAGCCGGAATGAGCTTACCGATGATGACGTTCTCCTTGAGGCCAAGCAGGTGATCTTCCTTGCCGGCGATGGCAGCGTCGGTGAGAACGCGTGTCGTCTCCTGGAAGGACGCTGCAGACAAGTAGCTGTCTGTGGCGAGCGATGCCTTCGTGATACCGAGCAGAGTCGGATGACCGTTGGCCGGCTCGCCGCCTCCGGCAAGCGCCTCCGCGTTGCGTGCTGCGAAGTCGAGCCGGTCTGCGAGTTGTCCGGGCAAAAAGTCAGTGTCGCCAGGCTCCGTGACGGAGACCTTTCGCAGCATCTGTCGGCTGATGACCTCGATATGCTTGTCGTTGATGTCGACGCCCTGCGAGCGGTAGACGTCCTGCACCTGCTCGACGATGTAGCGAAGCGTCTCGTTCGGACCCTTCAGGGCGAGCAGGTCGTGCGGGTTCACGGAACCCTTCGTGAGCTGCTGACCGAGAGCGATCTGGGCGCCGTTCGTCGTACCGGGAAGCAGTGTGGCGCGACGGGAGACCTTGTACGCCTTCTCGGCGCCTTCGTCATCTGTGATCGTCAGCTCACGTGTCTTGTCGCCATCCTCGATGATGAGCTTACCGCCGGCCTCGGCGAGAATCGCCTGGCCCTTCGGCTTGCGTGCTTCGAAGAGCTCCGTGACACGCGGGAGGCCGTGGGTGATGTCCTCACCCGCGACGCCACCGGTGTGGAACGTGCGCATCGTGAGCTGCGTTCCCGGCTCGCCGATCGACTGGGCCGCGATGATGCCGACCGCAGTGCCGATGTCGACGGGGCGGCTGCTCGCAAGGTCCCAACCGTAGCAGGCCTGGCAGATACCGTGCTTCGCGTGGCAGGTCATGACTGTGCGACCGACTACCGATTCGACGCCGGCTTCGGCGAGCTCGTGGATGATCTCATCGGAGCCGACGTACGTGCCGGTTTCGAGCAGGATTTCGCCAGTCTTCGGGTTGACCGCTGGCTCAAGGAGGCAACGACCGACGATATTGTGGTCCACCCCACCATCGTCCTTGAGGAGGTTGAACGCGACCCCCTCGTCAGTACCGCAGTCGAGCTCGCGGACGATGACGTCTTGCGCGACATCGACCAAGCGACGAGTCAGGTAACCGGAGTCAGCCGTTCGAAGCGCCGTGTCGGCGAGGCCCTTGCGGGCTCCGTGCGTCGAGATGAAGTACTCGAGAACGGTGAGGCCTTCTCGGAAGTTCGCCTTGATCGGGCGGTCGATGATGTCACCCTTCGGGTTCGCCATCAGACCACGCATACCAGCAAGCTGGCGAATCTGCTTGATGTTACCTCGCGCACCGGAGTACGCCATCATGTAGATGGGGTTGAACTTGTCGAAACTCTTGCCCATGGCTTCGCCGACGTCATCGGTGGCACGTGTCCACACGTCGACGATCTGGCGGTGACGCTCGTCGCGCGTGATGAGGCCCATGTCGTACTGGCCCTCGATCTTTGCGACGCGGCCGTCCGCCGCCTCGAGGATGGCGGGCTTCTCCTTGGGGATGATGGCGTCGTAGACCGAGACCGTCACGCCCGCGCGGGTCGCGTAGTGGAAGCCGAGGCGCTTGAGCTCGTCGAGGATCTGGCCCATCTGGGTGGTCGAATAGTTCGACGAACAGTCCTCGACGATGCGACCGATACCCTTCTTGTCCACCTCGTGATTGATGTAGGCATGGTCCGCGGGCAGCGAACGGTTGAACGTGATGCGTCCGACCGTCGTGTCGAGACGATCTCCCGCCGCACGGTGCCGAGTGACGTTCTTGCCGGCGTCAACATCGAAGTACTGCTCGTCCATGTCCTGCGTAAGACGAATAGTGATCTTGGCCTGCAGGTCGAGGTCGCTGCGCGCATCGTAAGCGAGCAGCGCGTCGTCCATGCTGATGAACGCTCGACCCTCGCCGAGCATGCCATCACGGTCAGCGGTGAGGTAGTACAGCCCGATGACCATGTCCTGCGTCGGCGTGGTGAGCGGGCGACCGTGGGCCGGCGACTTCACATTGTTCGTTGAGAGCATGAGCGTACGAGCTTCAGCCTGCGCCTCCGCGGAAAGCGGCAGGTGCACGGCCATCTGGTCGCCGTCGAAGTCTGCGTTGAACGCGGTGCAGACCAACGGGTGGATGCGAATCGCCTTACCCTCGACGAGGATCGGCTCGAAAGCCTGGATGCCGAGGCGGTGCAGCGTCGGTGCCCGGTTCAGCATGACCGGATGGTCACGGATGACCTCTTCGAGCACGTCCCAGACCACGTCGCGACCGCGATCGACCATACGCTTGGCACTCTTGATGTTCTGCGCATGGTCGAGGTCGACCAGGCGCTTCATCACAAACGGCTTGAACAGCTCGAGCGCCATTTTCTTCGGCAGGCCGCACTGGTGGAGCTTGAGCTCCGGTCCGACTACGATGACCGAACGGCCGGAGTAGTCGACGCGCTTGCCGAGAAGGTTCTGGCGGAAGCGGCCCTGCTTGCCCTTGAGCATGTCCGAGATGGACTTCAGCGGGCGGTTGCCGGGACCCGTTACCGGGCGGCCGCGGCGGCCGTTGTCAAAGAGCGCGTCGACGGCCTCCTGCAACATGCGCTTCTCGTTGTTGACGATGATCTCAGGCGCGCCGAGGTCCAACAGCCTCTTGAGGCGGTTGTTTCGGTTGATGACACGGCGGTAGAGATCGTTCAGGTCCGACGTGGCGAACCGGCCGCCGTCGAGCTGAACCATCGGGCGCAGGTCCGGAGGGATGACGGGAATTGCATCGAGAATCATCCACTCGGCGCGGTTGTTCGAGCGGCGAAGGGCGTCAACGACCTTGAGACGCTTGATCGCCTTCTGACGCTTCTGGCCTTTGCCGTCGCGAATCATGACTCGAAGCTCTTCGGCGAGCTCCTCGAGGTTGAGCTGAGCTAGGAGGTCCTTGACCGCCTCGGCGCCCATGCCGCCACGGAAGTAGTCGCCGAAACGCAGCTTCATCTCGCGATAGAGCGTCTCATCATTGATGAGCGACTTGACCGAGAGCTTCACGAAGGTATCGAAGGCCTCCTGGAAAAGCGCCTTGCGATCGGCGTACTCCTCCTCGATGTCCTTGATATCGCGGTCGGCCTCTTTGTTCGCCTTCTTGATGCGATCCTCGGCGGAGACCTCCTCGTCGAGATCGTCGCCTTCCTCGGGCTCGGCCTCGCCCTTGGCAACCGCGATAAGACGGTCACGCTCGACGACGACCTCCTCGAGTTCTTCCTTCATCTCGGCGTCGAGCTGCTCGAGATCGGCGGTGAGCTCGTCTTTGAGCATGGCGAGGTCCGCTTCGCGATCCTCGTCGTTCACCGACGTGATGATCGACGACGCGAAGTACAGAACCTTCTCGAGGTCCTTCGGGGCGATGTCGAGCAGGTAGCCCATGCGCGACGGAACACCCTTGAAGTACCAGATGTGGCTGACGGGCGCGGCGAGCTCGATGTGGCCCATGCGCTCACGCCGAACCTTGGCGCGAGTTACCTCGACGCCGCAGCGTTCGCACACGATGCCCTTGAAGCGCACGCGCTTGTACTTGCCGCAGTAGCACTCCCAATCCTTCGTCGGACCGAAGATCTTCTCACAGAAGAGTCCGTCCTTCTCAGGCTTGAGCGTTCGATAGTTGATGGTCTCAGGCTTCTTGACCTCACCGCGCGACCACTGGCGAATCTGTTCAGAGCTCGCCAGCCCGATGCGCAACCGGTCGAAGTTATTGACGTCGACGTCGAGCAATGGTTACTCCTCCTCGTCCGTCTTGTCGGAACCAGTTTCGATGTCCCCGCCCAGATCGAGGGCGGAGATATCGCTCTCGAGAATGCCCTCGAGCGCTTCCACAGACTCCAGATCGCTTCTCGGCTCATCGACCCCGAGATCGAGGCCGAGTTCCTCGGCGGTCTTGAAGATGTCTTCGTCGTCTTCCTTGAGTTCGATCTCCTCGCCGCTCTCCGAGATGATCTCGACATCGAGACAAAGTGACTGCATCTCTTTGACGAGAACCTTGAACGACTCAGGTATGCCCGGCTCGGGGATGTTCTCGCCCTTGACGATGGCCTCGTACGCCTTCACGCGGCCGAGGATGTCGTCGGACTTGATCGTGAGGATCTCCTGGAGCACGTAGGCGGCGCCATACGCGTACAGGGCCCAGACTTCCATCTCTCCGAAACGCTGGCCGCCGAACTGAGCCTTACCACCGAGCGGCTGCTGGGTGATGAGGGAGTACGGGCCGGTCGAACGAGCGTGGATCTTGTCGTCAACCAGGTGCAAGAGCTTGAGGATGTAGATCTGACCGACCGTAACGCGCTCGCGGAACGGCTCGCCGGTCCGACCATCGTAGAGCGTCGCCTTACCGCTGCGAGACAGCGTGGGCACGAACTCGTTGATAGCCTTCTTGGCGTAGCGCTCGTTGTGCTTGAGCGCGAGGTTGCGGTTGGCGGCCTCGATGACGTCGGAGATCTCTTCTTCACGCGCGCCGTCGAACACCGGCGTCGCAACAGGCATCGGGCCCGAAACTGCGGCCTTGGCCTTCGGATCCTCGCTCCAGCCGACTGACGCTGCCCATCCGAGATGGGTCTCGAGCAGCTGGCCGATGTTCATTCGCGACGGTACGCCGAGCGGGTTCAGGATGATGTCGACCGGAGTTCCGTCAGCAAGGAACGGCATGTCCTCGACGGGCAGGATCTTCGAGATGACGCCCTTGTTGCCGTGACGCCCGGCGAGTTTGTCGCCCTCGTTGATCTTGCGCTTCTGCGCAACGTAGACGCGCACGAGCTCGTTGACGCCCGGCGACAGATCGTCGCCGTGCTCCCGGCTGAACTTGCGCACGGCGATGACACGGCCGGTTTCGCCGTGCGGCACCTTGAGCGACGTGTCGCGGACCTCGCGCGCCTTCTCACCGAAGATGGCGCGCAGGAGGCGCTCCTCGGCGGTGAGCTCAGTCTCGCCCTTCGGAGTGACCTTGCCGACAAGAACGTCGCCAGGGAACACTTCGGCGCCAATGCGGATGATGCCGTCCTCGTCGAGGTTGGCGAGCACATCCTCACCGACGTTGGGGATCTCGCGGGTGATCTCTTCCGGTCCGAGCTTGGTGTCGCGAGCCTCGACCTCGTACTCCTCGATATGGATTGAGGTCAGGAGGTCCTCTTTGACCACGCGCTCGGAGAGGATGATAGCGTCCTCGTAGTTGTAGCCCTCCCACGGCATGAATGCCACAAGAAGGTTCTGGCCCAGAGCCAGTTCGCCCATCTCGGTGGAAGGTCCGTCCGCCAGAACGTCGCCCTCGACCACATGCATGCCCTCACGAACAAGAGGCCTGTGGTTGATGCAGGTACCCTGGTTGGAGCGCATAAACTTCGGCAAGTGGTACTCGTCGAGCGAGCCGTCGTCTGCGCGCACAGCGATGTGGTTGCCGTCGACGATCTCGATGACACCCTCGCGCTTTGCGGTGATGATCTCACCGGTGTCGACCGCGGCGCGGAACTCCATGCCGGTACCGACGAGCGGCGCTTGCGGCCGCATCAACGGGACAGCCTGACGCTGCATGTTCGAGCCCATCAGGGCGCGGTTGGCGTCGTCGTGCTCGAGGAACGGGATAAGCGCGGTGGCAACAGACACCATCTGGCGCGGCGAGACGTCCATGTAATCGACGTCCACCGGGATGCGCTCTTCCGGCTCGCCGAACTGACCGCCGGGGCCCTGACCTTTGACTCGGCACAAGACCTTGGCGTTTCCGAACTTGCCGGTCTTGGCGTCGAACGGTTCGTTGGCCTGCGCGATGACGTGCTTCTCTTCCTCATCCGCGGTCAGGAACTCGATCGTGTCGGTGACCTTGCCCTTTTCAACGCGGCGGTACGGCGTCTCGATGAAGCCGTATCGGTTGATCCGCGCAAACGTTGCAAGCGAGCCGATCAGGCCGATGTTCGGGCCTTCAGGCGTCTCGATAGGGCACATGCGGCCGTAGTGGCTGGGGTGAACGTCGCGGACTTCGAAGCCGGCGCGCTCACGCGACAGACCGCCAGGTCCGAGTGCCGACAGACGCCGCTTGTGCGTCAGGCCGGCGACCGGGTTTGTCTGGTCCATGAACTGCGAGAGCTGCGAGCTGCCAAAGAACTCCTTGATGGAGGCGACGATCGGCCGGATGTTGATGAGCGACTGCGGGGTGATCTCGTCGACGTCCTGAGTGGTCATGCGCTCACGCACGACGCGCTCCATGCGAGCAAGCCCGATCCGGAACTGGTTCTGGATCAGCTCGCCGACGCTGCGGATGCGCCGGTTGCCGAAGTGGTCGATGTCATCGATCTGGTAGCCGTCAGCGGCTTCCCAAAGTTTCACGAGATAGAAGATGGCGGCCTTGATGTCTTCCGCGGTCAAGGTCGACTGCTCATCCGGAAGCGCGAGGCCCAGCTTCTTGTTCACCTTGTAACGGCCGACCTTAGCCAGGTCGTAGCGCTGCGGGTTGAAGAAGAGGCCGTCGAGAAGCGCGCGCGCAGACTCGACCGTGGGCGGCTCGCCCGGGCGGAGGCGCTTGTAAATCTCGATGAGAGCTTCTTCGCGTGTCTCGGTGAAGTCGCGCTCGAGGGTGCGCTGAATCGCCTCGGAGTTGTTGAACATCTCGAGGATCTCCTCGCGGGTCTCGGCGATGCCGAGCGCCTTGAGGAGTACGGTTGCGGGCTGCTTGCGCTTGCGATCAACACGCACCGAGACGATGTCGCGTCGATCCGTCTCAAGCTCAAGCCAAGCGCCGCGGGCCGGTATGACCTTCGCGGTGAAGATGATCTTGTCGGAGGTCTTGTCGAGCTCCTCGGCGTAGTAGACGCCGGGGGACCTGACAAGCTGCGAGACGACGACACGCTCGGTGCCGTTGATGACGAAGGTGCCACGGTCGGTCATGAGCGGGAAATCGCCCATGAAGACCTGCTGCTCCTTGATCTCGCCGGTCTCCTTGTTGATGAAACGGACTTCCACGAAGAGCGGCGCTTGATAGGACATGTCTTTGTCCTTGCACTCCTCAACGGAGTACTTCGGATCGCCGAACTCGTGCGCACCGAATTCAACGGCAAGGGTGCCGGTGAAGTCTTCGATGGGCGAGATATCGTGGAACGTATCTCTCAGTCCCTCGTCAAGAAACCACTTGAAGCTATCGCGCTGAATTGCGATAAGATTTGGGACGTCAAGTACTTCAGGGATCTTAGC
The DNA here is from genome assembly GCA_038245725.1 of Coriobacteriia bacterium. Classification (GTDB taxonomy): domain Bacteria; phylum Actinomycetota; class Coriobacteriia; order Anaerosomatales; family JAAXUF01; genus JBBRSD01. The sequence goes on along the minus strand of JBBRSD010000001.1, from coordinate 347,199 downwards.
GAAGCTGCGACGCTCGCGCCGAGTGGCGCTGACGACGGGGGAACCTTCTCCGCGAGGCACCAGGCGATTCCTCCTTCTGGGGTTGAAGCTGCCGACAAAGGTCGCAAAGTAATAGGATAGTCAAGCCCCTAGGGGCCGTCAACGAATTTCTGTCGGCTTTGCAGGTGGCACGAAAGGCCGGGACCCGTCAGGTCCCGGCCTTCGTGCACTTTCCGATCCCTGACGATCGTCGTCAGCGGGACCGGATCAAGTCAGTCGAGAAGCGCGAGCTACTTGACGGCGACGGTGGCGCCGGCTTCCTCGAGCTTGCCCTTGGCCTCGTCGGCCTTGTCCTTCGCGACGCCCTCAAGGACAGCCTTCGGTGCAGCCTCGACGACGTCCTTGGCCTCCTTGAGACCCAGACCGGTGAGCTCGCGAACGACCTTGATGACGGCGATCTTGTTCGGGCCGAAGCTCTCGAGGACGACGTCGAACGCGGTCTGCTCCTCGGCCTCGACGGCCTCAGCGGCGCCACCGGCGGCAGCGACGGCGACCGGGGCGGCGGCGGAGACACCGAATGTCTCCTCCATCATCTTGACGAGCTCAGCCAGCTCGAGCGCCGGCTTGACCTTGATAGCCTCAAGGATCTCTTCGTTGGTAAGAGCAGCCATTTCTCAATTCTCCTTCTGATCCGATTCGTGCCGACGGCTTCTACCGAGGCACATTCCTGTGTGTCGTGCAGATGCCGCTAGGCGGCGGCCTTCTGGTCCGCAACCGCAGCCACGGTGCGAGCGAACGCTTCGACGGGTCCGTTGAGGACGCGGGCGAAGCCGGTAAGCGGATTGAGCATTGTGCGAAGGAGCTTGGCGATGAGTTCCTCGCGCGATGGCAACGTTGCAATCGCCTTGAGGCCCTCGGCATCGACGACTTGATTCTCGACGAGGCCACCCTTGAGCTCGAGCGCCTTGTGTGTCTTTGCGAACGTGGTGAGGGCCTTAGCCGGAGCGACCGGGTCCTCGCCTGTGAAGATGATGGCGGTCGGGCCCGCGAGGTAGGCATCGAGGCTAGGGAGCGCCAGCTCGCGAATCGCGATTTCGGTCAGAGAGTTCTTGTAGACCTTGAGCTCACTACCGGCCGATCGAAGCTGATTGCGAAGCTCCTGCATCTCCTTGACTGTGAGTCCACGGTAGTCGGCGAGCAGCAGGGCGCCGGCCTCGTTGAGGCGGCCCTTGATCTCGTCGACGAGACTTTCTTTTTGCGATGTAGGCATGCTTTCCTCCTTTCCGTGCGCGCACGTCCCGAATCCTGGCTCATTGCAAAGCCATTGCGCGGACCGCGCGCTCCGGAGATTCCGGAGACACAAAACGGCCCCCGCCGTTGAAGCAGCGGAGGCCGCGAGCGTTTGAGGCTCGGGACGCCATGGTGATGGCGTCGATGCGACCACCTCGGCAGGCGGAATGCTCTTTCGCACTCCATTACGCCCGGTTGTCTCCGGGCACCGGCTGTCTTCGGCAGCGATTCGTGCACACTGTGATGTTTTCAACGCGCCGCAGGAGTATCCACGGTCGACGACGACTCGTCAAGTTCGCGCCGCACGAGTAGGCGCCGCAGTGGACCAGTTAGTCGGTTTCCTCGAGGAGGAGCTTCGTCTTGGAGGGATCCACCTTGATGCCGGGCCCCATCGTGGTCGCAACGGTAATCGACTTGATGTACTTGCCCTTAGCACTCGACGGCTTTGCGCGAAGGATCTCGTCAAGGACGACGCCGTAGTTCTCAACAAGCTTGGTGGCATCAAACGAACCCTTGCCGATGCCGACGTGAGCGATACCGAACTTGTCTGCACGGTACTCGACCTTGCCGGCCTTGAGCTCTCCGACCACGCGAGCGACGTCCATTGTGACGGTACCGAGCTTCGGGTTCGGCATGAGGCCGCGGGTCCCGAGGATCTTACCGAGCTTGCCGACCTTGCTCATCATGTCCGGCGTAGCGATCGTGGCGTCGAAGTCGAGGAAACCGCCTTGAATCTTCTCGACGAGGTCGTCGCTGCCGACAACGTCCGCGCCGGCAGCCTCGGCCTCGCGGGCCTTGTCTCCCTCTGCGAACACGGCGACTCGGACCGTCTTGCCAGTTCCGTTCGGAAGTGACACCGATCCGCGAACCTGCTGGTCGGCCTTGCGAGTGTCGATGCCGAGACGGAAATGCGCTTCCACCGTCTCGTCGAACTTCGCTGCCTTGATCTCCTTGGCCAGGCGCATGGCCTGGAGCGGAGTGTAGAGATGACCGTGCTCGATCTTCTCAAGCGCGGCGGTGTAGTTCTTGCCTGTCTTGGCCATGGTTCCGTTCCTCTCGTGGTAAGCGGGCCTGTCCGGCCCTCCCACATCACGCGGCAAGATCCCGCGCTGACTTCAGGTCGATGCTACTCGGCGACGGTGACGCCCATCGAGCGTGCCGTACCCGCGATGATCTTCATCGCAGCGTCGACATCGTTCGCGTTGAGGTCGGGCATCTTGAGCTCCGCGATCTCACGAAGCTGGTCTTTGGTGACTTCGCCAACCTTTGTGCGGTTCGGGGTGCCCGAGCCAGACTCGATGCCCAGGGCCTGCTTCAGCAGCACGGCCGCGGGCGGTGTCTTGAGGATGAAGGTGAACGAACGATCCTCGTACACCGAGATCTCGACCGGGATGATGGTGCCGTTCTTGTCTGCAGTCGCAGCGTTGAACGCCTGGCAGAACTGCATGATATTGACCTGATGCTGACCGAGCGCAGGCCCCACCGGCGGTGCCGGGTTGGCCTGGCCGCCCGGAATCTGCAGCTTGATGAAGCCGACAACCTTCTTGGCCATGTTGGTTCTAACCGTCCCTCATTGGTCTGCGGCCAACGTTCGGCCGTGATCTCCGCTATCTCTATCCCGCACGACACCTGTCCGAGAAGCCCCTGCGGCTCCACAACCGCTGGCGGACCGTGTCGGGTGGTTCCTGTCTAGAGCTTCGCAACCTGGTCGAAGCCGAGCTCGACCGGGGTCTCCCGGCCGAAGATTGACACCATGACCTTCACCTTGCCGGCATCCGGATTGACCTCCGAGATGGTTCCGTCAAAGTCTGCGAGCGGGCCGGATGTCACCTTCACCGACTGGCCCTCGACCAGGTCTGTTGACGTCTTGGCCTTCGGTCCGCCTTCGGTGCGCTTCATGATGCGCTGAAACTCATCGCGCGAAAGCGGTACCGGCTTGCCTTGCGAGCCGACAAATCCGGTGACGCCCGGAGTGTTGCGCACGACGTACCACGACTCATCATCAAGTTCCATCTGCACCAGGATGTACCCGGGGAAGACCTTCTTCTCCGACGTGACCCGCCGACCGCCTTCTTTGAGGTCGGTCACGGTTTCCGTAGGAATCTCGACCTTGAAGATCTTCTCATCCATGCCCATGGACTGGATGCGATGGATCAGATTCGTCTTCACCTTGTTCTCGTAACCCGAGTACGTATGAATGACGTACCACTTCTTGGCCATCCTGCTAGCCGCCGATCTTGATGGAGGTCAGCGCATTGATGATTTGCTGGACGACGAGATCGGTCGCGGCGATGAAGCCAGCGAAGAAGATGAGCGTGACGATCACGACGACGCTTGAGTTCAGGACTTCCGGCCTGGTCGGCCATACAACGCGTTTCGTCTCCGAACGCACGTCACGGAAGTAATTACCGATGCGCGCGAAGAAACCGGGCTTCGCCGGCGCAGGAGCCTTGCCGGGTTTGCCGGTCTTGATCGCCTCGCCCGCAACAGTTGCCTTAGCCATCTCTCATCCGTTCGTTCTCGGTGATCCGGTCTGGGTCACCTGCAGCAAACGTCGCCCACCCCATAGGTCGGCGACGGAAGTATCCTGGCAGGCCAGGAGGGACTCGAACCCCCAGCATCCGGTTTTGGAGACCGGCGCTCTACCATTAGAGCTACTGGCCTGCGTCAAACAATCTCGCCCGAAAGCCGATCCCTATCGGGTCTCCTTGTGGAGCGTGTGACACTTGCACCACTTACAGTACTTCTTGTACTCGATGCGCTCCGGGTTATTCTGCTTGCTCTTGTTGGTCGTGTAGTTGCGGCGCTTGCACTCAGTGCACGCCAGCGTGACGAGCGTTCGCATGGGTCCTCCTGTATCCCGCCCCAAGCCTCAGGGGCGGTTGGGCGCGGAAGGGTACTCTAGCACCCGATTTTCGGCACTGTCAAACTCGTACGTGCACCTCAAGGCGGCGAAACGGGGCCCGGCTGTGAGCCGGGCCCCGCACGATTCGCAGCGTACGAGGATACTACTTGATGATTTCGATGACTCGGCCTGAGCCGACCGTACGACCACCCTCGCGGATAGCGAAGCGGAGACCCTCTTCCATCGCGATCGGCTGGATGAGCTCGCCGCGGACAACGACGTTGTCGCCCGGCATGACCATCTCAGTGCCCTCCGGAAGGTGGGCGACGCCAGTCACGTCAGTCGTGCGGAAGTAGAACTGAGGACGGTAGCCGTCGAAGAACGGAGTGTGACGGCCGCCTTCTTCCTTGGTCAGGATGTAGACCTGACCACTGAATTCAGTGTGCGGGGTGATCGAACCGGGCTTGCAAAGAACCTGGCCGCGCTCAATCTCCGTGCGGGCGATTCCGCGAAGCAGGACGCCGATGTTGTCGCCCGCCTGCGCCTCATCGAGGAGCTTACGGAACATCTCGACGCCGGTGACGACGGTCTTCTTGGTCGCCTCATGGATGCCGACGATCTCGACCTCGTCGCCGACGTGGACCTTTCCACGCTCGACGCGGCCAGTGGCGACGGTGCCGCGACCCGTGATGGTGAAGACGTCCTCGATGGCCATGAGGAAGGGCCTGTCGACGTCACGCTCGGGCAGCGGGATCCACGTGTCGACTGCGTTCATGAGCTCATCGATACTGGGGACCCACGCCTCGTCGCCCTCGAGTGCCTTGAGCGCAGAGCCCCTGATGACCGGGGTATCGTCGCCCGGGAATTCGTACTCACTCAAGAGCTCACGGACTTCCATGTCGACGAGCTCGATGAGTTCCTCATCGTCGACCATATCGCACTTGTTGAGGTAGACCACGATGTAGGGAACGCCGACCTGACGGGCAAGCAGGATGTGCTCGCGGGTCTGGGCCATTGGGCCGTCGGTCGCTGCGATGACGAGAATCGCGCCGTCCATCTGAGCGGCACCAGTGATCATGTTCTTCACGTAGTCCGCGTGACCCGGGCAGTCGACGTGCGCATAGTGACGGGTCTCAGTCTCGTACTCGACGTGCGCGATGGCGATCGTGATACCGCGCTCGCGCTCTTCAGGTGCCTTGTCGATCATGTCGAACGGGGTGAAGTCCGCAAAGCCCTTCTCGGCCTGACGCTTGGTGATCGCGGCCGTCAGGGTGGTCTTGCCGTGGTCGACGTGGCCAATAGTACCAACGTTGACATGCGGCTTAGTGCGCTCGAACTTCTGCTTCGCCATGAGTCTCCTCCTTCGGGGACCTCTTCGACGGAGCCGGCGCAGTCACCTGAGCCGACCGGTATTCCGTCATGAAAGCCTGCATACGCATTGTGGCTGGATGGTTACATCATACTGAAGCGCCGCAAACGGCGCGTGGTGCCATGGTAGCGGTGGCTGGACTCGAACCAGCGACAACTCGGGTATGAACCGAGTGCTCTAAACCAACTGAGCTACACCGCCGAGTCATTCGCCCCGCGAAACTGGGAGCGTTGAGGTGCAGTGGAGCCCACAACCGGACTCGAACCGGTGACCTCTTCCTTACCAAGGAAGTGCTCTGCCAACTGAGCTATGTGGGCGTTTAGTATGCCGAAAATCACGTCCGGCAAGCGTCTCGTGGTGGGGGCGCCAGGATTCGAACCTGGGTAGGCGTAGCCAACGGGTTTACAGCCCGTCCCCTTTAGCCACTCGGGCACACCCCCGCGAGACAAAAAAATAGACCCTCTGTACGCTTTTCAAGTTGCACGCCTCGGTCGAGGCATAGGGATAGTAGGTCATCGCGCTGGTGGGTGTCAACGCCGACCACGGTGCCGGGCGTTTCTATCCCCCCCCCTCTGTCCCTGTTCGCAGGGCATGATACGGGTGTCGGGGAAGCGTCATCTAGCGTGGAAGCTTGGCGAAGATCGGGCCTGCGCTCGAGACGCGCCCCAACGCTTTGACGAGGTCCGCCCGCGGAACGAGCCTGTGCCACGACGCCACCCCAAGACTCATGACAGGCCGGGGGACGTAATCCTGGTAGTTGGCCTCGAACCACGCGCGCAGTGCATCCATGGGGAGCACGAGCAACTCGTCGCGCTCGACCGCGAGTTCTGAGAAGAATACCTCGTCCGGCTCGGACAGCAGGGCCCTGACCTCGTCCTCGGTCTGGCCGAGCGCCAAGTAGTAGTAGTAGAGATCCTGCGCATCCGAGACGAGCGCCCATCCTGGCTCGCGCGTGGCGCTGTTGGCTACTGCCTCAAACGCCAGGCACCCCTCGTCGACGCGGTAGAAGGCGAGGCTGCGATCGCCGATCTTGCGAGGATCGGTACCGAAGTAGGGATCGGCCTTGAGCTTGATCCTCCGGCCCGACCGTCCTTCGATTGTGATGATGTCGATGTCGCGGCCCTGCGCTGTTCCTTCAGTGCGCGCGATCTCAGCCCGCGCGGCGCCTCGCATGACAAGGTGTTTGGTGACGATTCGGCCGGCCGCCTCCTGCAAGAGCGCCATGCCTCGTACGGGAGTCGCCATCTCAGCGTCCGATTCGTTCATCGGCAACGCGAAGCCGGCGACTCAAGACCTCGAGCAGCCTGACGGCGATGGATGGATGCTTTTCGAGCAGCGCCTTGAAGTCCCAGCTTGAGAGCATGAGGCACGTGGTGTGATCAATCGCGCGAATCGTCGCCGAGCGCGGAGCCTGATCGAGCAAAGACATCTCCCCGAAGAAGTCGCCCTGCCCGAACGCTCCGAGCGACACACCGTCGCGAAGGATCTCAACCCTACCGGCGAGAATGAGATAGAAGGCCTGTCCGGGAGTCCCCTGAGTGACGATGATCTGCTCTGGCTGGAAGAAGCCCTCGTGGGCCACGCCGTCGATCGCCCGAATCTCTTCCGCGGAACAGTTCCCGAAGATCGGCACCCGGGCGAGAAACTCGTCATGTGCCACGAACTTCCCCTCTCGCCTTTGACGCGCCACCGCGCCGAGGCCAGTTTAGCGCACACGGCTTGTCTGGGTTAATGCACAATGAAGCAGCAGGCAGGCCGTTTCTCGCAAACTGACGCCCAGGGAGAGTCCCGTGGTTCAGCACCACAAGAATGAGAGCGTCCTAGTGGCGCTGAGAGCAGCAACGGTCGCAGTTCTGACCGGCGTCAGCTTGAGTGCGATGTCGGTGAAGCCGGTGTGGCTGCCGATCGGCGTCGGAGCGCTGGTCGGGGTTGTCGCACTGGCCTCCACCGAGCTCGCGGTACTCATTGCACTGGTCGCCCTGTCGATTCCCGTGATCACGGTCTCTCCTGTCGTCGGCTTCACCATGCTCGTCGTCTCGGTCGCGTCCGTACGGTATCTCGGCGCTAGCCACGCGAAGGGCTACATAGCTCTCGGCGTCGCACTTGCCGGGGCCTTCCTTGGGCCGGTGTGGGCGAGCGCCGCCCTTGCCGGCTATTTGCTTGGCGCCGGCGAGGGCGCTTTGGCCGCTGCATTGGCGTGCCTGCTCGTCGAGGTCGTAGGCGTCGCCCTCGGGCGGCCCGCCATTGGCGCCACCGTGAGCGGCGGCACGGCGCACGCACTCGTCGCATTCGCGCATCTGCCGAGCAATCTTCTATCGGCCGCTTGGCCATCGAAGGTCTTTGCCACTCTCAACGCTTCTGAGTTAACCGCTGCCGTGAGCGCGTTCGCGAAGCTGATGCGACCGCTGCTGTTGCTTGGTCAGCTGTGCACCTGGGCGCTGGCCGGCGGTGTCGCGGGAGCAATCGGCAAGGTCGCGCAGCGTAAACGCAGTGTCGCGCTCGGAATCGCATCGGTGTCTGTCGGTGTGGTGATCGCTGCTGCGGGTCAGGCGATGCTGCTTGCGGCATTCAAACTGCCGGTGCCCGCGCGCGCGATCGGCTATTCCTTCCTGACATCGCTCGTCGTTGCCGTCGCGTTCGTCGCACTGTGGGAGCTCGTCTTTGCGCCGGCGCCTGTCGTCCCACCCGCTCGACCGCGCTCGATGTCGATGGCTACCGAAGACGCGGACGTCGACGAGCTGCTGCGCCTCATCGCAACCGCCGAGGACAAGCTCGCGACCCAGCACACGAGCACACAGGTCGTCATGATCACTGACATGAAGTCGTTCTCCCGCATGACCGAGGAGGACGGGAGCGTCGCGACGGCCAAAGCGATCCAGCGCCATCGCGACCTGTTGCTGCCGATCGTCCGCAGCCATCACGGCGCCGGCAAGTCCACCGGCGGCGACGGTCTCGTCTCGGCGTTCGCGTCGCCGATCGACGCGCTTGCTGCGGCGGGCGAGATGCAACGGGCGCTCGCGGAACACAATGCGGCGCATCCCAACGAGCGCGAGATCTGGGTGCGTACGGGACTCGCCGCTGGCGAGGTCGTGCTCGACAACGGTGGTCGGCCGTTCATCGGCGCGGGGCTCAATCTCGCTGCCCGCGTAATGAACCTGGCGGACGGCGGCCAGATCTTCGCTACCGCCGATGTTGCGAGGTCCGCATCTGCAGCGAACCTGCGAACGCACTCGTTCGGCGAGTTCGCACTCAAGAACATCGCGATGCCCACCGAGATCGTCGAGGTCCTGTGGGCCGATGGCCAGTTGCCGCAGGACCCGCATGACAGCGGTGCTGCTCAGCCGCACGACGGCAACGACTGAGTTCTAGCGGCCGAAGACACTGGTGGCCCGTGCGCGAACACACGGGCCACCACGTTGTTAAGCGTTGGAGCTGGCGACAGGAGTTGAACCCGCAACCTACTGATTACAAATCAGTTGCTCTGCCATTGAGCTACGCCAGCGAGCGCCGACCAGTGTACGCGATGGGTCGAGGCGCTGTCAGCGGAATCGCACCGAAAATCGCGAACGTTCGATTCTCAGCAGGCGTTGCCGCGACGAATCTGCATCTCCATCTCGAGTCCGGCGTCTTCCCGCGAGCACGTCCGCGCCGAACTGCCTGCAGGCTCAGTCCCGGCCAAGCGCCCAGCGTGCGAGGCGCGCGCGAGTCTCGCCGTCGATGCGATCCTCAAGCCGACCTTTGCTGTTGCCCGCGGTGGCGTGCTCACGCCATTCAGCGCCGTCAGCCCGAAGCTCGCCACCGAACTCCGCCGACGACATCCGGGCGACGCGGCCTCCCATCACCGTCCATTGCGTCTGAGCATCCGACGTGACGACGAGGACCTCCTCGCCTGCTTCGCGCGCCGTCCGCGAGAGCGATTCGATGACGGCATCGGCCTCACAGCCGTAGCGCGAGAAGACGACGGTCACGCCGGACACCGAGTGAGCGCGCCCGTCTGACAACGGATTGAGGCGACCGTCGAACACGACCGTAGCGCGATACTCCGCTTGCGCGAATGCCGCAACGTCTGAGACGAGCGCCACGCGGCTCGCCTCGAGGTCGTTCTCGGCGATCTGCTTGTACGGTGGGGTCTGGCGAATGACGTTGTAGCCGTCAACGATAAGCGTTCGCACCGGAGAGTCAGCTCCCGGCGCGAGAGGTGCGGCGCAGCCACTCGTACGACAGGGCGGTCGCCGCCTGCGCGACGTTCAGCGAGCCGACCTTGCCCGCCTGCGGCAGACGCACGAGGAAGTCGCAGGTTTCCTGTGTCAGCCGCGCCAGCCCCTCGCCCTCCGAGCCCATCACCAGCACGATGCGCCCCTCAAGTGGAGCATCCCACGCGACCTGCTTGGCGTGCTCCGATGCGCCGGCGATCCAGAAGCCCGCCTTTTGGCAGCGCTTGAGCGATTGGACCAGATTGGCCTCCTGCGCGAGCAGGACGTGCGCGAGTGCGCCGGCCGAGGACTTGTAGGCTGCCGGCGTCACGCCCGCGGAGCGTCGCTTTGCGACGAGCACGCCATCGGCGCCGACGACCTCGGCCGTTCGAACGACGGCGCCAAGATTGCCGGGATCGGTGATGTGGTCCAGAGCGATGATCAGCGAATTCTGCTTGCCCTCGGTGCGCGCGATAACGGCGTCCAGCGTGGCAAACGGATACGGCTTCGCGTCCGCGATCACGCCCTGGTGCGCGCCGCGCTCGCTCTTCGCGTCGAGTACGCGTTTGGGCACGCGCTCGACGGTCACGCCGGACTCCTTCGCCCGGCGGTCGATCTCCTCAAGGCTACGGTCAGGCTTCGTGCCCTCGGCGATGAAGATCCGCTTGAGCGGCATCCTCGCGCGAAGCGCCTCGATGACGGCGTTGCGACCTTCGATCTCGGCCATGCGCTTAAGCCTGCGGCTTGAAGATGACGCGGGCGCCTTGCGGCGTGTCTTCGATGACGAACCCGAGTTGGGACAGCCCGTCTCGAACGGCGTCGGCACGCGCCCAGTCCTTGTCGAAGCGAGCCGCTTCACGCGCGGCGAGCAGGACGTCTACCGCGATGTCTGGATTGTCGCCCTTGTAACCCGCGACATCGCGCGCGATGTCGACCACCTCGAGCGGGTAGCAGCACGTCTGGTCTTCCGCGATCTCGATGCCGAGCACGCCGAGACGAGAGACGACCGTCTCCTCGGCCTCGCAGAGCACGAGCCGGTCTTCCTCGCACAGGTCGACCTGATAGTCGGCGAGGAACTGGTTCGCCGCGCGAGCGAGTTCGAAGATCGCGCCAACCGCTCCCGCAGTGTTGAAGTCGTCGTCCATCTCGAAGTCGAACTTCTCGCGGGTCGCCTCGATCGAGGCGCGGAGACGGCCGACCTCCTCGGCGGGCACGCCCATGCCACAGGCGGCCAGATCGCGCGCCCAACGCAGGTTGCGCACGAGGTTCGCGAGCCGCTCGTATGCGTGCGTGGTCTCGGTGAGACGCGTGTCCGAGAAATCCAGCTGGCTGCGGTAGTGCGTCTGGAGCATGAGCAGCCGGATCACGGGCACGTCGAAGGCCTCGAGCACGTCTTTGGCGAGCTTGAAGTTGCCGAGCGACTTGCTCATCTTCTCGGAGTTGATCTGCAGCATCCCGCCGTGCAGCCAGTAGTTCGCAAACGGCACGCCGGTTGCGGCCTCAGACTGCGCGATCTCGTTCTCGTGGTGCGGGAAGATGAGGTCGCTTCCGCCGCCATGGATGTCGAACGGCAGCCCGAGCTCCATCTCCGACATCGCCGAGCACTCGATGTGCCAGCCAGGACGTCCTTCCCCCCACGGGCTCGCCCAGTGCGGTTCGCCCGGCTTCGCGGACTTCCACAGCGCGAAATCGAGCGGGTCGTGCTTGCGGTCGTCGTGCTCGATCCGCGCTTGCGTCTCCATCTCCTCGATGTCGCGACCGGAGAGCTTCCCGTACCCGGGGAAGCTTCGGACATCGAAGTAGACGTCGCCACGTGACTCATAGGCGTGGGCGGTGGCGATCAGACGCTCGATGAGCGCGATCATCTCGGGGATGGTCTCCGTGGCCTTCGGGCGCACCGTCGGGTCCTTGATACCGAGCGCGCGCATCGCCGAGATGAACGACTCCGTGTACTCCGCCGCAACCTCTGCGGCCGAGCGGCCCTCTTCGTTGGCGCGGTTGATGATCTTGTCGTCCACGTCGGTCACGTTCTGGACGAACCGGACGTCATACGCCTTGTACTCCAGGTACCGGCGGATCACGTCGAATGACAGGAAGCTGCGGGCGTTCCCGATATGGATGTGGTTGTAGACCGTCGGCCCGCATACGTAGATCGAGACCTTGCCGGCCTCGCGCGGAACGAACTCTTCCTTCTTCCGGGTCAGCGTGTTGTAGACGCGCATATGGTTCCTTCCGTAAGCCAGTTGCTTCCTTCTGCCCGCATCGCGCTCAGAGGTAGCAGCTCCAGCCTTGGATCTCAAGGGTCAACGACCCGTCTTCCATCTCCGTGACGCTGCCCTCGTCGGTAGACGGCTCGCTTTCAGGTGGGGCGCCGCCCTCGACGACCTTGTGTTCGAGCCGGTCCATGCGGCGCTGCAGGCAGCGGAACATCTCCACCACCGGGTCGGGCAGGTCCTCGTGGTGCAGGTCGATAGCGTCGACCCGCGAACCGCCCCGCATCACGACACGTCCGGGCACACCGACGACGGTGCTGTTCGCCGGTACGTCGTCGATCACGACAGCGCCACCGCCCACCTTGCTGCCGTGCCCGATCGTGATGTTGCCGAGAACCGATGCGCCGACGCCTACCACAACGCAGTCCTCGAGCGTCGGATGGCGCTTGCCGGTCTCCTTGCCGGTACCACCGAGCGTGACACCTTGGTAGACCGTCACGTCATCGCCGATGATCGTGGTCTCGCCGATGACCACACCCATGCCGTGGTCGATGAAGAAGCGCTCCCCGATCGTGGCGCCCGGATGGATCTCGACGCCGGTGAAGAAGCGTGCAACTTGCGAAAGCCAGCGCGCGAAACCCCGGCGGCCGTGGGCCCACAACCAGCCCGTCACGCGGTGGGCCCAGATCGCGTGGACTCCGGGATAGTTGAAGAGCACGCTCGCCGCAGACATCGCGGCCGGGTCGCGCTCCTTAACAGCTTGTATATCCGCGTGAATCCTTCGAAACATCGTCCCTGCCAAGTGAGTGTGGGGCGAAACGCGCGCTCTTCGAGCACGGCGCGGAATCAGTCTACCAGCAGCCATGGCTCCCGCGCTGCGACTACGTACACTCCAGCAGGACGACGGCCTGGGCCGCAATGCCTTCTTCGCGGCCCTCGAACCCGAGCCGTTCCGTCGTCGTCGCCTTGACGCCCACCGATTCGATGCCGATGCCGAGCGCTTCGGCCAAGTTCGCGCGCATCGCATCGCGGTGGGCTGCAAGCTTGGGCCGCTCGCAGATCACGACGGTATCGACGTCGAGAACAGTGCAGCCGCGCGCCCGAGCGAGCACGCCAACCTGCGCGAGCAGCCCGAGAGAATCGGCGCCTGAGAACGCTGCGTCCGTGTCAGGGAAGAGCCGGCCGATGTCGCCTTCCCGAAGCGCGCCGAGAACGGCGTCGGCCACAGCATGCGTCAAGACGTCGGCGTCGGAATGGCCGAGCAGCCCGCGCTCGTACTCCACCTCGACCCCGCCGAGGATGAGCTTCCTGCCTTCGGCGAAGGCGTGAACGTCGTAACCGAGTCCGATGCGAAGCATCCGGCTATCCTTTCTCGGCAGCACGAAACGCGAGGGCCGCCTCGACGAGGGCGATGTCCTCAGCGACGGTCACCTTGATGTTGTCGCGCGGGCCTTCCACGAGCAGCACTCGGCCGCCGGCGTGCTCGACAACGGCCGCGTCGTCGGTGCCGATGAAGCCGTCTTCGGCGGCTCGGCCGTACGCGGCCCGCAATGCGGCTTCCCGGAATGTCTGCGGCGTCTGGACCGCCCAGTACTTCGAGCGATCGGGCGTCTCGGCGATGACCGTGCCGTCGGCGATCTTGAGCGTGTCGATCGCCGGCTGGCCAATGACGGCGCCGACAGCCGCGGCGTCGGCATCGAGTGCGGCGATCGTGGCAGCGACGATCTCGGGCGTTACGAGCGGCCGGGCGCCGTCGTGCACGAGGATAATCTGCGCTTCGGCGGGCGCGGCAGCGATTCCCGAGGCGACCGATGCTTGCCGGCTCGAGCCGCTCGCCGCGAACGTGAGTGGGGTCGAGAGCTCAAGCACGTCGACGGCGGCAGAGCGGTACTCGTCCACGCGATCCGACGGGCACACCAAGACGATGTGATCGACCTCTTCGGACGCGTCCAGCGCCTCCAGCGTCCACGCGAGAACCGGTCGGCCAGCGACGAGAGCCAGCTGCTTGCCTCCGGCGATGCCGAGGCGCTCGCCGCTGCCGCCCGCGCACACTATCGCGACCGCACGAAGCGCGCTCACGCCCGCTCCGAGCCATCGGCGTCGGCGTGGGGCGCCCTCGCGAAGATCATTCGGCCCGCTGACGTCTGCAGCACGGAGGTCACCTCGACGCTGGATTCGGTTCCCACGAGCGCGCGACCCGACTGGACGACGACCATGGTGCCGTCGTCCAGGTAGCCGACGCCCTGATCGGCTTCCTTGCCTTGCTTGACCACCTTGAGGCGGAACGACTCGCCCGGGATGTGGTTCGGCCGCAGGGCGCTTGCTGCTTCGTTCAGGTTGATGACCTCAAGGCCGCGAACTCGGGCCACCTTCGCGAGGTTGTAGTCGACGGTGAGCATCGCACTTCGGGCGTCGACCGCGAGGCGCATGAGCTTCTCGTCGACCTTCGGAGTGTCTGCGTAGTCCGCCTCGAACACGGGCACGGCGTCTGCAGCGGGAAGCGCGGCGAGCAGATCCAGTCCGCGGCGACCGCGCGCGCGGCGGATCTCATCGGCGGAATCAGCAAGCGTCTGGAGCTCAGCGAGCACGAACCGCGGAACGCGCAATGAACCCGGGAGGAGGCCCAGCCGGTGCAGCTCGACGAAGCGCGCGTCGATGACGGCGCTCGTGTCGAGCAGGATCACGCGCTCGTTCGCGGTCACGAGCTCAGGAGGTGCGAGCCGAGGAAACATCGCCGAGAAGTCTCGGCGCTTCGAAAGCGCGGCGCGGCTGAACAGGTTCGCAAGCACGAGCATGAGCAGCCCCGTGGCGGTCATGGCCAGCCACTCAGGCCGAACGAGACGCAGGGGCCATGAGGCGAGCAGTCCGATGAGGAGACCGACGACGAGACCGGAGGTTCCCAGCAGGAGATCGGCAGAAGAGGTGTCGGTGATGCGAATCTCGAGGCGACGCCACAGTGCCGTGAGTTCTCGGCCGATGATTCCGCCGAGCACGTACCCGATCGCTCCTCCAAGAATGATAAGAAGAAAGATGACGTAGTAGCGAGGAAGACCGAGTTGCTGCTGCCAGTCGACGAGACCCGTCGCCGCGTACCCTCCTGCCAAGCCCCCGGTCACGAGAATGACTCGGGTGATGGCTTCAATCATGGGTGCAGCGGATGCGGCACGCATGCCGCTCGCCTCCACCTCCCTGGGAGTCGCGTTCGAGCACCGTATGCGCCCGAGCAAGTTGGATGCTATCACGACCACGACGTGGGGTCGTCGCTGCAGGTATCGGCGAGACTACAGCGTTGCGTGAGCGCGAATGCGCCCAAGCCCGTTGGCGATGGCTTTCGCACGCCGCGTGCCGACACCGTCGACGTCGTCGAGTTCGCTCACGGTCGCGCGCACGATCGCGGGGAGCGAGGCGAACCTCTCCACGATGCGGTTGACGACGGTCGCCGGGAGCGCGGGGATCTGCGCGAGGACGCGGTAGCCGCGGGGCCGGAGGTGCTGCTCGGCGCGATCGCCAGCCGACAGCCCCAGCTCGTGTGCGACCGCGTCGGGCTCGAGCAGCCGGTCGAGCGGCAGATCCCCCAGACGCGTGCGCAGGGCGGCGGCGTTGCGGGCTCCGGCATCGTCAGCGTAGTCGCGCACGAGCAGGCTGTACTGCTCGTCGATGCCGGCTGTCAGCTCGTCGGCTTGCATGCGCACGAGTCTACCCTCGGTTCCCAGTTGACCGATGTAGCGCGCGACCTCGTGAGAGATGCGCCGGACCATCTCGAAGCGGCCGATCGTCTCGGCGACGTCGCCGAGGGTGACGAGGTCGTCGAACTCAAGCTGCGTCAGCCGGACCATCACCTCGCCGAGGCGGGTGCGGTAGTTCTGCAGCGTCTGGAGCGCCTGGTTCGCCTTCGCGAGCACGACCTCGGTGTCTTCGAGAGCCATGCGGCGTCCACGCAGGTAGAGGCTGACGACTTGTCGCCGCTGCGACACTGAGATCACGAGCGCCTTGGTCTGCCTGCTCACGCGCTCTGCGGTGCGGTGGCGCATGCCCGTCTCGCTCGTGGGCAGCGACGGGTCAGGCTGCAGGTGGGCATTGGCTCGCATGATGCGCGCTGCATACTGGTCGAGGATGACGGCGCCGTCCATCTTGGCGAGCTCGAAAAGCCGCTGCGGCGTGAAGGGGATGTCGATGACGAAACCGCCGTCGCACAGGCCTTTGACGCCGGCCTCGTCCCCGATGACGACGAGCGCGCCGGTCCGAGCCGCGAGAATCATGTCGAGCCCCTCGCGCAGCTGCGTGCCCGGAGCAACCTTCTTGAGTTCCTCTCGGAGCAACTCTCTGGCCTTCGGATCGATCACATCGTCCCCCGTGGTCTGCCGAGATGTTCGTAAGGTCGATTCTGCCATGAGTTCACCAGCATGCAACCGCCCCTTGCGGCACGGGTTCGCAAACCGCTACCGTGTGCGTTCCCGTCATCGGAGTACTCGCAACGCATCAGCGAGCGACTCGACGCGAACGAGCGAGGATGCCTCCGCCGCGTCGAAGGCAGCGGGCGCGACGCCGAGCACGCGATTCATGCCGAAGCGCGACGCCTCCCTGACGCGCGTGGCGGCCTGCGAAACGGGCCGAACGTGCCCCGTCAGGCCCAGTTCGCCGAAGGACGCCACGTCCAGCGGCACCGGCGTGTCCTTGAGCGCCGAGGCAAGCGCCAGCGCGAGCGGAAGGTCGACCGCGGGTTCGAGGACTCGCACGCCTCCGGCAACTGAAACGTAGACGTCCTGACCGGCGAAGGAGAGCCCCGCACGGCGCTCGAGCACCGCGATGACCTGAAGTAGCCGCGATCCTTCAACGCCGTTCGCGAGCCGGCGAGGTGCGGGCAGATAGCTGGGCGTGACGAGCGCCTGAATCTCGACGAGCAGCGGCCGCGATCCTTCCATGGCCGCCATCACGGCGGAACCGGAAACCGCACCGGCACGCTCGGAGAGCAGAGCCGCCGACGGCGACCCCACGCCGATGAGTCCTCGCTCGCCCATCTCGAAGATGCCGATCTCGCTCGACGATCCGAAGCGGTTCTTGACCGCGCGGACGATGCGGAATGCGTGGTCCCTGTCTCCCTCGAAGTACAGCACCGCGTCAACCATATGCTCGAGCACTCGTGGGCCCGCGATGGCGCCGTCCTTCGTGACGTGGCCCACGAGCAGTGTCGTCACGCCGAGGTCCTTTGCCACGCGCATAAGCCGAGCGGTGCATGCGCGCACCTGCCCCACGCTCCCGGCGGCGCCCGCGAGCTCGGAGTCGAACGCGGTCTGAATCGAGTCGATGATCAGAACGCCCGGCTTGCGTTCGCGCACGGCATCTTCCACCGCGATGATGTCGAGCTCCGGGAGCAGTTGCACGCTGGCGCTCGTGGCGCCCAGACGCTTCGCACGCAGCCCGATCTGCTGCGGCGACTCCTCACCGCACACGTACAGCACCTCGGTGCCACCTCGACCCAGCGAGTCAGCCGCCTGCAGGAGCAGCGTCGACTTCCCGATCCCCGGCTCACCGCCGAGAAGCACGAGGGAGCCGGTGACGAGCCCGCCGCCGAGCACCCGGTCGAGTTCGTCGATTCCGGTCGAGATGCGGGAGGCCTCACAGGCCCCGACCGCGTCGAGCCCGAGCGCCACCGCCGACGCACGAGCCGCCCGCCGGGAGTCCCCGACGGGCTGCTCGATCTCTTCGACCATGGTGCCGAACTCGCCGCAATCGCTACAGCGGCCCTGCCAGCGCAGCGCACTTGCGCCGCACGTTTGGCATCTCCAGACAGAACGCGCTTTCGCCATCCGCTCCTACTCGCCCGCAGCACCGCCGGAGGCTTTGCCTCCGCCGGAGCGCGAACTCGAGCGACGGGGAGCCGCGGACTTCTCGGTTTCGACATCCTCAGCACGACGTGTGGACACCGCTACGATGCCCTCGCCCTTGCGGAACGACGGCTTGTCGTCCTCGACGAATACCTCGATCACATCGCCAGCCAGCCAGTTGCCGGCGAGAATCTGCTCGGAAAGCGGATCTTCGATCAGCCGCTGGATCGCGCGCCTCAACGGGCGTGCGCCGAGCGTGGAGTCGAAGCCCTCCTTCGCAAGGAGCTTGCGTGCGTCTTCGGTGATCACGATGCCAAAGCCCTGCTGGCCGAGCTGGACCCGAAGGCGATCGACCATGAGATCGACGATCTGCTCGATCTGCTCGGTGTCGAGGTCGTGGAAGACGATGACCTCGTCGACGCGGTTGAGGAGCTCGGGGCGGAACAGCTTCTTGAGCTCGTTGGTCACGCGCTCCTTGACGACGTCGTAGCCGATGCCGCCACCGGCCGTCGCCGGCATGAAGCCGAGCGAGGCCGACTTGACGATATCGCGCGCGCCGATGTTGCTCGTCATGATGATGATCGCGTTCTTGAAGTTGACCTTGCGGCCCTGCGCGTCGGTGAGTCGACCCTCTTCGAGAATCTGAAGCAAGACGTTGAACACGTCCGGATGAGCCTTCTCGATCTCGTCGAACAGGATGACCGAGTAGGGCTTGCGGCGAATAGCCTCCGTGAGCTGGCCGCCGTCATCGAAGCCCACGTAGCCCGGAGGCGAGCCGATGAGCCGCGAGACCGTGTGCTTCTCCATGTACTCCGACATGTCGAGGCTAATGAGCGAGTCCTCGCTGCCGAACAGGAAGTTCGCGAGCGCCTTTGACAGCTCGGTCTTACCCACGCCCGACGGGCCGAGGAAGATGAACGAGCCACTGGGCCGGCGGGGGTCCTTGAGCCCGGCGCGGGCGCGGCGGATTGCCTTGCTCACAGCGGTCACGGCCTCGTCCTGACCGACGATGCGCTCGTGAATCACCGTCTCCATGCGGAGCAGCTTCGCGGTCTCCTCTTCGGTGAGAGCAGTGACCGGCACGCCGGTCCACATCGAGACCACTTCCGCGATCTCGCGCTCGCCCACTTCGACGACGCGGCGGTTGTCCGGCTTCATCCACTCTTCTTCAAGCGTGCGCTTCTCGGCGAGGATCTGCTTCTCGCGGTCGCGCATGCTAGCGGCCTTCTCGAACTCCTGGGCCTCGATGGCAGCTTCCTTCTCGGCTCGCACCGAGCGCAGGCGATCTTCGACCTCTTTGACACCCGGAGGCGCCGTCATCATCTTGATGCGCATCTTGGCGCCGGCCTCGTCGATGAGGTCGATCGCCTTGTCAGGCAGGAAGCGGTCCGAGATATAGCGGTCAGAAAGGGTGGCCGCGGCGACGACGGCCGCGTCGGTGATGGTCACGCGGTGATGCGCTTCATAGCGATCGCGCAGGCCCTTGAGGATTGCGATCGTCTCCTCGACGCTGGGCGCGCCCACCTGGATGGGCTGGAAACGTCGCTCGAGTGCCGGGTCTTTCTCGACGTACTTGCGGTACTCGTCGAGCGTGGTCGCGCCGATGGTCTGCAGCTCGCCGCGCGCGAGCGCCGGCTTGATGATGCTTGCCGCGTCGATCGCGCCCTCGGCAGCACCCGCGCCTACGAGCGTGTGCATCTCGTCGACGAACAGGATGATGTCGCCGCGTTCGCGAATCTCCTTGATGACCTTCTTGAGCCGGTCCTCGAACTCGCCACGGTACTTGCTGCCCGCGACGAGAGCCGCGAGGTCCAGCGTGTAGAGCTGCTTGTCCTTGATCGTCTCGGGGACTTCGTCGCTCGCGATGCGCTGCGCGAGGCCCTCGGCGACGGCGGTCTTACCCACGCCCGGCTCGCCGATGAGGACGGGATTGTTCTTGGTGCGGCGCGACAGGATCTGCATGACCCGCTCGATCTCGTTCTCGCGACCAATGACCGGGTCGAGCTTGCCCTCGCGAGCTTGTCGCGTCAGGTTGCGGCCGAACTCGTCAAGCATCGACGAACCACCACCGGCACCACGGCGCTCCTCGCTGACTTCGGCACCCTTGCCGTAGTGTCCGGAGAGGAGCTGGATGACCGCGGAGCGGACCTTCTCCAGATCGGCTCCGAGGTTCAGCAGCACCTGGGCTGCAACACCCTCTCCTTCTCGGATCAGGCCGAGCAGAATGTGCTCCGTGCCGATGTAGTTGTGGCCAAGCTGGAGCGCCTCGCGGAGCGACAGCTCGAGCACCTTCTTCGCACGCGGCGTGAACGGGATGTGGCCAGTCGGCACGAACGTGCCCCTGCCGATGAGGTCCTCGACCTGCCCGTGGACATCTTCGAGAGAGATATTGAGCGACTCGAGTGCTTTGGCCGCGATACCATCCTGCTCGCGAATAAGGCCGAGCAAGAGGTGCTCGGTGCCGATGTAGTTCTGGTTGAGCATGCGCGCGTCTTCCTGGGCGTAGACCACAACCCGGCGCGCCTTCTCTGTGAATCGCTCGAACATATGAGCGCCTCCCTATCGTAACGGCTCCAAAGTGGAAACCGGATGGCTCCGTAAACTTGTAGGTCGAGTATACCCGCCTCGTCCGACATCAACAGGCGTGTGATGTGGAGAGAGCAAGGAAAGTGCCACGAATCTAAGTGGCGGGGACTTAGATTTTCGCGCCGAGCGTGCGAGCCGGTACTTAGCAGCTCAGATACTCCGCTCCCGCTAGCCCTCGGGCCGCATCTGCGGGAAGAGCAACACGTCGCGGATCGAAGGCGAGTCCGTGAGCAGCATGACGAGGCGGTCGATGCCAAGCCCCATCCCGCCCGCCGGCGGCATGCCATACTCCTGGGCACGAAGATAGTCTTCGTCGATCCACATCGCTTCGCTGTCGCCCGCGTCTTGTGCCGCGGCCTGGGCCTCAAAGCGCCCACGCTGGTCGACCGGGTCGACGAGCTCGGAGAACGCGTTGGCGAACTCGCGACCCGTGATGATGAGCTCGAAGCGATCGGTAAGCTCGGGATCCTCGTCGTTACGGCGGGCCAGCGGCGAGATCTCCGCAGGATACATCGTGACGAACGTGGGCTCGATGAGCGTGTGCTCCACCAGCTTCTCGAAGAGTTCGCTGATGAGCTTGCCCTTCCCGAAGCTCTTCTCGAAGGGCACCGCGTGCCTGTCGCACAAAGCGCGCAACTCGTCGACGGTTCGCGCGAAGCTGACGTCTTCGTCGGCAGCTGCGCTCGTGAGTTCGATCATCGTGGCGCGTCGCCACGGCGATCTGAGCGACACCGCCACGCCCTGGTATTCGAAATCGAGGGTGCCGAGAACGTCTTCCGCAGCATTCGTGACGATGCCTTCGGTGAGGTCCATCATCGAGCCCATGTTGCCGTATGCCTGGTACGCCTCGAGCATCGTGAACTCGGGATTGTGTCGAACCGACATGCCTTCGTTACGAAAGGAGCGGTTGATTTCGTAGACGCGTTCGAATCCGCCCACAAGCAGGCGCTTGAGATAAAGCTCGGGCGCGATACGCAGGTAGAGCGGCATATCGAGCGCGTTGTGGTGCGTAACGAACGGTCGCGCCGTCGCGCCGCCCGGGATCGGATGAAGCATCGGCGTCTCTACTTCGAGGTAGCCCTGCGCCTCCATGTAGCGCCGAATCGCGGCGACGATCCGAAAGCGCGTCGTGAACACGTCTCGGACCTCGGGGTTCGCGATGAGGTCGACGTAGCGCTGCCGGTAGCGTGTTTCAGTGTCAGAGAGCCCGTGATACTTCTCGGGAAGCGGGCGAAGCGACTTCGAGAGCAGTGTCACCTCGGTTGGCGCGACGGAGAGCTCGCCTCGGCGGGTGCGCAGTACGGTGCCGACCGCGCCGATCCAGTCGCCCAGATCGAGGTCCTTGACCGCAGCGAAACTCTCCTCGCCAACGAGGTTGATGCGCGTGAAGAGCTGCAGGTCGCCGGTGGCGTCCCGAATGACGAGGAAGACGATCTTGCCTTGGTCACGCTTGGCGACGAGGCGCCCGGCGACACTTACCACGGAGTCCGTTTCTGCACCGGATTCCAGGTTCGCGAAGTCCGCCTCGAGCTGCGCGGCACGCGCCGTCACATCCCAATGGTCGGCGTACGGCTGGTGGCCAGCCGAGCGGAGCGCGTCGAGCTTGGCTCGGCGAACTACGAAGGGGTCGTCGTCAACGATGTCCCCGCCGGGCTCCCCGGGATCTACGGCGGAACGCTGCTCGTCGGTCATCGAAGCTAGCGCGTGATCGCGACGACGGTGTACTCGATCACCTTGCCGGAGGGTGTGGTCACGCCGACCACATCGCCCTTCTTGTGGCCGAGAATCGCTTGGCCAACCGGCGACTCGTTGCTGATCTTGTCGTTCGCTGGGTCAGCCTCGGCGGAGCCCACGACCTGGTAGACGTGCGCTTCCCCCATGCCGTTCTTGATTTCTACCTTGCTGCCGAGAGTGACCTTGTCGCTCTTCTTCGGCGCGTCGATGATCGTCGCGCGCGCAAGGATCTGCGTCACCTCGATGACGCGACTCTCGACCCATGCCTGCTCGTTCTTTGCATCGTCGTACTCGGAGTTCTCGGAGATGTCACCGAACTCCTTGGCTTCCTTGATGCGTTCCCCGACCTCGCGTCGGCGGACGGTTTCGAGATGGCGAAGCTCCTCTTCGAGCTTGATCTGACCTTCTGGGGTGAGCGCGATCTCTTTGTTCATTCAAGAACTCCCGTTCGTGGCCCACCGATTGTAATGCGCTCGCGGGCCTCTCGATGCGCGCGGGCTGCCCTGCGGAGGGGCAGCCCGTCAAATGTCCACGAAAGTATATACGAACGCGCGAAGGCCGCAAGGGACAGGGCGCACCATCTGAGGCGCGCCCTGGAAAGACGTCTGTAACCTGGAATCACGAGCGGCCGCTGGAGGCTACTCTTCGTCGTCAGACTTCGCCGCAGCTTTCGACTTGGCTTCGGCCTTCTTGGGGGCGTCAGCAGCAGTCACTTCCTCTTCGTCATCCTCAGTCTTGCCTTCGGCGCCCTCACGAATGGCTTTCATCGTCTTACCCAGCGACTTACCGAGCTGCGGCAGGCGCTTGGGACCAAACAGAATGAGTACGATTACCAAGATGATGATGAGTTCTGGCGCTCCGATACCACCGAGGAACGGCAGTGCGATGGCGAAAACTGAGGTCGAAATCATGCGTATGCCTCCATGGACATAGGGAACGGCCGATACCGGTCGGCCGCCTTAGACGTCAGCGAGTAGCGTACCACCACGTCTATACACTCGCCACGCCCTCCGCGCGCGAGAGATAGTACAGCGTGTGCAGGAGCTCGCTTACCGGGTCCGTGTTGTGAAGAGTAACGGCCTCAGGAACACGGACGAACGCGGTCGAATAGTTGACGACGACCTGGATTCCGGCGCGGCACAGGCGATCGGCGACTTGTTGGGCCGCCTCAGGGGGTACCGCGATCACGCCGAACCTGATGCCCTGTTCCGCGACGACGCGCTCGAGTTCGTTGATGTCGCGGACGATGAGATCGCCGACACGCGACCCGATCTTGCGCGGGTCAGCGTCAAAGACCCCCGTGACGATGAAGCCTCGATTGCGCAGCCCGTCGTAGCGCGCGATTGCAGAACCCAGGCTACCCGCGCCGACGATTGCGAGTCGTTGCGCGTGATCGGAGCCAAGAATTCGCTGGATCCGGTCGATAAGCAGCGCAATCTCGTAGCCGACGCCGCGTTTTCCAAATTGCCCAAAATAGGCCAGGTCGCGGCGAATCTGCGCCGCATTGACGCCCGTGAGGTGTGAGAGCTGCGCTGAGGAGAGCGTTTCTGAGCCCTCGTCGCGAAGATGAAGCAGGACGTTGAGATACGAGGGAAGCCGCTCTATCACTCCCTGCGGGACTCGCTCGATGGGAACAACTTGGCTCACTGGCTGCCTCGGATGACGCGCGGTCCGTTCGCATATCGTAACAACTGTTACAAAGCGGGACAAGCGGTATCTTGCCCGATCTGACGAGAGTCCTCCCGTGCTACGGCTTCTGGATTGCAGCGATGATATCGGTGCGGGTGACGATTCCCGCGAGTCTCCCGCCCTCGACCACCAGCAGTGCGCCGGGCTTGTTGGAGGTGAGTCGAGCCAGCACAGAATCAACATGCGCGTCGGAGGGGACCGTAATCGATCCCAGATCGCGATTCGCCACATCGATGACGCGAACAAACGGCCAGTCCGGGCGGGCCACCGCCCGGATGTCGTCAAGCGAGACCAACCCGTGGACGGCGCCCTCGAACAACACCGGATAGCGACTGTGATGTCCGCCGAGGACATGCTCGTGCAAGAGATCCTCAACGGTAACATCGCCTGGAACGGTCCGCGGGGACGGCGTCATGATGGAACCGACCGTTACGCCTGACAGTCGCGAGCGCACAACCTGCTGTTGATACGACGCGCCCGCCAGCCACACGATGAACCAGCCGACCAGTCCGAGCCACACAACATCGGTCGACCCGGGAACGATGTGCAACACGGCAAGCACCGCGTAGCCGACCAAAGACCAGCCGATCGTCTGCCCGGAGAGCGTAGCCCACCGGGTGGCCTTGAGAATGTCTCCCGTGATCCCCCACAGGATCGATCGGAGGACGCGACCCCCATCGAGCGGGAACCCCGGTAGCAGGTTGAACACGCCGACGAAGAAGTTGATTGCCGCAAGGTACTGCAGAGGAGCCCACACGTACCAGGGGAATCCGCGAGTCGCCGTCAACGCGTAGCCCCCGAAGCACAGAAGCGCAATCACGATACTCATCGCCGGCCCCGCCGCCGCCATCAGGAACTCACGGCTCGGGGAGATAGGCTCGTCCGTGAGTTCGGACACGCCGCCGAAGATGAACAGCGTGATCTTTTCCACGTGGCCACCGGCTGCGCGGGTCACGAGCGAATGCGCCAGCTCGTGCACCACGATGGAGGCGAAGAAGAACAGCGCACTCAGAATGCCCACAAGCGCAAGCAGGATGCGAGGGGCGCCGCTCGCCTCGGGAATCGACGGGTAGTACCCCGCGCCGAGAGAAAGTGAGACAAGCGCGAAGATGACGATCCAGCTCAGATTCACTTCGAGCGGGATGCCGAAGAGCTTGCCCACTCGATACGATGGGATATCGAACATTTCGCCTCCAGCGAGCCGGAGTAGGGCGCCGCAAACGGCCCCGCCCGACCCTGTCGTCTAAAATGCCGCCCCTTCGAGCGCGTGAGAGCACACGCACATGCGCACTTCGGGGAGCGCGGGAATCATCGAGTAGATGAGGCTCTTGACCTTGCTGTTGTTCTCATTGAACACGCGGATCACCTGGTCGTTGCTAACTGGCTCGGCGCCTTCGGCGCCAACGTCGTGATCCGTGATCAGCGAAATATTCACGTAGCAGATCTCAAGCTCGCGGGCGAGATAGCACTCGGGATACTGGGTCATGTTGATGACCTCCCATCCCTGGGCCGCGAACCACTTCGACTCGGAGCGAGTCGAGAACCGCGGACCCTGGATGACGACGACGGTCCCGGTCGGATGCGTTGTGATTCCCAGTTCCGCGGCTTTCGCCACTGCCACTTCGCGCATCGTTGGGCAGTAAGGGTCCGCTGAAGACACGTGGGTCGTTATCGGACCGTCGTAGAAAGTGTCCTTTCGCCCCGACGTGCGATCGACGAACTGGTCGCAGATCACAAAGTGCCCGGGCTCGACGTCAGACTGCAATGAGCCACACGCGTTAGGCCCGATAATCTGCGTTACTCCCAGCTCCTTCATAGCCCACACGTTCGCGCGATAGTTGATCATGTGCGGTGGCAAAGAGTGGTCCTTGCCGTGACGCGGAAGAAAGGCGACCGAGCGGCCCCCGATCTCGCCAACCATCACTGCCGAGGACGGCGCGCCGAACGGGGTGTTGATCTTGTGCTCGCGAGGATTCTCGAGCAACTCGTAGAAACCGCTGCCGCCGAAGACACCGATCTCGGCCGTGGGCGTTCCGGTCATCATTCACTCCTCGAGACATGTGGCGGATCCGATGCGGTCATGCTCGACCACTGTGAGCGATTCTAGAGTAAACGCGATTACTGCGCCGACGCGCTCGCGCTGACAACTTCAAGCCGTGAGCCGGCAGTGCTGGGCGTCCTCCTCCGCGGGATGGGGCCGATCGTCTTCGATCGCTCTCGGAGCGTACAGGGGGCGCCTGAAGAGATTGCTCGCGTCGGTCCATGGCTCGTCGGCCCGCATTGCACCGCCTAGCACAGCCGAGAAGCCCGCGGCTTTCGCGTCGAGATTGTCGACGTGATGAAGCAGCAATGCCTCTAGCGTCGAGGGGCGCTTCGGCGAACCCCACTCCAGCTCGCCGTGGTGTGAGAGCATCGCGTGCTCGAGACGCATGAGCAACCGCGGGGCGATTTTGACTCGCTTGCGCGAGATGACCGCCTCAAGCCGCTGCACGCCCAAGACAACGTGGCCGAGAAGCCGACCTCGGTCTGTGTATTCGATCGAGGTGTCGAACGCGAGTTCGTCACACTTCCCGATGTCATGGAGGAGTGCTGCCGTCAGCAGAAGATCCAAGTCCGCTTGCTCGTACTGATCGGCAAGCGCCCGGCACAAAGTCGCGACGCTGACGGTGTGCTCGATAAGGCCACCCGAATATGCGTGGTGATATGACTGCGACCCGGGGCATTGCGAGAATCGCTCAAGGAACTCGGCGTCTCCAAAGACCGCCCGCAACAATGAGCGCAGTTGAGGCTCGCTCACTGTCGCTGCAAGACCTTTGAGTTCCGCGATCAGTTCGTCCGACGAGCGAGGACCCGCGCCGATGAAATCCTTGGAATCCGCGGATGACTCGGCGCAGAGCATCTCAACTGCGATTCGCTTGCTTCCGCGGAAGCGCGTGACAGTCCCCTTGACCCGAACGATGCTGCCCACGGGTATTGAGGACGATCCGGGCGCCGGTCGGAAGTAGACGGCCGGAATCCGGCCTGAACGATCGGCGAGTTCCAGGACCAAGAACGCCTCACCGGTCCGAGCGGCCCGCATCTCCTTGGCACGCAACGCGAACGTTGCATTCACCTTCATTCCCTCTGCCAGCTCGTTCACGTAGGTCGCCTTCATCTTGTGCCGCCTTCTGCTCACGTCGTGTCTGCTACGTGCACTGTACCGACGAGGTCTGACACGCGAATCACGACACGCGAAGACGGGTGTGCGTGCCAGGGGAAACGCCGTATCGGTCGAGTGCGTTGCCCTGGTTTATCGCGAGGGTAAGCCACCCCGACGAGTCGACGAGCAGCACTGGCTCTCCCTCCCCAACATCCGAGAAGGTCCGCCTGAAGGGCACGGTGAGCGAGTTGTGGCCCAGCTCGACGACGAGCTTGTCCCCCCGAAGACCCAGTTCTTCTATCGAGTCGGTGGGCACGTTGAAGCGCAGCGAACCGAATCGGTCGGCATCCAGAACCTCGCCGACGACGTAGTCGCCTTCGCGACTGCAAGACCCAAATGGAGCTGCGATGAGCGAGGCAAGGTCGATGCGCTCGCCCAGGTGCGCCGGAGTGATACCGCACGCCAGCGCCGCCGCGGCTGGAGCAAGTACATCTCTGGCGTGAAACGTCGGCAAAGGCCTGCCCTCGTCTGGCATCGATTCGGCGATGCAATACACGGCAGCGATTCCCCCGCAGCGCTCGGCTGCCGGCAGGAGTAGCCCGTTGTCCGGCCCAACGAAACGGGTGCCACGCTGGGCAACGATACATATGTCGCGTCGGGGTCCACCGACACCCGGGTCGATGGCAGCAAGGTGTATGGCTTCGGGAAGCTGGTACGCACCAGACGCGGCGACGATCGCCCCTTTTCGCACGTTGTACGGCTCGATTCCATGCGCAAGATCGACCACATGAGCTTCCGGGCAATGTGCGTGGATGACCGCGTGGCATACGCCCACCCACGTGTCGTCGAGACCGAAATCAGAGAGAAAACAGATTACTGCGCTCACGCTGACGTACCTCCTGTCATGGACTTCGAGCGCGGTAACGCTCATGGACTACTATGGTAGGTACCCGACGATGGGAGGTCTGCGGTGGGCAGGACAGTTCGCGCGACGCTCGCAGTGATTGCAGCTGTCGCGGTAGCCGCGGTGCTTCTCGCGGGTTGTGCGCCAAAGAGCCCTGCATACGTGGAGAACGGCAAGGACTACGACCGATCCGCCGCCATAACGTTGCTGGCGTCCGTGGACACGGGCCACCTCGCCGATCAGCCCACCACGGACGGACCGAAGTTGCGACACGCCGCGCTGGCGGCGCTGCGCCGGCACGGTGCGACCGCTTCCAAAGTCGCCGACCTTCTCACCAAGACGTTCCCAAGCGACACCGCCGGCGTACCTCTTTACGTCGAACGCGGAAGCTTCGACGCGAAGCCAGCCGTCGTTGTGGTCGAGGCCACCGGCCCGACATCGGGCCGTCTAAGCTCCAAACGCATCTGGTTCGTGGGCGAGAAAGGCGACATCCTCTTCGCCGGAAGTCGCTGAAGCAGCGGCGCATCACCCGCACAGGCTCAAGCGGTACTCCTCGAGCAGATCGCGTGGCAGACGCGCGCCCCAGCCATGTTCGAGTTCTCGCCATATAGCCGGTTCGTCTCTGCCCCCCTCCCGCAGATCCGCCACCACCGCGGCTGCGACAAGCCTCGCGGCGGCACCTGGTCCGGCCTCCCCTCGCACCACGGATCGCCGCACAACCGCCGAGAAGTACGCCTCGGCGCGCGACCTCATCTTGGTAGACGCGACGGCGTCTGTAGCCACCCCCAACGCGCGCTGCGTGGCCCTACGTGCGTCGTCGGCGACCGACCGGGGAATGTGTGAGCGGATGGCCTTGCCGACCAGCCTGTCCAGCGCTCCTCCGAATGTGATCTCAAATGGGCGGACCGACATCGACTACCTCCTTCGAACGGGTGTTCGAGAAGAGCGTAGACGGAGGGTCTGACACGCAACGCGGCACATCGACCCGCATCTTGCGCGGAATACAACGCTTTCGTCCGCCTAAGAGAGGCGGGACACGGCCCCGATGAGGACGCCCTTGAGAACTCCCGAGAGCCCCACCTCGAGAAACGTGAGACAGAGCGCCACCGCGACCGCAGGCCAGAGATCGAGAAGTCTCGACGCCCTGCGTTCGAACCACGGCGCCAGGCACACCATCACTAGGTTGACACAGGTCAGGGTCGTTATGACCGCCACTGCTGCCAGCATGGGATAGAGCACGCCCAAGAGCGGTCCGCCCCACCAGATCGCCACGTACATGACCGGGACGGTTAGGAGCCACATGACCAGCCTCAACGGCGGATCAAGTACCCGCTGAGGCTGCGACGTCTTCCATACGCTGTCGTTGAGCATGGGGGTCAACAGCATTGCGATCGCGTAGCCGCAGAGGAGTCCCGTGATGAGGCGCAGCTCATTTGTCGTGGAGCGCAGCCCAAGGTTCTCGGTGATTCCGTCCACAGCCATCGATCCCACCATGGTCGCGAACGCGATCCATCCCCACACACTTGGAAACTCGCGCGGGCGGTCGGGACGATGCAGAACGGCGATGACCAAGAGCGAGACGCAGCAGCCGACGTAGATCCCGGTATCTCGCGAGCAAACAGGCAGCTGGACACCGCCGCCGGAAAACGATCTGGCGGGGATCTGGTGGCACAGCCCGAACCCGAGCCAGTGCATAAACGCCTGGAGCACGCACACCGCCTAGATAGCCGAACGGCAGGCCGCGAAAGCGGCCTGCCGTCTGTGTCCGGATGGTCGGGATGGCGGGATTCGAACCCACGACCTCTCGGTCCCGAACCGAGCGCTCTACCAAGCTGAGCCACATCCCGGCGAGGCGCTATGCTAGCACGCCCACTTCCCAAGCGCAAAGACCCCCCATCTTGCGGAGCCACGCGCCGCCAAACAACGCGCTAACCAGCCGAAAAGGAGGAGCCCGGCGCCGTCGAGGGGCCGGGCTCCAGTCGTTGGCGTTCAGTCTCTCATCCGTGCTAGAACCCGAGCTTTATGAGTCCCTGCGCCCTGTTCACATGGCAGTCAGAGCAGAACGTCTCCTGGTGGCATACGAAGCACGCATTCGCGCCGCTCTTCTTCACCACGTTCGGGTGGAATCGGAGCCACGGCGCCCCGCTTCTCGCACCAGCAGCGTGATGGCAGTTGTCACAGAACGTCTGCTCGTGACACCTGAGGCAAAGCGCCCTGCTGAACCGCTTCTTCTGGAAGCCCATCTTGTGCTCGAACTTCTGCGGAATGCCTTGGTTGAAGTTGTGCGGCATGGTGATCCTGTGGCAATTGTTGCAGAACCTCGAGTTCGGCAGGCTTGCCTGAACTCCCGAGTGGCAGAACGTGCATACCGAACTGTCCTTGTCGAAAAGCGCGGCGTGGTTGCCGATCGCCTTGCCCGCCCGCCTGACGAAGAGTCCGGCGCTGTGCGAACTCGGCTTGACCCGCCTGCTCGTGTGGCAGCTCTGACAGTCAGTCTTCTTGTGGCACTTGGCGAGACACGACTCCGAACCGTTCTTGTCGACCGACGACCCGTGTAGGTTGATCCACCGTGCCGCGTTCGACGCTCCGACGTGGTGGCAGTCGCTGCACAACTCCACGAAGCCATGGCAGTTTCGGCATACAACCGGGTTCTTGCGGCCGGTCGCCCCGTGGAACTTCCTGAACTCCTCGGTGTGTGGCACTTGAGCCTTGTGGCAGCCCGTGCAGAACGGGGAGTTGATCCCCGCCGCGCCGTGGCACACCTGGCACGACTCGATCGACTGCTTTGCAGCCAACGCATGCCCGGCACTGGGTGTTGCGGGCCTCGAGCCGTAGAACGACCTGGAGGGCGTTGCCGGGTGAACCCACAGCAAACTACTATGCGAGCCCGGAATAATCCTGCGGCTCGTGTGGCAAACGCTGCAGAAGTTCGCCGCGTGGCAGCTCGCGGTGCAGGGCTTCACGCCGGCCTTGGCGACGGCCTTCGGGTGTTGAATCAGCCACGGCTGTGCCGGGTTGAACGCGTAGCCGAGCTTCTTTCCGTGATGACAATCCCTGCAGAAGTTCGTCTTGTTGTTATCGCCGTGACACATCAGGCACTTTGCTCCGATGACCTTCGACTGCGCCGGGTGGCCGAGAGGATCGCCTGCCTGCTTCGGAGCCTTGAATTCGTCTGAGTGAGGTATCGGCGTGCCGTGGCAGTTCGTGCAGAACTCCTGCCTGTGGCAGGTGCCACAGTAGAAGACCGCCTTGACGGGGATCAGCTTCTGACCGAGCGTCTCCTTAGAACCGCCGGTCTGCTTCCACTCTGACTTCACTTCTGGCGTGACCGTCGCGATGTTGGCTTCCTTGAGCGCCTCGGTCACCGTCTCCTCGGCGCTTTTCGCCATGCCGGCGTGACCCTTGGGGAAGAAGGCGGGGTCGAAGTGGCTGGCTGGCTTGAGCGGGTAGTCGGCGGTGTGGCATGCAGTGCAGGCGCCGAGGGCGGGCGAGTTGTCTTCTTGGCCGTGGCATCGGAAGCACGCCGTCATCAGCATGAAGTTGTCGTGCGTTCGGTTCTTCTGATGAGTCGCGGGTTGGGTCAGCGTCATGGCGAAGTCCTCTTTGTGCGCGATCCGGTTGTGACAGACCGTGCACGGGATGTTCTTCGCGCTGTGTTTGTTGTGGTCGATCTTCATGCCCGAGCTCGGCGTGACGATGCGGTTCGCCGGGTTGTGGCATTGGGTGCATTGCTCGGCACCCATGATGAGCGCGACTTCGTCTTCCGCGTTGAGCGGGAGCGGGAACTTGTTGGAGAGCGTCAGATACAGCTCCCCGAGTGCTTCGACTTTGTGCATCATGAAGACGACCGGGCTCGCGTTGACCGGCATGTGGCACGAAAGGCAACTGACGTTGACGTGGCTCGAGTGCCGGTATGCGGTGATTGTGTCGTCTTGCACCTTGTGGCAGGCGTTGGCGCAGAACCAGCGGGTGGAAGTCACCCCCAGCACCGGGATCATTATCGCGATCATCAGAAGAACGGCAATGCCGATCCAGATGATGAAGCGCGGTCGAAGCACCGGATCCTTGAATCCGGCGAAGGACAGCTTCGCCATTGGCCACTCTCCTTGCTTGTCCGGAAGAACGCGCGCATGCAGGGAGAGTCACCCCCCTTACCCTAGGAGCAAGGTATAGGAATGAGGCCGCGCCGACAACAAGAAGCGGCGGGCGTGAATGCCCTCGTTGATCGCCTCACCGACAGGTGCTCAACCCCGCACCAGTTCGTGGCCGTTCGGCGTCAACAAGCGGGCCAGACGTGCCGGCGGACGGCGCCTACTTGATTTCCAACGAGTCCGCGAGTCGGTTGAGCTCGATCATCGCACCCTGGATCTGCCGTGAGGACTGAGCCGACTGGGTTGCGACCTGCGCCATCTCGCGCATCGAGACGACGACTTGGTCCGATGCGGTGCGCTGCTGTTGGGTGGCGATTGAGATCTGCTTGGCCGAATCCGTGGTCTCTTCGACCTGCTGGACTATCCGGTCGAGCGAGTCCGCCGTGCGGTTGGCGAGCATCTTGCCTTCGTCCACCTTCTTCGCGGACCGCTCGGTCGACATGACGAGCGAGGACGCCGACGACTGGATCTCTCGGACGACACGGCCGATCTCGGAGGTCGACTCGGTGACCGAGTCGGCGAGCTTGCGGATCTCCTCCGCGACGACGGCGAATCCCTTGCCGGCGTCGCCGGCTCTTGCGGCTTCGATGGCAGCGTTGAGCGCGAGGATCTTGGTCTGCTCGGCGATGTCGTCGATGATCACGAGCACGCGGCCGATCTCCTGGCTGCGCTCGCCGAGCGCGAGGATGCGATCCGAGGCCGCCTGCGTGCTCTCGCGAATCTCGTCGATTCCTTCGGCTGTGTCGGCGACGGAGTGCATTCCTTCTTCCGCCGAGGCGAGAGTGCGCTCGGCGATCGCCGCAACGGACTGAGAGTTGTCGGCGATCTGCTTGGATGTCTGAGCGAGTTCCTCGACGGTCGCTGAGGTCTGAGCGACCGAGGCAGCCTGTTGGGCGGCGCCGCTCGCCTGTTCCTCGGTGGCGGTCAGCACTTCGGCTGTGAGCGAGCGGATGTCGCTGTTGACCATTCGGGCCTGAGTGAGCATTCCGGCGATCTCTCGGAACATCCGCTCGAACTCTGCGGTCATCGAGTCGATGTCGTCAGCTTCCCTGACCTCGATATCCAAACGCGAGCGCGCGTGATCGAGTGTCTGGGAAAGAGCCGCCTCAGATGAACGCAGCGAAATGGTTAGACAAAGCCATCCCATGAATAGACCAGCCGAGATGCAGGCGAGACCGAAGACGATTCCCGACGCGGTGCTCTTGGGCGTGACCATCAAGCGCGCAACGGCTGGAAAGATCAGGCCAACCGCAAACCCCCCACCGAGCATGAGCCATCGCTGACTCCTGCTGGTCGCGCCTGTCCTGTGCTTCACGAATGCCCCTCTCGTTTCGAGCGAGCTCGAACCAATCCCGCGCTCATCGTACCAGTGTAGTCATCGGCTCGCACGCTTGCATATGAATACCCCGTAGGGTATATTGTTTTCTCGCCCCAGTAGAAACCAATACGTGGAGGAGCGCGAATGCCGACGGTCAATATCGATCAAAGCCGCTGCGATCGCCAGCCCGGCTGCCCCGCTCGCGTCGTCTGCCCGAAAGGTGCGATCGTGGCTCAGAACGGTCGCTATACTGTACTTGAGAGCAAATGCACCGGATGCGGGGTATGTATGCGCGTATGTCCCATGGGTGCCGTGGACTTCAGCTAGGAGACTACATGTCAGATCCAGTCATCATCGAAGTCTTGGATGCGCCAGCGTCCACTGCGTGCTTCTCGGGTGGTTGAGGCCCTTCCTGGTCTCCGGAGGAGATCACAGGGATTATCCGCGCCGAGATGGAGCGCCGCTATGGCGATGAGGCACTCGTCCATTACTACAACGTCGATACGCCCGGGGTCCGAGAGGCGCACGCGAAGGTGCTCGCCGAAATCGACACACGCGGGCTGCTCTTTCCCGTCACGGTGATCGACGGCGCTCCCGTCTACGACGGGGCCGTCAGCTATCCGGCGATCATGCGCGCAGTCAACAACAAGTTGGCGGATCGAGAGCAGGCGGCGCAGTAAGGCGGGCGCCTGAGCTTCCCACTGCGTGGTGTAGACTCACCGCATGAGCACCGTTAGCGTCTCGTCATGCTCCACCTACAACCCCGCGGATGTCGAATCCGCTCTCGACGCCGTCCTCTCCCCGCTCGGGGGGATGACGGCTTTCGTTTCTCCGGGCCAGCGCGTGCTCCTCAAGGTCAACCTGCTCTCGCGAGCCGTGCCGGAGCGCGCGGTAACCACTCATCCGGAGATCCTGCGTGCGGTGATCCGCGCCTGTCGACGCTGCGGCGGCGACGTGACCGTTGGCGACAGCCCCGGCGGACCAAACAGCGCTGCCCAATGGCGTCACATCTCACAAGATTCCGGGCTCGGTGCGGTCTGCGCCGAGGAGGGCGTCCCGCTCATCCTCTTCGACGATGACTGCGTGCGCATCGCCGCACCGGGCGGTTCGCTGTACGGCTCGTTCACCCTCGGCCGAGCCGTGGTCGACACAGACGTCCTGATCACGCTGCCGAAGTTCAAGACCCACGGCTTCATGATGTTCACGGGTGCGGTGAAGAACCTCTTCGGCTGCATCCCGGGCCTGGACAAGGCGCAGTACCACCTCAAAGTGCCCGACCGTGACGACTTCGGGGACATGCTCGTGGACCTGATGCTTGCGTGCCGGCCGTCGCTCGCCATCATGGATGCGATCGTCGGCATGGAGGGCGAAGGACCCGCCGGCGGTACTCCTCGGCAGGTCGGGGCGGTGCTTGCCTCGGCGGATTGCGTGGCGCTCGACGTCATCGCCTCGTCGATGGCGGGGCTCGACCCGATGGAGGTCTACTCGAACAAGGCTGCGGCGCGACGGGGACTCGGCCCCGCCTCAGCCGATGAGGTCGACGTCGTCGGTGACGACTGGCGGGAACTCGCGCCGAAGGGCTTCGCGCTTCCCGCGCGGGACCTCTCCTCACGGTTCCCGAAGTGGCTCGCGAGCAGGATGCGCGGCTGGACCACGGCACGCCCGGTGCTGCAGAACGCGGCAGGGTGCACGAAGTGCAAGCGGTGCCAGGACAGCTGCCCGGTAGGCGCGATCGTCGTCGGGGACAAGGGACCCGCATTCGACCACACGCTCTGCATCCGCTGCTACTGCTGCCAGGAACTGTGCCCGCCGCAGGTGATCGGCTTGAAGATCCCGCCGATCGCACGGCTCGCCGCAAGGGGCCGCGCGATCTAGTCGCGCGCGCCCGGCCGGAACCTGTCGCGGAACAAGCCGACAAGTCCGCGCTCCCAGAACTGATCCCACCCGCTGGCAGAGTCCGCGGGAAGCGCGGCATCGTAGGCGCGCCGCAGCGCGGGATCGCGCAGGATTCGGTATGCCTCGTTGAGCCGTTGCATACGACGCGTCGCCGCATCCCGCTGTTCGGACTTCGCGCGGTCGGGGTGATACTTCATGCTGAGCGCCTTGTACGCCCGCTCGATGACGACCGGGTCGGCGTCTCGGGTGACCTGCAGTGTCCTGTAGTGGTCCACGCGGTCGACCTCCTCGGCACGCTCGGGACGAAACGCCGCCTCGACGCGAGGCAACGGGATCGGGCACCGGGATGATAGCACGCTACGGCGCGAGGACCGCCCGGTTAGAACGCCGCAGGCTGCTCGATTCGGCGCGCAGACGTCTCGGCGAAAACAACGCCGCCGAGCACGAGAGCGGCGCCCAGCCACTGCACCGCGACGAGCTGCTCGTGGAGAACGACGCGCGCGAGCGCGATGGTGAACAGCGGCTCCAAAGTCGAGATGACCGCCGCCTGCGACGGCCCAAGCCCGCGGATTCCTTGCAGATAGAGCACTACGGCGACGAACGTCGGGACAAGCACGATTGCGCCGAGCAGCACCCACGCCCGCGGTTCCCACGCAGCTGGCGACAGGGACGCCACGGCCGCTGCAATGCCGTGCCGAGTACCGGCGGCGCCCCGGCCCTGCTCGAGGAGCGCGAAGACGACCGACACGACCGCCGCTCCCACGGCCGCGATCCCGAAGGTGTAGCCCATCATCACGAGCTGCGAGCGGCCCGGTAGCCAGCGGTCCGAGAGCAGGTTGAACAGCGTGTACCCCACTGCGGCGCCGAGACCGAGCACGATGCCCGGCGCCGACACCTTCACCGGCCCGCCGAGCAGCCCGACCACGAGTGCGCAGCCCACGAATGTGATGAGCACGGCAAGCCCGCGCTGCCACGTCGCCTTCTCACCAAGGAACAGCCAGCTTGCGACCGTCACGAGCGCCGGGTACGCGTAGAGCAGCACCGCCACGACCGACGCGTCGGAGAACTTGAGCGCGAAGAAGAAGCAGACCGACGCCGCGCCGTATCCGGTCAGCGCAAGTGCGGCGTAGCGTCCGATGTCGCCAGCGGGCACGAGGAGATCGCGGGGGTTTCGGAGCGCTACCAGTGCCGCGAGCAGCGCCGACGCGAAGAGGAAGCGCCACGCGAGGAGCGGCAGCGGCTCGGCGCCGGCGCGGTAGGCAAGCGGCGTCAGGATAGCGAGCGTCCCGAAGCAGGCGGCCGAGACGACAACGGCTATCAGCGATCCTCGGCGATTCAGAGCGGTCCTCCCTGTGGCGACTCGGCAGCAACGGTGCCCGTCAGACTCCCAGAGCGCGAGTCGGCATGTCAAGGATGCGATGCTATCCTCGAGCGGTTGCAGAATCAGCGGGAGAGGGATGGTGCTGCGTGAGTTCTCGGCTGAAGCAGGCGGTTTCGTGGGTCGCTGTACTCGCATGGGCCGGCGTCATCTTCTACATGTCCTCGCGCGCGGGGTCCACCTTGCCGAGCGGCTTCTCGGTCGAGGGACATCTTGGCGAGTACACCGTCTTCGGCCTGTTGCTGAGTGTGGCCCTTGCCGAGAAGCCCTCGCGGTGGAGCACCGTCGGCTTGGCGGTTCTCATCGCATCGCTGTACGGCATCACCGACGAGTTCCACCAGTATTTCGTCCCCTTGCGCACGCCGGACGTCGCCGACTGGGCGCTCGACACCCTCGGTGCGGCGATCGGCGCCACGACAGCGCACCTGCTGGCCAAGGGTGCCACTCGAAGGCGACAGCGCACGCCTTCGAGGTAGCGGGCTAGTAGATGCCGGTCTCTTCGATGGGCGACGGGTCGATGCCGAGCTGGCGCACCTTGATCTTGAAGTCGTGTGCATTGTGCGCCATCGAAATCGCGTCGTTCAGCGTGATCCTGCCCTCTTGATACAGACGCAGCAGCGACTGGTCGAACGTCTGCATCCCGTAATACATGCCTTCCTCCATCGCGTCTCGGATGAGGTAGGTCTTGTCGGGATCGATGACGTACTCGCGAATGGTGCCGGTCATGACAAGCACTTCGACCGCGGGCACGAGTCCGCCCTGGATCGACGGAATCAGGCGCAGCGAGACAATGCCCTTCAGCGTCGAGCCGAGCATGAGGCGCACCTGCTGCTGCTGGTGGGGCGGGAAGAAGTCGATTACGCGGTTGATCGTCTCCGTGGCATCGATGGTGTGCAGCGTCGAGAAGACGAGGTTTCCTATCTCGGCGGCTGTCAGCGCGGCCGACACCGTGTCGTAGTCGCGCATCTCGCCGATAAGGATGACGTCGGGATCCTGGCGCACGACGTGGCGAAGCGCCTCGCTGTAACTGACAGTATCGATCCCGATCTCTCGCTGATTGACGATGCAGCGCTTATCCCTGTGCAGAACCTCGATGGGGTCCTCGATCGTGATGATATGGCCATCGCGCGTGCTGTTGATGTGGTCGATCATCGACGCAAGCGTGGTGGTCTTGCCCGAGCCTGCGGTGCCGGTGACGAGAACGAGGCCACGGGGCTCGTCGGCAAGCCGGTTGATGACAGGCGGCAGACCGAGAGCCTCGATGCTCAGGTGCTCCGTGGAAACGCGCCTGAGCGTCATGCCGACGCTGCCGCGCTGCCGAAATGCGTTGACGCGGAAGCGCCCGACGCCGGCGAGCGAGTACGCGAAGTCGACTTCTTGTCCGGACTCCAGTAGTTCGCGCTGGTGCTCGTCCATCAGACCGGCCGCAAGTATCTGTGTCTGCTCTGACGACAGCACAGGGATCTCTGTCATGAGCACAAGGCGCGCGTTCAAGCGCAAGGCCGGCGGGCTGCCGACCTTGATATGCAGGTCAGAGGCGCCCCGCTCGGCCATGAGCTTGAGAAGACCGTCGATCTCCGCCATGCCTGTATCACTCCCAACGAGAAGAACCCGGTGCCGCAAGTGTACTTTACTCATCGGGCGAGCGCTCTTCGTCCATGACTACAAAAAGCCCCCGGCCGCAGCTGCGGCCGGGGGCGCTCATGCTATGTTGCCGGGTCGGCGCGCTACGGGCGGCAGGCCCCGACGTAGTCGCCGCGAAACGCCGACGAGTACTTGACGGAGGAGC
Source organism: Coriobacteriia bacterium (assembly GCA_038245725.1). Classification (GTDB taxonomy): domain Bacteria; phylum Actinomycetota; class Coriobacteriia; order Anaerosomatales; family JAAXUF01; genus JBBRSD01. Next base: position 308,901 of record JBBRSD010000001.1, on the reverse strand, counting down.
CGCTGTGCGGGGCTTCGATCATCTGGCCGCCGCCGACGTACATACCTACGTGGTGGATCGGGCTACCGAAGAACACAAGGTCACCCGGCTGGATGTTGGAACGCGACACGCGCTGCCCGCAGTTAATCTGGGCGCGTGACGAGTGCGGCAATGAGATACCGATCTGGCGATAGCACCACATCGTGAACCCTGAGCAGTCGAAGACGCGGGGGCCGCTTCCCGCCCACACATAACGACAGCCGATGCGCGACTTGGCGTACGTCACAACGCTTCCATGGGCGGGAATGGTTGGGTTCGGGTAGTTGCCACCGCCACCGCCACCGCCCCAGTTCCGAGCAGCGGACGCACGCGCGGCGGCATCCTCTGCGGCCTGAATCGACGCGATCTCGGCCTCGATGCCGTGGAGCTTGGCGGCACGAGCGGCCTTCATCTGACGATACGACGCCGTCTGTGCTGCCATGATCGCGACCTGCTGTGCGCTCGCCTTCTCCTTGACCGAGAACTCGGCGTGAGCGGCGCTGGCCTCGGCGCGCGCGACCTTCATCTCCGCAACCGCTTTCGCGTCGTCGCGGTTGAGGTCTTTGAGGACGTCCCACGTGGTCGCAAGCTCATCGAAGGACTTCGCGCCCAGCAACACATCGAGGAAGCCGAGCGGCCCCGTGCGGTACATGTTCGAGGCACGCGTTCCAAGATGGAGCTGAAGCTTGGCAATCCGCCTCTTGGCCTTCTTCTCGCGCCGGCCTGCTGCGCGTGTCTGCGCGAGCAGTACCGCGTGCTTCGAGGCGGCCTCGTTGAAGTTCTCGTCGGCGATTGAAAGCCGGTTGTCGATGCTGTCGATCTGCGTTTTGACCGCCCGCGCCAGGGCCATCTTCGCAGCCTTGGAGGGCGTTGCGCTGATGGAAGTCGCGGGCAAGAGGAGCGTCGCCGAAAGCAGCAACGCGAGGCAGATCCTGATTCGGCTTCTCAGTGGAGTCTCTCCCTGCAAACCGGGGGGCGAGCTTCTTTCGGATTCTACCATTCGATGCGAACGTCAGTCGAACGCAACGCAGATCGCGTCGAGCAACAAGACGGCCGTCCTCTGGTCCGAGAGTTCGTCACCCGAATGCCCGGGGTCGAGCTCGATCACGACTTCCCGACGAGTTCCGGAAACGACCTCCAACGCCGTGAGCAGGCGTGACGCGACCGCTTCGTCGCCAGAGACGTGCATGACGGGCCTACCTGGGACCGGGCGAGCCGTTCCGCTCCCGCAGATCCTCAGAACAGCGGTACAGGGCTCGGACTCGGTCTCCCCCAGCAGGTGCATGCGCGCGTTCGCGGACGTGGCTTGAGCGAGGTTGACCAGCCGCTCGGCAATGCGCCGACCGCTCTCGTCGTCGCCCACCACGGCGACCTGCGCGCGGTCGAGGACCTCAACGGCACGCGCCGGAGCGATCCTTGCCTCCGAGTGCGCCCGCGCCTCCTTGCCCTCCCACACGTGGCGCAGGTTCATGATTGTTCGAAACGTGTTGTGGCCGGCGATCCCGTCGGCGGGAAGGCCCGCATTTCGCTGGAACTCTGTGACCGCACGCTCAGAGAAGGCGCCGAAGATACCGTCGGTGGCGCCGCAGGCGAACCCGAGCGCGTTGAGCGCCTGTTGGATCACGGCCACATCTTCGCCGTGGAAATGCGGCAGGCGCAGATAGAGCATGCGGTCCCCGACCGCGAAGCCAGCGTCAACGAGTTTCGACCACGTGCGATCTCCAACGACGCCGTCCACTGCAAGGTCGTGCCGCGTTTGGAACACTCGCACCGCATCGGCGGTCGCGCCGAGGAAGACGCCGTCAACACCGGTCCGGCCGAGTTCGTAGCCGAGCCGGAGAAGGCGTCGTTGAATGTCTTCTACGGCAGGGCCTCGGTCCCCGGGCCGTACGGGTTTCACAGCTACGGACACCTTTCACAGAGACGTTCAGGAGTCGCAGTCTACCACGACCCATACCGGCTAAAGCCCGCCGCGAGGCGCTGCACGGCGGGTCTCCAGCGCGGTCGTGCGGGGCCGGTCGCCCTGATTCTGGGCCCTAGACGCCGGCTGCCATGACCCGGTTCTTGCCGGCACGCTTCGCCCGGTACATCGCCGCATCGGCGGATTCGAGAAGCCGCAGTGACGACACCGCATGATCGGGGAACGTTGCAACGCCCACCGAGACCGTCTTGAGCGCGAACTCGCTCTCCGGCCCGTCCAGGCGGATCGCTTCCACGTCGGCACGGATTCGCTCTGCGACGGCGAGTGCTCCCGCGATGCCGGTCTCGGGCAGAACCACGACGAACTCCTCGCCACCGTATCTTGCCGCGACGTCCATCGTGCGCAGGTTCGAGCGGATCACGCCGCTGACAGCCTTGAGCAGGATATCGCCGCGCGGGTGGCCGAACGTGTCGTTGAACGACTTGAAGTCGTCGATGTCGAGCATGATCAGCGAGAGTGTGTGGTCGAAGCGCGCGGCGCGCTTGAACTCCTCGTCGAGGCGCTGCTTCATGTGCCCGTGGTTGTACAGATCGGTGAGCCGGTCGGTCACCGAGAGCCGCTCGAGCTCAGCGTGCAGTAGCGCATTTTGCAGCGACAGCGACGACTGGTTCGCAAGCACCGCGAGGCGCTCCATCTCGGCGCCGCTCAGCTCGCGGCGATCCGCCGAGGCGATGATGATCGCGCCGATGATCACGTCGCCCGTGCGAAGCAGCACCGCAGCTTGGCTTGCAATGTCGTATTCGCCGCTGAGCCAGCTTGCAGAAACGGCTGAATCGAGGATATCGGCCTCCTGAATGAGCCCCCGATCAAGGACCGTGCCGAGAATCGATTCCGAAACGGGCACCTTCGCCAAGAACGCGGATTCGGGTCGACCTTGGCACGCGGAGAGCCGAAACGACCAGTCCTCTCGGCGAACGAGGTAGACGCAGCTGATCTCGGCGCCGAGGATCCCGTTGCATCCGTCGACGATGAGCGAGGAAACGTCGGCGACGCTCGTAAAGCTCGTGAGGGCCTTGAAGAACTCGTGGGTGAAGAATATCTCCGCAAAGCGGCTTTCCAGTTCGCTGTTGGCGCTCTCAAGCGCGCCTTTGCTCGCCTCGAGCTGCGCCTCATGGCTGCGAATCTGCTCGTACGCGTTCTGAAGCTCGCCGAGGAGCCGTTCCTGCTCCTCACCGCGCTTCTTCGCCACGAGCAGGTCCCACACGAGGTCGGATCCGGCGTTCCCGACGATCTCGACGCCCGGCGGACGGAGTGCGACCAGCTTTGCGTGCGTCTCCGGGTCTTCGCACATGTTGAGGATGAGGTTCAGTCCTTCGACGGCGAATATCTCGGCGACGTCACGCGTGACGAAGACGCCGAGATCCTCCGCGAGCCGGATGACTGAATCACCATCGGTTCCCGCGCACAGCGCCCCCACAACCACGTTGCGCGCATCGGCGAACATCCGGACGAGCGTCGTCACGCGCGGGCCACTCCCGATCACCGCTATCGTGAACCGCTCGGAGGAACTCCTGTTCGCCGCAGCGCTACCCCCAGGCTTCGCCAGCGTTCTCCCCCCACTTCCTGCATTACTCATAGCTGTGACGTCCCGAATTTGTAGCTTCGCACGAGCAGGACTCCCGAGTCGAGGAGCAGCTCGATACTGCGCGCATGATTACCGCCGACGTCTTCGCCGATGATGGGAATGGAAACCGCCTCCAACTGGCGGCGAACCTCCGCCGCGTTGCGCTCCCCTATCTGGCTCAGGTACGTCTCACGGCCGAACATGGCAGCTCCGCCGGCGATCTTGGCCTTGAGCCGTGTTTGCCTGGCACCAAAATGTACGAGCCGGCGCACGAGCTCGGGTATCGCCCACGTCGCGAACCGTCCGCTGTGCGGATGCTCGGCGCCCTTGCCGGGCGAGGGGAGCATGACGTGCGCGAGCGCCCCCTTCTGAACGACCGGGTCCCACAGCGCGACCCCGATGCAGGAGCCGAGCGCCGGCGTGGTGAGCCGCTCGGGGTGATGGGCGATGGCGAGTCCGCCGACGCCGACTTCGACCAACAGCGGACTTGCCTGATGGAAGCGATGGCGGGGACTGATGTCACTGGAGGAATTCACGGCGACAACAGTCCGAGCCGGTCGAGGATCGCGGCGAGGCTATCGGGGTCGGGGACGAAGAAGAACGCGGCGTCCACGGTCCTGTCCTCGTCGATGAATGCGGTTCGGACCAGCACAGCGTGATCGGCGAGCATGCCGGTCTCCGCGGCAACCGCGTCGAAGAGCGCGCCAGCCATGTCATACGCATACGACGCCCCGGAAGTCCCGGCCGCCAGCCCGGTCATCTCGGAGACAGCCCGCAGGTACGAGTCGATGAGCGTGCCGATCGCCTCTACCAGCGGTCCCACTTCGTCCGGGTCGGCGAACCCCTCGCTTGAGGCGGGCTCGGCACCGAGCAGCTGCATGATGTTCCCGATCGCCTCCGGCGTCACCATGCACAAGACCCCGCCTTCGATCTCGCCGGAGAGTGGCGCGAACACGGCGCCGACGATCTGCTCGGGACCGCCGAAGACGTTGGCGATCTGAGTGACGCTGATGACCTCGATCGTAGGCACGCTCAGCCGAATGGTGCGGGAGACCAGCTCGGACAGCGCCGTTGCGGCGTGGCTGGCTCCGATGCCGCTGATCTCTCGAAGTGCATCCAGTTGGAGCTCTGACAGGGCCGCCGGGTTCATCGCGCCGCCTCCAAGCCTGAGAATAGCGTCCGTGGGTCGAGAATGAGCATGACGCGACCGTCGCCCATGATCGTCGCGCCGGAGAGTCCGTTCATGCCCTCGAACATCTTCGAGAGCGGCTTGACCACGATCTCCTGCCTGCCGAGAAGCCCGTCGACGGCGACGGCGTACTGCTCGCCTGCCGAGACCACCGTCACCACGTGCGCGGTCTCGCGCAGCGGGGCGCTCGAGTCCTCACCGAACAGCAGCGAGTCCAGCCTCACGAGCGGCAGGACCTCCCCCGCGCGCCCGATCATCACCGGTGAGCCGTCGATCGTCTCGGCGCGCATTCCCGCCGCCGAGACGACCTCGTTGACTGCCGAGAGCGGAATCGCGAAGGTCTGGCCACGAACCTCGACGAGGAGCGCTCGGACGATGGCGAGCATGAGCGGTAGCCGCAGTGCGAACTCGGTGCCCGATCCTGGGCGACTTGAGATGCCGAGCGTGCCACCGAGCGCTTCGACCTCGCGCTTGACGACGTCGAGCCCCACGCCGCGACCTGAGACGCGGGTCGTAGTAGCCGCTGTCGAGAATCCTGGCAGGCACGTGAACAACAGCACGTCGCCGTCGCTGTACTCCGCGCGGTCCTCCGTGAGCGCAAGCCCACGCCGGCACGCCTCGGCCCATACGGCCTCCGCGTCCATGCCGCCACCGTCGTCGGAGACGATGATCGCGACGTGATCGCGCTCGCGCGCGGCCGACAGGCTCAGGACGCCGGTCGCAGCCTTGCCCGCCGCGATGCGCTCCTCGGCCGGCTCGATGCCGTGGTCGATCGCGTTGCGAAGAAGGTGCATGATCGAGTCGCCGATCTCGTCGAGAACGGTGCGGTCGAGCTCGATATCGAGGCCTGTGACATCGAAGTCGACCTGCTTCCCGAGGTCGGCCGAAAGATCGCGGACCATGCGCGGGAAACGATTGAAGATGTTTCCGACCGGCACCATGCGCGTCTGCAGCACTTGGTACTGCAGCTCGGCTGTGATGCGGTGCAGGTCTTCGACGACCTCGCCCAGTTCGAGATCCCTGCGCGAGGAGACGAGCTCGTCGAAGCGGGATCGCAGGATCACCAGCTCGCCCACCAGGTCGACGAGGCTGTCGAGGCGCCCGATCGCGACGCGCACCGTGTGCGTCTCAGTCAGGCGCGGGAGCAGCGCCGCGCGAGCAGCGCGTTCGCGGCCGGTGTCGTCCGCGCGTGCATCGCCCTCGCGTGCGCTCTCAAGCTCGATTTGGGACACGGTGACGTCGGCGATGTCGGTGATCTCGAGCAGCGCGTCGCGGACCGCGCTTGCGCCGGAATTCGAGGCCACAGTCGCCGAGAAGGAGCAGTCGAAACGCTCGTCTTCGAGATCGGCAGCTGAAGGCGCCGTGTCCAGAACACGGCCCATCTCGTTCATGCGCTTCAGTGCCATGTACGAGCGCACGCCCTTGAGCACGCAGTCCGCCTCGAGCGTCACGACCACGGACAGTCCGGACTCGCCAGCCAACAAGCCGAAGCGCGCATCACTCACGGCCCGCTCCGCAGCGTCGTCGGGCCTCGCTGCCGCTCGGTCTGCCATATCGCCGAGTCGCCCGATCGTCTCCGTCGGATCAACCACGGAAGTGCCGGCAGTCTCGTCGTCGATGAGTTCTCGGACGAGGTCGACTGATTCGAGCATCAGATCGATGAGCCCCTGATCGACGTGCAGGCGACCCTCGCGCACGTTCGACATCAAGCCTTCCATCGCGTGGGTGAGATCGGCGGTGCGCTGGTAGCCCATCGCCGCCGACATCCCCTTGAGCGAGTGGGCGCCTCGGAAGATCGTCTCGACCGGTGCGAGATCGCCGGGCTCACGCTCGAGGCCGAGCAGCCCGTCCGTGATGTGCTGGACGAAGTCGATGCTCTCAGCGAGGAACGTGTCCTTGTAGGCGTCCATCTCACCCACGCTGGAGCTCACTTCCCCTTGGCGCGCGCGATGACCGCCGCCCGCACCTTCTCGGCGACCTGCCCGATGGGCACGATCTGGCCCGCGGCGCCGGCACGTTCGACAGCGCGTGGCATTCCCCAGATGACGCTCGAACTCTCGTCCTGGATGATCACCTCGCCACCCGCGTGTGCGATCTGAGCTGCGCCGTTCGCGCCATCCACGCCCATGCCGGTGAGAACGACGCAGACGGAGCGGTCACCGAACTCGGTCGCGATGGAGTTGAAGAGCGGGTCCGCGGACGGGCAGACGCCGTGGATCGTGGGCTCGGCGAGCAGCTCGAAGCGGCGGACGCCGTCGTCGCCGGTCACCACAGTGAGATGCCTGCCGTGAGCAGCGATGTAACCGCATCCGGACTCGAGCGCCATGCCCGATTCCGCCTCGACGATGGGGATGTCGCAGTGTGCGGAAAGCCGTCGCGCGAACGACGCCGAAAAGCCCGGCGGGAGGTGCTGGACGATCACGTACGCGGCCGGGAGCAGCTGCGACAACCCCGAGAACACTATCTCGAGCGCTGGTGGCCCTCCCGTGGAAGCCGCGAGACCCACGCATACGGCCGGGTCGGTCGCCGACGGCGGTCGCGCGGTCCTCGCACGCGCCACCCGGTCTCGCTCGGACGCCTCTCGCAGCGCGGCCGGGACGACCACCGCGTGCTCGGGCGTAACCTGATACGCGGCACGGATCTTCGCGCCGAGCGACTCTGAAAGCTCGCCGATGGACCTCGCCACGCCGGCTGACGGCTTCGGCACGAACTCGATCGCCCCAAGCGAGAGCGCCAGGAACGTCGTGGGCGCGTCGTCTACGGACGAGAGCACGACGACGCGCGCGTCGGAGTGGCGGGGAAGGTGACGCAGGACCTGAATCCCATCGAGCGCGGGCATCTGTATGTCGAGGGTGATCACATCGGGCTTGAGCGATTCGGCCTTCTGCAGCGCCTCCACGCCGTCGCGAGCGGTGCCCACGATCTCGATATCGGGATCTTCGCCGAGCGCGCGCGTCAGTATCTGGCGCAACAGTGCCGAATCATCGACAACAAGCACGCGAATCGGGGAAGCCATCGTCGCGTCCACGCTATGTCTCATCGGTGCCGAAGCACTTCTTCACGGTTGCCAGCACTTTTGTCGGTTGAAATGGCTTGATCAGGAAGTCACTTGCTCCAGCTTCGAGTGCTTGAATGATGAGCGCCTGCTGGCCCATCGCGCTGACCATGAGAACGCACGCTTCCGGGTCAATCGTGCGAATCGCCGAGAGCGCCTCGATCCCGTCCATCTCAGGCATCGTCACATCGAGCGTCACGAGATCGGGACGCAGTTCTTCGAACTTCTCGACCGCGTCGCGCCCGTTGACCGCCTCCTGAATCGAGTAGCCCTCTTTCACGAGGATGTCGCGAATCATCATGCGCATGAACGCCGCGTCATCGACGACGAGGATCGTCTTAGTCATCACTCCCCGCCTCCTTGAGCGAGCCCGGTGCTACGTTCAGCGCGACCAGGTCGCGTCGTGGCATCGCTTCTTCCGGGTCGAGCAGCACGACCAATCCAGCTTCGCGTTCGACCATGCCTGTGAACGCTTTCGCGGTCTCCGGACTGAGAACGCTTTGCGGCACCGCTTTGATCTCGCCCTCGGTAAATGTGACGACCTCGGTTGCCGCGTCGACCGCGATGCCGACGGTACCGGCAGCGCTTTCGGCCACAACCACGCGCGACGATGGGTTCGCTTCGAACGTGGACTTGCCGAAGCGCCGTCCCAGATCGACCACGGGCAGGACTCGTCCCCGCAGGTTCACCACCCCAAGCACCTCGTCCGAAGAGCGCGGAACCGGTGTCGGAGACTCGTAGCGCACGACGCTGACGACAGAGGAGACCGGCAGCGCGTACCGCTCTGTGCCGAGGCGAAACAGAACGTACGTGAGTCCCATGCCCGGCGTCTCGCTCACGAGGCGTCCTCCTCGAGCCGGAACTTGTGAACGCTTTCCTCGAGGTCTCGGGCCATGTCGGCGAGTTCCTGCGCCGAGGCGGCGATCTCCTCCATACACGCTGTCTGCTCTTCAGCGGCAGCCGCGGTCTCCTCGGCGGATGCTGCGTTCTCCTCGACAACAGCGGCGATCTCGTGCATCGCCCGATCGACCGACACGGTCCTCTCGGCCTGTGAGTTCATCGCGTGGGAGATGCCCTGCGAGAGCTCGTTGGTGCGACCGACGGCGTCGGTGAGAGCGCGAAGCGCGTTGCCGCTGCGCGTGATGATCTGCGCGCCGACCTCGACTTCACGCGATCCGACCTCCATGTAACGCACGGCCTTGGCCGTCTCGGACTGGACGTCTTTGATGATCTCGCCGATCTCCTCGGCGGCCCGTCCCGAACCGTCTGCGAGCTTGCGCACCTCCTCGGCGACGACGGAGAAGCCGCGTCCCGCCTCTCCGGCCCTGGCCGCTTCGATTGCGGCGTTAAGCGAGAGCAGGTTGGTCTGGTCGGCGATGCCGGTGATCACGTCGACGATGCTGCCGATCTGACCGCTGCGCCTGCCGAGAAGCTCGACCGACTCCGCCAGCGTCTCGATCGCCTGCTGGATCTCCGAGATCTTCACTATGGCTTCCTCGGCGGCCTCCTCGCCCCTGCGGGCGACCTCCGCCGCCTGCTCGCTCGTCGCTGCCGCCTCGAGCGCCTGCGCAGCGACCTTGCTGGTCGTAGCGGCGATCTCTTCGACCGCCGAGCCGGTCTCGTCGACCTTGCGCGACTGCAGTTCCGCGCCGTGCGCGATCTGCTGCACCGACGACGAGATCTCCATCGCGGACGAGTTGATCTCTTGTGACGACGCCGAGAGTTCGCCGGCGGCTATCGAGACGCACTCGGCCGAGCGGCGCACACCTCGCGCGATATCGGCGAGCGATACGATGAGGACGTTAGCTTCCTCAGCGAGCGAGGTAATCTCGTCATCTCCGGACGGCACGGCCCGGACATGCAGGTCGCCCTTGCTCGCCTGCCCCATGACGACGCCGAGCTCGTGCAAGCGATTCAGGATGCGCGTCTTGAACTGCCGGCGCCACAGAAGGTTTGCGGGCACGGCCGCCACACACATGAGTGCCAGCCCGATAAGCATGACCGTGAACTCCTGGCGCAGCGTCAACCCAACGACCCAGCTGCCCAGAATCAGCCACACCACCAATGCGATGAGCACCGGTGGCCCGATCGTGCCCCACGTCAGAATCGTGAACTGTCGAGAGAGCCCCTGTCGTGACACGACCCTCGGTTCTTGCTCTGTCATGCGCCCCCCTCAAGGAAGGCGGGCTCCCACGCCCGCCGATTGCCGCTAGCCCAGTCTCGGCTTGCGGTAGATCCGCTCCCTACCGTTGACCTGCTCGAGTCGATCCGCAGCCTCCACTGAAAGCTTCTCGGTCCGGCCGAGCACCAGAAAGCCGCCTCGAGCTGTGGCTTTCCAGAATTGGTCGAGCACCCTGCTTTGCTCGTCCCGGTTGAAATAGATGAATACATTGCGGCACATTACGAGATCTACCAGTTTCATCGGCGAACTATCGAAAAGGCTGAAGGAATTGAACCGGATCAGACGACGTACTTCCGGTCGAATCCGCATGCCGGGGCCGTCTTCGGCGTTCGAAACGAAGAAGCGTTCGAGGTAGTCAGGGGGCATCGCCGCCAGACTGCTGGGCGGGTAGTAACCCGCATCGGCGACCGCGAGTGAGTCTGGATCGATGTCCGAGCCGGTGATTGAAAGCGTGAACTGCTCCGCGTCATCGCCGAGAAGATCAAGGAAGGTCATCGCGAGCGAGTACGGCTCCTCGCCCGTCGCGCACCCCGCCGACCAGATGCGGATGGTGTGGCCATGGTGAGCGGCCTTCTCGGCGAGCAGTGTCGGTATGACCTCGCTGCGCAGGGCTTCCCACATCCCCGTGTCGCGGAAGAACTCGGTGACGTTGATGGTGAGCGTCTGAATGAACCGAGCGTACTCTTCCGCGTCGCTGCTGAGCCGCTCCGCATACTGCCGGTAGGTGCTCAAGCCCAGAACACGCAGACGCGCAGCGAGGCGCCGCTCGATGTAGGCCTGGCGGTAGCTGGAGAGATCGAGTCCGTGATGCTCGGCGATCGTGCGCACGAGTCTGTCGAGATTGCCGCGATTCGCGTGCACAGAGCTCAACCCGGCCACACTCTCCCCTGCTGGTCCGAAGGTCACCCACAGCTGGATGCAGGTAACGCCGACACGCTCCCCCACGTGCAGGGTTCATCCTACACGTACCGGGTGGAAGCAGGCGCGCGAAGATCGCACAAAAGAGCCGCCCGAGAAGGTCCTCGGGCGGCTCGGTTCGTGTTCGGCAAGCTGGCAGACGAGGGAGTTACTACTTCACCGTGATCCTGGCGCTCAGAGCGCCGTACGTCGTCCCCTCGACACCGTGCGCACCGTGCCTGACCCGCACCTTCCATGCGCCCGCCTTGGGAAGCTTGACCGAGGCGGTGTACTTGGTCGTGTTCGCAGGCTGGCCCACGCTCGTCACCGTCACCGGGAACGACACGCTCTGCACGACCTTCGTTCCGCTGTAGCGGTACGCATAGACCCGCAGGTACGTCCCTGAAGTGTGCTTCGGTTGCACGGTGCCCCACACCGAAAACGCCTTGTTGTGCGTTGCGGTCGTGGCCGGCGCGTGCGGGCTGAGAATCACATTGGCCGATACGGTGACGGTGGTCCAGTTCGACGAGTACCGCCACGCGGAGCCCTGAAGATAGAGCGCACGGAGGTACCAGGTACCCGAAGCAGGCAGCCTCACAGCGCCGCTGTAGACGGTTCCATTGGCCTGCGTGTACGCCGATGCGAGGCTGAAGTGCACCTTGTCGCGGCTCAACCGGAGATACACCTTGGCAGCCGACGAACTCGCGGGCACCATCGTTCCGGTACTCGTGAACGACCTCCACGTGTACACCGTCGTGTGCGGCTTGCTCGGAGCCGTGAGTGTGGTCGTGTACGGCAGGCCGATCGGGTTCGACTGCACGCCATATCCGGAGCCAGCCCCGGCGTCCCATGCTTGGATGATGTGCTCGTAGGGTATGCCTTGGAGGCCGTTGGTAAGGCTCAAGTTGTCGGTGTACGTCGTCGCGGAAAGTCGGCTACCGTCGCTCGTGAGCTCGGTCGGGAAACCAGTTGACCCGACGGCCCTGCGGAACACGCGGTAGGTCAGGGAACGAGTGTCCACGAGACTCGATCCGACTGCGCTGTACGGAGCGGACCAGTCCAGCTTGATCTGGCCGGCCACCGGTGAGACGACCGTCAGGTTGCGAACGGGACCGTACTTGAAGCCGGTAACGGAGAAGTCGTCGATCGCAGGGCCTTGGCCGTTGGGCGTCTGCTGAGAGTACCCGTTGTTGATCTCAACGTGGTCAAAGAACTGCAGGTCGACAACTGCCGCGCGCCTCGCGGCGTTGAAGCCTGCGCTGCCGGCCGAGATGTCGCGACTGACGAGCGTCCATGTCGCGACTGTGGGAAACGCACTGTACAGAGTCTTGTCACCTTCATCCGCCTGGGACCTCCAGGAAAGAACGAATGACGGATTACTTCCCGCATCAGCACCCCCGAGTGACGGCATGAGGTACCAGAAGCTCACCCTCGAGCTGTAGTAATCGGCGAGAACGCCCACCGGAAGTTTGACGATGCCGCGAGTCGCGAGCGGATAGCGGAGGGGGGTCCTGCTGGACCACGTCGTACCGGAGACATCACTCGTCCCCGCGCACCAGAAAGCGTAGGACCCACCGTGATGAAGACTCGTGACGGGTCCCCAATGTGCCGCGGTGATCGTCTGATCACTCGAGTCCAACGTGTCGAGCCTCAGGTTGGTCGGAAACGACAATCCGGTGGGCTCGAAGTTGAGCGATACGATCGTCGCGGGCCCCGAGAAAGGCGGCGCCGCGAATGCCGGGACCGCAGCAAACATCGCCACCGAGAGCGCGGCCGCGCTGATTGTCAGACACACACGCCTAGCGAGTCGGAGACCCATTTGCGCGCTCCTTAGTGCTACTTGATCGGCGTCGCCGGGAAGGCGTTGGCCGCCTTCACGAGCTCAGACTTCGCGCTCGCGGGCGCAGCTCCCTGAACGGTCGCCAGAACCTCGAACGCGAAACGTCCTCGAACGAATGAAATGGTCGCAAACTTCGTGCCGTCGGTGCCGAAATATGCGCTCAGACCTCTTAAGGTCACCGTGGCCGCATTACGAGAGAACAAGACCTTGCTTGTCTTCGAGACAAAGCTCTTGGCCCCGGCAGGGGTCTTGCGGTCGTGCACCGACCAGGAGATGTTCTTTATGACGCCTCCATGGGCAGCAGGACCAGCAACCGACGCGTCCGCGCCGATCTTGACGACCTGCCCCAGATCGAACTCCGGGAATGCCGTGGGAAGGACTGAGGAGAGATTGCGGATCGGCTTGAAGAACGCCGGATCGACCGTGACCCCCGAACTTGCTGTTCTGGAAGCCGGCGTGGTCTGCGGAGTGGCACCGGACCCTGAGCCTGCACCACCGTTAGACGGGGCGGTCGGGGACGCGGTCTGCTGAGCGACCAGGGCGACCAGTGCCTTCGCCGCGGAGTTAGTTGGATCGGCATTGACCGCCGCCTGGGCCAGTGCCGCGGTCCGAGTCAGGTCACCGCTCCGTTGCGCCGCCAGCGCCTGCTGGTAGAGCGTCTGACTGGTTTGCGCTGGCGAGGTCAGGCTGCTCGAGCCAGCCTCCTTACCGGATTTCGACAGCGGCCCGAACATGCCAAAGCCGATGAGGACGACGGCAAGCACGGCTACGGTAGCCGCTCCCGACCACAGGGCCTTGCGCCGCGAGCTGCTCGCCGTCGGCATCGTCAGACCTCCTCGGAGGCCTGAACGGGTGCGGCGGCGATCGCTGCGGTGACAGCTGCCTCATCGATGGAAGAGACCCCACGATCAGCCGCGTTCTCGATCGCTTCCTGCCCGAGATAGATGAGGCGCTGCAAGGAGCCCTGAGCAGCCTCGATGAGTCCGGCGATGCCCGGGTCGGCGAGCGTGAGCGGTTCCGCCCCAGGCGCAGCCGCGTTGGCCAGCCATCGCTCGATGACCTCGGGGATGATGACGTCGTAGTTCTCCTGCATCGGGATCAGACCCGGAAAGTCCCAGACGAGATTGGCACCCGAACTGAACGACTCCTCGAGTTCAGGCGCTACGCCAGGCTCGATGAGAAACGCGATAACGGCGTCACCGTCGAGAGACCAGCGCATCTCCGAGAGGAGGCCCACGATCTTGGAGCGCAACTCAGGATCGATATCAAGCCAGTTCTCGAAGGAGTCGTAGATCAAGACGATCTTGCGGTACCTCACACGAGCGAACTTCGCCAAGGCGCCCAGGGTCTTGCGGGGGGCTTTGGTGATGTTGATCTCGGCGGTCATGGCGGACTGCCCGCGCTCCTTGTAGACGCGAAGCGCCCGGCCCATGACCGGCGACAGGTGCTCGCGAGTGTAGTCGATGATGTAGTCGAGGACCGGCGCATAGGGGCTTGCCGCGACGGCCTCCTCAGTTAGAACTGCGGCAGCGATGCCCGGTGCGTCGCCCACGGTGTCGTCAACCTCGACGGCCTCGTCATCGGGCACGTCTTCGCCGTCGCCCACGAATTGGAGCTGGCGCATATCGGCTATCTCGCCGAACTCCGGCTTGCGTTCCATCTCCTCGGAGCCGAATGTGGCCTCGACGATTGCAGCGGGATCCTGCGCGAAGGCTTCGCCGAACTCGGCCAGCGCATCGGGACCCATGACCTGGTACGACGCCAGCGTTTCATCGGGAGTTGCCAGAACCTTCGCGACGTAGGCCTGCAGAGTCACACCGAAGTCCCGGTAGACGAGCCGCTCGCTGAACATGGTCAGCGCCGAACGCACCGCGCCATTCCTCATGCCGAACAGCGGAATGTAGGCGTGCAGAAGGTTTGCGCTGTCGTCGCTGGCGAGTGTGTGCTCGACGCGGCTCTCGGCGCCCAGCGCATACGAGCTGGGAAGCTCGCCGCTCTTGCGCACCCAGATGGGCCGCGGACGCTCTTCCTCAGCTGCGGCGAGAATCGCCCTGAGGAGGGCGTTTCCTTCGCTCGTCATCTCGCAGCCTTCGGCTGACTCCTCGTACGGCCCGGACCCGAAGAACGGGTTGGCGCAGAGCCCGAGCGGGGCGAGGCGGACGATCTGGTTCTGGGGGTCGAAGGCTCGAGTCAAGAACACACACTCCTTCACGAAAGGACGGGGCTTGGGTTGGGCCCACGGGCCACCACCCTAAGAGGGGACTCCAGGTGAACCCTGAAGCCCCCTCTGTGGTTCATCCTAACCTGTCAGACAGGCTTGGGTGTAAGCGTGCGATTTGCAACAATTACTTGTTGTGGCAACGCTCGCACACGCCGCGGTTGTCCGAGCGGAGCAGAGAGCTCGTGCCGGTAAGGGCACCCGGAGCTCCGATAGTGCCCGGAGAACTGGACTTGTCCGGGTTGACGCCTGCAATGCCGTCCATCTTGGGCAGCCAGTTGCCGCCGACATTGACGAGGCTGGCAGCAGCCCAACCGGTCATGCCCTGCGACCCACCGTGAGCCAGGTGGCAAGTCAAGCAGCCGATCTGGTTGTCGCGATCGGTTGCAGCGCCAGGCTTGACCTCGAGCGGGATACGCGGGTCGATAGCGCTTGCCTGAGCAGCGATTTGCAGAACGGCATCACCGGCGACGAGAGGAATGTCAACCGGGTGACGGTGGCGAGCCTTAGCACCAACGGTGCTCTCGTAGCTGCCGTAGTCCTTCGTGGAAGACGCATTGTCGTAGTCGGTGTGGCATGCGGAGCACCATGCCGACAGGGACTTACCTGCCGTACCGGCCATGACCTTCGTGCCGCCCGTGTAGTTCGGGATGTAGGAGGCCATCTGCACGGCGCCTGCATTACCCTTGAGCCAACCACCATCACCGGTAGTCGGGTAGTTCGTCTCAATCGAGTACACGAAGGCGTCGGGAAGACCGGCGTTGGAGTATCCACCACGAGTCTGGCCGTTGACGCTGTCCTTCAGGAGCCGGTAGTTCGAGCTACCATGCGGGTCGTGGCAGCTGACACAGGTCAGAGTCATCGCCGTGTCGGAGCCGTTGCCGGCACCCCACAAGACGTTGGTCTGCTCCATGTTGTGCGAAGACGTGACCGCCTGGTATGACGGGGTTGCAGAAGCCTCCCAATCCCAGTTGTTGGCCGCGCTCTCGAAACCGCCACCGTTCAGCGGTTTATCGAACGTCGATGCGGTCTTGTAGGGATGGGTTGCGTCCGTGGCCAATAGGCTGGCCGTCGAGGGGCCCGTATCGAACCTGCCTCCCTGGACGTTGGTCGAAGCACCAGGAGCCTGGGCGCCGTGACAGGCGTAGCAGAACTCCTCGATGGTGCTCGAGTTACCGACCAGCAGAGCGTAAGGGAAATCTGCCGGCTGAGTGATGCCGACAACGAGCGGCTCGAACTTCACCGTCGAGAACGACGAGTGAGCGCGGTGGCAGCCAGCGCACGAATCAGTGTCAGTAGCGTAGCCACCGTGCGGACCGAAGTTCGCAAAGGCAGAACCGACGATTACGAGCGACATCGCCAGAGCGAGCGAAAGAACAAGCGCGAAACGCTTCAAACTAATCACCTCCGCCTTGCTTAATGGATCGCGCAAGCGATGCACGGATCGAAAGACTGGGCAATACGCAGGACCTCGACGCCACCCTCTGTGGTGGTCGTGCCGCCTGCCTGCGTAGTGAAGACCGCGCCACCCTTGACGGGGCCTGTACCAGCCTGAAGGAAGAACGGAGCGCCGATCATGGCCTGCTCAATAGCGCCACGGTTGCCGCCGTTGTCCTTCGGCGAACCGTTCCATGTGGTGGGAACGATAGCCTGGTACTTAACGATCTTGCCGTTCGTGATGGTCGTCTGGTGCATGAGGGCACCGCGAGGAGCCTCGGTGCCGCCCCAGCCCTGAACGGTGCCCAGGCTGAAGGTTGCGGGGTTCTTCGCACGCCACGTCGAACCCGACGTGTCGTCGTGCTGGGCGCCAGCGCCCGTGAGGGCCTGGAGCTGAGAGACCCAGCCGGTGCCGTCAAACGTGACAACGCCCGAGCCATCCTTGCTGGCTGCGCCGAGAAGCGACTGGCACAGAACGAGGGACTCAATCGCGCGGGCACGCAGGCGGTCCATGGTGGACAGGCCACCCTTGAGACCGAGGATCCAGGTTTGAACGGTGGGAACGAGGATGTCGGCACTGAGGCCGGCGACGATCGTTGACTCGATAACGCGAGTGTCAAGCGCACCGGCGTTGACGTAGATCGCGGCGTAGCCAGGAACGACCGACGCGAGCGTCCGGCCGTCGACCGGGTACAGACCGGCGACCGCGAGACGAGCAAGCGGGCCGACCTCGCACGCAAGACCGTTCCAGCGCGGGGACTTGATGTAGCTGTAGCCGTGCGAGCGCAGCGGCTTCGTGCGAGCAACATCGCCGGGATAGGCGGAGCCCGAAGTGTAGGCACCGGCGTCGAGCGAGGAGACCGCATAACGCGAGTTCGAGATGTCCTCGGTCAGGTTCTTGGGGACCGAGAGCTCCGGCGTGTTACCGGTTTGGATGAACTTGCTGAAGACCTCAGCACGGTTCACGACGCGGAAGTGCGTGCGATCCTCGTTGCCGGTCGTGCTGCCCGTGAGCGGGAAGCCAGCAGGTGCGGCCGTGTTCGTATCGAACACGCCACCCGGGAGGGTGAGGGTGCCGTCGAGGTTCGGGAAGCCACCCCATGAGAGGAAGCGACCGAGACCTGCGCCGTAACCGGAGCCTCCTACCTGGCTGTCGAAGCCCTGGTACAGCGCGCCGAGCACCACTGCGATCGGCACGTACTCAGCGACCACGAAGTTGGCGACCGTGGTGAGCAGCTCCGAGAACTTGGTGATGCGAGCCGTCAGATCCTCGGTACCGTCGTTCGTGACGCCACCGCCGATGAAGCACGACGTCATGGGCATGCGGCCTGCGAACAGGGCGCCAGCCTCAAATGTCATGCGGCGGATCTTGAGCGCCTTCACGTAGCTGTAGATCACTGCGTCCCACGTCTTGGGGGTCGACAGGTTCGGAACAGCTGCGCTGGCGTAGTTGAGCAGAGCACCAGCGTAGTAGTTGTTGTCGAAGTACGGCGTCCAAGGCGGAATCGCGGGGCCCTGGATGTAGCTCGGAGCCGCAAGGTGATAGAAGTGCGTGATGCTCGACATGAGGAACTCGGCGCCCAGCACCATGTTGCGGATGAGCACTGCCTTCTTCGGGACACCGTAGGTCTTGCCAGAGACGCCGTCGACGGCGGTAGCAAACGTGATGTGGCCCTTGCTGTAGCCAAGAACGGTGTCAACAGCGTAGGTCGATGTCAGGCCGTGAGGAACCGGGCAGACGCCGCAGATACGCTGGACGAACGTGATCGCGTCATTGACCTCGCGACCCAGCAGGAAGTTCTCAAAGCCACGCCACAGGTTGCCATGAGCGTTGGCGTCCGTGATATGTCCACCGGTGTCTACGGTGACCTTAACCCCAAGGTGACCCTCGATACGGGAGATCGGGTCGACCTCGTGCTCGACGTCTGTAGCGCCCTTGCTAGTCCATACATTAGCCATCTAAGTTGCCCTCCTTTCGAATCTCTAGAAGCGCACGTAGGGCACGAAGCTGTCAGGATAACCCTTCTCAGTGCAAGCCATACACGGGTGACCGGCACGAGTGCAGTGCCCGCCGCCGCCGCCGTTAAGCGAGGCAAGACCAGCCGCGCCGTTGTCCGGCTGCTGGTTGTTCCAGCCGTGCGCGCCACACAGAGAGTACGTACCGATGCCCTTGCAGCCAAGCTTCTGCAGACAGCCCGGATCGCCCGGCTTCTGCGCGTACTGACCCTTCGTGTAGTACTTGTACCGAGGGCACCAGCCGCTGTGAACGGGGATCGGGTAAACGGCCTTCAGACGCCCTGAAGCGTCGACTGCCGAGGCGACCGGAAGCTTGGTACCAGGATCGAGGATCCCGATGGCACCGGTCAGGTAGTCAGCCATGAACAGAACCACGGTCATGACGAACCACCAGGGGTTGGTCGGGCAACCGGGGACGTTGATGACCTTCTTAGCAGCGGCCACCGCAGCGGTGTCGCCGGCGTCCTTGGTCAGGTACGCGCCCACGCCCATAGCACCGGACTGCGCCATCGTCGGATCGAACCCAGCGGCGGCGGCAGAGGTGATTGGGGCCTTGCAGCCAGGGTACCCACCGAAGGAGGCGCACTGGCCGATCGGGATGATCGCCGCACACGTGGACTTCTTGGCGAGCTTGACAACCGTGGTGGCCATGTCGTTCTCGAAGGAGCTGTCATCGGCCATGCCGATGGAGCACCAAGAAACGCTTGTGTCGCTCATGTCGTTCCAAGCGCCACCCTGGGTCTTGTCCTGCAGAGCACCCTCGACGACGAGCACGAACGGGGCGTCGCCCGGGGCCGAGCCAGCAGCCACGGGGGTGTAGTCGGCGAAGTCCTTGAGCCACTTCGCGGCAAGGTCGCCGCCCATGCTCATGACCGTCTCGTGGTACTGCAGGTCGATGACGTCGATAACGACGTCAGCGATGTTCACCAGCGGCGCACCTTCGATCATGTTCGTGGTGGCGTTCCAGAGGGTGAACGGTGCGGAAGCGCTAAACGGCTGCGCCGTCGCCTTGACGCCGGCCAGCCCAAGGGCGGTCAGCGTGTTGACACCATGAAGCGGACTCTTCGGATCGATGATCGGATGGCCGTTCGGGCTCTCGAGAATACCCAGAAGCGACACAGAACAACCGGTGCACTCGGCACCGTGGACCCAAATGACTCGAGGCTTGTTGGCAGTTCCACCCCAATTGGTGGTGTTACCGGCAAACGCCTCTGCAAGCTTTGAGACGTCGGCTTGGCTAAAGCCTACTACTGCGGCCAGCGCACCCAGACGGGTGACAAACTGTCGCCTGGTAATAGCCATATTGTGTTCCTCCTTCACCAGGCTCGTTGGTCAGGAAACGCGCGTAAGCTTTCGGCTCAGTTCAGCGGAAAGAAAAAAGCCACCTCCTTAGACATCCGCTGGTCTGAATCCGGATGGAGGCGACTACCCGTGTGAGCGCGGTTCGATCCCTACCCCGTACTTGTGAGGTTTGAATCAAGCACCACGATCGGGTTTTCGTGCCGGCTCCAACCCGGTGGTTCTTTGCCCTAGCTATTCATCCGCCTCCCCTCATGGGGAGGGGCTTGTAACAGTAGTTACAACGCGACGGTACTCTCTCGAATTCACCGCGTCAATAGGTTCGAGACACACAATCTCCACAGCTGACGAACGGTCGAGACGGTGAACGCGGATGAACCGGCCGCGCCGTATCGGCAGCCCTGAGACGAGCCGCAATAACGTTCCGAATAGGCCCCGCCCGCCACGGCGGGGCCTTCCGATAAGTTGTCAATCCCCTGCGGTGCGCTACTCGTCCGCGCCCGTCGTAGGCTCGGTCTTCGCGCGATTCTTCTTCGCGTATCGCTTCACGAACTCAGGTGCGTCGACCACATCGAGTTCCATCGCCTTTGAGAGGCGACGGTAGTCGGTGTTCTCGGTCGCGAAGACCTGCGCCCTCTGCGCCGCTGCGAGTATCTCAGCCGTCGGCTGGTCAACCTCGTACTTATCGACAAGCGCATGCGCGTCGGACTCCGAGAATTCAGTGACCTCGAACAGTTCGCTGAAGTCGACACCCTCGTACTTCATCTCCTTGATGAGGTCGTACTGCGCCTGGAGAGTGAGCCACGCGCGACTGCGCGCCGGCATCATGCCAGCCTCTTCGATCGCGATCATGTTCTGAACGAAGTCGGCTGTCGCGAAGAAGCGGCGCTTACGGAACAGCAACAGGAACGGCAGGAAGAGGAAGGGGGTGATGCACCACAGGAGATTCGTCGGCGCGCCGATTATCGGCAATGCCGAAACCTCGAGGGGCCAGCCCCAGACCTGCACGCGACCGTTAGCCGTGTCGGTGATGAAGAGCTTGTTGCGGTCGCCCAGCGCGATGCCGTCCGGGTAGTTGAACTGCGCGTCGAGCGTGCCCTGCTCGCCGAAACTGACGATCTTGGTTCCGTTCTTAGCATCCCAGAGGGTCACGAAGTGCGAGAGCGTGTCCACCGAAGCGATACGCACGGGCGGCGACGTGGTGGGGTCTGAGGGGAATGGCTTGAGAAGCGCCGCGCCGCGAGGCAGACCCTCTGTGACGATCATGCGCTCGAAGTCGCCGGCTCTGGTGAAGACTTGAATCCGGCGGTTGTTGCTGTCGGACACATAAACGTCCGCGCCATACACAGCAATCCCATTCGGGAACTGAAAGACGTTGGGCCCCTTGGTGGGGTCATCGACGATGCCGGCATCGCCGATCGATCGCTTGAACGTGCCGTCTGGGTTGAAGATGAGGAGGCGGTGGCCCTTCAGCACTTCTGTGACATACATGGCTCCGTCAGCGGCGAATGCGATGCCGATCGGCGCCCACTGCACTCCATGCGTTCCGAACTTGGGCAGCTGGCTCTTGGGCAGGTGCGGGTTGAATACGCCCAGATAGGCGCCGTCCTGGCTGAACTTGAGGACCGCGCGCCTTCGACGGTCGGTCACGTACAAGTTGGTGTCTTTCGGATTCACGGCCATGTAGAGCGGCGTCACCGTTTGAGTCGTGCCGAACTTGTTCTTCTGATTGCCATTCTGGTCGTAGACGAAGATGGTGTGCCGAGTCGCGTCGGCGACGAAGACCTTCGTTCCGTCGATTGCGATGCCGATCGGCCGCTGCAAGCGGTCGCCCCCGGCGCCGCTGAAGGCGAAAAGGAACTGCGGCGGGGCGATAGCCCCGGATGCCCCCGACGCCGTGACGTTGAACGAGAGCTTCTTGGTCGAGCGATAGAACGCGTAGTAGCCGCCGAGTAGGACGAGCACGAGCAGCAGCACCGCGGCGATAACGAGAAGTCGGATGCGTCGTTTGGTCACGTGGTGCTCCTCGGCTGTCGGTGGGCCGTCGTCACTTGGTCGGCGTGGCCGACGTGCTCGGCTTGGATGTCTTGGGGGTGAGCTTCTTGATCGCGGCAAGCACCTGAGCGTCCTTTGACGCCGAGCTGATCTGGCTCAGAGTCTTGTAGACGGCCAGCGCGGCGGCCTTGTTCCCTCGCTGCAGCAACAGCTTCGCCTCGAGCTTCCCGGCTGCGACGTTGTGGATCGGGTCAAGGTTGAACGCGATCGTCGCGTCGGTCAGAGCAGCCTCCGGGTCCGACGCAGCTTCGCTTTGTGCCTGCGCCGCAAGTTGCGCGGGATCGCCGATCTCTTGAGCGAGCGCCTTGGGCTCGGGAGCCGTGGGGGACAGCGTCAGCGCCTTGCCGATCTCGGCCGACGCACGGACCTTGTCGCCGTCTGCAAGTAGTAACTTGCCGAGGAGATAGTGTGCCTGGGCGAAGTTCGGGTCGAATTTCAAGGCAATTGCGACGTTTTGCTTGGCTTCTTGCGGCTGGCCGATCGCGTTCAGACTTTCGGCGAGGAAGAAGTACGTGTCCGAAGCGTCGTTGCGAATTCGCAGCGCCTCCTTGAAGTACCCGATCGCCGGGTCGTAGTTCTTCTGCGACATCTCCAGCTTCCCGAGATTGAAGAACGCGATCTCGCGACGGTCGTTAGAGTCCGCCATGGGGTTGCTGCTGGTGAGTTCGACGACCTTCTTGAAGTAGTCCCTAGCCTCATCGGGCCTGTTATTCATCAGGGCGACCAGTCCGAGGTCGGTATATGCGCCCGTGTGCTTCGGATCGATCTTGAGCGCGGCATTGAGCTGTTCAATGGCCTGTTGCGTACGTCCAGCTGCCGCCAAAGCTTCGCCGAGTCTCACACGCAGGACTGCGTCGTTGGGGCTCTTGTCGACCTGGGCCTTGATGACCTTCATGATTCGAAGCGCCGGTGTCGCGTCTTCAGCGGCTATCCGATCTCGGTACACCGAGTAACCGAACCAGCCGCCGAGCGCCACGATCGCCACGAGCAGCGTGGCGATGCCGAGCTTGAGTACCGTATCCAACCGCTGTGGGTCAGCCATATGCGATGAACCCCTTACATCGAGGTGCGCTACAGAACGCACGGCCGTCTGCCGGGACGAGTACGCGCGCGGAAATCGCTGGAGCACATGCGGTGCTTACTGTATCAATTGCCGCTCAGAGCGTGTGAAGCTTCACAGGAACTCTAGATATTCATGTTGGTATGACAGCGCAGGCAGAGCGCCGCCCCTTTGAACGGGGCGATCCGCACGTTGAACGGATCGAGCGCACCGTGACAGCTGTAGCACAGATGCAGGTCGTGCCCCTGCTGGACCTCGGTCTTGTTGGCGTTTGTCGAATTGCCGAAGTCGGTGTGACATTCGTAGCAGTGGTACGGGCGCCCTATGTGCCCCTTCTTCTTCGCGACAGTGAAATGCACGGCGTGCTCGGCGAAGGGCTTGTTCTTTATCGAAGTGGCAGGCTTCTGCAGCATCTCGACGTGACATCCCCTCATCCCGGGTCCCCGCGCGCAGCTCGACTCGACAAGCTCGCCGTTCTTGACCTGCCCGTGGTGACAGTTCTGGCACTTGGTGCGGTCGCGATGGCAGATGTTGCAGTCGCTTGCCGGAATTCCTGGTGGCGGGCGGTGGTTCGAGATCCAGTTGGGTGGATGCGGTACCGGCGTCAGGTGGCACCTTTGGCACGATGGGCCACCGTGACAAGCGCCGCACGAACCCTGTCGGCCCATGTACTCCTGGCCGTGCTTGGCCAGCCACCTCGCGTCCGTGTGGTCGGAGGGAAGGACCGGTTTTGGCGTAGCGTTCACGGAGTTGCTCTTGCCGGTGTGGCAGGTCACGCAGAACTCGGGCTGGTGGCACATTCCGCAGTACGCGAGGTCCCTGTTGGCGAGTGCCTTGTGTTTGCCTCGTTTGAACTCCGGCGTGTGATTCGTGGGAACCAGAGCGAAACTCGTCGGGTGGCACTTCCGGCAGGCGTCGCCGGCCACAAGCCCTTGTCCACTATGTTGGAGCCCGTGGCAGCGGTAGCACGACAGCATGTCCGGACGCTCCGGGCCACTTGCAGAGTGTCCGAATTGAGGGTGGCAGGTCGTGCATTTGAAGTCGCGCTGCAGGTGCGCGGCGTGCGCGAAGATGAGCCGCCCGGGAGTTATGTGATCGAGGTCGGGGTGGCAGTAGACACACTGCGCCATCGATGTCGGACCCGTGGGGAAGATCTTGACAGAGGGCGGCTTCGGTCGACCCAGAATGACCGAGACGTAGGTTCGGGGCATCTTGGGCAATCCGAGCTTCATCTTCACGTGGCAGGCGTCGCAGTCCTTCGGCCCGTTGTGACACCTCATGCAGCTGTTGACGCCGAGCCGCTTCGAATCATCGGCGTGAGGCTTGGCAGCGTAGCCCTTTATATGCGACGCCGGCTTCAAGTTGAACGATTTCGGGTGGCACTTCGAACAGGTGGACGTGGCCAACTCACCTTGCGGACCGTGCTGGACTCCGTGGCATGCAAAGCAGACTTCCATGGGCACGGTGTCGGTGTTGCCGCCATTGGAATGCGGCATGCGTGAGTGGCAGCCATCGCACGAGACCATGAGGTGGTTGCCGTGGCTGAAGATGATGCCCGGCTTCTTCACCGTGCCGAGATCGAGGTGGCATGGAGCGCACTGGTTCTGATCGACCGCAGCGGACGTGTCGATCGGAGGTGCCGAAGGGATGGCGGGGACATCCGCGCGAGCCACATGGGGCGCAACGATGAGGGCGGCTGCGATGAGAACCGCAGCCACCCCCCATATACTTGCGCGTCGTATGTTGTTCCCGCTAGTCACCCTGACAGCGTACTCCCTATGCCTAGCCGGTCTTCTTCTTGAACAGGTTCGCGAAGAACTGGAGGACCGGGTTCGTGTCGACTGCGGTGGCCTTGCGGTGGATCAGCTGGTCGGCCTGTTGACCGAAGGATTCGCTCGACCCCTTGTGACATCCCGGTCGACCACAGGTGGCTCCGACGTTCGCAGCGTTGACCGTCGACTTCGGGTCGGCTTGAGGTAGCACGTCGTGGGGCTCGTGGCATTGCCAGCACGCAGGCGCATCGGGGGCGCCTTCTTTGTATGCACGGCCGTGATAGTAGTCGTTGTACGACACGTACTTATCGAGGTGGCACCTCGCGCAGACCCTCAGCGCCGAGGCGTGCATCTGTGCTTTACCCTCGGCGGTCTTGAGGCTGTAGATGAAGTGGCCGCCGTGGCACGAACCGCACGTGGCGGACTTGTAGTTGCCATCGCGGATCTTCTGCGCGTGAATAGACTTCTCGTACAGGGCCACTGGCGAGCTGTCCTGTGACCTCGGCAGTGTCTGGTGGCAATTCGCGCAATTCAGCCCCACGTTGACGTTCCACAGCTTCGTGACCGACGGCTTGTCGTCATATCGGTAGTCGATGTGGCACTGCTGACACGTGATGCCACGGTGGACGGATTCCTCGATGCCCTGGACCTGGAATGACTTCTGTGCGCCATTGTCCTGCTTGAGCAGGTTCGAGCTGCCGTGACACGACTGGCAGCCGTTGTTCGAGTCGTAATCCCAGTTGGTCTTGGGCTCCCACACGACACCTTGCTTGTCATGGCAGTCCGTGCAGTTCGCGGCCGTGTGGCAGCGCATGCAGTCTGTGTTGAGCTGCGTGTTGCTGAGGGCGACATGGCCCTTGCCCGCCCAATCTACGACCGTCTTGTTGTACGGACAGTCCATCTGGTAACGCGGAGTCACGTGACATGCCGTGCAGTCGCTCTTGGCGATAACACCCATCGACCCGTGTCGCACTCCGTGACAGTCGAAGCAACCCTTCATCGTCGGCTTCTGGGTGCCGCCGAGCTGATGAGGGAATTTGGCGTGACACGAGCTGCACTGAACGATGATGTGGTTGCCGTGCGAGAACTTGATCGCAGAGGCGTAGTTCTTCGTCTGCGCGATGTTGGCGTGGCACAGACTCGTGCAGACGGCCTCGTCGACAGGTGACTGGCCAAGCTGCTGAATCAATTGCGCCGTGCCTGCCACGTCGAGCGGCGCATTCGCATCTGCAGCGAATGCGCACGACGCCTGCCCGATCACCGTGGCGAACGCCACCGTCGCAATCAGGAGGGCAAGCAGCCTGCCGGGGCTTGCTTTGAGTTGGCGGGACATTCTTCGGTTCCCCTTCTCCCCGTCGGCGCCGCACCGGTGCCGACCGCTTACGAGCTGCTTCGCTAGAAAATCGCTTCCGTCTTCTGGACGAAAAGGCCGATCTGCTGTTGGGCTAACTTCAACCACGCAATGACAGGGTTTGAGTCCAACACGGCCTGCTTCCCATGGATCAATCGAGCGTACGCGGTGTATCCGTCCCGCGGGTCTCGGTGACACTTGTTGCAGGTATCGTACAAGCGGTCCGAATAGACCGACGACTGCCGGTCGCTCGACACAAGTATCTTATGCGTATTGTGGCAGTCCCAGCACGCTGGTGCATCGGGCGCCCCCTCGCGGTAGGCCGCGCCATGGTAGTAATCCTGATACGACGCCGTGCTCTCTTTGTGGCACTTGCCACACATCTCGATGCCCGTCGCATGCACCAGCCTCATCGCCACAACGTTGTCGGATGCCGCGATACTGTGGCCCCCGTGGCAATCGCCGCAATAGGGCTTGGGCATGCCCGGTGCCGATGAGTTCGGCCGACCCACGGTCGATGTTGCGACTCTTCCAGACAAGGTAGTTGGCGAATGCGCTCCAGCAGTGAACTCCGAGAACTCGTTCCGGTGACAGTTCTTGCACGAGAGCTTCGCGACCGCACGCCACTCGTTGCCCACCTTCGACACGTTGGAATGCGGGGCCTTGAATGCGAAATCCACGTGACAGCCCGTGCACGGAACGTCCTTGTGGGCCGAGTTCTTCAGGACTGCCGTGTTGACGTAGAGGCTGACGGTCTTGCCCGCCTGGATGCGCACCAAGTCCTTGTCGCTGTGACAGACCGTGCACCCTGACTTCCCAGCCGTAGGCAACGTCCACGTGAGATCGTACGTGACCGTCAGCGACGTCGACCCCGACGTAGTGGTCACCCGAGAAGGCATCGCCCCGGCTGTCGGCTGCGTTGCCGAAAGGCCCGCTGCGGCCGCGCACGCAGATGCCGGCAGCAGCAGAACAGCTGCCAACATCGCGAAGGCGATAGCGGGGCGCAACGTCAATTCAGAGGCCTCTCGGGTGGATCGGCTCACTCAGAGTGGATCGATGGATGCGAGTGCTGGAGCAGTTTCCGTACCCGGTAGTAGTTCGTGCCCTCCGTGATCGTGCTCGTGGCCGCCCTCTTCGTGGTGGGCAGGCCCCAGAAAGCTCAGACCGAAGAAGTCCATGAAGGCAGGAAAGTCCTCAGTCACGGACAGATAGACGTGGATTGTGGTGAGCACGATGAACAACCAGTTGATGAGATAGTGCGCCGTGCGCATCCACCAACCGGCCATATCGACCGACCCCAGCATCGCGCCGAGCCACCATCCCACGAGCAGTTCACGCGGCGACGCGTTGACCAGCGGAACGCGCATCGTCAAGAGCGCCAGGCCCGTGAACGCCTGAGCGATCAGCAGCGGTACGAAGATCGAGTACGTCATCTTCTGCATCACGTTGTACTTGCCGAGGTGCGGCTTGGACGGCTTGACGAAGATGTAATACAGGATGACTTTCGGCGCCGTGGTGATGTCGCGTTTGGTGATGGCGAACTCACGGTAGTCTCGGCGCTTCGATGCGAACGCGTACCACAGGCGCGCCACCAGGTTCACGATCACAATCGTCATCGCGATGTAGTGCACCCAACGCATCGCAGTCCGGCCACCGTTAAAGAACGGGAACCGGATGTACATGCCGGAGACCCCAAGAGCGATCATCGCGGCCACGTGCTGGAAGTGCATGATCTTGGGCGCCGTGGGAATGGGACCGCCCTCATGGTGAGGCCACTCCCAGTTCACGAAGCGGCTCTTAGCGCGGCCCGTGAGAATGTTGCCGAGGAAGTGCCCCGACAACGCGACCACAATGACCACGTACAGCACCGTGAAGATCACGTCGATCCATACGTTTAGTTGCGTCAGCCCGATCAACTGACACCCCCTACTCCCTTGTCGCGCCGCCGGCTTTCGGCCGTGACGGCATAGAGTTTCGAGCCATGAGCGCTGCTCCGCGGGTGATTGCCGGACACCGGCGGCATGCCTCTCCACTCTAGAATGGCAATACCACGCATACTAGGCACCCTCGAGAGAGGGTGTCAAACAACGAGAACCGTGGTCAGAGGGCGTTTGGCTACACATCTTCGACCTCTTCGCGAGCACGAATCGTAATGCCGGCTCTTTCCAGTCGCTCGCGCGCGCGGCTCTCATCGGCGGGTTCGAGTCGCAACGAGATCCCACACAAAGAGCCGAGCGTTTTGGGCGTTGGAATAGGAACCACATCAAAACCGAGGCCAAGAAGCAGCGATTCGGCATCGAGTGTGGCGTGAGTCGAGTCGAATCCCAACACCGTGAACGTGCGCGGGGCTCTCATCGGCGACCGCCTTTACCCATGGAATGCGGAACGAAGGTACGCGCAAAACGCCGCCGCGGCCCGCGTGGGCGTGCCTTTCGGCATCACGGTGAAGAAGGGTCGCTCGAGAGCCGGGCCAGCAAGGTCGACGCGCGCGATCGTGCCTGCCGCCAGCGCCTTTTCGGCGACGTAACGAGAGAGCATCGCCACACCCAGGCCGCCTTCGACTGCGTTCACGATGGCTTCGCCCGCGCCCAGCGAGGCGACGATCCTGGGCCGAGAGGGATCGACCTTGGCCGCCGCCAGCGTTGCCTCGACGACCTGGCGCGTGCCGGAGCCTGTATCCCGAGCCACCCAATCGACGGATGCGAGTTCGGCAAGCGAGACCCCTTTGCGCGACGCCAGCGGCGAGTCCGGAGGGCAGATCGCCACGATCTCATCGGCGGTGAGGGGTTCGAAGGTGACCCGCGCGCCTTTGACGATCGCCCCGCAGACGCCGAGATGCGCTCGGCCGCTTTCGACCGCCTCGACGACTCCTGCCGTGTCGTATTCAGTGACCGTCACCTGCACGCGCGGGCACTCGGCGAGGAATGCACCGAGAAGCCGCGGTATCACGTAGGCCCCCGGAGTGGTGCTCGCCGCGATGTCGAGGCTACCCGTCACGTCACCCGCGAGCGCCGCAAGTTCCTCTCGGGCGCTGTCGAGTTCTGCGAGGGCGCGGCGGGCGTACGGTTCGAGCACACACCCCGCCTCGGTGAGGTCGACGCGGCGGTAGCGCCGGTCGAGCAGGCCCACGCCCAGATCACTCTCGAGCGTCTGCAGCTGCATGGTCGCGGCAGGTTGCGAGATCCCGAGTTCCTTCGCGGCCTCGGAGAACGAACCGCGGTCGATGACGAGCAGGAGCGTGCGCAGTTGCGAGATGTTCACGAGGAGCCTTTCTCGGCGAGTGTTCGATGCGTCCGGATGCCGAGCTTGCTGGAAGACGTGGCATAAGCATGACTTATTGCCGCCTCGGAGTCACGCGAGCGCCAAGTGATAACCATTCTCACGAAGGGTATACTCGCAGCCGCAACTCGAACGACTCGTGCCGTCGTCGCGCAGGGGAACTGGGGCTTGGACTGATGAACGCAGCAGACACGCGCGCCGCCTTTCGGGGCAGCCGCATGACCCCGCAGAGGCGAGTCATCGCCGATGCCGCTGCGGCGATGGTCGGCGCGTTTAACGTCGAAGCGCTCGCTGAAGCTGCCCGCACGCTCGATCCCACGATCGGAACCGCGACCGTCTACCGCGCGGTCTCGGCGATGATCGCAAGCGGTTGGCTCGAGCGCGTGGGCGACCGCGACGGGTGCGGACTGTTCGCGCATTGCGACGCCGAGGAGCCGCACCACCACCACGTCGTCTGCGACGGCTGCGGCCGGATCGAGATCGCCGAGTGCCCCGTAGCGCATGTGCCGAGCGACCCGGCTCGCGAGAACTTCGTCATCACGCGCCACGAGGTCACCTTCTACGGCCTGTGCCCCGCCTGCGCGCGGCACAGCGAAGAACGGTCGGCGTAGCGCCATGTCGCACATCCACATCCCCGACGGCGTCTTGCCGGTCTGGCTCTGGTTGCCGGGCTGGATCCTGGCGCTCGCGCTCGTCTCGATCGCGGGTCACTTCGCCGAGAAGACCGAGGCCCGCCGCAAGGTGCCGCTTCTGGCGGTCGTCTCGGCGCTCATGCTCGTCGCGATGTCGACCGAGATCGTGCCCATCGCCTACCACGTCAACCTCACCGTGGTCGCCGGCGTGCTACTCGGACCGGCGCTCTCAGTGATCGCGGCGTTCATCGTGCAGATCGTGCTCGCCATGCTCGGGCACGGCGGAGTGACGGTGCTGGGGCTGAACACGCTCATGATCTCGGCTGAGATGACGATCGGGTGGGCGCTGTTCCGGACCCTCGTCGCGCTCCTGTCGCGAACCCGGGTGCGCTGGGCGGCGGCGACCGCGACGGTCGTGACGCTCGCGATCACGACGACGCTTCTGGTCGGGATCGTAGCGCTGGCAGGCGGAAGCGCGGCGTCGCGCGACACGGGCGCGCTCGACCCGAGGTCGCTGACGCTCGCGAATCCTCTCGGGCAGGGCGTCGTACACGTCGGGTTGCTCTCCGGCGGCGAACGTCTCGTGCCCGGGTCGGCCGAAACGCCGATCGTGTCTGTCAGGCGCTTCGCCATCATCGTGTATTCGCTCGGCTCGATCGGTTGGATCATCGAAGCGCTCGTGACCGCCTGGATTCTCGGCTATATCGCCCGGGTGCGACCGGGACTGTTGTGGCATGGGGCGTTGCTCGAACACGGCCGCCATCTGATTGGCGACGAAGTGGGCCAGTCCCGATGAACATCGGCTCGATAGACCGCTCGGCCACCGGCGACCTGGGCTGGCTCCACCGCATCGCTCCGGCCACGAAGCTACTCGCATTAGGCGTCGTGCTGGCCACGGTCGTCGTGAGCTGGAATGCGTTCCTCGTGCTTGCTCTCGCTATCGCACTGGTGGGCGTGGGCGCGTCAGGTCGGCTCGACCTGAGGATGCTGCTCGGGCTGGCGGCGTACCCCGGGCTGTTCGCCCTGTTGTTCGCGATCGCCTCCGCGCCCGACGCCCTGACCGGCGGGGTCGTCTTCCTCAAGGCAGTCTGCGCGGGACTCGCGGCGGTCACCGTGGTGCTCACGACCCCCTACCCCCAGGTGTTCGCCCCGATACAGCGCATCGTGCCAGGCCTCGTGGGAGACGCGCTGCTCATGACGTACCGCACGATGTTCCTGCTGCTCGACAAGTTCGGGAGCCTGCTGCGAGCCGTTCGCTTGCGGGCCGGCCTGCGCGGCACGCACCCGGTCCGTTCTGCGCGCGTGACCACGCAGGCACTGGGCGGCCTGCTTCTCTACAGCTTCGACCTCGCACAGCGCGACTTCGACATCCTGCGGCTCCGCGGCTACAGCGGCCGACTGCGTGTCCGCGCGACGAGGAGCCGCGATCGCCGAGTTGACGCAGCACTGCTCGGCGGCGCACTGGCGGTTCTCGCCATGAGCGTGGCGTGGCGACTGGGTTCGCAGGCGCTCAACCCGTACAGCTGGCTTCTGCCGCTGCCGGCACTCCTTGTGCTGGCCGTAGGCCTCATCGTCTCCCGGAGGGCATCATGAGCGAGACCCCGAGCACCTCACACGAGCGCATCTCGGCAGCGGCCGACGAAGTCGTGCGCGTGAGTTGCGTGCGGCACAGCTACGAGGACGGCACGAGCGTGCACCTGTGCGGCATCGACTTCGTGGCCAACCGCGGCACGCGAACGGTGCTCCTCGGGCCCAACGGCTCGGGCAAGACGACGCTCATCTACCACGTGCTCGGACTGCTCCGAGCGCAGGAGGGCTCGGTGCGCGTCTTCGGCGTCGATCCGTCCGTGAGATGGCCCGACGTCCGCGAGCGCATCGGCGTGGTGCTGCAAAACGTCGACGAGCAACTGCTCATGCCCACCGT
This sequence comes from Coriobacteriia bacterium, assembly GCA_038245725.1. GTDB lineage: Bacteria > Actinomycetota > Coriobacteriia > Anaerosomatales > JAAXUF01 > JBBRSD01. Next base: position 277,132 of record JBBRSD010000001.1, on the reverse strand, counting down.
CGCCGACGACGTCGCGTTCTCGCCGCGACAGTACGGCCTCGCCGAGGACGAAGTGGACGCGCGGGTCGCCAAGGCGCTCGACCTTCTCGGCATCGCGAACCTTGCCGACCGGGTGCCGCACGATCTGTCCGGCGGCGAGAAGCGCAAGGTCGCGCTGGCGGGCGCGCTCGTGATGGAGCCGGAGCTGCTCGTGCTCGACGAGCCGTTCGAGGGGCTCGATCCGAAGGCGCGTGCAGAGCTCGTCGACCTCATCGAGCTGCTCGCCCGCGAGCGCGGCGTGACCATCGTGATGTCGACGCACGACATCGACTCGGTACACGAACTCGCGGACTACGCCTACGTGCTGGCGCCCGGCGGCGAGATTGCCTTACGCGGCACGCCCGCCGAGGTGTTCGCACACGCCGACGTGCTCGCGAGAAGCAACATCAAGCCGCCGCTACTCGCCGAGCTGTTCGCGCAGCTGCGCGAGCGCGATGCGTCAGCGCCGGCACCGGAGCTCTCGGTGGATGGCGCCGCCGAAGCGCTCGTGCGCTGGATACAGGAGCGCACGCCGCGGTAGAGCCGGGGCGCGGCTACGCCTGTTCGGCGACGCCCTTCGCTTTGACGCGTTCGGCGAATGCGGCACCCCACGCCTGCGCGGCCGCGATGCCGTCGGCGGTGGGCTTGTACTTCACGGTGAAATCCGCCTCGGGCATCTCAAAGCCGATCGCCTCGAGCCGCGTTGTCATCTGCTTCGTCGCCCCGCTCGACCACCCGAAGCTGCCGAACACGCCCGCGAGCTTGTTCTTAGGCTTCAGGCCGGCGATGTACTGCAGGTACGCCGCGCTCCGATAGTGCATCTGGTGGTGCAACGTGGGGCTGCCGAGGAGCAGCGCGCGCGCGTCGAGCAGGTCGGTCGTGATGCGGGCGAGCGGCGTCACCGCGATGTCGTAGAGGTGCACCTCGACACCGGCCGCCCGCGCGCCATCCGCGATCTCGCGCGCGAGGATGTCGGTCGAGCCCCACATCGTCGAATACGCGACGATGAGCTTGTCTTCGGTCTCACCCTTCGTGAGGCGGTCGTAGGCGTCGATCACGGTGGGCACGCTGTCGTGTCGCCAGATGACGCCGTGAGAGGGGGCGATCGTCTCGCACACCCATCCGGCCTCGACGACCTTCGTGACGGCCTTGGCGACCTGCTCGGAGAGCGGCTGCAAGATGTTGGCGTAGTAGTCGGTGAGCTCTGCGATGGCGAGGTCGAGTCCGATCTCATCGGCGAAGCGGGCCGAGGAGGCGAGATGCTGGCCGAAGGCGTCGTTCGGCATGAGCGTGCAGGACTCGGGGCAGTAGGTGAACATCGAGTCCGGCCAGTGGACCATGGGCATGGGCTGAAAGCGCAGCGTCTTCCCGCCGAGGTCGATGACGTCGTCGGGACCGACAGCCGAGACGAGCGCCGCGATCTCGTCACCGTGGTAACCCGCGATGCCGCGCACGCCACCGGCGCTCGCGACGATCTTGGCCTGCGGCATCGCTTCCATGACCGCGCGAAGTCCGGAGTTGTGGTCCGGCTCGACGTGGTTGACGACGATGTGGTCGATCGCCTCGAGCGGCACGACATCGGCGATGCGCTCGAGCAGCTCAGGGACGAAGGGCAGCTTCACGGTGTCGACGAGCGCGATCTTATCGGCGCCCTTGACGATGTAGGCGTTGTAGGTGGTGCCGCGCGGCGTCTCGTAGCCGTGGAAGTCGCGCAGGTTCCAGTCGATCGCACCGACCCAAGAGATACCGTCTGAGACGGGAACTGACTTCATGGTGAACCCCCTAGGTGTTGCGCTTGACGAAGAAGTCGGCCATCGCGGCGAGCATGTCGCGGGCCCTGCTCTTCGGTAGTTCCCCAACTAGCGAGGTTTTCGCCTCGACGACGAGCTTCTCGGCGAACGCATTCGCGTAGTCGATCGATCCGGCCCGCCGCATGATCTCGACGGCTTCGTCGAGTTCGGCGTCGTCGGTGGTGCGCGACGACAGCAGCGTGAGAAGCCGGTCGCGCTGTTCGGCATTGTGGAGCGCGTGGACGGCGACGAGCGTTCGTTTGCCTTCCGTGATGTCGGAGCGGAAGTCCTTCTTGGTCGCCTCGCGTGTGCCGACGAGGTTCAGCACATCGTCTTGGATCTGGAATGCGAGGCCCGTGGCCATGCCGAACGCGCGCAACGTCGCGATCTGCGTATCGGTCCCACCGCCCACGATCGCGCCGACGGCGAGCGGAACCGCCCCCGAGTAGAACGCGGTCTTGTGGTTGGCCATGAGGAGATAGTCTTCGGCAGTGAGGTCGAAGCGGTCGTCGCGTGCCCACCCGATGTCGAGTGCCTGTCCTTCGATGGTGCGTGTCGTCATCTCGACGAGCTCCTTGAGAACGCGCAACTTGGTGGCATCGTCAAGGTTCGGGTCGTCGACGACGGTACCCGTGACGAGCGAAAGCGCGAGATCGCCGGCGTTGATGGCCAGCCCGTCGCCTTCCCTGACGTGCAGGCAGGGCTCGCCTCGGCGGGTCTGTGAGGCGTCCTCGATGTCGTCATGGATGAGCGCCGCCGTGTGGAAGTGCTCGATCGCAGCCGCGGACGCCATCGCACGCGCCGGGTCGCCTCCGACGGCCTCGCAGGCAAGCAGGCAGATGAGCGGACGATGACGCTTGCCCGCGTTCGCGCTGTATTCGGCGAGCGGCCCGTAGAGGTAGCGCTGCATGTCAGGATGACGGCCGTCCACGAAGAATGTTGCGAGATAGTCGTCAATCTTCCTGGAGTTGCGCCTGAGGTAGAGCTCGAACCCGATCAATGACCCTCCCGAAGATTGCGTATTCGACGCCACCCGCTGCACCGTAGCAGACTCGGCCGAGAGGAGAAGCGCTCGAGGGCAATCGTATCAGTCACAAACGCTTCGCCGCGACCCGCCGAGTGGTTCCCGCCGAAAAGGGGTATTTCCAATCCATGGAGAGGGGCCGTTCTCGAAGCGGCTAATGCGGAAAGGTGGAGGGATGTATAACAGTTATCCGGGCGGCGCCGCAGATAGTGCCGTAAGTGGAGCCGCGACAGCGGGGATGCTCGCATTCTTCGGCGTGTACTCGCTGGTCATGTTGGCTGTCTTGGTGCTCGTCATCGCAGGCTTGTGGAAGATCTTCGTGAAGGCCGGCCAGCCGGGTTGGGCGGCCATCGTACCCATCTACAACATCTACATCTTGTTGCAGATCGTGGGAAGGCCAACGTGGTGGCTCGCGCTGTTGCTCCTCGCGTTCATCCCGGTCATCGGCTCGCTTGCAGTACTCGTCGTACTGTTCATTCTCTACTGGGACCTGGCAAAGTCGTTCGGCAAGGACGTCGGCTTCGCGATCGGGATGGTACTGCTGAGCTTCGTGTTCGTGCCGATGCTGGGATTCGGGTCCGCGCAGTACCTCGGCCCGAAGGCAAGCGGATTCGGCCTGCCTGACACGCCCGCCGGCGGACCGGGAATGCCTGGCGGCTACGCAGGTGGCGGCTATACCCCGCCCGCTGGCGGCTACGCACCTCCGCCTCCCGGTGGCGGCTACACGCCTCCTGCGCCGCCCGCGTACACGCCTCCTGCACCACCGGCGTACACGCCTCCTGCACCCCCTACGTACGCACCTCCGACGCCGCCCGCGGCGCCGGCTCCTCCCGCCGCTCCGACCTACGAGCCTCCGGCGGCCCCGCCTGCGCCTCCCACCCAGGTACCTCCAGCGTAAGCGACCACCCGCGCCAACTACGAAGCCCCGCTGCGACTCGATCGCAGCGGGGCTTCGCTTCGTTCGCGCGCCATCGGACCGCGCTCCGTGACTCGCGTGCCGATCAGCTACTGGCGGAAGCCCTTCTCGAGAAAGACTCCGTCGCCGGTGAACCGACGGTGGTACGTGAGCATGAGCGCGACGACGCTACCCAACGCGGTGGCGGCCGCGACCATCAACATGACGACGATCTGGTAGCCGGTCGCGGTAACCGGGTCGGCGCCCGCGAGGATCTGGCCCGCCATCATGCCGGGGATGAATACGATTCCCGCGGCCGCCATGGAGTTGATAGTGGGGATGAGTCCCGCGCGCAGCGCGAGCCGGATCGCGCCGTGTGACGCCTCCCACGGCGTCGCGCCCAACGCGGTGAGCGCCAGCACTTCGTTGTCCCTCAAGTCGAGATCGGCGAAGACTCGCTCGAGTGAGAGCGCGATGCCATTCATAGAGTTGCCGATGACCATCCCTGCAAGCGGGATGACGTACTGGGGCAGGTACCACGGCTTGACCTGCACGATCACGCCGGTCACGGCGAACGTGACTATGAAGCCGGTGAGCGCCATCGAGACGAACGCGCTCGCGAAGATTCCCTTCGGCGCGTCGGGGCTGCGCTGAATGAGGATCCGGGACGCCATGAGCACCATCAGGACGAGCAAGCCGAGAACGAGCCATACGGAGTTGATGCCGAACACCCAGCGCAAGATGAATCCTAAAGCGAGCAGTTGCACGTAGGTGCGGACAGTCGCGATCGCGAGGTCTTTCGTGATGCCGAGCGAGAGCCGGAGCGAGACGATGCCTACGAAGACGACGAAGAGTGTGGCCAGCGCCAGCTGCCAGGGACCGATGGGGATGACGCCGCCGGCTGCACTCGTCACTGCGTCATCTCCTGCGCGACCACGAGATCGCCTCCCGAGAGCAACAGCCGCCTATCCGCGAGCCCGTCGGCGCGATGATGCCGCACGCGCATCACGGCGCCGCCCCCGGCGACGAAATCGCGCGTGAGGACGGAGACGGCATCCGCGGAGGCGTCGTCGAGCGCGGCGTCAGGCTCGTCGAGAAGCAGCACGCGCGGCTCGGTGAGCAACACGCGCAGCAGCGCGATGCGCGCCGCCTGGCCGACCGAAAGCCGTACAGCGTCACGGTCGAGCGCGATGTCGTCGAGGTGAACTCGTGCGAGCGCTGCGTTGAGTGCGGCGTCGCTCGGACGCGCGTGAAGGCGCCGGACGCGCAGAGACCACGCCAGCAGCAGATTGGCGCGCACATCGCCCGCGGCGATGGCGGGCTTCTGCGGCAGCAGCGCGACCGACGCTCGCCAGTGCTGCGAGACGATCTTCTCGGCGGGTACGCCATCGAGGAGGAGGGTTCCAGTGGCGCCGGGCAGCAGACGCGCGAGCGCGCGCAGCAGGGTCGTCTTGCCCGAGCCCGATGGGCCGGTGATGTCAACGACTTCGCCCGGGTCGAGCACGAGCGAGATGCCGTCGAGCACGCGAGCTGAGCCCGTCTCGGCAGGCATCGTCGCGACGAGGTTGCGCGCTTCGAGCAGTGCGGTCACTCGCCCCAGCCCTCCGAGAACACAAGCTCCGGCCGGTAGCGGTCGACCTCGGGGCCGGGTGCCGCAGGAACGCCCACTGCCACCATGCAGAACGGGCGGATGTGCGGTGGCGTGCCCACGATAGCGGCCACGGCCTCCTCGCGCGCCTCCCCCGGATGCACGCCGAGCCACACTGCGCCGAGACCGATCGCCTGAGCTGCGATCAACAAGTTCTCCACCGCCGCCGCGCAGTCGTTCGCCCAGTTGTCTGGGAATTTCTCGGCAGATGCGTCACCGCAGACGACAATTCCAAGCGGGGCTCGTCCCATGGGTGCGCCGTACGGCGTGGCGACCGCAAGCTTGGCTCGGGTCTCGGCGTCTCGCACCACGATGAAGCGCCACGACTGCTGGTTGCCGGCGGACGGTGCGGCCATGGCCGCGCGCAGCAACGTCTCGAGCTGCTCGTCGGTAACGGGCGTCTCGGCGTACTGGCGGATGCTGCGACGTGAATGGATTGCCTCGAGGGTGTCCATGCGGTTCCTTTCGGTTCGGGCGGTACCGCAGTTTGTACCCGTGGGCGCTACTTCTTCGGTCCCACCACGTAGTCGATGGTCACCGGTCTCGAGGCGATCTGGCTCACCGTGACGATGCCCTCGCTGCCCAATCCGGAGATCGTGAGAATGACGACCTTTTGTTTGTCGATGCTGACGTCGGTACCCCTGACCTTCCAGCCACCATCGAGGAAGCCCTTGCCGAGACCGGCGAGGACGTCGGCGAAGGGATCTCGCGTCCACGTCGACAGAATGTAGGACGGCTTGCCGTTGCGAGTGTTGGTGACCTTGGTCCTGTAGACCCTCGCTCCCGGCCACATGGGCAACGTGCGCGGAAAGCCGGGAGGGATCTTCCCGATAATCGATGCGCCGGTGGCAGCAACAGTGGCCTCCTGCGTGATGAGCTGGGGCTTGGGCGTGAACCTGGCGTCCAGCGAGCTCTTCACGCTCGCGCAGCCACCAAGCGCTGCCGAAGCCACGACAGCCAGCACGGCCACCGCGATCAACCGAACACGCATCGTGCTCCCCTTCCAAACTCTGCGGGATCGCGTCAACAACCCCTGGCATGACTGAAGCAACGGCGTCTGCATCTGCGATACGCCGGTTTTGCGCACGTGGCGGAGGCGTGTGCGAATCGAACACACCCGGGACGCTCTTCACGCCCCACTGTGGTTTTGAAGACCAAGCCCAGCACCAGCCGAGAACCGCCTCCACCAACAGGATACCGTGTTGCCGCAGGTCGCACCACGAGGTGCCATCCGCGGGTGCTCCATCCCGGTCCGGTCGTCAGCCAGCGTGGCCCTTCGCGGCCCCCGCCGTCTCGCCTCTTCGCTCGCCCGCAAGCTTCATCTCGGTCGCAATCGCGAGCGCTACCGCCAGGACGAGGGCCAGCAGGCTGGCCGCCGAGCCGGTGCCCAGGCCGGGAGTGGCGTAGCGCAGCTCAACGCGGTGCTCGCCCGAAGCGACCGCGATCCCGCTGAACCCGATGTTGGCACGCAGGAGGGGAGCCGGAACCCCATCCACTGTGGCGCGCCAGCCGGTGCTGTAGGGGACGCTGAGGAACAGCACGCCGGCGCCTTGGGAGATCACGGTTCCCGACAAAGCGTCGGTCCCGACGCGAACGTCGTGCATCTCCTCGGCCTGAAGGCGTTGAACGTGTTCGCCGAAATGGGCCATGGGCACCGCGATGACCTTTAGCGACGAATAGCGCACCTTGGCGGCATCGAGGAAGGCGATCTTGGCGCGTGAAACGCCGTGTGACGAGTAACCCAGGTTGACGAGTAACGTCTTGTCTCCCCAGTAGTAGCCGCGTGAGGCTGCGACGAACCAGTGGGTCTTGCGGGCGTCGGCGGTCTTGACCGTAACCGCCAACTGCGGCCCACCCTTAAAGCTCACTCCATTCATCTCGACGTATGTCTCTGAGTCGATGACCGGAGTGAACGTGAGAGTCGCTGAGGCTCGCTTCTTGTCGATCGAGATGCTCCCGGTAGCCTCATCCCACGACAGACCCCTGCCTGGCGTGAGCGTGTGGGTGACCTCGATCGTCTCGGGAGTGGGCAGGATCCGCCGCACAGCAGGAGCCTCACCATCCGCCAGGACGACACCCTGCAGAAGGGCCTGCTGCTTGTCGAGGGGCGACAGGGCCGAATACGTCTCAGATGCGATGACCGCGTGGTACACGTAGCCCACCGCCAGAGCGTAGCGGTTCTCGTACACGGTCTCGGTGCCCAGCGTCGACCTCGGCGCGAAGCCATACGGCACGAAGCTGGACCCCTCGGACGGGGCGATGTAGTACCTGACCGCGCCCAAGGTGTCGAGCGCGGCGCGGTCGTCGAAACCCTCAGAGTCGAAGGAAAGCCGCTTCGCTCGATCGGCCAGTCCCTTCGCATACTCGTGCAGAGCGTCGGCCATGATCGAGTAGTAGAAGTCCAAGCCGTGGAACCCCTGCACGAGCGCGTCGTTGTCCTGAATGGCTCCCAGATCGCTTCCCAGGACCCCGCGCTGTTTGTCGATGCGCTGCAACCCATCGACGGGAAGCGACGGCGCCACCGTGCCCGCGTCGTTCGTGTACCGGCTGAGGGCTGTCCCGACGGGCAAGAAACTCTTGAGCGCGGGGTTGTACCGCCGGTCGTAGGAGGCCACGCCGTTGGCCGCAATGCCCACGAGCACCAAAGCGACCAGGCCTACGCGTGAGGCGATCGCCAGATTGCCGGCCCGCCTCGAGCCGTCGTCGCCTTCGGCCCTGGCGGAGCCGCGAACGAGCCGCTCCAGGGCAAATAGCGCCCAAGAAAGCGCGCCGATGCCGAGCGGCACGACCACGAGTGCCAGCCGGTGTCCCAGCCTCCTGCATGCCCAGATATCGATCACCGCGAAGACGACCAGGCCGATCCCGGTCAGGGCAAGTTCCCGACGCGAGAGCGGATGCGGATCGGAGAGAACGACCGTGACCGCCAAGCCGAGGAACAGCCCAGCCACGAACAAGAAGCGGTAGCTGGGAAACGTGAACTCGTTGACCGCGAGGCCGAGAATCGGAGACATCGCGAAAGCCGCAAGCGCGATGAGCATGAACTTGAGCGCGGTGTTGCCGCGGCGCAATGCCACGACGCCTGCAGCGAGGATTCCGAGCATGGCGAACCCGCCGGAAAACGCGTTCGCACCGCCACGCGCTGACACGAGTGCGACGAGGTAGGTGGCGTAGGTCCTGGCGGTGAACGACAACCGCAGGCCGTAGTGCGAGACTTCACGCGAACTCGCGAACACCGCGAGCGCGAGCGGCACGAGCACCCAAGCGGCGAGCACCGCCCCCTGCACGTACAAGCCGGCGATCCGCAACGCGTCCGGAAGGAGCTTGCGGAGCCGGTCGCCGGGCTTGGTGATTTCGACCCACCGCGCTGCCGCATACACAGTGGCGATGATGCCCAGCTGGTAGAAGAAGTAGAAGTTGCTCGAAGCCGCAACATAAATGGCGACGACGAGCAGGTACCACCTTCGATGCGCGAGTACCCGTTCCGTGCCGATCAGGATCAGCGGGAACCAGACCATCGGGTCGACGAAGTATGGGTGGCGGATGGTGAGCTGCAGCAGGTAACCGGAGAAGACGTAGACGAGCGCCCCGGCTGTGGCGGCAAATCGCGTCCCGCGCATCGTCCGCAGATACGCGTATCCCGCAAGTCCCGCGCACAGAACCCTGAGGAAGAAGAGTGCCTCGTACACGCTCTCGAGCACGTGCGCCGGGAACAGGAGGCTCAGCCAGCCGAAGGGGTCGGCAAGATAGTACGAGAGCGTGGTGAGCACGTCGGACCCGAGGCCGAGTCGCCAAGACCACATCCCGTACCCTGCGGCATGCCCGCGCAGAGCGGCGGTCAACCATTCGTGGAAGTACAGAAACGCGGGAAAGTGCTGTGAGGCCCCATCGACGGCCGCGATGTTGGAGATCCCGTACTGGAACAGATAGCGAAAGACCAGGACCTCGCCCACGATAAGCGCCGCCAGGCACCCCAACACGCCGACCAGACGCGGACGCCCATGCTTCTGAATCCCGACCGGTGACGCTTTCGGCTCGATTGCGGGCTGTGACTTCACGTCTCGCCCCTTCGCCCGGCGACGATGAGCGCAAACGCCCGCCGAGAATCGCCTGCCCCATGTCCTCGGCATTCTCTCGAGCGTGCGATGCTGTGTCAAACCGCCGGATCCCCGCCACGCGCGACGACGAGGCGGCGTTTGACCGTGAGGAAGTTCTCACGCACCCCTCATGCAGCCCTCACCTGCGGAGACGAAGATAATCCCAACGGCGTGAACTGACGACGGGACGGCGCGCATGACAAGTCCAGTGACGTGGAGAATATCTCGCAAGGTAGGCACCTGGCTGCTTGTCGGCCTGGTGGCTATCGGCGTTGGTGCTGCCGCGTTCCTTGGCATCGCCCACGCGACCGACAAACCGTCGTTCTGCGGCTCCACCTGCCATGAGATGAGTCCGTACCTCTCGGCATGGTCCCAAGGTCCCCATCGCGACGCTTCGTGTCTCGAATGCCATGTAGAACCAGGTCAGACCGCTCGGCTGACTCACAAGTTCTCGGCCCTCAAGGAGGTCGTCGCTCACTTCCGGAGCGACACGTCCTTCCCGCGCATGACTCCGACTGAGGTCCCCGATTCGCGATGCATCCGCTGTCATACGACCGTGACCGTTCTCGTACCTGGCTTCAGCCACAAGACGCACGCGACCCGGGGCACGTGCGCGAGCTGCCACCAGACGGCCGGCCACGCGGTGCCCGCCTCAACGCTTCAGCAGGCGGGAATCCTCAACCCCACCGCCATCTCGGCCGCCGCGTCGGCGGGCACGAGCCTCGCCGTCATCGACGCCGGAGCCGCCGATCTGGCAGGACATATCACGGTCGTGTGCTCTCGCTGTCACACGATGTCGAAGACAGCTTGCTCGACGTGCCACACGCCGCAGCACAAGCCGCGTGGCGAGTGTACGACGTGTCACCGGACCGGTCCGAAGTTCGTCTTCACGCACCCTCTCTCAGGCGTTGACTGCGCCTCATGCCACAACCGTCCGGCGGTTCACCCCGCGTCCACGCAGTGCACGAGCTGTCACGAGCAGGTGGCAAAGACATGGATGCACTCGCACACATCGGGCTCAGACTGCTCGACATGCCACGTCCGTCCCGCGAAGCACACGAGCATCCGCGGCGACTGCGCGACGTGCCACAAGCAGCCCGGGAAGTCGTGGGCGTTCTCGCACCCTGGCATCGGAGCGAACTGCGCTAGCTGCCACCCGCGCCCCGCAGGCATGGCCGCAGGTGCCTGTTCGACCTGTCATCGCAAGCCTGGCGTTAGCTGGGCGTTCTCGCACCCTGGCATCGGAGCGAACTGCGCTAGCTGCCACGCACGACCGGCCGGAATGGCCGCCGGCCAGTGCTCGACCTGTCATCGCAAGCCTGGTGTCAGCTGGGCGTTCACACATCCGGGCAGCCGAGCGAACTGCACAAGCTGCCACGCACGACCGGCCGGAATGGCCGCCGGCCAGTGCTCGAACTGCCATCACAACACCGGCGTGAGCTGGGCCTTCTCACACGCTCCCATCCGCGGCGGACAGCACTCCTCAAAGAGCTTCGCATGCACGAACTGCCATCCCAACGGCTTCACGACGCACACGTGCATCGCATGCCACGACTCGTCCAATGGTGGCTAGGCCCGCAACACCGTCCGCATAGGTGATAATCAACTCAGAGTAGAGAAACTGGCGATGCAATGTTGGGACACACGGTGAAGGTGATAATCGTCATAGGCGTAATTATCGGCCTCGCCGCGGTCGGGGTCGCTGTTGCTTCCACCGGCCATGGTCCCACCGCAGGCGACGTGCCGATCGTGATCACGTCTCGCCCGGTCACATCGACCGTTTCGTCCGCCGTCAGTGCCCCTCTCTCGGCGACGTCTCACTCAGCTCCGAGCAGCATCGTCTCTCCGAAACCCTCTAAGTCGAAGCCGAATTCGGGCAAGAACTACTCGAACACCAAGAAGCCAAGCACTCCAACGTCGGTCAAGAGCGGCGCGAGTTCATCGTCTTCGGACGGCAACTCGGTCGAAATCGTGAAACCGCCGGTGCTCGACAACGGGGAAGGTGCGTCGTCGGAGCACAGCAGTGGGGGGCGAGGCAACCCGAGCGGAGGAGACTAGCGTGCGGATCCTGGTCGTTGAAGACGAGGACAGCATCGCATCATTCATGGTCAAGGGGTTGCGGGCCGAGGGTCACTCGGTCGAGCGCGCAGCCAATGCAGCCGATGCGATCGCCATCGAAGCCACATACGACTTCGACCTCGTATTGCTCGATCTCATCCTTCCGGACGCGCGCGGCACCGAGGTGCTGCGCTCCATCCGTATCTCGAAGCCCGAGCTACCCGTGATCGTTGTCAGTGCTCTGGGCGAGATCGACGACAAAGTCGACGTGCTCGACGCGGGGGCCGATGACTATCTCGTGAAGCCGTTTGCTTTCGCCGAACTCGCCGCGCGGGTCCGCGCCGCGGGGCGCCAGGGCTCCGCGTCCTCCCGGGTGCTGACCGTAGGCGACATGACGCTCGACACCAAGACGCGTGTCGCGACCCGTGGCGGCGACATCCACGTCGACCTGCCCAGCCGCGAGTTCGCACTTCTCGAATACCTCATGCGACACGAGGGCCAGGTGCTTTCTCGACAGCAGATTCTTGACTCCGTCTGGGGCATCGGATTCGACGCCGGCAGCAATGTCGTCGATGTGTACGTAGGCTACCTTCGTCGAAAACTCGACCGCGATGGCGAGTCATCCGTTGTCGAGACCGTTCGGGGCGCCGGGTACCGTGTCCGTGCGTAGGCGCCGTCTGTCGGCAAGCGGGCGCGTCGCGCTCACCATGTCCTTGGCCACCGCGGCCGCCATCCTTCTTCTGTGCGCTTTGGCCTACGTCATCACGCTCCGCAATCTCGGCAGCGAGACCGACCGAACGCTCGTGCGCGAGGCATCCGCGTACGCAGCGGCCGTTCGTAGCGCTCCCGCGAGCGAGGCCCTGGCAGCCGCCACGCGCACCTATCTGCAGGGCCGCACCGGTGGCCAGTCCGGCGCGAGCCCGATCCTTCTACTTGTCTTCGACGGAGGCCGCAAGATCTCGAACTCCGACATCGCAATCTACTCTGCGGCGGACAACCACGTGCTGACGTCGCCTCCAACCGCTCCAGCGTTCGCTTATGCGAAGCTCGATGGCACGACCTACCGGACGCTCTCGGTACCGGTGGAGGCCGCGGACGGCTCGCGTATCGGCACCTTCCAGGTCGCGCTCTCGGCAGACACCGCGCGCAACATCGCGGTCGGTGTTGTAAGCGCGCTCGGTGCCGCAGGCATCCTCGTCGTCGTCCTGGCCTCGGCGCTGTCGATCTGGGCTGCGCGCGAGGCGCTGCGACCGCTGCACCTCATGGCGGCTGACGCTTCGGCCATCTCGGTTGCGTCACCTGGGATGCGGTTGGACTACAAGGGACCTCCCGACGAGCTCGGAGCGCTCGCGAGCGCGTTGAACGCGATGCTCGGCCGGCTCGAACACGCCTACGCCGAGCAGCGAAAGTTCGTCGCCAACGCGAGTCACGAGCTTCGCACTCCGGTGTCGATCGTCCGCGGCAACGTCGAACTCCTGCACAGCGGGCGGATCGGCGGCGTCGACGCGCTCGAGAGCCTCGAGATGATCGACGCCGAGTCGGCTCGCATGACCCGGCTCCTCGACGAACTGCTCTCGCTCGCCCGTCTCGAGGGAGCCGCGCGTCCGTTCCAGCCGCTCGAGGTACGCACGATGCTCGAGGAAGGCGCCGCGCGGGTCAACATGCTCGGGCCGCGAACGATAACGGTCGATGCCGTGGCCGGGCTGTGGGTCTCGGGCGATCCGGACCTGCTCGACCAGGCACTCCTCAACGTGCTTAAGAACGCCTTCTCGCACACTTCGGAGGGGGGACACATCACCTTGTCGGCCAACGCCGATGACCTGCATGTACGCCTCATGATCGCCGACGACGGCCCCGGCATCCCCGAGCCCGAACTCGAGCGCATCTTCGACCGCTTCTACCGCGCGCAGGGTCCGCGGCCGCAGGACTCGGGCGGTGCCGGTCTCGGACTCGCCATCGCGCGGCGGCTGGTCGATCTGCACAGCGGCACGATCCGCGCAGAGAACGTCAGCGGCACGGGAGCTCGCTTCACGATCGAATTGCCCCGGATCACCGCACCGGGCGATCGCAGCGTGACGGCGAAGTCAGCGCCCGCGGTCAGCCCCGCAGCACTCGGACGTCGCCGACGCGTCTGGTGACTCCCTGAGCGTCGAAATACTCAAGCAGCGGTATCGCGAACTTCCGGCTCACGCCGAGCGCGTCGCGCAGTTCCGCAGCGCTCGCTCCGTCCGGATGCTGCGCCAGGTAGCCGGCCACGCGCTCTTTGGCCAGCGCGATCGCCGCCGCCGAGAAGTGCATGTCTGCGTTGGCGCGCACCACGCGGCCCTCGGTCGCGAGCTTGCCGAGCGCCTTGCGCGCGAGCCCCACGTCGATGCCGGCAGCTGACGCGAGTGCGGCCGGACCGGCGGGCTCAAGCCGCTGGGACTCGATGAGCGCCACAAGCGCGGCCTCCGCTGACGCTTCCGCGGCAAGCGCGCTCACCGCCGCCTTCGGGTGGCGGGCCAGCCCGGCGTCGACCGCGGCGATCCCCCGCTGCGAGGCGACGCCGAGCAGCGCGTCGAAGACGCGCGGCTCGATGCGGCGCTCGACGAGGTCGCGAAGCGCGCTCGTCGAGATGCCGGTCGCCGAGGGGTTCTCGGCGTGGAAAGCGAGCAGGTGGCGCTCGATGGCCGCGATGAGCGCCTCGAGCGCGCTCGGCGTCACGAAGTAGGTGTCGGAGGCGACCTTCAGGCGCTCCAACTTCGCGCGGTTGAGCTCGTCGGCGACGATGGAGCGCTGCACGCCAAGCGCGGCGGCGACCTCGGCCGACGTCATCGGGACGCCGCGCGAGGTAAGCAGCCCGGTCGAGGCGCCGGCGAAGTCGTGCGCGACGAGCGCGCCGAGCAGGTCGCGCTCGCGGGGCGTCAGTTGCGTGCGGCGCGGCGGGAGGGTGTCAAGCACAATGCCGCCGCCGACCGTGTAGACCGGCGAGTAGCTGCGGACGATGAAGCGGTCGTCGTAGCGCGGCGCGAGCGGCTCTTCGAGGCGAACCTGCGCGAGCGCGGACTGGCCGGGGAGCAGGCGCTCGACGTCCATGAGCAGCACGCGGCCGAGCACTTCGCGCGTTCCGTGGTTGACGTGCACGCGAGCGCCAGACTCGAAGGGCTTCTCGTCGCCGGGCGTGCCGAGGTAGGTGAAGCGGGCGTCGAAGCGGTCGGTCACGCTGAGCGAACCAGGCAGCGCGAGAATATCGCCGCGGGCGATCTCGTCGCGCTCGACACCAGCAAGGTTGATCGCCACGCGCTGGCCCGCATGCGCCTCGGCCACGGGCTCGCTGTGCACCTGCACGCTGCGCACACGAGCACGCTCGCCTTCCGGGTAGATCTCGACCGTGTCGTCTCGGCGCACGGTGCCCGACCACATCGTGCCGGTCACGACGGTGCCCGCGCCTGCAATTGTGAACACGCGGTCGACAGGCAGGCGCATCGGCAGGTCCGCGTGGCGCGCCTCGGCGGTCTTTGCGACCTCGTCAATCGTAGCCAGCAGCTCCGGCAGGCTGGCGCCGGTCTTGGCACTCACGGCGACGATCGGTGCGCTCTCGATGCTGGTGCCGGCGAGCAGCTCCTCGACATCGGCGCGCACTATCTCGAGCCACTCTTCGTCGGCGAGGTCGGACTTCGTGATCGCAACCACGCCGCGTTCGATCCCCAGCAGGTCGATGATCGCGAGATGCTCGCGCGTCTGCGGCATCACGCCGTCGTCGGCAGCGACCACGAGCAGCACCACGTCGATGCCGGTCGCGCCAGCGACCATCTGGCGCACGAACTTCTCGTGGCCGGGCACGTCGACGACGCCCATTGCGCGCCCGCTGGGAAGGATGAGCTGCGCGAAGCCCAGCTCGATCGTGACGCCGCGCTCCTTCTCCTCGGGCAGGCGGTCCGGATCGGTGCCGGTCAGCGCTTTGACGAGCGCCGACTTGCCGTGATCGATGTGCCCGGCGGTGCCGAGGACCAGCGATGGCATGCGCGACCAATCAGACGGGGTGAGGGGC
Source organism: Coriobacteriia bacterium (assembly GCA_038245725.1). Taxonomy (GTDB): domain Bacteria; phylum Actinomycetota; class Coriobacteriia; order Anaerosomatales; family JAAXUF01; genus JBBRSD01. Next base: position 261,575 of record JBBRSD010000001.1, on the reverse strand, counting down.
GCTGGTAGCGTAGCATGGGGTTGTTCGACTGTGTCCATTCGGTGATACCACTCGCAGCGGCGCGCCAGTTGCAGCATGATGGACGTGCCGAAATCCGATGCACGATTGGGAGGATTCGCCATGATGGGACTCTGGATAGTGATCGCGATCGTCGTGGTGCTCGTGGCCGCGTTGATCGCCGTTTACAACGGGCTCATTACCCGCAAGAACCGCGTCGCCGAGGCGGCGAGTGATATCGACGTCCAGCTCAAGCGTCGATACGAGCTCATCCCCAACCTCGTCGAAACGGTGAAGGGCTACGCCACTCACGAGCGCGAGCTCTTCGAGAAGGTCGCCGCTGAGCGCGCGGGCCTGCTGACCGGATCGACCGGCGAGCGCATCCAGGCGAGCAACCAGCTCACCGAGACGCTGAAGTCCCTCTTCGCCGTCGCCGAGGCCTACCCCGATCTGAAGGCGAACCAGAACTTCCTCTCGCTGCAGGCCGAGATCACCGACACGCAGGATAAGATCATGGCCGCGCAGCGTTTCTACAACTCCAACGTTCGCGACTTCAACACGTCGATCCAGGTGTTCCCCACCAACCTGATCGCCAGCTCGCTCGGATTCTCCGCCTTCGAGTTCATCGAGGCAGCACCCGCCGAGAGGGCCAACGTCGAGGTCAAGTTCTAACCGATGGCAGCTACCGTCTACGACAACATAGCGTCCAACAAATGGCGGACCGTGGGGGTCATGACCGTATTCGTCGCCGCAGTGATAGCTCTCGGCTACGTCTTCGGCGTGGCGCTCAGGCTCACGTGGCTCCTGCCGGTCGCGATCATCGTCGCGATCGTGCAGTCGTTCTCGTCGTACTGGTGGAGTGACAAGGTCGCGCTCGCCATATCCGGCGCCCACCAGATCGACAAAGCTCAGGCGCCCGAGCTGTACCGCCTCGTCGAGAACCTGTGCATCGCAAGCGGCCTGCCGATGCCGCGCGTTTACATCATCGACGACCCGTCGCCCAACGCCTTCGCCACCGGCCGCAACCCGCAACATGCGGCGGTCGCGGTGACGACCGGGCTGCTGGCTAAGCTCGACAAGCCGGAGCTCGAAGGCGTGCTGTCGCACGAGCTGTCCCACATCGGGAACTACGACATCCTGCTCTCGAGCGTCGTCGTGGTGCTGGTGGGGTTCGTCGTGCTGCTGTCGGACTTCTTCCTGCGCTACCCGTTCTGGTTCGGCGGAGGTCGGCGGCGCGATTCCGGCAGCGGCGACAGCGGGCAGGTGGGCGCGATCCTCATGCTCGTGGGAATCGTGCTCGCGCTGCTGTCTCCCCTGTTCGCGATGCTCATCCAGCTCGCGGTATCGCGCCGCCGAGAACTGCTCGCAGACGCGAGTGGAGCGCTGCTCACGCGCAACCCGAACGAACTCGCCGACGCGCTCGAGAAGATCACGGCCGACCCGCAGTCGATGCGGCGAATGAACAAGGCCACGGCCCATCTGTGGATCGCGAGCCCGCTGCACGACCCGGAAGGCAAGACGCGTGGCTGGCTCACGGGGCTCTTCGACACGCATCCGGACCCGGCGGTGCGCATCGCGCGGCTGCGGGAGATGGCGCGGTAGGTTCGCGCGAGCTGCCGAGAGCCGGTTACTATGCGCGTCCGAGCACTTCGCGAAGCCGCACGACGACCGCGTCCTCCTCGGCGGGAGAAAGCAGCGTGCGTGGGTCGATGAGCAGACGGTCGTCTTTGATGCGCGCGACGATCGCGGGCTCGCCGCCACAGCGCAGGAGCCCTTCGAGCTTGGCGACCGGCATCTCGCGCTGCGCGATCGCGACCACAGCGCTCGCGATGTCCGCGAGCGGCAGCGACCCACCGCCGGCGCGCGCGACGTCGTCGGCAACAGCGACGTCGTTGGCTTCGCCGAGAGCCTCGCGAATGCGCACGGCGAGCGCCTCGGCACGCGCTCGGACCTCGGACTGCGGTGCGGTGAGCATCCGCAGCGTGGGAATCTCGCGCAGGGCGCGCTCCTCGTCGAGGTATGCCGAGAGCGTCGCCTCGAGCGCAGCGAGCGTCATCTTGTCGAGGCGCAGCGCACGCGCCATCGGGTGCTTCTTGAGGCGGTCGATCACGTCGCTTCGGCCCATGAGCAGGCCCGCCTGCGGTCCGCCGAGTAGCTTGTCTCCCGACGCGGTCACGACGGCGGCACCCGCGGCCACGCTCGCGCCCACGGTGGGCTCGTCTGGCAGGCCGAAGCGCGTCAGATCGATGAGCACGCCGGAGCCCTGATCCTCCATGACCGGCACGCCGTGCAGCGCGCCGAGGTCGACGAGCTCTGAGAGCGAGACCTCCTCGGTGAAGCCGACCACGCGGTAGTTGCTCGAGTGCACCTTGAGGAGCAGGCCTGTGTTCGCTGTCAGAGCGTTCTCGTAGTCTGCGAGGTGCGTCTTGTTGGTGGTGCCGACCTCGACCATCGTCGCGCCGGATTCGGCCATGATGTCGGGGATACGGAAGCTGCCGCCGATCTCGACGAGCTGTCCGCGGCTCACGATCGCTTCGCGCCCGCGTGCGAGCCCCGCGATGCCGAGCATGACGGCTGCGGCGTTGTTGTTGACGGCCATCGCGGCCTCGGCGCCGGTCAGGCGACAGAGCAGCGACTCGACGTGCACATGCCGACTGCCGCGCTCGCCGCTCTCGACGTCGGCCTCGAGCGTCGAGTAGCCGCTTGCGACTTCGGCGACGGCGGCTGCGGCGCGCTCCGAGAGCACGCTGCGACCGAGATTGGTGTGCACGATGATGCCGGTCGCGTTGATGACGCGGCGCAAGCTGGGGCGCGCGGCGAGCGTGGCGCGGGCGACCGCGTCCTGCGCGATCGCGGCCGCGGACGGCTCGAACTCCTCGCCGCCGAGCAGGCGGGAGCGCGCGTCTCCGATCGCACTGCGGACGGCGTCGAGCACGAGCGCGCGCGGGACGGCGGCGACCGTCTCGGCGAGGGCGGGGTGCGCGAGCACCTCGTCGGTGTTGGGGAGCGTCCTCAGCAGCGCGTTTACGTCCATAGGTCGATGATACCGCAGCGGCGCTCGACCGACGCGCACGGTGCGCTGCGGCTGCCTAGCGGGCGCTCGCGCCACGCCCGCCGCCCCCGCCCGCGTGCCGGATTCCACCGCCCGCCGACCCTTGAGTGCCGACCGCCCGAAACCCGCGGCGTGCCCCTTTCATGCGGATTAGACTGTGCCAACGAGCAGGAAGGACGCACGCATGGGCCCGATCGTCATCCAGACCAAGCGCCTCAACCTGCGCGCGTGGACGAGCAAGGACCGCGCGGCGTTCGCACTCATCGCACACGAGCCCGAGATCATCCACTGGCTCAACCGCGGCGCACCGTTTCCGGCCGACGACATCGACAGCTTCATCGCGCGCCAGACCGAGAACCAGCGAGAGCGCGGCTGGTCGCGCTGGGCACTCGAGCTGCGCGAACCTGTCGAGGGCGACCCGCTCGGCATCGTGGGGTTCTGCGGCTTCGGCTGCACGCTCGCGCCCGATGTCGAACTAGGTTGGACGATCCTGCCGCAGCTGTGGGGCCGCGGGCTGGCGACCGAGGCGGGCAAGGCTGCGCTCAAGTACGGCTTCGACGAGGTGGGGTTCCCACAGGTCTACTCGGCGATCCTGCCGGAGAACGCGGCCTCGCGAGCGGTCGCCGACAAGTGCGGTCTCGTGCTCGACGGCGTCTACCTCGAAGACGGCGAGCCCACGCTGCGCTACGTGACGCACAACCCGCATCCGGAGCAGGCCGCGGACCCGAAGTTCGTGCGCACGTGCGAAGGCGGCGGGCCGTCAATCTCGCGCTGAGCGCGTCGTCGTCTACATTGCGCTTCTGACAACCGAGAGCGTATGGTTGTCAGCATGGAGACGCGATTCGTGACAACGGCCGAGGCGGCGTTCCTGCTTGGCATCAGCCGGCAGGCCATCCTCAAGCGCATCGAGAGCGCCGCGCTGCCCGCACGCCGAGACGGCCGCAACTACCGCATCGCGCGCCCAGACCTCGCCACCTCGCTCTCCCCGCTTCTCGACGAGATCGCCAGACGCCTCGCCGAGACGTACTCAGCCGACCGCATCTACCTCTTCGGCTCCGCCGCACGCGGTGATGCCGGCCCGGACAGCGACTACGATCTGCTCGTGGTGGTCGCAGACGACACCCCGCCGCGACTGCGACGTGGAGGCGCAGGACACGCGGCGGTCGCGGACTTGGGCGCCGCGGTCGACGTGATCGTGCGCACCGAAAGCTACTTCGACGCGCGGACGCACCTCAAGGCTTCGCTGCCGGGGACCGTGCTTCGGGAGGGCGTGCTCGTGTATGCGGCCTGATCCGGTTGCGCTCGAAGACGCGCGGGCGTGGCTCGCGAAGGCCGACCTCGATCTGAGAGCGGCTCGCGCCGACCTGGGATTTGAGCCGCCGCTTCTGGGCGATGCCGCGTTCCACTGCCAGCAGGCGTGCGAGAAGTCGCTGAAGGGCGTACTCGCGCTGCGCGACCGGCCGTTTCGCAAGACCCACGACCTCGGCGAGCTAGGGCGCGCGGTTGCCGCAGCCGAGCCAGCGCTGGCGGTAGCCGCCGCGGCCGTCAGCTCGCTATCCGAATACGCCTGGGAGTTCCGCGACCCCGGCGACATGACAGAGCCACCCGCCGAGGAGGTCGCCGAAGCGCTGGACCTGGCGTCCGCGCTCGTGGACGCGGTTCGCGCGATCCTCGGCTGACGCGCTCACGCGGGCGGCAGCGCTGAGGGTGCGGCGCTACCCGACCGTCAGCACCGCATCGTCGCCAAGCATCGCCGCGACTCCATCGGACATCGTGCCGACCTCGCCCACCTCGAGCTGGTCCATCAAGCCGAGGAAGTCGAGGCAGGTGCCGCACACCTTCACGGGCACACCGTTCTCCGCGAGGATTCGCAGGTCGTCGAGGGAGGTCGAGCCCTCACACGCGAGGCGAACGCCGCCGTTCATGAGCATGATCGCCTTCGGGGTGCTGCCATCGCGCGCAACCGAGTACAGGAAGTTCTTCATGAGGATGGCGCCGAGTCCACTCGTGTCCTCGCCGATCGTATCGCTGACGATCAAGACGCGCTTCGACATGTCGAGACTCCCCCTCGGATAGCGAAAGCAGATGGCAGCGTTCAGGAGGGATTATAGCGCGTACACTCTGACTTCCTTGCGAAAGCGCCGCAGCTCATCGCGATAGGTGCTGGTCAAGCCTTGGGCGCGTCCCTCGTCGATGTCGGGTCCAGCCGACCCGGTTGCGAAGCGTCTAGTCTGAGATTCCGAGGTCTCTTGCGATCTGCGGGATCGAGATCTCGCCGAAGCGGGCCAGGCGGACCGCCTCGGAGCGAAACTCAAGCGGCTCGAGCGGGTGTGGTCACGGCATGTGGATACGCCCTATCGGGACTGGAATCCCCAAGGGTCAGGTGTCCACGAAGGCGGGCCACTGTCACCGCCAGGCAGGAGCAGCACCATCTGTCGCGCATCAGTCCCGGAATACACCCTGTTCTCGATTGCGGCCGGAGGCGCCGGTCTCACGGAATCTCCAGGATTCGGTAAAGTCCCAGTCGACCTGACGACTGAGAACACAACCACGGCGTTGCCCAAGCGATCTTCGCCATACACCCCGTCATACACACCTTCGAAGGCGACCACTCTCCCCGATGCTGCAAGAGCTTCAGACGCAAGTCTGGCCGTTTTTTGCTGGCGATCATATCGGACATGTTCCGGTCCCGTAGAGACCAGTGCGCGATACGGTGCGCGCGACGACATGTAGAACTCACCCGCAGGGCCTTTGCTCGTGTCAAGCGACACGAGGAACCTGCAGGTGGTCGGATCGAGGACTGGTACCCCCGCGCCGCCCGAGCTCTCGGTCGTTCGCCGTATCCGCGAGTACACCGCAATGGGAGTCCCCCAACTCAAAGGCACAGACTCACTTCTTGCGCGAGCAGGCGAGACTTCAGAGAACGCGGTCCGGGCCATAGCTGACATAGTGCGTGGTGAGGGTTGCGTCGGCAACGGCGGAAGCAGGCTCGCTACTGCCTCGGGTCCTGCCACCGGCACATGATTTGGGGCGCAGCCGCACAGAGCAGCACCAACGAGGGCGAGAACCACCGTCGCTGGCGCAAGGCGTCTCACACCGAACTGGCCAACGAGCGGAATGCCCAGCAACCGGCGGCCTGACGTGCTCGCCGTTGTCCTCACTCCAGCAAGTAGAGATACCTCACGCGTACTGTCGCTCGCCGCACACACATCGAGTCCGTCGGATGAGTCGACACCGTCCATGTCTGCCTCCACTCACTAGACAAAGCGGGTTCAGCGGATTGCCCGGTGGTATCAAGCTTGGTCCCGCGAGTTGCGCCGCCGAGCGACCCAAATGAAGTACGGCGCGTACAACACCAGATTGGCAAACGATGACAAAAGCACCGCATTCGCTACGGAAGAAAGGACGGCGGCCGACGTCAAGCCGCCTTCCGCGATCGCCGCATCCAGCACAATCAATCCGATGGCCATAGGCAACGCCATTACGACATTGTCTCGAAAATAACGAACGACTCTCCCCTTGCCGCCGCGCTCGACCCACTGCCGCGCCCAGCGCCCCACCCACATGAGTTGGACGAAGATTCCAATAATAGTCGCGGAGGATGCGGCTGTTTGCCAAATAGCCATCTTGCTCTCCATCTCCTTCTTATCCTAGGGAGTTGCAAAGAAGCCGGTGCGGTGAAATCTCGGCGCAATCCCGGTACGGCCGCCGCCCGCCTACCCCACCCGCACAGCCCCTGCGTCCCCCACCTCGAACTGGCCGATCACAGCCGCAAGCTGGCAATGCGACTCGAGCGTTTCCACGAGCTGCAACGCTCGCTCCGGCGCCACCGCGATGAGCAGCCCCCCGCTTGTCTGGGGGTCGCACAGCACCGGCAACCACTTCTCGGCATCGATCTTCCAGCTCCACGTGACGAAGTCGCTGACCCATTCGATCACGTCAGCCGTCCGGCCGGGCACGACACCTTGCTCGGCGTACTCGAAGACGCGGTCGAAGACCGGTACCTCGACAGCGATGATTCGCGCGGCAACGCCGCTGGCCTCCGCCATCTCGTGCATGTGCCCCAGCAGCCCGAAGCCGGTGACGTCGGTCGCCGCGCGCACACCCACCTCCACCATCGCCTCGGCTGCGAGCCGGTTGAGCGCCGCCATCGACTCGATGACGTCGCGCGCGGTCTCCTCGGTCTCGTGGCCGGCGCGCAGCGCGGTGCCGATGATTCCGGTGCCGATCGGCTTCGTGAGCACGATCGAGTCGCCGGCCTGAGCGCCACGGTTGCGGATCACACGATCCGGATGCACGACGCCCATCACCGACAGCCCGAACTTCGGCTCCTTGTCGTCGATGGTGTGGCCACCCACGGTGACCGCGCCTGCCTCGGCGACCTTCTCGGCGCCTCCGCGGACCACCTCGCCCACGATGTCGGGACCGAGCGAGCACGGGAACGCGAGCAGGTTCATCGCGGTGAGCGGACGACCCCCCATCGCGTAGATGTCGGAGAGCGAGTTGGCCGCGGCGATGCGGCCGAAGTCGTACGGGTCGTCGACGATGGGCGTGAAGAAGTCGACGGTCAGCAGCGTCGCGATGTCAGGCGTGAGCTGGTAGACCGCCGCGTCGTCGTTCGTCTCGAAGCCGAGGAGGAGCGCGTCGGATTCACCGGGCGCGATATGGTCGAGAACGGCCTTGAGGTCCGCCGGACCCCATTTCGCCGCTCAACCAGCCTTGCTGGAGAGCTGTGTGAGGCGTACCTGCTCGGCCATTCGGGGTCACCTCCCTCGCACGACGAAGTTCGACAGCGCGCAGACACGAGTCGCCTGGCCAGAATACCATCAACCGCACACGCCGCTGAGCTGAGAACACCGCGATCGCACCACGCTATGGCGCAGAATGAGGAGGGAGGCGGACCCGGATCAGGCCCGCCTCCCGTCGTTGTTGGGCGGACGGGGACTATTCGCAGGCACCGCACATGTCGCACTTGCGCGGTGCGGTCACCGATCCCGAGAGCATCTGCACGGCACCCTGCATGGCACCAGCGATCGCCTCCGTCGGGTCGTACACCTCGTACCCCAGAGCCTCGGCAGCAAGATCCGTCAGATCCTTCTGCTTGATTGTGGTGCCCATCGCGTTAGTCGCGGCGTTGAACTGTGAGGCACAGCCGGCGCAGTTGGTGACAAGGTATTGCGCACCCGTCTTCTCGGCCTCGGTCACACGCGTGACGGCCGAGTGCTGAACCGTTGGCAGGTGGTAGAACGCGCCCACAAGGCCGCAACACAACGCCTCTTCGCGGCTGTGATCCATCTCGAGCAGATTCAGATTCGGCATGGCCGCGAGAACGCGTCGTGGCTCTTCGTACTTGCCGAACCAGCGACCCAGGTGGCACGAGTCGTGGTAGGTGACGCTGATCGGATCGCCGGCGGGGAAAACGAGCTTCCCCTGCTCAACGAGCTCGCTGAGATAGACCACCACGTGCTTGAACTCGATGTCACACAGGATGCCGAGTTCATCGGCCACGCTCTTGTAGTTCTCCGTGAACGTCGCAAAACAACCGGGACACGAGGTGATGATTGTCTTGATGCCCCGGCGGTTCATCAGCTCGAGGTTATCCTTCACCCGCTTCGTGAAGTCGTCGGCATATCCGCCGAGCGCGTGGTAGAGGCCGCAGCAGGTCTGCTCGTCGCCGAGATAGACGGGCTCGATGCCCGCGGCGTTCATGAGGTGGACGGCGTTCTGCGGGGCGTTCTTGGTGACGACGCTCGACCAGCAGCCAGGCCAGTAGCCGACCCCACTGTCCTCCGAGAAGCGCATGTCGTCGGTGCGCCACTCGGTGCCCTCGGCGGGGGCGCCCCAGAAGTTGCCGGTCGTCATCACGTTGGTGCGCACGTCGGCCAGGCCCGTGTTCTCGAACGCCTTGGCGTCGAGCAGGTAGGGCTTCACACCCATGAACTCGTGCGCCATGTGCAGCGAGACTTCGCAGACGGTATCGCAGCGCTTGCAGGTGGTGCACAGGTTGATCTTGGTGGCCATGGTCTGGTCGAACTCGAGATTGCCCTTCGCGTACTCCTTGAGCATGTACCACTTGCCGCGCGGCGAATTGTCTTCCCACGGATCGGGCGCGAAGACCGTGCACACGCCGCGACAGAATCCGCAGCTTGCGCAGGCGAAGGCGCCGTTCTCCATGTCGTTGGGCAGGTCGGAAATCTTCTTCGCCTTACCGTCACCGGTCATCACGCGGCCCAGAGCGCCGCCGATTCCCGACACCCCCCGCGCCGAACCGACGGCGCGAGCGATGCGCTTGACCGGGGAGTTGGGGTCGTATTTGATTGGGAGCACCTTACCGGGATTCAGGATGCCGGCGGGGTCCGTCTCCCGCTTGAATACGACAACTCGCTCGAGCACCTCGCGGCCGTAGATCGCCTCGGATTCGGTCGTCAGGTACATGCCGCTCGCGAACGCGCGACCGCCCACCTTCTTTGCGATCTCGTTGACCACAAGCGAGTTGGCGAACAGCATGACGAAGCTGAGCTTGCGCTCGTCGGCAAGCATGAATCCGATGATCGCGTACTCGCGCATGCCGACCGCGGTGGCCTCGAAGATGAGTTCGTCACCGAACTTGGCCGCGATCTTGGCCGAGAACTCGGCGAGCCTATCGGCGGGAATCACCACATCGGTGGCGATGATCGACGGACCGAACTTCTTGCCGCGCAGGGGGTAGAAGCGCTCCCCCCACTCGTGAGCACCATCGCTTGCCGACAACCTCCGGCCGTTGTTTGCGGCTGCCAAGTGCTCGACCGCCGCATCCGTCGAGTCTGACGCGGGAAACGCAACCAACGCGAGCCACTCCTCAGGCAGACTCCCACCCGTCGCGCGGTTCTTGAGGGCGACGAAGTGCGGCGGTTGGACGTTCAGGTGCCAGATGCTCACGTCGCCAGTTGCGGCCGCGAACGCCTGCGCAGTGATCGCCGAGGGGAAAGCGTAGAGCCAGGCGACTATCTCGGCGCTCGGCAGCGTGGCCAACGTGACACTAGTGATGACGCCGGTGATCCCTTCCATCGCGTAGACGAGGTGAAGGTCCTCCCCCGAGAACTCCTTGACGTCACCGCTGCCCAGCACCGCGCGCACGGACACGATGTTTTCGAGCAAATCGCCTTTTCCGCGGCTCCCGATACCGGCGCCGCCCTGCGCGACCCACCCGCCAACCGTGGCCGACAGCGCACTCGTCGGGTAGACCGGAAGCCTACGACCGTGCGCATCAAGCGCCTTCTCGAGATCGGCCCACACAACGCCCGGTTCGACGGTCACCGAGAAGCTCGTGGGGTCGACGCCAACGATGCCGTTCATTCGAACGAAATCCGCAACAATGCCGCTCTTGGCCGGTACACTCCCGCCGAAGCCAGCGGTGGCGGCCCCGCGGGGCACGATCGGTGTCCCTGTCGATCGTGCGAAGTTCACAAGCGCGATGACCTCATCTTCCGACACCGGCTGCACGACCAAACCGGGCACGTTGTCGATGAACCTGCCGATTGTGTCCGGAAGCGCTCCCATATCGTGGCCATAGACGAATCGACGTAGCGCATCGTCGCTTGCGCGATCTCCAAAGAGCTTCTTGATGGGCTCAAGCATCGTTGGTCCTCCTGCGATCCGGATGTTCGGCACTTCAACCGAACGAATGGTCGTTCTGTTCTAGCAGAAAGAATAGTCGTTCTGTTCCGGAAGCGCAAGGGTTCTTAAGCTTCACGACGGAGGGAGTGCCGTGCTAGGACTTCATGCCCGCCCAGATGCACGCTGCCGTATCATCGATCATCCCGGTCAGCGGCTCGGGAATCACGCGGTCAAGCCGCAGGTCGATCATGCGCATGATGGTGCCGGAGATGAGTCCACACAGCACGCGCACGTCGATGTCTCGCAACTCCCCCGACGAGATGCCATCGACGATGATGTGTCGCGTGACTTCGAGTCCCTCGCGAGAACAGACCGTGAGATTGTCTTCGACGGCTGACTTCGGACGGGTGTAGATCAGGTACGACACGAATTCGGGGTCGGTTTCGGTCAGCTTGAAGAACATGTCGACATACCCGTACACACGTTCACGTGCCGTGGGCAGCGACAGGACCTTCTCGGAGGACAAGGCCACGAACTGGTCGACGAGTTGCCTGTGTAGCACGCGGGCGAGTTCGTCTTTGCTGCCGAAATGGTGATACACAGCCCCGATGCTGGTACCCGATGCCGCGACGATGTCCGGAATCGAGGTGGAGTGGAAGCCCTTGCCCACGAACAGGCTGAGCGAGGCACTCAGAATGCGGTCGCGAACGCTTTCCCTAGACTGATCCGTCTGAGTCATGTAGCAGAATCTCCATTCGGGTCACGACGAATATAGGCATGGGCGTTGCCTAACACAACCCGAGCATCGCACGCGCCAATAGCGTCACGCATAGGTGAGGCGCAACGCGAGCGCGCCATTGGGCTCGAGCGTCACGCCGAACGCGGCGCCGCCCACGGCGACCGGAGAACCTCCGCGCACATCGGAGATCGCGGCGATGCGGCGATCCGTGGTGATGTTCGGCTTGACGTGCTCTGCGGTGTGATTGATGAGGAGCAGGATGTCTTCGGTCTCGCCCTGGAAGAGCACGACCTCGACCTCGGGGACATCGCAGCCCACCGGGGCACCGCAACCGGCCGCTCGGGCCACAGCGCCGTACACCTCGCTCAGCAGCTTGCGCACCGGGGCCGGCGTCGCCCACGGGTCGCCCTGCGCGATGGCGCGTTCGAGCGGCACCGCGACGTAGACCGCACGGCCCTGGCCCACGGCATTGACGGTGAGCAGCGGGCTGCCGTTCGCGTCGGTGGCGACGATCGTGGCCGTCCCGCCGGAAAGCAAGGCGTAGTTCGAGACCTCGAAGTTCGCGTCGAAGCTCTCCAGCGCGCCGAGCATGTCCTCCTGGGCCACGCGGCACGAGAGCTGTGACCGCGGGCCGCCGTCGCCGCGGAACTCCACGCCGAACAGCTCGCGTATCGCCGGGTGCGCATCTCCGCCGCCGTAGGACAGCAGCAGCGAACCGCCGCCCTGCACGAAGGTGCTGAGCCGCTCCCAGGTCTCGTCGGCGAAGTTGAAGGCGCTTGGGACGAGTAACACCGAGTACGCCGAGAAGTCGTCGGCCTCCTGCGCGACCGCGACCGGCAGATGAGCGTGCTTCGCACCGATGAACGCGGTCAGGCAGGAGCGCGCGTCAAAGAGCGACGCGAGATCGGGCAGCGGGTTGAAGCGCTCGGCAGGGATGACGACGGCCGTGCGCTCGGGTGTTTGCGCGAACGCCTTCAGGTCGATGCGCGCGGCGGCACGGACGAAGCGGCCCGCCTCGGCGAAGGACGGCTTGAGCGCGCGGTCGACGGTGGACAGCCCCACGAGTGTCTCGTACGGGTCGAGGAAGTACGGCTCGCGCCGGTCTGTCGCCATGTCACGCAACCGGCGCGCGAGTACGCCCGCCGCGCGGTTACCGAGCGCCGACCACAGCGAAGTGCGCATCGCCGCGGCCTCCTCGGCGGGTGAGAAGTCGAGCGAGAGCGTGCCGGCGTCGTCGAGTAGGACGGGCTTGCCGCGGTTGGCGGTGCGCAGCAGGAACGACTCGAGGTAGGTGGACGGCCCGGACGTCACGGGGCCCTCGGCGGCGTAAGCGCGGTACGCGGCGGTGACGTGGCTGACCGCGAACTCGCAGCCCTCAACTGCGTCGCGCGCATCCACACCTGTGGAGCGGAAGAACGTCTCGGCGTCGATGCCGAGCGTGATGGGACGCTCGGGGTCGAACTCTCGCACGGCTTCGCGAAGCAGCAGCGTCCACTCGTCGAGCTCGCTCTTCTCGGTGAATCCCGAGAGGAACGCCTCGTTGGCGAGCTGCCAGGCGAAGACGCCGGCGTCGGAGCGCAGGTGGCCCACGATCTTTTGCACGAGCGATATCTCGCGCTGGATGAGGTAGGCGTCCGTGCGCGGATCGCGTTTCTTGCCCCACGGCACGTCGACGAGGTCCGCATGGCGGTCGTCAGCGAAGAAGCACACGATAGTCTGGAGCTTTCTGGCCCGCGCCGCCGAGATGATATCGAGCAGCCGCTGCAGTCCGTCCTCGTCGTACTGGCCCACCTGCGGCTCGAGTACCTTCCACGACGCGAAGACGCGAACGAGGCCGAAGCGAGCTTCTTCGAGCAACGCGAGGTCGGGCGCCATGTCTGCGGCATACCACTGGTCCCAGCTCGCGGACTCAGCGTCAAGTGGGTAGAGCGACACACCGACCGGGAACAGCGGATTGCGCCGCGGCCCCTTCGGCACCACCGGGGCGGCGGCAGCGGCTTGCGGCATGTCAGCTTCCGTGACGCCCATGCTCGCGGCGACGCTCTCCTCGGGCGTGGGCACGACCGCCTCGGGAGGTGCGATGCGCTGTCGTGCCGGGCGCGGTCCGCCCTTGCGTGTGGGCATGCTATCCCCTCCCCTCGGCGTACTCGTCGTAGAGGCGCACGAACAGGCCCTGGCGCCGGGTGTCGTGGTATGCGGCGCGGCGGACCTCCCAGGCGGCGTTGGCGTGCTCGCCCTCGGTGAGCAACACGGCCGCAAGCCCGAAGCGCGCGCGAACGCATGCCGGGTCGAGCTCGATGGCTCGCTGGTAGGCAGCCTTCGCCGCCGAGAATCGCTGGAGGCCGAGAAGCGACTCGGCGAGCAGCACGTGCGGCATCGGCTCGTCGGGGACCGCTCGCGCGAGCGCATCGAAGACGCGGGAAGCGTTGCGATTGAGGCCAGGACGCTTGTGGAACGCGGCTCCCAGCACGTAGACGGCGGTCGGGGTCTTCGTCGAGAGCGCGAGCGCCCGTAGCGCGACCGCCATCGCCTCGTTGACCGCTTCCTGCTTCAGGTAGAGGTAGCCAGCCAGCGCGAGCGTCTCGGCGTCGTCGGGGTCTTCGTCGAGGATGAGCCGGATGAGGTCGGCGGCGCCAAAGAAGTCCTCCTCGAACGCAATTGCAAACGCCGCAGCCAGCCGAGAAGCCCGGTCCGGCGCAACGTCGTTGGGGTCAGGCGCGGGCGAGCCGTCGTCGTAGACGCCGGCGAGCGCGAAGAAGAAGTCGTCCTGGCTGGGGTCGAGCTCGCCGGCCTTGCGGAAGCCAGGAAGCGCAGTGGCCATGCCTTCGCGCTTGAGCGCGGCGACCGCGAGGTTGTACATCGCCCGGGGTTCGGTGGGATCGAGTTCGAGCGCCGTGCGCCACGCGTCGATCGCCTCTTCGGGAAACGCAGCAGCGGCAAACGCCTCGCCGAGCTGCACGTGCGCGGTCACGAGGTCCGGCACGACTTCGGCAAGCTCGTGCCACACGAGGATCGACTGGTCCCACATGCCGCCTCGGCGGTCGTAGGCCAGGCCAAGCGCGAGGTATGCGGGCGCGCAGTCCGGATCGAGCTCGATCGCTCGGCTTGCGGCCGTGATCGCTTCATCGTAGAAATCGCCGTCGAGGAACAGGTCCGCCAAGAGCGCGTGTACGAGCGGGTCCGCGTCGTCGACGCGAAGCGCCTCGTAGCACGCGGCGACCGCGGGGGCAACGTGTCCCTGGCGCGCGAGTGCTTCGGCGACGAGCGACTGGTGACTGCGGCTCACGACGCCACTCCGGTCTTTGCAGCCGCCTTCGCGACGAGCTTGAGCGCGCTTTCCGCGCCGCGCGACACGCCGTTGGCGCCGACGGCCTTGGCGAGCGCGAGGTCTGCGACGAAGGGGCCGCCTGCGACGAACATCACGATGTCCTCGCGCCTGCCAGCCGTAAACATCTCCTTGACGCGCTCGACACTTTTCGCCGTCGACATCATCTGCGCGAACACGATCACGATGCGCGCGCCGGTCTCATCGGCACGTTCGAGGAACTCGGAAGGGCGCACGTCGGTGCCGAGGTCGATGACGCGGTGGCCGGCTTCTTTGAGCGCCGCGGCGGTGATGTCCTTGTCGATCTCGTGTAAGTCGTGGTGCATCGTGCCCACGAGCACGGTGATGCCGGTGTCTTGCGCGGCGGTGGGCGGCGTGACGAAGCTGGTGATCTGCTCGGCGACCACCGAGGCTTGCGTGAAGGTGTACTCGTCGATCCCGCCGTTGGCCCACGCCCCGCCGAGAAGCGACATCGCGGGTGCAAAGAGCTGGTCGAAGAGCTGCGCCTGGGCGATGCCGTTCTTCTTCGCGCGCTCGACCACACTGATGGCGGCCGCCGGGTCGTGATTCACGAAGGCCTGATAAAGGCGCGCCGACGAGTCATCTGCCATCTGCGCTCAGGCCTCCTCTCAGCTCAACTTCGGTGTCGCGCGAGGTCGTTTCCCCGCGTCGTAGTATCGCATTGCGTCGTGCTCAGCGCGAAGGCTTCCGTACGTGCCTTGCGCGCGGGATCGTGCATGGTAGCGGCGGTGGGAGTCGAACCCACATGAGCTTGCGCCCGGCGGATTTTAAGTCCGCTTCCTATGCCAATTCGGATACGCCGCCGTCTGCCCCATAGCTCTCCGCAACTGGCTCGTGCCGCAGGTCGCGATAGGTATCGAGAAGTATCCCATAGAGGATGTCGTGCTCGCTGACAAGCGTGGAATCGAGTCCCGCCAGCGCGAGCACGGACTCGATCACGAGGCCGCCGGCCACGATCACCGGCGCGCGGTCGGGGTGAAGCCCGACGACTTCTCGGCGCTTGGCGAGCGGAAGCGCGGCGAGCGTCGCGACGATGTCGGAGAGCCGCGGCCCGGTCAGGCAGCTGAGGTGCACGCGCTCCGGGTCGTACTGCGCGAGCTCGAGATCGATCGCCGAGAACGTCGTGGCCGCTCCCGCGAGCGACACCATCGCGCGTGGCCTTTCGCGCAGCGCGTCGAAGAACGGCTTGAGCGCTGCGGCGATGTAGCCTCGCGCCTCATCGAGCTCGCTCGAAGTAGGCGGGTCGGAGCGCAGAAACATCTCGGTGATACGGCGCGAGCCCACGTCGATGGAGCGCACCGTCTCGATCGCGTAGCTGCGCGTCTCGTCCTCGTCGACGAGCGAGTCGCCGAAGATCAGCTCGGTCGAGCCGCCGCCCACGTCTGCGACGAGCAAGCACTCGCCCGTCACCGACCACGTCGCGCCGAGAAACGACAGCCGCGCTTCCTCCTCGCCGTCGATGATGCGCGGCGTGATGCCGGCGGCCGAGAGCGAGGCGGCGAGCTCGTCGCCGTTGGCGGCGTCGCGGCTCGCGCTCGTGGCCAGCGTGGTCACGCGCTCGACGCCGAGCCCGCTGATGGTGCGCGCATATCCCTTGATCACGCTGGCGACACGCGCGATGGCGGCGTCCGAGAGGCGCCCGGTAGTGGTGAGGTCTTCGCCGAGATGCGTGATGTCGGTATTGCGCGTGACCTCGGTGATACCGCTGTCGGACACGTCTGCGACGAGCAGCCGCGTGGTCACGGTCCCGATGTCGATGGCCGCGATCCGCCGGCTCTGGCTCACGACGCCTCCTCGGCCGGTCGCAAGCTGGGCGGCGCCTCGCACCGGTCGCCCTCGCATTCGCGGACCATCCCCGAGAGCACCTCCGCGCCGATCGGGTCGCCTTCGCCGAGAAGTGCCAGCGCGACGTGCGCGTGCAGGCACTTGACGCCGAGCGGATCGCGCTGCCCGCCGATGCCGACCGCCGGGCACGCGTCGACGCCCCCGGACTCGGCCGCTCGCAGAACGCGGATGCGGGCGTCGAGGGCGCGCAGCGCCCCGGAGAGCGACGCGTCGCTCTCCGCGCGTGCCGCGAACGCGGCTGCAGCGCCTGCGGACTCGCGCGCGCCGACGCGCTCAACGAGGTGCGGGCAGGTGAGCCACGCGTACGTGGGGAAGGGCGTGCCGTCCGCAAGCCGGGATGGGGAGACGATCACGGTCGGCCGACCGAAGGAGCAGCGCGAGGCGACCCGCCACGGCGTGCGAGGAGCGCGTCCGATCTGCTCGGCGATTAGAGTGGCGTCAGCGGGCGACGGGAGATGCGGCTCGGGCTCGCTCACTGAACGCCGAAGACCGCGTCGAGGAAGGCGGACCACTGCCCAACCGGCGGCTTCACCGCCTCTTCCGAGTCGATCTCCGGAAGCGTGAGGGCGGTGGTCGTCTGCGTCGGCTCGCTGCCGTCGACCACGATGACCTGGTGCTCGCCCTTCTTGACCATGCCAAGCTGGAGCCGCGCATAGTCTTCGACACCCTCCGGCGTCTTGAGCCGGGCGACGTCGGTACGCAGGCGGTCGTTGCGCGCCTGGATCGCGGTGAGTTCGGTCTGCAACCTCGTCCGCTCGCGCGTCTCGCGATACTGGACTCGCGCAACGGGATAGTACGCTGCGATGAAGAACGAGATCACGGCCACGATGACGAGAGGCAGCAGCCACCAGCGATGCGATGAGGTGTCGCGCGCTCGAGGCTTCGAGGGCGCGGTCGAGCGCGCAACTGAAGGGCGCGCCGACGCGGGCCTGGTGCGGGAAGCGAGCGATGGCGCCACACGAGCCACCCGGGATCCGGATGCCCGTTGCGCTTTCGCTGAAGCCCCTAGCTGCGTGTTCCTAGGCGTCATACCTCAGAGTCCTGTGTGCAGGCCAGCGATGAGTGACCGGGCTGGTCACCTCGGTGCCGATGGTAGCACCAAACGGCGCGTGTGTCCTCTATAGGTCAGGTTGAGGTTGAGAGATTCGAACGTGTGTTCGACAGCCTCTAGGTCAACGGTCGCAGTGTTCACAGTTCGCGAACTTGAATGAAGTCGGTGCCGCCCTCTGTCCGAGTCGAACGGCCGGCGGTGATCGCGATGCGACTACCGGGCGTAATGAGCCTCGCGTCGCGCAGGGCGTCGCACACCTCGTCCAGAAGCTGGTCCGTGTCTGCGGGGAAATCGATGACGAACGGCAGCACGCCCCAGACCAATCCGAGATGGCGCGCTACGGCTGCGGCGGGCGTCACGGCGATGATGCGCGTATCCGGCCGGTGGCGTGCAACGGCGAGCGCAGTTGCCCCCGACTCCGTGAGTGGCACGATCGCGGCAAGCCGCAGGTCGGAGGCGAGATCGCACACGGCGGCGCTCACCGCTTCCTGGACGTCCGCTGTCGCTGCATGTGCGTCACGCTCGGCACCACTGATCGCTTCCTCCGCCGTCTTCGCGATCCGCCCCATCGTCTCCACGACGAGCACCGGGTTGTCCCCTACCGCCGTCTCGCCCGAGAGCATGACCGCGTCCGCCCTGGCGAAGATCGCGTTGGCGACGTCGCTTGCCTCGGCGCGCGTCGGCCTGGGTGCGTGGGTCATCGAGTCGAGCATCTGAGTCGCGATGACGACCGGCTTGCCCACTCGCCGGGCGGCCTCGATGATTCGGCGCTGGATGACGGGTACCTGCTCGGGCGCGGTCTCGACGCCGAGGTCGCCGCGAGCAACCATCACGGCGTCCGCCGCTGTGATGATCTCGCCAAGTGCGGCGACCGCCTCGTGCTTCTCGATCTTGGCGACGATGGAGATCGGCCGGGTCATAAGCGCGCGCAGGTCCTGTATGTCGGTGGCCGAGCGAACAAAGGACTGGCCTACGAAATCGACATCGGTCCCGCATGCCCATTCGACAGCCGCACGATCGACATCGGTGATAGCCGAAACCCCCAGCGTCACACCGGGGACGTTGACGCCTTTGTTACTTGTGAGCGGACCGCCCACAACGACGCGAGTGACCACACACCCCGAGGCGCTGTCGGCCAAGACGACCTCGAGCTCCACCCGGCCGTCGTCTATGAGGACGCGGTTGCCTGCAGTGAGATCTGCGGCCAGACCCGCGTAGGTGACGCACGCACGCGTCACGTCGCCGACGCAGTCCTCGGCGGTCAGGGTGAAGGTGGCGCCGACCTCGAGCACGGTTCCCGGCGCCATCCCGCCTACGCGAATCTTCGGGCCGGGCAGGTCCACGAGCACACCCACATGGCGACCGAGCTTCTCGGCGGTGGAGCGCACGGCACACAACGTCGCGTCGAGAGCGTCGGTGTCCGCGTGCGCGGCGTTGAGGCGCACCACGTCGACGCCCGCCGCGAGCAACGCCTCAAGGACGTCAGGTGGATCCGTGGCGGGGCCGAGTGTAGCGACGATTCTGGTACGACGCATGACGTGTCTCCTTCCATGGCGCACAAGCGCCACGTTCAAGCTACCCCAGATGCGAGACGAAACCGCAGCTCAAGCGCGTGGAAGGCGAAAGTGTTATGGGGAGCGGGCGCAATCGCGTGGCGAACGGTGCCATTTCCTACTCGATCGCCTTGGGCAGACGGACGATCTGGATTCCGTCCTCGACCCGCCGCACGGTGACCTCGTCACGCCCCAAACGGTGCACCGCGGTGCGCAGGTTCCCGTAGAGGCGCTCAGCACCCGCATCGGCGGTACGGATCAGAAGCGCCCTCTCGCCCGCCGTCATGAAGTAGCGCACGACTCGGGTCGCGGCGCCGCGCGGCGCCGGGTAGGGGACTTCGAGCGTCCGGCTCTCGAACTCCCATATGTCCTCAGGCTCGGCATCGTCGGTGAAAGCGCTCACGTCTGCGACGAGGATCACGGCGCGCTTCGGCTCGGCGACGTCGCCGCCTTCGCTGACGAGGTGTATCCGGATGTCGAAGCCTTGCGAGGAGGCGGCTCGCGCGAGGTACGCCCAGTCGAGCGAGCCGTCGTCGTCAAGCATCATCACGACGCGCTGGCGCACGTGCCGCGCGAGCGACATGAGGAGATGAAGCAGCCCGATCCCCCGGCGCGGCGTGAACGTGACGACCGCGACGTCGAACATCGCCTCGGCGGTGAGGTCCTCGGCCATGCCCAGCATCGTCCCGAGACGCGGATCGCTCGCGACATCGCTCGACACGAGGCGGCGAAGCAGGCCCGGAGACGGTTCGAGTGCGGTCAGGTGCTTGGCCTTGCTCAGGAGCGGCCCCGTCATCAAGCCCGTGGCGGCGCCCACTTCGAGCAGTTCGACGTCGTCCGGGATCTCGGCGAGAAGCGCCGGGACGAGCTGCAGGAAGATGCGCTCCTGGCCATAGTCGTAGTCGTACTGGTTCGCGAACCGCTCCCGTTTGGCGAGAGCAGACTGGATGGGCACGCCGAATTCAGCGGGTACGAGTTGGCTTCTCTTCTTGGGCTCGCTCATCGGCCTGCGGTGCTCCTGACTTCGAGCCGACAGGCGGACGCGGATCGCGCCCACCTGTCCTGGCCGAATCAACCCTTGATGTTGTAGAACGCCTCGAGTCCGGGGTAACCGGCGGACGCGTCAAGCTCTTCTTCGATGCGCAGGAGCTGATTGTACTTCGCGACGCGGTCGGAGCGCGCCGGCGCGCCGGTCTTGATCTGGCCGGCGTTCACCGCGACGGCGAGATCGGCGATGGTGGTGTCCTCTGTCTCGCCGGAACGGTGCGAAATCACGCACGTGTACCCGGCCCGCTTCGCCATTTCGATGCAGTCGAGCGTCTCGGTGAGCGAACCGATCTGGTTCACTTTGATGAGGATCGAGTTTGCGACGCCGAGGTCGATACCGCGCTTGAGGCGCTCGGTGTTGGTGACGAAGAGATCGTCGCCCACGAGCTGGATCTTGCTTCCGAGACGATCCGTCAAAAGCTTCCAGCCGTCCCAGTCCTCCTCGGCCATGCCGTCCTCGATGCTGATGATGGGGTAGCGCTCGACGAGGTCCGCGTAGAAGTCGACCATCTGCTCGCTCGTGAGCTCGCGGCCCTCGCCGGCGAGAACGTAGACGCCGCGCTTGGCGTCGTAGAACTCCGTCGACGCGGGATCGAGCGCGATGCGCACCTGCTCACCGGGTGTGTAGCCGGCCTGCGTGCAGGCCTCGACGATGATGGCGAGCGCTTCCTCGTTGGACTCGAGGTTCGGCGCGAAGCCGCCTTCGTCGCCGACAGCCGTTCCCAGCTTGCGGTCGTGCAGCACCTTCTTGAGCGTGTGGTAGATCTCGGCACACCAGCGAAGGCCCTCAGCAAACGTCGTGGCGCCCACCGGCATGACCATGAACTCCTGCAGGTCGACGTTGTTGTCGGCGTGCGCACCGCCGTTGAGGATGTTCATCATCGGCACCGGAATCACGTGCGCGTTTGCGCCGCCGATGTAGCTGTACAGGGTGAGCTCGGTCGACTCCGCAGCGGCCTTCGCTGCGGCGAGCGACACGCCGAGAATCGCATTCGCGCCCAGGTTGCTCTTGTTCGGGGTGCCGTCGAGCTCGATGAGTGCCTCGTCGAGTGCGCGCTGGTCCGTCGCGTCCATACCGACGATCTCATCGGCGATGATGGAGTTCACGTTCTCGACCGCGGTCATGACGCCTTTGCCGAGGTATCGGGCGGACTCGGTGTCGCGCAGCTCAACCGCTTCGAACGCGCCGGTCGATGCACCTGATGGCACGGCGGCGCGGCCAAACGAGCCGTCGTCGAGGACGACCTCGACCTCAACCGTGGGATTGCCGCGCGAATCAAGGATCTCGCGGGCGTAGATGTCGGTGATGATGCTCATAGCTGCTGCGTCCCCTTCTCCGTGCGCTTGGCCTCTTGCCACAGCGCTTCTTGTTCTTCGAGCGACATATCGCTCACGTCTCGGCCCTCTCGTGCGGCCGATTCCTCCATCGCCGACCAGCGCGCGCGGAACTTGTCGCACGTTCCGCGAAGCGCCGTCTCGGCGTCGATTCCCTGCTTGCGAGCGAGATTCACGATCGTGAAGAGCACGTCGCCGATCTCACTGGCGGCCTCGGGGCTTCCGGGCTCCTCGGCTGCCAGTTCATCGAGCTCTTCATGGATCTTCTCCCACACGCCGTCCAGTGTCTCCCATTCGAACCCCGCCGAGACAGCCTTGCGCGAGATCGTCTGCGCGAGCATGAGCGCTGGAAGTGCGTGCGGTACGGTGTCGAGCAGGCCTTGGGACTTCTCGGCACGCTCGACGGCCTTGATCTGGTCCCACTTCGCGAGCACCTCGGTCGCGCTGCCGGCAGCTTCGGAATCGCCGAAGACGTGCGGGTGGCGGCGGACGATCTTGGCCGTGATCCCAGCCACGATGTCGTCGATCGTGAACTCGTGGTCGTCGGCGGCGATCTGTGCGTGCAGCACCACCTGCAGAAGAACGTCGCCAAGCTCCTCTCGAAGCTCGGCGACGTCGCCTGTCTCTATGGCGTGGACGGCCTCGTAGGCCTCTTCCACCATGTTCTTCGCGATCGAGCGGTGGGTCTGCTCGCGGTCCCACGGACACCCGTCGGGGGCCCGCAGGGCGGCGATCACATCAACGAACTCGTCGAACCCATGTCCCACGGCTCCCCCTGCCGGCGAAATGCAGCTCGGAAGCTACTTGGCGGCGGTCGCGTTCGTGGAAGCAGCCCTCTTGCCTGCACCGGCCTTCAGATCAGGATCCAGGATCTCGATCTTGGCGGTCTTGCGCAGCTGGTCGAGAAACTGCTGGTAGGCATCGGCTTTGCGCTGCTGCAGGATGATCTGCTGGATCTGGGTCTTCACGTCGGCCACCGTCTGCTGCTTGGCCGCCCGAGTCTCGGTGACCAGGATGATGTGGTAGCCGTAGGTGGACTGAATGAGGCTCGACATCTGGCCCTTCTTCAGCTTGTCGAGCGCGGCCTGGAACTCAGGTACGTAGCTCGTTCCGTTCGGCCAGCCCAGGTCCCCACCGTTGGCAGCGGTCGCGGTGTCGATGGAGTACTTCTTCGCGGCGGCCGCAAAAGCGATCGTTCCGGCCCGAAGCTGCTTGAGCACCTTCTCGGCGATTGCTTTGTTGGTGGTCTTGAAGAGGACGTGTGAGGCGCGCTTCTGGGCCTTCTGGTTGAATTGCGCCTTGTTCTTGTTGTAGTAGGCCTCGATGTCGGCGTTCGTGACCTGCTGATTCGACGCCAGCGACTCCATGAGCTTGTTGGTGATGAGCTGCTGTGTGACCTGCTCCTTGAGCGAATCAAGCGTCATGCCCGCGCTCTTGAGAGCTGCCTCGAACTGGGCCTGGTCCTTGAATCCACTCTTGAGCTGATCGACCTGCTTCTGGATGTCAGCGTCTGAAACGGCGACACCCTTCTGCTTCGCGGCCTGCTCGATGAGCTTCTGGTTGACGAGGTTGTCCAGAAGGCGCTGCTTGAAGTCGAGAAGTCGCCCTTCGCCGTCGGCGCCGGTGAACATCGTCGGGTACTGCTTCTTGAGCTGGTCGAGCTGGGTGTTGAGCGTGGTCATCGAAACAGTGTCGCCGTTGACCTTCGCGGCGACGTTCTTATTCGAACATCCGCCGGTAGCGAACGCAGTCGCAACGAGCACTCCCAAGAGCGCGGTTACGAGCAGTAGACGAGTGGACTTCATCGGCCCGATTCCTCCTGATAGCCGTGGTCAGACAGGCGCCAGTATAGCACCGAGCATGCCTAGAGCTGCATGGGTCACAGACTCTCCATAGTCCAGTGCCCGAGCGGCTTTCCGCTCGCGTTCCATCCAGACGACGCCTTGAGCCGCAAGCTTGCCGCGTCGCTCGTCGGAGAGCGAAAGCGGCCAGACGGTGAGACGGCGCCGAACGATGGCGACGTTGGTCGCCCCGGCCTCGGCAGCCATCGCCCGGATGCGGGCGATGTCGACGAGGTTGCGGGCCGGCTCGGGCGCCAGGCCGTACTTGTCGACGAGCTCGGCGACCACGTTGTCGACCGCCTCGATCGAGGGCGAGCCAGCGAGGCGCCGGTAGAAGCGCACGCGCTCGTCGGCGGCCTCGACGTAGGTCTCGGGAAGGAAGGCCGCGACCGGCAGGTCGACACGGATGTCGGGGAACGCCGCCACGGGCTCGCCGCGGGCCTCGCTGACCGCCTCGTTGATCATCTGCGCGAACAGGTCGAAGCCGACCGCACTCATCTGCCCGCTTTGCTCGGCGCCGAGAAGAGAGCCTGCGCCGCGAATCTCGAGGTCGCGCATGGCGACCTTGATGCCACTGCCCAGCTCGGTGTTCTCGCCGATCGCCGTGAGCCGCTCCAGGGCCTGCTCGGTGAGCGCCGCTGTGGCCGGGAAGAGGAAGTACCCGTACGCCTTGATGTGGCTGCGCCCGACGCGGCCCTTGAGCTGGTAGAGCTGCGCGAGGCCGAGTCGCTGCGAGTCCTCGATGATGAGGGTGTTGGAGTGCGGGTTGTCGATGCCGCTCTCGATGATGGTGGTGGCGACGAGCACATCGATCTCGTTTGCCGAGAACGCCTCCATGACCCGCTCGAGCTCGCGCTCGCTCATCTGCCCGTGCGCCACGCCGATGCGGGCCTCGGGTGCTGCGTCGGTGACTCGGCGCACTGCGTCGTCGATCGTCTTGACGCGGTTGGAGACGTAGTAGACCTGCCCGCCACGCTCCAGTTCTCGGCGGACGGCACCGCTGACGACGTCCTCGTCCCACTCGCCCACGTGCACCATCACCGGGAAACGGTTGGGCGGCGGCGTGTCGATGACGCTCATGTCGCGCACGCCGGAAAGCGACATCTGGAGGGTACGCGGTATCGGCGTCGCTGACAGGGTAAGCACGTCGACCTGCTCGCGCAGATTCTTCATGTGCTCCTTGTGCTCGACGCCGAAGCGCTGTTCCTCGTCGATGATCACGAGCCCGAGATTCTTCGGCGCGACGTCGCGCGAGAGCAGCCGGTGCGTACCGATGAGGATATCGACCTCGCCCGCGAGGAAGCCGGCGAGTGCGGTCTTCTGCTGCTCGTCTGAGCGGAAACGCGATAGCACCTCTACCTTCACCGGATACGGCGCGAACCTCTCGGAGAAGGTCGTGAAGTGCTGCTGCGCGAGGATCGTCGTCGGGCACAGCACCATGGCCTGCTTGCCGTCCTGAGTCGCCTTGAACGCGGCGCGGATGGCGACTTCGGTCTTGCCGTAGCCCACGTCGCCGCAGATCAGGCGGTCCATGGGCTTCTCGGACTCCATGTCGGCTTTGACGTCAGCGATTGCGGCGAGCTGGTCGGGTGTCTCCTCGAACGGGAAGGACGCCTCCATCTCCATCTGCCACGGCGTGTCGGGACCGTACGCGAACCCGGTCACCGTCGAGCGGCGGGCGTAGAGGTCGACGAGGTCGAACGCGAGCTGACGCGCCGCCTTGCGCGCCTTGCCGGTCGCCTTGGACCAGTCGGCTGTGTTCAAGCGGGTGACGCGCGGCGAGCTGCCTTCGGCGCCGACATACTTCGTGACGCGGTCGATCTGCTCGACCGGGACGTAGAGCTTGTCGCCCTTCGAGTACTCGAGCAGCAGGTAGTCGCGTTCCGAGCCGAGAACCTCCTGGCGCACCATCTCCTTGAACAGCGCGATACCGTGCGTCGCGTGGACGACGAAGTCGCCCGGAGCGAAGCCGAAGGTCACGCGCGTCGGGTCGATCTGACGACGGGCGCGCCGGACCTGCGAGCGCGGGTAGACGTCGTCGATCGAGATGACCGCGATCTTGGCGTCGGGGATGACGAAGCCGGCAGGCACGTCGGTGTCGGTGATCGTGAGCGCTGTGGCCGAGAGCGCGCGGTCGGCGGTCGCGAGGACCGTGTGGTCGCGCTCCTCGGCGAAGGGCACGCCGGCGACTGCGAGCGAATCGGCGATGCGCCTGCGCGCGCGGCGGTCTGGCACGGTGAGCGCGACCGAATAACCGGTCGATGAGAGCGAGCGCACGCCGCCGATGAAGCGCTCCTCACCACCGGAGACTTCCGGGCGGCGGGCGGCGAGCTGCGCATCGACGCCAGCACCCGCGCGGTGCAGCGAGACGAGCGTGAGCCGCTGGCGCTCGCCGAAATCGAGCTGCGCCGGCGTGAGGAAGAGCCCCTCGAGCGCGGACTTGCCCGGCACGAGCGACCGGTGGCTGATCGAGGCCGCAGCGGCCTCGAGTTCTTCTCGGTAGCGGACGGCGTCGTCGAAGAGCGAGCGCGGCTCGGCGACCACGACGAGCGTCTCGGTGCCGAGGTACTCGGTCGCCATCCCCACGCGCTTGTAGAACAGCGGCAGGTAGCGCTCGATGCCGTTGAAGTACACCCCCTCGCCCAGCAGTTCGAGCTCGTGGGCGATCGCTGGCTGCTTGAGCGCGCGGTCGCGCAGGAGCTTCTCGGCGACTTCGGCGCCTCGGGCGGAGATCGCGAGTTCTCGGCAGGGGAAGACCTCGATGGGCTCGGCGTCGCCGATCGCCTGGCCGGTGGAGGGCACGAAATGGCGAAGCGTCTCGATCTCGTCGCCGAACAACTCGACGCGGACCGGCGAAGAACTGCCGGCCGGATAGACGTCGAGAATGCCGCCGCGCACTGCGAACTGGCCGGGCGACTCGGCGGACTCGACGCGCTCGTAGGCCATGCGCGCGAGCGTCGCGACCGCGGTGTCGAGGTCAAGCGATGCGCCTGCCGCGAGCACGAGCGGGTCGAAGACGTGGCTGCCCTGCGGCGGCACCGTGCGCATGAGCGCGCGTGCCGAGGCGACGACGACCTGCGGCCGGTTCTTGTCGAGCGCGTACAGCGCGTGGCTGCGCGCGCCGATGGCCGCGAGGTTGGGCGCGGCATCGGTCCACGGCAGATCGGCGCGGTCGGGCAGATGCAGCACGCGCGAGCGGTCGAGCAGCGAGGCGGTCTGTCGCCAGAAGCGCTCGGCCGACTCCTCGCCGGCGAGCACGACGAGGACCGGTCGCGGCTCGAGCGCGAAGATCGACGCAACGAGCGCCGGCCGGATGAGCCCGGGGGCGGCGAGCGTGGCGTCGTCGCCGCGGGCGAGCGCATCGGCGATAGTCGCGAACGGCTTGGCGGCGGACAGGGAAGCTGCGAGGCGGTTGATGAGCATGCGGCGAGGACTCCTCGGCGGTGGTCGAACAGCACGAAAGCCCGCTTCCGGCAAGCCGGGCGGGGCGACTCAGGGTAGTCCCGTGGCCGAGGAGGGTCAAGCCGCTGGCGGGCTCGCAACGCATGCGAACGGCCGCAGCGGGGGCGCCACCGCGGTCGCGAGCGGAGCCGGCTACAGCTCCCGCTCGAGCACGTCGACGATCTGAGTTGCAGCGGTGCCGTCGCCGAACGGATTCGCCGGCTGCGCCATCTCGGCGTAGGCGGCGGCGTCCGTGAGCAGCCGGGACGCGCGCTCGACGATGAACTCGGTGTCGGTCCCCACGAGCTCGACGACGCCGGCCTCGATCGCCTCGGGGCGCTCGGTAACTTCGCGCAGCACGAGCGTCGGTTTGCCGAGCGTGGGCGCCTCCTCTTGCACGCCGCCTGAGTCCGAGAGGATGAGCGTCGAGAGGTCCATGAGCTTCACGAACGGCAGGTAGCCGAGAGGCTCGAGCAGGTCCACACGCTCGACCGGCCCGAGGATCGCGTGCGCAATCTCGGCGACGACCGGGTTCTTGTGGGTGGCGACGAACACGTGGATGTCGGGATACTTCTCGGCGAGTTCTTTGACCGCCGAGAAGATCCGCACCATCGGCTCGCCCCAGCTCTCGCGGCGGTGCGCTGTGACGAGCACGATGCGCTCGCCGCGCGCGATCGCGTCGCTGACCGCGCCGCCCGGCGGGAACTCGTACGGCAACTCGCGCACGTGGAGCAGCGCGTCGACGACGGTGTTGCCGGTGATGGTGATCGCGGCTGCGTCGACGCCTTCGTTGAGCAGATGGCTCGCCGATGTCGCCGTCGGCGGGAAGTGCCAGCGTGCGAGGCGTGTGGTGAGGCGGCGGTTGACCTCCTCGGGAAACGGCCGGTATATGTCGCCGGTGCGGAGTCCCGCCTCGACGTGGCCGACCGGCACCTTGTGGTAGAACGCCGCGAGCGCGGCCGCGAACGTCGTGGTCGTGTCGCCTTGCACGAGCACCGCGTGCGGGTCGACCTGCTCGATGAGCGGCGTGAGGCCCGAGAGCGAACGCACGGTGATGTCGGTGAGCGTCTGGCCCGGCACCATGATGTCGAGGTCGTGGTCGGGCGTGATCGCGAAGAGTTCGAGCACCTGGTCGAGCATCTCGCGGTGCTGCGCCGTGACCGCGACGATCGGCTCGAAGCCGTCCCGCGATGCGAGTTCGGCTACGACGGGCGCCATCTTGATTGCCTCAGGACGCGTCCCGAACACCACCAGCACCCGACGCGCCATGCGCAACCCGCCCCTCGCTCGAGATTCCGGCCGGCGGCGCTTACGCCTGCGGCTCGTCGGTCAGTCTATCGCGGCGGCGGTTCTCGGCATAGACAGCCACGCGGGCTCAGCGCTTCGGTGTCGCGGCGCATGGCTATGATAGGAGCGTGGCAACCGCCTAGCCCCGCGCCCGCCGAAAGGACCCACTTCGTGGCCGATGAAGCCCGACGAGACGCCGAAACCGACGGCAGCGCCGCGCCCGAGGATCGCGTCGAGACCCTCGAAGCCGACGAGGAGGCGCCACCTCAGTCCATCGCGAGTCACGGCGGGACGTTCCAGTCGTTTCGCAACCGCGACTTCACGTGGTTCTGGTCTGGAGCACTGGTCAGCAACGTAGGCACGTGGATGCAGAACTACGCGCTCGGCATCGTCGTGTTCTCGTTCCGGCGCTCCGTGTTCGACCTCGGCCTCATCAACTTCATCGCGGGAATCCCAGTGCTGTTCCTTGCGATTCCCGGCGGGTTGCTCGCCGATCGCGTCGACCGGCGCCGCCTCCTGATCTGGATTCAGGTCGTGCTGCTCGTGCAGGCGGCGACTCTGGGCTGGCTCTACAACCACGGCACGCTCTCGGGGGGTGCCAACGCGATCGCGGCGCTAATCTGGGTCGCGGCGCTCGGCATCGTGGCCGGCGTCTTCGCCGCGGTGCAGTTCCCGGCGTGGCAGGCGATGCTTCCCGATCTCGTCCCCCGCGAGTCGCTGCTCAACGGCATCGCGCTGAACTCGGCGCAGTTCCAGTCGTCCCGGCTGATCGGCCCGTTGATCGCAGGCGCACTCGTCATTGCGGGCGCTGGAATGGGCGAGATCTTCTACGTGAACGCCGCGAGCTTCCTGTTCGTGATTGCCGCGCTCTCGGTCATCCGGCCGCGAACCGCCGCCTTCGCCGAGAAGCGCGTACGCGAAGGCGCTATCAAGACGCTCCTCGGCGGCCTGCAGTACGCGCGCGAAAACCGGGCCGTGGGGACGCTGATCCTAAGCACCGCGATCATGACGATCTTCGGCTTGCCGTACATGACGCTGCTGCCGGCGATCGTGGACAAGACACTGCATCTCGCCGAAGGAACCGGCGCCTACAAGCAAGCAGTCGCGTTCATCATGGCCGCAAACGGCCTCGGGGCGATGATAGGTGCGCTCAGCGTCGCAAGCCTGCCGAGCACGGTGCGCCGCAACCGCATCATTCCGGTCTCGCTGCTCATCTTCGGAGCGCTGCTGCTGGTCTTTTCGCTATCGCGCACCCTGTGGCTGTCGATAGTCGTCTCGGCGTTCGCGGGCGCCGCGCTCATGACGACGAACTCGCTCGCCAACACATCGATCCAGTCCTCAGCTCCCCCGCACCTGCGTGGGCGAGTGATGGGCTTGTTCGTAACCTCGTTCATCGGGATCATGCCGATCTCCGGACTTGCATTCGGATTGCTAGGCCAGTTCATCGGACCGTCAAACGCGGTGCTCGCGGGATCGGTGTGCCTCATCGCGTGGAGCGCGCTGCTACTGGCGCGGCCGGACTGGCTCACACCGCGCGCCGCCGCCGGCCCGTCTCGGGTATCTTCTTCGCAACGTCCACCCGCCGAGGAGCCCGCCCATGACCGCCGCCCGCGCCTCCGATGAGCCCGTCCCTCAGCTAACAGCCGAGGAGCGCTCGCGCCTCGCAACCGTCTACACCGTGCGCCTCGAAGCGCACTATGGCGATCCGCACGCCGCGCTGCATTTCGTCGATCCCTACCAGCTCCTGATCGCCGTCATCCTGAGCGCGCAGACCACCGACGTCGGCGTGAACAAGGCAACACCCGCGCTTTTCGAACGCTACCCCGCGCCCGCCGATCTCGCCGCGGCGGATCAGCTCGAGGTCGAGGAGTACGTCCGGACGCTGGGGTTCTACCACCAGAAGGCGAAGAACATCATCGCGACGGCGCGCTCCATCGTCGCCGAGTTCGGCGGCGAGGTGCCGCAAACCATGGAGGAACTGACGACGCTTCCGGGAGTAGCTCGCAAGACAGCGAACATCGTGCTCGGCGAGGCGTTCGGCATCGTCGAGGGAATCGCGGTCGACACACATGTCTTTCGCCTCGCCCACCGATTCGGCCTCACCACCGAGCACGACCAGGACAAGGTCGAACGCGACCTCATGACGATTTTCCCACGAGATCATTGGCACCGGGTCAACTACGACCTCATCACCCACGGCCGCCAGATCTGCACCGCGAAACGGCCGGCATGCGGCGCGTGCTTCCTGGAGGACATCTGCCCGAGCGCTCACATTCCCGCAGGTTGGCGCGCGGAACTCTAGCTCCCGTCACTCGGGTATACACCAGCCAAGTACTACCACTCGCTTTGGTCCGCGCGGTCTTGCCGAGCGGTCAGCGAAGAAGGAGGAGGACGCATGGCTGAGTTCGGGCCGAACGAAACCGGGGAGGTCACGCGGCGTGGCTTCGTCGGGTGGGCCGTCGGATTGGGGACGGCTTTCGCTGCTCTGGTCGTGGGCATCCCACTTGTGGGATCGATAGCAAAGGCGGTGGAACAAGCCAAGCCGGGCGACTTCGTTAGGGTCGCCGATGTCAGCACGATCCCCGTCGGAGAGCCTTACGGCCTCAGCTTCGTGGAGACCGCTCAGGATGCCTATAACTTCGCGCAGGTTCCACACTCCGTGTACGCGATGAAGAACTCGGACACCGACATCGTCGTCTACTCGCCTGTCTGCCCACATCTGGGGTGCCAGGTATTCTTCGACCGCGAGAAGAAGGAATACGTCTGCCCCTGCCACGGAAGTATCTTCGCCTTGAACGGTGCTCGCGTCACCGGTCCCACGCCACGCGGGCTCGATATCCTGCCATCCAAGATCGAGAGCGGTGCGCTGTTCGTGCAGTGGGTTCAATACCAGCCTGGCGTCTCCCAGAAGACCCCGGTATAGGGGGCGATGACGATGACAAAGCAGAATGGTTGGTGGGAGTCTCGGCTGGGCGGTGGAAGCGCGATGCACGCGTTGCTCGACGAGGACATCCCCGGCGGCGCCAAGTTCACCTACGTACTCGGTAGCGCTACGATTCTCACATTCTTCACGCTCGTTGTGACCGGCATCTTCGAGCTCTTCTACTACGTCCCAAGCACGGCCTCTGCGTACGCTAGCGTAAACTTCATCCGCTTCCAGGTTCCCTTCGGCTGGCTCGTACACGGCATCCACTTCTGGGCTGCGAACGCGATGATCGTGCTCGTCATCCTCCATCTCGCCCAGGTCTTCATCTGGGGGGCGTTTAAGAAGCCCCGCGAACTCACGTGGATTCTGGGCGTTCTGATGTTCGTCTTCACGCTACTCGCCGTGTTCACGGGCGGGCCTTTGGTTTGGGACGAGAAGGGCTACTGGGCTGCTCGCGTCGGCGCTGGCCTGGCCGGAAGCATCCCCGGCATCGGCGGCCTTGTGCGCGACAAGGTCTTCGGCGGAGCGACCCCCGGTCAGCTGACACTATCGCGGATGTTCCCGCTCCACATCGCGATCGCGCCGCTTCTCATTCTCGCGGTCTTTGGGCTGCACATGGTCACGTTCCGCAAGAGCGGCGCGGCCGGCACCATCAAGCCCTCCAACAAGGTCGGACGGTTCTTCCCAGAACAGGTGATCATGGACCTCATGGTCTACAGCGGTCTGCTTACGGTCATCGTCTGGCTCAGCGCATGGAAGTTCACGCCGGTCGCCGGTCCCGCCGATCCGATCGACCCCACCTACGTGGCGAGACCGGACTGGCCATTCCTCTGGCTCTTCCAGCTGCTCAAATATCTCAACGGCCCGCTGGAGTGGATCGGGTTCGTGGCAATCCCTGCAATTGGGATCGCGCTGTTGGTCCTCGTCCCGTGGCTCGACCGGAAGCCGGAGCGCAGCCCGCTCAAGCGGCCGGTCTCGATGATCGCGTTCGCGCTCATTCTCGGCGGCATCGGAGCCCTCACGTGGCTGGGTGCGACCGGGAATCCTCCTCCCGTGACGGCGCCTGCCGGACCGCCTGCGGCCACGCCTGACTCGGCGATCGAGTCCACGCGGCCGGTGCCCGGCCCAAGCGCCGCGTCACACATGATCGGCAGCGCGGATCACGGAGAACTGATCTTCAACGCATATTGCGTCCAGTGTCATGGAAAGGACGGCAAGGGCGGGGTCAACAACCCCGACTCCGCCGACGGCACGGTGCCCGCAGTCACTCCCCTCGACCCGGAGCTCAGCGGCGCCGATGCGAACGGCCATGTTTCGGACGTACAGCAGTTCATCGACGGCCTCGATCCTTTCCTCCAGGACGGCTCAGTGCCGCTAGCGACAACTGACGGCGCGAACGCCAAGCTGAAGATGCCATCGTTCGGCAACACGTACGCGCTCACGCAGCCGCAGATCGCGAACGTCGAGGCGTACATCTTGCAAATCAACGGAGTCCAGCGCGCGACGATCGCCGATCCGGGCGTCAACCCGAGGAAGTACTTCTGGTGGGTACTTGGCGGGTTCCTGATTGTGGGTGTTGTGAGTAGCGTCGCGCTCATGGGCGGGAAACGACAAACGTAATGAGCAGCTGATTGCAGCGATCGGTCGGGCCGTCCTTCGGGGCGGCCCGACTCTTTTCGTGCCGCGGCAACTCTCATCTTCTTCTCATCGGCACCGTGATAAACAGGCGTTGTACCACAACCCGAACCCCCCGATAACAGGAGGACGAACGTTGCCAATCGATCCGCTGCAACTTCGAAAGATGTTGAATAAGGTTCCAGAAATCACGATCTACTTCTGGATCATCAAGATCCTATGCACGACGGTCGGTGAAACCGCAGCAGATTACTTGAACAGCACGCTCAATTTCGGTCTGACGGGAACGTCGCTCGTGTGCGGAGTCCTCTTGGTAGTCACGCTGTTCTTCCAGTTCAAGACGAGGAAGTACGTCCCGACGATCTACTGGCTGGCGGTCGTACTCATCAGCGTCGTCGGCACTCTCATCACCGACAACCTGACCGACGGTCTCGGCATCTCCCTTGTGACCACGACGTCCGTCTTCGCCGTGCTGCTCGCGCTCACCTTCGCGGCCTGGTACGCCGTCGAGAAGTCGCTGTCCGTCCACGCCATCACCACGACCCGTCGTGAGGCATTCTACTGGCTGACGATCCTGTTCACGTTCGCGCTCGGCACCGCTGCTGGCGACCTCGTCGCCGAGAAGTGGGACCTCGGCTACCTGACGGCGCTCGGTCTGTTCGCTGGCGCGATCGCGATCGTCACCGCCGGCCACTACATCGTGAAGGGCGCCCTTGCCGTCCAGCATAGGCACCAGTCCACGAACGCTG
This sequence comes from Coriobacteriia bacterium, assembly GCA_038245725.1. Taxonomy (GTDB): domain Bacteria; phylum Actinomycetota; class Coriobacteriia; order Anaerosomatales; family JAAXUF01; genus JBBRSD01. The sequence goes on along the minus strand of JBBRSD010000001.1, from coordinate 228,135 downwards.
TTCTCGGGTTCTGGCTGGCCTACATCCTGACGAGGCCTCTCGGCGCGTCGATCGGGGACTACCTGTCGTCGGACCGTGCCGATGGCGGCCTGGGACTGGGCACGACCGGAACGAGCGCGATCTTCCTGGGCGCGATCCTCGCACTGGTCGTCTACCTGTCGGTCACCAAGAAGGACGTCATCATCACCGAGGAGGAGCAGCCGATCGAGGCGATACGCCACGCTGGCGCCCATCTGGCTCCGCACGCTGGCTCTGAGCTCCCCGACACCCCCTAGCCGAGCGCCCGGACGCGTCTGCGAAGAGAGGGGCCGCCCGGCGACGGGCGGCCCCTCTCGCTTAGTGCTGCCGAGTCTCAGGTCGGCTACAGCGCGCGCATCCGGTTGTTACGCGGGTTGTGCTCGAGTTCGGCCAGTCCGAGTACTTCCAGCAGCGGAGGCATGTACATCCCGAAACGTCCGCGCAACCCCTTCTTCAGCCCGTACCAGCCGCCCACGGGATTGTCGGCTGAGCGCGCCCACGCCTCGACCGTGCCCACGGCCGCAGGCTTCTGCTCGTCAGCAGCGCCAAGCGGCATCCAGTCGCCGTGCCGCTCGAGCATCGCGTGCAGGTCTTCGATCGCGCGCAGCTGATAGCCGAGCACGGTCTTGCCCACAACGCACACGATCGCAGGCGGATCCGCGGACTCGTCGCGATACATGAGGAACTCGGACGTGCCCGGCGGCGTCTTCAGGACCCAGGGATCCTCTTTCGTACCTGAGCCTGGTGCGTTCGCAGCCATCGGGTCTCCTCGGAATCGAGCGGCATGGTCACCCTGTTGATTCCCCGCGGTGCTCGGCCCCACCCGCTGGTCAGTACAGCCAGGGGATGAGCTTCTTCACACGCGTGCGGTACTCGGCGTACTCCGGGAACTTCTCGGCGAGCCAGATCTCCTCTCGGCGAGCTTTCGCGTCGAACAGCACGAACAGCGAGAGCGCCCAGATCAGCGTGAGGTCGGCGTGCAGGTAGAGCCCCCAGCCCAGCGCGCCGACGATCAGGCCGCTGTAGATCGGGTGGCGGACGATCGCGTACGGGCCGGTCTCGATGAGTTCGAGGCAGTCCTTAGGGTACGGCAGCACCGAGAGGTTCGGGCCGAGGCGGAAGACGCCGCCGGCGGCAACGGCCGCGCCGGTAAGCATCATCGCGAACCCGACCCACGTCGCAACGAGCGCCCACGGCTGCGGCCACGCGGGCCAACCCGAGAGCGCGCGCGGTCCCGCGGCGATGAGCGCGAACAGGGCGGCCTGCACGACGACGTACCACTCGCCACGCGCGCCTCGGTACCAGGGTGCGCTAGTCATCGCTTCCGCCTTCCGCCATCTCGACGAGCGAGGTCACCGTTCGCCAGTTACGCGTCGTCGCGGCCATGCCGAGCGCACGCTCGAAGTAGGCGTTCGAGAGCTTCGTGGTGCCGTAACCGTGGGGCAGGAGCAGATACACGGCCCTGCCGACAAGCTGTGCCCGCTCGCCCTCTCGGACCGGAAGCCCCAGTGCTGCGAACTCGCCCGCCTCCGGAGCGCGCTCGAAGATCGTCGCGTGCAGTGTGCGCGGATCGGCGTCGGCGGGGAGCGCGAACGGGCTGGCACCGCCGATGGCCGCAAGCTCGGCGGCGCGCAGCACGATCACCGCGACGTCGTCGTGGTCGAACTCGCTGGCGATACGCTCGCGGATCGTCGCGGCAAGAGCCTGCGGTTCGCCATCGTGTGCGGTGAAGACCACGTTGCCGCTTTGCAGGTAGGTGCGGACATCTCCTAGCCCCGCGTCTTCGAGTGCGCGGCGCAGTTCGGCCATCGGCACGCGCCGCTGACCCGAGACGTTCACGCCCCGCAGCAGCGCGATCCAGGTGTCCGCAAACGCATCGCCGCTCGGCTGAGTGCCCGGTGCGACCCTCACGCGCTCGCGCTCGCAAGCTGGGCGCCCCACTCGCGGGCACGCTCGAGCTCGCCATCCTTCAGCGGGCCGTACTTGCCGGTCACGACGAAGCGGGCGGGCTTGTCGGCAGAGGCGTAGCCAGCGCTTGCGAGCCGCGTCGCGATCGCCTTGGCTGCGCTGCCCGGAGACCACCAGATGCGCGTCTCGAACGCGGCGCCGCGACCCGAGCCGGGTGCGAGGCCGGCGAGCCAGGTGCGCATGGTCGGCTGCGAGAGGTCCGGCGGCGTGGGTCCGGTGCCCGGGTTCGTGCGAATCCCCTCGAGCATGGTCTCAGTGGGCAGAGTGAAGCCGAGAAGCGGCGAGCCGGCCACGATGAGCTCGGCGCCTTTGACGGCGTCGGGCGTGGCCTCTGAGGTCGACAGCGCTCGTGCCTCACCGCCGATCCCTTCGGCGATCGCACGCGCTATAGCGGCGGTGTTTCCCCAGAGCGACTCATACACGACGACGGCTTTCATCGGCGTGCCCCCTTCCTGCGTCCGCCTGAGGCGAGCGTCCGATCAGCGATAAGCGATGACGAACAGCCTGCGGAACGGGAACAGCACCTTCCCGTCCACTCTCCGAGGATACCCGTCGGCGACGAGCTCGGTCAGCATCGCCGAGAAGCGCTCGCGCTCCGCGTCGCTGTCGAGCGCATCGAGGAACGGGCGCAGACCCGTACTCGAGATCCACTCGACAATCGCCTCGGGGCCGTCGAGCACGTGGCTGTACTCGGTCTCCCAGATGTCGAGGCGGGTGGCCAGGTCGACGAGCGCGTCGTAGTAGAACGCCGGCGCCTGCATCGTCAGCGACGAGCGCGGCCCCTCCATCCGCTCTCGCCACGCGGGATCGTCGGCGACCTCGTCGATCAGGGTCCGCACAAGGGCGTAGCGGTCGCTGGGGATCTGGAACGCTAGAGCGCCACCGTCGGCGACCTGATCGAAGAGCCGGCGCACCAGGGCCGCGTGATCCGGCATCCACTGCAGCGCAGCGTTCGAGAACACGACGTCGAATGGCTCGACCGAGCGCCAGCTCGCCGCGTCGCCGAGCAACCACTCAGTATCCGCGCTGCTCTCGCGGGCGACGCCAATCATCTCCGGCGAGGTGTCGAGACCGGCGATGCGCGCCGCTGGCCACCGCTCCCGCAGCACGCGCGTGCTGTTGCCGGGGCCGCAGCCCAGGTCGATGACGCGCGCGGGCTCGGCGACCGCGACTCGCGCGACGAGATCGGCCGCGGGTCGTGTGCGCTCGTCGGCGAAACGCAGGTAGTTGCTTGCGTCCCACGCCATCAGGCGCCCGCCCCGCTCACCTGGCGCGCCTCTTTGACCTGCGCGGCACCGGTTGGCGTGTAGCTCTCGGCGTACTCGACGAGGTCGATGATGCAGCCGGCGCCCACGGTGACGTTCTTGCCGCGAACGACCTTGGCGGTCGTGTTCTCGAGCCAGACGACGTCGCCCTCGATCGTCTCGGCGGTCAGGCGCTTCTCGGCCCAGATCGTGAGCAGCCCGGTGAGGGTCGCGAGGCTGCCGGACGGCTGCCGGACCACGATGCGCTCCCCGCCGATTTCGCGCGCGCTTGACGGCGCCTGCACGGTGATGTCGATGTTGCCGGCGTTCAGCAGCCCGGCGACGTTGAAGCCGCCTTCGCCCGAGAACGTCTCGGCCTGGCAGTCGCCGCCCATGCGCAGGAATCCGCGCAGCTCGATCTCGTGCGCGGCGATTCCACCGCCCACCGAGAGATTGCCCTTGATGACGAGCTTGCCCACGCCCGCGCCATCTCGGATGTTAGCGTCGCCGTTGACGGAGAACTCGTTGGCTTGCACCTCGCCGTTGAAGCCTGCGGTACCGTTGATCACGATGCTTTGCGCCTTTACGCGGCCGTTGGCCGTGCCCGCGCCGTTGACGCGGTAGGTTACGGCGTCGACGTCTCCGTTGATGGTGCCGCTGCCGTTAAACGTCACCTCGCCGTAGGTGCCGCCTGCGAACGTGCCACCACCGGCGGTCTTGATATCGGTCCGTATCTGGTCTGCCATCGAAGGTCTCCTCCTGTTACTTGATGCGCGCGCGAAGCGATTCGGCGCATTCGTCGAGGTTGAGCCGCGCGATCACGCGCGCGGCGCGGTCGAACCGGACCTCGGCAGCGCCCGAAACGAGCAGCGCGGTCGAAAGTCCCATGCGGCGTACGAAGATCAGGTCGGCGGTGCGACCCTGAAACGCCGGGTAGTTCTCCTGAAGCGCGTCAAGAACCGTGCGCCCCTCCTCAATGCTGACTTCGCCGGTCTTGAGCAGCGAGTCGAGCGCGGAAAGCGACACGACCTCGCCGAACACGAGCGGTTCGTCGCCGTCGCGCACCTTCTCCGAGAAGATCTCCGCAGCCTCGGCCGACACGAGCCCGCGCTCGCGGATCTCGGCGATCGTCATCGAGATCTCGCCGAGGTTCGGCGCGACCGCATCGGCGATCTCGTCGAGCGACGCGTCCTCGTCTTGCATGGTCTTGATCTTCTCGATGCGCGAAAGCACCTTGTCACGCGGGAAGAACGTTTCCTGGCCGGTGAAGGTCGACCTTCGGACGAACCAATCCTCGGGAATCAGCCCCTTGCGCTTCCAGCGGTAGAGCTGGCCGTAGCTGATGCCAGCGCTCACAAGCAGTTCCTTCTTCGAGATCATCTCCGGATCCATGCGTTCCACCTCCTGCTGTCATCCGTTGCGTTCATCGGGTTCCCTCGCATCTACGAAGCCGGTGGGACCGGTGGCGCGGGAGGCGCAGCCGGAGGCTCGGGCGCCGGTGCGGGTGCAGCCGGCGGAGTCGGCGGCTCGGGGGGCGCCGCGGGCGCCGCCTGCGGCGCGGGCGGCACCGGAGGAGCCGGGGCGGTCGGTGGCGGGGTCGGAGCCCAGTAGCCGCTCGGCGACATGGGCGCCGTGCCGCCATACGGCTCCTCGCGCAGCAGCACCGTCGCGAGGATGTAGATCACGAGGCCCAGCCAGAGGCCAGTGAAGATCGTGAAGAACACGTAGACGATGCGCAGCGGCGTCGGGCTCACACCGAGCCACGCCGCTGTGCCGCCCAGCACGCCAGAGAGCATGCGGTCGGTTCGCGAGCGGAACACCCGCCGGCCGCTGGGCGACCAGCCGCCGCCGCGTGCGCGCAGCACGAGCAGCAGGCCGATGAAGATCAGCAGCAGCGGCCAGCCGATTCGCGCGATCATGTCGAAGATGACCGCGATGGGCGCGGCGAGGAAGCCGAAGAAGTGCTGGAAGAGAAGCCAGGCGCCAAGGGCGACGAGCCCCATCCCCACGAGTACCGTCCATTCGGAGCGGCGATCGGATCCGTTCACAACTGCCTCCTAGTAGGTTTGAACCGAGATCGAGCTGATCCCGGACTCTATGCGGACGTTGATGACTTTGCTCGCGCCCTTGTAGCCCGGCGTCTGCCAGACACCGCCGCCTGCGACCTGCAGGCGCTTGTCGACGTCGGTCGTCGATAGGCCGTTGCTCGCTTCAACGCGAAGCTCGGCGTCGCGCGGCACGAGGATCTCGATACTGGAGACGCCGGCCTTCACGGTGACGTCGGTCGAACTGGCGGTCGACGGCACTTCGCCGAACTTCAGCGTCGCCGAACTCGCGCCGGTCTTGAGTAGCAGCGACTTGATCGGCACGTCGGAAAGGTCTGCATCCAGGTTAACCGCGCCGGTCTCGAGCGTCGCGTTCCACGCGGTCGTGCTCGAGAGCGCGACATCGGCCCGCCCGCCGCCGCTGAAGCCGGGCACCGACACGCCATGGTCAGTGTTCGCGAGCGCAAGGTCGACGTTAGCCGTGCCGCCCGAACGGTCGACCGAGAAGCTCGGCTGGCCCAGCGGCGTGTTTCCCTTGGCGGTCACGAGGTCAGAGCCACCGTGCAGCGTGATGTCTCCCGCTCCGGCCGAGAGGTTCAGGTTCGCATCGGTGGCGCCACCGACCGGCTCGCTGAAAGCAAAGGGCTGACCGGCGGTCACGGTGTTGGTGAGTGGAGCGATCGGCCGGAACCCTCCAACGCCGGTAAACGACGTCGCCACCGCGTAGCCGAGCGCGATCCAGATGAGCAGCGGCGCCATCGCGCGTAGCCACGACTGGTGCAGCCCCCGCCCGAGGATGCTCACGCCGAGCGCGATGAGCAGGACCGGCCACAACATGAGCAGCGTCCACCACACCGTCCACGAGACGATGCCGAGCGTGTTACCAAGGAGCACGAGGCCGAAAAGCACGGTGCCGACGCCGTCCATGATGCGCTCGACGCCCCACTCGTCGTGGTGGCTGGGCGTGAACATCTGTACAGCGCCCACGAACACGATGAGCGCAGGCCACAGCCTCCACCACGCCAGGCCCGGCACAATCTGGCCGGCGAGGAACAGCAGGCCGATCGCTATGAGGATGAATCCCCCTGCAACGCCGCTTCGGCGACGTGCGGATGACGGAGGTGCGGGCGGAACCGGCGGCGACGGCGTCCACGGCGTGTTCGCGCCGTTGGGCGGTGCTGCTCCGTAATTCGAGGATCCAGGCTGGTCGCTCATCTTCGATCGCTCCCTACTCGCCGATCCAGGCAGATCGGCGTCGTCCGAATGGCAGCTCGGGGTGACTCGATGTATCTCCCCGCCGCGTGATGAAACGTAACATCACATTGTTACGCTGTCAACGAGACGAACCGAGGAAACCCTCGAGCTGCGGAAGTGATGCGATGCAATGGCGGCGAGACGGCGGCGCGTCCCGTCTCAGGCTTCAGCCGAGAAGCCCGCCGGCGACCGCGGCGATGATGATCGCCGGCAGCATGTTGCCCACCGGCAAGCGCTTTATGCCGCTCAGATCAAGGCCGATGCACAAGATGAGCGCACCTCCCACGCAGGTGAGCGACGAGATGACGGCCGGCGTCATATACGGCTGGATCGCGTGAGCGGAAAGCGCGATACCGCCTTGCACGATGATCACGGGGATGATCGAGAGCCCCACGCCGATACCAAGCGTCGTAGCCAGGAACAGCGCGGCGAAGCCGTCGAGGAGCGACTTGAGGTAGAGCACGGAGTGATCGCCGAGTCCGTCCTTGATCGAACCGAGTACCGTCATCGCGCCGACGCAGAACAGCAGCGACGCGGTCACGAAGCCCTCGACCAGCGTATGTCCCTTCTCGCCGGGCTCGTCGGTCGCTTCCTTGGGCTCGGTGGCGAACCACGGGATCTTGCTGCTCACGTCTTGCAGCCACCCGCCGAAACGCTCGAGCCAGTATTCGATGCCGATGAGCTCGCCAACGAGCGAGCCCGCGATAAGCGAGCCCACGAGCACAAGCGGCGCGTAGTCCCCCATCCGCGTCTGACCCATCTTCGCGAGCCCGGAGATCGACATCGACGCGCCGATGATGAACGTCGACAAGCCGATCGCTTTAAACGCGATCGAGCGGAACCGCTCGTGAATGGCGTTACCGAAGAGCAGCCCCAGGGCCGTCCCCGCAACGATGGTGATCACATTGAGAAGAACTCCGCTCACGTACCAGCACTCCCTATTCGTCGCCCTCAAGCCACAGATCCTTAAGCTCCCGCGTGATCGCGTTCGCCCCTCTCGGCAGGCCGCCTTCTCGCGCGACCGACCCGCGTGACGTCGTCTTGCGCGCCGCTCCCCTGCCCGCCGCCTCGAAACAGCACGCCGTGTCCCGACCTTCGCAGCGCCCGCCCGCATGCGACTGAACGCGCTCGAGCAGCTCGCGGTCGTTTGAGATGACGACCACGGCGTCTCCGGTGTTGGCCGCGATGCGCACGATCTCGTCGTCGGCCGACCGCTGATGCGCGTACACGAGCTCGACCGGCACCGCCCCGCCTGCCGATAACCCCGGTCCGCCCTCACCATCGAATACGATCACGATCCGCCCGCTGCCGAGAAGATCGCGCCCGCGCACGCGCAGCCGCCGCTCGAGAGCATCGCGCTGTTCGAGGAGCGAGAGGTCCGCTGTCGCGGGATCGCACCGCGTGACGTTATAGCCATCCACCAGATAGAGCATGGCTGACATCCTACGCCAGCAGGTCGGACCGCTCAAAGCTGCGGCTGCGGAGGCGCATCCAATGCGTGTTGACCGTAGCACGGCGGTTGTTATACTGACCAGTCAGTTTACCTACCAGCCTTCGACTGCACAGGGAGACACACGATGGAGACGACCTCACGCGCCGTGCACTCGCGGGGCCTCGAACTGCTCACCCCGCGAGGATGCGTCTACGGCCCCACTTCGCTCGACATCGGCCACGGCGCCGTCACCGCGCTGCTCGGCCCCGCGCGCTCCGGACGGACGGCTCTGCTGCTCACACTCGCCGGCCGCATGCGCCCGAGCGCTGGTGTCGTCCGCGTCTGCGGGCACGATGCTGTTCGCGAGAGCGCTCGCGTGCGAGCGATGGTCGGACTCGGCCTGGTCGCCGGCGTCAACGACCTCGACGACGCGCTCACTGTCGGCCAGCACCTCAGCGAACGCGCGCTCTTCGCGGGCCGGCGGCGGCGTCTTAGTGGCGCTTCCTCCCCGTTGGCGCTTGTCGGCCTCGACGGTGCCGAGAACTCCCGCGTCAGTGACCTCGACACCGACGCTCGCGCCCGGCTCGGCATCGCGCTCGGTCTGGTCGGCGAGCCCCAGGTGTTGGCGATCGACGACATCGACCACGACCTCGAACTCGCCGAGCAGGCCGCCATCGTCGACCTGCTGCGCGATGTCGCGGCCTGCGGCCCCGCCGTGTTCTTCACGTGCGTCGACGAGCGCACCGCGGCACTCGCCGACGTCGCCATCACCTTGCCGTCCATGACCGTGCGCGAGGAGGTGTGCGCCGATGCGGTCGCCTAGGCTCGCGCTCATCACGCTCAAGCGCCTGAGCGCCGACAGCCCGCTCGTGCGCGCAGGCGTCATCGCGATCACGCTCGTCCCGCTCCTGTACGGCGCGCTCTACCTGTGGGCGTTTTGGGACCCGTACGGCAAGCTCGACAAGATGCCGGTCGCCCTCGTCAACGAGGACGCGGCGGCAAAGGTCGGCACGGAGACGCTGTCGGCGGGATCGGACCTCGTCGACGAGCTGCTGCGTAGGCGCACCCTGGAGTGGCACGTCGTCTCAGCGCAAGATGCGTCAGCTGGGCTCGCGGATCGCCGCTACTATCTCGAGCTCACCATCCCGCGGGGGTTCTCCACGGATCTCGCGAGCGCGAACACGACGCGACCGGTTCGCGCGCGGCTGCGAGTGACAGCCCGAGAGTCGTCCAACATGCTCGCTTCGCAGATCGCATCGCGCGTATTCGGCGAGATCAGAGCCGCTGCCGGCGAGAGCGCCTCGAAGCGTTATCTCGAGAACATCTACGTGGGCTTCGCCGACGCACGCGGCGGCTTGACCGATGCTGCTGCGGGCGCGGACTCGCTCGCCGACGGGCTCGCGGACGCCCGCGACGGCGCGCGCCGGCTGGCTGACGGCACCACGAGCGCACGCTCGGGAGCGAGCAGGCTCGCTCGCGGCCTCAAGGCGCTTGACGCGGGCGCCGGTAGCGCGGACGCGGGCGCCGCAAGTCTGGCCTCGGGCACCACGTCGCTCGCGGGCGGACTTGCGCGCGCTGACTCTGGCGCGCGCTCGGTGGCGGCCGGGAGCGGGCGGCTGGCGAGCGGAGCGAGCGCGGCCGACGCCGGCGCCCGCGCAGTCGCCACCGGAAGCTCATCGCTTGCGGCGGGGCTGGCGGCGGCCGACGCCGGCGCCGCGCAGGAAGCAGCTGGCACAAGGCGGCTCGAGGGCGGCGCCGGACAGCTGGCGAGCGCGATGTCGCAGGTCGACGCCGGCGGGCAGCGGCTTGCGGGCTCCGCCGGCGGCCTTGCGAGCGGCGCGCAGCGACTCGCGGCGGGCGTGGACCGCGCGCTGTCGCAGGTCGGCGACGCCGCCGACGGCGCGAACCGTGTGAGCGAGGGCGCCGACTCGCTCGACAGCGCGCTGCGCGCGTACCTCGGCGCGCATCCGGAGGCCGCTGACAACCCCGCGTTCGCAGCCGCACTCGAGGCGTCGGCCAAGGTGAAGGCCGGCTCCGGCGATCTCGCGGACGCTCTCGCTATCGCCGAGAAGTCCGACCCCGCGCTGGCCTCCGGTGCAATGGACGTCGCCAGCGGCGCCGAGCTGCTGCACGCCGCCGCGCAGCAGCTCGCGAGAGGGATCGCATCAGCCGACACCGGAGCTCGCGATCTCGCATCGGGCGCTGGCGACCTGGCCGGCGGTGCCGCGAGCCTCTCGGCGGGAGTCGGGAGCGCGACCTTGGGGGCGAAGTCGCTCGCGACCGGCTCGGCGACGCTCGTCAGCGGAACCGGCTCGCTCGCAGCAGGCGCCGCCGGCCTCGCGACCGGCTCGCGGACGCTCGCGGGCGGCGTCGGCAGCGCGAGCACCGGCGCGGGCGTGTTGGCGGCCGGATCCGCGCGGCTGGCCTCGGGCACGCATGCGCTCGCGGCCGGCACGCGCGCGGCGCGCACTGGCGCCACTGCGCTCGCGCGCGGAGTCTCGCTGCTCGGCGGCGGCGCGCGCGATCTCGCGGACGGCCTGTCGCCGGCGGCTTCCGGGTCGCGCGAACTCGCCTCCGGCCTGACCGCAGGCGCGCGCGGCGTCCCGGCGTTCTCGGCGAAGGCGCAGGCCGCCAACGCCGCGATGATGTCGGACCCGGTCGCGCTCGACACCGTGCGCAGCGGCCAGGTGCCTACCTACGGCACCGGGTTCGCACCGTACTTCATCCCGCTCGCGCTGTGGATCGGCGCGCTGCTCGTGTTCTTCCTCATCAAGCCGCTGCCGCCTCGCGCGGTGGCAGCCAGCGCGCCAGCCCCCGTCATCGCCTTCGCGGGCTTCCTGCCGGCCGCCCTTATCGGCACCGTGCAGGCGACGGTCCTGCTCGCCGTGGTTCAGCTGATGCTGGGACTCAACCCGGTCAATCCGATCGCCTACTACGGTGTCGGCGTGCTCACGGCGGTGGCGTTCGTCGCGATCCTGCAGATGCTCAACGCCTCGATGGGGGTAGTCGGCAAGCTCGTGTCGATCATCGTGCTCATGCTGCAACTCACCTCGGCCGGCGGCACGTTCCCCATTCAGATGGTGCCGGTCTTCTTCCAGCGGCTCAGCCCGTTCCTGCCGATGACCTATGCCGTGGCCGGACTGCGGCAGGCGATCTCCGGCGGCGACCTGCCCGCCCTTGGCGGCTCGGCGCTCGTACTCCTCGGCTTCTCGGCGGTCTCGATGCTCGTCACTATTGCGACCGCCCGGCGTGCCCAGACCTACACGATGGAGCGGCTGCACCCGTCGCTCGAGCTCTGATTCGCACGTGAGCCGCCGGCCGTCGCGAGGCGCACATCCCGGCCCACACGACCTATTGCGCTACAATCTGACCGACCGGTCAGGCTGGTTGAGAGGAAGCCGCTCCTATGTCGACACGCTCCGACGCGACCAAGAAACGCCTCTTCGACGCTGCGATGGCACTCATCGGCGAGCGGGGTTTCACTGAGGCATCCGTCGACGAGATCGTGGAGCGCGCGGGCGTGGCCAAGGGCACCGTCTACTACCACTTCGCCGGCAAGGCCGAGCTCGTCGAGGCGCTCATCGCCGACCGCCTTCGACCTCTCGTTACTAGTTTCACTGAGGCAGCGGCCACCCACAAAGACGATCCACGCGCCGCGATTGAAGCGCTCGTGCGCGCTGAGCTCGAGTTTCTCTCGGAGCAGAACTCGTTCTCAAAGCTCCTGCTCACCGAGATGTGGCGCGAGGACCGCGTGTGGCGCGAAACGCTCGTGCTGCTGCGGCGCGAGCTGATGACGGTGATGCGCGACGTGATCGCGCAGGGCGTGGCCAGCGGCGACTTTCGCGCCGATATCGATCCGGACTTCGGCGCCTCGGCGCTGTTTGGGATGACCGCGACCGTGGCGCTCGACTGGCTCGCCTTCGAGCCGACCAAGCCGCTCGACGAGGTCGTGCACCAGATTCTCCGCGTCGCCTTCAACGCGATCCGGCCGGACTAGGCTCCGGGCCTACTCGAATCGTCGAGGTGCTCGACACGCTGCTTGACGGTGAGAAGCCATGCAGCGACGTTGTCGTCGCCAAGCAGCTCGAAATGCTTGATCGCGCAGCCGGAGCCGCGTTCTCCCACTACGTGCTCCACGAGGCGCCAGAACGTGCAGGCCTCGCCGTCGCAGGCTACACCGACCTCGCCGTTCGCGTGCCGCAAGTCACAGATGTCGTCCATCGGTCCCTCCATGTCGTGGGGCGCCCCCCATTCTACTTCGGAATGCGGGTCGTCTGCTCCCCCTCCGCACAACGTCATCGCGGATGCGGTACATACCCTCGAATAGCCCGGCCGAGAGGACCCCCATGAACACCCTCTTCAGATCGATAATCGCTGTTGCACTCGTGGGTGCGCTCGCGGCAACGTCGGGATGTGGAGTTGGCGCCACCTTCTCGCCCACCGGGCCGCCGGTGAGCGAGTCCGCTGCGCCCGCGGCCGACGCGGCAATCGCCTCGGCTTCCGTCACGCAGTCCGCCATCGCGACCCAACCCGCCGACCTCGCCCATCTCAAGCTGACCCTCAAGAAGCGGTGGGGCGGCTTGACCCAGCCGCTCTACCTCACCAACGCGGGCGACGGAAGCGGACGGCTGTTCGTTGTCGAGCAGACCGGACGCGTCAAGGTCATCAAGCGCGGCGTCGTTTTGGCCAAGCCGTATCTCGACCTGCACACGCGCGTCTCGACCGGTGGGGAGCGCGGGCTTCTCGGCATCGCGTTCTCACCGAAGTTCAAGACCGACGGCAAGCTCTACGTCGACTACACCGACACGAGCGGCAATACCGTAATCGCGCGCTACACGACCGCAGTGACCTCGGCATCCGCTCCCGAGTGGAATGCGCCCACGCGGCTCCTGCGCATCACGCAGCCGTACCCGAACCACAACGGTGGAGGCCTGCTGTTCGGTCCCGACGGCTACCTCTACATCGGCATGGGCGATGGCGGAAGCGGCGGCGACCCGGGAAAGCGCGCCCAGAACCGCAAGGTCCTCCTCGGCAAGATTCTTCGGATCGACGTGTCGAAGGCGACCGCGACCAAGCCCTACGCGATCCCGGCCACCAACCCCTACTACCTCACGACGAACACATCGCTCAAGCCGCTTCCCGAGGTGTGGTCGATCGGGATGCGCAACCCGTGGCGCTTCTCCTTCGACGCGAGCGGCTCGATGTGGGTCGCCGACGTGGGGCAGGACGCCTGGGAGGAGATCGACCGTGTCGCGAAGACGACCGTGTCGGCTCGGGCAAGCAAAGGCGGCCTCAACTTCGGCTGGAACAGATACGAAGGCGGCCACTACTATCCGTCCGGCGCGCTCGTGCCAAACGCGAGCCGAAGCAGCTCATACGTGTGGCCGCTCTACAACTACCCGCACCCCACGGGCGAGAGCATCAGCGGCGGCTATGTGTACCGCGGCAGCGCCTATCCTGCCCTCCGGGGCACATACGTCTTCGCCGACTACGTCAAAGGCTGGGTCGCGGGAATCCGCACGACGGCACCGAACGGCACCGCGCTTCCGAAGGCCCAGGAGCGCACGCTGCTCTCAACGAGCCTGCACCCGGCGAGTTTCGGCGTCGACCAGAGCAACGAGCTCTATCTGGTGGACCACAACGGGTCGGTCTATCAGGTGCAGGGCGCTGCGAAGTGACGGGTCCGGCTAGAGTTCACCCAGCGCCTGCAGGAACAAGTCGATGTCTTCGACGGTCGTGTCCCACGAGGTCACCCAACGGACGAGCGAGCGGCCTTCGGCGACGCCCTCTTCCCACGCGTAGAAGTGGAACCGTTCCTGAAGCGCGGGAATAGCCGCATCAGGAAGCAGCGCGAAGACCTCGTTGGCCTGCACTGAGAACGCGATGTCGATGCCGCGCGACCGCGCTCCTGATGCCAGAGCCTGGGCCATGACGTTCGCGTTCTCGGCGCAGCGTAGCCACAGCCCGGAGCCGTACATCGCGAGGAACTGCGCCGCGACGAACCGCGCCTTGCTGGGCAGCTGTCCCGACTGCTTGCGCACGTACGGCAGCGACGCCGTGCACGCATCGCCGAGAAGAACGACCGCCTCGCCGGCAAGCATCCCGTTCTTGGTCCCGCCGAGCGACAGCACGTCGACCCCGGCGTCCACCGTCAGGTTGGCGAGTGACACGCCGAGGCTCGCCACGGCGTTGGCGATCCGCGCGCCGTCAACGTGAAGCAGCATGCCTTTCGAGTGCGCCAAATCGGCGAGGTCACGCAGCTCGGCGGGGGTGTAGACAGTGCCCAGCTCCGAGACGTTGGAGACGCTGATGACCTTGGGCTGCGCGTGGTGCTCGAATCCGAAGCCGGTCAGCGCGGGCTTGACGAGCTCGGGAGTGAGCTTGCCGTCGGGCGTTAGCACCGTCACAAGCTTCACGTTCGCGATGTGCTCCGGTGCCGCGCATTCGTCGGTGGCGATGTGCGCGCTCTCGGCGCAGATCACGCTCTCCCAAGGCCTGCAGACCGCCGAGAGCCCGACCACATTCGCGCCGGTCCCGTTGAACACGAACGCGATCTGTGACTGCTCGACGAACTCCATCTGGAGCGCCGCGATCGCGCGCACGGTCCACGGGTCGTCGCCGTACGCGTGGGCGTGCCCGACGTTCGCCTCGGCGATCGCCGAGAGCACGTCCGGATGGACGCCTGAGTGGTTGTCGCTTCCGAAACCGCGCCACGCTTCCATTACCGCGCTCCTCACGATTCATCTGGTTGCATGAGGCCGACGGTAGCACACAGAACGTGTCGGGTAGGATAGACCTGTATCCGTTGGGGGCATCCCGGGACGCCCACTGACCCAGAAGGAGGGATTACACATGCCCGTTTCCGAACGGTCCAGCCCAATACGCGGGCTGGAGCGCCGCGATTTCTTGAAGTACTGCGGCGCGCTGGCGACACTCATCGGTGTCGGTCAAACAGGAGTCGCGACGGTCGCAGATGCGATCACTACCGCGACGAAGCTCCCGATCGTGGTCTGGTCGGACTTCCAGGAATGTCTGGGATGCACAATCGCCCTGCTTCAGGCTACGGCGCCAACACCGGCGCAGTTGATCCTGCAGCAGATCTCTTTGGCCTACAACGAGGCGGCGATGGCGTCGGCTGGGTTCCAGGCCGAGAAGTCGTTCAACGACGCCATGACGCAGGGCGCCTACTGGGTCATCGAAGGTTCGGTACCGGGCAAGATGGAGGGCGCGTTCTCTGTCGGGGGGAAGTCGGCACAGACGATCCTCAAGGAGAACTACTCCAAGGCAAAGGGTGTCATCGCTATCGGCTCGTGCGCCTGTTTCGGCAACGTTCAGGCGCGCCATCCCAACCCCACCGGCGCCATGGGAATCCGTGCTTGGCTGCGCGGACCCGGCGGAATGCCGGATGCCGCCGTCATCAACCTGCCGCGGTGCCCGGGTCACGGCGACGATCTCGTCGCAACGCTGGTCTACCTCCTCGTCAACGGCAAGGTTCCTGACCTGGATGCTCACGGCCGGCCGCTGTTCCTTTACGGTCAGACGATCCACGAGAACTGCGAGCGCAGGGGCCACTTCGAGGCTGGCGAGTTCGTCGAGAAGTTCGGCGACGAAGGTTCCCGAAACCACTTCTGTTTGTACAAGATGGGGTGCAAGGGCCCGGTCACGTATGCTCCCTGCGCGATTAACCGCTGGAACGGGCGCGTGTCGTGGTGCCTGCATGCCGGTCCGTGCACGGGCTGTTCCGAGGACAACTACTGGAACGACTTCAGCCCGCTCCGCGCTCCGGTGCCCAACATCGAGATCCCGGCACTCCAGGGTGTCAGCGCCCAGACGATCGGCGTCGGCATGGCTGCGGTCACCGGTGTCGGCCTTGCGGCGCATCTCGTCGGACAGGTCGCTTCGGGACGCATGTTCAAGGGCGGACCCGAAGAAGGCGCCAAGGACAAGAAGGGCGGTGACAAGTCATGACCAAGGTCGTCATCGACCCGATCACTCGTATCGAAGGTCATCTCCGCATCACCGTCGAGGTTGAGAACGGCAAGGTCAAGGACGCGTGGAACACCACAACGATGTTCCGCGGATTCGAGATCTTCATGGAGACGGTCGACCCTCGCGATACGTGGCACTACGCACAGCGCATCTGTGGCGTGTGCCCGAACCCGCACGCGCTCAACTCGGCGACAGCCGCGGAGCGCGCGATGGGCGTCGACAAGGTGCCGGACAACGCGCGGCTCGTGCGCAACATGCTCGACGCCACGCAGATCGGCTACGACAGCATCCTGTGGTTCTACATCCTCAACGCGTTCGATTACGTCAACGTGCCGAACGTGCTCGCGGCCAAGACCACCGATCCCCAGCAGATGGCGCTCCAAGAAACCGTGAAGGCGCTTGTTGCGACCGGCGAGACGAACCCGTTCTCGAACCACTACTGGGACCACCCCGGCTACAAGCTTCCGGCCGAAGTGGACTTGGTGCTCACGCAGCACTATATCCAGTCGATCGAGGCGCAGCAGTGGGCCAACCAGGCATGCGCGGTCATCGCCGGCAAGTTCCCGATGATCATGAACATGGCTGCAGGCGGCGTCACTCAGCTTCCCAGCATCGAGGACATCAACTACTACCTCGACCGCATGGCACTCGTGAAACAGTTCACTGAGGAAGTCATGTGGAACGACCTGCTGGCCGTCGCGGGGGCTTTCCCGGAGCTCGCCACGTTCGGTGTTGGCGTCGGCAACTACCTGACGTGGGGTCTGCTGGAAGGCAAGAGCCAGAACCCGGTAGACCGCGTGTTCCCGCGCGGTGCGATCTTCAACAAGCAGCTCAAGGTCGAGAAGTGCGACCCCTCCGACGTCCGGCTGTACACGAAGTACAGCTACTACGATGACGCGATGGGCGCCGGCAAGAAGCCGTTCGATGTGGGCCAGAAGGACATCAAGTTCGACGCCTACCAGCCTATCGACGGAACGACCTTCCCCACCGGCAAGTACGACTGGACGCGGGCGGCACGGTACCCGAGCCCGGCCGGCAAGGACGTCCCGATGGAAGTCGGGCCGCTTTCTGAGGTGCTCGTCGCCTACGTGAGTGGTCAGGCGGAGGTCGTGAAGTACGTGGATGCGGTGCTTGCGGCAATCGGACAGACCGGCAACCCCGGGGTTCTCATGTCGAACCTCGGACGAGTCGCAGCCCGAATGATCAAGGCCCGCATCAACATGGATCATGCGGCCGATTGGGCCATGCAGCTCCTCGCCAACATCAAGGCCGGGGACTTCGAGGTCTTCACCGAGCCGAACCTGCAGGCCGAGGGCGAAGGCATCAGCGGCTACGACGCACCCCGCGGCGCGCTTTCGCACTACTGCCGCACGAAGGATGGCAAGGTCACCAAGTACGCCGCAGTCCCGGCGAGCAACTGGAACCTCGCCCCGCGCGATGACATGGGTGTGCGAGGACCCGTCGAGGAGGCGCTCATCGGCACGCCGATCGCCGACGTCACTAAGCCGCTCGAGATCCTGCGGACGGTCCACACATTCGATCCTTGAATGGCTTGCGCGGTTCACGTGATTGAACCGGAACATAACCGTATCTACGAGTTCAAGGTCCGCTAGAAGGAGGTGGAAGCATGTCCCAAAAGTTGACGCGGCTGGAGCACCCTTGGCCGGCTGTGCTCATGCACTGGGCGCACTTGCTCTCCTTCTTCGTGCTCATTGCGACGGGCCTCCAGATTCACGCCCACGCTAATTGGTTCGGGGGTCTGGGTGCGGTACGCCAGGTGCACTTCATCGCGATGTTCATCTTCGTGCTGACAAGCGTCGTGCGTATCTACTGGGCGTTCTTCGGAACAGGATCGGCAGCGCTCGGCAGTCTTACGCGACAAAGGGACTGGAAGTTCTTCGGCCTGAAGGGCTCGGACTTCACGTCGCTGCCCCAGTGGGTCGCGTACTACCTGTTCTTGCGCAAGGCCCGTCCGTACACGGAGAAGTACAACCCGCTTCAGAAGCTCACGTACGTTGCGCTGTTCCCTCTCAGCATTCTCGTGATGGCGCTGAGCGGGTTCGCGCTGTTCGAGCCGTCGGCGCACGCGATGCTGTGGCTCACCCTTCCGCTTGGAGGGCTCAATGCCGTCCGGCTCATCCACTACTTCACGATGTGGGTGATGATCGTGTTCCTCATGATCCACGTCTACCTCGTGGTCGTGGAGGATCCCGCGGAGGCTTCGATCATGTTGCTCAGATCCGTTCCGGAGGACATGCGCGTCCCCGGTGACTACGACGAGAGCGGCAGCAGCAGTGGCTCTGTGCAGGGCGAGAAGGCGTAGGGAGGCGTGCCCCGAGTCTGCATCATAGGCATCGGAAACACGCTCATGGGCGACGATGGCGTCGGCGTCCGGGTGGCCGAGGAACTTTCCTCGCGCGACCTTGGCGCCGACGTCACTGTCGTTTCCGGCGCTACCGACGGTATGGCGCTCGCGCACCATTTCATCGATGCCGACGCGGTGGTCATCGTCGACGCGATATTTGCCGACGACACACCCGGTTCCGTCTTCCGCTTCACTCCAGAGGACGCCGGCATCACTTCACTGCGCTCTCACACGAGCCACGGAATCTCGGTGCCGGCGATCATGCTGGCAGCGCGGCTCATGAACGCCTGTCCTGAGGTAATCGTCTACGCCGTGCAGATCTGCGACATCCTCTGCGGCTTCGAGACGCTCTCCCCAGAGGTCGAAGCCGCCGTGCCCGATGTCGCCGAGATGGTCGTCGCGGAGGCTATGCGCCTCGCCGAGAAACCCGCCGCGAGCTGCGAGGCCGGCTAGCAGCTACTCTCTGTCGCCACTGGTCGACGACGAGTCCTTCGCATCCTCCGTGCTCGCCCGGCCGAAGAGCCTGTCGCACTCCGCGACGTACTCCCTGAGCACCGGTGGCAGCAGCTCATCGGCGCCTTCGGGCGGCATCGGGGCGGAGCTGTAGGTGTCCCAGAACAAGACGCTGCCGCTCGGGCCGACGCGCCCGGCTCGCGCATCGCCGAG
Source organism: Coriobacteriia bacterium (assembly GCA_038245725.1). GTDB lineage: Bacteria > Actinomycetota > Coriobacteriia > Anaerosomatales > JAAXUF01 > JBBRSD01. The sequence continues at coordinate 209,154 of JBBRSD010000001.1, read as the reverse complement.
CATCGCCGCGAACGCCTTGCCGGTGTAGGTGGTCTCCAGCTTCAGGCCTCGCGCGGCGGCAAGCCCGACCGCCTCGGTTGTCTCGCGAGTGACCACGCCGTAGCCTGGCTCGAACCAGTCGTGGCGCAGCTCGAAGTTCAGGTCGCCCATGGCCAGCTGGGGGAAGTCTTCGTCGAGGGAGTGCGCGAGCGCGACCGTCTCGGCGGCTACTTTCGCGGCGACCTCATCGGAGCCGACTTCCAGCGGCGTGACGCGCACGGCGACCACCTTTGTGGGAGCGCCAGCTGAAGCGAAGCCAATCGCGAGTCCGATCGCTGTGCCGAGCGTTCCGGCGGCGACGTAGACGACGCCCGGCGCAGACACGCGTGCCTCGGCGAATTGCGCGAGCACCTCGAGCGCGGCATCCACGTAGCCAAGCGCACCGAGCGCGCTCGTGCCCCCCATGGGGATGATCGCGGGTTCGATGCCGTCTCGCCTGGTGAGCACGCGCTTCGCCTCGACCGCCTCACGCCGGCCGTCCCAGCCCTCGATGACGTGCAGCTTCGTGCCGAGTCCCGCGTGCGCCCGCAGCGTACGCGCCGCAAACGGTCCCGGCGCCTGCGGCGAGAGCACGACATGCGGCTCGAGACCGAGGCCGCTGGCGTACACCGCCGTCGCCAGCGCGTGGTTCGAGCCGTATGCGCCGAAAGTGATGACCGCTCGCCTCCCCTGCGCCAACGCCTCACCGAGAAGCAGCTCGAGCTTGCGCACCTTGTTGCCGCCGTAGCGGCGCGACGTGAGATCGTCGCGCTTGACCCACAGGGACCCGAGCGCCGGTTCGTTATCGAGCGCCAGGCGTTCGAGCGGCGTGGATGCATCGACGAGCTCGACGCGCGGCAGCGCAGCCAGTCCCGGATAACGGTCGGCGAGCGGGAAGCGGGACATGCGGTCTCCTCGGCGAGTGGGGTCAGGCGGGTCGGGAGTGTCGGGCAGATGAGCCGGCGCGGCGCGCGCGACGCCGACCACGATAGTACGACAGCGTGACTCTACTCGTAGGAGATGGCGTCGCGGACACTCACGCGCGAGGCGTTCCATGCGGGAATGAGGCTCGCGAATACCGCGATGACCAGCACCGCTGCGAGCCACAGCCCCACGCCGTCCCACGAGAACGCGTATGCGAGCGGAAGCGACATCGCACCGCCCAGCACGCTCACGAGCCACACCGACAGCGGCCACGACAGCAGCGCGCCGGCCCCCCATGCCATGAGCGCGACCACAACGCCCTCGGTGATGAAGATGCCGAAGATGGAGCCGTGGCTCGCGCCGATCGAGCGCATCACGCCGATTTCGCGCGTCGACTCGAGAACGTTGATCGTCATCGTGCCAGTCAGCCCGATCACGCCCACAATCGAGAGCAGCGCGGCCATGATGACGAGGAACGTCACGAGGATCCCCAGCTGGCTTGCGATGCCTTCCTTCCACGCGATCTGCGTCTCGGAGCCGCTCACCGAGAACCCCACCTTCGTGAGATGGTCCTCGAGTTCGGTCGCCGCACGTTGCTGCGCCGCGATCGTGTGCGCGTCGGTCTTCACGAGGACGCGCGTGACTCCGCCACCGCCTCCGAGCACCGAGTCGAGGGCTGGCCGGTTGAAGAAGACGATCGGGCCGCGCATCTGGCCCGTGACGACGCCGACGATCTTCCAGTCGCTCTCCGCACCGCGGATCGTGAGTCGCGCCGTGTCCCCCACCGACAGGTTCGGCTGGTCCTTGATCACTTCGCTGTTGACCACGATCGAGTGCGCGTCGGATGACTCGAGCCAGCGGCCGGCCGAAATCGTCGGGTTCACGAACCTGCTATTGGCCGGCAGGCCGATCGCCTGGATGCCCTGGTTCTCGCTTCCGTCGAGCCGCTTGAGCGACGCGCTCGCGTCGACACGCGTCTCGACCTCGGTCACCCCTGCGATCTTCTTCGCCGCGCGCTCGACTTCGACCCCCGGCTCAGGCCGGCTGAAGTAGGCAACCGCGTCGTAGCTCCAAAACGCCGCGATGTTGTCGACGGTCTTCAGCGTCGACGTGCGCACTGACAGCACCGCCATGACGACCGCCGAGGCGAGCACAAGCGTGGTCAGCGTCAGCGCGAGCCGCCCCTTGCGCAGGAACGTGTTGCGCAGCGACAGCGCGATCGGCCGCGGCAGACCGCGGATCAGCCCGAGCACGCGGTCAAGGATGCCATGGCCGAAATTCGCCGAGATGCCGGTGGCCGAGAGCGCGGCGACCACGCTCGTGCGCGAACCTCTGCGCACCGGCAGGATCGCGGCCGCGATCGGCACAAGAAGGCCGACCGCGACCTCGATCGCAATGACGTAGGCGGGTGGCGTTGCGTCCACGATGCGGAAGTTGAGCAGACCGGCGGCGTAGGCGGCGAACCATTGCCCGCCCCACAGAGCGAGCGGCACGCCGACCACCACCGCGAGCACGCCGTAGATGCCGACGAGGGTGAGATACATCGCCATGACCTGCTGCCAGCGCCCGCCGACCGCCTTCATGATGCCGACCTGCCGGATCTGCTGCGCCATGAGCGCCGAGATCGTCGTCACCACGAGAAAGCCCGACAGCGCGAGCGACATCACCCCAAGCGCCAGCAGCAGCAGAGACACCGCCTTGAAGATGTCGCCGAGGAAGTGGCTGCCGGGTTTGGGGACGGTCGTGCGCAGGACCCTGACCCCCGCTGGCGCGAGGTCTTTGTCCCGCACGTCGACAGCGATGCGGCTCGCAGCGGCCTGCGACAGCGCCGGATCGAGCGACAGCGCGAGATAGTTGAAGTTGGCAGACTGCTTGAGCTGGCCGAGCGCCGACATCGAGACATAGCCAACGACCACATCCGAGAACTTCGTCGGCACTGCGTTGATGTCGTGCGCGTAGCCCACGATCCGCAGCGGCACGCGCGTCTTGTCGTCGGTCTCGACGGTGATCGTCTGGCCGATCTGGAGGTTCTTGACGAGCAGCACGCTCTTCTCGAGCACAATCTCGCCCGGGCCGGGCGGCCACGACGCGGACTCGTCGCGGGTGAGCTTCTGCACCTTGATGCTGTCGAAGCTCGGCAGCGCCCAGACCTGCATCGTGGGCCAGCCCGCGGTCGAGCTGGCAGCGACGGCGTCACCGCTGTACCGCACGACCATCTCGCGCCGGCCTTCGGCTGCGCGGACGTCGCTGCGTGCCTCGACGTGGCGCAGGAGCGATCTGTCGAAGTCGCTCGTGACGAACTCGGCGGACGGCGCGCTCGACGTGAGGAAGTCGGTATCGAACTCGCGTGTGAGCACGCCCCGGCCGCCCATGACGACGCCCACGGCGAAGATGCCCACGGCGATCGAGAGCACCACGAGCACCGTCTTGAGGCGGTGACCGGTGAGGTCGCGGATCACCTTGTGCCAGCGCGGCGCGAGCCTCATGGCGCTCTCAGCACGGCGTTCTCCTCGGCGAGGTCTTCGGCGAGTTCGGTGCTCATGCGGTTGAGGCGCTCCTCGACGATCTCGCCATCGTGGACGTGGAGGCTGCGGCGCACCCGCTGCGCGATGTCGTTATCATGCGTGACCATGATGATGGTCTTGCCGGCGTCGACCAGGCGCTCGAAGAGGCCGAAGACAGCGTCGGCGGTCTTTGAGTCGAGGTTGCCGGTGGGTTCGTCGGCGGCGAGGATCGGCGGGTCGTTCGCGAGCGCGCGTGCGATGGCGACGCGCTGCTGCTGGCCGCCGGAGAGCGCGGCGGGGAGCTTGTAGGCCTGGTCGGTCATCTCGACCTGCTCGAGGAGGTGCAGCGCGCGCTCCGGTCGCTCCTCCGGAGCGTAGACGTGACAGAAGTCCATGGGGAGCATGACGTTTTCGATGACGGTGAGCGTGGGCAGCAGTTGGAAGAACTGGAACACCACGCCGATCGTTTTGCCGCGCCACTGCGCGAGATGGTTCTCGTTGAGCTTGTGCACCGGCGTCCCGTCGATGACGACCATGCCCGAGGTGGGTCGGTCGATGCCGGTGATCATGTTGATGAGCGTCGTCTTGCCGCTCCCCGACTTGCCGATAAGCCCGATGAACTCGCCCGCCTCGACGTCGAGGTTGATTCCGCGCAGCGCGGTGAACGGCACCTCTCCGGTGTCGTAGGTCTTGACCACATCTGTCAGGCGCATGAGGGGTTCGGACATCGATTTCCAGCTCCGAGGTAGACCGACCGGTCACAAGGAATCTACCACGAGGAGGCAGCTTGCTTGCTAGGGCTACGACGGAGATTCCGTGTGCAGCAACGACGCCGTGTTACCCGAGGGCACCTGCGGCGAGCGCGGCCCACGCGAACACGACGGGCAGAACCACGGCGACGCCAAGAGCCCAAGCCCAGTTCATCGCTCGCATCCGGTTCGCGTTCCAGAGGGCGTACCGTGGAACGTCGCGATCGTGGCTCGGCCTGAGGGCGAGGTGCTCCAGCAAGTCAGGAGCGTTTGCCACGAGATAGCCGCGCAGATTGCGTTCGCCGAAGGCCGGATGGATGAAGAACTCCCCTGAGTCGACCAGCTCGAGAAGTTCGGCGATCGGCGGCGCCGGACGCGACGCGAACGTGATGGCCCCGACCTCTTCATCGGTCAGCTTCACGTCCCACGGCTCGCGGGGGAGCCATCCAAGAACCGCGCACAGGTCGACATCGCACAGCTCCCCGCCGATGACGATGGTGCTGGCGATGTAAGAACCCATTGGCGCGCCGTCGTACGGGGAACTCGGTTCGAAGCGCTCGCCGCACAGCATGCGAGCGAGAGGCTTTGCGTCTTGCATACGCCGCGGCCGCCGCGGTGAGATCACGTTGGTGCAGCCGTGCTGGGCCAACAAGTCAGAAAACGGCCCGCGCGAAGCGAGCGCGCCCCGCGGGCTGTTCGCGACGCACATCACCAGCGCGAGGAGAGGCCCGGAAGCCGCGGCTGCGAGACTCGTGCTCAGCGGCAGCCCGAACTTCATGAACACGACCGTGTCGACCAGAGCGAAGATCATCGCTGCCCGCAGAATGACGGCGTCATCGAAGCTGCTCGACAGCGCGACGAGAACGAGGAGCACGGCTTGAAGGTCCAATCCGATGAGGACCATCCAGAACCACTCGTATGCGCTCACAGCCACCACTTGAACGACGTCCCTTCGTACGTCTCGTGTGCTGTCTGCCGATGCCGCCGAGTGGTGCTGCTGCGATGAAAGATGACGACCCACTCAACTCCCCACGTGCTTCAGCTCGGACACGAAATTCGCCGAGAATCACTGTTGAAGCCGGACGCCCGGTCCGCGGGGAGGAATTCGGTCGTCTAGGTGGTCTATCGGCAGGTGTGGGACGGCTGATAAGACACTACTGCCCCTTACCGTTCGGTTCCTTGCGATGAAACGACTTGGGCGCCTTTGAGGCTGTCTTGTTCGGACGCTCCTTCTCGGCCCAGGACTTCTGGTCCTGTCGGCGAGACAGCTCGACGAGTTCGGTGCGCAGCGCGCGGTAACTGTCGAGCCGGCGCTGTGGAAGCTCTCCGCGTTCGACCGCTGCGATGACGGCGCAGCCGGGCTCAGTCTCGTGCCGGCAGTTCACGAAGCGGCAATCGGCGGCGAGCGCATCGATGTCGGGAAACGCGCTCGCGATTCCGTCCTCGGAATCCCACAGGGCCAGCCCGCGCATGCCGGGCGTATCGATGATGACGCCGCCGCCGGGCACCAGCACGATCTCGCGAGCGACCGTGGTGTGGCGGCCCTTGTCGTCTCGAGCACGCACGGCGCCCGTCGCCTGCACCTCGCCGCCCACAAGGCGGTTCACGAGCGTGGATTTCCCCACCCCCGACCCGCCGAGAAGTGCGGCGGTCACGCCCGGCCCGAGGTGCGCTCGAACCTCGTCGAGACCGTCACCGGTGACGGCGCTTTCCACGATGACGTCGACGTTGTGTGCGACGTCAGTGGCGAGCTTGCGCTGGTAGTCGATGTCTTCGGCGATGTCGGCTTTCGAGAGAACGACGACCGGGGTGGCCCCACTCTCCCAGGCGGCAACAAGCTCGCGCTCGAGCCGGCGGACGTTGATGCCCTTGCCGGAGAGAGACTGCACGACGAAGACGATGCTCGCGTTTGCGATGAGCACCTGCTCGTCGGTCTGCTCGCCAGGATCCTTGCGAGCGAACGCGCTCGTGCGTGGCAGGATCGCCTCGATGATCGCCTGGTCGTGTCCCTCGGGCATGGCGAGCGCCACCCAGTCGCCCACAACCGCACGCGAGGCGGTGCCGTGCGTTTTCAGGAGGTGTGTCGCAGGTTCTGCTCGGCGGGCGCCAAACTCCGTGATGACGAGCGGGAGGCTGCGGTCGACTCGGCTGACTCGCCCGGGGATGAGGCCTTGCGCGGCCAGTGGCGCGAAGAGCGCCGTCTCGCGCTCGGTCCAGCCGAGTTCGGCAAGCGTTGGCATGGCGATGTGATCTGTGTCTGGCACAAGGCTTAGGATAGCGTGTGTGGCGCCGCTACGGAGCGACAGAGGACCTGATACGTTCACGTGGCAGGTCTTGGCGACCGACATAACTGTTCAGTACCGCGTCCAGCGGTCACCAACATCTTTGGGGGCTGTTGGGTCTCAAGCAGGTGCTCGTCTCCGCCCTCTTCTCCGCCCTCGCGACCGGGGTCGTCCTTACCGCAGGTATCCGGCCGCTGCGTGCGCGCTGGGAGACGCGAATAGGTTCGACTGACCCAGCCGGTCCGTACGACCCTGAGACGCTGCTCGCCCGCCTTGACGAGCCGCTGATGTCGACATTCGACAAGCGGGAGCTGGCTTCGCTTCTCGCGAGCGAGTTGCACACGGCATGGACCTCTCGTTCGCGACCGTCATCTACTTCGCTGACGGCATCCCAGCGGCACCGGTGTCTGCGGGAAGCGAGCCGACTCAGCAGGATGCGGTCGCGGACACATTCAACGCAATGACGTCAGACCGCCCGTACCGCTCTGCACTGCCCCTCGACGTCGCGATCCGCGAGATCGAAGATCAGGCCGGCAGCCAGTTCGATCCGGCCGTCGCACGTACGTTTCTCGCCGTGCTCGCCGAAGATGACATCGCAGAGCACGAGCCGCTCGCGAAGATGCCATCGGGACCGCGTCGGGCCTGCCAGGACAGATGCGGGAGCACTTGAGGCGTGCCGGTACCGGAGGAGTCTCCTCTCGGCTGAGTTCGTCCCGGGCGCCCTACCGCTTCGCGCGCACCACAGCGACCGCCGTGTCTGCGAACAGGTTCGGCATGATCTTCACCTCGCGGATCTCGCGCCGCCACTCCCCAGCTGAGAGCGGGATCTCGCTCTCGACTTCGCCGCCGTTGGCTGCAACGAAATCGCGGAAGTCCTTGAGCGTGGTGTGGTGGATGTTGGGCGTGTCGTACCACGAGAATGGAATCGACTCCGAGACCGGCATGCGGCCTCGGAACGCGAGGTAGCCCCGCACCCGCCAGTGGCCGAAGTTCGGGAACGTGATGATCGAGCGCGCGCCCACCCGCAGCATCTCGCGCAGGACGAGGGCCGGGTTGCGCACGACTTGCAGGGTTTGGGAGAGCACGACGACGTCAAACGCGTCGTCCGGGTAGCCGGAGAGTCCCTCGTCGAGGTCGGCCTGCACCACGGAGAGCCCTCGTCCGATCGCTGCGGCGATCTCCTCGGGGACGAGCTCGATGCCGCGCACGTCGCAGCCACGTTCGTCGCGCAGGTGCGCGATGAGCGAGCCGTCGCCGCAGCCGAGGTCGAGGACGCGGCTGCCCTTCGGTACGAGCGAGATGACGAGCTGCAGGTCCGCGCGCAACAGGTCTGCGGGGGTCGTCACGCCACACCTCCTTCGGGCCGAACGTCGCCGTTTCCGGTCGCGTCAGGCGCGGCGGCGGCTGCCAGCCGAGCCTCGAACAGCGCTCGCGTCAGGAAAGGCTCGATGAAGCGGCGCTGCTCCTCTGGCTCGAGCAGGAAGGCGTCGTGGCCGTACGGGCTCGGGATCTCGGCGAAACTGACCTCGCCACGCGCGTGGCGGATCGCGTCGACGAGCCCCTTGGTCTGGTAGGTCGGGAAGAGCCAGTCGCTCGAGAATGTGAGCAGCAGGAAACGCACGGGCGTCTCGGCGAGCGCCTCGGCGACCGATGCGTGTCCGGCGGCCAGGTCGAAGTAGTCCATCGACTTGGTCATGTAGAGGTACGTGTTCGCGTCGAAGCGCTCGACGAACTTGCGGCCCTGGTGCGCGAGGTAGCTCTCCACCTCGAACTCGGCGACGAAATCGAAGGCGAGGTCGTCGCGGTCGCGTAGGCGACGGCCGAACTTCGCGCGCATCGACTCATCCGACAGGTACGTGATGTGCCCGACCATGCGCGCGATCGACAGCCCTTGCTGCGGCTGCTCGCCGCCGTAGTAGTCGCCGCCAGCGAAGTGCGGATCTCCCAGGATCGCCTGGCGGCCCACCTCGTTGAAGCCGATCGCCTGCGCGCCGAGGCGCGGCGTGGTGGCAACGCCGATGCACGTCTGCACGCGCTCCGGGTAGCGCTTCACCCAGGATAGCGCCTGCATCCCGCCCATCGAGCCGCCCACGACCGCAAGCAGCCGCTTCACGCCGAGACGGTCGAGCAGACGCGCCTGCACGTCCACCATGTCTTCGACGGTGACGAGCGGGAAGCGCAGACCGTAGGGCGTCTCGGTGGTGGGGTCGATCGAGCCTGGCCCGGTAGTGCCGGAGCACCCGCCTAGCACGTTGCCGCAGATCACGAAGTAGCTGCGTGTGTCGATCGCCTGGCCGGGACCGACCATCGCCTCCCACCAGCCGGGCTTTTCGACGCCTCGGCGGTCCCTGCCCGCGGCGACATGCGCGTCGCCTGAGAGCGCGTGGCAGATCAGGATCGCGTTGCTGCCGGTGGCGTCGAGCTCGCCCCACGTCTCATAGGCGATATCAACGTGCTCGAGCCGGCGGCCCGACACGAGGTCGAGCCCTTCCGGCAGCGAGCACACTTGTGGTCCCGAGGCGGGCGGCTCAGGGGCCGCCGCGCCTGTGATTGCGTCGTCGGTCAACCGCTACACCCTTTCCAGCGCCTGCTCGAGGTCCGCGAGGATGTCGTCGATGCTCTCGATACCCACCGAAAGCCGGATGAAGTCGTCGCCGATGCCGGCCTTCACGAGTTCCTCATCGGAGAGCTGGCTGTGCGTGGTGGACGCAGGGTGGATGATGAGCGACTTCGCGTCGCCCACGTTGGCGAGATGGCTGAAGAGCTCGACGCCGTTGATGAGCGTCTTACCGGCCTCAAGGCCGCCCTTCACGCCGAAGACCACGACACCGCCGAAGCCGCGCTCGAGGTACTTCTTCGCATTGGCGTGCGTGGGATGGCTCTCGAGACCCGGGTACGCGACCCACGCGACCTTCGGGTGCGCCTCGAGGTACTTGGCGACCGCGAGCGCGTTGTCGCTGTGACGCTGCACGCGAAGCGAGAGCGTTTCCACGCCGAGAAGGAACTGCTGCGCGTTGAACGGCGAGAGTGCGGGGCCGAAGTCGCGCAGGACATTGACGCGGGCGCGGATGGCGAACGCGACGTTGCCCAGGCCCGGGAAGTCGCCGAAGACGTCCCAGAACTTCAGGCCGTGGTAGCTCTCGTCGGGTTCGGTGAAGAACGGGTGGCGGCCGGTGCCCCAGTCGAAGTTGCCGCCGTCGACGATGATGCCGCCGATCGACGTGCCGTGCCCGCCCAGCCACTTCGTGAGCGACTCCACCACGACCGCCGCGCCATGCTTGATCGGCTGGCACAGGTACGGCGTGCCGAACGTGTTGTCGACGAAGAGCGGGATGCCCAGCTCGCGACCGCTCGCCGCGATTCCGCCCAGGTCCGGCACGTCGAGGCGCGGGTTGCCAATCGTCTCGACGAACCATGCGCGGGTACGGTCGTCGGAGGCTGCGGCGAATCCGGCGGTGTCGGTGGTCTCGACGAAACGGACCTCGATGCCGAGACGACGGAACGTGTGCAGGAAGATGTTCCAGGTACCGCCATAAAGCGACGTCGACGAGACGATGTTGTCCCCGGTGCCAGCGACGTTCAGAAGCGCGAGCACCTCGGCGGCGTGACCGGAGGCGACGGCAACCGCCGCACTGCCGCCTTCAAGCGCCGCGATGCGCTGCTCGAGGACGTCGTTGGTGGGGTTCATGATACGCGAGTAGATGTTGCCGAAGGCGCGCAAGCCGAAGAGGTCGGCGGCGTGATCGGTGTCTTTGAAGTTGTAGGCGACCGTCTGGTAGATGGGCACAGCACGGGAGCCGGTAGTGGGATCGGGAGTCTGGCCGCCGTGGATGGCGACGGTGTCGAAGCGCGGGGTGATCGAGTCAGTCATGATTCTGCCCTCTTATTCTGAGTTCGTGTCTGATGGGGACGATACCCGACCTTAGCCGTTAGCGCAGGTGGGCTGAGAGCCGCCCGGATCCGGCACAAGCGCCGAAAGACCCGGGCTGGGTCATCATCATGTCCATCATCATCACGAACACAGACGGGCGAACCATGATTCTTCGATCACACCTCCTTTTTGCTTCTCGGCCGACTGGGGAAGCCGGCTGACGGGCCGCACAGCATTCCAGCCCTGCGCGTTCCGCACACGTTACGATGGTGCAGCCACCGCGGTCAAGGCGGCAATCCGCACCTGATTGCCGCCGAATCCAGGCGACCGCGCCGCCGGACAAGTGCTCCGGAGGGGAACTCTATAGGTGACACGGACGCGCGCCCAGTAGCGCCCAGCCTCGAAAGGACAGCGCCCATGAAGACGCGACTCGGAGCCCTTGAGCGGCTCTTCCCGATGCCGTGCGTGCTCGTTGTCGGCGGCACGATGGATGAGGCCGACGCCCTCGCGGTGGCGTGGATCAACGTGGTCTCGTCGACGCCCGCCACCATCGCGATGGGGCTTCGAAAGACGCGCCGCACGCTCGAGCTCATCCACGCCAGCGGCGGCGACTTCACCGTCAACATCCCCGACACCAAGCTCGCGGCGCAGGTCGACTACTGCGGCACCATCTCAGGCAAGACCGCCGACAAGTTCGCGGCGACCGGCCTCACGCTCGTGCCGGGAACCGTCGTCGGCACGCCCATCATCGACGAATGCCCCTACAACATCGAGTGCCGCACCACGAACGAAGTCGAGGTGGGCGAGTACGTCGTCGTGTTCGGCGAGATCGTCGAATGCCACGCGGATGAGCGCATCCTGGTCCCTGGCTGCAACGTCGTCGACATGGACGCGCTCGACCCGCTCGTCTACATCCCGGGCGCCCGCGAGTACCGCGGACTGGGCCCCAAGATGAGCGACGCGTACAAGATTGGCACGAGGTTTCGCACAGCGGGTGCGCATGAGTGACACGACCGCTACCGACGCCGTCCCCATCTTCACGGTCAGGCGTGCTTCGCGCGACGAAGCTGAGAAGCTCGCTCGGCTGATTCGCGAAGCGTTTCTCTCTGAAGCGGCTGTGTACGGCGACATCCCGCCGCTGCACGAGACCGCCGCCGACATCGAGGCGACGTTCGATGCCCAGGATGTCACGATCGCCGCCGACATCGCCAACCGCACGGTGGGCACCGTCCGCGGCGAGACGATACCCGACGGCACGCTGGTCGTGCGCAGGCTGGCGGTTTTGCCGGAGGCGCGGCGGCTCGGCATGGGACGCGCGATGCTGCTCGCGCTCGAAGCCGCGTATCCCGAAGCGGCCCGCTTCGAGCTGTTCACTGGCGAGCTCAACGGCGCGGCGCTCGGGCTCTACGAGTCGCTCGGCTACATGCGCACCGGCTCGCGCGAGGTCGCCCCCGGCATCGAACTCGTGACGCTCGTGAAAGTACCCGCCTCGCAGCAGGACCCGACCGGGCACCCGCTGATCTCGGAAGAGGAGCGACTGTGAACGTCACCGCGCAGACCACCATCCACGAGCTCGTCGATACCTACCCGTACCTGCTCAACTGGCTGGCGGCGTACAACTCGCATTTCCAGGCGCTCAAGAACCCGGCTCTCTTCGAGACGATGGCGCGCGTCGCCAAGCTCGAGAACGCCGCGTCGATGGCGGGCGTCGACGCCGAGAAGATGCTCGACGACATCCGTACCGAGATCGCGCACCACGAGATCGCCGCCGAGGAGACTGCGGTGCTGCCCGACGCCGCAGCCGACCCCGCGGTCGCCGCGGCGCGCCAAGAGGCGCTCAAGACCATCATCCGCAAGCTGCACGACGGCGAGCCTGTCGAGAAGGTGAAGGCCGAGTTCGACGCGCTCATCGTTGGCGTGAGCTCGGCCGAGATCGCGCACATGGAGCAGGCGCTCATCTCGGAGGGCATGCCGGTCGAGGACGTTCAGCGCCTGTGCGACGTGCACGTGACCGTCTTCAAGGAGTCGCTCGAAGCGAAGCCGTCCGCGACGGTCGCCGCAGGCCACCCAATCGACGCGTACCTGCGCGAGAACGCGGAGGCGACGCGGCTCGTCGCCGATCTCAACCTTGCACTGGGCGACCTCGCCACCGCGACCGATGAGGACGGGCGCCCCGCCGGGCTCGCGAACGTCTCGGCGAAGCTCGTGGAGCTCTGGCCGATCGACACGCACTACACGCGCAAGGAGAACCAGCTGTTCCGGGTGCTCGAGGCGCATGGCGTCGAGGGGCCAACGAAAGTGATGTGGGCGCTCGACGACGAGATTCGCGGCCGGCTCAAGACCGCCCGCGCGCTTGCGGCGGCCGGCGACGCCGTGTCGCTTGCCAACATGCTGCCCGAGACCCTGACGATGGTCGACGACATGATCTACAAGGAGGAGAAGATCCTCTTCCCCACCGCCCTCGACGTCATCACCGCCGAGGAGTGGGAGCGCATGGCCAGCGGCGACGCTGAGATCGGGTACGGCTGGATCGAGGGTCCCGACGGCACGCCACTCGACGCCACCCCGGCTCCCGAAGCCGCGGTCGACTCCGGCGAGATGCTGCTACCGCTGCCCACCGGTGCACTCACGCTCGGCCAGCTCGACCTGCTCTTCCGCGCGCTCCCCTTCGATGTCACCTACGTCGACGAGAACGACCGTGTGCGCTTCTACTCGGAAGGCGAGCGGGTCTTCCCGCGCTCACCCGGCGCGATCGGCCGAGAAGTCCGCAACTGCCACCCGCCGCGAAGCCTGCACAAGGTCGAGGAGATCCTCGCCGCGTTCAAGGCCGCCGAGAAGGACGCCGCCGAGTTCTGGATCGAGATGGGCGAGAAGTTCGTCCACATCCGCTACTTCGCACTGCGCGACGAATCCGGCACCTACAAAGGCTGCCTCGAGGTCGTCCAGGACGCCACACACGTGCGCGGCCTGACCGGCAACCGGCGCATCGTCGACTGGTAGCGCGCGCCGCCCGCTCCGGCCACGTGCCGCTCGCGAGTTACATCCGCTCGATCAGCGCCAGGTTCGCATCGACGACCGGCATCGCCGGAACCGCCGAGTGCAGCTCCGCCGGCCGGATCTCGCGGATGCGCCACGCCTCGTCAGCGAACGTCGCGCGGATCTCGGCCTCGCTCACCCGCCGAGGACCCCACCCACCGGGCACGCGCTCCGAGAAGCACAGCATCACGTAGACGCCACCGGGCGCGAGCTTGTGGCCGAGCTTCTCGGCGAAATCGGCGCGCTGTTCGTCCGTGAGCGCGTGGAAGAAGCCCACGTCGGTCACCGAGTGAAACTTGCCGATGAGTTCGGGCAGCACCTTGAGCACGTCGGCGGCGCGGAAGCAGATATCGAGCCCGCGCTCGGCAGCCTTCGCCTCGGCTACTCCGATGGCGGCTGGAACCGCGTCGACTCCGGTCACGTCGTGGCCATGCTCCGCGAGGAAGATGGCCGTTTCGCCGGTGCCGCAGCCCACGTCGAGCATGCGCGGACCGAAGACGCCGGCGGCCTCGAGCGCGGCGATCTCGGGCTGAGGGCGACCGATGTCCCAGGGCGCATGGCCACTGGCGTAAGCGCGGTGGAAGACCCCGTGCTCAGGCTCGCCCGCGGGGCCGCTCGGCTCGGCGTCGGGATGACCGCCGGCGGCGCCCTCAGGTCGCTTGCCTCCGGGCATGCGTGGAATCCAACTCGGGTGTCCGGCCATCGGTCGCTCCTCAGTCTCGCAACGATTCGGCATCCGTGCCCGCCACTTACCGACCGGGGAGCCGGCAAGTGGCGGGCACGGCCATCAGTAGCCTTCGCCGCCGAGCTTCACCTTGCCGGCGAAGACGCGGTAGATCAGGAAGACGTAGAACAGCACGAGCGGCACACCGATCACGGCGATGATGAGCATCGTGGTGAGCGTGAGCTGCGAGGACGCGGTCGCCGCGATGGTCAGCGGGTCACCAGGGCCGAGGCTCGGGACGAGGTTCGGGAAGATCGACGCCGCCCAGATTCCTACGAGCGAGACCGCCGACAGCGAGATGCCGTACCACGCGTGCAGGTCCCGACTGCCGTTCATCGACATGCGGCCCCATACGCTCGAGACCAGCAGCAGCGCGACGAACAGCCAGCCGACCGGTGACGCGATGACCTTGCCGAACGCGTCCTTGGCGAACAGCGCGGTCGCTCCGGTGGCCACGACAGCCATCGCGGTGAACGCCCACGCGAGCGTCGAACGCATCGCGATCGCGCGCTTGTAGAGGTTGCCTTCAGACTTCACGGCCAGCCACGATGCACCCTGCGTGAGTATCAGCGACAGACCCAGCACGCCGATGACAAGCTGGAACGGGTTGAAGCCGTTATGGAAGCCGAGCAGCGTGAAGAAGTTGCCGCCGAACTCGCCGTCGGCGCGCAGCGGCACACCGAGGACGATGTTGCCCACCGCCACGCCGAAGAGCAGAGCCGGCAGCGCGCTGCCAAGCGTGAACGCCCAGTCCCACAGCCCGGCCCACGCCTCGTCGTGCGCGCGGAACTCGAGCGATACCGCGCGGAAGATGAGCGCGAACAAGACAAGCATGAGCGCGAGATAGAAGCCCGAGAACACCGTCGCGTACACCGCGGGAAACGCCGCGAACAAGGCGCCGCCGCCGGTGAGCAGCCACACCTCGTTGCCGTCCCACACCGGGCCGATAGCCGTGCGCATGACGCGTTTGTCCATCTCAGACTTGCCGAGGAACGGGTAGAGCGCGCCCATCCCGAGGTCGAAACCGTCGAACACAGCGTAGCCCGCGAGGAGCACGCCGACGAGCGCGAACCAGATGATGCTGAGAACTTCGCGAGTCATCGTAGCCCCCTTCCTATGCAGACATGGCGGTCGCGGCTTCGGGCACGTCTGGCCCCTTCTTGATGATGCCGAGAACCACGCGTGCCCAACCGGCGAAGAGCACCGCGTAGATCACAAAGAAGATCGCGATCGTGAGCGCGATCTGGTAGGCCGGCACGATCTTCGAGATCGCGTCGACGGTGCGCAGCTGATGCCAGACGATCCAGGGCTGGCGGCCGATCTCGGCGGTCATCCAGCCAAGCTGGATGCCGAGCTCGGGAAGCAGCCACGCCCACATGAGGAACTTCAGCAAGCCCCGGTTGTTCTCGAGCTTGCCGGTACGGTTCAGCCACCACAGCGCGAGCGTCACGAGAACGAGCGCACCGAAGATGAGGATCATCCAGTGATACGACTGGTAGGTCACCTGAATCGGTGGGAGCTCGTCTGCCTTGAAGTCGTTCAGGCCTGGATACGGAGTCTTGAACGAACCCGACGCGAGGAAGCTCGTCACGCCCGGGATCTCGATACCAGTCGTGGATTTGTTCGCGACGTCGACGAACCCGACGACTCCGATCGGGATGGGGCCGGTATTCCAGTGCCCCTCCATCGCAGCGGCCTTCGTGGGCTGGTTGTCCACGACTTCGACCGCCTGGAAGTGGCCGGTCAGCCCCATGGCCAGCGAGCCGATGACCGCGATGATCAGACCGTAGGACACGCTCGCGCGCCCGAACTCCTTGTGGACGCCCTTGAGCAGGTGGTAGGCGCCTATCGCGGCCGCCATGCAGCCGCCCGTGATGAGCACGGCGTTGATCGTGTGCGCGTAGCGAGGAATCGTCGACGGGTTGAAGCCGGCCGCGAAGAAGTTGGTGAGGATCGCCTTGCCGTTCTCGACCTTGAATCCGGCAGGCGTCTGCATCCACGAGTTCGCAATGATGATCCACAGCGCCGAGAGGAGCGAGCCCAGCCACACGAGCCACGTGGAAACGTAGTAGAACTTCTTCGACACGCGGTCGCGGCCGAAGAGCAGCACCCCGAGGAACGTGGATTCAAGGAAGAAGGCGAAGAGCCCCTCGGCTGCAAGCGGTGCCCCGAAGATGTCGCCCACGAACCGCGAGTAGCTCGCCCAGTTCGTGCCGAACGCGAACTCCATCGTCACTCCCGTGGCTACGCCGATCGCGAACGTTGCGGTGAAGATCTTGATCCACATCGCCGACATCGCACGGTCTTCAGGCTTGCCGCTCTTGTAGTACCGCCGCTCGAACAGGACCGTCACAAGGCCCAGTCCAATGGAAAGCGGTACAAAGAAGAAGTGGTACATAATCGTGAACGCGAACTGGAACTTCGAAAGCGCTACAGCATCCATCTCCCCCTCCTCACCTTCCTTCCCTCTCGAGCAGTCCCGCCAGGGACTTGGTTGCGAGATACTCGCCCACCATCGAATCGACCTCGCGCCACACCTTGTGGACCTCGCACCCGCCCATGCGATCGCACCATTTCGGGTCGCGCGAGCAAACCGAGCAGGATACATCCCCTTGCATCGCCGAAGCGATGTCGAGCAGTGTGATGTCGGCAGCCGGCCGCGCGAGCGCAATACCGCCCTGCGCGCCACGACGGGCCACTGCCAGACCCGCCTTCACCAGCTCGCGCTGGATTCCGCGAGCGAACGCGTACGGCACGCCTTGCCGATCGGCGAGTTCTCGGACAGACAGCGGGCCTCCGCCGACTCGGGCGAGTTCGAGGAGCAGGCGAATCGCGTAGTCAGTACGACGCGTGACCTCCACCTGATCCCCTCTCGACGGCTGATATGCTATCTAGACAGTATCATATACCCGCGCCAGGCCGAGAATGCAAGTGATCTTCGGATCGATCTTCACGTGTGGCGCTCTTGCCCGCTGCACCGCCGGGGCTGTACGCGGCCATCAACCCGAGCATCGACTCCTCTCGGGGACGCTCGGCGGGTCCGCACCTCGCACCCGCCGAGAAGTCAGGCGACGACCGTTCTGTCGCCTCCGGACTCACGCGCGAGAGCAAGGGCTTCGTCGGCCGCGGCGATGGCCAGTGTCTCCGTCGTGCCGTGTAGCGGGAAGGAAGACACGCCGATCGACGCAGAGATCGGCATGTCATGACCGTCGACGTGCAGGGTAAGTCCGTCGACGTATGCGCGGAACTCCTCGGCTCGCTGGAAGGCGTTGTCGATATCGGAGGCGGGCATGATGATCAGGAACTCGTCCCCCCGGTAGCGGCACACAATATCGATTGCGCGAGAGCCTCCCAGGAGCCCCTCGCCGACAAGCGCAAGCGCAGCCTCGCCCGCCGTTGGCGAGAACGAGTTGTTGATCTTCTCAAGGTTGTCGATGCCCACCGCGAGGAGTGCGAACGGCATCCCAGTGCGTCGCGATCTTGACACCTCGCGAGCGAGCGATTCGCTCACCGCGTTGCGGTTGTATGGAGTCGTGGCGGGATCGCCCGCTGCCAAGTCGTACATGGCGTTCGCGAGCAGATCGACCTCTTCAAGCTTATCGGCGAGCCGTTCGTTCACATCCAGCAGGCGCCCTCTTACCAGCGCATGCAGGAAGATGGCGCCCGTGAAGAAGAAGGCCGTCGCCTCGAGTCCTTCAAGCTGGTGCGGACTCAGTTGGTTGGCGACGCTGACCACGTACGGTATGAGCGCACCAGCAAGCACGGTCCTGCACTGATTGCGCTTGGCGCCAGACGAGCGGACGTAGGTTCGAGCGATGATGGCGAATGCGGTCAGCAGCATCCCGTACATAACTATGAGATAGACCCAGAACGCCGATCCCGCCTGCTGATCGTAGTGTGTATAGGGACCAATTACCTGGGCGACATAGGTGGTATTGAAGAGGCCGCCCGGATTCGTCATGGCGACGACACACAGTACGACCGGTGCGATCGAGATGAGCGCGATCCGCTTCCGCGTGCGCCATCGTTCCATCCCGGCGATGTCGAACGCGAATACGAGCATCGCGACGACAACGATCGAAACCCCTGGATACGTCATCGCAAGCCAGAACTTCTGCTCCGCAAGGGTGGGCACCCACCACAGAACAGCCTCCGTCCCACACCAGACGGTTACACCCAGCATGAAGGCGGTCAAAGCCATCGCCCTGAACTCGTGGCGCCGGCGCCACGCGAGCCAGGCTACGGCCAAAGAAAGAACGGACGTGGCCGCAAACACAGTGACGTAGACGCGATGAAGCTCGACCACGATTCCCCCTGCGTGCCTCGTAGACGACCCCAAGCTCCGAAATGCTTGACGTTAAGACTCTACAGCATTGGCTCGATTCGCAACGCCCGTACTTGTCTGCGTGTCGAGCTACGCTCGTATCCGGTGCGGTAGCTACAGCTCGTTGACGACCTTGAGCTCCCACTCGGCGACAGTGAGGCCCTCTTTGGCGGCCGCCTCGGCGATGAACCCCATCTTGACCTGGTGGGCGGCGATCGAGTTGACGTCGGTCCACTTCGAATTCAGCTCCCCCGCGCGCGCAGCAACGAGAACGGGACGGTCGACCGGACACTCCGGCGGCATCGCGATGAGGTCGAGACACCAGAAGTGCTTGAGCACGAGCGACAGACTCTTCTGCGCATGCGATATCCGGAAACCAGGCTCGTAGCCGAACTTGGGGTGGCGCGCCTGGCGGAAGAACTCGCCGAAGCCGCGGTTCATGTGCGCCTGCAGGCGGACGAGGTCCTTCTCGTACTTCTCGGCGGAGGCGGGCCCGGTGTACTCCGCGGCGATCGTCTCCAGCATCTGCTTCCAGCCGGCCCCGACATCTTGCCGGTCGGTGGCGGTCGCTGATGGCGCGTACAGCGCGTTCTTCAGCAACGCCGAGACGATCGCATCTTGTAGCGCTCGTGCGCGTGCGACCTGCCGGCCTTCGTCGGAGCCGAAACCCCTCAGGAAGCGGGTCTTCTGTTCTGCGAGATCCTCGAGCGGCATTCGGTGTCTCCCTGTGGCGGTTTGTGGCGTCGCGGCATGCGTTGCGTGGAAGTGAGTATAGGGTACGGCGAGAGCGGCGCCTGCGGTCCGCGCGTACGGAAGGGCGACGCGGCACAGTTGGGCGCGTCGCCGCACGCGACCCCTTCAACGGGAATCGGCGTCTCCGCGGACATCGTCTCGACTTGAATCGCCCTCTTCCGGCAACTCCCATGGCGCGTCCAGTAATCACGATTCTCTGATTGCCCGCAGTTTCCGCTAACCTATGTAGACAGACCGCGACGGTGTCCGACAAGCAAAGCTGGATCCGGATCCTCGCAGACGAAAGGAACCCCATGGCGCAGAACGACGACGCCACAACGACGCAGCCCCCTTTGGGAGTCCCGAGCGGCCGAGACGCGTCCCTTGATTGCTGGACGGTAATCGCCGAGCAGTGCTGCCCCGTCGACCCGCGTCTCTACGTCGAGTACGACGTGAAGCGAGGCCTGCGCGACCAGAACGGAAGGGGCGTGCTCGCCGGGCTCACACGTATCGGCGATGTCGTGGGCACTGTGCCCGAAGGCGACCAGCTTGTCCCCGCCCCCGGCCAACTGCTATATCGCGGCATCGGGATCACCGACCTCGTCGACGGCTTCGTCGCCGAGCACCAGCACGGGTTCGAAGAGACCGCCTACCTGCTCCTCTTCGGCGTGCTCCCCGACGCGGCCGAGCTGGCTGAGTTCGACGCCTACCTGTCGGATATGCGAAAGATGCCGAGATCGTTCATCCACGACGGAATCCTCCGCATGCCCAGCCGCGACATCATGAACGCCATGATGCGTGGAGTGTTGGGCCTTTACACGCTCGACCTGCAGGCCGATGACACGTCGACCCGCAACGTGCTTCGCCAGAGCTTGCATCTGATCGCGAAGTTCCCGATGCTCGCGGTCTACGCGTACCAGGCCTACCTCGACAAGTTCTACGACAAGAGCCTCGTCATCCACCGCCCCGAACCGACCTACTCCACCGCCGAGAACTTCCTCCATATGCTGCGCCCGGACAGCAGCTTCACCGAGCTCGAGGCGCTCGTCCTCGACATGACGCTCGTGCTGCACGCCGAGCACGGCGGCGGTAACAACTCGTCGTTCACGACGCACGTCGTGTCATCGACCGGCACCGACACCTACTCCTCGATCGCGGCTTCGCTCGGGTCGCTCAAAGGTCCCCGACACGGCGGCGCGAACCTCAAGGTCGTGGGTATGTTCGACGACCTCCGGGCGACCGTCACCGACTGGGAGGACGACGAGCAGATCGCAGATTACTTGCACAAGCTGCTCGAGAAGCAGGCCTTCGACCGGTCCGGCCTGGTCTACGGAATGGGTCATCCGGTCTACTCGGTCTCCGACCCGCGCGCCGTCATCTTGCGCACGTACGCCGAAAAGCTCGCAGACGCGAAGGGCTTCTCCGAGGAGTTCGAGCTTCACGCCCGGGTCGAACGTATCGCTCCCATGATCGTCGCCGCGAAACGCAGGGTATTCAAGGGCGTCAGCGCCAATGTCGACTTCTACTCGGGATTCGTCTACCGGATGCTCGACATCCCCGCCGAGCTCTACACTCCCCTCTTCGCAATCTCGCGAATCGTGGGCTGGAGTGCGCACCGGCTCGAGGAGCTCTCCAACGGCGGCAAGATCATCCGCCCGGCCTACAAGAGCGTCTCACCGCTTCAGGCGTACGTGCCGCTCAAGGATCGGTAGACCGGCCAGAGAAGCGGAAGTCTCCCAAGTGGGAAGACACTCTATGCAGCCTTGCGGTCTTCTGCGATTACGACGGCTCTCCACGCTCGCTGACGGCTGTGGTTAGGAAGCCCCTGGTGGGCGTTCTACCAACGACTCTGCGGACTTCGCCCCTGGTTCGGGCGGACGTGCGCGGCGGAGCAAGAAGGGACGGCACGAGATGGCAATCCTCACCGGACAGACGTGCGCGACAGACGCGCTCGAAGCCGCACAGGAGTTTCACGCCGCTGTCTGTCAGCCGGACATGGCGCTCGTCATGTTCTTCTGCTCGATCGACTACGACCTGAACGCTCTTGCTTCGGAGATCAGCCGCCTCTTCGCGGGGACGCAGGTGATTGGCTGCACGACCGCCGGGGAGATCGGGCCGGGGGGATGTCTTCAGCGCAGCCTCTCAGGAGTCAGCTTCCCCAGTGACGACTTCGCCGCCACAACCGGATGGCTTGGCGCCCTCCAGACCTTCGAGTCGGCGCACGGGCAAGCGCTCGCACAGCGACTCCTTCAAGAACTGGAACAAACATCTCCGCAGGCGAACTCGGACAACACATTCGCAATCCAGCTCATCGATGGGTTGGGAATGCGCGAAGAGCTCGTCACCAATGTGATGCAGCACGCGTTGGACAAGATTCCGCTGGTTGGAGGCTCGGCGGGTGACGGTGGCGAATTTGTGGTGACATTCGTCTACGCAGACGGCGCGTTCTATCCGGACGCCGCTGCCTTCGCGTTGGTTTCCACTCCTCTCCCTTTCCGGACATTCAGGATCCAGCACTTCCTCCCTTCCGCCGAGCGCTTGGTCGTCACAGATGCCGATCCCGCGATTCGGAGGGTGAGCGAGATCAACGGGTGGCCAGCCGCCGAGGAGTACGCCCGGCACATCGACGCCGACGTCTCGGAGCTCGACACCGCGACGTTCGCGACCAATCCGATCGTAGTGATGATCGACGGCACCGACTTCGTGCGATCGGTCCAGAGGTCCAACTACGACGGTAGCCTCACGTTTTACTCTGCGATAGAGGAAGGGCTGGTGCTGAGGGTCGCTCGTGCCGGTGACCTGGTGGCGAACATGGACGAGGCCCTTGACGCACTTCAAGAGGACCTCGAAGAGATCCAGTGCCTGCTCGCTTTCGACTGCATTCTTCGGCAACGCGAGATCTCGGAATCGGGCCTCACCGCAGAAGTGACGGCCATCTACCAGCGCCACAACGGGGTCGGATTCAACACGTACGGAGAACAGACGCGCGGGGTCCACGTCAATCAGACGCTGACCGGGGTGGCCATCGGGGCGCGGCATGGATGAGACTCCCGAACATGACTCGGCCACGCCAACGGCCGAGAATCCGGAGATGCAAGCCGAGATCCGCCGTCTGAACAAGATGGTGCAGGTGCTCATGGACCGAGCAGAGCGCAGCATCAGCATCGAGAACTCGGATTTCTCTCTCTTTCAGACGACGGTCACGCTCGAAGATGAGGTGCGCCGCCGCACAGAGCAGGTGACCGCGGCTCTTCAGGAGAATGAGAAGATCACGCGCGCCCTTCGGGAATCCGAGGCAAAGTTTCGCGGCTTGGCGGATCAATCGCTGGTCGGCATCGGCATTATCGATGACGACCGGTTCACCTACGTGAACGCGCAGATCTCGGAGGTGTTCGGTTACTCCACCGAGCAGATGATGCGGCTCTCGCTTCTGGCCTTGGTACTCGCGGAGGACAGGCCGCGCGTTGATCAGCACATGCGCGGAATGCTGGCGGGCACCGAGAAATCGGCTCATCTCGAATTTCGCGGCGTGCGGAAGGATGGCTCGATCATGCAGGCCGAGGCGTCAGACTCTCTGATGGAGGCCGGTGAGCGGAGCGCGCTGATCTTCCTCATCGCCGACGTCACCGCGAGGAAGCAGGCCGAAGACGAGGTCAAGGCGCTCCAGGCCCGATTGAGCGACCAGGTGATCCACGATCCGCTCACGGCGCTCTTCAATCGCCGGTACCTCGACGAAACGTTCGACCGCGAGTTGGCGCGCGCGGAACGGCATCATTACCCCATCAGCGTCGTGATGGGGGATATCGACCACTTCAAGAACATCAACGATGAGCACGGCCATCTTGCGGGTGACGAGGTGCTGCGGGTTCTAGGAGGCGTGGTGACGCGCTTCTGCCGGCGCAGCGACATCGGCTGCCGGTATGGAGGCGAGGAGTTCCTCATCGTCTTTCCCGACATGGGCCGTGACGACGCCCTCGCACGCACGGAGGCGCTGCGGTCCAAGGTCGAAGCCACCGAGATACCCTTCGGCACATCGACGCTCGCCGTGACCATGTCCTTTGGAATCGCCGACTTCCCGCAAAACGGAACCACCGGTGACGAGCTCATCGCCGCTGCCGACCTGGCGCTTTACGCGTCGAAAGGCGCCGGCAGGAACCAGGTCCGGCTAGCCGAAGAGAAGTAGCGTCGCCGAGGAGGTCGCCGCCTACTTCTCGGCGACGGTTTCGCTGGAACCCTCGGAGCCGTCATCGCAGCGGCATGACGGGCCGGCGCCGTGGTGGTGATGCCCCATGCCCATCGTGCCCATGCCCATGGGGTGCTTCCAGGCCATCATGCCGTGGCCGCTGGTACCCATTGCAGCGTGCTTGCGTCCAAGCATCGCGCCAAGGCTGGCACCGAACATGAACGCGGTCAGAACGCCGAACATCGCCATCGGGATCGGGATGAAGAACATCCTCGTCCAATCCTCGCTGCCGCTGTGGGACGGATGGTGCATCATCGGGTGGCCCATTGGAGGCCTCCATTCGTGTTGAGGGACGTTCGGAGAACGTACCCGCCTCGCCGGAATCGAATCGCGGCGGCGATCGGAAGGGCGTGGGCCGGCGCTTGGGCGCTCGCCGCGTCTAACGGATGGACGTCAACACCGACGCGTAGCCTTGCGTGAACCACTGGTCGCCCTGCGCGTTCGTGCCTGCATCCGGCTGCGTCACGCGAACTCGCTCGGTAAGTGCGACCGCTCTCGTACGAACGAGGTCTTGGACGATGTAGAGCTGCTCGGCGTCGATGTTCGGATCGATGTGATGGGTCGGCAACGGAATGGCGCTGCCGATCTCCAGGCGCGTGTCGAACGACGCCGTTGCCACCCAGACCGGCACTCCGCCGAACGTCTCGTGCGTCTTCCAGAACCGGACGTGGTGCCGCGTGCGAACCGTGGCCGCTCCGGCGGACTTCTCAAACGCGACATCCTGAACGTCGCCACCTAGGAAAGTCGGCGTGACGGGAGCGTTCGGGTAGGGACGGTTCGCGATCGCGGCAAGCGATGCACGGAAGAGCGTGGCTACCGAGGGCTTGTCGGCCACCAGCCACCCTGCCGCCTGAAACGCAGACGTCAGCTGCGTCTGCGTCCCCACAAAGACGATGCCGATCGGCTCCTGGTGCGTGCCATCGAGCTTCTCGGCGAAGATTGGCAGCTGTTGCATGTCTGCGGTCGTGGGGATGGGCGCGCCAGTGGACGTGGTCGTGACCACCCATGACTTCGTGGCAGGCTGGGCGGCGGCCGTTGCGAGCAGAGGATCGGCCTGAGCGCCAACGACAACAGCAACGAGGCTCGCCGCGCTGGCGACGACGGTGACCGCGAGGCGGACGTTCCGGGTCCACAGCGGCGGCGAGGTCTCTCGGAGGCCGTGATAACGCACTCGGATGAGGTAGTAAGCGCTCGCAACGGAGAGCCAGGCGAGCGCGAGCGACCAGGATGCGACGACATCGCTCATCCAGTGCGTGCCCAGATAGACTCGCGACATTCCCACGAACGCGATCGCGAATAGAGCGACCCAAAGCGCGGCCAGCCGAACCGCAAGACTGCGCGATGAACGCCACAACACGAACAGCAACGCGCCGAGGAAGAGCATGGTCGCCAGCGACGGACCCGATGGGAAGCTGAACGAGGTGGGCACCGTGATGAGTGCGAATGCGGCGGGCGGACGAACCCGATGGACGAGGAGCTGCGCGGCCGTCTGCACGAGCGCTCCCCCGAGCATAGTGAGCACAAAGAGCATCGCCTGCGATCGCTTACCCCACATCGCCAGCGCGAGCACCGTACCGACCGTCGCCAGCGCGACGACTCGGGGATCCGAGGCAACGGTCGCCACCCAGAACACGCGGGTCAGCCCAGGAGTGCGAAACGCCCGCAGCAACGCGGAGACCTGCGGGTCGAAGCGGGTGATCGCGCTTGTGGACGCGAGGGAGAGCGCGATCGACACGAAGCCCGAGAAGAAGTAGATCGCGGCAGCAGACGTCACGCTGAGGTACAGACCGCCCGGCTTCTCCGCCGAGAACCGCCCGCCCAGCCACGCGAAGAGCCGGGGATGGTTTCTGACCAGAGAGCGGACTTGCGGGTCGCGTTCGAGCGCACTCCCGAGGCTGACCCCGACGCTGTGCACGAAGCGCCAGACACGGGGGCCGACGAGCAAGATGAGCCGATCCAGCAAGACCACGAGTAGCACCGTAACGACGACGCCGGTGATCACGGCCGCGGTGCGGTCGACCCAGGGGGTCACGACGCGGAGCGCCCAGATGAGCGCAAGCACCGCAAGCAGCGCCGAGACGACACCGAGCCTAGTGCGCAGACGACGCTTCACGTGTTCACCTCAGTCCCTATCGAATCCCGCTGTCGAAACTCAGCTCGACCGTGGCGAACTGGTGAGGCTGCACGACCACCTCGACAGGTGCGAGCGTCGGCGGGCTCTGCGAACCGGCGGTCGAGATCACGTACGACCCCGGCTCAAGGTTGACCTTGAAGCTGCCGTCTTCGGCGCTCGTGACCGTGGCTGGTCGCTTCAGGTGCAGCCCCACCTTGGGCGCAATCGAGAGCTCGGCGGCGTACGGCCTGGTGTCGGGGGTGCCCGGTCTCGACACCGGCTGTGTTGGCCCGATTGTCACCGTTCCGACGATGCCACTATCCGTCGGCGCCGATTTGCAGGCCGTGAGAGCTGTGATGGCGGCGAGCATCGCAGCCACGGCCAGAACGATTGCCGCTGCTCGGACCAATCGACCCGCGCGCTCTCGCCTACTGGACCACATACCCTTGCTCGCCCACCCCGATCGTCGCGGTGCCGCCCTCGTGCAGCCGGCCCTCGATGAGCTCCTTCGCCACCCGGTCCACCACCTCGCGCTGGATGAGCCGCTTGAGCGGCCGCGCGCCGAACACCGGGTCGAAGCCGTCGAGCGACAGGCGCTCGATCGCGGCGTCGGTCAGCACCAGCTCGATCTTCCGGTCCGCCAGCCGCGTGCGGATCTCTTCGAGCTGCAGCACGACGATCTCGGCGATCTCGTCGAGCGTGAGCGCGTGGAACGTGACCACGTCGTCGACGCGGTTGAGGAACTCGGGCCGGAACGTCGCGCGCAGCGCTTCTTGCAGCATCCGATCGCGCTCGGCCTCATCGGCGCCGCCCTCGGCGAACACTTGGATGAACTGGCTGCCGACGTTGCTCGTCATGATGACGATCGCGTTCTTGAAGCTGACAACGCGGCCCTGGCCGTCGGTGAGTCGGCCGTCATCGAGCACCTGCAGCAGCACATTGAACACGTCGGGGTGCGCCTTCTCGATCTCGTCGAGCAGGATGACGCTATAGGGCCGGCGGCGGACCGCCTCGGTGAGCTGGCCGCCCTCCTCGTACCCCACGTAACCCGGAGGCGCGCCGATAAGCCGCTGCACGCTGAACTTCTCCATGTACTCCGACATGTCGATGCGAACCATCGCCCGCTCATCGTCAAAGAGGAAGTTGGCAAGCGTCTTGGCGAGCTCGGTCTTGCCCACGCCCGTAGGGCCGAGGAACAGGAAGCTGCCGATGGGCTGGTTCGGGTCCGAGAGACCCGCCCGCGACCGGCGGATCGCGCCCGCCACCGCGCCGACCGCCTCGTCCTGGCCGATCACGCGCCGGTGGAGCACCTCTTCGAGCTGCATGAGCTTGGCCATCTCGCCCTGCATCATTCGGCTGACCGGCACCCCGGTCCACGCCGAGACGACCTCGGCGACCTCTTCCTCGGTCACCTCTTCCTTGAGCATCGCGCCGCTCTCCTGCTGGGAGCGCAGCTTCGCGTCGGCCTCGACGAGTGCGCCTTCGAGCTGCGGGATGCGCCCGTAGCGGATCTCGGCGGCGCGCGTCAGGTCGCCGTCGCGGGTCGCGCGCTCTTCCTCGCCGCGCGCCTCGTCCAGGTCCGCGGTGAGCCGCTGGACGGTGACGATGACGTCCTTCTCGTTTTGCCATGCTGCCTTCAGGCCGGAGAGCTTCTCGGAGACCTGGGCCATCTCTTCGCGCAGCGCTTCGAGGCGCTCGAGACTTGCGGCGTCCTTCTCCTTGGACAGCGCCATCTCCTCGATCTGGAGCTGGGTGAGGTGGCGCTCGATGGTGTCGATCTCGACCGGCATCGAGTCGATCTCGATGCGCAGGCGACTGGCTGCCTCGTCGACGAGGTCGATCGCCTTGTCGGGCAGGAAGCGGTCCGCGATGTAGCGATTCGAGAGCTCGGAGGCTGCCACGATGGCGCTGTCGGTGATGCGCACGCCGTGGTGGACCTCATACTTCTCCTTGAGGCCGCGAAGGATCGCGATGGTGTCCTCGACGCTCGGTTCGCCCACGTAGACCGGCTGGAAGCGGCGCTCTAGAGCGGCGTCCTTCTCGATGTGCTTGCGGTACTCGTCGAGCGTGGTCGCGCCGATCGCGTGCAGCTCGCCGCGTGCGAGCGCGGGCTTGAGCATGTTGCCCGCGTCCATCGCGCCCTCGGCAGCACCCGCGCCCACGATCGTGTGCAGCTCGTCGATGAAGAGCACGATCTGCCCCTCGGACTCCTCGACCTCGCGCAGCACGGCCTTGAGCCGGTCCTCGAACTCGCCGCGGTACTTCGCACCAGCGACCATCGAGGCCAAGTCGAGCACGATGAGGTCCTTGTTGCGCAGGCTGCTCGGCACGTCGCCGGCGACCATGCGCTGCG
Source organism: Coriobacteriia bacterium (assembly GCA_038245725.1). GTDB lineage: Bacteria > Actinomycetota > Coriobacteriia > Anaerosomatales > JAAXUF01 > JBBRSD01. The sequence goes on along the minus strand of JBBRSD010000001.1, from coordinate 181,281 downwards.
CGAGCCCCTCGACGATAGCCGTCTTTCCCGTCCCCGGCTCGCCGATAAGCACCGGGTTGTTCTTCGTGCGCCGCGACAGCACCTGCACTACTCGGCGGATCTCGTCGACGCGGCCGATGACCGGGTCGAGCTTGCCGTCGCGAGCGGCCTGCGTGAGGTTGCGCCCGTATCGCTCGAGAGCCTGGAACTGCGCCTCGGAGTTCTGGTCGGTGACCCTGGAGCCCGCCCGCAGCTCGTCGACGGCCGCGTGCAATCTCGCCTCGGTCGCACCGGCGCGCTCGAGCGCACGGCCGGCGTCGCCCTTGTCGGCGGCGAGAGCGATGAGGAGGTGTTCGCTGGAGACGTAGGCGTCCTTCATCTTCTCGGCGACCTTGAAGGCGTCGGAGAGGACGGTGTTGAGGCGCGGGCCGATGCCCATCTGCGCGGCTGCGCCGGAAACCTTGGGGGCGGCGGCGAGCGCCTCGCCCACGGCCGCGTCGAGTCCGCTCGGGTCCGCACCAACCTTCGAGAGAATCGGGCGCACGATGCCTTCGGCCTGGTCGAGCAGCGCCTTCAAGAGGTGCTCGGGCTCGACCGCGCCCGCGCCGAACTCATCGGCGATGCCGGTCGAGGCTTCTAGTGCCTCTTGCGCCTTGATGGTGAGCTTGTCGAGTCGCATCGTCTTTCGCTCCCTAGGCCTGGCGGCGCGCGACGGCGCCCGGCGTGATGCGCACGATCGCCGCGTGCACTTGGCGCGAGCGGGCGTGCTCTCCGGCGATACGCGCGGCCATCTCGGCACGCTCGCTACGCGCACGCGCCTGCGCGAGTTCCGCGCGCGTCCGGTCGAGCTCGCGCTGCAGCTCGATGATGCGCACGACGCCGGCGAGGTTGATGCCCTCCTGCGTGAGGTGCTGGATGAGCTGCAGCCGGTCGACGTCGGCCTGCGAGTACAGCCGTGTGTTGCCTTGGGATCGCTGCGGCTGGATGAGCTGCTTGCGCTCGTAGATTCGCAGCGTCTGCGGGTGCACGCCCGCGAGCTGCGCTGCGACGCTGATCATGTACAGAGGCCGCTCGTTCTCGCGTCTCATCGCCATCATCCTTCGGCCTGAGGCGGCACGCTCGCCGCCCGCTCGACTACCCGATATGCGCCCGCAAGTCCTCACTCGTCTCCGCCGAGAAGCTCTCGAGCGCCGCCTTCTGCGCGTCGCTCAGGTGCTGCGGCACGACGACCTTCACGCGCACCTTCAAGTCGCCCGAGCCGCCGCCCTTGAGCTTCGGCGCGCCCTTGCCGCCCAGTCGCAGCGTCTTGCCGTTCTGCGTGCCGGCCGGAATCTTGACCTTGACCTTCTCACCGCCGGGCGTGGGCACGTTCACCGAGACGCCCAGCGCCGCCTCGGCGATCGACACTGGCAGCTCGAGCGCCACGTCGGCGCCTTCTCGGCTGAAGAAGGCGTGCGGCTTGATGCGGGTGATCACGTACAGATCGCCTGCCGGGCCGCCGCCGGTGCCCGGCTCGCCCTTGCCCTTGAAGCGCAGCTTGCCGCCATCGCTGGCGCCGGCGGGGACGTTGACGGTTACTGGCTTGCGCACGCGCACCTGGCCCTGCCCGCGGCACGCGTTGCAGGGCTGCTCGATGACGGTGCCGGCCCCGCCGCACTTCGGACACGCTCGCGAGAAGCCGAACAAGCCCTGGCCCTCGCTCGTGGTCCCGCTGCCGCCGCACGCAGGGCACGTCGTCGGCCCGGTGCCGGCCTTGGCGCCTGAGCCGCCGCACGGCGCGCACGTCTCGACACTCTCTACCTCGACTTTGGTGGAGGTGCCGGCGAACGCAGCCTCGAAGGTGAGGTCGAGCCGCATCTCGACATCGCGGCCGCGCTGTGGCTGTGGCCGCGCCGGCCCTCGCCCGCGCCCGCCACCGAATCCGCCGCCGCCGCTGAAGACGCTGCCGAACAGGTCGCCCAAGTCGACGTTGCCCTGCGGCGTGCCCGGACCCGGACCGCCGCCACCTGGCCGGCGCCCCTGAGGCGCGTTGCCGCCGAAATACTGTCCGTACTGGTCGTATTGCTCGCGCTTCTCGGTGTCCGAGAGGGTCTCGTACGCCTCGTTGATCTCCTTGAACTTCTCTTCATCGCCCCCGACATCGGGGTGGTGCTTGCGCGCGAGTTTCCGGAACGCCTTCTTGATTTCGTCGGCGGTCGCGGTCTTCTTCACGCCCAGAATGTCGTAGTAGTTCGCAGTGGGGGCCATGGCCCTACTCCTCGCGCCGAGGTCCCCCGGTCGAGACGACGACCATGGCCGGTCGCACGATGCGCCCACCCATCTCGTAGCCCTTCTGGAACACCGCCGTCACGGTGCCCTCGGGCACGGTCGCGTCTTCTTGCTGGCTGACGGCCTGCTGCGCGAGGGGATCGAACGCATCGCCCATCGGATCGATCGCCGTCACACCCTCCTTGCCGAGAATCCCGACGATCTGGGCGTTCACCGACGTGACCCCGGCGATGAGGTGGTTGATGTCGTTGTCGGCGATGGTGTGCTCGATGGCGCGCTCGAGGTTGTCGATCGCCGGCAGCAGCTCGACGACGAGCCGCTCGGTAGCACGCTTGCGCTCGTCCTCGCGCTCGCGCGTGATGCGCTTGCGGAAGTTGTCGAACTCAGCCTGAGCTCGCAACGCCTTGTCGCGCGCCTCGGCCACCTCAGCCCGAAGCGCCTCGACCTCGTCCTCGAGCTGGTCGCCCCGAAGAAGGAATTCCGGCCCGAGGTCGTCCACGAGTTCAGGATCGATGCCCTTGGAGGGTTTACCGTGTGGGGGCTTACCGCTCTTGGAGGGATCAGTGCCCGGGGAGGCCCCTCCGGGGTTGCCGAAGGGAGCCTCCGCAGCGCGGTCCTCGCGAGGACCGCGACCGAAGGCAGCACCGGACGCGCCGTCAGTCGGATGAGCCCTGTGCGGTGTCATGGTTACTTGCTCTCTTCTTCGTCGACGACCTCGTACTCCGCGTCGACGACGTCCTCGGCCGGCGCGCTTTCATCGGCACCCGCAGCCTCGGAGCTCTGCGCGTCGGCGTAGACAACCTCGGCAAGCTTGTAGCTGACCTCCTGGAGCTTCTCGGTCGTCGACTTGATCTCGTCGACATCGTCGCCGGCGAGCGCGGTGCGGCTTGCCGTAAGGGCTTCTTCGACGGCGGTCTTGGTGTCCTCGGGAACCTTGTCGCCGAGGTCCTTCAGCGTCTTCTCTGTCGCGTATACGAGGGTATCGCCCTGGTTGCGGGCCTCGACCTCGGCCTTGCGCTTGAGGTCCTCGTCGGCGTGCTTGTCGGCGTCGGAGACCATGCGATCGACCTCGTCGTCGGAGAGCGCCGTGGAGCCCGAGATCGTGATCTTCTGCTCCTGACCGGTGCCCAGGTCCTTCGCCGAAACGTTCACGATGCCGTTCGCGTCGATGTCGAACGTGACCTCGACCTGCGGGACGCCGCGCGGCGCGCTCGGGAGGTTCATGAGGTGGAACTTGCCGAGCGTTTTGTTGTCGCCGGCCATCTCGCGCTCGCCCTGCAGCACGTGGATCTCGACGCTCGTCTGGCCGTCGGCCGCCGTGGTGTAGGTCTCGGTCTTGCGCGTGGGGATGGTGGTGTTGCGCTCGATCATCTTGGTCATGACGCCGCCGAGCGTCTCGACGCCCAGCGACAGCGGGGTCACGTCGAGGAGCAGGATGTCCTTGACGTCGCCCGCGAGCACGCCGCCCTGGATCGCCGCGCCGATGGCGACGACCTCGTCGGGGTTCACACCCATGTGCGGGTCCTTGCCGGTCATCTTCTTGACGAGCTCCTGGACCGCCGGCTGCCGGGTCGAACCACCCACGAGGATGACCTCGTCGATGTCGCCCATCTTCACGCCGGCGTCCTTCATGGCCTGCTCGACCGGCTTGCGCGTGCGCTCGAGGAGGTCGTCGGTGATCTTCTCGAACTCGGCGCGCGTGAGCTGCACGTCGAGGTGCTTCGGGCCGGAGGCGTCAGCGGTGATGAACGGCAGGTTGATCTGGGTGGTCTGAGCGCTGGAGAGTTCCATCTTCGCGCGCTCGCCGGCTTCCTTCAGACGCTGAAGCGCCATCTTGTCGGCGCGCAGGTCGATGCCGTGGTCGGACTTGAACTTCTCGGCGAGCCAGTCGATGACCTTCTGGTCCCAGTCGTCGCCGCCGAGGTGGTTGTCGCCGTTGGTGGACTTGACCTCGAAGACGCCCTCGCCGATCTCCATGACCGAGACGTCGAACGTGCCGCCGCCGAGGTCGAAGACGAGCACGGTCTCGTTCTTGTCGCCCTTGTCGAGGCCGTAGGCGAGCGCGGCCGCCGTGGGCTCGTTGATGATGCGCAGGACCTCGAGGCCGGCGATGCGCCCGGCGTCCTTGGTGGCTTGGCGCTGCGTGTCGTTGAAGTACGCCGGCACGGTGATGACCGCCTGCGTGATCGTTTCGCCGAGGTACTTCTCGGCGTCGGCCTTCAGCTTCTGGAGCACCATCGCGCTGATCTCTTCGGGGGTGTACATCTTGCCCTCGATGTCGATCTCGGTGCGGCCGTCCTTGCCCTTCGCGACCTTGTACGCCACGGTCTTGCGCTCCGAGGAGGTCTCCTCGAACTTGCGGCCGATGAAGCGCTTGATCGACTTGATCGTGTTCTCGGGGTTGGTGACCGCCTGGTTCTTCGCAGGCTTGCCTACGATGCGCTCTCCGTCGCGGAATGCGAGGACCGACGGTGTAGTGCGGTCGCCTTCGACGTTGATGATGATGGTGGGCTCGCCGCCTTCGAGAACGGCCATTGCCGAGTTGGTGGTACCGAGGTCGATACCGAGGACCTTTGCCATGAGAGGACTCCCCTTTCAGTTGCGCTTCGTCGTGCCTGCTCCGAGCTGGGTGAACGGAGCGTTGTTGAACAGTTTGACGGCACCGCCAAGGCACCGCTGGCCCATTCTAGAATCTAAGTCGTCCGTTATCAAGTTTTGTAGCAATAGACCTCGTATTCTTACCCACCCGATTCGTTCCGAAACAGGGTCAATCGAGACGCGGCGGTACGACGGCACGCGATGCGCGGGCACGGCGGCACGCTTGGCCGAACCGGCGCCGACCGGCTTCGGAGCAAAGGTGAATTCGGTCTTTACACCGCTGGTGGCGCTCTGTATGGTACGCACGAAACACGAGTCATCGGCCGCCACCGCGGCACGGAAACGAGAAGGAGTCTCCATGCCACGACCCATCATCAGCGAGGACGACTGTTCGGCCTGCGGCATCTGCGTGGACGCGTGCCCGAACGGCGTGCTCGAGATTGTTGGCGACGCCGCCGAGCCGGTGAACGACGAGAACTGCGACGCGTGCGCGACGTGCATGGAAGAGTGCCCGATGGGCGCTATCACGGAGATCGAAGAGGACTAGCTCCTCACCGCGTTCAGGATGAGTTGCCGAGAGGCGCCTGCGGGCGCCTCTTTCAGTACGCCGGGGCTTCCGGCTTGGCGGCCTTCAGTTGCGCCCACACGCGCTGCTTTGCTTTCGGGTCCGCAAGCGCAGCTTCGAAGCCATCGACCGCCACGATCCGCCTGCCGAGAACCCGCAGCGGCGACGCGCCGGGTTTCGGCTGAGCGCACCCGAACGCCTCGGCGATGTCTGCAGCGGCTTCGGCGTCGAGCGCGACGATGACGTGCGGGTCGACCGACTCGAGCTGCAGCCGCAGCCGGTCGGTCGCGCGCTCGCGGTCCATGCCCGGCTCGGGGCGCGAGAGCGTGAAGAAGACGTCGCCGGCCGCCCAGCCGAGCGCCTCAAGCGCCTTGCCGAGCGCCGTGCCGTCTGCGCCGGAAAGCGCCGCACCTCCGCTCGCCTCGGCTGGGCCGGGCAGGCCTTTGACCGCGGCGATCTGCGCGAGCAGCGCGCCTCTTGGCGCGACGCGGTCGCTGCCGGGCGCGAGTGCGTCGGCGGCCGCGAGCTCGGCGCGAGCGCGTGCCTCGTGCAGCGCGCGCAACTTGTCGGCGGTCGCAGTGACCGCGGTGTCGGCGGCGTCGGTCACGGCTGAGCCGCGAACCACCGCCACGTCGTGGCGAGGCCGGAATCGAGCGGCTCGGCGGCGCGCCAGCCGAAGACGCGCTCGGCTTTGCTCGGCGAGAGCGAGCTGCGGTCCACGTCGCCGGTGCGCGCGGACCGTGTGTCGACCCCGCCGCAGTAGCCGGAAGCATCGCGCAACGAGCCGAGCAGCGCGTTGACCGAGGTCTCGACCCCGGTCGAGATGTTGTAGCCGGACGCATCGCCGGCAGCGGTCCCGAGCGGCGATTCGCTTGCGAGTGCAGCCAGGATCGCGCCGACCACGTCGCCCACGTAGATGAAATCTCGGGTCTGCCCGCCGGTCCCGTAGATCACCGGCGCCACGCCCTCATGCATGCGCGCGCAGAACAGCGCCACCACGCCGCCCTCACCCGCCGCGTCCTGCTGCGGGCCGTAGACGTTCGCGAAACGAAACGATGCGAAGTCGACGCCTGTGCCCAGCAGTTCCTCCGCGAGTGCCATCTCGGCGGCGAGCTTGCTCGCGCCGTATGGGTTCGCGGGAGCCTTGGGCGCAGCTTCGTCGAGCGGCAGCAGCGCCGCGTCGGGTTCGCCGTAGACAGCGGCCGACGACGCAGAAACGACGCGCTTCGCTCCGGCCTCGCGTGCGGCACGTGCGACAGCTCGCGTGCCTTCGGTGTTGACGGTGCGGTCGCGCTGCGGGTCGCGCTGCGACACCGAGACGCTTGCCTGGGCCGCGAGGTGCACGACGGCGTCGGGGGCGAACTCGGCGACCGCCTCGCTCATCTCGGCGTCGGTGATGTCGAGTTGGCGGAACCAGACGCCGGGCAGCAGGTTGTCCTGTTTGCCGGTGGAGAGGTCGTCGATCACGCAGACGACGTGACCGCCCGAAACGAGGGCGCTCACGAGGTTGCTGCCGATGAATCCTGCGCCGCCGGTGACGAGTACTCGCATCTGACCTCTCACTCCGAGACCGTGGAAGCCGATGGTATCACCGCTTGGCGCGCCCGCGGGGGTGACGATGGTGCACCGACTCCGGACGGCACTCGCCGATGAGTGCGTAGTCGAGCACCTCGTCCATCGTCGTCACGGGCACGAGGTTGAGCTCGGTGCGCACGCGCTCGGGCAGCAACTCGAGGTCGCGTACGTTCTCTCGAGGGATGAGGATCGTGCTCAGTCCGGCGCGGTGGGCCGCGAGCAGCTTCTCCTTCAGGCCGCCGATCGGCAGCACTCGTCCGCGCAGCGTGATCTCGCCGGTCATCGCCAGGTCGCGGCGCACGGGGCAGTCGATGAGCACAGAGGCGATCGCGGTCGCCATCGTGATGCCGGCGCTCGGCCCGTCCTTCGGGATGGCAGCGGCCGGCACATGGATGTGCAGGTCGTACTTCTCCTGGAAGTCCTCTTCGATGCCCAGGTCCTTGGCGCGCGTGCGGATGTAGGAGACCGCCGCCGTCGCAGACTCGCGCATGACGTCGCCGAGCTGCCCGGTGAGGATCAGCGCGCCCTTGCCAGCCATCTTCGTGGCCTCGATGAAGATGATGTCGCCGCCCACTTCGGTCCACACGAGCCCGGTCGCGACGCCGACCTCGTCTTTCTCCTCGGCCATGCCGTAGGAGAACTTCTCGGGACCGAGGTACTTGTGCAGCGTTCTTGCCGAGACGATCGTCTTGCCCTTCTTGCCCTCGACGACCTTGCGGGCGATCTGGCGGTCGATTGCGGCGATCTCGCGCTCGAGGCCGCGGACGCCGGCCTCGCGGGTATGGCGGCGGATGATTTCTTGGATCGCTGTCTCGCTGATGTCGAGCTTGCTCGGAGTCAAACCATGCTCGATAAGCTGCTTGGGGATGAGGTACTGCTGCGCGATGTGCAGCTTCTCGTCCTCGGTGTAACCAGGGAAGTGGATGATCTCCATGCGGTCGCGCAACGCCGGCGGAATCGTGTCGAGCAGGTTCGCCGTCGTGATGAACATGACATTGGAAAGGTCGAACGGCGCCTCGAGATAGTGGTCTTGGAACGCGTAGTTCTGCTCGGGATCGAGGACTTCGAGCAGCGCCGAGGTTGGATCGCCACGGAAGTCGGCGCCCACCTTGTCGATCTCATCCATCATGAAGACCGGGTTGTTCGTGCCGCCCTGGCTGATCGACTGGATGATGCGGCCGGGAAGCGCGCCCACATAGGTGCGGCGGTGGCCGCGGATCTCGGCCTCATCGCGGACGCCGCCCAGCGACATGCGGATGAACTCGCGGTTGAGCGAATGTGCGATCGAGCGACCGATGCTGGTCTTGCCCACGCCGGGAGGGCCCACGAAGCACAGGATCGGGCCGCGCATCTTATCGGTCAGCTTGTGCACGGCAAGGTACTCGAGCACGCGTTCCTTGACCTTCTCGAGGCCGTAGTGATCGTGGTCGAGGATCTCCTTGGCCTGCACGAGGTCGAGCTTCTCCTCGGACTCCACCGTCCATGGCAAGCCCACGAGCCAATCGAGGTAGGTTCGGATGACGCTTGTCTCGGCGGACTGCGGCGGCATCTTCTCGAAGCGACCGAGCTCCTTGAGCGCCTTCTCGGCGACACCCTCGGGCATGCCGGACTCACGGATCTTGGCGGTGTACTCGTCGACCTCGGCAGTGACCTCGTCGAACTGGCCGAGCTCCTGCTGGATCGCCTTGAGCTGTTCGCGCAGGAAGTACTCCCGCTGCGACTTCGTCATCTGCTCCTTGACGCGGTCCTGGATCTTGGTGCCGAGCTCGAGGATCTCGAGCTCCTTCTTCAGGAATCGCGTCGCGTTCTCAAGGCGCACACGCGGATCGAGCGACTCGAGGATGACCTGCTTCTCGTCGACCTTGAGGTTCAAGTGAAACGCGATGAAGTCGCCGAGACGCCCCGGCTCGTCGATCGCGGACGCGGCGATCAGCACCTCTTGGGGAAGCGGCTTGCCCAGCTCAGCGGCGCGCTCGAAGTCCGACACGAGAGCACGCATGAGCGCCTGGGTCTCGACGTCGGCCTCGGTGGGTTCCTCGATGAGCTCGATGCGCACGCTGAAGAACGGCTCGCTTTGAATGAACTCGACGACGCGAAAGCGTTGTTGGCCTTCGACGAGCGCCTTGGCCGTTCCGTCGGGGAGTTTGAGCTCCTGCATAACCGAGACGACGCAACCGATGTCGTAGAGATCCTCAGGGCCGGGGTCCTGCGTGTCGGCCTTACGCTGGGTGGCGAGGGCGATGTAGTGAGTCTCCCGCATGGCCTCTTCGAGCGCCTTGATGGAGCGCTCGCGGCCTACGAAAAGTGGCACCACGAGGTTCGGGAAGACGATGAGATCCCGCAGTGGAATCAGCGGAAGTACGTCTGGGATCACAGGATTATCGTCTCGCTGCGACATTCGTGCACACGTCCTCTCCATACCGTTCGTGCAATAATCGATTCTGCCCGTTGGCATGACATGGTACACGCCCCACTACCACGCGGCCGCAGAGCTCTCGCGCCGGTCCGGAGCAGCCCCGATGACCCCTCCCCGCAGCGCGTTCGTCCGGCGTGCGGCCGCCTTCTCGGCGGTCCTGCTCGCGGCGCTCGCGGTTGCACTCCCTGTGATTGCGGCGTCGGCGGCGGTGCAACCGAGCGCCATCTCGACCGCGACCGTGGCGCCCCCGGCCGTTCCCACGCTGTCGGTCTCGCTTCTCGCGAGCGCTCCGACCATTCCCGCGGGCGGAACGTTCGGCTATACCGCTGACATTCGCCTTGGCAAGCGCGCTTCCTACCTGCAGGCAATTCTCGAGGTCTCTCGGCCCTCTGGGAGCTTGCTGTTCAAACGCACCAGAGTCGCCAACAACGTGGCGCCCGGTAGTCGGCTCTTCTCCTTCGAGCGCACGCTGACCGACGCGCTCTCGCTCGATCCGGGCAGCTACCCGGTCAAACTCTCTGTCGCCGCCGACATCGCCGGCTCGGTCGTCACCACCGAGACCACCGCGACCCTGCGCGTCTACTCGGCGGACGGACCACATGTGCGCGTCGCGATCGTCGCCCGCGTGACCGGACAGCCGATGATGGCACCCGACGGTCGCTTCGCCGTCGACCCCGCGCAAGACACCGGCGCGCGCGACGCCGTCGGTGCGTTGTGCCGCCGCGTCTTGACCGACCAATATGCACGCGTGGCGCTCGCGATACCGCCGGTGCTGCTTGCCGAGTGGCGGCGGCTTTCCGGTGGCTATACGTTGTCCGATGGTCGGACGATCCGCCCGACCGACCCCGTCGCCGTCAGCTACAACTCCACGCTGGCTGATCTGAAAGCCGCCATCGACAGCGGACGTCTCGAGCTTATGTCGCTCGGATACGCCGACCCGAACCTCACCGACCTCGCCAACCACGGCCTGGCCTCCGACATCGGTCCCCAGTACGACGCGGGTATCTCGGCGGTGTTCGCGAGCCTGGAGGTCACGCCCTCGGGCGGAACCGCGCCGGCTGGCGGCTGTCTTCCTCCCAACGAGGTGGACCTGCTGTCGCAGAAGGACGTCCGCTACATCGTGCTCGACACCGACTGTGTTCGCGTGGGCAAGGACGGCGCGCCGCAGGGCGTCTACCCGGTCTCGCAAGACGACCTGGTGGCCATCGCGGTAGACGAGAGCCAGACCGCGGTTCTCTCGAGCGGTGACCCGAATCCCGCCCTGGACAGCGCGTTCGCAAGACTCATGCACGCACCAAAGCAGCCGCTTGTATTCGAAATCGACATCACCGGCGACACGCTGCCGTCTGCCGGGAGCATCGGTGTGGCGCTCAATGCGTTCGAGACGCAGCCATGGCTCGAGATCGTCTCGGCGGCTGATCTCAAACCTACTGACTCCGCCGATCACGTCAAGCTCGTGGCCGGCAAATCGACCAAGCATGCGCCAGCCGGATTCTGGAAGACGGTCGCCACCGCTCGCGGCTACGCCGGCGCCTACCTTGCGGCGCTGGGCCCGAGCAACCCGGAGGCTTCGACCGCCGAGATGCAGTCGCTGCTTGGAGAGGCTTCGGCCTGGGCCGGCGACGACATGCAGTGGGCGGGCGCAACCCGCGGCACCGAGTACGCGGACGCATCGCTGAAGACGACGAAACCGGTCCTCGGCGCCATCACCGTCAACGTTCAACCGATCACGCTGTCCGGATCGTCGGGCAACGTGCCCGTGACGATCGTCAACGGATCGGCGAAGACTCTCAACGTGATCGTGAACGTAGTCTCCAGCGGCGGCCTGCGAGTCTCGGGTCCGAAGAGCACCCCCATCGTGCTAGGCCCTCAGGAAACCTACATCGAGGTGCCGGTCGCGATGCAGACCGCGTTCTCGGGCAAGCTCGCCGTCGAGGTGAGCGCGGCCGGCCTGGTCCTGGCGCACAAGACGGTCGCCGTGCACTCATCGGCGCTCGATCGGGTGGCACTTGGCGGGATGGTCGTGTTAATCCTGATCGGCCTGTTGGTGATAATCGTACGAAGGGTTCGTGCGGCCGAGTCTCGCGACACGCCGGCGAAACGTGGCGCGCGATACACTGAGGGCAAGAAAGAAGACGGCGACCATGTCGGTCCGAGCGATCGCTGATGGATTCTACCGACGTCCACAGGACGCCACCAAGAGAGGTTCACCGATTCCTGTTTCGGGGAAGGCTGTAAGCATGGGCAAGATTGTCATACTCGACACGAACGTACTCCTCGCTGACCCCAATTCCGTGCTCTCGTTCCCGCGCTCGGAAGTGGTCATCCCGGAAACCGTTCTGTCCGAACTCGATAAGCTCAAGACCGCGCGCGTCGATGCGGACCTTCGCTTCCGCGGACGTGAGGTGAGCCGAATCCTCTTCGATCTCTCCGAGGAGGGCTCGCTCATCGCGGGCGTCGATCTTCCCGACGGCGGCCGCTTGCGCGTCGCGCCGTTCGAACCCGAACGCGATCTTCCTGAAGGGATCTCGTCGCGAAACGCCGACGACCGTATTCTCGTCACGGCACTACACGTCAAGAGGCACGTCGATGCAGAAACCGAGGTCACGCTCGTCACGAACGACCTGAACATGCTGCTCAAGGCGCAGACCCTGGGCATCACCGTCCAGCGTTACGGCAATGGCGTGGAGAGCGGTGGATTCGCGAAGCGTTTCATCATCCGCCCGTTCCAGCGTTACCGCGTGCCGCTCACGATCCTCGCCGTCGCGGTCGCCGTGTTCGTCGGTGTCGTCGTCATCGCCATGTACTCCGAGCAGAACCGCACCACGACCGCCATTCCAGCCGAGTTCAAGAACCTGCTTTCGACCAACCAACTCGCCGCGCTCGACGCGATCAACACACTGCAAAGCAACCCGAACGACACCGAGGCGCTGCTCAAGATGGCCAACATCACCTTCGACGCGAACAGGAGCGCCTTGTCGGCAGACCCCGGTTCCGCGATGAACTTCGGCCAGCAGGGCATTCGCTATTACGAGCGTTACCTGAAAGTGTCTCCGCAGGACAATGACGCCCGTTCCGACCTCGCGACGCTGTACTTCAACACGGGTCAGACCGACCGGGCGATTCAGGAGGTTGGAATCGTCCTCCAGCACGACAAGAACCACGTGAGGGCGATCTTCAACCTCGGGGTGTTCTACGCCCAAGGCCGTCGCGACTACCCGTCGGCCGAGGCTCAGTTCGCACGTGTGATCGAGCTGACGAAGAACGATTCGAACCAGCATGCCGTCCTGCAACAGGCGACCCAGTTACTGGCGCAGGTCCAGAAGCTCGCCACCGGGCAGTCCACAACTACAACGGGAGCAAAGTAGTGAGCGCCGAACACATCGAGATAGCGATCGTTGGAGGCGGACCGGCAGGCCTCGCCGCCGCCCTGTACGCCGCCCGCGGGCGTGCCAAGACCGTGGTCTTCGAGCGCGGCATCCCCGGAGGCCAGATCGTTACCACCGACTGGGTCGAGAACTACCCGGGGTTCCCGGACGGGATCAACGGGGCCGAACTCGGCGACCTCATCACCAGGCAAGCCGAGAAGTTTGGCGCGGTAATCCGCAGCTTCGCGCCGGTCGAGAAGATCGAGATCGCCGATGACGGGCACTTCGTGCTCAGCTGCGAGGGCGAGACGTTCGAGGCGGACTGTGTGATCCTGGCAACGGGCGCCGTGCCTCGCAAGCTCGGCATACTGGGCGAAGCGGAGTTCACCGGACGAGGGGTCTCGTGGTGCGCCACCTGCGACGGACCGCTCTTCCGGAATAAGGTCGTCGGCGTCATCGGCGGAGGGGACGCGGCGGTCGAGGAAGCGCTGTTCCTGACCAAGTTCGCTTCCAAAGTGCATCTCATCCACCGCCGCGACGAGTACCGTGCAACCAAGTGCATCCAGGAGCGATGCAAGGTCAACCCGAAGATCCAGGAGCACCTTTCGCGCGTGCCGGTCGAGATCCTGGGCGCCGAGGGAAGGGTCACCGCGATTCGACTCGAGTCGACCAAAAACGAGCCCGAGGAACTTCTCACCCTTGATGGCGTCTTCATCTTCGTGGGCGTTCACCCGGTCAACGAACTCGCGAACGAACTGGTCAAGACGAGCGACTCTGGGTACATCACAATTGACCACGACGGCAGGACCTCGGTTCCGGGCCTGTTCGCTGCGGGCGATGTCACGGATTCTGAGCTCAAGCAAGTGGTTACCGCTGCGGCCAAGGGTGCCTCGGCGGCGTTCGAAGCGGTGCGCTACATCGACGAAATCGCTACGTGCACGCTGTAGGTTCCGCAGGTGTGAAGGGAGAGTTTTCATGGCAGATCTCACACAGGTCACCGACGCGAACTTCGAGTCAACGGTGACCGGAAGCTCCAAGCCGGTCGTTCTCGACTTCTGGGCGCCATGGTGCGGCCCGTGCCGCATGATGGAGCCGGTCTTAAAGGAAGTCGCCGACGAGTACGACGCGGTCACCGTCGGCAAGCTCAACGTCGACGAGAACCCGACCATCGCCACGCGCTTCGACATCCTGTCCATTCCCACCTTGCTCGTGTTCAAGGATGGCCAGGTCGCCAAGAAGCTTGTCGGTGCGATGCCCAAGAAGCGTCTGCTCGAGGAGCTCGCCCCGTATCTCGGCTGAGCGAATATAGGCCCGGATACTTCGCGCCCGGCGCCTTGACGAGGCGGCCGGCGTGTTACGCTTTCATGACTCGTGCCACGCCGCTCGAGTCACATTCCCCGAAAGGACACGCCATGTGTGAGCAGGGAGTCAACGTAGGCCAGCTAAGGCTTGCCATCGGCCAGTCCGACGACGCCGTCGCGATGGTCCAGTTGTGGCTCGAGCAGCTGCATCACCTCGCCGATCACGGCAAGCGTTCCGAAGTCAGCACCGCGCTGGCGCAGGCCGGAGTTCTTCTCGGCGAGGCGCGTGCGAAACTCGATTCCGCGATCGTCGACCTCGAGGGCCGCTCAGACGAAACGACGACGGTCGAGCTCGTCTAGCTGCTCGCACGCCGGGCGGTTCAGCCGCTCGAACGCACCAGCGCTTCCACGCACGCCCGGACCTCTTGACGGGGGCGCCGGGCGTGTTACGCTTTCTTAGTTCGTGCTACTACTTCACTACGCAGGAGGCGCAACCGTGGGCAAGCTCGTCAGATTCGGTGTGGCGATGGACGAGGAACTGCTGGGCAAGTTCGACGAGCTGGTAGCCAGGCGCGGCACCGCCACAAACCGCTCCGAAGCCGTGCGCGACCTCGTGCGCGATGCGCTCGTCGATGCACAGTGGGAGGCGCCCGGCGAGGAGATCGTCGGCACCGTCACGATGGTGTTCGACCACCACGCCAACGACCTCGCAGAGAAGCTCGACGCGCTCCAGCACGCTCATCATGACAAGGTCGTCTCCTCGATGCACGTGCACCTCGATGCGCACAACTGCCTCGAAGTCATCGTCGTGCGCGGCGAAAGCGGCGACATCCGAGGAATCGCCGAGGCGCTGCTGGGCACGAAGGGTGTGAAGCACGGCAAGCTCGTGACGACCACCACCGGCCGGCACCTCTAGGCGTCAGCGCTTGCACATCCCCGACGGATACCTCAGCCCACAGACGTATGCCATGCTCGACGCCGCGGTCATCCCCATCTGGGCCGTAGCTGCGCGCAAGGTCCGCACGACGCTTCGCGCCCGTCAGGTGCCGCTCATGGCGTTGGGCGCCGCGTTCTCGTTCGTGATCATGATGTTCAACATCCCCGTGATCGGCGGCTCCACCGGACACGCCGTGGGCGCCACCCTCGTCGCCATCGTGCTCGGGCCGTGGGCGGCGTGCTTGTCACTGTCGATCGCCGTCGTCATCCAGGCTCTCTTCTTCGGCGACGGCGGCATCACGGCGCTCGGCGCCAACGTCTTCAACATGGCCGTGGTGATGCCGTTTCTCGGCTACTACCTCTACCGGCTGATCGCCGGCGACTCACCCGGCGCCAAGCGGCGCATCGCGGCAAGCGGTATCGCGGCGTACGTCTCGATGGGCGCGGCGGCCATCTTGGCCGGCGTCGAGTTCGGCATCCAGCCGCTCATCGCGCACACCGCCGCCGGCTTGCCGCTCTACGCCCCCTACCCGTTCAAAATCGCCGTCACGGCGATGGCCGGCGAGCACCTGCTCTTCTTCGGCTGGGTCGAGGCGCTTGCCACGATGGGTGTGGTGGCCGCGCTCGGTGCCAGCGATCCGCACCTCCTCGAGATGAAGCCGGCAGCCAAGCCGATGCGCTGGCTGTGGGCCGCACTCGGTGCGCTCATCCTCGCGACGCCGGTCGGCGTGCTCGCCGGGGGCACCGCGTGGGGCGAGTGGAGCCCGGGGCAGCTCAGGGCCTCCCTCGGCTACGTGCCGCCGGGTCTGGCTCGGCTCGGCCCGCTGTGGCACGCCGCGATGCCCGGCTATGCGCCCGCGTTCGTGAAGAGCCCGCTGCTCGGCTACCTGCTCGCCGCGGTCGTGGGCGCGCTGCTCGTCGCGGGCGCAGCCTGGCTTGCAGGCCGACTGCTCTTCGGGACAGGCGACTCGTCCCGCCCGCGCCGTCGCTCGCTTGCGCGACACACAGCTGACGCGCTCGCCTCGGCGGTCGCCGACGTGATCGAGAACGAGGAGCTCGCCTCAGGCCCGGGCATCCTCCAGCGCCTCGACCCGCGCGCAAAGCTCGTGGCGCTCGTGCTCGTCGCGGTCACCGCGAGCTTTGTGCACTCGGCCGCCGTGCTCGCGGGGATGGTCGCGCTCACGCTGTTGCTCGCGGCGGCCTCGCGGGTCCCGGTCGCGTCGTTCGCGCGCAAGGTGTGGGCGTCTTCGGGCGTCTTCGGCGCGCTGCTCGCGCTGCCGGCGGCCACGCTGCTGATCACGCCCGGTCACGTCGTCGTGCCGCTCGGCCCGCTCTCGCTCACGGCGCCCGGCCTGCTCGCAGCTGCCACGCTCGTGCTGCGCGTCGTGGCAAGCGCCGGCTTCGCCCTGCTCGTCATCTGGACGACGCGCTGGACCGACGTGCTCGTCGCGCTCTCGGCGATGGGCGTGCCTCAGGTCGTAGTCGCCACGCTCGCGATGACGCAGAAGCAGATCGTCTCGCTCATGCGCACGGTCGAGCAGCTGCACCTCGCGCGCGAGAGCCGCACGCTTTCGGCCGCCCGCACCGCCGAGAATCGCACGTGGGTCGCCGGCCGGATGGCGTTCGTCATCAGGAAGTCGGTCAAGACCGCCGACGACGTCTACGATGCGATGCTCGCACGCGGCTTCGCGGGATCGATGCGGTCACTTGTCACGCTTTCCCTTTCCGCGAGCGACTGGACTTGGTTCGTAGCCGTGGTGCTCCTCTGCGCCGCGTCTCTCGGCATCGACAGGATGGTGACGTTGCGATGAACGCGACTCCGGACTTCAGGCTGGTCGGCGTGGGGCACGAGTACCGCAGCGGCGCCTCGGCGCTGGTCGGCATCGACCTGACGATCCAACCTGGCGAGCACGTCGCGATTGCCGGCGCCAACGGAAGCGGCAAGTCGACGCTGCTCAAGATGCTCGACGGCCTCGTGTTCGCCTCGGCGGGGAGCATCGATGCATTCGGCCGCCCGCTGAGCGAAGCCGCGCTCGACGATCCCGAGTTCCGCCGCGATTTCCGTAGTCGCGTGGGCTTCGTCTTCCAAGACGCCGACGTCCAGCTGTTCTGCAACACCGTCTTCGACGAGCTCGCTTTCGGCCCGCTCCAGCTCGGCCTCGCCGAGAATGACGTGCGCGAGCTCGTCGCCGCGACAGCCGAGCAGCTGCGCATCGCACCGCTTCTCGGCAGGGCGCCGTACATGCTTTCGGGAGGCGAGAAGAAGCGAGTCGCCATCGCGAGCGTGCTCACGCTCGACCCAGCCGTGCTCCTGCTCGACGAGCCCACCAACGCGCTCGATCCGCGCAGCCAGGTGTGGCTGCTCGACGTTCTCGAGGAGTGGAAGGCGGCCGGCAAGACCGTCGTGATCGCCACGCACGACCTCTCGATCGCGGCAGAATCGGCGGACCGCATGGTCGTCCTCTCCGAGGCGCACGCCATCTGCGCCGACGGCACGCCTGAGGACGTGCTCGGCCAACGCGACCTGCTTCTCGAGGTCAACCTCATCCACGAGCACGCGCACCGCCATCGCAGTGCCGCGCACGAGCATCCGCACGGACACGGGCAGGTCCACACGCACGTGTAGCCGGCGCTGGTACAATCTGCCCATGACCTCGGCGAAACCAAAGGGTCACGCGCTGGCCCATCAAGCACCGCACTACATCGAGTGCCCCGTCTGCGGGTTCATCTCGTCGGACCCATCGTTTTCCGACGCCTCCCGCCTCTGCCCGAGGTGCAGCTCTCCCGGTAACGACCGCCGCCCCTTTCCCGCCGACCGCATCCGCCGGGTCGACACGCGTATTCGCCGCTACCACGCCGACGGCGAGAACGAGGTCGTCGTCATCCTCGTCGCGACATTCCTCGAGACGCTTCTCGAAGACATGCTCGCGCGAATCATGGCCGCGGAGGGTGCGAGCGTGAAGTTGCGCGCGGGCGTGCTCGACACGCAGCGCTCGGTCGGACTGCGGATCGGCAAGCTGTTCCCGACGCTTACCGGCGAGCAGTTCGAGGAGTCGGCGTCCAAAGCCGGCTGCGGGGAGTTCCCGCACAAGTGGCGTTCGCTTCGAACCGAGCGCAACGCGTTCATACACGACGCTGCTTTCGACGGCCCGCGCGAGTCGCTCTCAGTCGAGACCGCCGCCGAAGCTCTCCACCTGCTCGATCAGGCGTACTCACTGTTCGTGCAGATCAACAACCGCTTCGTCGCAGGCGAGAAGCAAGGGCGCAACACCGACAAGCCGCGCACGTGAAAGCGCTCTCGCTTCACATCACCGGCATCGTCCAAGGTGTCGGTTTTCGCCCCTTCGTTTACAACCTCGCCATCGAGCAAGGCCTGACCGGCTGGGTGCTCAACGCAAGCGACGGCGTTCACACCTTCGTCGAAGGCGACGCCACGACCGTCGACGCGTTCCCCCAAGCGATCCGCGACCGAGCGCCTGCCATGGCGGTCATCGAAGAAATCGTCGCCGAGCCGGTCGAGCCCGAGGGCCTCCGCGACTTCTCGATCCGCGCCTCGCGTGCCGAGGAGGGCGCGATGACGCTCGTCTCCCCCGACATCGCCACGTGCCCCGAGTGCGCCGGCGAACTGTTCGATCCGGCCGACAGACGCTACCGCTACCCCTTCATCAACTGCACGAACTGCGGCCCGCGGTTCACCATCATCGGCGACGTGCCCTACGACCGCCCCATGACGTCGATGCGCGACTTCCCCATGTGCCCCCAGTGCGCCGAGGAGTACGGCGATCCGCGCGACCGCCGCTTCCACGCCCAGCCCGACGCCTGCTTCATCTGCGGCCCGCGGCTCTACCTCAACGCCGATGGCTCCCCCGACGACTGGCGCTGGGCGCCTGAGCGCGAATGCTCGCCCCGGCATCATCGCGACCGCGACGTCGAGGCCGCGCGCTCCGATGCGATCGTTGCTCAGGCGGCCTCAATGCTTCTCGCAGGACGCGTCCTCGCGATCAAGGGCCTCGGCGGCTTCCACCTAGCCTGCGACGCCACAAACCCGGAAGCCGTCGCCCGCCTCCGAGAGCGCAAGCGCCGCTGGGGCAAGCCCCTGGCAATCATGGTGCCCGACGTCGAGACAGCCCGAGCCTACTGCGAAGTCGACGCCACAGAAGAGGGATTGCTGGCCGGAGTAGTGCGACCGATCGTGCTCTTGAGGAAGCACGCGACCTCACCGCGGGGCACGGTAGCGGGAGTCCCCGAGGGGTCCGCCGCGAGTTCCGCGGCCCGGGAAGGTGACGTGAGGCGCGACGAGCGCCTCGCGGCGCCGAGGGCCCCCGGCGAGGATTTGCCGAGCGCCGGACCCCTCGGGGAGCCCCGCGGACGGCTGGCGGACGGCGTCGCCGACAACCTGGCAGAGATCGGCGTGATGCTCCCCTACACGCCGCTGCATCACCTGCTGCTGGACGCGGTCGGCGGCCGGCCACTCGTGATGACGAGCGGCAACCTCTCCGACGAGCCCATCGCGACCCACAACATCGAAGCGCTCGAGCGGCTGGGCTCGATAGCGGACGGCTTCCTCTTCCACGACCGCGACATCCTGTCGCGTTACGACGATTCGGTCGTTCGGGTCGTTGACGGACTCGTCGAACCGGTGCGCCGAAGCCGGGGCTACGCACCCTTCCCGCTGCCGCTGCCATTCAAGACCGACACCGACATCCTCGCGGCCGGTCCGGAGCAGAAGAACACCTTCACGCTTCTGACCGGCGGCTACGCGTTCGTGAGCCAGCACATCGGCGACATGGAAAACGCCGAGACCCTCGACTCGTTCGAGGCGACCGAGAAGCTCTACGAGCGCCTCTTCCGCATCTCCCCGGAACTCGTGGCCCACGACCTGCACCCCGAGTACCTCTCAACGAAGTGGGCACTCGGCCTCGACCTGCCGAAGGTCGGCGTCCAGCATCATCACGCCCACGTCGTCTCCGTCGCCGCCGAGAACGGCATCTCGGAGCGCGTCGTGGGCATCGCGTTCGACGGCACCGGCTACGGCGAGGACGGCCACATCTGGGGCGGCGAGGTGCTGCTCGCGAACTGGGCGAACTACGAGCGCTTCGCGCACCTCGCCTACGTCCCGATGCCGGGAGGTTCGGCCGCGATCAAGCGCCCCGCTCGCATGGCACTCGGGACCCTGTCCGCGCTCGGGCTGCTCGATCACCCCGGCGCTGCACCGCTCCTCTCGCGCCTCGCGCCCGCCGAGGAGACCACGCTGCTGCGCATGATCGAGCGCGAGGTGAACTGCCCGCTCACGAGCTCGATGGGTCGTCTCTTCGACACCGTCGCCGCGCTAATCGGCGTGGCGGACGATGCGCACTACGAGGGCGAGGCAGCGATCCTGCTCGAGGCTTCGGCCGATCCCGAGGCGCAAGGCGCGTACGAGTTCGCGCTCGTCTCGGCAGACGAACCGCCCCTTGCTGACGGGCTGCCGCCGATGATTATCGACCCGACATCGGTCCTCTCGGCTTTGCTTGATGACGTTGCAGATGATATACCTGTGGGGGTAATTTCTTCCCGGTTCCACCGAGCGGTGGTGGAGTGTATAGTCCGCGTGGGGAAAACAGCGGCCGAGCGCGGTGGAACACGCTACGTCGCACTCGCAGGAGGCGTGTTCATGAACCGCCTCGTGCTTGGTTTGGCGGTGCGTCGGCTGCGTGAAGAGGGGTTGACCCCCCTCAACCACGCGAGACTACCGGTCAACGATGGAGCCGTATCGTACGGACAGGCCGTGGTGGCTTGGGCCAGACGGCACGAGATTTGATGAAGTAGGAAACGCCTACATCATTCGATTACAGAAGGGCCAAGGCCTATGTGTCTAGCAATCCCCGCGCGCGTGACGACGATTGATGAGGGCCACATGGCAACCGTCGACATCATGGGCGTAACCCGCAAGGTCTCGCTCGATCTCGTTCCGGAAGCGGTTATCGGGGACTATGTCCTCGTCCACGCCGGTTTCGCGCTCCAGGTAATCGAAGAGGACGTCGCCAACGAGACCCTGCAAATGCTCAAGGAGATCCCCTTCTTCGAGGAGGAAGCCGGCCTTAACGTGCTCGAGGAGGCGTAAGTCGATGGATCTCACCGGCTTCCGAGACCCCGAGATCGCCAGGGGCCTCATCGACGCGATCGCGGCAACTGCCGACAGGATCGGCCGTGAGGTCAAGATCATGGAGGTGTGCGGCACACACACCGTGGCGATCGCCAAGAACGGCCTGAGGGCCGTCATGCCCGAGAACGTCACGCTCCTTTCGGGCCCCGGTTGTCCCGTCTGCGTCACAGCGAACGAGGACATCGACATCGCCATCGAACTCGCCCGCCGGGACGACACAATCGTCACCACGTTCGGCGACATGATGAAGGTCCCGGGCAGCTACTCGTCGCTTTCCCGAGAGAAGGCCGACGGTAGGGACGTCCGCATCGTCTACTCCCCTCTCGATGCGCTCGCACTCGCCGAGAAGGAGCCCGACAAACAGGTCGTCTTCGTCGCGGTCGGCTTCGAGACCACGATCCCCCTCATCGCCGCGACGATCCACCGCGCGCAAGAGCAGGGCCTGACCAACTTCAGCGTCTTCTCCGCGCACAAGACGGTTCCGCTGGCGCTCGCGGCACTCGCGAACGACCCCGAGGTGCAGATCCACGCGTTCATCCTTCCGGGCCACGTGTCGACCATCATCGGTTCGGAGCCGTACCGTTTCATCGCCGAGGAGTACCACATCCCCGGGGTCATCACCGGGTTCGAGCCCGTCGACGTGCTTCAGGGCATCTACATGCTACTCAAGCAGATCGACGAAGGCCGCGCCGAGATCGAGATCGGCTACCATCGCGGCGTATCGGCCACGGGTAACCCAACGGCGTGGGCGCTCGTGGAGAAGTACTTCAAGCCGGTCGATGCGGACTGGCGCGGAATCGGCGTCATCCCCGGAACCGGCCTCGGCCTGCGTCCCGAGTACGACGCGTACAACGCTGTCGTGAAGCTGCCCGTCTCGCCGCCGCCTCCTAAGCAGATCAAGGGCTGCCAGTGCGGCGACGTTCTGCGCGGAGTCATCCTGCCCTACGAGTGCAAGCTCTTCGCGAAGGGCTGCACTCCAGAGCATCCCATCGGACCGTGTATGGTTTCCTCGGAAGGTAGCTGCGCGGCTTACTACCGCTTCACTGACTACGGGAAGGCTTAAGCCCATGCACGCAGACCGGATCCTCCTCGCCCACGGCTCGGGTGGCACGATGATGCGCGAGCTCATCGAAGAGTGTATCGTCCTGACTTCGACGACGACGCGCTCAAGCGCCTCGACGACGCGGCCTCGCTCGAGTTTCCGGCCGGGCGCGTCGCGTTCTCGACCGACACGTACGTGGTGAACCCGATCTTCTTCCCGGGCGGCGACATCGGCCGGCTCGCAGTGTGCGGCACCGTCAACGACGTCGCCACGAGCGGTGCCACGCCGCTGTACCTCTCCGTGGGCTTCGTGCTCGAGGAGGGCTTTCCCATCGCGGACCTGCGCCGCGTGCTCATCTCGATGAAGGACGCGGCCCGCGAGGCCGGCGTGCATATCGTCACCGGTGACACGAAGGTCGTCGAGAAGGGCCACGGCGACGGCATCTTCATCAACACCGCGGGCATCGGCTCGCTGCCCGACGGCGTCGATCTCTCCGGCAGCTACTGCAAGCCGGGCGACAAGGTCGTCCTCTCCGGCACGCTCGGCGATCACGGCATCGCGATCATCTCGACGCGCGAAGGACTCTCCTTCGAGACGACGATCGAGACCGACGCGGCACCGCTCAACCGCCTCATCGCCAACGTGCTCGCGGCGGCGCCGAATACGCGCTGTTTCCGCGACCCCACGCGTGGTGGCCTCGCGTCGACACTCAACGAGATGGCGACCGCATCGGCCGTCAACATCACCGTCGACGAGACTGCGGTCCCAGTGAACCCGCAGGTCCGAGGCGCCTCCGAGATGCTCGGCTACGACGTCTTCCAGGTCGCCAACGAGGGCAAGATGGTCGCCATCGTACCGGCCGAGCAGGCTGAAGCGGCACTCGCCGCAATGAAGGCCTCACCCTACGGCGAGCAGGCCGCCATCATCGGCAATGTCGAAGAGGGCAAGGGCAAGGTGTACGTGAAGACGAGCTTCGGCGCCACGCGCGTCATGGACATGCTCGTGGGCGAGCAGCTGCCGCGCATCTGCTGAGCGCGCCCCACCAACGCTTCGCATCCGACGGCCGTCCCGGTGGGCGGCCTTCGTGCACTCACTGGTTGGCGACCGCTTCCAAGTCGAAACCCCCCGCGAAGGGGTTTGCGAACCGCACGCCCTCGAACTCGCTTCCATCGGAGAAGTCCTCCGACAGAATTAACGAGATGTCGTTGAGCCGCGCTGTCGCCCACAGCTGCGCGTCCCAGTACGGGAATCCGTAGCGGATATGCCCGCGAAGCGCTTCGAGCATGGTGTGGACGGTGATCGGCTGCATCCGCCAGATAGCGTTGTACGTCCGCACCAGCTCAGATGCCTCTTCCGCGGACAGTGGGGTTGGTATGCGCCGGGTGGCGATCTGGAAGAACTCGCCAAGCGTCTGCGTCGAACACGAAGCGCGGCGCAACAACGTGAGCTCGTGAAGGAGATCGCGCGCGATCCGGCCTTTTTCCGGCTCGGCCCGATCGACCGAGTAGATCAACACGTTACTGTCGAGAAGAATGGCCGCGCCCGATACCGCGCGGGAAGCCATCGTCGTCGTCATACGCATCGTCTCTCGTCCATGTACGCCCTCCAGGCAGCGGCCCCTTAGCCGCTCTCTCGTCGAGGAACTGCTTCACGTGTTGCCACTGCGCCGCGAGCACGGCGTCACCGATTCCCTCGATGTCGCGCCGCAGCGCTGCCCGAACAACTTCGCCTTGCGACACGCCGAGGCGATGCGCCTTCTCGGCCAGCGCGCGGTCAAGCTCCTCGTCTATGCAGATCTGCTTTCGCACCATGCGCGCCATGATGGACCTCCGGCGTTACTCGACCCTCACCCAAAGCTTACCACACGTGATGTAACTGCCATGTGTAACATGGTCGCACTGCAGCGGTCTCCCCAGCGTGCGGCGTCCTTCCGCTACACTCGCCGTATGCCTGAAGCCACCCACACCTCAGCCCGCCGAGAGAACCTCACCGGGCTGGCGCGCGTCGCAATCGCTGGCGTCATCTGGGGCACCATCCCACTGGTCCTGCGCGCATCGGACGGTGCGAGCGTCATCAAGGTCTTCTACCGCGTCCTCTTCGCGGCGGTCGGAATCTTTGCGTTCATGCTCGCGACGGGGCGCATGAGTGAGGTCACCGGGCTGCCGCGCGCCAAGCTCAAGCAGGTCGCCGTGCAAGGCGTCGTGCTCACCGTGAACTGGGTGCTCTTCCTCTCGGCGCTCGACCTGACCAACGTCGCCACCGCCGAGCTACTCGGCTACACCGGGCCGGTCTTCGTCGCCTCGCTCGCGCCGTTCGTGACCGGCGAGCGCTTCGACCGCCGGGTGTTGCTGCCACTTGGGCTCGCGCTCGGGGGCATCGTCGTCATCCTCGCGCCGCAGGGGATCGCGGTCGCCGGTGGCAAGCAGCTTCTCGGCGCTGTGCTGGCGTTCTGCTCGGCGATCACGTACGCGGCTCTGCTGCTGCGCAGCAAGAAGATCCTGCGCGGCATCACCGGGCTCGCGCTCATGGCGGTCGAGTACACGGTCGCGGGCGCGCTGCTGCTACCGTTCGTGATCTGGCTGTACGCGCACGGCCAGGGGCCGACGCACGCGAGTTCGTACGTAGCACTTGCGACGCTCGGGCTCGTGCACACTGCGCTCGCGGGCGTGATCTTCCTCGGCGGATTGCGCCGCACGCGCACCGATCATGCAGCGATCCTCACCTACACCGAACCGGTCGCGGCCGTGCTCTTCGCGTCGGCGTTTCTCGGCGAGGCGCTCACCGCGTGGACGCTCGCCGGTGGCGCGATGGTCGTGGCCGGCGGGTTGGCGGTCGCGCGGCTGGCGCCCTCCGCGGAGCCGGCGCCGCCGCTCGAGGCAGCCGGCACTGAAAGTGAGCCCGCAGCAGACGACAGCAACGTCTCCGCTCGGGCACAATAGCTCTGAGCCTGCGAACAGGCGACACACTCGGAAGGACACGCATGGACGCTCTCTCCCGCCTCGCTTCGGCCAACTCGATCGACCGGCTTCGCGCGCGCGACGCTGCGCTGTTCGCGAGCGACGTCGAGGGCATAGCGCTGACCGAGAACAGCCTCGGCTGGACCGACCTCGCCACGTGCTGCAATCCCGTGCCGGAGTTCCACGCGCGTCTGGCTGAAGCGCTCGCAGGCAACGTGACCGACATCGTCGTGCTGGCCATGGGCGGCAGCTCGCTTGCCACGCTCGTCATGGGCGAGACCCTCGCCGATGACTGCACGCGCCACCTGCACGTTCTCGACACTACGGCGCCACTGAGCGTCTGCGCCGTGCTCGCCAACCTCGAACCGTCGACGACGCTCTACATCGTGTCGAGCAAGTCGGGCGGCACCATCGAGCCGATGTCGCTGTATGCGATCTTCCGCGCCGAGGCGGACGAAGAACTTGGCCGTCAGGCCGCCGGCCAGCGCTTCATCGCCATCACCGACCCCAGCACCTCACTCGAGACCCTCGCGGTCGCGGAGGAGTTCCGCGCGGTCTTCCACGGCATCGCGTCGATCGGCGGGCGCTTCTCGGCGCTGACGGCGTTCGGGCTCGTGCCGGCGACGCTGCTCGGCATCGACACCGAGCTGCTGCTTGAGCGCGCCGCCGAGATGGAGACGTCGTGCGCGCTCCCCATCGCATGGAACCCCGCCGCCGAACTCGCATCCTTCATCGCAGATAACGCCGCGACCGGCCGAGACAAGCTCACGCTTGTGACCTCGGGGTCTCTGTCGACCTTCGGCCTGTGGGTCGAGCAGCTCGTGGCCGAATCGCTCGGCAAGGAGGGCAAAGGCGTCGTGCCCGTGGTCGACCTCGCAGGCGACCTACCCTCCGGCTACGGTCCCGACCGCGCGATCGTCGTCGTGCGACTTGCCGACGACGAGCGACTCGCCGAGTGGATCACCCGCCTCGCCGAGAACGCGCCGGTCCTCGAACTCGTGCTGCACGACCGCTACGACATCGGCGCCGAGTTCGTGCGCTGGGAGCACGCGATCGCGCTTGTCGGCGTACTGCTCGAGGTCAACCCGTTCGGGCAGCCCAACGTTGCTGCAGCCAAGTCAGCCACGAGTGCGGTGCTCGCTGGCGAGATCACGCCAGCGCCCGTCTACACCACCACGCCCGACGGCGTCGCCCTCACGTTCGCGGGCGCGCTTGCGGCTCCCGGTCATTCGGACACCACGGTCGCCACGGCGATCGGCCATGCGGTTGCGGCGATGCAAACCGGCGACTTCCTCGGCGTGCTTGCGTACCTGCCGGACGATGCCGCGCTGCTGGCTCCGCTGACGCGCGCGGTGCCTCGCGTCTCGGCGGCGCTCGGTGCGGCGGTCACGCTCGAGCTGGGGCCGCGCTACCTGCACTCGACCGGGCAGCTGCACAAGGGCGGGCCCAACACAGGTGTCTTCGTGCTGGTCACGACGCGCGACCACGCCGACGTCGAGATTCCCGGCCGCACCTGGACGCTTCGTGATCTGCACCTCGCGCAGGCTGAAGGCGACCTGGCGACGCTCGCGGCGGCCGGTCGGCGCGTGCTGCACGTCGAACTCCCGGACGCTGGCGCCGACACGATCGCCGCATTCGCACTCGCGCTCGAAGATGCTGCGGGAGTCGTCTCTGAGGAGTAGCCGCGACGCGCGGACGACCGCGGACTACTGCGCGATATCGTCCAACTCGACGATGCGCACTGCCGGAAGCTGTCCTTCGGCGAGCTCGAGGATCGCGACACTTCGGCTCGCCGCTCGGCGACGCTGCGATGCCGAGCCGGGATTCACCACGAGCACGTCGCCGTGCCACCGCACGCTCGGGCTGTGGGTGTGACCGCGCACGACCACGCCGATGCCAGCCGGAATCGGCCCGAGATCGCCGAGGTCGTGGATCGCGAGAATGCGGATGCCGGCCACGGTAAGCCGCGCGATGTCTCCCAGGTCGATGCCGGGCAGCGCAACATCGCAGTTGCCCATCACCGCGGTCACCGGCGCGATCGCTTCGAGCTCCCAGATGACATCGGGCCGCGACCCGATGTCGCCGGCATGCACGATCGCGGCGAGCGGGCCCTCCTCGGCGAAGGCGGTGAGCACGCGTGGGTCGAGCACGCCGTGTGTGTCTGAGATCAGCCCCACCCGCACGACTGGGCGCGCGGCCGTGACGCCCACGTTAGAGGCCGAGCGCCTTCTTGAGCGCGGGCACGCGGCGGCGCGACACGGGAATCTGCGTGGCGGCGTCGTCGGTCAGTGTCAGCAGGAGCGTGCCGCCGTACATGGGGACGACCTCTTTGACGCGCGCGAGGTTGACGAGGTAGCGGCGGTGTATGCGGAAGAAGCCGGCGGTCTCGAGTTTGGCCTCGAGCTGCGCGAGCGAGATCGTCGACAGGTAGCGGTCGGCGGCGGTGTAGAGGTAGCTGTAGTCGTCCTTGGCCATCACGTATAGGATGTCGTCGACGCTGACGAGCAGCTTCTTGCCGGCCTTCTCGACGGGGATGCGCTCGACGCGCGAGGGCGTCGCTTCCGCCGCTGGCAACAGCCGACCGATAGCGTTTTTGAGCCGGTCGAGCTCGACGGGCTTGACGAGGTAGTCTGTCGCGTTGACCTCGAAGGCTTTGACCGCATGCTCGCTGTGAGCCGTCACGAAGATGATCGAGGGCGGCCGAGACAGTCCCGAGAGCACCTCGGCGAGCTGGACTCCGGACAGGCCCGGCATGTCGATGTCGAGGAAGATGACGTCGTAGGGGATTGCCTTGATGAGCTGCAACGCCTCGATCGTGTTGCTCGCCTCGCCAACGACCTCGACGCCGCCCGCCTCGCCGAGGAGGTAGCGCAACTCCGAGCGTGCCGGCGCTTCGTCATCGACGACCAGTGCTTTGAGCATTCCTCTAGCCTCCGTCAGATCCTTGGAGCTGGCCCCGCAATGAAGAGCGTAACGGTCGTGCCGACTCCCTCGACGCTCTCGACGACCAAACCTGAGTTCGGGCCGAAGTGCCCCTTCAGTCTATCGTCCACATTCTTGAGCGCAATCCCGAGGCCCTTCGCCGAGCCGGCCTCGAGCACGTGGCCCAGCATGCCCGCGGGGATACCGACCCCATCATCACTCACGGAGACGCAGACGCTGCCGTCGTCGCGGACAGACGATGTCAACGAGACGGTGAGCGGCGCGTTCGGACGCATTCCGTGGGCGATCGCGTTCTCGACGAGCGGTTGAACGATGAACGCGGGCACAAGCAGCGAGCGGATCTCCGGCGCGATATCCTCGGCGACTATCACGCGATCGCCGAAGCGCGCGAGCTCGAAAGTGAGGTAGCGGTGAGTCTGCTCGAGTTCCAGTTCGAGCGGGATAAGCTCGTCGCCGGCCTCAAGCGTGCGGCGATAGAACGCCGCAAACTCGCGGAGTAGTTCACGAGCGCGGCTGGGATCGGTCCGTATGAGCGCGGCGATCGTGTTGATGGTGTTGAAGAGGAAATGCGGGTTGATCTGCGCCTGGAGCGCCTTGAGCTCCATGCGCGTCGCGAGCTCCGTCTGCGCCTCGAGTTCGGCGAGCTCGAGCTGGGTCGAGAGCACCTGCCCGAGTCCTTCGGCCATCGCGATCTGGGTCTCGTTCAACAACCTCGGTGTGGTGTAGTAGAACTTGAGCGTGCCGACGGGCACTCCGCGCATCTCGAGCGGCACGACGATGGCGGCGTTGAGCTTGCAGTCTTCGCGCGGGCAGCCGATCTCTTCCTTGGACGCAAGCACACGGGGTTCGTCGGTCTCGATTGACTCGCGGGTCGCTCGCGTGATGATCGGCCCGCCCGCCTCGTGGTGGTCCTGGCCGATTCCCGCGAAGCCCAGCACCGTCTCGGTGTCGGTGATGGCGACGGCTGCTGCTTCGGACTCGGCGAGCACGATGCGACAGACGGCTTGGGCGCTCTCCGGGTTGAGGCCCTGGCGCAGATAGCCGAGCGCGGAGTTGGCGACGCTCAAGATCATGTGCGACTGTAGCGCCCGTACGTGGTCCGGACGCGTCATGAAGCGCGCGAACACGAGCGAGAGTGCGACGGCGATGATGCCCACAAGGCCTGCGATGGGAACCCACCGCGAGATGCTCTCGGCGGCCAGGCCCCAGATAGTCACGACCGCGAGCACGACGAGCGCGCCGATGAGCACGATGTCGATGAGCGTCGCCCGGTTGTTGTTCACTGGCTGCCTTCCTCGGCCACGCGGCAAATCGCAAGTCCGTAGAGGTCGCGCGTCTCCGTGAGTCCTGCCGCGCAGTAGAGTGCTCGCGCCGCCGCGTTCTCTTCCTGCGTGCACAGCGACAGCGTCTCCGCGCCGGCGCCTACTGCCCAACGCGCAACGTCTGTGACGAGCGCTCGCGCAAGGCCGTGCCGCCGAGCCGCTACCGCGACGCCGAGCCGTCCAAGCGTGGACGCACCCCTGCTCGCAGTGGCCAGAGTATAGCCGATGAGCTCGCCATCGACGGTCTCGGCCACGACGAGCCGCTCGGTGCGGAAGAGTTCGGCGAGCTCGGTCATGCCATAGCGCCAGAACTCGTCGAAGCAGATGGCATCGAGTTCGACGAGCCCCGCCAGGTCCTCGCCACGCCCCGCGCGCAGCGTCACGCCGATCGGCGGGTCCGCCTGCAGCACGCAGTGCGAGTGGCCCTGGATCGCCACGATCCGCTCGCGGAGCTCCATCCCTTCTCGGCGGTAGGGGCCGAGAAGCTCGAGCGCCAGCAGCGGCGAGAGGAGTTGGGCGAGGCCGAGATCGCGAGCGATAGCGCGCGCGTCGGCGACGAACGCCCCGAGATGCAGCGGCGGGCACCACACGCCGCGGATCGCGAGCACGTCGAAGTGTTCGCGCCACACGCCGAGCAGAGCGGCGTCGCCCCGGTCGTTGACGCGCACGCGCCACGGCGCCTCGGCGCGATACCGCGCGAACTCATCGGCGGTCTCGAAGATGCGCTCGGAGCGGACGGCCGGCCACAGGCGCGCGGCTTCGGCCTCGGTCGCGGCGCGCGGTCGCGACCTCACGAGCCGCCGCCAAGCAGCGTGCTGACGCCGAGCCACGCGCCGACGGCGACCAGCAGCACCGCAAACGAGAGCCGCACCGTATGATCCGCAGAGCCGAGCGTGAGGCGAGCACCCACGACCGCGCCCGGCACCACGCCGACGGCGAGAAGTGCCGCGATGCGCCAGTCGATGTGGCCGAGAAGTGCGTGCGTGACCGTGCCGGGAACCGCGAGGATGACGATTGCGACGAGCGACGTTGCGATGGAGCGCTTGATGGGGAAGCCGAGCCACCGCGTAAGCATTGGGACTAAGACGAAGCCGCCACCGAGTCCGAGAAACCCGGAGTAGAACCCGGTTACGGCGCCGATGAGGGCCAGGCGTCCTGGGGACGGGCGATTCGGCACCCCTTCGCTCACTGGCTTCGCACGTTCGCTGCGGAGCACCAAATCGCCCGCGCTAGCAGCGTCGTGCGATTCCCCCGCTGCGCCGCCATCGCGCTCCAAGGCTCCCATACCCTCAAGGGCGCCTTCGGCCTCCGGAGTCCTGGGACCCTCAGGAACCCGGACGTCGTCGCGCGCGCCCCGGACCGCTGCGAGCGCTCCTGCTTCCTCGCCGCCTGCGAGGCCAACCCTTGGCGGGCGGATCACTTGGAGGACCATGTCGGCGGCGGTGTAGAGGATGAGGGCGGCGGTGGCGAGAAGGACTACGGTGCCGCCTACGAAGCGCGTGGCCAGCGCGCCGAGCACGGCAGTGGAGGAGCCGGCGACGCCGCAGACGACGCCGGCGCGCACGTCCGCGACGCCCTTGCGCGCGTAGCTGATGGCGCCTGTCAGCGCGCTCGGGAAGATGACCGGCAGCGGCGTGCCTACGGCAACGAGCGCGGGAGCGCCGAGGATGAGCTTGATGGCGGGCGTCGTGATGATGCCGCCTCCGATGCCAAACGCCCCCGACAGCACGCCGGAGACGAGTCCGATGCCTAAAGTGGTAGCGAGGTCACGCATGAGGCCGGACCGCCCTCCGCGCCGGCGCTAGGCCGGCGGCACGATCGGGAAGCGACCGGTGATCGCGGAGCGGTCGACGACGCGTTCGCCGGAAAACAGCGACTTGAGCGCTACGTCGTCCCACAGCCCGTCCATCAGGATCGGCCAGCGGCGCTGGAACTCGAAGTAGTGCTGGCAATGCTCGCGTGCGTACTCGGCTGCCTCGCCCATAGCATGCGCCGCAATCTGGCGATACATCGCCTTGTCGTCGTGCGTGAGCGACCGAAGAAGCGCCGTGACGCTCGCGCGCCAGCCCACCGACGCGTCGATGAACGGGCCCGGATACGGCATCATCGATTTCGGCGTGACCTGCCGAAGGTCGACCTGTGACTTCGCGAACTCGATCTTGCGATGCTCGTAGACGAAACGGTAGGCGTCCTGACGGAAGCGGATCGCCTCGGAGACCATCTCGGGCGGCTCGTGCACGATGCGCCACTCGTCATCGAGATACACGTCGGCGCCGTGCATGCGCGCGTTGATGATGTAGTCCATGTCCTCCCCGCGAAGTACCCACGGGTCGAACGACACGTTCGCGAACATGTCGCGATGCAGCGCCATGATGCCGCCGAATGCGATATTAGAGCGCTGGATCCGAGGCGGCGTGTTCACAACGGAAAGGGACTGGTTGAACGCCTCGCTCTGGCGCCAGAACATGTCGGTCCAATGCGGCTCGACGTTGCGCTGGTAGCGACCATGGGAGTCCGTGTAGTAGCCACTCTTGGCCAGCAGCGGAGTGCCGTCGTCGAACTTCGCCCCGAGGCCGTACATGCCCACGCGCAGGAAATCCGGCGTCGTGACGATCTCGTCGTCGTCGACGAAGATGACCGCCTCGTGGCCGAGGATAGCTGCCGCCATGAGGCCGACATTGCGCACGGCGCCGTAGCCCTTGAGCGTGACGCCCTCGATCATGTCGGCGAACTCCAGCTGCTCGAGCCTGCGATGCAAGCTGCCCAGCTCGGCGGGGCCGAAGACGAACGCATCGATGTCCGGGAAGTCGTCGACGATCTCGCGCACCTTGTCCTCGGCGCGATGCTCGATCGACTCGTCGGTAGCGGCCACGATTATGACGACCCGGCCGAGTCCATCGACCTTCTGCAAAGAGCGCAGGCAGTCGGGCAGGGTGCCATCTGTGTCGATCGGTGTCGGGTGGTCGTATGCCGAGGCCAGGTCGTCGACGGGAACGGAAGTGCGGCCACGCTTGGATTTCGGTTTCGTCCAAAACGTCGGGATGATGACGACTGGTTCCACGGGTGCGAGCGCTCCCCTTTTCGGTGACGGTACGGGGGCCCGCATCCGGGCCCGCTCCATGATACCGCTACACGTCCGGCAGGTCGCGCATCACTCCACCGACGGCGGGCACGCAGCCCTCCATCCGGATGCCGAGCGGGGCGCCACACGAAGCGCACGAGCCCTCGGCCGATAGGTTCTCGGGAGACGCCACGAAGCCTCGCCGTCGTACAACGAACTCGCGACAGCTGGGGCACACCGTGTCCTCACCGTCAGGAGTCTCGACGTTGCCGAGATAGACGAAGTGCAGCCCGGCCTCCCGTCCGATCTCGCGCGCGCGCTCGAGAGTTGCGAGCGGCGTCGGCGGCAGGTTTGCGAACTCGAGATACGGTGTGAACCGCGTGACATGCCACGGCGTGTCGGGTCCCAGATCGCTCGCGATCCAACCGGCGATCGCGCGCAGCTCCTCGTCCGAGTCGTTGATGGTGGGCACCACGTTCGTGACGCACTCCACGTGCATCCCGTGCACGTGCTTGGCGCGTACTGCCTGCTCGCGCACGATCTGAGCGTGCCCCACGTGGCACAGCTTGCGCATCGCCTCTTCCGAGAAGCCCTTGATATCGACGCGCCACACGTCTACAACCTCGGAAAACGCATCGAGCCCCTCAGACGTCACGTAGCCGTTCGTGACCATTATGTTGAACAGGCCGTTGGCATGCGCGAGGCGGCCGACATCGAGCACATATTCGAGCCAGATCACGGGCTCGTTGTAGGTAAAGGCGATGCCCGGGCAATTCTCGGCGAGAGCGGTCGAGACGGCGGTTGCGGGCTTGACGTAGCGCAGGGCCAGCGAGCCGTCGTCGCCCTTCGGCCGCGAGATCTGCCAGTTCTGGCAGTGGCCGCAGCGCATCGAACAGCCCACACTCCCCAGCGACAGGACATCGACCCCCGGGCAGTAGTGGAACACCGGCTTCTTCTCGATGGGATCGATTGCCATGGAACTCACGAGACCGTAGGTGTAAGCCTTGAGCATGCCGACCTCGACGCCGCGGGCGCCGCACCAACCGCGGGCGCCTTCTGCGATGAGACAGTTGTGGGGACACAGGCCGCACCGGATGCGGTCGCCTTCGGCCGTACCGAGCAGAGCGTCATGCATTGAGCTGCCTCCTACCCGGCCGCAAGCTCCACGCGGTTGCGGCCGCGACGCTTGGCCCGGTATAAAGCTTCGTCGGCGGCCTCCAGCAGAGCCTCGGCCGTCCCGTTTTGATCGCTGTAGCTGGCTACACCTATCGAGCCGGTCACCTGTACCTTATGCCCGCCAGCCAGCTCGACCACAGCATCCACGAACGCCGAACGCAGCTTCTCAGCAGCCAGCCATGCGTCGGTCTTACCCGTGTCGGGCAGGATGATCGCGAACTCGTCGCCTCCGTAGCGGGTCGCGACGTCGCTTGCCCGCATAACCTCGCACAAGAGCGTCCCGACGCGACCGAGGACAGCGTCGCCGGCCGTGTGGCCGTGGCCGTCGTTGATCTCCTTGAAGCCGTCGAGATCGACCATCGCAAGCGAAAGCGCGGTGCCATAGCGAGCGGCGCGCGC
The DNA here is from genome assembly GCA_038245725.1 of Coriobacteriia bacterium. Lineage (GTDB taxonomy): Bacteria > Actinomycetota > Coriobacteriia > Anaerosomatales > JAAXUF01 > JBBRSD01. The sequence continues at coordinate 147,230 of JBBRSD010000001.1, read as the reverse complement.
GACCTCATCTCGCAACCGGTTGTCGAAGGAGCGGCGATTCCCGAGGCCCGTAAGCGGGTCGAGGAGCGCGAACTCGGTGAGCTCGTCGTGCGTGCGCTGCATGCGCTTGCGCTGAAGCGGGAAACAGCGTTCCCACGTTGCGTCGCCGAGACATATCGAAGCTGCGAGCTCGACGCATGAGTCGAAACCGCAGGCCCCGCAGTCCATCGTCTCAGCGCGGCTCGCGAACTCCCCCGCCGTGAGCACGGCGTCGATCTCGTCGGACGAGGGCACGCGGGTGATCACGGGGCGCGGTGCGAATCCCCGCCGCAGCTCGATGGGTGGAAGCGCCGAGAGGAACGTTCGACTGTCGACGATGGGCGGGCGCTGATTCTCGCGCTCCGAGGCAATGAGGTTGCGCTTCGCAAACACGGACAGCATGGGGTTGACGGCCGGGCCGTCGACGCAGCCCTCGCAGTTGAGCAGGTCGACGACGTGGGGAGCGAGCTCGCCGCGGATGATGGCGGTGAGCACTCTGTCGATCTCGTCCAAGCCGCGAACTGTGATCACTTCCGAGTCGGTCATGTCACGTTCGAGCAATGTCAGTCGGGGGAATCCGTCGGTCAGCGAGAGCTCCTTGACCGGCTGGAGGCGGCGCGGCGCGCGCGACGAATCGGGTCGCTCGGCGACGTTTGGAGCGGGCTCGTCGTCGAGCAGACGCCTGAGTTCGTCGAAGCCGATGGCCACGTCGACGGCGCCTTCGAATGCGGGGCTGAGTGCCTCGTCCTTGCGCGCCCAACATGGAGACACGTAGACGATGGCGGTGTCACCGGGGTAGATCGCCCGCACGAGTCGGGCCTGCGCGACGTAGGGCGGGACGATGGGCGAGAGCGCGGGCGTCAGTTGCGGGTAGTAGCGCTCGACCCACGACACGACGACCGGACATGTCGAGCGCAGGCGAGGGAACGCGTGGGCGGCCGAGCCGTGCACGCGCTCGTAGGCGGCGGCCACCAGCTCCTCGCCGAGGACCGTGGTCTCGACTGCCGCGAATCCGAGCGTCTCCAGGCGACGCTCGACCGCGGCCGGCTCAAGCGGATGAAGCGCGGCGACATGTTCGCTGGCCAGAATCGCCACCACACGGCGGTCGCCAGCGAGCAACTCACGGACGCGAGGAAGGTCGTCTCGGACTCCGAAGCCCAAGCTGCGGCACTCGACTACGCACGCGCCGCACGCCACACAGCGTTCCGCGATGATCTCGCGCTTGCCGTCGACGTTGCGAATCGCCCGTGCAGGGCAGTGACGGATACAGGCAATGCACTCGGCGCACGTTCCCGCGTCGCGTACGTGGATGAGGTCGAAGACCGCTCGCGGCGGGTCGGCCTTGGCGATCCTGCTCCCCCCCACAGTCTGGGTCACGCCTATCCTTTCGAGTCGTCACCGAACCCCGAGATCCGCATCCGCTTGATGGCCAGCACAAGCGGCCATCCCAGCGCGTAGACCACGATCGCCTCGCCAATACCGACCGAGACGACCCCGAAGAGGTACATCGGGAGCCACGCGCCTTCCAAGTTTACGCCCAGAAACGGGATTGTGTAGAGCCCCAGCCCCTTGAGGAGGATGGGCAGGTAGGCGGGGACGATGAGCGCATTGGTGATAACCGGCCCGGCAAGAGCAAGCGGGGTGTTGTCGCGGAAGCGGCGCATCCACACCGCGCCGAGCAACGTGCCGAGCGACCCGAAGACGACGTCGAGGCCGGAGAACGGCCAGACGGCCTGCGGGTTGAGCGCGTTGGCCACGACGGAACCGATAGTCAGCCCCGGCAATGCCGCCGGCGTGAATATCGCTACTACGGTGAAGGCCTCACTGATGCGCAGCTGGATCAGACCCCACGCAAGACCGCCTAGGAACTGCAGCGTAAGCAGCGTGAGCGTGGCATAGACTGCTGCGATGACGCCGGCTTGGGCGATGTAACGCGTGCGAGACATGAGCGCCTTCCAGCGTCGAGTTTAGGACGCCGGGATTCTAGCATGCGGCCGTGATAGCGATCACGACTGTGCGGGACGTGGAGACCCTAAGCGAGCAACTCCGGCCGCCCCTGCTGCGCCCACGGCGCGAGCAGGCCAGTGGCTCCGGCCATCGCCACACGGTCGAGGCCCGAGATCAGCGCGTCTACGATGCGCGTATCGAACTGCTTGCCGGACTCGCGCTGAAGTTCCTTTCGCGCGGACGCGAAGGACCGCTTCGCGCCATACGCCTTATGCGTGCTCATCGCGTCGAAGGAATCGGCGACCGCGAGAATGCGCGCGAGCAGCGGAATCGACTCACCGGCAAGCCCCGCAGGGTAGCCCTCCCCGTCCCAGCGCTCGTGATGGTGCAAGATGACCGGCGTGATCGACTTCAGGAAGTCGATCTGGTCGACGATCGAGGCCCCGAACTCGGCGTGCGCGCGCACTCGCGAAAGTTCGTCACCCGTGAGCTTCGACGCCTTGAGTAGGATCTCGTGGGGTACTCCGGTCTTGCCGATGTCATGCAGCAGCCCGGCGAACCGCAGCTGCTCCACGTCCTCGAAAGGCAGCCCCAGCTCTTCGCCGATGAGCATCGCGTAGTCCATGACGCGGGTCGAATGGCCGCTCGGCATCTTCTCGCTCGCATCGAGCGTCGCCGAGAGCGCGGCGATCGTCTTGGCGTAGTCATCGCGGAAGCGCCCGAACAGTGCCGCGCGCCCGAATGCGGCACCCGCGTGAGCAGCGAGGCCGTCGAGAAGCGCGCGATCCTGCGCGTTGTAGTGCCCGCCGTCAGCACGCGCGACGAGGAGGTAGCCGATCTCGAGCGTTCCGTGCGTGAGCTCGACCGCCAACGTCGCCCATTCTTCCCGGGCTGACACGCCGCTCACGATCGACCCGTGGCGTGTGTTGGCGCGAACGTTGTCGAAGGGATCGCGACGGAGGTTGCGGCCCACGATGTCGCCGAGCACCGTATCGAGCTCGGCATCGGTGACTTCACCCATGACGGTCACGTCAGCCTGGTCCCGGCCGTAACTCGTCAAGACCAGCCCGGCGATCTGGAACGTGAACGATTGATTGACCACGGATTCGATGATCCGTGCGACGTTGTCGATGTCGGTCTGCGCGCCGAGCATCGCCGCAAGCTCGTTGAGCTGCTTGTAGCCGGCCATGGCGCGCTCCATCGCGACGCGCTCGTCGTCGCGCTGCAACGCGATGGAGATGAAGCGTCCGAACCTGTCGAGCCTGGCGACGCGCTCCGGCGAGACCGGAAGTGCCGAAGCGGGAAGGCGCACCTCAAGCGCGCCGAGGACGGTGCCCCCCAGCGCAAGCGGCAGCACGAGCGTCGAGCCGGACGCCTTGCCTGCGGGGGTCAGGACCGTGCGGCCCGTCGAGCACGCGCGACCGGCCGCGGTTCCTTCGACCGGCACCTGTCCACCCACGCGCCCGCGCCAGCCGTCGGTGTGCGCGATGATCTCGAGATGGCCGTCGGCCGGGCGCAGGACCGCGCCCGCTTCGCCGCCGATGAGTGCGACAGCCTCCTCGGCCATGCCGGCCAGCGTCGCCGCGTCCATCGGGTCGCCGGCGGCAACTTGCTGACCCGCGGTGACGAACACTCGCAGCTCCTCGACGCGTTCGGCGGCGGAGAGCTGGTCGGCAGCAGTGGCAACGAGCGCGTTAGCCGAGGCGAGCGCCATGTTCACGCATCCCTCGGCGGTCCGGCGCGGCACGACGGCCAGCGCCCTGATGGCGAGCCTGGCCGAGTCGGGGTTCGCGCTGCGAGCAAGGATGTTCTCGTAGAGGCGGCGCCGCTCCCGCGTCGACGTCACGAACCCGCCGAGCACGAGGTGTGCGATCGTGTGCCCGCCGATGACGACGGGAGTGACCAGCGTGGGCAGCCCTGCTCGGCAGACGATTCGCGTCACGCCGGGGCCGGGCTGAGGGCATTCGTCGAAGCAGGAATCCGGGCCCGGCGCACCGACATCGGTCGCCAGGTTGCAGTAGCCGCAGTTTGTGCACTCGGAGAACGTGTCACACGCCGAGAAGTCCATGGCGTTGACGGTCACGCCGTGCGCCTCGAATAGAGCGTCGGCAGCTGCCCTCCACTCGGGCCCACCGAACGCTTTTGCGGCAATCTTGCGGAGCTTTGTGGACACGGCCCCCCCTTCCCTGCTTATGGGGCTGTGTCGTATATCGGCCACCGACGCCGGCTACTTGAACCGCCGCGGCCCTGGCAACCGTGACGGCGCTCACGCGATCCTCTACAGGCGCCCCTTGGGAAGCCGCACCGTGAACATCGTTCCCTCGCCCACGGTGCTCTCAACGCCGATGTCGCCGCCCATGCTCTCAACGATGCTCTTCAGGATCGCGAGCCCGAGCCCGAACCCGCCTTCGCCAGCAGCGCGCGAAGCGTCGCTTCGGAAGAAGCGGTCGAAGATGCGTGCAACGTCTTCGGCGGGAATGCCCTGCCCGGAGTCGGAGACCTCGATGATGACGCTGTCGCGGCGCTTGCGCGTGTCGACCGAGATGGCGCCCATCGCGGGCGTGTACTTGGCCGCATTGTCGAGCAGGATCGAGATGATGTCCTCGACGCGATCGGGGTCGCCGACCATGCACAGCGAGTCCTCTTCGGGTCCTGAGAACTCGATGCCCTTGTCCATCCAGCGGCTTGCCGTGGCCGCAAGACGGTCGCGCACCAGGGCGTTAAGGTCGAACTTCTCGGAACGCAAAACGAGACCTTGATCGACGTGGAGCAGGTTGAGCAGGTCGCCGGTGAGCCTGGCCATCCGCTTCGACTCCCGGTCGATGGCTTCGACCGCCTCGTCGCGGACCTTCGGGTCGTCGGCGCCCCAGGCGCGAAGGATGCTCGTGTAGCCGCGGATCCCCGCAACGGGCGTGGCGAGTTCGTGGCTGGCGTCGGCGATGAAGCGCGACTGGCCCTCGGCGCGTCGCTGAAGACGCTCGATGAGGCGGTTGAGCGAACTGGCGAGATCCGAGATCTCGCTGTTGCCCACGACGGGCAGCCTGTCGTCGAGCCGCCCTGCGTCGATGGAGTCGGTCGCCTTGCGCAGGTTGCTCACGAGGCCCAGCACCCAGACCATCGACGTCTGCATGAGGAGAACCATGATGATGAGGGCAGTGACCGCAAGCAGCATCATCGGCCGGCGCACGCCGTCGATGACGCCGTCTTCCGACGTGGGCGTGTGGGCGACATCGAGAACGCCGCTCCGGTCGCCGGGCAGCCTCACCGGTACGTGCGTGACCACGTCGCCGAGACGAGCCTGCGAGAACAGACCCGAGAGCAGCCCGCCGCCCCGGCCTACCACCTGGCTCGAGGTGCCAGAAGCCAGCGCCGCGCGGCGCGCGGAGACCTGCTCGGGAGAGTCGGTCGGGGGCGTCGTGGCCCACAACAGCTCCAGCTGCTCGTCGTAGAGCGCGACGTCGCCTTTGGACATGTCCTCGCGCGCCATCGCATCGGGCAGATTGCGGATGACGAGTGCGGTCTCGGACGCGACAGCCGCATCGCCCGTCAGCCCGGTGGCCGCGACCTTCGCCTCGCTGCTCGCGACGACCTCACGCAGCACTTCATCGCCCGTGGCGGCCAACCGCGAGGTCGCGTCGATCGCAACGGCCTGCATGCCGTTCGACACGATCACGTACGTGGTCACCGCGATGCCGCCGACCACCAGTAACGCGAAGAGAATCGAGACGACGAGCAGAACCGCGCGCAGAGAATAGCGGCGCACAGGCGTCAGCTTCTCGCGAAGAAGTAGCCCACGCCTCGAATGGTCCGGATCACTTGGTTGTCTTTGTCGCCGATCTTGTTGCGCAGATGGCAGACGAACACCTCGATGACGTTGGAGTCGGTGGCGTGCTGGCCGCCCCAGACCTTCTCCAGGATCTCGTCGCGCGTGATGACCCGACCCGCGTTGACGACGAAGTACTCGAGCAGGTCGTACTCCTTCGCGGTGAAGTTCACCGGACACTCGTCGACGAGAACGCCCCGCGACGCCGGGTCGAGCTCGACGTTGGCGGCCTTGTACGGGGCTGCCTGCGGGCCGTGGTCGACGCGCCGGAGCAGTGCCCCCACGCGAGAGAGCAGCTCCGGGACCTCGAACGGCTTGCGCAGGTAGTCGTCGGCGCCGGCGTCGAAGCCTTTGACGACGTCTTGAGTCTCCGCGCGCGCAGTGAGCATCAGAATCGGCATCTCGAAACCGCGGGTGCGCAGTTCGCGCGCGATCGTGAGCCCGTCGGTCCCGGGAAGCATGAGGTCGAGCAGCACGAGGTCGGGCTTGACCTCGTCGATCGTCGCTACTGCCAGGTCCCCATCGGCCACCTTGGTCACCTGGTGACCCAGATGCGTCAACTCCAACTCCACGAACCTGGCGATCGTCGGGTCATCTTCAACGATGACGATCTTTGCGCTGGTCTCGTCCATCATCAAGCCTCCAGAGTCCTACGTTCCTGGGTGGTCCTACCCGAACACGAGCTAGCCGAGCAAAAGCTCGGCGATCTGGACGGCGTTGAGAGCCGCCCCCTTGCGCAGCTGGTCAGCAACGACCCACATCTGCATTCCGTACTTGACGCTGCGGTCGGCGCGGATGCGACCGACGTAGACGTCGTCGGTGCCCTCGAGCAGCGCCGGCATCGGGTAGATCTTGGTCTCGTTGTCGTCGAGGATCGTGATGCCCGCCCCTTCCTCGAGAGACTCAAGGATCGCACCCATGCGCACCGGCTCTGCGAATTCGATGTTGACCGCCTCCGAGTGGCACCGCAGCACCGGGACGCGCACGCACGTCGCCGCCACCTCAAGGTCGTCGCGATGCATGATCTTCTTCGTCTCGACGACCATCTTCCACTCCTCTTTGGTGGAGCCGTCCGCCATGAAGACGTCGATCTGTGGGATGCAGTTGAAGGCGATGCGGTGCGCGAAGTTCTCCACGCGCAGCTCCTGGCCCACGAGGAAGTCGCGCGACTGCGAGTACAGCTCCTCCATAGCCGCCGCTCCAGCGCCACTGGCCGCCTGGTACGTCGCGACCACCACACGTTTGATCTTCGCGAGGTCGTCGAGCGGCTTGAGCGCCACGACCATCTGGATGGTCGAGCAATTCGGGTTGGCGATCACGCCCGAGTGCCACGCGATGTCTTCAGGATTGACCTCCGGAACCACGAGCGGCACATCGTCGTCCATGCGAAACGCCGAGGAGTTGTCGATCATCACGCAGCCGGCGTCGACCACAGCGTCGCGAAGCTCCTTGCTCACGCTTGCCCCCGCCGAGAAGAGCGCGATGTCGACGCCCTCGAAACTAGCCGGGGTCATCACCTCCACGGTGAGCTCACCGCCGGCGAATGGCATCTTCTTGCCCGCGGAACGCGCGCTCGCGAGTGCGACGACGCGCGACGCCGGGAAGTTGCGCCGCTCGAGCGTGAGCAGCATCTCGCGACCCACGGCTCCGGTCGCGCCGGCGACGGCGACTACCGGATGCGACGGCATCGGCTTGGTCCACGCCATCACGCACCTCCTCCGCACGCCGGGGAGACCTCGGCTGTGACTTCGTCGCTGTCCAGGTTGAACGCCTCATGCAACGCGCGCACGGCGTCGGCGACCTGCTCGGCACTGATCACGCAGCTGATGCGGATCGGCGAGGTCGAGATCAGGTCGATGTTGACCGACGCGTCGGCCAACGTGGAAAACATCTTCGCCGAGATGCCCGGGTGCGTCTTCATGCCGGCGCCGACCAGCGATATCTTCGCGATCGACTCGTCGACCGACCACTCGCGCGCGCCGAGCTCGTCGCATACCTCGCCGACCGCACGCTTCGCGCGCACGAGGTCGTCCTTCGGCACGGTGAACGAGATGTCGGTCGTGCCCGCCTCGGACACGTTCTGGATGATCATGTCGACGTTGACGTTGGCCTCGGCGAGCTTCGTGAAGACGCGCGCGGCCACGCCGGGGTGGTCCGGCACGTCTCGGAGGGTCACTTTGGCTTCGGACGTGTCGTGCGTGACGCCCGAGATGATCGCTTGTTCCATGGACTCGTCGGCCTCCTTGACGATGGTGCCGTTGCTTTCGTTGAAGCTGGAACGGCAGTGGATGACCACGCCGTGATTGCGGGCGAACTCGACCGAGCGCATCTGCAGCACGCCGGCGCCGCTCGCTGCCATCTCGAGCATCTCCTCGTAGGAGAGGACGTCGATCTTGCGCGCGTTGGCGACGATGCGGGGATCGGCGGTGTAGACGCCGTCGACGTCGGTGTAGATCTCGCAGACGTCGGCGCCGATCCCGGCTGCGACGGCCACGGCCGTGGTGTCCGAGCCTCCGCGACCGAGCGTCGTTATGGTGCCGTCGGGGGTCATGCCCTGGAAGCCGGCGACGATGACGATCTTGCCGTCGTCGAGCGCCTCGCAGATACGGTCGCCGCGGACTTCGGTGATCTTGGCCTTGCTGTGGACTTCGTCGGTGACGATGCCCACCTGCGCGCCGGTGAAGGAGACCGCGTCGTGGCCTTCGGCGTGGATCGCCATCGCGAGCAGCGCGATCGACACCTGCTCGCCGGTCGAGAGCAGCATATCCATCTCGCGGTCGGCGGGCTCGGCCGTGATCTGACGAGCGAGGTCGACGAGTTCGTCTGTGACGTGCCCCATCGCCGAGACGACCGCCACCACAGAATCGCCAGCGAGCTTGCGCTTGATGAGCCGCTGGGCGACCGCACGGATCCGGTCGGGACTTCCGACCGACGTGCCTCCGAACTTGGTGACGACTACTGCCATGAAAACCCCTGATGAGCGGTGTATTCGCGTGGCGCACGAGCCCGTACGACCACGTTACCCTGCGCGTTAATGATTGAATCAGTGTAGTGGGAAACCTTAACGCGCGCCAGCAACGCCGTGACCCACCGCCTGCGACGCCGCGACTCGCTACGTGCGAAGTCCCAGCTCCGCAGCGAGTTGCTGCATACGTTCCGAGAAACCGGCGTACGCATCGGCGTAGAAGTGATCCACGAGCGTGCTGCCCGAGACTCGCGACAACGTAGCGTCGAGCATGCGCATTGCGTCCCGCATCTGCTCGAGCTCGCTGCGTTCGGACGGCCCACTCAGGTCGGCGAATCGGACCCGGCCACGGGTGATCCGGAATGGCCAGCCCTCGGACTCGAACCGCTCGTCGACCTCCGCCTCGACATTGCTCGCGAGACGTGGCCCGCCCAGGTGCCGGAAGCTGGCGAGGACGCCGTCGACGAGCGCGCCGAAGATCGCTCGCGTCTCCTCTGCCGAGATCTCCTCGAGAGGCTGGGCGTGCACGTTGGCCGCCTCGATACCCTCTTCCTTGACGATCTCGACGAGGGTCTCGACGACGCGTGGATCGAACTGCGTCCCGGCACACCGTCTGAGTTCCTCGATGGCCTCCGCCTCCGAGAAGCCCCGGCGGTACGGACGGTCTGCGGTCATCGCTTCGAACGAGTCCGCGGCGGTCAGGATGCGCGCAAGAAGCGGGATCTCCTCGCCTTTCAGGCCGGCCGGATAGCCGCTTCCATCGAAGTGCTCGTGGTGGTGACGCACAACCGGAGTAATCGCCCACGGAAACGCGACCTGTTTGAGGATGTTGGCGCCGATGAGCGGGTGATGGCGCATTTCGGCCATCTCCGGCTCGGTGAGCCTGCCGGGCTTGAGCAAGATCTCCTCGGGAACGCCGATCTTCCCGATGTCGTGCAGGTAGGCGGCCATCTCCAGAGCAACGCGCTGCTCGTGCGCCACGCCGAGGCGCTGTGCGATACGGGTTGCGTAGGTGGCGACGCGGTCCGAATGGCCCCTCGTGAAGCTGTCCTTCGCGTCGACGGCCGCCGCCAGCGAACGCACGGTTGCGAGATACGCGTCCTGGAGGCTCGAGAACAGCTCGATGTTGCCGATTGCGATCGCAACATGGTTCGCGATCGTCGAGAGCAGCCGAACGTCTTCGGCATTGAAGCGGTACTCGAGGTCCTCCGATCCCACGGTGATCGAGCCGATCGTCCCTTCCGATGAAGACAGCGGGACGCAGAGCGCCGCGCGTGCGCCCGTGACCACGTCGACCTGCCCCTCGCCGGTGGGGTCAGGGTTGAAGATGAGCGGGCGGCCTTCTCTGACGACCCATTCCGACATCGACGAGCGCACCGCGTTGACCGCGTCGCTCATGCCGCCGCGCACCGCCCGGATGGAGAGCACACTGGACTCTCTGTCGCGCAGCGCGACGTAGCCCAGATCGAGGTCGAAGATGCGCAGCGCCGAGTCAAGCACCGAGCCGAGCAGTTCGTCCATGTCGAGAGTGGAGCCAAGCGCGCGACTCATCTCGTAGAGCGTCGCAAGCTCGAGAACCTTCTTGGTCAGCGACTCGCTCCGCTCCCGGAGAGAGTCGGTCATCTCGTTGAACGCTTCGCCGAGCTGCTCGATCTCCTGGGAGCCTTCGACGCGAACCTTCGTCGAGAAGTCACCGTCCGCGACTCGCCGCGCGCCATCGGCGAGCTCGGCGAGCGGTTCGGCGACCGAGCGAGCCAGCCAACCGCCGAGGCCCGAGAGCGCCACGACCGCCACGATCGACCAGATTATGATGAGGTTGATGGTCGTACTGGCGGCTTGGTCCGACGCCGTCTGGCTCACTGTGCCCACGGCGTATCCCAGCAGCGGACCGGTCGCTTCGCCACTGACCGAAGGCCGCGACACCGGTCGCGCGAAGACCATGTAGCGCGTGCCGTCGACGGTCAGATGTGAGACACCGCCGGTGTCGCTCGACGCTCCTGCGATAGCTTCTCGGACCGGTGAGCTGTCGCCTTTCAGCGCTGTCGCCAAGTCCTGGCGCCCGATCGGCGGTGTCTGATCCAGCAGGGAGCACGCGACCAACTGGCCGTGAACGTTGTAGAAGCACAAAGCGCTGCTGGGCGTGCCGGCCAGCGACCTGATGAACTCGTTGCTGATCACTCGAGCGACGGCCACCGAGTAGTACATTCCGTCGCTACCCACGAACGGCTGCACGGACACCATGGCGACCTTGCTGCCGAGCGGCACGACAATCGTTCTCAGGGAGCGCCCTTCGCCGGGCCCCGCCGCGCCTTGCGTACCGAGAGGGAGATCGCCGGGGCGCATCCCGGTCGTGCCGGTCGCGGCAAGGACGGCACCGCTCGCATCGAGCACCATGAGGTCGTCGTACGCGAGGCCCACGTTCGCGCCCTGCAACACCGACTTCAACGCCGGCAGATTCTGCGACACTGCCGCACGCTGGACCGCGAGATCGTCCGCAGTGAGCCACACCACATGCTGCATCCCGCTTGCGTAGCGGTCGAGGCTGCTGCCTAGATTCGACGTGACCGACTGGGCGACCTGGGTGACCCAGCGGTTCGTGAGGTCCTTGAGGAAGAACACCGTGATCGTGGTCGCGAAGATGCCGACGAGCAGCGATGCCGCCAGAAGCGGCACGATGATCTGGCTGTAGAGGTGCAATCCGAAGAGCCTGCGACGTGTCATCGTCCCCTGCGCTTCACCTAGGGTGCGCCCCTTCTCGTCGGTCGTGGGAGTTCCGGCCGCCCGATTGTATAACGAACGGGCTCCGGAGATAACGTCTCCGGAGCCCGCGAACATTTAGTCATGCGACCGGATCAGGCGCAGTCGCACCGCTTCTGGATGTACTCCAAATAGCGGTCGACCTCGGCCTGGACCTGCGCCAGGAGTGCCTCGTTACCCGGGGCAAACAGGTGCTTGAAACGACCCTGCGGCTTAAGGAACTCTTCGATCGGCTTCTTGTTGGCGACCTTGACGGTCTGCCTCCAGACGCCGTCCTCGACCTCGAACAGCGGCCAGAAGCCCGTCTGCACTGCAAGCTTGGCGATCTCGATCGATGCGTGCGACGCCGTGCGCCATCCGCGCGGGCAGGTCGCCAGGATGTTGAGGAAGGCGGGCCCTTCAACGGCGAAGGCCTTCTCGGCCTTGTTGGTCAGGTCGCGCCAGTGGCTGATCGAGGCCTGCGCGGCGTACGGGATGTCGTGCGCGGCCATGATCGACGTGAGGTCCTTGCGGCGCTGCGTCTTGCCCTGCTGCGCCTTGCCGACCTCGGCGGTCGTGGCCCAAGAGCCGAACGGCGTCGCCGAGGAGCGCTGGATCCCGGTGTTCATGTACGCGCCGTTGTCGTAGCACACGTAAACCATGTCGTGGCCGCGCTCCATCGCGCCGGACAGCGACTGCAGGCCGATGTCGTACGTGCCGCCGTCGCCGCCGAACGCCACGAACTTGACGCGCTTGTCGGCGGGGATCTTGCCGGCGGCCTTCAGGCCCTTGAACGCGGCCTCGACACCCGACATCGTCGCTGCGGAGTTCTCGAACGCGTTGTGGATGAAGGGAGTCTTCCACGCGGTGTAGGGATAGATCGTGGTCGAGACTTCGAGGCAGCCGGTGGCGCAACCGGTCACTATCGGCACGTCACCAGCGGCGAGCAGGACCTGGCGCACCGCGATGGACGCGCCGCAGCCGGCGCAGAGGCGGTGACCGCCGGTCAGGCGATCCTCGCAAGCTGAAAGCTCTTTGATGTTCGGCATGTGCGTATCCCTCCCTACCGTGCGCCCAGGTAGACGAGCCGGCCTGGCTGCGTCACACCGTCGGCTAGGTCGACAAGATCGGCGTAGACGGAGCGGATGAGGTCGAGTTTCACATCAGCACCGCCGAGACCGTAGATGTAGTTGACCATCAGCGGCCGGACGTCGTAGTCATACAGCGCGCTTCTCACCTCGAGGAAGAGCGGTCCGCCCTCAGCCCCGAACGACTCGCTGCGGTCGAGAACGGCGACGGCCTTGACGCCCTTGAGCGCGTCGGCAATCTCCGAGAACGGGAACGGCCGGAAGACGCGCACCTTGAGGACTCCCACTTTGGCGCCCTCGGCGCGAAGCTCACGAGCGACGTGCCGCGCGTTGCCTGCGGTCGAGCCGATGGCCACGATGACGTACTCGGCGTCTTCCATGCCCCAGCCTTCGATGACGCCGAAGGGGCGCTCGCAGATCTTCGACCACTCGGCGCCGATCTCCTTGACGACCTCCATCGAGCGGTCGATCGCGTTGCGCTGAGACTTCTTGAACTCGAAGTACGTTCCGCCCAGGCCCGCGAAGTTTCCGTGGCTGACCGGCTTGTCGAAATCGAGCAAACCGTTCTCCGGCTTGTACTCGCCGACGAACGCCTTGACGGTGGCGTCGTCCATGAGCTCCGCGCGCTCGATCGAGTGCGTGGTGATGAAGCCGTCGAGCGTGGTCATGACGGGGAGCATCACGTCGGGGTGCTCGGCGACGCGAACCGCCATGACGGTGTTGTCGTAGGCCTCCTGCGCGGTCTCGGCGAAGTAGATGATCCAGCCGGTGTCGCGGGCGCCCATGATGTCGCTGTGGTCGCAGTGGATGTTGATCGGCGCCGACAGCGCGCGGTTGGCGTTGGCCATGATGATGGGGAGCCGCATGCCGGAGGCGATGTGCAGCTCCTCCCACATGTACGCGAGGCCCTGGGACGACGTCGCGGTCATGACCCGCGCGCCAGCCGCCGAGGCCCCCACGCATGCGCTCATCGCCGAGTGCTCGGACTCGACGGTGACGTACTCGGTGTGAACGCGGCCCTGAGCCACGAACTTCGCGAACTCCTCGACGATAGTCGTCTGAGGCGTGATGGGGTATGCCGGAACCACATCGGGCGCCGACTGCCGAAATGCCTCGGCAACCATGATGTTGCCGGTAGTAGCTACGGTCGTCTGCTCAGCCATGGCTTACTTCACCCCCGGGAGTTCGCAGCCTTCGGGCACCATCTCGATGGCGTCGAACGGGCACTCGTGGGCGCAGATGCCGCAGCCCTTGCAGTGATCGAGGTCGAAGTCGTAGACCTTCGCGTCCTCGACCATGACCGACGTGTCGGGACAGAACACCCAGCACAGCAAACACTGCGTGCACTTGCTGTCGTCACGCCATGGCCGCTCCGAGCGCCAGCCGCCTGTAACGTAATCCTGGGCGTTGCCAGCCTCAGGGATAACGGCCCCACGCGGGAATTCGTCATTCTTCCACTCGTCAATCTTGCTTACATCCCACTTGCTCATGCCACGGTCACCTCCTCGTAGGCGCGCGTGACCGCCGCGAAGTTCGCGTCGATCATCTCCTGTCCGAATTTCTTGCGAAGGTTCGTCGCGAGCAGGCCCTTGAAGACCTCGACGTCGACGACGCCGGTGACCTTCGTGAGCGCTCCGACGATGGGCGTGTTGGGAATGTCGCGCTTGATGGTATCGAGCGCGATGCCCGATGCGTCGACGCAGGCGACCCGCATTGTGTCCGGCAAGCCGAGTGCCTTCTTGACGGCGGCCGCAGGCGAGCACGTGTTGATGATCAGCACGCCGTCGGGCTTGAGTCCCTCTGTGACGTCGACGACGTCGATGAGCGTCTCGTCCAGGACGATGACGACGTCGGGATTCTCGATGTTGTTGTGGATTTCGATCGGCACGTCACTGATACGCGTGAACGCCTTGATCGGCGCGCCCATGCGCTCGGGTCCGTACTCCGGCATGGCCTGCATGTACTGGTCGGCTGAAAGCGCGGTCTCGGCGACGACCTTGGCCGCCGTGACGGCACCTTGACCGGCACGCGCATGCCAACGAATCTCCGTCAGCTGCCCCATCTGGTCCTTCCCTCCACTCGACACGCCCGTTGTAGCGACGCTAGCGCCGCGAACCGGGCGATAGGTCACACAAGGATAGTGGCGACCGTCGCACGCGTCGGCCTGCGGCGCGACAAGCGCGGCCAGCGGCGCGTCTCAGTCGGTGAACGGTAGAGAAATACTGGCAATTGCCGCGCCGCTACATCTCTCGGCGAGCCTCGAGGGCTCTGCCGAGCGTGACTTCATCCGCGTATTCGAGGTCGCCACCCACCGGCAGGCCGCTCGCGATGCGCGTGACCTTGATGCCGAGCGGCTTGATGAGGCGCGCGAGATACAGCGCGGTCGTCTCGCCTTCGACGTTGGGGTTGGTCGCTATGACAACCTCGGTGATCTCACCCGGTTCGAGCCGCGCGATGAGCTCGCGCACGCGCAGCCGCTCGGGCCCGATGCCGTCGATGGGCGAGATCGCGCCTTGCAAGACGTGGTACGTGCCGCGGAATTCGCCGGTCCGGTCGACCGCGACGAGGTCACGCGGCTCCTCGACAACGCACACCATGCTGCGGTCGCGCTCGCTGTCACCGCACACCGTGCACAGCTCACCCTCGGCGAAGTTGAAGCACACCGGGCAGAAGTGGATCGTGCGCTTGACCTCGGTGATTGCCGCAGCCAGGCGCTCGGCATCGGCGGACTCGGCTGTGAGCAGCCAGTACGCAATGCGTTGGGCCGACTTCGGGCCGACGCCGGGCAGGCGTTCGAGCTCTTCGAGCAGACGGGCGATGGGGGGCGCGTACCGCATGCGCTACATCAGGCCCGGGATGTTCATGCCGCCGGTGATGTCGGCCATGCGGCGCTGCTGGAGCTCTTGGCCTGCGCGAATCGCCTCGTTGACGGCAGCGGTCGTCATGTCCTGGAGCAACTCGACGTCCTCCGGGTCGACTGCACTCGGGTCGATCTCAATCGCCTTCACCACCAGATCGCCGGTGATCGTGACTTTGACCGTACCGCCACCGGCCGATGCGTCGAGCACCTCGTCCTTGAGCTGTTCCTGCATCTCGGCCATCTTGGCCTGCATTTTCTGCGCCTGCTTCATCATGTTTCCGAAGCCCACGAGTCAGTCCTCTCCATCGGTGTCGAACAGGCCGGGGCCTTCCTGGCCCGGACCTGCCATCTCCTCTGTCATCTCCGCGAGCGCCTCGGCGTCATCGCCCTGCGCCCGCGGTGCCGAGTGCTCGGCGACGATCTGCCCGCCGAGATCCTCCGTGAGCAGCCGCTCGAGCGCGCTCTTCGGCTCCGCCCCAGCCGAGAAACCCTTCGCGACGTCGACCGCGCCCGTCGGTGTCGCGCGCACTTCTATTCCCTGCTCGGTCATCCCGACCGCAGTCTCGTAGTACTCGAGCGGCGGACCGTCGTCTTCGGGCGGATCGACGGCAGCGGCGTGGTGCGAGGCCGCAGGGCCGGTGTCGGGCCGTACCGACCCGCGTCCCAGCTGAAAGCGGAAGCCCGGCACGAAGCCGAGTACCGCGGCGATGGCGCTCTTGAGCATGTCGCGCATCTCGGGTTCCTCGGCGAACTGCATCGCGAATTTCTGGCCAGCCGGGAACTCGAGCACAAGCGTCGTGCCGTCCGTATCGAGATCGACCTCGATATCCGCATACTGCGACGCCCGAGCCGGACGCAACTTCTTTATCTCGACCAGCACCGCCGGCCAAGCGCGCTTAGCCGCCGCCCGATCAAGCTCCCCCGCTCGAACAACCTCGCGGACGACAGGAGCCGCAGCGGGCTCGAGCGCAGGCGAGGCCACAGGGCTCAGCGAAGCCGATGTCGCAACCTCTCTTGAGGGTTCAGCGACAGGGATTGTCGGAGCGCTGTCAGTGGCTGGAACGGTGGGTGGTTCTTCCGGTTTGCGGGAGGCGACGGGGGCCGGGGAGGCTTCGGGCGACTTTGCGAAGGCGGCGCCCTCCGCCGCGCTCTGAGCACCTGAGCCCGCAGCCTTCACGGCACCCGCCGCCGGCGGACCGCCAAGTACTACCCCGCGTTCAAGCACTTCCACCCGCTCCGCGAGCGCTTCAAGCGTCATCTCACCCTGCGGCCGCGCCATCCGCACGAGCGCCACTTCGAGGGAGAGCCGCTGATCGCTGCTCCACCGCAGCTCGCTTCCCAGCTCGCCGAGCAGATCGAGCACACGCGCGAGCCGGTCGGGTCCACCGAACTCGGCGGCCTGCGATGCCAGCCGCCCGCGCTCCTCGACGGTTGCGTCGATGAAGCCCTCGCCATCGCCGATGGCGGCGATGAGGTAGAGGTTGCGGACGTGGCCGGTGAGTTCGCGGACGAACTCCGCCAGATCGGTGCCTTCCTCGGCGAAGCGGGCGACCCAGCGGAAGCACCCGGCGATGTCTCGGCAGCCCACGAGCCCAGCGATCTCCGCGAGCGCCGCCGAGTCCACCTCGCCGAGAAGCCCCTCGACGTCGGCCAGCCCAATCGTGCCACCGGTAAACGACGCGAGCTGCTCGAGCGTGGTGATGGCGTCGCGCATTCCGCCCGCGGCGTGGCGCGCGATGAGCGCGAGTGCGGGGTCTGGGACGTCGAAGCCCTCGCCATCGCAGATAACGCGCAGCCGGCCGACGATCTCGTCGATGCCGATGCGGTGGAAGTCGAAGCGCTGGCAGCGCGACTGGATCGTCTCGGGCACCTTGTGCGGGTGCGTGGTCGCCAGCACGAACACGACGTGGCTAGGCGGCTCCTCAAGCGTCTTGAGCAGCGCGTTGAACGCGGCTGTCGAGAGCATGTGGACCTCGTCGATGATGTAGACCTTGTAGCGTCCGCGCGTGGGCGCGAAGTTCACGCGGCCGATGATCTCCTCGCGAACGTTGTCGACGCCCGTACGTGATGCGGCATCGAGCTCGTAGACGTCCGGGTGGCGGCCTTCGGCGATCTCGATGCAGTCCTCGCACGTGCCGTCGGGCTCGCCGGTGGGACCCTTCTCGCAGTCGAGCGCCTTGGCAAGCAGCCGCGCGGTCGTGGTCTTGCCGGTGCCGCGCGGACCGGTGAACAGGTACGCGTGCGCGACGGTGCCGTCGGCGACCGCGTTTCGCAGCGTGCGCTCGATATGGTCCTGCCCGACGACGTCGTCAAACGTCTGCGGGCGGTACTTGCGGTAGAGGGACTGATGCGCCACTGGCGGCCTTTCGCGGTCCGTGAGGTTTCCGCCGAGAAGTATACAGGCCGGCTCCGACATCGCGGCCCGGCCCGTGTGCCGCGGCGGCGGCCGCGCACGCAAGCGTCTCGAGCGGACCCGGACGCTCGGCAGAGGCCCTTATGGCTGCTGCCTTCCGGCTCTGACCAGGTTCGAGACATACCGCCGTCCGAGCCCGCTCGAGACGCTCACCGTGCGAGAGCGCAGTATACGCCGCCGGCGCGCGAGCTGCCACGTTCGCGGGTAGGAACTCCGAGTACCGCGACAGCGGCTCCCTCGAGCGCCGAGATCCAAGGCGGCGGCCATCCTCGTTCCAAGGAGAGTGCCCATGGACACCATCAGCCGAGAAACCCTGACATCGCTCGCCCGCCACTCCAGTTGGCCGTCGGTTTCGCTCTACGCCACCATGCACCGCGTCGTCGCCGAGAAGGCCGAGGACCGCATCCGCTTGAAGAACCTGCTGTCCTCGGCCGCGACACGGCTCGTCGCAGACGGAATCCGCGCACCAGAAGCTGACGCGCTACTTGCGAAGACGACCGCGCTCCTGACCGACACCGACTTCTGGCGCGACTCCGCCGACGGGCTCGCGATCTTCAGCGACTCGGACGCGACCACCATCTACCGCGTCGACACGGCGCTGCCTGAAGAGGTCGTCGTGGGCGACCGCTTTCACATCCGACCGCTCGTGCTCGCCTACCACGGCGACGAGCGTTTCTTCGCACTCGCGTTCGACCTCAACGCCACGCGGCTGTTCTCGGGCGACAGGACGTCGATCCGCGAGCTGCCCATCACCAACGCGCCCACGTCGCTCGCCGAATCGTCGAAATACGACTCGCGCGAGGAGTCGCTGCAGTACACGACGCATTCGAGTCCCGAGTCCGTCAACGCCTCTGGACAGACGATTGGGATGTTCCACGGGCACGGTGGCGAGAACGTCGACAAGACCGAGCTCGCCCAGTTCGCGTCCAAACTCGATCGAGCGGTCACGCGCATCATCGGCGCCGAGAACACCACCCCGCTGTTGCTGCTGGGCGTGGGGAACGAACTCTCGGAATACCGCGCCGTGAACACGTATCCGGGAATCGCGACCGCGCAGGTGTTCGGTGCGACCGACGAGCTCACTGAAGTCGCCATCCACCGCCTGGTGCTCAACGCGCTCGCGCCGCGCTTCTCGGCGATGACCGACGCGGACCTCACCGAGCTTCGAGAGAAGCCGAGTTCGCTCGTCAGCGACGATCCCAGCGAGATCGTCAGCGCGGCGGCGTCCGGGCGCGTTAAGACGCTCTTCTTCGATGAGGCGCTCGGGCCGTTCGGTCACCTCGATCGCCAGCTTCTTCAGGTAAGCCAGTTTGCCGCGGCGTCCCCGCGCTACCTGCGCGATTCGGCCGAATCCGAGGTCGGTCCCGAGATGATGGGCTGGGACCTCGTCGACCTCGCACTCGCCGAGACGATCCTGCACGGCGGCGAGGTGCACGCGTTCATCGGCGAGGATGCGCCGGTCAAAGGCGTGGCCGCAGTGCTGCGCTACTGAGCGACGACCAAACTCACGGAAGTGTCGAAGGCCGCCCCGATGGGCGGCCTTCGGTGATGTTGCGGGTCTGGTAGCCCGCCCGGCCCGTCGCACCCGAGGAGCTACTCGCTCGACCCCTCAACCGCTGCCTTCTCGGCGAAGCGCAAGCGCAGGGCGTGGATGATCGTCGGCGCGAGTGTGACCAGGACAATCGCGATCACGATGATCTCGAAGTGCTTCTGCACGAAGGTGATGCCGCCGAGGAAGTAGCCGGCTGCGATCCCAAGCGAGATCCAGCCCACGCTGCCGGCCGCGGAGAAGCCCACGAAGCGCAGCCACTTCATCCGGCCGATACCCGCCATGAACGGCGTGTAGGTGCGGATAATCGGGAAGAAGCGTGCGAACGAGACGGTCTTGCCGCCGTGCTTGCGAAAGAACGCCTGTGTGCTCTCGATATACTCGGGCTTCATCACCGCACTGATCTTTCCCGACTCGATGATGCGGTGCCCGAAGAGGCGCCCGATCCCGTAGTTCACGTTGTCGCCGAGAAGTGCAGCCGCAAACAGGACAGCCCACAGCACCCACACGTTGAGCGAGGCGGCGCCGGCGAGAACGCCGGCCGCGAACAGCAGCGAATCTCCCGGTAGGAACGGCGTGACCACAAGGCCGGTCTCGCAGAAGACGATGACGAAGAGGATGCCGTAGACCCACTGACCGTACGGCGGCATCGTGAGTATGCGCAGCGTATCGAGTGTGTGGGTCAGCAGGCCGGGAAACAGCACGTGAACGAGTCCCATGGTCCTCCGATCGGGTGGCGCCGGCAGCGCCTGAACGTGGCAGAGCATACCCCAATCGCCGGACGTGGCGCGCGCAGCGCAGCTCACTCACAATAGCGTCATGACAGCTGACCTCCGCCCCGAACGCTCTCGCCCCTCCGATGCCGCCGCGCTTCTCGCCGAGCGCGGCCCCGATTGGCTCGCCGCAGTCGCGGGGCGTCACTCTCGGCGCGCCTACACCGGCCTGCCAGTCGCCCCGGCGACACTCGACGCGCTCGAGCGCGCCTGCGAGCGATTCCGCCCCTACCCCGATGCGCGTACGGTCCTCGTGCGAGACCCCGCCGTCGACGTCTTCACGGGCATCGTCGGCAGCTACGGCAAGGTGCGCAATGCGCCCCACGTCCTCCTCTTCATCGCCGAGGAGAACGCCGACTTCGTCGACCAGCACGTCGGCTACATGGGCGAGGGGATCGTGCTCGAAGCGACCGCACTCGGACTCGACACGTGCTGGATCGGCGGCTTCTTCTCGGCGACGCGGACTCGTCAGCTCGTCGAGCTCCAGCCGGGTGAAAGCGTCTTCGCGGTCTCCCCGGTAGGCCACGCGGCCACCCGGGTCATGTTGATTGAGCGCGGTATGCAGCGGATTGCGAAGTCGCACCAGCGCAAGTGCGTCGCCGAGCTGGCACCGGGCCTCGGCGAAGGCTGGCCGGAGTGGGTGGTCGCCGCAGTCGAGACCGCCCGGCTGGCGCCGAGCGCGGTCAACCGGCAGCCGTGGCGGTTCCGTTACGACGCGGGAGCGCTCGCGGTCCAGCGCGACAATGCCATCGAAACGCCGAAGGTCACGAAGCGCCTGGACTGCGGCATCGCCATGTTGCACGCGGAGTTGGGCGCGAGGGCAGCGGGCGCCGAAGGAACGTGGCGAGATCTCGCAACCGGGCTCGACGTCGCGCGCTATGTGACCGCTCGCTGCGGCGGATAGCCCACACGTCCTCGGTCTGGCACGGCACTCGCAAGCAAGTAAAGTGATTCGAGTCCCATGACGATGAAGGAAGCAACGCGCCGGCACGCGTTCGCACGGGTATTTCTTGCGAACGGGAGCTGTGCATGCGGATCGCACTTGCGGGCGGCAACGGGTTCATTGGACAGGAGCTGACAGCGCAGCTTCTGACGGCGGGGCACGAAGTGACGTGGCTCTCACACCAGCCGGGCAGAGTGGCCGTGCCAGCTGGCGTGACCGAGGTCGCCTTCGATCCGGCCGACGACGCCGGCCCGTGGGCCGCCGCGATCTTCTCGGCTGAGGCGGTTGCCAACCTCTCCGGCTATCCCATCGCGAGCCACTGGAATCCGCGTGTCAAGAAGCTGCTGCGCAGCAGCCGCATCGATACCGCAGACGCGATCGTGCGTGCGATCGGCGCGGCCCGAGCGCTGGGCGGCGGACCCGCTGCCTACGTGGGCGGGAGTGCCGTGGGGATCTACGGCGACCGCGGCGAGGAGTGCCTGCACGAGGATGCCGCGACCGGAGGCGACTTCCTGGCCGACCTCGCCATCGACTGGGAGGCTGCCGCGTTCGCCGCCGAGAAGATCGGCTGCCGCGTCGCGACGATCCGCACCGGCATCGTGCTTGGGAGCGACGGCGTGCTGCCGCGCATGCAGCTCCCGATGTGCATGTTCGTGGGCGGCCCGATCGGCAGTGGCAGGCAATGGGTGAGCTGGATCCACATCGCCGACGTCGCGGGCCTCTACCGCCACGCGCTCACGAACGACAGCGTGAGCGGCCCGCTCAACGCCTGCACCCCGCACCCGGTGCGCATGGTCGACTTCGCAGCTGCCGTCGGCCGCGTCGTGCATCGCCCGTCGTGGCTGCCCGTGCCGGGCTTCGCGCTCAAACTGGTGCTCGGCGAAGTCGCCCCGTACACGGTCATGAGCCAGCAGATGTCCGCCGACAAGGCGCTTGCGAGTGGTTATGCGTTCCGCTTTCCCGAGGTGGACGCGGCACTCACGAACCTCGTCGTGATGTGCTGAGCAGCATCGCCGACGCGTAATCCGTTCGTGGGGACGTCGTCTAGCATATGCTAGAATTCTCTACACGGAGGTGGCTCGCGTGGGCGAAGAGCAGGTTCAGGTATCGGGATACGTTTCGCAGACGACGAAGCGGCGGCTCGACGAATTCGCGCGCGAGAGCGGCCTGAAGAAAGGCTACATCCTCGAGCAGGCCCTCGACGAGTTCATCTCGGCGGCCGACGCACTGCCGGCTGAGTACCTGGTGCCCTCCACCATCGTCCTCGCCGATGAATCCTACGACCGGGTGGTCGAGCGCATGCTGCACCCCGCCGAACCAACCGCGGGGCTGGCCGCCCTCCTGCGAGGTGACCTCAGTGCAGATCAGGCGCCTGAGGGCTTCTGACAGCACCGAGGCGTTCACCTCGGGTGACATGGGCATCGACCGGTTCCTGGGCACGCACGCCTGGCGCAATCAAGACGCACTGGGCATCGGCGTGACGTACGTTGTGCCGGCCGGCGATCTCGTCGCCGGATTCGTGACGCTCGCGGCCGGTTCGCTCCCGCGCGACAACGTGCCGGAGTCCGTCGGCGCGACTCTCCCGCGCTATCCGCTTCCCGTACTGCGGCTCGCCCGGCTCGCAGTCGACTCGCGTGCACAGGGCGAAGGCATCGGCAACGGGCTTGTCGCTTTCACGCTTCGGGTCGCCTGGGCAATGCGCGAGAAGGTTGGCTGCGTCGGTGTCGTAGTCGACGCTTTGCCCCACGCGGTCGCGTACTACGAACAGCTGGGCTTCGAGCGGATGGAAGCACTCGCGGGCGGATCGGCGGTCCGACCGCGACCCGTCCCTTTGTATCTGTCGCTGAACGATGCGAGGAAGCTGCTCGGCGACGGATGAACCGCTGATCTCGACGCCGAACAGAAGCGATCGAGCCCGGGTCTCGGCAGGCCTGTCTCGCCGCGATTAGCGCCAAGCGCGCTCCTCGCGCATACTGGGGCCATGACATTTAAGAATCTCGGCTTGAATGAAGACATCCTCGCTGCCGTAACAGAGATGGGCTACACAGAACCGACGCCCATCCAGCGCGAGTCCATTCCGCTTATCCTTGCAGGTCGCGACGTCGTCGGAGCTGCCCAAACGGGCACCGGCAAGACGGCTGCGTTCGCGTTGCCGCTCATGCAGCGCGTGGGGATGGGCACCGGTGCGCCGCGTGCGCTCGTCGTCTCGCCCACCCGCGAACTCGCTCAGCAGATCGAGAAGGTCGCCTCGGCGGTTGGCGAGCATACTGGACAGCGGACGTGCATCGTGGTGGGCGGCGTGAAGTACGAGCCGCAGGTCAAGAAGCTCAAGGCCGGCGTCGAGATCCTCGTCGCCACGCCGGGTCGCCTGATCGATCTGCACGAGCGCAAAGACGTCGACCTCTCGCAGGTCGAAGTGCTCGTGCTCGACGAGGCCGACCGCATGCTCGACATGGGCTTCTGGCCCAGCGTGCGTCGCATCCTCGCCTTCCTGCCGAAAGAGCGCCAGAACCTGCTCTTCTCGGCGACGCTGTCTGAAGACATCGGCAACATCGTCGGGCGGATGCTGCACGATCCCGCCTACGTCGAGATTGCCATCAAGGGCACAACCGCCGAGGGCATCGAGCAGGCGATCATGCCGGTCGAGCAGTCACAGAAGCCGGAGCTGCTCGCGGGCGTGCTCCAGCGCCGCGGGGCCGACCGCGTGCTCGTGTTCACGCGCACGAAGGCGCGCGCCGATATGCTCGAGACGATTCTCACGCGCATGGGCATCACGGTAGCCGTCATGCACGCCGACCGCGCTCAGAATGCGCGCCAGGCCGCGCTCGAGGACTTCCGCGGCGGCAAGATCGAAGTGCTCATCGCTACCGACATCGTCGCGCGCGGCATCGACATCTCCGACATCACGCACGTCATCAACTACGACGTGCCCGAGAATCCCGAGGACTACGTGCACCGCATCGGCCGCACCGGCCGAGCAGGCGCGGAAGGCTACGCGCTCACGTTCGTCGGCCCCGACGAGATCGTGCAGCTGCGCGAGATCGAGTACATGCTCGGCAAGAACCTGCTCATCGAAGACCTCGAAGGCTTCCCTTACCGCGACGGCCGTATCATCCCGTTCGAGGGACGGCCTACCGAGAAGAAGAAGCGCAGCGTCTTCGGCGGCAAGGTCAGCGGTTCTCGGCGAGGCAGCCGCAGGCTGTAGCGGGTTCTGCGCGGACGCGCTACTGGGTCTGAAGCACCGGCGTCCCGATGCCGATGACCGCCTGTGCGCGAGAGCGGCCGACTCCTTCTGGCGTGATCGTCACTCGGGTCTGCGCCGCGTTCTTCGTGAGCGTCAGGATCGTAGCCCCCTGCCCGGAACCGGTCTGTCTGTCGAGCTTCCACTCGGCACCTGCGAACGCGGTCCTGTACCACTGCGCGACAGTCGCCGGCGGTGCCGCCACGATGAGCTCGTAATCCCATGCAGCGTCGCCTTGTGACTCGCCACGCACGACCGTACCCATGGGGACCGGCACCTCGATCTGGAAGTTCGTCGCGATGAGCGAACGCTTCTGGTCTATCGACATCGCCGAGACGGGCGCGGACACAGCCGTCGGGTTGCTCACGGGTGCTAGGCTGGCAGCAGGCTTCGACGTGCACGCGACGAGCACGAGCGCCGCCGAGGCGGCAAGAAGCACGACGGCGAGTCGATGGCGCATGTCCGGTTCCCTTCCAGCGGTGTCGACGCAAGAGTATCGCACACGACCGTAGCCGCGAGGGCGCTGCGCGCCGCGCATCCACGGTAGACTGAACGCATGAGCAACACGAGCAAGCAACCCGATCGCGGCCCCGCGGTGCTGACCCGCCGAGCCAATCACGTCTGCATCCTCGCTCGCTATCCCCGCCGCGGTGAGGTGAAGACCCGCCTCGCGCCGGCGCTGTCCGAAGACGAGACGCTCGCATGCCATGAGCGTCTCGTGTGCCAAGCGGTGCGCAGTGCCCGCGCTCTCGCATCGGCTGGCGAAGCGCGCGTCGAGCTTCGCACCGACGCCGCTTCCCCGCGAGCCGCTCGCGCCTGGCTCGGAGTGCGTGACATCGCCTACCGCCAACAGGGAGAAGGCGACCTCGGTCGCCGCATCGAACTCGCCTTCGCGGAGGCGTTTCGCCGAGGCGCCGAGCGCGTCGTCGTGATGGGCAGCGACTGCCCGCGACTGACCGCCGCTCACCTGCGCCGCGCGCTGGAGGCGCTCGCGAGCGCCGACGTCGTGCTGGGGCCGGCGGCCGATGGCGGCTACTACCTGATCGCGCTTCGCCGCGAGTCAGCCGAGCGCTCGCAGTCGGTACTCTTCTCAGGAGTCGAGTGGGGCACCGGCACCGTGCTCGCGCGAACGCAGCAGCTCGCCGATGGTGCGGGCCTGAGCTGCGCGCTCCTCGAGGAGCTGTCCGACGTCGACCGGCCAGACGACCTCGCCGACGCGTGGGTCGCACTCGACCGCGGGGCCGTGGGGGTGGACGCCGGCGTGTCGGTCGTGATCCCCGCGCTCGATGACGAGCGGCTCGTGGGTGCCGCCGTCGCGAGTGCGCGGGCCGCGGGCGCCGCCGAGGTGCTGGTCGTCGACGGTGGCTCGCGCGATGCGACCCGCGAAGTCGCGGCCTGCGCAGGGGCGCGCGTGCTCGCAAGCGCCGGCGGCCGGGCGCGCCAGATGAACGCCGGCGCCGCGCAGGCGACCGGCGAGGTGCTGCTGTTCCTGCACGCGGACACGCTGCTGCCCGATCGCGCGTGCGCGCTCGCAACCGCGGCGCTCGCGCGCCCGGAGGTCGTCGCCGGCGCGTTCTCGTTCTCGGTCGGCGCCGAAGCCCGCCACGCCGCGCTCATCTCGGCGGTTGGGCGCGCCAGACACCGCCTGGGCGGACCCGCCTACGGCGACCAGGCGCTCTTCCTTACGCGCGATACCTTCGCCGAGCTGGGCGGATTCCCCGACTTGCCAGTGATGGAGGACCTGGAGTTCTCGCGCAGGCTCGGCCGGTTCGGGACCTTCGTCACGCTTCCCGAGCGGGCAATCACGTCGGCCCGCGCGTGGGAGGAGCACGGCCTGCTCTTCCCCACCGCCGTCGACGCGACCGCGATTGCCGCCTACCGGCTCGGCGTCGACGCGCAGAGTATTGCCCGCTGGCGAAACCGCATCGCACCCCCCAGCCGTCACTGAAGGAGCCGCCATGCCCGCGCCGCAGCCAACCGTCGCACCAACCCCCGCCCTGCTCGCCGAGCAGATCGTGGCCGAGCTGCACGCGCAGGCCAACGCCGACAACGTCGCCGGCATGGCGCGCTTCGGCATCACCGCCTGCAACGCCCTCGGCGTCTCGGTGCCAGTGATGCGCGCGATGGCGAAAGACGCGCGCAAAGCCCTCGGCCGAGACAAACCGGCGTGGCACGAACTCGCGGCGCTGCTGTGGGAGAGCGACATCCACGAGACGCGCATCATGGCGACGTTCATCGACGTGCCAGCGCTCGTCGACGAGGCGCAAGCCGAGAGCTGGGTGGCCGACCTCGACAGCTGGGACACGTGCGACCAGCTCGTCAACAACCTGCTCGCCGAGTCGTCGTTCGCGTGGCGCAAAGCCGCCGAGTGGACCGGCCGCACTGAGGAGTTCGTGAAGCGGGCCGGATTCGTACTCGGCGCCTCGCTCGCTGTGCACGACAAGGCCGCAGACGACCGGCACTTCCTGCCGCTGCTCGCGCTCGCATTGCGCGAGGCGCGCGACGAGCGCAACTTCGTGAAGAAGGCGGTCAACTGGCAGATCCGCCAGATCGGCAAACGCTCCCCCGCCCTCAACGTAGCCGCGATAACCACCTGCTGCCGCATTTTCGCCGAGAACCCGAAGTCGAAAGCTGCGCGCTGGACCGCCAAAGCCGCCCTGCGCGAACTAGAAAGCAAAGCCGTGCGAGCAAGACTAGGGATCAGCTAGCCGAGTCGAACATCACGAGGCCTTCGCCCTTGTTCCACGTTCTCCCTGTGTCTTGACCTTCCGGGTCCAGTGCGCACAGCGGCTGGGCGCACTAAGCGGGCCTCCGCAGCCGGGGCAAGGCGCCAAAGGCGCCAGGGCCCCCGGCGAGGACAGTCCGCGGTGTGCGCCCGGCCGCTGTGCGCATAAGCGCCCTCACTCGTAGTGAAGCGCAGTCACGATGTCGAGCTTCGCGGCAGTTCGCGCCGGGATAATCGACGCGAGCAGCGCAAAGCTGAAGCCGGCGATCACCGCGGTCACGATGCCGCCCCACGGGAAGTAGTACGGCATCACATACATCGTCGCGTTCAGGGCGTAGACGAGCGCGTACCCCAGCGCGATACCCCCCGCCACGCCCAGCGTCACACCAACGGCCCCCAGCAGCATCGCCTCGGCGACGACCATCCCGCGCACTTGCCCGCGCGTGGTCCCGACTGCGCGCAGCATGCCGATCTCTCGGGTGCGGGCGAGCACGCTGATCGCGAGCGTGTTGAGCAGCGCGAGCAGGGTCGGTAGCGCGAAGAACGCGATCAACACGTCGAACACAACGAACGATTGCGCGAAGATCTGCGACTGCGTTGCCTTAAAGGTCGCCGAGTCGTACAGCACGAACTGCGGGTAGTTGGCCACGAGCCTCCCGAGCGCGGCCTTGACCGCTGGCTTGGCGGCACCGGGCCTCGCGTTGGCAAGGACGAGCACGTTGCTCGTCACGTTGAAGTCGTTCTCGAGGTTCTTCTGCGAGATGTAGACGGTCGAGAGCTTCGCGTTGAGGTAATCGGTCGCAACCCCCACGACCGTGTAGCTCTCGAGACCGTTCGCGGTCTGTAGCCGCACCGTCTTCCCCACAGCCAGACCCTGCTGACCTGCGGTGATGCCGTTGACGAGCATCGTGCGCCCGGTCCCAAGCTTCGCGATATCGGCGGTACCCGAGCCCTGCGAGAACGTGAACGACGCGACCTTCGGGTATGCCACCGGATCGATCCCTACGACCTGCACCTGGCCCGCGCCGAGCTGCGCCTGCCCGAGCCGCATGGTGGCGACCGTCCCGACCCCAGGGGTGTCGGCGATTCGCTGGACGAAGCTCTGATCGGCCCCCACATGCGATCCTCCGAGGATCAGCCCGTTGGGGATGAAGACGAAATCGGAGCCAAGCGACTTGTTGATGTAGTCGAAGAACCCCGCGTAGAGCGACGTGACCACGCCGAGAATGGCGACCACGAGCGCCAGCGAGACTAGGATCGCTGACGCGGTAGCTGCGGCGCGCCCCGGTTGCCGCGTCACGTTCGAGCTCGAGAGGTCCGCGGTCGCGGGCGAAAACGGGCGCACGAGCCACACGAGCGCGAACGCGAGCGGTCGGATGAGCGCGGGCGCCACGAGGACGAGCCCCGCGAGCGCGGCGAACGCGCCAAGCCCGACGAGCGACACCTGCGCCGAGAACAGCATCGGAACGCATCCGACCAGCATCGCCCAGCCCAGCAGGACCCACGCGCTGCGCTGGCGCTCTGCCACCTCGGCGATCTGAGGACGCATCGCCTCGAGCGGCGTGATGCGTGCGGCCTGCCGAGCGGGGATGACGGCGCTTGCCACTGTGACCCCGATGCCGAGCGCGATCGCCGCGACCCACGTGCCGAGCGTGTAGCTCGGACTCACCGTCGCGTTGATATGAAGGATGGAGCGCATGAACGGGTTGTAGAACCCAAGCGCGACGAGCGTGAGCAGGTAGCCTGCGGTGATGCCGATCGCCGTGCCGAGCACCCCTTGGAACACACTCTGGATGAGGAAGATGTTGAGAATGGTGCGCCGGTCGGCCCCGATCGCGCGCAGCATGCCGATGTCGTGTCGGCGCTCGGAAACGAGCGTGCGGAACGTGTTGAGGATGATGAAGCCGCCCATGATGAGCGCGAAGAGGCCGAAGAACGTGAACATGTAGTTCGCTGTCTTCACCGACGCAAGCAGCGTGCTCTCATTCGACAGGCCGCCAACGATGTAGTCCGACCCGAGCTTACGCCGCACGGCGGCCTCGACCGTGGTGCGATCGGCCCCCGGCACGAAGCGCGCTTCGACGGTGTTGATCGTGTTGCCGGCTCCCGTCATCCGTTGGGCGTCGCCGACAGTGACGTACACCTCGGGTGCCGAAGGCGAGGAGCCGTTCGCGAGCAGCCCAACAACGTTGAACGACTCGGTGCCCGCGACCGTCGGTATCCGCCAGCTCGACCCCACGTGCAGTCCAAGCTTCCCCGCGGTGTCCGAGCCGATGACGACCGATCCCGCGTCGCCATCGTTGAGCAGCCGGCCGGAAGCGACGTTAAACGAGTGCACTCGCGGCGCGGTTCGAGGGTCGATGCCGGCGAGGGTGATGATGTTGACCGGGGTACCATTCGGCATCCCGACCGACCTGCGTACGGACGGCGTGGCCACGGCAACGCCGGGCACGGCTGAGACCTTACTGGCGATGCCCGGATCGAAGGTGCCCCCACTTTGGCTCGACACGGAGAGATCGACCTGCCCTGCCGCGGCGAACAGCGTCTTCGTGAAGAGATCGGTCAGGCCGGGCAGCATGCCGTTCAAGCCGAAGATGAGCGCTACGCCCAACGTTATCGCGACGGTGGTGAGCACCGTGCGTCCGGGACGGCCACGCATGTAGCGCCAAGCGAGTGTCGCCGAGGTGCTCACAGCAGGCCGGCCTTCTCCATCGCCGCGCGGGCCGCCTCGGCACCGTCTCCCGACGGCATCTTCACGTCGTCGACGATCTTGCCGTCGCGCATGAACACGATGCGTTGGGCATGCGAGGCGATACGGACGTCGTGTGTGACCATGATGATGCCGCGGTTCCACTCGGTCGAGGCGACTTTGAGCAGGTCTGCGATCTCATCGCCCGACTTCGAGTCGAGGTTGCCGGTGGGCTCATCGGCGAGTATGAGGTCGGGGTCGGTGACGAGCGCTCGCGCGACGGCCACCCGCTGCTGCTGACCACCGGAGAGCTGGTCGGGCAGGTTGTGGAGGCGCTTGTCGAGGCCCACCTTCACGAGCCACTCCTGCGCGCGGCGTCTGGCCTCGGCAGGTGCGACGCCATCGAGCGTGAGCGGAAGGGCGGCGTTCTCCGCGGCATCGAGCACCGGGATGAGGTTGAAGAACTGGAAGACGAAGCCGAGGCGACGGCGCCGAAGCTTCGTGACGGTCGCGTCATCCATCTCGGCGATGTCGTTTCCCCCGATGCGCACGATGCCGCTCGTGGGCTTGTCGAGGCCACCTACCAGGTTGAGCAGCGTCGACTTCCCGCAACCGCTTGGGCCCATGACGGCCACGAACTCTCCTTGGTCGACGCACAGGTCGACGTGGTCCAGCGCGGTCACCTTGGTGTCACCGGAACCGTAGATCTTCGTGAGCCCGCTGACTTCGACGATCGACATGCTTACTTCCTTCCGGACGGTTCGGAGCCGATGAGTTCTTGCAACAGCCCTTCGATATCGATGCCTGGATCGAGCGCGCCTCGCGACACGCCGAGAACGCGCTCCTGCGCGCGGTAACTCGCCTGAAGTTCGCGCGCGACCAGGGCGATCGTGGTTCGATCGGCACCGGCGCGGTAGAGCCTGCGAGCGACCCGGTCGCCCCAGTCGTACCACAGCGAGATGATGACTCCCGCCGTCGCCATTGGGTCGTCGACGACGAACGTGCCCTCGCCCGAGCCCCGCACGAGGATCGCTTCGACGAGCGGCAACGTGCGTTCGAACCATGCCGAGAAGAGCTCGTGGCGCAACGCGAGGTTCTCATCGGCGTAGAGCATGCGACCGAAGGCGACCGACTCGTCCCTGCGCTCGAGCTTCCAGGCGGAGGCGAGCCGGGAAAGCGCGCGAAGACGCGCGATGGCATCGCCTTCAAACGCGGCGAGTTCTGTTTCGAGGTGCGCGAACAGCGCGTCGGCGTAGCCTCTGGCGAGCTGGTGAAGCAGTTCCTGCTTCGACTCGAAGTAGTGGTAGAACGTGCCCTTCGCCACGTCGGCCTTGCGCGTGATCTGCTCGACCGACGTGCGCTCGTAACCAGATGTCATGAAGAGCTCGAGCGCGAGCTCGAGGAGCTCTTCTCGGCGGACCCCTGCTTCTTTGACGACCCGCGCCATGGCGCCTCCGCACGCGACTGACCGACCGTCAGTCAGTATGCGCTCGACGCGAGGCTCGGGTCAATTCGGGGCGACCCGGAAGCGCGAGAAGGGCCCGCGCGGACGCGGACCCTTCTCGGCAGGTGTTGGTTGGAGCTAGCGAAGCAGCCCCTGGTAGGCGCTGACGCCGCCGCTCGTGATGCCGGTCGCCGAGCCCGCGACCAGCACATAAACGACCATGCCTGGGCGGTGCAGGAAATACCTCTTCCCCACCGCGTTGGGGCCGGTCGACGTCGAAATGAGTATGCCGCTGCCCCAGCCGCCGGCCTCCGTGCCAACGGTCAGCGCCTCGGAGACGCGGTTGATAACCACGACGTCGCCGGGCCAGAACAACCCCTGGGCGAGACCGAAACGCATCGTGTCGAGGGCTGACGCCGTGCGATCCGAGTGGGCGGTAGTGCGCACGTCTCCGGACAGCTTGCGGTAAACGTAGGCGCTTGCGTACGTCGCGCAGTTCGCGAACAGGACGCGCGAGCCCTTGAACCTGGTCGCAGTGCGCCACGTCGTGGCGGCAGGAGCGGACGTAGTGTTCGTGAGCAGGATCGGCCACCCGCACTTATAGGAAATGCCGCTCGCGACCAGGAGGTCGGTGATGGCGTTGACGTTCGTGCCGTTCGCAACGATGACCGTGGGCGAATGGTGCCCGCGGTGGCCTATCCACAGCGCGTCGACCCGGTCGGCGATGATCGCCGCGAGGTAGAAGCGATCGGCACCGGAGATGCGCTCGATCGTTCCCGAGGACCCCTTGAGGGCCTTGAGTTTGGTGTAGACGGAAGACGACACCCAACCCGAATTGCCGATCACGTGGATCCTGACCTTGCCTCCGTTGTGAGTGCGGATCGCGCTGATGGCGGACTTCGTCTCGGCAGGCAGCGAATACCGTGAGCAGAGCAGGATCGGCGCGCCGAGAACGCCCGCGAGGGACTGCGAGATCATCGGGCCGACCTGGGCCTTGCTGTCGCCCGAGGCCACGATCACGTCTGTGACCTTGCCGCCCAGCGGCTTGTTCCAGCTGGTGTGGATGTCCTTGGCGTATGCGACCGCCGCGGCGTAACGGTTGGCGCCGTACATCCGCTCGGCGTATCCGTCGGGAAGGTCGGTGTTGGGCTGGCCGTCGACCCTCATCGTGTAGTCGCCGCCGCCGGTGACGGGGTTGGCCGGTGACACGACCACGTAGATGCTCTTACCGTTGGTCGGGCAGCGCCACGTGCCCATGGCGCCGGTGCCGGCTTCGCTGTCGTCATACCAGGCCAGAAGCTCGAGGGTATCGGCGTCGTAGACGTCGAACCACGTGTCGGCCGCACCGGACGTCTGGTAGGTATACAGCGTGCCTGCGGTGCCGGTGATCTTGAAGACGTCGTAGTCCAGACTGGCCGGGTTGGTCGAGTCGATCGAGTGCGCCTGGGAGAAGGGCAGGCCGGCGTCGGTAACGACCTGCGCGGTGGTCGTAGTGTCGTCCGGCTCATAGGCATCGGGCGGCAATGAGGCGAGACGGTAGGTCGAAAGCGAGCGAACCGCCGCGGTGAGGCGCATGCCGTCAAACGACGTCGTGTGCCGGGTCGCAGGCGACCGGGAGCCCGTGTTGGCCATCGCGGGGGTCGCTGCAAACATCAGCAGACATACAAGGAGCAGGGCAGGGAACAGGTACTTCAGGGATCTCACGATTCGAACGCCCCCTCGAGCGTCGTTTACGGCGGCTCGAAACGCGTCTCGCCGTCGCGCCCCCGGCGAAGACCTACGAACCCTTGGAATGAGCACCACTCTACCAGAGCCGATACTCTCCGGCCCTCTCCTCAACCTTCACTGGAATGTCGAAGAGTTCACCGAGGGTATCGGCGGTCATGAGCTCGCGCTTTAGGCCATCGGCGGCGATTCGCCCGCCACGCACGAGCACCACGCGATCGATCTCGGGCACGATGTCTTCCACGTGATGCGTGACGAGCACGAGGGAGCGCCCGCTCGCAGCCAGCGCGCGCAACGCGCATCGCACATGGTAGGCGGCGTGCGGATCGAGGCCCGCACACGGCTCGTCGAGCACGAGCACCCGCGGGTCGTGCACGAGCGCGCGCGCGAAGAGCACACGGCGTGCCTCGCCGGTAGAGAGCGTCGTCATAGTGCGCTCGGCAAGGTGCGCGACCTCGAGCTCGGCGAGCGCAGCGTGCGCGGCCGTGATCTGCTCGGCGGTCACCACGTCGTGGCACGGAACGCCCAGCGCGCCGAAGAAGCCGCCGAGGACGACCTCGATCGCCGGCAGCACCACGTCGGCCTGCTCCTGCGCATCCGCCGAGACGACCCCCAGCAGCTTGCGCGCCTCGCGCAACTCGTAGCGCGGCTCGCCGAGGAAGCGCACCGGCGGTGGGTCGACCCACAGCGGCAGGATCTCGCGCGTGAGCAGCTTGATGAGCGTCGACTTGCCCGCACCGTTGGGGCCGAGCACGGCGATCCGCTCGCCCTCGGCGATTCGGAAGCGGTCGACTGTCAGGATCGCGCGGCCGTCTCGCACGACGACCGCCCCAGCGAGTTCGAGGAGCGGCGGGCCACCTGCGAGCGACGTGTCGGGCGCCGCCATCAGCGCATCTCCTCATTGAGCCGTGCGAAGCGGACGTGATCTTCCCAACGGCCGCAGATGCGTAGGTAGCGCGGCGAGACACCCTCGCGTTCGAACCCGGCGCGCTCGACGACGGCGAGCGAGCTCGTGTTGCGTGGCATGACGTTGGCCTCGACACGGTGCAGCCCGAGCTCGTCGAAGGCGATCTCGACGACGCGCCCTACCGCCTCGGTCATGTAGCCGTACCCGACGGCATCCGGTGCCAGGCCGTAGCCGACATGCGCCGACAGCAACGCGCCGCGGATGATGTTTCGCAGGTTCACCATGCCGATGACGCGCTCGGGGTCGTTCTTGTCAGAGAGGCACAGGCACAATGCCCGACCGGCTCGGGAGTCCTCGGTCTGCGCGTGCAGGCGCGCCGCGACGGCGGGAAGCTCCCAGAAGCTCTCCGGGCGCACGGGATCCCACTGGGCGTGGAATTCGCGGCAGCGGAGGCCGTATGCGCGGACCGCGGCAGCGCGCTCGGGACCGGCGTCGCTCAGGTAGAGGCGGTCGGTCTCCCAGACATCCGACATCCGGCCGCTAGTTCGCGCTGTGGTGGATGAGCGGGGAGAACGCGTCGCTTGCAACGCCCCTGAGCACCTGCGCCCGCGCGATCGGGTCCAGTTCCGCAAGCTGCGCGCTGATGACGTCCTCGGCGGCGGCGATACGGTCTGCTCGGCGGCTGAAGGCGCCACTGCCCACGACCGCGATGCCGGAGAGAACGAACACCGCCGGCAGCACGTACGCCCACGGGCTGCGCTTGCCGCGCAGGAGGTTGGCGACGACGGTACCGAGGCCGGCTCCAACCAGCGACAGTCCGATGGCGACCTCGACTGTGGGAGTGTCGACGTGCTCGGCGAAGCGCTGCTTGATCTCGTCTTTGCGCGCGAGCCACTCCTCGGCCTGCACGGTGATCTCTTCACGAGTGACCATGGGTCCCACCTTCCCTCTCGGTGTTCGTTCCCCGAATCGGCGGCGATGCCGGGTGCGGACCGGCGACGCGCCGAGCCGGACACGGCTACGGTAGCACGCCCCGCCCGCCGTGGCGCGCGAGGCGGGTCGAAGCCACGCGCGTGATGCTAGAGTGTGAGCGATTCGCGCCGGCACGAGAACAAACGGCCGCCGGCGATCCGACGACGAAAGGACCGAAGCGCGATGGCGTGGCAAAGTGACGGCGACAACGTCAGCTTCTCGGGCCCGTTGGCCGACCTCATGAGCATCATCATGACCGCGTTCGATCAGGACTGCGTCGATAGCGGCGGCCGGCCGACCGCTGGCGAGTACGTGACTGCTGCCGCTGTCGTTCTGCGCGAAGTGATGCTCGAGAACTTCGAGCACGACCCCGAAGCCGAGGAGTTCGTGCAGCGCATCTCCGAAGCGCTCCAGGAGGACGAGGACGGCACGGTGCAGATCGCCACGTTCGCGCTGCTCGACGACATCGCCGAGCACATCGACGCACCCGCACTCGAGCACTGGATGGGCTCGGCGTCGGTCCGCGCCGCGATCCTGGAACTGGCGAGCGCGGCCTTCGCGTGATCGCTCGCACCGACAGGAGCGCACGAGGCCGAGCGTTCGTGCGCGGGCTTACGGGGAGCGCGGTCGTCGCGCTCGCGCTCGCTGGTGCGCTGACGCTGCTCGGACCCACCGCCGCCGCGCGCGCGAAAGCCGCGCCGATGCCTGCAGCCGAGCACGTCGTAGTCATGCTCGCGCCCTTCCTCACTTGGAACGACCTCTCACCCGAGCGCACACCCGCGCTGTGGAAGCTCGCCGGCGACGGTGCCATCGGCAACATGAACGCCAAGACCGCCGAGTACGGCTGGCCCACGCTGGCTGGCGGCGTGCTCACGATCTCGGCGAGCCGCTGGGCGATCGGGCCGACGGGCGGGCCGATCGACGCCGACTCGCTGGCTGCCGCGCGTTCCGCGAACGCCTCCTCGCTCGCGCCGCCCGCGCTCGGTGCGCTCGGCGGTGCAGTGCACGCCGGCGGCGGTCGCACGGTCGCCGTGGGCGAATCCGACACCACAACGGCTTCGACCGCTAGTCGCTTCCGACCCGCAGAGCTCGTCGCGACCGACGCGAACGGCATCGTTGACGCGGTCATCGCCGACCCGCCGGTCGACGATCCCGCTGCCGCGTTCGGCCTGAGGACCGACTCGGCCTTGCTGCGCGAAGCCATCGGCGCCTCGATCGCACCGGCCGTCGGCACGGCCCCCGCGCCCACGCTCGTCGTCATCGACACCGGCGACCTCTCGCGCGCACACGACGCGACCGCCGCACCCCTCGTCTACCGACAGCGCCACGCCGACGCGGTCGCCAGGCTTGACGCGGCTGTCGAGCAGGCCCGCGCTGCGCTTGGCCCTGACGACCTGCTACTCGTCGTCCCCGCGGCCACCGACAAGGGCTGGTACATGGAGCCCGACTTCGGGCCGCTCATCATCTTCGGCCGCGGCTCGACCGGCGAGATCACCTCGGCGTCGACGCGGCGACCGGGACTCGCGATCAACCTCGATATCGCGCCCACCGTGCTCGCAGCGATGGGCATCGCCACACCCGCCGAGATGCTCGGCAAGCCGCTCGGCTCCCGTAGCGACGCCCCTCCCCTCGCTACCCGAATCGCCGCCTTGGCGCGCTACAACACGTGGACCGGCGCGATCGACCAGCTGCGCGACGCATGGTTCCTGCGCTGGTTCTGCTACATCGCGATGGGCGCCATCGCGCTCGCGACGCTGCTCGCATTCCTCCCGCCGAGTCCCGCCGATCTTCTCGGCGAGGTCGCGCTCATCGCGATGATGTCGGTGCTGCCGGCCGGATGGCTGATGTTCCTGCTCGCGCCTCGTCCGCAGTCGCTCGGCACAGCCGTTCGCGCACTCGCGGTCTCGACGCTCGCCGTCGCGGCGGTCGCGCTCCTGCTGCGTCTCTTCTCGCACGTTCGCGTCTCCGCGCCGCTCTTCCTGACCGCGCTCGCCTCGCTCGTGATCTGCGCCGACCAGTGGCTCGGCCACCCCA
The DNA here is from genome assembly GCA_038245725.1 of Coriobacteriia bacterium. Classification (GTDB taxonomy): domain Bacteria; phylum Actinomycetota; class Coriobacteriia; order Anaerosomatales; family JAAXUF01; genus JBBRSD01. The sequence goes on along the minus strand of JBBRSD010000001.1, from coordinate 110,378 downwards.
TCGAATCCGGCCTCTTCTCCTACTCCGTCCGCGCCGGCTGGCGCTACTACGGCATGGGCAACGAAGGCGCCGCCATCCTCACCGGTGCGTCGCTCGCCGCCGTCGGTCTCGCCGCCTCCGCCCTCGCCGAGAAACCCGCGCGTCTCCTGACCCGCTACGGCCTGCCGCTGGTCGGCGCGGTCGTGCTCATCACGTCGGCGGCACCGTTCTCAGGCGCGAACGCGGGCGTCGCGGTCTGGGGACTCGTCGCGTTCGCGGTCGCGTGGGCCGCGATGAACGGCGTGCGCTTCACGTGGCGTGCGGCGTTGTGGACCGCGCTCGAAGTCGTCGCGGTGGTGGCGGCCTTCTCGGCGATCGACCTGATGCGAGGCGGCGGCGGAACACATCTGGCCCGCTTCGCGAGCGAGATTCTTCGCGGCGACGTGAGTGCGGTCCGCGATCTCGTGTGGCGCAAACTCGAGAACAACCTCGCCTACCTGCCGCAGACCACCTACACGGGACTCGCCATCGCGATGGCGCTCTCGCTCGGCGCGCTGTGGTTCGGGCCTCGGCGGCCGCTCGTGAGCACGCTCGAGCCGGTGCCGGCGTACGCGGCTGCGGTGCTCGGCATCGTCGTGGGCGGCGTGTTCGCGTGGGCGACCGAGGACTCCGGCATCGTGATGCCCGCGCTCATGCTGCTGGCCGGCGCAGTGCCCGCCCTGCTGCTGGCGCTGCGCCAGAGAACTTCTCGGAAGATCGCTTGACCCTGACGTAACGTCAGGGTTTACGCTTCTCGCGAAGGAGGTGTCGGGAGATGGCATGGACGGTCGGAGAAGCCGCGAAGCTTGCTAGGGTCAGCGTTCGGACGCTGCACCACTACGACTCGGTGGGCCTGCTCGAACCGAGCGAGCGCACCGAGGCGGGCTACCGGCTCTACACGGTGGGCAATCTCGAGCAGCTGCAGCAGATCATGCTCTTCCGCGAGCTCGGCTTCGAGCTGGCCGACATCCGCGCGATCATGCTCGACCCGGCGTTTGACCGGAGCGAGGCGCTTCACGCGCAGCGAAACCTCCTCACCGAGAAGGCACGGCGCACGCAGGCTGCCATCGACGCGCTCGACCTGCAGCTGTTGGAGATGGAGGAAGGAGTACCGATGACCAAAGAAGAGGCGTCAAAGATGTTCGGCGAGATGTTTGACGGGTTCGACCCTGCCGAGTACGAGGAAGAGGTCCAGGAGCGCTGGGGCGACACCGACGCGTACAAGCAGTCCGCCGAGCGCACCAAGCGCTACACGAAGGCCGACTGGGCAGCGATCAAAGCCGAGATGGACGAGAACACCGCAGCTTTCGTCGCGCTGATGGACGCCGGCGTGCCTGCGGACTCGCCCGAGGCGATGGCGCTTGCCGACGCGAAGCGGCTCCACATCTCGAAGTGGTTCTACGACTGCCCCGTGGAGTTCTACGCGAACATGGCGTCGATCTGGGTCAACGACCCGAGGTTCACGAAGAACATCGACAAAGCCCGAGATGGCTTGGCGGCGTACAGCTACGCAGCTGTGCAAGCGCTGGTGGCTGCAGCGAAGTAACACCTCTCGCCGCGAGCCGCACGGCTCAGTGCATGCACAAGCGGCGTCCTCCCGGGCGCCGCTTGTGCGTCCGCGACTGCTTCTCGGCTACAGGTGGTCGTGCAAGCCGTCGTGGAAGCCGTGCCCGACGTGGCTGCCATCGCAAAACGGCTTGTTTTGGCTGTGGCCGCAGCGGCACAGCGTGACGCGGTTGCGCACCTCGTAGGGGACGCCCTCCGCCGAGAAGACCTCGATGCCTCCGCGCACGTGGATGGGACCGCTTACGTGGGCACCGGTGTCTTGGACAAAGACGATACCGGGTTCGAGTTGGCGCTCGATGTACTCGCCGGTGGCCTTGTCGACAGCCGTGTAGCGGCCCGACGGGCACAGATCGCACTCCTCGCGCACGATCTCCTCGGCTTCATCGCTGTCCTCGAGTACTCGGTGCCACGCTGCACCCAACCGGTGGCAGAAGCGGGCGTCGGCACAGATGTCGCGCTCATCGGCGAGGTCTATGCGCGGCCCCTCAGTGACGCACGCGGTCTGCGCATAGGGTTCCTTCGACGCGACCTCGGTGCCGTCGAGTCCGATGCCCGCGTGGGTGCCGTCGCACATGGGCTTGGAGCCTGACTGCCCGCATCTGCACAGGCCGCAGCGCTCATGGTCCTCAAGCCGGGTGTCGAGGCGCCAGCTCTGCGACTCGCCATCTTCATCGCAGATGATGGACTCGACCGTGAGCGGAACCGTGCCGTCGACGAAGTACGGGCCGTTCTTCGTCACCGTGATGCGGCATGCGTCCGATGGCTTCATGGTGCAGCTCCCTCGCGTTCCTCGTGTCGCTCTCTGCGAGCCGAGTTTACCGCGAACGACGATTCAGCGAGAGGCGTCGGCAGCCAGCTCAGCGAACCCTCCCCGAGGAGGCGCCGCAGTCTAGCTGCTCGGCAGCGCCGTCAGCACGACCGCGACCAGCGCGAGCGCGACGCCCGCGACTTGGTGGCGCTTGAGCCGCTCCTCGAGCACAGCGCGCGCCAAGAGCATGGTCGCGACCGGGTAGAGCGCGCCCACGACCGACGCTACCGCGAGCGGGCCGATGCGGATCGCCGTGAGCATCGTGACGTTTGCGGCCGCATCGAGGACGCCCGTGACGACCGCGAGTCGTATCGACGGCAGGTGGAAGTCGATCGAGCCGCGGCGCGCAACGAGCGCGACGCCGAACCCAGCCGTCCCCACGACACGCGCGACCAGCAGCGGCGCGAAGCCGCTCGCCGGAGCCGTAAGCGACAGCGCGATGAGCGACGTGGCGAAACACGACCCCGCAATCGCCGAGAAGACCACCGCCTTCGTCGGCATCCCATGCTCCTCGACCGTCCCCGTGGTCGTGCTGACGATGATCACTGACACCACCGCGAGCGCCAGGCCCGCAAGCCCGAGCGACCCGACGTGCGAGCCGCGTAGCAGGTCGAAGGCTGCCGGCCCGGAGCCGCTCAGCGCGGCTGTCAGCGGCGCGACCACGCTCATCCGGCCGATCGCGAGTGCGGCGTACAGCGACAGGACGCCGATCATGCCCATCACGCCGGAGATCGCGCCGAAGCCGCCGTCGGCCCACGTGACGGCCGACGGACGCGCCACCAGCAGCACGAGCGGAAACAGCAGCACGCCGGTCGCGAACATCACGGCACTCACAAGGAGCGCCGGCGCCTTCCGGCTCGCCAGCCCGCCGAGAAAGTCAGCGCTGCCGAACAGCGCGGCCGTGGCGGTGCTGATGAGCGCGGTCAGCATCGTCTAGACGCGCCCGGCCTTCTTGCGGTCGTTGGCGGTGAGGATGCGCTTGCGCAGCCGGATGCTCTTCGGAGTGATCTCGACGAGCTCGTCGTCCTCGATGTACTCGAGCGCCTCTTCAAGCGTGAAGGTGAGAGGCGGGTGCAGCACGATGGACTTATCGGCGGATGCGGCACGCGTGTTCGTGAGCTGCTTGGCCTTCGAGACGTTGACCACGAGGTCGCCTTCCTTGGCTGCCTCCCCCACGATCATGCCCTCGTAGCACATGACGTTCGGGCCGATGAACATCTTGCCGCGCGTCTGCAGCGTGTCGAGCGCGAACGCCACGGACTTCTCGGAGTACATGGCGATCATGGAGCCGTTCTGACGGCCGCCAAGATCGCCTTGGTACGGACCGTACTCGGAGAAGTGGTGGAAGAGTGTGGCCTCGCCGCGCGTGCCGTTGAGGATGCGGGTGCGCAGACCCATGACGCCGCGCGTCGGGATCTTGAACTCGAGGTGTACGTGCTCGTCGCGCTGGACCATGTCGGTCATGATGCCGCTGCGCGAGCCGAAGATCTCGATGACCTTGCCGGCGTACTCGCTGGGCACGTCAACGACCGCCTGCTCGATCGGCTCGAGCTTCTTGCCGCCTTCGTTCTTGAGAATAACCTGCGGACGTCCGACCTGGAACTCGTAGCCTTCTCGGCGCATCGTCTCCATGAGCACCGAGAGGTGCAGCACGCCTCGGCCAGCCACTTCCATGCCGCCCTTGTCCTCGGTCTCGGTGATGTTCATCGAGATGTTGGAGTCAGCCTCGCGAAGGAGACGCTCCTTGATCTGCCGGCCGCCGACGATGTCGCCCTCCTGCCCGACGAGCGGGCTCGTCGACGCGGCGAACACGATCGACATCGTGGGCTCTTCGACGTGGATCGGCGCGAGCGTGATGGGGTCGATGCGGCAGGTGAACATGTCACCGATGTCCGCGTCTTCGATGCCCACGACGGCGCAGATGTCGCCCGCGTGAACCTCAGTCGCCTGCTGGCGACCCATGCCCTCGAAGGTGAACAGGTCCTTGACGTTGGCCTGGTAGCGGCTGCCGTCGTTTTTGATGACGAGGATGCGCTCACCGTTGTGGATCGTCCCGGAGAACACACGCCCGATGCCGATACGGCCGACGAAGCTCGAGTAGTCGACCGTACAAACCTGCATGGCGACCGGTCCGTCGACGTCGACGTCGGGAGCCGGAATGTGTTCGATGATGGCGTCGAGGAGCGGGATCATGTCCATGTTGCCATCATCGGGCTCGCAGCGCGCGTAGCCGTTGACGGCGCTCGTGTAGACGACCGGGAAGTCGAGCTGCGAGTCGTCGGCGCCCAGGTCAAGCATGAGGTCGAAGACCTCGTCGATGACCTCGTGCGGGCGGGCGCCCTGGCGGTCGATCTTGTTGACGACGACCATCGGCTTCAGACCGTGCTCGAGCGCATGCTTGAGCACGAAGCGGGTCTGCGGCATGGGGCCGTCGAAGGCGTCGACGATGAGGAGCGCGCCGTCGGCCATCTTCAGGATGCGCTCCACTTCGCCGCCGAAGTCAGCATGGCCCGGCGTGTCGATGACGTTGATCTTCGTGTCGCCATAGCGGATCGAGATGTTCTTCGCGAGGATCGTGATCCCGCGCTCGCGCTCCTGGTCGTTGGAGTCGAGTACCTGGTCGGGGACCGACTGGTTCTCTCGGAAGACGTGCGTCGTCTGCAGCAAGCAGTCGACGAGCGTGGTCTTGCCGTGGTCGACGTGGGCGATGATCGCGATGTTGCGAATGTCGTTCTGGCGCATGGTAACTCCGAGCTTCTCGGAAGGAATGTGGCGGGACGTGCTCTGATCGCGTACAAGCGTAAGCGCGAATCATAGCACGAAGCGGGGCTCAGTCCGTGCCCTCGCGCCCCTTCAGCTCGAGCAGGCAGTGCTCAGAGCCTTCAACGCCGAGACGATCGAGGAAGGTCAGTTCGAGCCCGGCGCTCTCGAACGTGCCTTCGTCGACGGCAGCTGCGATCTCGCACAACAGGTCGAGCTGCTCGGGCGAGCGGCCTTCGGCGGCCCAGGCGTCCTTGAGCGGGCACGTCTCCATCCGCAGCACGATCTGCCCTTCCGAACGCGCTTCGACGCCCGGGGTGAACAGAGCGCCCGCACACGGCGATCCCTCGCAGAAGATGCGGCCCACCTCGTCGAGGTCTCCTCGACGGGCGGCGGGGCGGTATTTCTTGCCCACCTCGCGCCCGCGAGCGTGGATCGCGCGCTTCATGATGTCGGCAGTGCGATCCTCGCCGATCTCCCAAGAGAGCTCGTCAAAGATCGCGCCGTAGATAAGCGCCCGGTTCTCGAAAGCCGCGCGTGTCTGGGCGCGAGACTGCTCGAGAGCGGCTTCGAGTTCTGCGATGCGTGCGGCGTCGTCCATTGCTGCCTCCGGGGTGCGCGGCTCAGTAGGTGTAGGGAGATGGTACCCGCTGCGGCCGGAGCGCGGGAGCGCGCGGGCCGCGCGGCGGGCGCACGACGCGGAGCGACTAGAGGCCGTCGCGCTCGAGCGGGCAAGTCATGCAGTGGCAGCCGCCGCGGCCCTTGCCCAGCTCGCCACCTTCGATCTCGATGACTTCGATGCCCGCCGCCCGCAGGTTCGCGTTCGTGGACGTGTTCTTCGCATACGCCACGACCACGCCTGGCTCGATCGCGACGACGTTGTTCGCGTCGTCCCACTGCTCGCGCGCCGCTTGGAAGTTGTCGCCACCAGTGGAGACGACGCGCAGCGTCTCGAGACCAAGCGCGTCTCGGACGGCATCGAGCAAACCGACTTCCTCGCTGACGTCGAATACGTCGTCGCCGTCGCCGGGACGTACGCTGTAGACCGTCATCGCGTCGACGACCGGCGAATACGCCGTGACAGCGTCGCGGTCGATAAAGCCGAACACGGTGTCGAGGTGCATCGAAGAGCGGTCCTGCTGCATGCGACAGGCGATGACCCGCTCGGCCGCCCCCGCCGAGAACAGCGTGCGCGCGACGTGCTCGACCATGCGGCCGGTCGAGCGCTCTCCCATGCCGACGAGCACGGTCTTGTTGCCGATCGGCATGAGGTCGCCACCCTCGAGGCTCGCGCCCCGGCCGCCCTGACCGTAATCCTCAGGGGCGAACTTCTCCGCATCGCCCGCGGGCGGGTACCAGAAGGAGAAGTCACTGTCGGCGAACATGGGGTGGTGGCGATAGATCGCCGAGACGTTCGCGACCTCGAGACGACGTGCGTGGTAGAACAGCGGCGGAAGGACCACGCCACCGAAGAGCCACGCGCTCGAGTCGCGCATGAAGACGGAGTTGGGCAACGGCGGCAGGACGAACGAATCCGGCCCGGAGAGCGCGGCACCGAGCGAATGGCGGTTGAGCTCGCGCAGATCGAGACCGTCGAGCTCGGAGATGAGCAGGCCGGCCACGAGTGCTGACGCGAGCCGTTCGGAGTCGAGCGCGAAGAGCCAGTCGCGCAGGTCGCCCACGAGCGAGAGGCCGACGGTGTAGGAAGAGACCGCGCGCTCGATGATGCGGCGGCGAACCTCGGGGGCGACATCGAGCGTCTGAGCGAGGAGGTCTTGCAGGTAGAAGACCTCGACGCCGCGGTCGCGAAGCACGCCGGCGAAGGCGTCATGCTCGCGGCGTGCGCGCTCGACCCACACGACGTCGTCGAAGAGGAACTCCTCGCGATTGGCAGGCGTCAGGCGTTCCAGGCATCGACCCGGACGGTGCATAAGCACCTTGCGCAGCCTTCCGACCTCAGAGTAGACACCGAAACCTGACATGCGATCCTCCATGGAGTGCCCCGGAAGCCAGCAGCCCATATCGTATCGTTCTGGCGTCGTACCGTATATGCCGCTGGGCATCACCGCACGAGTGGAGTGCGACGGCGGTTGGACCGACGGGCCGGTTCGGCCCGTCGGTCCAACGCGTATCACCAGGCCAGAGCCGTTTCGGATGCTGACAATGGAAGTTTCTGTGGCGCGCCTTCACCCAGCGGAGCGATCCACAACGAGCCATCGTTTCCTGAGCGGAATGCGATTCGGGTGCCATCGGGCGAGAACACGGGCCAGGTCGGCTTCCAGCCATTGGTTCCGGCCATCGCTCGCACGGCCTTCGTATGCACGTCGACGACCCACACTGAAAGGGGATCCGATGGCGACCGACTTCCGGTGAAGCAGACCGAACCACCATCACGAGAAAACGACGGCGTGAAGACCGTGGCGAAGCCAGCCACCAGCGCTTGCGACCTCGAGCCGGAGTACACCATGAGCTGGGCCGGGTTTTGACCGGTGCCGGTGTAGACGACCGTCTTGCCGCTGGGGTCGACGTCGAACTCGCCACTGAAACCGGCGAGAGGCAGACGGTGGACGACACTGCCTGAGCCATCGCGGATCACCACGAGCCTGGTCGCCGGGTCGCCGAACTCGCTGGCCCAGAGGCGAAACCCACCTCCGCTCATGTCGTAGCGCACGGAGCCAAGCAAGCTCGCGTCGTTCGCGGCGTGAACTCGTTTCCGCCGAGCATCACCTGGGATCACGGTCTCCACGTACGCAGACTGCCCGCTCTCGGCGGTGACTGCGAGACCGTCGCCTCCGATGATGCGCGAGACGTCGCGTTTCGCGTCGCCTCCGGGCGCGACCTCGTTTGTGGCGCCGTCGCCCACCGTCCACACGTGCCCGTCACTCACGAAGGTCAGACCGTCGGCGTAGGCCGGCAATGCTGCCGGCCGAGAGGCGCTATCGGGAGCCGCGCCATGCGGCGGCTGCGACGCGCACCCGGCAGCGGCCGACAGGCCCGCAAGACAGACCACGCAGGCGAACAAGCGAGCGAACTTCACTGCCCCCACCATCCCGTCTTCGCTAGCGGATACGTCCCGCGAGCTCCTCCATGGCCGATTCTGACAGACTGCCTTCGATCGTGACGAGCACATCTCGACGGGCGAACACGAGCTGTCGCCGGAAGGCGTCTTGGTAGCTGAGCGCAGGTTTGCCGTCGACGACGACCCTTTCGGGAGCGTCCGGGCCTTCTGTCGCGGCCGCGGGAACCGCGTCGCCGAGGCCCGAGCGAAGCACTTGCGTGACGAGCACGCCATCGGTGCCGTTCGAGAACGCGCTCACAAACGAAGGCTCTGCCGCTGCATCACCGTTGGGCACGGTCGAGTCGACGTAGCCCTGCTGCGCGAGCGAGAATCCGCTGGGCACGGCTACCTCCAGCGGCGAGAAACCGACCGCTGCCTGCGCCGCGCCAGCCGACGCGACGTCTCGGAAGCCAAGGTCCTCGACCACCGTGCTGTCAACACTACCCAGCGCTGCCGGGTCGAACTCGCCGTCTGGAGCCGGCACATCGCGTTTGACGTCGTTGAAGGCGATGTCGTCGGCGACGAACCCGTCCGAGCCGGACTGTTCTTCGACCGGCATGCCGCTCGTCCGATCCACCCAGACGAACTGCCCCGTCGCCACTTGGAGCTTGTCGGTGGTGTGACCGCCGCGGTCATCGCTGCCGACCACTTTGAGCGGATGCGCGTCTGAAATCGCTGCAACCGCCTGCCCGAGCGTGTTGTCGAGTTCGATGCCGACCGATGGCCGCACACCCTTCACAACGTGCATCACGCTTGAGCCGTCAGCGTTCACTCGCCGGGTGTAGAGCGCGCCCTTTGTGCGGATGCTGGTGGATACGACCGGGCGACCCTTGTCGTCGTTTTCGGTGAGTGTGAGCCGGTACTCGCCCGGCTTGCGAACCAGCAGCTCCTGCTGCGCCACCGTGCGCTTGCCGTCGCTGCCCGTCTCGGTCTCGACGATCCGCGCCTTCCACGACCGCGCCGCGCCCAACTCGCGCACCGATCGTGTGCGTATCTGCTCCGCCTGCGCGGTCTGCCGCCAGCGCCCCGCAGCCGGCACGGCAACCAGCGCCGCCACCCCAAGTACCAGCGCCATGCCGATGAGAGCGCGGACCTTCGTCATGTAAGTCATACCGTTCACCTCTTCATTCGATTGAATAGACGTCCGAGAACGTCTGGGCTTTCGTCTTCCAATAACCGGCGGTCACGAGCATGCCCGCCTGCTGCTCAAGCACCGCGAGATGCTGCGCAGCGCTCGTCGCTATCCACGCCTGGATGCCGTCGTGCCGCGCCCGGATCACCGCAATCGCGGCTCGGTAGCGACACGCCGCCTCCCGCCGTGCCCCCGCCCGCTCGTCGCACAGCCCCCGGCTGAGTTCGGCGTAGGCCACGCCAGGTGCGGTGGGATCGGCGAAGGTGCTCTCGAACCGCCGCCAGAGCGCCTCAGCGTCGAAGTACCGATCGGCGTCCCACGCGTCCATAGCGATGATGCGTAGCGCTTCACCGACCCAGCGCGAGTCCGGATAGCTCGCCACGAACCGGCTGGCAGCCGAAACGGTCGCCGCGTCTTTGTGCGCGACCGGCGCTCCCGCAAGCAGCGCGAAGAACGCACGCTGGGCTTCCCCGGCCCGCGCGTCGCGAACGGCGAGACCCACGCCGCCCGTGATCGCGAGCAGTGTGGCGACAAACGCCACGATCATCGCCACTCGGCGACCGCGCGGTCGTGCGGCGGCTGCGACCAGCGCCATACAGGTGACGGCGGCGGCCGCATAGCAAACCAGCGCCACAGCGAACGCACTGGGCGTCTCGGCGGGTGCGGAGATCAAAGCGAACGAGTGGTTGGCCACGGTCAGCGGCATGAGAGCGGTCCACGACACGAGCCGGTACGACAGGCTTTCCACCGTCCGGTCGCCCAGCGTCATGAAGCGAACCATGACCGAGCTCGCAAGGCTGAGGTCAGCTAGCGTCCACATCAACCCCGCGACGAATGCGGCGAACGCCCGGCGTGGTGTAATCGCGGTTGAGCCGGTCATGGCCTAGTACACGACTCCCTGGCTGCCCCAGTTCTTGTAGTACATGGACTTCCAGAACGTCGCCGCAGACGTCGAGTGGTAGCCGTAGTGGGTGCCGTCGTAGTGCGGGTCCCAGTAGTAGATCGTCTGCGACGTCGACGTGTTGTTGTAGCCGCGGATCACAATGTAGTGCCCGCCTCTCTGCGCGCCCGAGTACGTGGGCAGCCCGGGCGAGTACTGCCCGAGCGAGTTCGTGTACGGGTACGGGTTCACGCACGGAATCCCCAGGTACCCGTAGTCCGCGCAGAACTGCGCGATGCTCGCCATGGTGCTTGCCGAGTTCACGCTTGTCCGCGCAACGTGCACGTAGTCGAATCCGCTCACGTAGCCGTTGAGCACGCCCGGGATCTTCTCGATTGCCACCGCGCTGCCATCGGCTCTGCCCACGCCGTACTTCAACGCGAGCGTCGATTGCGCGATGTTGTGGCCCAGCTTGTGAAGCACCGCATGACTGCTCGCCACTCCGCACCAGTTGTTGTAGTCCTGTTGGCCGCAGCCGGTGGTGCACGGGATCGTCACCCATTTCGAGCCCACCGTCCAAGCGTATGCAGAACCCACAGATCCTGCCGCCAGCACCGCCATCAACAGCGCAGCGCCGGCTAGTCGTGAGAACTTCATCCCTCCCCCTCTCATCTGACGAACACACCAGCGGACTCCGGGCGCGGGATGGTGCTCTCCCCCTTAACGCATGACGCCGACCCCGACCTCCGCCCGCCCATAAGACCGCGCGCTGCTTACCCGTGCCTTACCGAAACCTTTCTCGTCAAAGCCCCCGATTGATTTGCAGGCTAACCGTTCGGGTGCTAACCTTTATTCTCCGCAGGTTCCCGATCTCCCGATCGGACGCGAGAGGACACCCATGCATCACCCGCCGCTCGACGCCGTCTCGCTTCGTTTCCCCGGCGCCGAGCCCAGCGCGGCCGCCGTCTTCTCGGCGTTCATGCGCACCGGTCACGCGCACCGCCAGCTTATGGCGCGCAAGATGGCCACGGACGGCCTTCATCCCAGTCAGATGTTTTGCCTGAGCGCGATCGCGCACCACGAGGGCACCACGCAGAGGGACTTGGCCGAGGAGCTCAACATCGCGCGCCCCACGCTCACGGTGATGCTGCAGAAGATGGAGCGCGCAGGTCTTGTCGAACGCACTTCCGACGCAACCGATCAGCGTTTCACGCGCATCCGTCTCACGCCTCAAGGGGCGACGTTGCACGACGACATGCATCGGATGATGGGCGAAATCATCGGCGAGCTCGCCGGCCCACTCTCGGAGACCGACCGCGCCGAACTCACCCGGCTCCTCGGCCTCGTCCACGACAACATCACTGCGGCACTGAACGTCCCCCCAGAGGAAGGCGCCCGATGATCAGGCTGCTCAGGAAGTACCTTGAGCCCTACACCAGCCAGCTCGTCTTCGTGATGGTGATGCTGCTCGTCCAAGCGATGGCGAACCTCTACCTCCCGGCGGTGAACGCCGAGATCATCAACAACGGCGTCGCCAAGGGCGACACCGGCTACATCACTCGTGCCGGTGCCATGATGCTCGTCGTCACCGTGCTCATGGGCGTGGCCGCCGCGGTGGGCGTGTACTGGGGCTCCAAGGCGTCGATGGCGTTTGGCCGAGACGTGCGCGCCGCGATCTTCCGCAAGGTCGAGACGTTCTCGCAGACCGAGGTCAACCTGTTCGGCACCCCGTCGCTCATCACGCGCAACACCAACGACGTCCAGCAGGTCCAGCAGGTCATCATGATGGCGCTCAACATGATGATCCTCGCGCCGATCATGGCGATCGGCGGCATCATCATGGCGCTTCGCACCGACGTCCCGCTCTCCGGAATCCTCGTCATCGTGCTGCCGTTCATGGCAGGGTTCATCGGCCTTGTGGTCGCCAAGGCGATGCCGCTCTTCCGGGCGGTCCAGATCAAGGTCGACCGCATCAACCAGGTGACGCGCGAGACGCTTTCTGGCGTGCGTGTGATCCGCGCGTTCGTGCGCAACGAATTCGAGCAGCGCCGCTTCGAGCAGGCCAACGCCGATCTCACCGACACCTCGATCAAGGTGAACCGCATCTTCGCGTTCATGATCCCGTCGCTGTTCGGCATCTTGAACCTCACGACCGTGGCCGTGATGTGGTTCGGCGGGCTGCGGATCGCGAGCGGCGCGATGCCCATCGGCAACCTGACCGCATACCTCACCTACATCGCGATGATCCTCATGTCCGTGATGATGGCGACGGTCATGTTCGCGATGGTGCCGCGCGCGGCCGCGTCCGCCGACCGCATCCAGGCGGTGCTCGACGCCGCACCCACCGTCTGCGATCCTGCCGAGCCGATCGCGGTGCGCGGGACCGCTGGCCACGTCGAGTTTCGCGACGTGGAGTTCCGCTACCCAGGCGCCGAGGACCCGGTGCTGCATCACATCAGCTTCTCGGCAGGTCCAGGCGAGATCACCGCGCTCGTCGGCAGTACCGGCAGCGGCAAGTCCACGCTCGTCAACCTCATCCCGCGCTTCTACGACGTCAGCGGCGGCGCAGTGCTCATCGACGGCAACGACATCCGGCAGATGCGCCAGGAAGACGTGTGGGGATCGATCGGCTTCATCCCGCAGCGCGCGTTCCTGTTCTCCGGCACCGTCGCGAGCAACCTCCGCTACGGCAAAGACGACGCGACCGACGACGACCTGTGGCGCGCGCTCGAGACCGCGCAAGCCAAGACCTTCGTCGCCGAGATGCCCGAGAAGCTCGAGGCTCCCATCACGCAAGGCGGCACGAACGTCTCGGGAGGTCAGCGTCAGCGCCTCGCGATCGCGCGTGCGCTCGTGAAGCGACCCGAGATCTACGTCTTCGACGACTCCTTCTCGGCGCTGGACTTCAAGACCGACTCGATGCTGCGCGCCGCGCTCAAGAAGGAGACGCACAACGCCACCGTGCTCATCGTCGCTCAGCGCGTGAGCACGATCATGCACGCCGACCGGATCATCGTCATGGACCGCGGAACGATCGCAGGGACAGGCACGCACGAGGAGCTGATGGAGTCGAGCGAGACGTATCGCGAGATCGTGTACTCGCAGCTGTCCCAGGAGGAGGTCGCGTGAGCGGGCGCGACGACTCTGCGACGCCATCCGGCACGCGGCCGGGCGAAGGCGGGGGCGGGGGCGGACGGCAGGGCGGCGGCGGGTTCCGCGGTCCCGGCGGCGGTCACGGCCTCACGGCCCCGGCGGCCAAGTCCAAGGACTTCAAGGGGTCGGGCAAGCGCCTTCTCGGCCTGCTGCGACCGCACCGGTTCACGATCGCGTTCATCATCGTGCTCGCCATCTTCAGCGTCGGCTTCAGCGTCGCCGGCCCGAAGATCCTTGGCAACGCGACGAACGTGCTCTTCCAAGGCGTGCTGAGCCACCAGTACATGAAGCCGGGGGTCACTCAGGCGCAGGTGGAGACACAGCTGCGCGCAGGCGGGCAGAACCAGCTCGCGCAGATGCTCTCGACGATGAAGCTGACGCCGAACGGCAGCGTCGACTTCGGGGTGATCGGACAGCTCCTGCTGTTCCTGGCCGCGGTCTACCTCCTGAGCGCACTTTTCGGCTGGCTGCAGCAGTACCTCACCGTGGGGATGTCGCAGGGCATCGTCTACCGGCTGCGCGAGCAGATGGACGCGAAGCTCACCCGGCTCCCGCTTCGCTACTTCGACGGGCACCCGCGCGGCGACATCCTCTCGCGCGTGACCAACGACATCGACAACATCGCCAACACCCTGCAGCAGTCACTCACGCAGATCATCACGTCACTGCTCACCGTTGTCGGCGTGCTCGCGATGATGTTCTCGATCAACTGGCTGCTCGCCACGATCTCGCTGCTCACCGTGCCGCTCTCCATCGCCGTGACGATTCTGATCGCCAAGCGCTCGCAGAAGCAGTTCGCACTGCAGTGGGAGCGCACCGGCAAGCTCAACGGCCACATCGAGGAGACACACACCGGCCGCAACATCGTGAAGGTCTTCGGCCACGAGCGCCAAGCCGCCGAGACGTTCGACGCCGAGAACAACGGGCTCTTCGACGCGGCGTTCTCGGCGCAGTTCATCTCGGGCATGATCCAGCCCGCGCTCTCCATCGTGGGCAACCTTAACTACGTCGCGATCGCTGTGATCGGCGGCATCCGCGTAGCCTCCGGCACGCTCACGCTCGGCGACATCCAGGCGTTCATCCAGTACTCGCGCCAGTTCTCGTGGCCGATCATGCAGCTCGCAAGCATCGCAAACGTGATGCAGAGCGCCGTTGCGTCGGCCGAGCGCATCTTCGAGCTCCTGGACGAGACCGAGGAGGAGCCCGACACCACCACGCCGCAACTCGTCGAGCGCTGCACCGGCTCGATCCGTCTCGAGAACGTCTCCTTCCGGTACGAGCCCGAGACTCCGCTCATCGCCGACCTCGACCTCGATGTGAAGCCGGGCCAGACGATCGCCATCGTCGGCCCCACGGGCGCCGGCAAGACCACGCTCGTCAACCTGCTGCTGCGCTTCTACGAGATCGATCACGGCCGCATCCTGATCGACGGCGTCGACACGCATGACATGACCCGCGACGCCCTACGCAGCCTCTTCGGCATGGTGCTGCAGGACGCGTGGCTGTTCGGCGGCACCATCCGAGACAACATCGCCTACGGCCGAGAAGGCGCGACCGAGGCCGAGATCGTGGCCGCGGCCGAAGCGGCTCACGTCGACCACTTCGTGCGCACGCTAGCAGACGGCTACGACACCGTACTCGACGACGACGCCACGAACGTCTCGGCGGGTGAGAAGCAGCTGCTCACGATCGCGCGCGCGTTCCTCGCCGACCCGCAGATCCTCATCCTCGACGAGGCGACGAGCTCGGTCGACACGCGCACCGAAGTGCTCATCCAGAAGGCGATGGCCAAGCTCATGGAGAACCGCACGAGTTTCGTGATCGCGCACCGCCTCTCGACGATCCGCGACGCCGATACGATTCTCGTCATGAACCACGGCCGCATCATCGAGCAGGGCACGCACGAGGAGCTCCTTGCTGCCGAGGGCTTCTACTTCGACCTGTACAACAGCCAGTTCGTCGAAGCCTTCGACGAAGCCAGTTAGGCACCCAAGCCAGGAGACACCTTGACCGACTCCACGACGGTTCCCGCACCACGAGGGCTGTTCCTCATCTTCGTCATCACCTTCCTCAACATCATGGGCATGACGATCGTCATGCCGGTCGTGCCGTTCCTCACTCAGCGATACGTGCACGATCCCGCGCAGGTTGCGCTGTGGGTTGGCATCCTGACCTCGGCGTACGCCTTCTGCGCGTTCCTGGCGGCGCCCACGCTCGGGGCACTGTCGGACCGTCTGGGGCGCAAGCCCGTCCTAGTGGTGTCCCTTGCCGGCTCGGTCATCGGCTTCGTGATCTTCGGCATCGGCGGCGCGTTGTGGGTCCTGCTGCTCGGGCGCATCATCGATGGGCTCACCGGCGGCAACATCTCGACCATCTTCGCCTACCTCGCCGACATCACCCCACCTGAGCTGCGCGCGAGTCGTTTCGGACTTGCCGGTGCGGTCGGCGGCGTCGGCTTCATGATGGGACCCGCGATCGGTGGGCTGCTCGCGGGGTTCGGCCTCTCAACACCGTTCTTCGTGTCGGCGGCCATCATCGCGCTGACGACCGTGCTCATCGCCTTCGTGGTGCCCGAAAGCCTTCCCGCCGAGAAACGCTCGCGCAGCTTCTCGCTGGGAGCTATCCATCCGCTTCGCACGATCACCGACGCTCTGAAGCGCCCGGGCCTGCGCTGGCCGCTGCTCGCGGTCCTCGCGCTCACGATCCCGATGGCGGGGCTGCAGTCCAACATCTCGGTGTTCGCCAAAGACACGCTCGCGTGGGGCCCAACGACGCTCGGCTTCTTCATGCTTGGCGTCGGCATCCTCGACATCCTCGTCCAGGGCGGTCTGGTGCGGTTCCTCGTGCCGAGGATCGGGGAGCGCGGGGTGGTCGCCATCGGCCTGCTCGGCATGGGGGCGGGTTATCTCGTCCTGGCGCTCGTGGCAGGGCACTCCTCCCTGTGGGCGTTCGTCTTCGGCGGCCTGCTGTTCGCGGCGAGCGAAGGAGGGACCGGCCCGGCGTTGCAGGGGCTGATCTCGCGCGCCGCTTCCGAGCGCGAGCAAGGCTGGGTCATGGGCGGCCTGCAGTCGATGAACTCGGCAGCGCGTGTCATCGGCCCGCTGCTGGCAGCCGTCCTCTACGCAAGCGTCTCCCGCGGCGCCCCGTACTGGTTCGGCCTCGCGGTCATCGTGGTCACGGCTGTGGTCGGAGCGCGCCTTCTCCCGCAGTCGGCTGCCGGAGCGCCGGCGGTGCCAGCCGCCGACGAGGCGGCATAGCGTTCGCCGCTGAAACGACTGTCCTTGTCCTATCGCGATATATCGTGATACTATCGTCACGTACTACAGACGATAGGAGGACTTCATGCACGGACACAGGCACCCAGAAGGCTTCGGCGGACCGTTCGGCTTTGCCGGTTTCGGCCATCATGGCCGTGGCCCCGGCGGCCGCGCGCGTCGCGGCGACGTTCAGCCGGCGATTCTCGCTCTGCTGAAAGAGCAGGACATGCACGGCTACCAGATCATCCAGGAACTCTCGAACCGCAGCGGCGGAGCGTGGACCCCAAGTCCCGGCTCGATCTATCCCGCCCTCTCCGCACTCGAGGACCAAGGCCTCGTCACGAGCGAACAGGTCTCCGGCAAACGCATCTTCTCGCTCACCGAAACCGGCCGCGCCCAGGCCGAGAGCCAGCCGGAGTCGACGCCATGGCAGGACTTCGTTGGAGCCGCAGGGCCCAAGCTCAAGCTCCGCGAGTCGATGTTCTCGCTGGGCGGCGCGACGATGCAGGTCATGCGTGGCGGCACCGACGAGCAAGCCGAGCAAGTCGCAGCGATCCTCGATGACGCTCGCAAGGCGATCTACCTGATGCTCGCAGGCGAGTAGCTCGGCCCCACTCCCCCAAAACAATCTGGAGGCACCCATGCACGGAAACATGACCTGCGCCGGAGCCGCCGACGCGATCGAAGACCCGCGATTCGCCGAGGACGAGTTCACGCGCCAGGCGCTTGTGGAGCGCCGCACCGTCACCGCACACGCTCACGCGAAGGGTCTTCTCGCAACCGTACTCGGCACGCTCGCGTTTCTCGGCATCCCCCGGGCGTTCGTTCGCGCGGTCCGCTAGCCGGACGCCTATCATGGGCTGATCACAGCCGACGCTAGGAGCCGCCGAATGGCCCGCAAGATCCTCGCAGCTCAAAACATCAGCCACATGTGCATGGTGTGCGGCAAGGAGAACCACTCCGGCCTGCATGCGAAGTTCTACGAGCTTGAAGGCGGAGAGCTGCTGGGCGTGTTTTCGCCCGGCGACATCCATCAAAGCTACCCGGGGCGACTCCATGGCGGGGTCGCCTCGGCCATTCTCGACGAGACGATCGGCCGCGCGATCAACATCGCCGACCCGGACGCGTGGGGCGTGACCGTCGAGCTCACGCTTCGCTTCCGCAAGCCGGTCCCGCTCGACGGCGAAGTCCGCGCGATCGGACGGATCACGCGCGACTCTCGGCGACTCTTCGAAGGCACCGGTGAGATCGTGCTCGCGGACGGCACCGTCGCCGTCGAAGCGAGCGGCAAGTACATGAAGATGGCCATCGACTCGATCGTCGATGGGGAGTTCGAGTCCCAGTGGTTCGCCGATGAGCGCGAGCTGCCAGGCAGCGTAGACTTCTAGCAGCGTGCTCCTCGAAGCGTACAAAGAATCGCGACCGAAGGCTGACGGAATCTCCGCATTTCTCGGGCATCGTAAGAGGCGTCGGCGGGTACCTTCTGGGGGCCGACGCTAATGATCACAGCATGCGCCGAAGGGTCATGGGAGGCAGCGCGATGGCTCAGCGGGAGAAGCTGCGCGGCCACGCGCCGCGCACCGATTCGAGGAGACAGCCATGAAAGCCGTCCACATCCAGATCGATGGCCTCGCCGACGAGTACGAGGCGTCGCTCGTCGAGATGCTTGTCCGCTTCGTCGACGGCGTGACAGACGTCGCGTCCATCCGCTCGATCCATCTGATCTCGGTGCTCTACGACGAAAGCACCGCGAGCCTCACGCAGATTCTGCGCACCGTGCGCATGGCGGGCTTCTCGGCGAGGATGTATCGGCCCGGCCGCCACAAGCCTGTGACCGGCCGGCTTGCCGCGATCTAGCGTGGCGCGTCCGAGCGCGCGAAGCGCTCGTCCCTACCCGCCGATGAAGACCTTGCGCACGTACGCCGACGTGAAGAGCGAGAGCGTCGCCGAGTAGCCCGGGACGAAGTCGATCGCGGCTCCGATCTCAGGCGGCTTGGTCAGGTCCTCGACGTCGAGGATGAGGTGGTCGCTCGACGCACCGAGGATTTGGATGCGTTCGTCGACAGGGCGCATCTGCTCCGGCACGGTGTCCTGTCTGCCGATGGCGCAGATGGCGCGGCGGCGCAGGCCGCGGTCCTCGAAGTTCGGGCGGTTGCCAAAGGCATCTTGCGCCGAGATCCCGATGGGCTTGGACGGCTTCACGCGGCACTCGATCACCGGCGCGGAGAGCACGAGCGCGTCGGTGTGCAGGCCGAGGATGCGCATCCGGCTCGCGGGGCTGACGCCGAGCACGATCGCCTCGCCCACACGCAGGTTGTCGATACGCGCCGGCATCTCGCCCGCGATGAGCGCGTCGAGCGTCGTCGACATGCCTCCCGAGACGAGCAGCGGGTGCCCGGTGAGGCGCTCGGCCGTCTCGGCGAGTCCGACGAGCTGGCCGAGGTTCTCAGGCGTGGGAATGATCGCGCCGTAGCAGGTCAGGCTGATGCCGATGCCTGCGAGTTCGATGTGGTCGTAGGCGGCCATCGCCTCGACGAATGAGGGCACCTCGCACGGCATCATGCCCTCGCGCAGGTCGCCCACGTCCACCATCGCGACGACCCGGCAGGTGCGTCCCGCGCGCTCGGCCGCCGCGTCGAGCGCGCCCACGATCGCGAGCTCGCTCACGAGCGTGACGTCGGACAGCTCGACGGTCTTCTCGGCGAGCGCGGGCGTGGGCGAACGCAGCAGCCAGAAGGGGCCTGCGATGCCGGCTTCGCGCATGCGCTCGATGTTCTCGAGCCGCGACTCGCCGAGTGCCGCGACGCCGCCTGCGAGCATCGCGCGCGCGATCTGGGGTGAGCCGCAGGTCACTTTCGTGACACCGACAATCTCGACGCCGGGCATCGCGGTGGCGACGATGCGCGCGTTCTCTTCGATCTTGGACAGGTCAATCGTGAGCGTGGCCATGTCGAGCATGTGGGCATCCATCTCTTACAGGCCGCAACTCGCACGCATGAGTGCGACGATCGAATCGGGCGGGAAGTGAGTTGAGAGCGCGCCGCACGCGGCGAGCAGGTAGTCGCGGTCGAGCACGCAGCGCGCATCGGCGGGCGGCAGCAGCTTGTCGCCACCGCCGGTCACACTCGCGCGCGTCGCCTCGAGCATCGCCTCGCCGCCGGGCAGCCGCGTGAGCGCGCCGCCGGTGCCGATGATGAGACGGCACGCGGTCAGGTCGCGACCGCGAGCGACCGTCTGGCGGCCGCGCGGGGTGTAGAGCTGCAGCAACTCGCCGGCATGGCGCTGCACGCCGAGGGTCGCGGCGGTGCGCGCAAGCAGCACCGCGGCCTCGATCTCGTCGGGCGACGTCGGAATCGCCGGCGGCAGCGTCGTAGGCCGCTGCACCTCGGGCAGCAGCGCGGCGACATGGCGCGCGCTCACGAAGACGCCGAGGTCGCCCTCGACGGTGCGCTTGGAGTGCGGCTCGGGTTCGGTGGCCAGCGCAGCCATCTCCGGGCTGCCGTCGGTCACCGAGTGGACGTCGGTCGTGGCCCCGCCCACATCGACCACGACGAGGTCGCCGACCGCCTCGGCGAGCAGCTCGGCGGCGATGAGCACCGCGCCTGGCGTTGGCAAGATGTGGCCGGTCACGAACTCGCCGATGTGCTCCATTCCCGGGGCGTGCGTGATGTGCTCCTCGAACGCGTCGTGGATGACGGCGCGGGCCGGGACGATGTCGAGCTCGTCGATGCCGGGGTAGACGTTGCTGGTCACCCGCACGCGGAAACCGGCGGCTTCGAGCAGCTCGCTCGCTTCGTCGGCGACGAGCGAGTTGCCGGCGTAGACGACGATCGGCCGCGACTCGAGTTGGGCGAGTCGCCCGGCGTTGAACAGCACCGTGTCGGTGTCGCCGCCCTCGACGCCGCCTGCGAGCAGGAGCAGACCCGGCTCCACCTCGTCGATACGCCGCAGGTCCGCGTCGCGCAGCCGGCCGGCGGTGACGTACTCGACGACGCCGCCGGCGCCGAGTGCCGCCTCGCGCGCCGCCATCGCGGTCATCTTGTGCGTGAGGCCGTGCACCGTCATGCGCAACCCACCAGCCGCCGAGGACGTCGCAACGCTCACACCCGGCACGAGCGGCCCGGTCGCGGACTCGAGCTCGGCCCGCGCGGCCGCCACACCCACGCCCACGTCGCCCTGCAGCACCGAGGTCGGCGCGACGCCCTGGCCGATGAGCCGCGGCGCACCATCGCCCACGCCGGAGAGGCCGCCAAACGCCGAGACGACCGTCGTCGTCGAGCCGATCTCTGCGACGAGCGCATCGACATGGCGGGGCGCTGGTCTGGCGGTGTCGGTCATCGCGAACTCTTGGCCGAGACGACGTGGGTGCCGACTCCGCCTTCGACGATGCGGCTGATGTCCTCGAGCCGCCCGATCGCCGCACGCCGGCCGGGCCCGCTCGCGACGAACTTCACAGCCGCTTCCACCTTCGGGCCCATCGAACCCGCCGCGAACTCATGAGCCGACAGCTCCTTGGGCGTCACCCAGCCGAGAAGCTCCTGCTCGGGCGTGCCCCAGTCGGTGTAGACGCCGTCGGCGTCGGTCGCCATCACGAAGACATCGGCGTCGAGGTTCTCGGCGAGCAGCTCGCCCGCGAGGTCCTTGTCGATGACCGCTTCGATGCCCACGAGCGTGCGGCTGCCGTCGGGTAGGTAGACGGTCGGGATGCCGCCGCCGCCAGCGCAGATCACCACCGTGCCCTTCTCCATGAGCCAGCGGATCGGTGCGATCTCGAAGATGCGCTTCGGCTTCGGCGAGGCGACGACGCGGCGCCACGACTCGCCGTCGGGCTTGAACGCCCAGCTCTTGGCTGCAGCAAGCGCATCGGCTTGCGTCTTGGAGTAGCACGGACCGACGAACTTCGTGGGGTCTGAGAAAGCCGGGTCGTTCGCGTCGACCTCGACCATTGTGAGCACGGTGGCGAGCGGCTTCTCGAACGGCAGCACGTTGCCCAGCTCCTGCTCGACCATGTACGCGATCATCCCTTGCGTCTGCGCACCCAAGACGTCGAGCGAGTACGGCTCCGCGTCGGTGTAGGCGGCAGCCTGGAGCGCGAGCAGTCCTACCTGCGGACCGTTGCCATGGGCGATCACGACGTTGTACTTCTCGGCGAGCGGTGCGAGGGCCTTACACGCGATCCTCACGTTGGCGCGCTGCGCCTCGGCGGTCATGGGATCGGAGCGCTTGAGTAACGCGTTGCCTCCCAACGCGACCACGATCGTCTTCTTGTGCATTGCCACGTTCCACCCTTGTTCAGCGTCGCCGAGTAGGTCCGGGTCCTGAGTCACATCCCGCGCTCGCGCATCGTCTTCACGACGAAACTCGCGACGTCGATGCCCTTGGTTCTGCGGCCAAAGCCGGCGTCCATGCCCCAGCCGCGCGCCTGCTCGTCGGTGACCTGCGTGCCGCCGGCGATGAGCAGAAGCTTGTTGCGCACGCCCTTCTCGGCGGCGAGGTCGGAAAGCTTCTCCATGTTGGTGCGATGCATGTCGCCGTGCGTAATGATCGTGGAGATGAGAATAACCTGCGCGGCGTGCTCGATTGCGGCGTCGAGGAGCTTCTCGACCGGCACCGACGTGCCCAGGTACGTGCACGCAAAGCCCCACTTCTCGAGGCCGCCGTGCTTGATATCGATGATCTCGAGCATGCCGACGGAGTGCTCGTCCATGCCCACGGTCGCAGCCACGCAGCGCAGCTGCTTCTCCGAGACGAACGCGCGGATCTGCTCGTCGGAAAGCGGCGGAGCCGGCTCGGTGATGACGAGCGTCGAGGGGTCGATCGCCACATCGAGGCAGCCCTTGATCTCGACGAGCGTGCCTTCTGCAGGGTGCATGACGGATTTGTGAATGACCTCCGGGTCGCGCAGGTTCATCGCCCGGCCAAGTTCGAGCGCGGCCGCCTCGGCGATGCGCTCGGATACCGGCAGGAACATCGTCACCGCAACGATGCCGTCGCCGGCCCACTCCACTTCCGGCGTCACGAGGCCTTTCTCCCGCAGGTCCGCGGTCCGGGCAAGCCGCACGTTCACGTTGTCTTCCGGGTCGAGCTCGTCGATGAACGGCACCTTGTCGCGGTCGCACAGCGTGCAGCCGCCGATCGCGTGGCACGGCTTCTCGACGCTTCTGGGGAGATGGTTCTCGCCGAAGTGGTGGCAGACCGGCGCGATGTAGTCGTCGGCGCGCTCGACGATCGAGCCAACAGCCAGGCCGCCGTCCGCGCGGCGGCGGATACCGTCGTCGTTGGTCTCGGGATACTCACCCGAGTCCACGAAGTACGCTTCCTCGACGCTGGCGAAGTAGCCTCCGTCGGAGAGCATCGCCTCGAGGAAGAGCACCGCGCGCTCCTTGAGCTCGCGAACGCGGTTGCGAAGCTCCGGGTTCTCGCGGTCGAGCTTCACCATCTCGCGGATCCCGTCCATCCCGAGAAGCGACTGCTTGGCTGTGTCGATCGCCGCGATGTTGTTGTAGTGCCACGGCACGTTGCGGCCCTCGTCGGGCGTGATCGTCGACTGGATGTCGGCGCTGGTCAGCCGCGAGATCATGAGGTTCATGACGTGGGACACAGTCGCGTCGCGCGAGTCCGACTCCATGTAGCGCGTATTCTGCTGCGCCCGCATCTTGTACTCGCCGAACAGGTCGCGCAGCGCCACAGCGTACGGCAGGTCCATCCGCATACAGGGAGCGGGCGCGGCGTCGGGCGGCACGGTGGAGAGCGCGATGTCTTCCTTCGGCATGCCCACCGACACCGAGAATGCACAGTTGATCGCGTGCTGCACGAGCAGCTCCGGCATGACCTTCCACGCCTTGACCGCGGTCGCGTTCGCGTTGTGCGCGCCGTCGATCTGCAGCATGCGCACCGAGCGCATGATGCGCTTGGCGACGGCCGCGTCGACGAAGCTGCGATACATGTTGATGTTGCGGTACAGCACGTTGTACTGCGGGTCCTGGTGGGCGCCGTTGACGCCCTCCTCGGCGAACATGACCGCGATCTCCGGGCCGGCGACGCCGCTCACGTAGCTGTGGTAGTTGATCGGCCGCCCCACCTCGTCTTCGATCAGGTCCAACGCCCGCCGAGTGACCCGGCATTGCTTCCGCGTCACCGCGATGCCGCCCACACCCTCGGGCGTGCCCTCGAGCAGCCCATCGATGTGGCTCTGACCAGCGGTGCGGATCACCATGATGTGGTCGGCGCCGTGCCACGCGGCCATGCGCATGCGCCTCACGTCGTCCTCGAAACGGCCCGACGCGATCTCCGTGGTGACGACGCAGTCAGGCTGCGGATCGATGTTGTCGAAGTAGTGCGCCGCAGGCAGCGGGATGCTCTTCGCCAGCCCCTTCGATGTCTCGCGGTAGCTGAACTCGTAGAGCTTCTGGTTCGGCACCTGCTCGCGCCAGTGCCAACCGTTGCGGCGCGGCCGGTATTTCTCGATGCCTTCGAGCAGCGAGGCGATATCGAGCTTCTCGTTCGGCTTCAGGGGCGGTAGCGTGTCGCTCATCGCGCGCTCCCCCACTTCGCCTCGGCTATCTTCCAGCCCTTGCCCTCCGCAAGCAGCGCGGCCGCGGTAGGCGCGTCGCATTCCCACTCCCGCATGCACACGAGCACCACATGCCCAGCCCCGTGGCCGAGAAGCCCGCGCGTCTCGCACTCGCTCACGACTGCGACGCATGTGGGCGAGTCGATGCCCATCCGCATGAGCACGCTACGCTCGATCGACGGCGACGTGTGCGTCCGAGCAAGCTCGACGAGCGGGTCGACGATCTCCTGTGTCAAATGCCAGAAACGCACCTGCAGCTCTTCGTCGGTGAGTCCCGACAGGTACTGATGCGCATGCTCGAACGTGTCCTCACGAACCATGTTCACGCCTCCTCAGCGAATCTCGTCGGTCGCACATGTATGCAGTATGCCGCGATGTTGATGCAAGTGCGACTGATAGGCGCTGACCGGTCGGGTGGTGCCGGCGCCGGGGGTCCCGCGACTAGCGGTCGGTGCACGAGTAGCACGGGTCGATCGACGCCTGGATCAGGCTCAAATCGGTCAGCGTCTGGCCCACAAGCATCGGGCGGACCGTCGGCATCGTCATGAACGTGGGGGTGCGCACCTTCACCCGCACCGGTGTCTGAGACCCGTCCGAGCAGACGTAGTAGAAGACCTCACCCCTCGGGCCCTCGATGCGCGCGCACGCCTCACCCTCGGGAATCTTCGGGAAGTTGTCGCCGCGAAGCGGACCTTCCGGCATCATCTCAACCGCCTGCTCGATCAGCTTGCAGCTTTCGATGATCTCGAGCGAGCGGACAACGATGCGCGCGAAGACGTCACCGTCGTGTCGCACGGGGACCTCGAAGGAAAGTCGCCCGTAGGCCTCGTAGGGCGCGGCGGTCCGGATGTCCTGGTCGATTCCGGAGGCGCGGGCCACGGGGCCGATGGCGCCGAACGCGATGGCATCGCCGCGCGTGAGCACGCCCACGCCGGAGCACCGTGCCCGCACGGTGACGTCGGTCGTCAGGACCGGGATGAGTTCCTTGCCCGCCGTGGCGCCAATGGCGCGCACAGCGCGTATCACTCCCGCTGGGTCCTTGATGTCGCGGTTGACGCCGCCGGGCCGGTTCATCGCGTAGTTGATGCGGTTGCCCGATATGCTCTCGAGCAGGTCCAGAACGTGCTCGCGAAGGTCCATGCAGGTCATGAACAGCGTCTTGAAGCCGATGATGCTGCACGCAAGCGCCGCCCACAGGAGGTGGGAGTGGAGGCGTTCGGCCTCAGCCACGATCACGCGGATGTACTGGGCGCGCTCGGGGACTTCGAGTCCGCCGATCGCCTCGACGGCACGCGAGAACGTCAGGGTGTGGACGTTGGAGCAGATGCCGCAGACGCGCTCGAACAGAGCGACATCTTGGGTGTAGGTCTTTCGCTCGGAGAGCCATTCGATAGCCCGGAAGTTGAAGCCCACGCGGATATCGGACGTGGAGATGAGCTCGCCTTCACACGTCACGTCGATCTTGAAGGGCCCGTCGAGAGCGGGATGGTACGGCCCCATAGGGATGGTGGGGCTCATTTCGCACCGCCCTTCTCGGCGGTGTGGTCGAGGTAGGACGTCTTGGCGGGATCGGCGTCGTGGCCCGCTTCGCGGGTGCGGTTGAAGAACCCGGGCTCGTCGCCGGGAAGGACCATCAGTGGCCGCCGGTCGGTGCTGCCCTCGAACTCGATGGCGTAGAAATCTCGCGTCTCACGCTCGGCCCAGTCGGCGGCCGGGCAGACGTCGGCGATGCTCACAGCACGACCGTCCGCGACCTCGGTCGAGAAGTTCACCAGCAAGCCGTCGACATCCCAGTGGTAGATGAGCCGATGCCGTCCGGCCTCGGCCGGCTGAGCGGTGATCGTTACGAAGCGCTTCTCCTCCCCCACCATCAGAAACGCCATGGCGCGGACGTCGAGCTCGGGAGCGTACATCCACACGCCGTCGGTCTGCTTCGTCGGCACCAGGCCCGGCGCGAGCAGCGTGATAATCGCATCAGCTTGCATCGGTATCCCCTTCAGGCACGCTCTCGGCTTTGCTCGCATCACTGATCTGGGAGGCTGCCGCCTCGGCGCGGCACGCCGGGCACATGTTCATCCGCGTGAGCAGTTCTGGCGTCACCGTCCCGTACGCACGCCCGAGCAGCTTCACGTTGACGGGCTTCCTCGGCCCGCCGCAGACGCTGCAGACGGCGGCAGGCACGACGACCGTCTCGGCGAGCGCGCGTGAGGTGGCATACACGTGGGGCAGGTTCTCGGTCTGCGAGATCGCGTCCACCGGGCAGTGGTCGAAGCAGCGCCCGCAAAACGTGCACGCCCCCACGTCGTACGCCCACGTGCAGCCGCCGCTCGCGCGAGTCACGAAGATCGCGCCTGAGACGCACACGTTCGAGCAGATCCCGCAGCAGATGCAGATCCCGGGATCCACCGTCACGGGGCCGCGGTACTCGGGCGCCGGCGCGAGCCGGTCGGGGAACCGCAGGGTCACCGAGCCGCGCGCGAGGTTCCTCGAGATCATGCCGAGGATGTTCACGTCAACACCCCGCCCGCATACGCAAGCGCAGTGGCGAGCGCGATTGCCGAGAAGCCCACGCCCCACACCCAGTACCACTTCACGACCTGCACGACCTTGAGGCGGGCCGTGGCGGCGGCCACCGTCGAGAGAAGCACCACGAGCGCAAGCGAGATCGCGACGAAGACGGCAATCCGGATCGGCCAGGCGACGCCGGCGACGGGAAACGCCAGAGTCGCCCACAGCCCCGTCAGCGCGACCCACTCGAGCGCGTGAGCGATCTCCCACAGCGCGAAGCGCGGCCCGTCGTACTCGGTCATTGCGCCGGCGTAGATCTCTTGCTCGGCGCTCGCGGCGGAGAACGGGTTGAGGTGCAGCTTGACGGGGATGCACAGACCGAGCCCGATCAGCGAGAGCGCACGGACCGGCCACGGCACGCCGAGCGCGATGTCTGCAAGCGAGAAGCTTCGAGCAGACAGGGCGAGGGCGAACAGCGACGTGAGGAACGCCACGTTGTAGACGAGCATGAGGACCGCCTCGCGAGTGGCGCCGAGGCTCCCGTAGATCGAGCGCGAAGCGAAACCCGCAAGCACGAGGCACAGCGGCCCCACTTCGATCAGCGCGACCAGCAGCACGAGGTCGCCGGGGAAGCCGCCGCGCTCGGGAAAGACGGGCAGAAGGGCGATGGCGCCCAGGGTCGCGCCGAGAGCGACGAGCGGCAGGCCGGTCATGACCGCGCCGAGGACCGGGGTGCGGGCGACGGGCTCCTTGGCAAGAAGCTTCACGGTGTCGAAGAACGGCTGGAACAGTGGCGGCCCTATGCGGCGGTGCATGCGCGCGACGATCTTGCGCTCGAGCCACTCCATGAACCACGACATCGGGGCCGCATACAGCACGCCCGGAAAGATGAGGAGCAGGAAGAGTGCGTAGACTACGATCACGGCGCGACCTCAGTCGGGGCCGCAGCGATGGCGGGCGCGCGTTCTGCCGCGACAGGGCGGGGCGAAGCTCCCGAGAGGATCGCCATCGCCTGCGCGATGCCCTCGATGATGGCGTCGGGGCGAGGCGGGCACCCCGGAACGTAGACGTCGACGGGGATCACGCGATCGAGCGGTCCCACGATGACCGGCGAACCCGCGAAGACGTTGCCGCTCGAGGGGCATGTGCCTATGGCGACCACGGCCTTGGGATGGGGAACCTGCTCGTAGACGCGCTGCACAGCCTCGGCCGACGTGCGCGTCACCGGGCCTGAGATCACGAGGATGTCGGCATGGCGCGGGCTGGCTTGGAGCAGGATGCCGAGCTGCTCGACATCGTAGCGCGGACACAGGCACGCGATGAGCTCGATGTCGCAGCCGTTGCAGCTCCCGGTATCCACGTGAAACAGCCATGGTGACCTGCGGCGCGCGATGCTCACGAGAGAGTCGATAATCTTCACTGCAACGTCACCCCCTCACAGGATTCTCGGGAACACGCCGGCGACGATGACCGCCATCATGAGCACGACGATTGGTCCGTTGAGCGGAGCGCTCTCGTCGTCCCACGCCGGTTCGGCGGCTCCGGTCTCATCGGCGCCACCCCACCAGACCAGGGCGATCACGCGAACGAACGCGAGCACCAGCAGGATCGTGGCGAGGAAGAGCAGCGCAAGATAGCCCGGCCCCGCGCTCAAGGCGGTCGCGTACACGCGCCAGTGCCCGGCGAACCCGGCGGTGAGCGGGATCCCGAGCACGGTGAACGCGCCGAGAAGAAAGCCTGCGGCCGCGAGCGGCCGGTGCCGGGCCACGCCGCGCGACGCCAGCGTCAGCGGCGCGTTCGCCTCGACGCTTGAGAGTGACGCGAACAGGAGCGCGACGCCGAGGGACTCGCCGATGGCGGCCTTGAGCGCTCCGTCGAGCCCGACACTTCCACCCATCGTCACCGCCAAGACGATGAAGCCGGCGCCGGCCACCGTCGAGAACGCCAGCATGCGCCGCACGCCCCTGCTTGAGAGCGCAAGCACCGCGCCGCCCACGGCTGACAACATCGCGACGCCGAGCCACGGCCAAGCGGGCGTGAAGAGCCAGCCGGCGGCGTGCCTGAGCTCGATCAGCTCGGCGAACGCCACGATGTCGACGACGGCGAGGATGAGGCCGATGATGGCTGCAGGGGTCTTCTCGGCGACCCGGGGAAGCCACACGTAGACCGGCACGAGCGCGAGCTTGACGGAGAAACCGACCAGCAGCAGCGCGAGCACGATACCGGCGGGCGCCGTGTCGCGGAGCAGGACGCCGCTCACCTGCGCGCCGGCCGACAGCGCCGCTGCGAGCAGGTAAGCGTTGCGCGCACGGCGGTCGACTCCGCTCGCCACGAGAAGCGCGACCGCGGTGAAGGCGGCGCTTTCGACGAGTGCCAACCGGACGAGCTCGACGTTGCTGAGCAGACCGGCGAGCACGAGCACGCCGGCAGGGGCGCCGAACCAGATGCGCCGACGGGTCAGCTCGCTTGCGCCCAGTGAGAGAAGGAGCGCGACGAAGCTCACGGACGCAGCAATCGCGAGCGGAAGCAACGACAGCGCGGCACCCGGAGCGCTCCCGCCGACGCGAGCAACGCCCGAGAAGAGGTCGGCGGCACCTCCGATGAGGACCGCGACCACAACGAGCGTCGCGACGCCGCGGTCCTCGAGCCAGCAGCTCACGCGGCCGAGAAGAGCCGCCACCCGCAGCGTGAAATGCCAGAGGATCAGCCAGTAGCGGTCGGGATCGGCCCACGCGAAGAACGGGGCGAGGCCTCGCTCGACCAGCACCGAGAAATCGTGTGCGCGCAGCTGCCAACCCAGCGACAGCGGCAGGCCCCCCGAGAACGTCTCGGAAGACGCCCCCGCCTGGGCACGCGGGACCGAGGGGAGCGCCCACGGCGTGGGGCCCAGCGGCACGAGGAGCGACGGAGCGCCGGCAGCGGCCAAGGACGCGTGCGCCGGCGCGGGGCTGCTCACCTTCCGGCGCACGAACAGCCAGTATGTGGATCCGCCCACGAGGATCGATGCGAGCGCGAGAACGAGCCCGGCAGTCGCGGAGAACGTGCTCCCGAGCGCCGAGACGCCAAGCCACCCCGTGACGACGTTCGACGTCATTCCCACACCGGCAAGCGCGGGGGCCACCGCGTAGACGATCGCGAGCTGCGGAACGATGCCCAGCACGACGCATCCGACTGCGAGCACTCCCGAGCCCACGAGCATCGGAGCCGGCGACTCGTGCGCCGAAGCGGAGCACTTGCCGTCTTCGCCGAAGAAGATCGCGGTGGTCGCCTTCAGCATTACGAACATCGTCATGATGCTCACGATCCACGCTATGAGTGCCGGCGCGGCGAATCCTGCGTCGAGTGCGGCGACGTAGATGAGCCACTTGCTCACGAAGCCGTTGAAGAGCGGAACGCCCGCGACCGACGCTGCAAAGACGAGCCACAGCACCGTGGTCACCGGCATGCTGCGCTTCAGGCCTCCGAGCTTGTCCATATCGCGCGTCCCCGTGGCGTGCTGCACGCCGCCCGCAAGCAGGAAGAGGCCGCCCTTGAACAGGCCGTGGTTCAGGAGGTGCAGGAGGCCGGCGAGGATGCCAAGCGGCGTGCCGAGGCCCAGCCCCAGCATCATGTAGCCGAGCTGGCTCACGGTCGAGAACGCGAGCAGCCGCTTGGCGTCGGACTGGATCATCGCGAACAGAATGCCCACGACCATCGTCACGGTTCCCACCCACACGACCACGGTCTGCCAGCCCGCCGGCCACACGCCGATCGAGTGCATGCGGGCGACCAGGTAGACGCCCGCGGTCACGTAGCACGCCGAGTGCAGCAGCGAGCTCACTGGAGTCGGCGCCGCCATGGCCGAGGGGATCCACGTGTGCAACGGGAACTGAACCGACTTCGCCATCGCGGCCACGAGCATGAGCGCGAAGATGCCGGTCGTGAATGCAGCGGTCATGCGGGGGTCGGTCCACAGCGTCGTGCCGGTGCGCGCATAGAGCACGAGAATGGCGCCGAGAAGCGCGTAGCCGGCGATGTGCGTGATCACGAGCACCTTGCGAGCGCCCGCCGCGGCATCGTCGCGCGTGTACCAGAAGCCCACGAGCAGGAACGAGCAGACGCCGACGACCTCCCAGCTCACGTACAGCAGCAGAAGATCAGCCGAGAAAACCAGGTTGACGAGTCCTGCGATGAAGATCTGCATGAGCACATAGAAGCGCGTCGCCGACGGGTCCTCGGCCATGTAGCTCACGGAGTACAGCAGCACCGCCGAGCCGATGCCGGTGCCCATGAGCGCGAAGAGCAGGGACAGCCCGTCGACGTGGTAGGTCAGCCCGATCGGGCCATCGAACGCGGCGAGTGATACGTCGATGGGAAGACCGCAGTAAACC
The DNA here is from genome assembly GCA_038245725.1 of Coriobacteriia bacterium. Taxonomy (GTDB): domain Bacteria; phylum Actinomycetota; class Coriobacteriia; order Anaerosomatales; family JAAXUF01; genus JBBRSD01. The sequence goes on along the minus strand of JBBRSD010000001.1, from coordinate 79,295 downwards.
TGGGGCCACAGGGCGACCACCGAGCAGAGCGCTGCCACGGCGAACGCGAGGGCCAGCCACCCCTTCGCCTTGCTCGTGAGCGCACGCGAAAGCAGTCCTTGAGACACCGCGCCGAGAAGCAGGATGCCGATCGGCAGAGCAGCGAGGGTGTCGGGCTGGAGAACCGTGGTTGCTCACCAGCCTCTCGTGAGGAGTTCGTCGCGTTCGCGCTTGCGCGCGAGCACGGCCGCATCGGCCTCGAGGAACTCGACCGCCTGCTTCGGGCACGCCTCCACGCACTTGGGGTGGCCGGAGCACGTGTCGCACTTGGCGATCTCGCAGGCGACCTCATCGAAGTGCACGCACCCGAACGAGCAGGCCTCGACGCAAAGCCTGCAGTCGATGCACGCCTCCGGGTCGAACTCGACGAGATGGGAGCCAGCCGGTCCATGGCGCATCGCCCCGGTGGGGCAGACCTTGACGCACTCCGCGTCAGCGCACTGCTGGCACTGCATCGACGCCGAGGAACGCCCCGCCTCGTCCTTCCAGGTGAACACCTGTACCCGCGACGCCTCGGGCCGAAAGACCCCGCCGTGCTCGAGTGCGCACGCACGCACGCATTTCTTGCATCCGATGCATCTCTCAGGAGAGGTCATAAGCACGTTGCTCAAGAAGGCCCCTCCTCAGAATCACGCGGTCGCCAGGCTTACGGGGCAGTCGTTCTCACTAGCGAGTGGATGCCCCAACCTGGGAGGCCCGTATCGCGCTTGCCTACGACTCCCTCAGCTGTGCGATCATGCGCTCGACCGTCTCGGCGCCGGTGTTGGTGTCCGCGGCGAGAAACGCAACGTCCTCGGCTGTGGGGACGTAGCCGTCGGGCGCATGCGAGAGAGCGTTGCGCACGTAGCTGCGCCGCATCTTCGCGATGTCGAAGTCCTTGGCGCGGATCTGCTCGGGAGTCTCGGGGATCACGATGACCTTGCCGGGCACGTTGTCTGCCGGGTCGCCGGCGCGCACCTCGATACCTTGCTCGCGCGCGAAGTTGAGCTGCGCCCAATGGTGCTTGCCCGCGCCCGTGTACTCGGTCTCCTGCACGACAATGGTCGCGTCTCTTGGCACCTCGCGAGCGAGCGAGATCGCGGCGGTCATCGCGGTGTTGCCCGACGGCCCACGCTCGAGGCCCTCGAGCTTGGCCATCGCCTCGGTCACGTAGAAGACCTCGCCTTGCGTGACGGTGAGGTAGCGGTCCATGTAGCGGAGCGAACGCGCGGCGTTGCGCGGGACGTCGGCGCGGTCGGGCCACGTCGCGAACGGCACGCCGAAACCGGTGTGACCGGTCGTGAAGGACTTGCGGTTGAAGTCGGAGTCGCTTGCCATATGCAGCCCCGACAGGTCGACGCTCGCCGAGACGATCTGCGTGCCGGTCGCGCCCGCGCGCTTGAGACCACGGGCGGTGCCGGTGGTGTTGCCGCCGCCGGCGTGCGTGATGACGCAGTAGTCGGGCGGCGCTCCGGTGCGCGCCCGCATCTCCTCGGCGATCTCGAGGCCGAGCGTCTCGATGCCTGAGATGCCGAAGCTCGAGTACAGCGACGCAGCGAAGTAGCCGGTCTCGTCGAGCAGCTCGAGCATGTGGGAGAAGAGTTCCGGGCCGACGGTCATCTTCACAACCTCGGCGCCGAGCGCTTCGCAGATGCGGCTCTTCTCGACGATCTCGGGCTGGCCGACGTGGCGCGAATCGAACGCCTCCTGGCAGATGATGCACTTGAGGCTCGCGCGCGCGGCCTGGCTCGAGACTGCGGCGCCATAGTTGCCGCTCGTCGCGGCGATGACGCCGTCGTAGCCCTTCTCGCGCGCGACGTGGATGCTCATGCTCGCGCGGCGGTCCTTGAAGGAGCCGGCCATGTTAGCGGCCTCGTCCTTGACGAAGATGCGCCCGCCCATGCCGGGTTCGCTGATCGAGCGCACGATGTCGGTGAGGTTCTTCAGCTCGAGCATAGGAGTATCGCCAACGCCGCCCGCTCGCTGAATCCGCACGATATCGTCGAGCGAGTAGCCGTGCGCGGCCATCATCGCCTCGTAATCGAACGCTATCGGGCTGCGCTCGAACTCGCCGTAGTCCATCCCGAGCGCGCGCACCATGATCTCGCCCTTGCGGGCCATGATCTCGTCGAAGCGGCTCATCGCGCCTCACCGCCGCCGTCCGTCGACGCGCGGTACACAGCGAGGCGCGCCCGGAGGTCGCGTCCCACGCCGATAAGCTCGGGGATTGGGTTGCCGAACGTGTGGAAGTAGCCCGGGTTGATTGCGGACAGGCGTCCAGTCACGAGCCGGCCCGTCATCGTCTCAACGGTCATGTCTTCGCCGAGACCCGCTTCGCCGGTCGCAAAGCCGTTCACCCACACGAGCATGGGCTTCTCGGCGGTTTCGGGCGGCAGGGCGGCGGAGCGGTCCGCAGGCTCGAGCAACACACGCTCGACCTCGACCCACTCGCCGTTCGTGCAGCGTGCGGGATCCGTCATTTCGATCTCTCCCCTACTGGACCGGCGCCCAGAAACGCGGCAGTGGCAGGTCCACGATGGTGACGATGCCGGGGCGCGCCGCGCCGATGAGCGGGATGTAGTTGCCCACGCTCGCGTACGTACCCTTGCCGCCCGGAATCTCGGGCTGGTTCGCCATCGATATGTTCGGCTCGCCGATGATCTTGATGTAGTCGCCGGTCTCCTGCCCCTCGGCCTCGGGGCGGATCTGCTGCGGGTGCACGAGCTCGATCTTGAGCTCGTCGCCGCTGTAGCCCCAGCCGATGTGCCGACAGCCGCACACGTCGCCGGCCGCCACCTTGATGACGGGTGTCTCGCGCGGCACGTTCGTGACGATGGGTGCGCGGGTCTCCTCGATGCGGTCGATCGTCCAGCCGAACGCGTGCGCGATGAGATGTATCGACTCGTGGAAGCCGATGTGGCCCACGATCGAGCCGTCGGCCACGCCGGCCTCGAACTGCTCGACTGTGGTGCCCACGCCTTGGGAGGCCATGACCGTGGGGCCGAACGGTGAGAGGTCGTTGACGCGCGAGGCCTCGATGCGATCGACCCTCAGGCACACGGACGAGAGCGCGATCGGTAGGGCGTCGAGCACGAACCCGGGGTTGATACCGGTGCCGAGGATGCTGACCCCGTACTCCTTAGCGAGCGTATCGAAGCGATCGGCCCACTCGGGGTCGGTCGCCCACGGATACGCGAGCGTCTCGGCGATGCCGATGACGTTGGCACCAGCGCGCACCGCCGGCTCGACCTGGTCGGAGATCTCGTGCAGGTTGCTCGCCGTGAGGATGCACACGACGTCTGGCTTCTTCGCGAGCACCGACGCGAAGTCGGCGGTCACGGGGATTTCGCAGTCGCAGCCGATGGTCTCGCCGACCGTGCGGCCGTGCTTCTCGGGATGCCTGTCGATGACGCCGACCAGCTCGATCTGCTCGGGCCGGTCAAGGATGTAGGCGAGAAGCCCCTGCCCCATCATGCCCGTGCCCCACACCGCGACCTTGATCATGCGTCTACCCCGTTCGCCGATGGAATCCAGAATCATGCGCGCTCTATGCATACAATAGCGGGCTGAGAGCGCGATTCAAGGGGTGAAATCGTCAACGGTATCCAATACCAAACGCGGCGCGCTTCGGAACAGCCAGCACGTCGTCGCACCGCGGCTCATCTCGGCGGGGAACAGTCCCGCACGAGCCAATCGTTCAGTGTGACGAGGAAGTGGTCGGCCATCTGCTGGTAGCGCTCGCTGACCAGCCGGCCCTCGTCGTCGAACGATTCGCGGCTGAACGCGACGGTGAGCTCGGCTTCCGAGAAGACCGGCGCTTTGAAGTAGTACCAGCTCTGCCGCCAGTGGAGCTGCCCGCGGATCGTACCCATGGAGCCTGTCGACGCGCCGCAGACCGCCATCGGCCGCCCCACGAGCGTCCGGTCGCCGAAGGGCCGCGAGAGCCAGTCGACCGCGTTCTTGAGGTAGCCCGGCACGCCGAAGTCGTATTCCGGCGAGACGAGCAAAACGCAGTCGCATCCTTGGACGAGCGTCTTTGCTTCTCGCACGGCCCTCGGCGGATCGGACTCGTCGTCCTGGCTGAAGAACGGGAAGTCGCGAATATCGACCTGCACGAACTCGAGTCCCTCCGGTGCACGCTCGATAAGCGCGTTCAGGAGCGACTGGTTGTAACTCCCTGTGCGGCGCGAACCACATAGCGCAGCGACTCGGGGCACGGCGGCTCCTCTCGGAAGCGGGGTCAGTCGTGCTTTGGGGGCGTCGGTGGGGTGTAGGTGTAGCGCTTCAAGTCCCAGCCGGCGTGCGATCCGGCGATCGCGTACACGCAGTCGAGGAAGCTGAGCAGCGCCTGGCGCGGATCGCCGGTGGCGAGCACGGCTTCGTAGGGCACCATCCATTCGTCCATCTGCTCGACCCACGCGGCGCCCTGGGCGTTGATAGGGACGAGCTCGCAGCCCTCAGGCCTCGGATGGATGTATGCGTAGAACACGGGATTCGGCGCGCTGTCATCGCCCGGCCAGAAGCCTGCGTTCATGAACTCGGCGTCGAGGTCGTAGCGCACGATGTAGCCGCGGTCGTTCGGCGCCACCGCGTGCTCGCCGTTGAACAGCAGCACGGCGATGTCGAAAGCACCCCACCAGAACTGGACGCTGCTGCGGCCGAAGAACGGCGAGCGCCACTCGTCGAACACGTTGCGGATCGCAGAGATAGCCGTCCACCAGCGCCGGATCGCATCGGCGTCATACGTCGCGTGAACCATATCCGCCGAGAATGGCGTGGTGTCGTCGAGCTCCTGCGGCTTGTCCCAGATGTCGACGTCGATCCCGAACTCAGCGTAGATGTCGCAAAGCGTCCCGTAGACGTGGGCCACACTCATCGCCGGCAGAAGCGAGAGCGTCGCGGACCGTCCGCTGCTCGTTTCGACACGCATCTTGTGTTCGATGAAGTCGAGCGACACTTCCACCGACGCGGTTCCCCACGCCATCGCGCCGGTGGTCAGGCCGCGCGCCGTCACCTCGAGGCTGCTGCCGAGCCACTCCGGCAGTGTCGGCGAGAGCGCAAGCCTCGTCTTTCCGAGCATCTGCGAGTAGAGCTGCACCGTCTTCTTGGTTTCGGCCCATTCCGGGTACGGAAGCGATGGCCACTGGTTTGGAGCAGCGTGCATGAGCGTCCCTCTTTCCTGATCCGAACAAGCGCGGCGCCTTGGCATCTCTCTTGATATCAAGATGTTCCACCGCACCGCTTGGTTGTACCCGCAACCGCCCTGTGACACCCGTCTGGGAGGCCGAGATGAGCGAGAATCCGCGCTCCACCGATCGCATGCCGGCGCTCTTCCTCGCGCACGGCAATCCCATGAACGCGCTTGCCGACAACGCATTCACGCGCAGCCTCTCGGCGCTCGCCGCAGACCTGCCGCAGCCGGATGCCGTGCTCGTCGTCTCGGCGCACTGGCTCACGCGCGGCACGCACGTACTCTCCTCGGCGATGCCACCTACGATCCACGACTTCGGCGGCTTTCCCGAGGAGCTCTACCGGGTCGAGTACCCGGCGCCCGGCTCACCGGCTGGCGCCGCGCGCGTACGCGAGCTCGTATCGGAGACCGTTCGCGACGACTCGTGGGGGCTCGATCACGCGTCGTGGAGCGTGCTGCGCCACATGTGGCCCGATGCCGATGTGCCGGTCTTCGAGCTGTCGCTCGATATGGCCGCTCCCGCCGCCACGCACTGGGGCCTGGGCCGCAGGCTCGCTCCGCTGCGCGATGAAGGCGTGCTGGTGGTGGGCAGTGGCAACATCGTGCACAGCTTCGCTGGCATGAGCTGGCAGCCCGATGCACCCGTACGACCATGGGCCGAGGAGTTCGACGCCTGGGTCGCCGATGCGCTCGTCCGCCGCGACCAGACGGCGCTCGTGGACTACAACTCGGCGGGCACGATGGCGCGGCTCTCCGTGCCCACCAACGACCACTACCTGCCGCTGCTCTACGCCGCGGCGATGCGCGAGGACGACGACGCGCTCTCCTTCACGCACACCGGCATCGACATGGCCAGCATGTCCATGCGCTGCGTCCGTGTCGGCTGATTCGCGCCGCGTCCTTCAGCGCTCAGCTCAGTAGATGCACGCGTCGAGAATGGACAAAGCCTCGTCGATGACAGACTCCGGCGCAGACCCGATGCGTTTGGCCTCACGAGCACGAAAATCGATCGACTTGACCTGCTCTACCATGACGACTCCCGTGACGCCGTGACCCTCCGCCAGTACACCGAAGCGGCCCTCCCCGGATCCGGGAAGGGCCGCTTTTCGATTACGTTGAGTCGTTCAGACTCAGAAGTCGACGTGCGATCCATCGCAAAACGGCGGGCTCTTCGTGAGGCCGCACGTGCACACTGCGACGGGCGTCACGCCATCGGACTCGAAGGCGAGCGGGGTGATACCCGAGTCCCCGTGAGAGCCGTCGCAGTACGGCGGCGTCTTCGTCTGACCACACTGACACCAGTAGTGGGTCCCCTTGGGCAGAACCCCGACTGCGGGCTTCTCGAGATCGTCTGCATGAGCGAAACGCATGGCATCCTCCTTCGTCTTGCTCGGAACGCCGGTCTTTGGCGTGACGAGAAGATACCCACAATGCTATCTTGATATCAAGATACTTCCCGCGCATGTCGCGTTCCGGCGAACCGCATGCTCAAAGGCAGCCGATGAACCCTAAACCGAACGCGCCGACTCTGTGGTTGGCACTCATGCACGCCCACTCGGCGATGGACGCGGTCGCGCGCGAGTCCATCAGCCACACGGGGCTGTGCTACACCGACTTCGCGATACTCGAGTCGCTACTGCACCGCGGCCCGCTCGCAGTCAACGCGATCGCCGCCGAGATCCATCTCACAAGCGGCTCCATGACGACCGCGGTCGACCGCCTCGAAGGCCGCGGACTCGTAACCCGCGCCAAACACCCCACCGACAAGCGCAGCCGGCTCGTCGAGTTGACCGCCGAAGGCCGCACACTCATCGAAGGATCGTACGCGCGACACGCCGCCGACCTGCAGCGCGTCGTCGATGACGCGCTCACCGCCGATGAGCGCACGAGGCTCTTCGCGCTGCTGCGCAAGCTCGAGAAGGGCGCACGCGCCTGATTCCCGACCGAAGTGGTGTTAAAGAACTCCGGCAACCGCGCCGACACTCAGTATGTTGCAGGGTTCCTGCGAGGGGTGACTCGTCGCGCTTCGGACTCTCGGCCCCTGCTCCGCTGCCACAGCCGTTTGCCGAGTCCGGGGAGAGCTTAGGGTGTCCATCAGACTGAAGGTCCTTCTTTCGATCACGCTGATCTTTGTCGTTGGCGCCGGCGTGATAGTCCTCGCCCTGAACCAGAACTACACCAAGACCCTCAACGCCGAAACCGCCTCGGTTCTCAGCGGCGCCCAAGCGAACCTCGACGCGCTACAGCAAGCGGACACCAACAAACTCGCGTCCACTCTCGCCGCCAAGGAAGCCGACCCGAAGATCCGGGACCTGTACCTCGCGAGGGATCGCAACGCGCTCTTTGCGTACGTGTCGCCGCAGTTCGCCGCGATGAAGAAGGACTTTCAGATAACTCACTGGTACTTCGAGCGCCCGAACCCCCCGGGGACGATCTTCCTGCGAGTTCACAAGCCGGCGCAGTTCGATGACGTGCTCAAGCGCAAGACCTACCTGCAGTCCGTCAAAACCGGTGGGTATGCGAGCGGGCTCGAACTCGGAGCCACAGCCGTTGCGTTGCGCGTCGTTCACCCCTACTACGCAGCCGACGGCACGACGATCATCGGTTACATGGAGCTTGGCGAGGAGATCGCCAGCTTCGTCAAACAGCTCAACCAGCAGACCGGCGACCAGTACGGCCTCTATCTCAAGAAGAGCGGCCTCGACGAGAAGTCATGGAGCGCCATCACCTCGTCGACCCCGGGCGCCCAGCAGGCATGGACCGACGCGCAGAACTGGGTGCTTGTCGGCAGCACCGACGCGTGGGGCGAAACCAGCGACTCGGAGGCCGGCGTCCCCGCGTCACTTTCTGAGCCCACCAGTCTCGGGCAAAAGGCGAACATCCTCTATGGCGCTGTGCCGATCAAGGACGCCGGTGGCGATGTCATCGGGGTGCTGGCCTTCTCTCATGACGTGGGTGCGCAGGTCAGCGCGCTCAGCCAGGCTCAGACACAGGTGCTCGGCATCATCCTGGCGATGCTCGTGATCCTCGCCGTCGCGGTAGCCATCCTGATGAACGCGCTGATCTTCAACCGCCTCAAGGAGATGACCGCGCACATGGAGGAGACCTCCACCTTGCTCGCCGGCGGCAGCTTCGACGTGAGTTACGACGTCAAGAACAGCACGGATGAGATCGGGCAGTTCGAGGCGTTTTTCGCGCAGTTCATCGGCCTGATCGCCAGCACGATGCGGCAGCTGACGAACCGCCCCTAACAGCTATCCCGCATCGCGAGTCGAAGGACGACAGACCATGGGTCTCTTCTACGAACTGTGCGCAGAACTGCTAGAGCAGGTGGAATCGCAGGCTACGGGTCCGATGGACGTTGTGCACGCGAAGGGCAAGTTGTCGGTTCAAGCCGGATTCATGGTCGGACTTGTCGGACCGAGCGACCCCGACGATCCGGCCAAGATCGAGAAGTTGCGCAAATCAGCGCGCGAACTCGGCTACACGCTTCGCGGGTAGCCGGAGGCTCAGCTCGCCCGGAGCAAGCGTTCGACGATCCGGTCGACGATCGCGTCGAGGATCGGCCGAGTGGTCGCGAAGTTGAGCCGCGCGAACCCGGCACCGTGCTCGCCGAAGTCGGGACCCGCCGACAAGGCCACCCGCGCCTCCTCAAGCAGCACCCTCGCGGGGTCGTCGCCGAGCCCGTAGGAGCGCAGGTCGAGCCAGGCGAGGTACGTCGCCTCGGGAAGCACGAGCCGGGCGTCCGGCAGCTCGGCAGCGAGTCGCGCGGCAAGGTGGTCGCGCATGGCAGTGAGGTGCAGGGTCGTCTCGGCGAGCCATGGCTCTCCGCACGTCCATGCGGCAAGCGTCGCCTCGGCACCGGGCGAACCGACAGCACCGAGAACGTGACCGGGAAGTGCGGCGATCGCGTCGCGCACCCCCGCATCGCCGAGATGCGCGACCGCGCAGTGCAGACCAGCGATGTTGAACGCCTTGCTTGCCGCCGAGATCGTGACGGTGCGCGCGGCGACGGCGTCGTCGTCGAGTGAGGCTATTGGGATGTGGCGGGCTCCCGGGTGCACGAGGTCGCACCAGATCTCGTCGCTGACCACGAGCAGGTCGTGGCGTTCGGCGGCCTCGGCGATGAGCGCGAGTTCTTCGCGAGAGAACGCTCGGCCAGTGGGGTTATGCGGATTGCATAACAAGATGGCGCGAGCATGCGCTTGCGATGCGGCGGCTGCCAGCTTCACTGGGTCGATGCCCCAGCCGTCGGGGTCGAGGGGGCAGTCGATCATGAGGCGCCCGTCGGTGGTCGCGCTCTTGAGGAATGGCGGGTAGCTGGGCGTGAAGACGATGACGCCGTCGCCCGGCTTGCAGCGCATCCAGAGCGCGACGTCGACCGCCTGCATCACATCGCAGAACACGCGGACGCTCTTCGCGTCCGGCCGCCACCCGTGGCGCCGCTCCTCCCACGCCGAGAACACCTCAGGCAGCTGCTTCGCGGCCGCGAAGTTGTAGCCGAAATCGCCGCGGTCGACGAGCGCACGAACCGCCTCGACGGTGACCGGTGCGGGCGGCAGGTCCATGTCGGCGACCCATGCTGGCAGTACGTCCTCGCCGTGCCACGTCCACTTGATGCAGGTCAGAGAGCGCAGTCGCTCGAGATCCGGGTCGGTCACGTGGCGCCACCTCCGTCGCGTGCGAAGACGAGCTCGCCGCGCGCCCACGTTTGCGCAACGAGGGGCGAGCCGGGACGGTAGGCTATGTGGAGGTGCGATGGTGCGTCGAGCACGACGAAGTCGGCCGAGCAACCGACAGCCAGCCGACCGATGTCGTCTCGGCGAAGGGCGGCAGCACCGCCGGCGGTCGCTGCGAGCAGCGCCTGGGCCGACGTCATGTGCATCTCGCGCACGGCGAGCGCGATCACGAAGAGCATCGACGTCACGTAGCTGCTGCCCGGGTTGCAGTCGGTGGCGAGAGCCACCGTGGCGCCTGCCGCGAACAGGCGGCGCGCATCCGGATAGGGCGAGCGCGTCGAGAACTCGGCGGCGGGCAGCAGGGTCACGACGACGCCGGCATCGTGGAGAACAACGATGTCGTCGTCGTGCAGGTAGGTGCCGTGATCGAGGCTCGCCGCGCCGAACTCGGCTGCAATCTTCGCTCCCGGCCCGTACCCGAGCTGGTTTCCGTGCAGCCGCGGTGCGAGCCCCGCCGCAACCCCCGCCGAGAGGACCGCGCGCGTCTCATCGGCGTCGAAGGCGCCCTTATCGCAGAAGACGTCGATCCAGCGCGCGAGCGGCGCGCACGCCGCGAGCATCGGGCCGCACACGCAATCCACGTACGCCGCCCGGTCGTTCGCGAACTCCGGCGGCAGTACGTGGGCGCCGAGGAAGGTCGTCTCAGTCGTGAGCTCGCCGCTGATGCGCAGCAGTCGCTCTTCGGTCGTGACGTCGAGCCCGTAGCCGCTCTTCGCCTCCAACGTCGTCGTACCTGCAGCCGTCATCTCGGCCAGGCGGCCCGCTGCGCTGGCGCGCAGCTCCGCGTCGCCCGCCGCGCGCGTGGCGGCGACGGTGGTCGCGATCCCGCCGCCATCGTATCGGTCGCCCGCCATGCGAGCGGCGAACTCCTCGGCGCGGTCGCCCCCGAAGACGATGTGAGTGTGGCTGTCGACGAATCCGGGGACGACCGCGCGGCCGCCCACATCAACACGCTCATCGGCAACAGGCGCGCCGAGGGCGCGGCCGACCCAAGCCACGCGGCCTTCTTCGATCACGAACGCGCCCCCGCGGATGACGCCCAGCGGCGAGCAGTCGCCCTGCGTCGGATCGCAGGTCACGAGCTCGCCGACGTTGGTGACGAGCATGCTCCCGGGGGTCGCGGACGCGCGCGACGTCACAGCGCGCCGCCCTCGGAAGCGCCCTCGCGCATCGGGATGCGCACGCCTCGCTCGTCTGCGACCTCGACAGCGCGCTCGTAGCCCGCGTCGACGTGGCGGATGACGCCCATGCCCGGATCATTGGTGAGCACGCGCGCGATCTTCTCGGCGGCCAGGGGCGTGCCGTCGGCGACGGTGACCTGGCCGGCGTGGATGGAGCGGCCGATGCCGACGCCGCCCCCGTGGTGGATGCTGACCCACGTCGCGCCGGACGCGGTGTTGACGAGTGCATTTAGCAGCGGCCAGTCGGCGATAGCGTCGGAGCCGTCGAGCATCGCCTCGGTCTCGCGGTACGGGCTCGCAACGCTGCCGCAGTCGAGGTGGTCTCGGCCGATGACGATCGGGGCGCGCAGCTCGCCGCTCGCGACCATCTGGTTGAAGCGCGCGCCGGCCTTATCGCGCTCGCCGTAGCCGAGCCAGCAGATGCGCGCGGGGAGGCCCTGGAACGCGATCTTCTCCTGCGCTTGCGTGATCCAGCGGTGGAGCGGCTCGTTGTCGGGGAAGAGCTCGAGCACGGCGCGGTCGGTCGCGGCGATGTCGGCGGGGTCGCCCGAGAGCGCCGCCCACCGGAACGGACCCTTGCCCTCGCAGAAAAGCGGCCGTATGTAGGCCGGCACGAAGCCGGGGAACTCCCAGGCTCGCGTGTAGCCGCCCAGCTCGGCCTCGGCTCGGATGGAGTTGCCGTAGTCGAAGACCTCGGCGCCTGCGTCCATGAAGCCCACCATCGCCTCGACGTGGCGCGCCATCGACTCGCGCGCGGCGGTCGTGAAGCCTTCCGGATCGCGCTCGGCGAACGCGTGCCACTCCTCGAAGGGCACCGCGAGCGGCAGATACGCGAGCGGGTCGTGCGCCGACGTCTGGTCGGTGACGATGTCGACCGCGATGCCGCGGCGGAGCAGCTCCGGCAGCACGTAGGCGCAGTTGCCCTCGAGCCCTACCGACAGCGGCGCGCGCGCCTTCTTCGCGTCGAGCACGCGCGCGATCGCGTCGTCGATGTTGCTCGTCCACTCGTCGAGGTAGCGGTCGCGCACGCGCCGCTCGAGGCGGCTCGCGTCGACGTCGACCACGAGCACGACGCCGCCGTTCATGGTGACCGCGAGCGGCTGCGCGCCGCCCATGCCGCCGCAGCCGCCGGTGACGGTGAGCGTGCCGGCAAGCGTGCCGCTGAAGCGCTTCTCGGCGATTGCAGCGAAGGTCTCGTAGGTGCCCTGGACGATGCCTTGCGTGCCGATGTAGATCCAGCTGCCGGCGGTCATCTGGCCGTACATCGTGAGCCCCAGCGCTTCGAGGCGCCGGAACTCCGGCCACGTCGCCCACTGCGGCACGAGGTTGCTGTTCGCGATGAGCACGCGCGGCGCCCACTCATGCGTCTGCATGACGCCCACCGGCTTGCCGGATTGCACGAGCATCGTCTCGTCGGCCTTCAGCGTGCGCAGGGTGCGCTGCAGCGCGTCGAACGACTCCCAGTTGCGCGCGGCCTTGCCGGTGCCGCCGTAGACGACGAGTGAGTCGGGGTGCTCGGCGACCTCGGGGTCGAGGTTGTTCTGCAGCATGCGCAGCGCGGCCTCCTGCGGCCAGCCCTGCGCGGTGAGCTCCGTGCCGCGCGCGGCGCGTACGGGGCGAGGTCCTGACGTCATCGCGAAACTCCTGTCTTCGGTTCGGTTCCCTACTCCAGCCCGCCGACAGCGCCTTCAGCCGCTAAGGCGACCCCGCCGCTCACGACGAGCTCATGTGCTGCCTCGATCTCCGGCGACAGCCAACGGTCCGGCCCCGCCGCAGTGACCCGCGTTCGCACGAGCGCGTGCACAGCGCCTGTGCCCGCAGCCGGCGCGAGCGGCGCACGGAAGTCGAGCGCGCGAGCGGCCGTGAGCAGCTCGATCGCGAGTACGCGCGAAAGGGCGTCGACCGAACGCCGCAGCTTGCGCGCCGCGCTCCAGCCCATCGAGACGTGGTCCTCCTGCATCGCCGAGGACGGGATCGAGTCCACGCTCGCCGGCACGGCGAGCCGCTTCATCTCGCTCACCATGCCGGCCTGGGTGTACTGCGCGATCATGTGACCCGAGTCCACGCCCGGGTCGTCGGCGAGAAACGGCGGCAGCCCGTTGCTGCGGTTCTTGTCGAGCATGCGGTCGGTTCTACGCTCCGAAATCGACGCGAGGTCGGCGGCCACGATCGCGAGGAAGTCGAGCACGTAGGCGATGGGCGCGCCGTGGAAGTTCCCGTTGCTCTCAACGCGACCGTCCGGCAGTACCACCGGGTTGTCGATCGCCGACGCCAGCTCGCGCTGTGCCACCGCCCGTGCGTGCTCGATCGTGTCGCGCACGCCACCGGCCACCTGCGGTGCGCAGCGCAGCGAGTACGCGTCCTGCACCTTCGTGTCGCCAACCGTGTGCGACGCGACGATCCCGGAGCCCGCCAACAACCGCACCATGTTGCGGGCGCTCGCTGCCTGGCCCGGATGCGGACGCAACGCCTGCAGATCGGCAGCGAAGACGGCGTCGGTCCCCAGCAGCACCTCGACACTCATCGCCGCAGAGATGTCGGCGACCTTCACGAGGTCTGCGAGATCGTGGATCGCGAGGCACAGCATCCCCAGCATCCCGTCGGTGCCGTTGATGAGAGCGAGCCCCTCCTTCGCGGCGAGTTCGACGGGCGTCAGCCCCGCTGCCGCAAACGCGTCGGCGGTTGGCATGCGCGTGCCGCTCGCGTCGAAGACCTCGCCCTCGCCCATGATGGCGAGCGCACAGTGCGCAAGTGGAGCGAGGTCACCCGAGCAACCGAGCGATCCGTACTCGGGAACGCACGGCGTGACGTGGGCGTTTAGGCAGTCTGCATAAGCCCGAGCGATCGTGACGCGCACCCCCGTCCGCCCCGTGCACAGCGTGGCCAGGCGCAGCAGCATGAGCGCGCGCACGACCTCGGTCTCGACGCACGGCCCGCTGCCCGCTGCATGCGAGCGCACGAGCGAGCGCTGGAGCTGCATACGCTTTTCCGGCTCGATGAAGCGGGTCGCGAGCGCGCCGAACCCGGTCGAGACGCCGTAGACGGGGCGGCCGGAGTTCGCGAGCTCTTCGATGTGGGCGCGCGACGCCTCGATGGCTGCAACCGCCGCATCGGAGATTTCTACCTCGGCACCGAATCGCGCCACGGATACGACCTCGTCGATGCCGAGCGCTCGTTGTCCGATCGTGATGCGGGACTGTGTCGACACGCGCAACTCCCAGGGTTCGAGCCCCGCCCAGACGAATGGCAGGCAGTGGCGGACTACTGACCTTGTGCCCGAGACGCGGGCGCGTCCAACTCTAGACGCGCAGGGGACCGAGAATCCACTACACCTTAATAGAGCGCAATCTTCGCGTGGTATTCACATGGTCATGTCCTACACTATGTGTGATAGTGACTCTCGCAAAGGCACCACATGGCTAGGGGACCCGGTGGACGACGCCAACTGCAGCATAGGCGGTGACCCAGCGATCAGCGACGAGTGCCGACTGCTTCTCGGCCACGTCCGCGACATCGTGATGTTCGTCAACCTGGCTGACCATCGAATCACCATCGCAAACGGCGCCGCGGCGAGTGCCTACGGCTACGGGTCCTCGGAGCTCATTGGTATGGACGTGACAGACCTCATCGTGCCCGCCGACGGTGTTCTTTCCTCCGCCTACGACATGACTCGGGGAGGCACTGTCACCGAGTCGGGCTCGCTCTTCGAGTCCGTCCACCGGCGCAGGGACGGCTCGACCTTCCCCGTCGAGGTGAACGCACGCATCGCGACGCTCGCGGACCAGAAGATCATCGTCGCTGTCATTCGAGACATCACGGCCCACAAGGAGAGAGATCACGACCTGCGGGTAGCGCACGATGAGCTCGCGCAGGTCTTCGAGACGGCCGCAGACGGGATGCGCATCATCAATCCCGACTTCACGATGACGCGCGTCAATCGGACCTTCGCCGAGATCGCTCACATCGACTACGACACCGCAGTCGGAATGAAATGTTACGACGCGCTTCCCGGCCCAACGTGCGGAACGCCGCAGTGCGCGCTCACGATGATACTGAGGGGCAGCGGCCGCTACAGCGCCGAAGTTGAGAAGCAGCGTCCCGACGGCACACCGGTATCGTGCCTCATCACGGCGCAACCCTTCATCGTCGACGGCATGGTCGCCGGAATCATCGAGGACTTCCGCGACATCAGCGAGCGCAAAGCCGCCGAGGAACTCGCTCGCCATCTTGCCACTCATGACCCGCTCACCGGCCTTCCCAACCGGCTGCTCTTCACTGACCGGCTCGACGTCGCGATCACAAGCGCCGAGCGCGAGCAGACCACGCCCACCCTGCTCTTCTGCGACATCGACCGGTTCAAAGCGCTCAACGACACCCTCGGGCACGTGCCCGGCGACAAGGTGTTGATTTCGGTGGGCTCCGCGCTCATCGAGGCCGTGCGCGCGGCAGACACCATCGCACGCATCGGCGGCGACGAGTTCGTCGTCTTGCTCCCCAACGTCTCCGACGCCCAAGATGCCGAGAAGGTTGCGAGCAAGATCCTCGAAGGCGTGCGGATCGCCACCCGCAGGGACGACCCAGCGCTTGGCGCCACGATAAGCATCGGCATCGCCAGCTACCGGCCGGGCGATGACGCCGACACGCTCATGCGCCGAGCCGACGAAGCCATGTATCGCATCAAGGCGCTCGGCGGCGATAGCTACCAAGTCGCCGAAGACTAGAAGCGAGGCCCCGTGCCCCAAGCCCAGCTCCCAAGCGATTCACTCTGGCCCCGAGCGGCAAGCTGGATCGCTCCCGCCCCTGCCGAGAACGGCCTGTGCGATCTCGCACTTCTCGGCGTGCCCACGTACCGCACCTCGATCACGCCCACGGGAGCGCATGCGACTCCAGCCGCGGTGCGCGACGCACTGCAGCGCTACTCGACGTACTCGGCATCTCGCGGAATCGACGTCGCCAAGCTGACCGCGCTGGACTTCGGTGACGTAGTCGAGCCGGACGGTGCCAACGGCGAAGCGCGCGTGCACGATGCGGTCGGGCGCGTCCGCGCCGGTGGGGCACGACTGCTGGTGGCACTCGGGGGCGACAACTCGCTCACGTTCCCGGTAGCGACGGCGCTTGCCGGCGACCATCTCCGCGACTTCGGCCTCATCACGATCGACGCCCACCACGATCTGCGCGACGGCATCAGCAACGGCTCGCCGGTGCGACGGCTCGTCGAGGCCCGGCTGCCGGGCGCGAACATCGTACAGCTCGGGATCGCGGACTTCTCAAACTCCGCCGCGTACGCGAGGCGCGCCCTGGAATACGGCATCACCGTCATCCACCGCGCCGAGCTGCGCCGGCGGCCCCTCGAGCAGCTCGTCGCCTACGCGCTAGAACGTGCCGGCGCCGGTGGGCGGCCGGTCTTCGTCGACATCGACGTCGACGTGTGCGACCGAGCCACGGCGCCCGGCTGTCCATCCGCCGCTCCAGGAGGCATCTCTGCAGACGAGCTGCGCGAGATCGCGTTCCTCGTCGCCCGCGACCCCCGCGTCGTCGGTATCGACATCACCGAGATCGACGCGACCATAGACGCGCCGGACCGCCGCACGGTCCGGCTCGCAGCGTTGCTCGTGCTCGAGGCCGCTGCCGGGCTGGTCGCCCGCGAGCCCCAGATCAGATGTTCTGGGGCATATCGGGGGATTCACTCGCCAACGTAGGCTGAAGCAAACCGAGCTCAGGATCTTCTCGGCGTGGGTATGAGAGGATACCGTGCACAGGGCGGAATCGAACGCACCCGCAGCCGGAGGAGCTCGATGACCGACAAGGACCCCCAGCGCACCGAGATGCTCGACCCCCGCGCGTTACGCGCGAGTCTGACCGTCGCGGTCACCATCGGCGTGACGGCGGGCCTCATCGTCACGTTCTTGGCAGGCGGCAAACAGGTGCTCACTGGCGTTGTCGCACTGCCGTTCGGGTGGCTGCTGCTCGCGCTCGCTCTCAGCGCGCTTTCTTGGCTGGGCCAGGGACTGGGATTCGCCGCGCTCACTCAGCGTGGAATTCGCGGCCAGCTCATGCACATGACCGGGGCGTTCCTCGGAGGCGACTTCGCCGCGCTCGTGACACCCTTCGGGTCGGGCGGCATCCCCGCAGGCGTGTTCTGCCTCACGCGCGAGGGCCTCACCCCAGGCGAGTCGAGCGCCATCATCGCGATGCACAGCCTGCTCACGGGGGCGTTCTTCCTCGTCGTCGGCGTGGGCGCGGCAATCGTCATGCCGCTGCAGACGCACGGCGCTGAACTCCTCGTCTGGTCCGGTGTTGGCGCCATCGCTGTTGTGCTCTCCTTCGTGATATGGCTTTCCGCGCGGCCCCACTCGGCCATTGCGTGGCTCGAGCGGGTGCTGTCGAGGCCGTGGCTCGCGCGGGTCATCGGGAAGAAGCGCGCCACCCGCGTTGCCAGTGGCATCAACCACGAGGCCCGACAGTTCGCCACCGACGTCAAGACGCTGACCCGAGAGAAGCCCTCTCACCTGGCGCTCTCCTTCTTCGGCCTGTTCATGTCGCGCCTCTGCCTTGTGGTGTGCCTGCCGGTGATCATGTACGGACTCGGCTGGCGCGGCGCGGTGCTACCGCTGATGGCGACGGCTGTAGGCGCGATGGCGCTCGCGATCATCTCGCCCACGCCCGGGGGAAGCGGCGCGGTCGAAGCAGCAACCGCCGCCCTGCTGGCCACACAGGCTCCCGCGGCGATCGCGGGCGCGGCGACACTACTGTGGCGTGGCGTGACCTACTACACCGAGGTGTTCGCGGGTTGGCTCGTCTTCACGCGCTACCTCGCCATGAAGCCGCGCTCACTCGACGAGCCGAAGGACGACTGAGCAAGCAGCCGACGCGTCAGCGCCTGCCCGGCCGATCGCCGAACGCCCACTGCAATACCGGCCTCAACCGCCGAGCAGAGCGCGCCCGTTCGGCCTCTGAGCGGGCAAGCACGTCGCTGTAGACCTCAAGGAGGTTGTCGGCGAGGCACGATGTGTCGAAGCGCGCGGCAAGCTCGTGCGAGCGCTTCACGTAGCTCGCGTGCATGCCCGCGTCATCCCGCAGCTGTCCGATTGCGGCAACGAAACCGTCACCATCACTGCCGAGGTATGAGTCGCCGAACAGCGGGCGGTACGTATCGATATCGCGCAACACGAGCGGCAGCCCCGCGGCGGCGGCCTCAACGATCGCGAGGCCGAACGTCTCTTGCACCGACGGGAAGAACAGGCAGTCTGCCGAGGCGTACCACTTGGCCATCTCGCCGTAGGGAACGTCACCGACGAAGTGGCAGTTTTCCGGCGCTCCTGCCACGGACGCGAGCATGTGGCGATAGTGATCGGTGAGCCGTCTGAACGGCATGCCGCCCACCCAGACGAACGTTACATCGGGCATCGCAATGGCCGTCTCGATGAAAGCGTCAATGCCTTTGCGCGGCTGGATCTGGCCTGCGCAGATTGCCACAAAGCGATCCGGCGCGATGCTCAGACGCTCACGCATCTCTTCGCGCCATCCCGGCTGCGGCTTGAAGTTCTCGACCTCGACGGCGTTGGGTACGACGCGCATGGGAACGTTGAGCTTCATGCGACGCAGGCCGTCGAGCACCTCTGGAGAGACCGCGAGAACCTCGTCGGCGAGCGCGTAGAAAGCGTGCATGTAGGCGGCACCGATGGGTAGCCAGAGCGGCGCGAGCACGAAGCTGCCCACGAGCGATTCGGGAACGATGTGCGCGGTGACGACCGCGCGCTCCCTCGCTCGCAAGAGCTGGCGCAAGGACTTCAGCCCCATCGTCTGGATGTGGACGATGTCGCAGTGATCCCCACTGTTCACGCGAACATCCACGCCCGAGCGCTCGAGCGCGCTCTGGGTCTGGACGAAAGCGGTGTGCACGCCATGGCCCTTGCAACCGTCGACTGTCTCCGAGACCAGGTTGACGATCGGCAGCGGCGCCTCATCGTGCTTGGGAATCGTGTACATCGTCTCCATCAGATGGCTCGAGCTTCTCGGATAGCGCGGTGGCCCCGTGCATGCCACCCCTGCTCGCCGGCGCGGACCTCTCGCCCGATCATCGGCGAAACAACCGACACGGAATGATACAGCACTCGTCCGGGCGAGTTGTGCAGAAGCGGTACATTCGCCCGGTCACTAGATACCCGCCAAGAACTCGACGAGACGCTCGCTCGCATGGCCGTCGTCGTACTGACAGTGCTTGGCGACGAACGAGTCCCAGCGCGACAGATCGAATTTCCCATCCGAGATGATCTGAGCGACCTGCGCAGATGTTCGCGCGAATTCCCCTACCATCTCGACCTCGAAATCGAGGTAGAAGCCCGGGTCAGCCACGTAGTCCTCGAGGTCGTCGACGAGAAGGACGAGCGGCTTGCGCATCAGCGCGTACTCGAAGATCGATGAAGAATAGTCGGTCACGAGAACGTCGGTGACGGTGAACAGTTCGTTCACGTCGAACTCCGTCCCCACCACGACGTCGAACCCGGAACCGTCGACCAGATCGGTCGAGAAGACAGGGTGCAGCTTGTGCACGATTGCGTAGGAATCGCCGAGCCGCTCGTGCAGGAGCGTGGCATCGAGCCCCTGCTTCGGCTGCTTTTCATCGCTGTAGCCGCGAAAGGTCGGGGCGTACAAGACGACCTTGCGACCTTCCAGCTCCGGATGCGCCGCGTAGACCTGAGCTCTCGCATCGGCCATCTTCTGCTCGTCGTAGAAGAAGTCGGTGCGCGCGATACCCAGCGGCAACACGTGCTTGGCCGGCGTCCGCAAGGCCGACGCATATGACGCGACCGCTTCGTCCGACCCCACGATCACGTAGTCGTAGTACTTGTGGATGAACCGGTTCTCGACTTCCCGGTTGGGCGGGCATGTGTCCACTCCGAAGCGCTTGAGAGCGCCGCCGGCATGCCACACCTGGATCACCTTCGTGCCCTTACGATGAGGACCCACATGAATCGGCAGGTACGCGTTGTCGACGAACACGAAGTGCGCGGTCGCGAGGTGATAGCACGCCCTGACGAGCTTGAGGAAGTAGATGACCTTGCCCGTGAAATCGTACGAGTAGCGATCGAGCAGGAGCACGACGCGGGTGTCTGGGTGCTCGCCGAGGAGTGCATCGTGGATGTAGCTCAGATTGCCCTCGAGCTTCTCGGCGCGTGCCGAGGCGAACACCACCTTGTCGGCCCGGACGGGAAGCAGCGCACACACGAGATAGAACGCGCGCAGCCAGGCAGCCGACAGGTAGTACTCGAGAAGGCTCATCGCTTGGGCGCGGGCAACTGCCTCACGACGAGGTTCTGGCCGTCGAGGCACGTCTCGGCGTCGCTTACGAGCGTTGCGATGATGTCTGCCACGTGCTCCGGCTGCATGATCGTCGAGGGGTCTTCCTCGGGAGCGAGCTTGCGCCTCAGCTCGGTCGCGCATCGCCCTGGCGAGATCGTGTAGACCTTGATCCCGTACTCGGCGAGTTCGCTTGTCAGCGTTTCGCCCATCGAGACGACGGCCGATTTCGACGACGCATACGCGAGCCAGCCCGGGCGAGGAGTGACGCCGGCGGTCGACGCGACGTTGAGGATCTTGGACGGATGGTTGCGCATGTACTTCACACACTCACGCGTTATGACGATGGGCGCGAAGACGTTGATGAAGTACGTCGTCCTGATGTTCTCGTTGGTGGTGTCGAGCAACGCGGCTGGCTCGGCGTAGCCGGCTACATTCAGGAGCAGATCGATGCTGCCGAACTCGTCGTAGATGCTCTTGACGAGCGGCTCGATGGCATCGATGTCCGACAGGTCGGTCGGCAGCGCCTTGATGTTCTTGCCCTCGCGGTTCATTTGAGAGACGGTGCCTTCAAGACCAGACGCGCTACGCGCGAGCAGCACGAAGTTCTGAATATCGGGCTCCTGGCTCAGGCGAACCGCAGCCGCGCGGCCGATACCCTGGCTCGCGCCTGTGATGATGCAGGTCTTCATCAATCCTGCGCCCCCCCGAGGACGTACTCGTTGTAGATGGCTTCGCCGATGATCAGGTCTGTCGGCTCGGTGATCTTGATGTTGCGCTCGGATCCTTCAAGGATACGGATCCGCGCCTCCTGGTAGTGGAAAAGCATGCTCGCGTCTTCGGTGAACTCGATGCCGTCTGCGCGCGCGCTCTCGTGGGCCTGCATGAGCTTCTCGGCGTTGAACTTCTGCGGCAGCTGCACGTTGACCAGCCGAGAACGCTCGAGCGTGTCCTCGACGTACTCGTGTCCGGCAAGCACCGTGAACGGGATCCGCGTGCCGTAGATCGCGTTCTCGAAGTCGCTGTCGATCAGCACGCGGAACTCAGCCAGCGTCACGAACGGACGCACGGCTTCGTGGATGACGATGGTCTCGCAGGCGCCGAGCTCGAGCATGCCCTTGTACACCGACTCCTGACGCGTCTCGCCACCCTCAATGCACGAGAAGCGGCCTGCGAGGTTGCGGTGCTCGAGAAGCTTCTGCGTCTCGGCCACGAACTCGGCCGGGCAGGTGATGACCACGCGCTCGACATCCGTCAGCTGCTCGACCTTCTCAAGCACGTGAACGATGATCGGTTTTCCGGCGAGGATGAGGAATTGCTTGGGAATCGGCTTGTTCATCCGTTTGCCGATGCCACCCGCGAGGATGATCATTCCGGTCTTCATGGGATGCCCTTGCTACTCCGGGGTCAGGATGTGTCGCGCCGCCGAGAAGAGGGCGGCAATCGTCGGTCAGTATAGCCCATCGCCTCGTGGCCCCGCCCCGGCCCAGTACTCCGTTTCACAACGGAAACGTTATGCAGGACAATGCAGCCGGTGGTGCCACAGTGGCGTCTTGTGGCGCGTCCTGCGCTTCGCCCATCTGCAGATTCGGGAGTGTTGATGCATCAGGTCTTCGTCGAGTCCATCACGTGGAAGCGCATCAACCTGACGCTTCTCGGACGCGTCGAGCGCTCGTCGTCACCCGAAGCCGCGCCGCTCGAGCGATTCTTCCTCCAGAACCCCCAAACCGCCGAGCAGGTCGCGTTGGTTCGTCCGGTCTGGGATGGCGCGCAGTTCTCGGTCACGTTCAACGTCATGCAGGCGTGCGCGCAGTACCCGCTCGCCGCCGGCGACTGGCAGCTGTTCTACGAGGTGCCGGCTTCGGACCCTGTAGCCGTGCGCATCGATCCGTCTCTCGCCGTCACCGCCTCCGACTACGGCGGGCTCTTCTCTGGACCGACTTACCAGTACTGGGTGGTGCCGGGCAAGGTGGCGCAGGGCGACTCGTTCCGACTCGCCGTCAGCACCTGCAACGGGGCTGTCGAGCCGAATGCGGATGCCGGGCGAGTGTGGCGCGACCTCAAACGCGCGATGCGACACCTGCGCGCCGGCGTCTACGTCGCACTCTTCAACGCGATTCGTCGACTCGTGCGCAAGAACGGTCGCCGCATC
Source organism: Coriobacteriia bacterium (assembly GCA_038245725.1). Classification (GTDB taxonomy): domain Bacteria; phylum Actinomycetota; class Coriobacteriia; order Anaerosomatales; family JAAXUF01; genus JBBRSD01. The sequence continues at coordinate 56,714 of JBBRSD010000001.1, read as the reverse complement.
CTGTTCACCTCTGATTCGAGATCGGAGATGTCGGGCAACCTGCACCACATCCACGACCGGATGCTCGAGCGCGGGCTCGATTTGCGCTACCAGATACGAACGTCCTTCAAGTCCAGCATCACAGCCAGGCGGCCGTTCCTCGACAAGCTACTATTTCCCTACCGCCTTGCCGTGGCCGACGTGGTGATTCTGGACGACTACCACCCCATGCTCTACAAGGTCGGGTTCGATCCCGACGTGACCGTCGTGCAGGTGTGGCATGCGAGCGGCGCGTTCAAGACCGTGGGCTACAGCCGAGTGGGCAAACCAGGCGGCCCGTCGCCGTTCTCGGCGGCGCACAAGAACTACACGTACGCGATCGTGGGCTCGAAGCACGACGTGCCGTTCTACGCCGAGGCGTTCGGCCTGCCCGAGAATCGCGTGATCCCGACGGGAATCCCGCGCATGGACATGTTCTTCGACGAGGAGTGCAAGGCCGCCAGGCGCGAGCTGGTCCACGAAGCGCTGCCTCTGACGCGCGGCAAGAGGGTCTTCCTGTTCGCACCCACGTTTCGGGGCAGCGGGCCGAGCAGCGCGTACTACGACTACGACCAGCTCGACCTCTCAGCTTTCCACGCGCTGTGCGAGGAGCTCGACGCGGTGTGCGTCTTCAAGATGCACCCGTTCGTGATCTCACCGCTCGAGATTCCCGAGGAGTTCTCGGACCGGTTCATCGACGCGACGAAGAGCCGGGAGATCAGCGACCTGCTGCTCGTCGCCGACCTCGTCATCACCGACTACTCGTCGCTCGTCTTCGAGTACTCCTCGCTGAACCGCCCGATGCTGTTCTTCGCCTACGACCTCGACGAGTACATCTCGACACGCGACTTCTACGAGGAGTTCGCCGACTTCGTCCCCGGCAGAATCGTGCGCACCTTCGCCGAGATGCTCGAAGCGATCCGCGACGGAGAGTTCGAGTGGGAGAAGGTCCGGCCGTTCGCCGAGACGCACCTCGGCCATCTCGACGCTGGGTCGACCGACCGCGTCATCGACCAGCTCGTTCTCAGAACGGCAAACCCGTGATCGTCTTAGTCCGCAAGTGGATCCTGCGCAGTGCGTTCGCGCTCTTCCGATCGCTGCGCGTTCGCCGTCGCGTCGTACTCGCCTCGAGCCACGCGACGCGTCTGTCCGGCAACCTCGAGTTCATCTTCAACGAGCTCAAGCGCCAGCTCCCCGAAGTCGAGATCGTCGTGCTCACGCGACGGCAGCGCCACGGGCTTCTCGGCAAGGTGGGAGTTCTTCGAGAAGGCATTCGTGCCGAGTACTACCTCGCCACATCGAGCGTCTTCATCGTGGACGACTACTTCTTCCCGATCTACGTGATCACGCCCAAGCCCGAGACGACGATCATCCAGACGTGGCATGCGAGCGACGCATTCAAGAAGATCGGCTACAGCGTGCTCGACAAGACATTCGGCGCGAACGAGACGCTCGTGCGCCACGTCCGCATCCACTCCAACTACGACCACATCCTCATGGGGTCGCAGAACTCGGTGCCGGCCTACATCGAGGCCTTCGACCAGCCCGCCGAGAGGTTCGTGACCGAGCTGGGGATCCCACGCACGGACGTCTTCTTCGACCGTGCGCGCATCGACAAGGTCGTCTCACACGTGCGCGCGAAATACGCGCTGCCCGCTGGCAAGAAGGTCATCCTCTACGCCCCGACCTTCCGCGGTGACTCCAAGTACGAGGCGACCTACCACGATGATCTCGACCTCGGCCTCATGCGCCAGCGTTGCGGGGACGACTGGGTGCTGCTGCTGAGACTGCACCCGTTCGTCTCGGGCAACCTCGCACTCGACCCTTCGCTCGAGGGCTTCGTCTACAACGTATCGGACCACTCCGACATCAACGAGCTCGTACTCGCGAGCGACCTGCTCGTGACCGACTACTCGAGTGTCATCTTCGAGTACGCACTGCTCGGCCGGCCGATGGCGTTCTTCGCTCCCGACTACGAAGCGTACGAGGCCGAGCGCGGCTTCTACTTCCCCTACGTCGAAGGAGTCCCCGGTCCGGTATTCGAAACGACCGAAGGAATCGCCGACTACATCGCGGCGGGCCACTTCGACATGGACCGGGTCGCGAGCTTCCGCGACGCCTCGTTCGATGTGGCAGACGGTCACGCCAGCGAGCGCTTCGTGGAGCAGCTCGTGGTGCCCGCTCTCGTACCTGCCGAGAAGGACGCGGCGGGCCCGTCTCGGCTGAACGTGCTGTTCATAGGTGGGTTCGACTCGACGAACTACGCGTATGTCGAGCTGATCCGTGGGTTCGAGGCGCGAGGCCACTCCTGCACCGTGCTCGTCAACAGCGTGAAAGACGTCGTCAACAACAAGATGTTCGCGAATGCCGGCATCGTGATGACACCACTCAGCCACTTCTCGATGGGTGACCTGTCCTCGGTCGACGTCGTCTTCTCCGGGCAGTTCATTCGCCGGCCCCAGCGACATATCTTCGACGCGATCGCGCGCGACGGGATATTCCTCATCTCGTTCGCGAACCTGTTCTCCGCCGTCACCATGAGAGTGCCCGCCGACCTGATCATCACCTCATGCGAAGGCAAGTTCGCTGAGTTCGCGGCCAGCGGACTCGACTACAACATGGTCGCGGTCGGCAATCCCCAGTACGACCCGCTCATCAGATCGCGGAGTAACTGGCAGTCAGAGCGCTCGAGCGAAATACGCGAGGTCCTGGTCGTCGACCAAGGCGCCTATCCACTCGGTGCGCGGGGGAAAGAGCAGCTCGCAAGCGCGCTGGTGGGCATGGCGTCGAGCAACCCGGACGTGACGTTCCACGTCAAGCCGCGCTACCTGCCCAGCGAGCATGGCGAGTATCTCCACAGCCTGTCCCACAACCTCTACCACTACCTCGACGATGCTCCCTCGAACCTTGTGCTCATCCACGGAGCGGAAACGCTCGAGGAGCTCGTCCTGAACTATGACGCGATGATCACGACGTGGAGCACCGCCCACTTGGATGCAGCGGTTCTGGGGATGCCGCTCATGCTGATCGGCGGCCTCGACTCAGTCGACGTGTTCGACGTGCGCAAGCAGCGCGTGGCAGCAGCCTACGATCATCTTGATGACACTGGATGCGTCATCGACTGGAGAGAAGTTCAGGCCGGTCGATGCAGGTTCGCCCGCGTCTCGGAGGAGTACCTTCGGGAGGAGTTCTACGACATCGAGTCCCCGTGCGCGCCGAAGGTCGTCGATCTTGTCGAAGGCATCGACCGGACGCTCCTCAAGCGAGGCCGTGCGTTCGATGGACGCTTCCAGCTCAACCACGAAGAGTTCATGAGGACGCTCGAGAACGGCATCGAGACTCGCGCAGCGGGATCGCAGGAGGACCGGCTCGATCGCGCCCTCTATCGAGGCACGAACGCGATCATCCAGGAACTCGCGTTCGGCAACCGGTGCATGGGAAGCGTCCTCGACATGGCCGAGCTTCTTCCGTTCTGGCGCACGCGTCTCGTCGAAGGTTCCACCGTTCGAGACGTGCGGCGAGAGGTCAAGCAGGTCGGTGAGACCAGCTCTAGCCTCAGGGAACGGTATTTCCGGGCCCGCCCCGACGAAGTCGCCTCGGACAAGTTCATCCAGGACCACTACTTCGACTGGCTTTACGCGACGGGCCGACACGCCGAGTTGCTGTCGTATTCCGGGCCCCTCGTTGCGCCCGAGAGCTTCGAGTACAACAAGGGACTTGTCCTTCTGGGGAGAGGACGCCTGTTCTCGGCGGCGCGTCACGTCATCGAGTCGTTCAGCATCTCGCTCGTCAAACCCGTTCGCGAGCTGAGAAAGGACCGCAACATCACCGTGCTGCTGTCGAGAACCGACCGCAACCTGCTTGCGCATGCGATCCTGTTCTTCCTCGACGCGCGGGGGAAGCGCGAGGCGCTCAGTGTCGTCGATATTCCCGCCAAGCCCGACGTCGACGCCCTCGTCTTCTACCGGATGAAGGCCTTGGTCGCCCTCGGACAGACGGATGCAGCGCTGGCGCTTCATCGCCAGTATGCCGAGACCTCGCAGCACGCCGCTGCGGCGTCCCCTCGCGCTGGCTCATCGAACGCGCTGCTCCTGATCGTCGTGGGAGCATACCGCCTGCTCCTGCGCAGATACGCGGCAAGAATCGGCTGACGCCCGTCGCCGCCGCGCTCGAAGGGCCGCGTCGGAGCCCTGGGGTATGATGCTGCGGGACTGAGACAGAGCGCGAGTGAGCCGCGGACAGGCGGCGGGAGGGTGTGTCAGAGGGTGCGAGGAAACCTGTTTGTGGTGTCTCGGCTGGGTCAGGTGCGCAACGTGCAGACCTTCATCCGGGACTTCGGGGCGACCGAGAACCATCTGGCGGTGCTCTACACCGAAGCCAACCCCGTGCTGTCCGCCAACATCGACACGTACATCAAACGCGACCTCTTCGACGAGGTCGTCTTCATCCGGCAGCCCGATCGCCCTCTCGTCCAGGGCCGGCGCAAGAACCGGATCATCTACCGCCAGATCGAAGAGCTCATGACCGGGATGGCCGAGAAGAACGTCCGCCACCTGCACCTGTGCAACGTCGACAACTACTACAGCCTTTTCCAGCGCGTCATCGAAGACAAGCGCCTTTCGGTGACGCTGGGTCTCCTCGAAGAGGGCCTCGGCACATATTCCATAGCCGGCCACGGGAACTACTCGAAGGACATGATGGCCGAGTGGTCCGACGTCAAGCACCGTGCGCGCAACTGCGTGCGCGCCTCCATACATGCAACCAAGTCGTTCGCCATCTTGATTGCAACGCTGTTCTCGTGGGCCTTTCGCACGGACCTCTTCGAGCTGCGGCGCAACGTGATGACGAAGCTGCTCGTCGAGAAGCGATACCGGTACGGCTCCATCACGCACTTCGACACCGCCCACGTCTACTTCCCCGAGAAGATCCACTCCGGCGACGTCACGATCGATCGCGTGGAGAAGTTGGGTTTCGCGCTGGAGCCGACGGCGTCTCCCGAGGCGCTCGCCGCGATCGAAGACGACGCCGTGGTCTTCGTCAGCCAGAAGTACATAACCCCTGACCAGTACTTCGAGATCGTCTTCCACATCCTAAGCGAGATGGGTGTCGAGAAGGTGTACTTCAAACTCCATCCGCGTGAGGACAGATCGCGCCTAGCGCGGGCGTGGGACGAAGCACTGCAGAAGTACCCGAAGCTCAATGTGCTCAGCCCCGACGAGATCCAGGCGGTCCCGGTCGAAGAGCTCATGATGGCCGGCAAGACCAAGCAAGTGATCGGGCTGACGTCGACCTCGCTGATGTATGGCAGGGCCTTCTTCTCGGATGTCGAGATCGTCAGCATCGGGTCGCGCTTCCGAGAGCTCGCGGAATCCGAGGAGTACGAAGTCTCCAAGCGCGTTCTCGCGGAGTTCAACCGCGACCTCGAGGTGTTCCTCGACGTGTCCGACGTCCGCCAGTTCTAGGCCGACGTCAGCCTTTGGGCGCCGCCAGAATGAGCTCCGCGACCTCGCGGATCGCGCCTTCTCCGCCCTTGGCTTTCGTGACGTAGCGAGCCACTTCACGGACCGACCCCATGCCGTCGCTCACGCTACAGCCGAAACCCACCGCCTCGATCACCGGCAGATCCATGACGTCGTCTCCGATGTAGGCGATCTCGTCGAGGGTGATCGCGTACTTCTCACACAGCCCCTCGACTACCGAGAGCTTGTCCTTGACCCCGAGATGCAGCTCCTCGAGACCAAGCTTCTCGGCTCGGCGACGAACGAGGTCGACCGACTCGCTCGTGATGATGCCGCCGACGATGCCGCGCTCCCGAAGCAGGGCGAAACCCATGCCGTCCCTCGTATGGAACTTCTTGAGTTCGTCTCCGGTCTCCGAGTAGTACATGCAGCCGTCGGTGAGGACGCCGTCGCAGTCCGTGAAGAGCGCCTTGATGCCCGAAAGATCAGGCAGCTCTGTCGCCGAGGAGCCGGTATCGACCGGCGAGACGCCTTGGCCTCGCCGGAGCAACAGGCGTTCGACAACGAGCCAGTCTGAGGGCTCGTCGATCTCGTAGTAGCTGGCCTCGTCCATCTCGAGCAGCCCGATCCTGCCGGCGAGCCGGGACTCTGTTTCGAGCAGCGCCGACCTCGGGGTGATGTAGAAGGCGCCGTTCTCGACGAGAAACCCGTCGAACTCCTGCCGACGTGGCCGCGAGCGGACATCGTAGTTCGAGGGCGAGCCGAGGCCGTCCCTTTCCTCCCAGACGAAGCGCTTCTGGCGAACGACCGAAAGGAGTGAATCGTAGCGGCCGGTCTCGAACTTCTCGATTCCTCGAGCGAGGTCTTCGCCGGTCAGGAGCGGGGAAGTCGCTTGGATTAGCACCATGTTCTCGAAGTCGTCGTTCTCACGCGCGTACTCGAGCATGACCGCCTCGGTGCTGGCGGTGTCAGTTGCGCTCTGCGCTGACCGATGGTGTATTTCAATCTTCGCCGAGCCGTGCTCGGCGACCACCTTCGCGATCTCGGGAGAATCGGTCGAGATCACGATGCGCGAAATGCCCTCGCACTCGTCGGCCGCGTCAAGCGCCCACAACACGAGTGGCTTGCCGGCCATCTCTCGGACGTTCTTGAGCGGAATGGACTTGCTTCCCCCGCGTACCGGAATGAAAGCGACGTAAGGAATGCCCAAGGTCAGACGCTCCGATACTTCAGTTTTTCCCTCTGAACCGCTTCGATGTCGAGGATCTCAGACGATTTGTACGTCAGAGCGCTGTGCACCGCCTCGAGGTCGCGCTTGAGCCTGCGCAACCCTTCGGGCTCGAGAGAGGCCGCGTGGTCGGTACCCTTCCACGTACGGTCGAGCGTGTAGTGGCGCTCGATCATCGGCGCACCGAGGGTGTACGCCGCGACGTCGGCGGCGATGCCGAGATGGTGACCGGAGAATCCGATCTGCTTGACGACATCCCCGTACGCCCCTCGAAGCCGCGTGATCTCCAGCAAGGAGATGTCTTCGAAGGGAACCGGATAGCCCGAGGTGCAACTGAACAACACGAGGTCCTTGGCCCGGTCCTCGCGCATGAACAGATCGACGATCTGCTTCTCCTCGGCCAGTGTGGTCATGCCCACGGACACCTGAACCTCGCCGTCGTAGTTGCGGCAGAGCCACTCAAGCATCTCGAAGTGCGTGTTGCACGCAGATGGGATCTTGATGGTCAGAGGCTCGAGCGAAGCTATCTCCTGCGCTGAAGTCAGGTCCCAGACCGAGGTGCTGTAGATGAGGCCATACTCCTCGCACCACGTCTTCAACTGACGGTGCTGGTCGACATCGAGCTCCAGGTACTCGCGGTGAGCGCCGTAGGTGTCACCGTACGAGTTGCCTGGGTTGGGGTGCGGCGTGCTGTACTGCTCTGGAGTCAGCAGTTCCTTGTTGTTGCGCTTCTGGAACTTGACCGAATCGACTTTGCAGTAGATGGCTGCTGTCTTGATCATCTCGTGCGCGATTTCCATCTCGCCACGATGATTGCAGCCGACCTCGGCGATGATGTGGGGTTCCCGGTACGTCATGTTCAGACTTCCTTCAAGGTCGTCTCACTTTGTCGCAGACGGCCAAATGATAGCATAGGTAAATTATGGCATCGCTCGGGCGACGGCAGCACTCGTGCCTGCGTATCAGGCGGCGTGCATGGCGAGTGAGTTAAACTGGAACACGCATGAAGCGACGCCCGGCAAATGTGTTTTGGGCACGAAATCGCAACGCTTGCGCGTGACGTTGTTGCCAACAATGCCATACTGACGCGTTGTGGGCGCACGGCCGATAGCAAAGCCTAGGAGCAACTGAGTGCTGAACGGAATAGTGGAGGACTTCCTCCGCCTCGTTGATATCAACGCAAAGAACCTCACGCGAACCTATGCGATGGCGCAGGTCACACTAACGAAACGCTACAGCGGCTCCGCACTTGGGGTGGCTTGGGCGCTCGTCAAGCCGATCATCTTCGTCTTCGCTTACTGGTTCGCCATGACGATCGGCATTCGGGGCAGTAGGCCGATGGGGGCCGTTCCCTACATCCTATGGCTCATCCCGGGCATCATGCCGTGGTTCTACATCTCCGATGCAATGACGATCGGCGGTGCGGCGGTGCGTTCGAACACGCACTTCGTCACCAAGATGGTCTACCCGGTCGCGACCCTGCCCATCTCTGAGGTACTCTCGCTCTTCTTCGTTCACCTGATGATGATGTGCCTTACCACCGCGGTCTTCATCGTCTCTGGGTTCGGGTTGAGCATCTACTTCTTGCAGCTCCCCTACTACTTACTGTGCTGCCTCGCTTTCAGTGCGGTGATGGCGATGCTGCTTTCTGCGCTCACGGCCATGAGCCAAGACGTGCTCCAAGCGGTCAAGTCCCTGCTCACGCTGCTCTTCTGGCTCACGCCTGTGCTCTGGACCGCCGACAATATCGGCTCGCCGCTCAAGCAGGTCATCTTGAGCAACCCGATCGGCTACATCATCGCGGGCTATCGGAACACCTTTGTCAGCCAGCGCTGGTTCTTCCAGGATTGGCAGTACACGATTTATTTCTGGGCCGTTATGGTCATCATGGCCGCGTTGGCGAGCTACGTGTTCACTAAGCTCGAGCCAGAATTCGCCGACGTTCTCTAGGAGAGACCCACTATTGAGCAACGCGATCTGCGTCAAGAACCTGACCAAGACCTACAAGATCTACCAGTCCTCGCTCTCCCGCGCCTTGGCGCCGTTTCGCAAGGACAGCGGCGCCAAGAAGTTCACGGCGCTGAAGAACGTGACGCTGGACTTTCCGAAGGGTGACGTCATCGCCATCCTCGGCAAGAACGGGTCCGGAAAGTCCACACTCCTCAAGATCATCACCGGCGTCGCCACCCAGACCAGCGGCACAGTCGAGATCGACGGTCGCATCTCGGCGATGCTCGAGCTGACGGCCGGCTTCGATCAGCAGCTCACCGGCATCGAGAACATCTACCTGCGCGCGCTCGCACTCGGTATCCCCCGCGAGGAGGCCGACGCGCGCAAGGACGAGATCATCCGCTTCGCCGATATCGGCGAACACATCAACCAGCCGGTCCGCACCTACTCGAGCGGCATGAAAGCGCGCCTCGGCTTCGCGGTCTCGGTGAGCGTCGATCCCGACATCCTCATCGTCGATGAGGTACTCGCTGTCGGCGACGACATCTTCAAACTCAAATGCATCGAGAAGATGCAGGAGTTCCGCCAGCAGGGCAAGACGATCCTATTCGTCAGCCACTCGCTCTTCACGGTCAAGGCGTTTTGCACCAAGGCGGTCTGGATCAACGAGGGCGTCGTGATGGAGCAGGGCGATCTCGGACCCGTAGTGCTCGCCTACGAGGAGTTCCTCAAGCAGGAGAGGGCGCGCCTTCGCCAGAAGCACCAGGAAGAGCACCCCGACGAGGACGTGGCCGTCGCGAAAGCCGACATCCTCGAGATGAAGGGCTTCCGCATGTTCAACGGCGAAGGTGAGAAGACCTCTTCATTCGACTACGGCGGCGATATCTTCTTCGAGTTCGACTACCAGGTGAAGCGGCGCATCGACCGTCTCACGTTCTGCTACACGCTGACGAACTCGGAAGGTCTCGAGATCTTCATGTCCGACAAGCAGAGCCCCGACAACGCGCTCAAGTCCGAGATCGGCATGCACCACCTCAAGGTGCGCCTCAAGAACCCGAAGCTGCTGGGCGGGAAGTACCAGCTCTCGGGCGAGCTTTGGAACAACGACGCGGGCTTCTACATCAACCACTCGCGCAGCCGGTCCATCACGATCGAGCAGCGCAGCTTCGTCGGCACCGGCATCACGCACATCGACTACGAGATCATGAACGACGAACAGACCCCGGCCGACGCGGTTCGGTCATGATGACCGCAGCAGTGGTCGGCGTGTCATCGATTGGAGCGCAATGAAGCGAGCCCGACTGTCCCGAAAGCTCGCTGTGTGGTTGGGTGCAGTGTCGGTGCTCGTCCTCGGCGCAGTAGCGCTCGTTGGCATCGACGTCGTCTGGACCGACTACCTGTGGTACCAGAGCCTCAACCAGCAGAACGTCTTCTGGGTTCGCTACGGCTCGCAGGCCGCGGTGTGGCTCCTGTGCACCGCCGTCGGATTCCTGGTCACGTTCGCAAGCGCCCGCGCCGCCTGGAGCTCCGTTGCCGAGAAGCCCCGCTTCAACGGCCTCACCGCACTGGCCAGCCTCGTGCTCGCAGGTGCGATGAGCATGACGTTGTCGCAGCAGTGGATGGTCTTCCGCCTCGCTGTCGCGCAGTCCCCGTTTGGCCTGAAGGACCCGCAATTCGGACTCGACGTCGGGTTCTTCGTCTTCACGATGCCCGCACTCGAACTGTTCAACCGATGGCTCATGGGCCTCTCGGTGCTGGGGATGGTGACCTTCGTCGGCATCGCGTTCGTCGCGACTCGCCTGGACACCACAGGCGACCTCCGCATCCACTGGTGGCGCCTGAAGCGGACCCTCTCGATCCTTGGCGGCCTGCTCATGCTCACGGCTGCCGCGAACTTCGTCCTGTCAATCTGGAGGCTGAGCTTCTCGGTCGCTGAGACGCCCTTCGCCGGCGCGTCGTACGCCGACGTCCATGCTGGGATGCCCGCCCTCGTGATTCTCGCGCTCATCTCGCTCGCGGTCGCGGCCACGCTGATCGCGACCGCGAACTCCAAGCGCTTCAAGCCGGTACTCCTCGGATTCGCAGTGCTGGCGGCCGCGTCCGTTCTTCTCGGCAGCGTGTGGCCGTGGGCGGTTCAGACCTACATCGCCACCCCCAACGAGGCATCGCTGGAAGCGCCGTACATCGCGCGAAACATCGCGATGACTCGCAACGCCTTCGATCTGGCCGGGGTGAAGGGCCAGGACTATCCGGGTCTCGACAGCCTCACCCCCAGCGCCTCTGCTGCCGCAGCAACGTCGCTTCAGGACGCGACGATCTGGACGCCGAGCTCGGTGAAGCAGGCATTCAACCAGCTGCAGACGATCCGCCCGTACTACAAGCTCTCAGCTATCGACTACGACCGCTACGCCTATGGAGGCTCGCTGCACCAGGTTCTCGTTGCTGCGCGCGAGATCGACCCGACCGGCTTGCCCGCGACCGCGCAGACGTGGGTCAACCGCCACCTCGTCTACACGCACGGCTTCGGACTCGCGATCAGCTCGACCAGCAAGACGACGCCAAGTGGCTTCCCCGACTTCATCGTGGGCGACGTGCCTCCCCGCATCACCGCCGAAGAGGCCTCGGGAGCCCCGACGCTCGACACGGTCGAACCGCGCATCTACTACGGTCCCGACCAGACCGACTGGGTCGTGGTGAACACGGGGCTCAACGAGTTCGACTACCCCGCGGGTCAGCGCAACGCCACCAACCGTTACCCGGGCAGTGAGGGCGTGCCGGTTGGCGGCTTCCTGCGCAAGCTGGCGTGGACGATCCGCTTCCGGTCAAGCGAGATGCTCTTCTCGCGCTACCTGAAGCCCGACAGCCGTATCCTGCTCTACCGCGGAATCATGCAGCGCGCGAACAAGATCGCTCCATGGCTGACGTATGACGCGCCGTACGCCGCCATCGCCGACGGCCGCGTCGTCTGGATCATGGACGCCTACACGTCGAGCAACCACTACCCCTACTCGCAGACGCTGCCCAACGGCACGAACTACCTGCGCGACTCGGTGAAGGTCACCATCGACGCGCTCACCGGCGACATCAAGTTCTACGCGACCGGCGCCGACCCCATTCGAGACGCCTGGGCCCGCATCTTCAAGACCGTCATCACGCCGGGCGCCCAGCTCCCGGGATCGGTGGCCAAGCACGTCCGCGCGCCGAAGGCGCTCTTCTTGGCGCAAGCGTCTGTCTACCGGGCCTACCACATGACCGACCCGATGGTCTTCTACAACAAAGAAGACCTCTGGCAGACGCCCAAAGACAGCAGCGGCAACCCGCTTCAGCCGCAGTACGTGATGCTCAGCCTGCCCGACAAGGCCGGCAAGGGCATGTACCTGCTCCAGCCGTACTCGCTTCCCAACCGCGACAACCTCGTCGGCTGGATGGCGACGGCGTGTGAGCCCCAGGTCTATGGCGATCGCACTGTCTACCGGCTGCCAAAGGACCGCGTCACGCTCGGCGCAGCTCAGGTCAGCGCGCGCATCAACCAGGATCCGAAGATTGCCCAGCAGCTCACGCTGTGGAACCAACCAGGCAGCACGGTGCTCTTCGGCAACATGCTCGTCTTGCCGGTCGAAGGCACCATCGCCTACGTCCAGCCGATCTTCCTGCAGGCGCAGAAGAGCGCGATCACCGAGCTCGCAAGTGTCATCGCCGTCAACGGGGACCGCGTCGAGTTCGATCCCACACTCGACGGCGTACTGGGCAAGGCGTACGGAAGTTCTGCGGCGACAGCGACGCCGGCTTCCGCGACGACCAAGAACGCGAGTGGTAACTGACGTGGCGGGCAGGCGAGCGAGCCGATGATGCCCGACGCCACATCGATACCTGAGGATCCACGCGCCGCGAAGCCGCTGGTTTCCGTCATCGTGCCGGCGTACAACGCGATGCCATTCATCACCGAATGCGTGACCTCGGCGCTCACCCAAAGCCTCCCCGCCGAGCAGATCGAGCTCATCGTCGTCGACGACGGCTCGACCGACGGCACCGGTGCCGAACTTGACCGGCTCGCCACGCTCGATCCGCGCATGCGCGTCGAGCACCAGAAGAACTCCGGCGGGCCGTCTGCGCCGCGCAACCGCGGGATGGATCTGGCGCGCGGCGACTACTTCATCTTCATCGATGCTGACGACTATTTCGGCGACGAGGCCATCGAGCGCATGCTCGGAATGGCACTGGCGCACGGCTCCGATATCGTGCTGGGCAAGATGGTCGGGTTCGGCGGACGCAAACCCCCGCCTCGCGCTTTCGAGAAGACCTCCGGCGACGTCGATCTGTTCGCCTCAGACATCTACAACGCTCTCAACCCGCTCAAGCTGTTTCGCCGCGACCTCATCGAGCACGAAGGATTGCGCTTCCCAACCGGCTTCCACTTCGCAGAGGATCAGGAGTTCGTTGCCGCGGCATACTTCGCGGCCAGCAAGATCTCGGTCGTTGCGGACTACGAGTGCTACCACATCCGCCTCCGCGACGACGGCCAGAATCTCACGGCACGACCGCGAACTCTCGACCAGACGATGCCGGTGCTCCGGCTCGTGATCCCGCTGCTCGAGGCGAAGGTCCCACCCGGCCCGAACCGCGACCGCCTCCTCACGCGACACTTCCGCTGGGAGGTGCTCGACGCGCTCAAAAGTGCGGTCCGCGAGAAGAATGCTGATGTGCAGCTAGCCGCGTACGAAGAGCTCCGAGCGATCGTCGATTGCGACTACAACGACGCGATCGCGAGATCACTTCCGCGACTGCACCGCGTGGCCTACTACGTTTTCCAGCACGGAACGCTCGATGACCTGCCCACCGTCTTCGACTTCGTCGCGAGCGGGAAGAAGGCCTCGTTCATCGACGTCGGCGGCACGCTCATCGCGGCCTACCCATTCCTCGATTCGCTCAGCGTCACGATTCCGCTGTGGTGTGTCGACGCGAGTGACTCGATGTGGCCGGCCCACCGTCTTGACGCGCTCGAGTGGGACGGAGCGCGCCTGAGACTCGCGGGTCACGTCTACGGTCCCGGCCTCGCCGAGAAGACCACCGCACAGCTCTTCCTGCGCAATGTCTCGACCCTGGTGGAACACCCCGTCGACGCGCCGCGTCTTCCGACGCCCGAACTCGCCGAGGAGCGCGCGGACGCCGGCTCCGACATCGCCAACGCCGGCTTCGACGTGGTTCTCGACTTCAACACGCTTGACGCAGGCGCCGCCCTTCCCGACGGGATCTGGGAGATGTGGGTGCGCCTCATCCGACCCGAGACCTCCGACGAGGCTCGTCTCGGCCTGCCTCGCTTGAGCTCTGTCGATACCTCGACGAGCTGCCACGAGTTGCATGCTCCTGACGGCTCAGTCGGGTTCGCCCTTTCACGGCCCACCGAGACGGGCACCGGCAACCTCGTGATCGAGACGACCGCGCCGGTTCCTGTGCTCGACGGCATTCGCATCGGGAGCGCTTCTTGGAGCGACAACCGTAGCGGCACGATCGTCTTCGAAGCGCAGCCCGCGCCCGAGCTGACAGAGCCACCCGCGCTTGTGGCCGTGTTCGAAGCGCCCAACCGGCCGGCCGCAGTCGCGCCGGTGGTCGCCGCGCGCGCGGCTGACCGCGGCTGGACGCTGACGACGACCCTACCGGCCGCTGCGCTGAAGATGTTCGCGGGTTCCTCAGTGCGTGTCCGCCTCGTCGGTGAGACGGCCAGGGGCTCCGAGGTCCTGATGGATGGCCGGCCAGGGCTTCCTCCTGCACGGCTGCGTCGCGGCTGGCGCATCTACCGTCTGAGCCCGGGTCGGTCGACCGCTGGAAGACTGCTCGTCAAGATCGAGCGCGTTCGTCTGATCCGGGCCCTGCTACAGCGGCTAAGGCGCACGTAGATGCCGCTCATCTCCGTCATCGTCGTCGCCCACGCCTCCGATGAGTTCATGCTCGACGGAATCGACTCGGTCTTCGGGCAGCGGTTCCGAGACTTCGAGGTCATCGCCGTGACAGAGGCATCCCCCGCCGACGCCGCGGGCACGAGTGGGGGCACCACGTCGCGTGGCGTGCGAACGGTTCGGGCCGGCTCCGGGGCGCAACATGTCATGCTCAACGCCGGGCTCGACGCCGCCCGCGGCGACTACATCCTGTTCCTCGGCGGAAACGACGTCTGCGCCGAGGGCGCGCTGCGGGCGCTCGCCCACCGCGCTACCCAGCAGCAAGCCGACCTCGTGATCGGTGGCTGCGCGGTCCTCGACAGCGGCGAGATCCTCCCTGACGCGAACGCCGAGGCGATCGTTACGAGCCCCGGCTACGACCGTTTCGACGGGCGGCTTCTGAAATCGACGGCGCTGCGAAACCGGCTGATGCGCCGGGCGGTCATCGATCGCGAACACCTGCGCTTCGCCGGCTTCGGCAACTGCACGGAGATGGCGTTCACCGTGGCGTTCGCCCTGGCCGCCGAACGGATCGTCACGGTACCGAGAATCGTGAGCGTCCGGCGCGCGAGGACACTGCGTGATGTTGCCGCGGCGACGCAGGACTCGACCAGCGAACTCGTCGGCAACATCTGGGAGGCGTTTCAGATGTTGGAGGCCGAGGCGCTCGCCGGGGTCGCCGCGCTCTTCCCGAACGGCATCGATGACGCGGGCCGGCCGACGAGCCACGCAGCCACGCGCTACCGCAACCTCTTGCTCGCCCACGAGATCACCGAACTCCTCACGGTCTACAGAGACCGGGCCTGGGTCGCCGATGACAACGACCTGGCCGCGATCGCCTCACACGTCCGCGAGACGAGCAAAGTTCTTCAGTACAACACCTGGGACCAGATCATCCGCCAGTTCCCCCAGCTGACCGTCACCGACCTGCCGGCTTCGCGCAAAGAGATCGCAGCGCGGCCGCTCGTGAGCGTCATCGCATTCGGCTCCTCCAACCAAGCCGAGGAGATCGACGATCTCATCGGCTCGCTGCTTGCGCAGGGCTTCCCGCGCTTCGAGATCCTCGTGCCTGCGACCCTGCGGGCCGAGCTTGCCCCGGCCCACGCCGCGCTGGAGAACCTCGTCCCCGTCGACGCGGGCACGGACGCCGCGGCGTTCTACCAGGCGGGCGCGAAGATCGCGCGTGCCGGCGCGCTGCTGCTCACCCGCGCGGGCGTCCTGTACGCGCCTGGCGCCCTGGCCGAAGCCTCCGAGGAGATGCGACGCAGCCGCTGCGATGCGGTGCTGTGGGGCTCTGAGAGCGACCTGCCGAACCTGCTCGTGAGCGTCACCCACATGAGCGCGATCGCGGGCGACGCCCCCGAGTTCGGCCGGACCCTCGCCGAGCGCATCGTCGCCAGCGGGTTCACGGTAAAGGCCCCAGTGAATCGTGTCGTGCCTCGGTCGTCTGCGCCGGAAACCGGGCTCCCGGTAGTCGCTCGAACGGCGTCAACCCGCGCGAAGCCTCGCAGCGGCTTGGCAGGCTCCCTGAGGCTGGCCAAGACAGCAGCCAAGGCGATGCTCAGCAGGAAGAACATCAGGCTCTGGATCTCGAACGTGGCTTCGAGTGCGTTTCCGTTGCTGCCCGTGTCTCGCAAGGTATTCATCTACTCGCCGCGCTCGGCGGGCGAGCTCAAGGACAACCCGCGATTCGTCGTCGACGCGCTCTCGGGCGTTCGCAAGGTCGTCTTCACGCACCTTCCCCCACACCCGTTTCGTGCCGAGATGCGGGCGCGCTATCACATGGCCACAGCCAAAGTGATCGTCGTCGACGACTACGACACCCGCTATCTCGCCAAGATGCAACTCCGGCCCGGGCAGCGTGTGATTCAGCTTTGGCATGCGTGCGGCGCCTTCAAGCACTTCGGGATGGACTCGTTCACCAACAGGCATGACTTCGAGATCGAGACGCACCGGCAGTACAACGCGATCGTCACGAGCGCAGAAGGCGTGCGCGGAGCGTACGCGAGCGCATTCGCCGCGAGCATCGACCGCGTCCAAGCGCTTGGTGTTCCTCGCACCGATTTCTTCTTCGACCGCGATGCGACCGCGGCCGTGCGCAAGCGCGTGCTCACCGCGCATCCGGAGTTCGCCGGCAAGCAGGTCATCCTCTACGCCCCGACCTTCCGAGAGCACCTCGGTGACAAGACGAAGTTCGACTCGGGCATCGACTTCGCGCGGCTCTCCTCCTCGCTCTCCGAGAATCAGATCGTGGCGATCCGCCGCCATCCGGTCATCACCAAACCCATCCTCGCCGAGAAGACCTTCCCAAACGTCATCGAGGTAAGCGACGTCACCACCAACGAGCTCATGGTCGTCGCGGACTATCTCGTGACCGACTACTCGACGGTGATCTTCGACTTCTCCCTGCTGGGCAAGGGCTTCTGCCTCTACTGTCCCGACCTCCAGCATTACAACCGTGGTTTCTACTTCGACTTCCCCAACGACATCCCGGTGCCGTTCTTCTCGGATCCGGACGCGCTCATCGACCATCTCGCGCTCGGCGAGTTCGACGGCCAAAGCCCTGCGCTCAAGGAGTTCATGGCCGGTCAGATGGGCGCGTGCGACGGAGCGAGCTCGCAACGCGTCGCAGATCTGATCAGGCGGTACGCCGATGAGTAGCAGCGAAGCGATCGCGGTGGGCGCTAGCGGTTCGCATCCGTCATCAGCTCTTCTCGTGAACACGGCAACCCGGTCGTTCACGCAGGGCTTGTCTTTGGTGCGCGACGAGCTGCTTCGCCGACAGCCCTCGATGCGGCTCGCGTACTTCTTCCGCGACTCGGCGCGGCTGACGCCGGTGCAGTTGGCCGCGCAAACCCACGAGCTCATGCGTATGTGCGCGCTCGCTGACATCGTGTTGTGCGAAACGGACTGTCTGCCGTCCGACGCGGGGAAGACCGCGCCGCCAGGCCAGCGCCGCGTGCTCATCTTGCCGCCCAAGGCCGAGATGACCGACGCGGCCAGGGTCAGGCCCGCGAAGGCGCTCCCCTACACGGACCTCGTCGTGCAAAACGAGCGTTTCGGCGACTACTTCTCGGCGCTCTACCCTTCCGGCGGTGCGGCGGCGGTGCTGGCGACCGGCCTGCCGATCGTCGACTCCTTCTCCTCGGCCGCCTACCGTGCGAATGTGCGGGAACGCCTCTACGACGTCGTCCCCGCCGCGCGCGGGCGCAAGATCGTCGCACTCACGATGCACTTTGACGCTCGGACGAGTCTCGGCAACGTCGACCTGCCGGCCATGGCCGAGCGCCTCGGCCGCGAGCATTTCCTGCTCATCCACGCGCCGGGGCTGTTCCCGGCGCTCGCGACATACGACTCCGGGCTCGCGAGTTTCGTCTGCAACCCCGAGGGCATGTTCACGCTCCTCGAAGTGATGGCGATGGCCGATACGCTCGTTTCGACGCGATTCGGGGACGCGGTGTACTACTCGGCGACGGGGAACCGGTTCGTCTTCTTCAGCCGCAATCCGAACACCGTGCCCCCCGCGCTTCGCGACCTCATGATCACGCGACTCGATGAGATTCCTCGCCTACTGGAAGACACGCCGAACTCCGTCGCGCAAGCCGTCTTCCGCGAGCAGTACGTCGCGCCAAACGTTGCGGGATGCGCCGAACGGCTCGTCGACCGGCTCCTGTAGCGCCTCTACACGGAGCCGCCGGCGCGTTGGGGAACGCTGTTGCGGCGCTGGCTGAGCTGGCGCAAGCGCCCGACGTGGTGGAGGCGCTGCCCGAGCTTTAGTCGTGACTGAAGAGCTGCGGCCCGTGTCGCTGCCCAACCGACCAGTGCGGCGGCCATGACGGCCACCGCGTACGTTGCGGACTCGGGTGCCCACGACACAAGCGCCCCAACGACTGAGAAGAACGCCACGCCGCCCCACGTGCCCACCACGATGCCGCGGAGCAACCCCTGGACGGCATCGGAGCCTTCTCGGCGGTGCGCCGCCACCGCCATGATCGCTGCGAGCACGGGCAGTGGTGCGAGAAGTCCCGTAACCGGTCCGCCAAGGACTCCCGAGAAGGTCGACAGCACGGCTGCCGTCCCGCCCGCGATCACCATCCGTACGGCCACGCCGCCGACGGATGGCGCCGACGACGACCGAGTGTTCTTCGCCTCGCCCAGCACCGCGCTTATGCCGAACAGCGCAACCGCGGCGGCCGAGATCGTCCCGGCAAGCGGCAGGTTCACCAGCGACAGTAGCGCGACCGTGCCGAGGCACGCGGCTGTGGCGCCGGCAAGCGACAGCGGCCACCGCCGAGTCCTGGCGAGGGCGAGGTAACTCAGGCAGAAGACGCCGACGGCCACGAAGCCCAGCAGCGAGCTGCGAGCCGCTGCAGCCGCGAACCCGCTTCCGTGCTGGATCGCCAGAAAGAGCGAGATGGGGCCAGAGGCAAGCGGCAGACCGAGCAACCACCCGCCGACGACGTCCCCCCAACGCTGTGATGCGACTGTGCACGCGACGAGCAGGAGCGGGGTGAGAAACGTCTTGACGGCGAGCAAAAGCATTCAGGATCTCCAGGGTCGAACGGTCGGGCCTACTCCAATCCTCGCCCCAAACGAGCAGTACGTCCATTTGTTCTATTCTTGTGTTAGCATCGAATTTGTTTAAGCTCGCGAGAGGGCCCTCATGCCGACGCAAGAAGCACGCATGCTCAACACGACCCGCCTGCGGATCCTGCGCGAAGTGGCGGCACGAGGCACCATCACCGCCGCCGCCGAGGCGCTCTACCTCACCCCGCCCGCCGTCTCTCACCAGCTCGCAACGCTCGAACGCGAACTCGGTGTCCCGCTGCTCGAACGCACCGGGCGATCGATCCGCCTCACCGATGCCGGCAAGCGACTCGTCGAGCACGCAGAGACGATTCTCGCCGAATGCGAGCGCGCCATCGGCGACGTGACGGCGTTCTCGGAAGAGGTGAGCGGGACCATCCGCGTATCGGTGTTTCAGACCGCTGCGCAGGCGATCGCGCTGCCCGCGTTCTCGGCTCTGGCCAGGCGGTATCCCAAGCTCGAGCTGCAAGCGCGTGGGCTCGAGCCCGTGAACGCCCTGCCGGCCTTGCGCGCCGGCCAGCTCGACGTCGCGCTTTCGCACGACTGGGACTTCGTTCCGATGCCAGCCGACCCGAGCACCGATCGCTACGACCTCGTCGAGGAGCCGATCATGGTCCTGCTCCCGCTCGCCCATCCGCTCGCCCGTGGCTCCGTCAGGCTCCACGACCTCGCCGACGAGGCCTGGTGTGTGGCGCACGAAAGCGCTGCAAGCCGACAGGCGTTCGACCGCGTCGCGCAGGCGGCCGGATTCGAGCCCAGAATCTTCCTCGAGAGCAACTACTTCCGCGCAATCGGAGCAGCCGTAGAGGCGGGTCTCGGCGTGGGTCTCGCACCGGCCATGACTGACCTGCGCGGTCTGCAGATCGCGATCCGGCCGCTGGTCGAGCCCACGATGAGGCGTCGCATCTTCGCCGCGGTGCGTTCCGGCTCGGGCAACGTCCCCGCCATCCGAGCCGTGCTCGACGCACTCGCCGAAGCCGCAGGCACATTCGTCGCAACGACGTCGGCACCCGACCACCTGCTTACGCGCCACACTACCGACCGTCCGACTGACGCCCCGGACTGACGCGCACATCGTGCGCATCGCCCTGAGCGCCCAGAAGAACACCCGCTCCCGAGTCGATCGGAAGCGGGTGTCAGCTGGCTGCTCGGAATCGAGGCTACGCGAAGACGCCGTCGCCGCCCACCGTCGAGAAGCGGGCCTGGAAGAAGCGCAGGTACTCAGGCTCGTAGTTGAACTCGAGGCCGCGAACCTTGGTCGCGTGGTCGAAGACTTCCATGACGGACTCGGCGGTCACGTCCATGTGCGCTTGTGTGTAGACGCGGCGCGGGATCGTGAGGCGCACGAGCTCGAGCTTCGGGTACCGGTTCTCGCCCGTCTCCGGATCGCGGCCCGCGGAGACCGCGCCGCGCTCCATCGCGCGGATGCCTGACTCGACATAGAGCGCGGCGGCCAGCGCCTGCGCGGGGAACTGCTCGCGCGGGATGTGCGGCAGCATCGCCTTGGCGTCGAGGAAGACCGCGTGGCCGCCGATCGGGTGCACGACGGGGACGCCGGCGTCGATAAGCTGCTGACCGAGGTACTCCACCTGGCCGATGCGCGAGCGCATGTGGTCGTCTTGGACCGACTCGGCGATTCCGCGCGCCATGGCTTCCATGTCGCGACCGGCCATGCCGCCGTACGTGTGCAGCCCCTCGTAGACGACTACGAGGTTCTGGGCCTGCTCGGCGATGTGCTTGTCGCGTACGGCGAGCCATCCGCCGATGTTGACGAGGCTGTCTTTCTTGCCCGACATCGTCGCCCCGTCGGAGAGGTCGCACAGCTCGCGAAGGATCTGGGCGACGGACTTCTCGGCGTAGCCCTCTTCGCGCTGCTGGATGAAGTAGGCGTTCTCGACAGCACGGGTCGCATCGAGGATGACGGTGATGCCCACGTTGTGGCAGTACGCCGAGACCTCGCGCAGGTTCGACATCGAGACCGGCTGGCCGCCGGCGAGGTTCACGGTGACGCCGATGGTGATGTACGGGATGCGGTCGACGCCCACTTCGGCGACGAGAGCTTCGACCTTCGCGAGGTCGATGTTGCCCTTGAACAGGTGCTCGGAGGCCGGGTCGTGGGCCTCGTCGATGATGACGTCGCGGAAGGTTCCGCCGGCGAGCTCCTGGTGGAGGCGCGTCGTCGTGAAGTACATGTTGCCCGGGACGTAGTCGCCGTCCTTGATGAGAATCCGCGAGAGGATGTTCTCGGCGCCTCGGCCCTGATGGGTGGGGATGAGGTGCTCGTAGCCGTAGTACTTCTGCACCGCTTCCTCGAGGTGGTAGAAGTTGCGCGAGCCGGCGTAGGCCTCATCGCCCAGCATCATGCCGGCCCACTGCGAGTCGGACATCGCGTTCGTGCCGGAGTCCGTGAGCAGGTCGATGTAGCAGTCTTCGGACCTGAGCAGGAAGGTGTTGTAGCCGGCATCGCGGATGGCGCGCTCGCGCTGCTCACGGGTCGTCATCTTGATGGGCTCGACGACCTTGATCTTCCACGGCTCGGCCCAGCTCGTGCGTCGTGTCATGGCTTCTGTCCCTTTCGGTTTCGACGCTGTCTGTTGCCCCGCCCGATGCGGGAAGCGACGTCGATGCTTCTACTGGGATTCTTCTCTGGAAGTGCACCGAGATGAAGTGGGTATCGACGGTGATTCGTGCGAATCTCCTTCTAATACGATGTAGTTTCATGAATCTTCTTTTGATACGTCCTCCTATTGAACGTTTCGCTTCCGTATCCGTGTACGAACGAAGGCCTCCCGCGTGATTGCAGGCGTGCATCTCAAAGCGCATCAGCCCGGCGCAGCTTGACCGGGACAGGGAGGGCGCGTATACCCATAGGGGTATGACTGGCGACGAAGAACCGTCCCTACCCTGGAGCCGCACATGCCCCACGAAAAGTTCGACATGGCGAACCTTGAGAAGCTCAACGACACGAGCCGGTTTGACTACCTGCGGCCGGATGTGATGTGGAGCTCCCTTGGGAACCCTCAGCCGCGCACGATCATCGACATCGGCGCAGGCACGGGCCTGTTCGCGTGCCACTTCGCCGACCTTGCGCCAGACGCGATCGTCTACGCAGTGGACATCGAACCCGCGGCCGTGAACTGGATGACCGAGAACGAGCCCGCTTCGGGGTGTGGCCGGCTGCGGCCCACGCTTGGCACCGAGCACGGCGTCCCCCTCGCCACTGGAGAGGCAGACCTCGTCGTCATGATCAACCTCCACCACGAGCTGGTCGACCCGGTCGAGAGCTACCAGGAGGCGCTGCGCCTGACGCAGATCGGCGGGCAGCTTCTGGTTGCTGACTGGGCACCGGGCGACGTGAACGGTGGCCCGCCACAGCACGTGCGCGTCTCGGCGGAGCAGATCGCCGAAGTCGCTCGGTCGGTTGGCTATGAAGAAGTCGTGGTGCATCCCGGGCTCGAGCGCCACTCGATGGTCACTGCGGTCAAACCAGCAGCCTGCGGCCTGTAGGAATCCCTAGCGCCCAACCGTTTGCCTTTGGGTAGAAGGTAAACAATACTTAGCGCGCTCGCGCGCGATGCCTGGGGGGCGGTAGGCACGATGACGGAGGTCGAGACGCCGCATGGCGTCGTATTCTCGGCTGCGGCGAAGGCGTATATGTGCGCCAGCCGCCTGTTACCGCCCACTGACACGCACTTCGGTTACGCCACGCCGGAAGGTCCGGCGGTCGACTGCCGTGCGCTTGCGAAGGGCATCGCTCTTCTGACCCTGAACGACCTCCAAGACGACGACTTCATTACCGTGCGATCCGGACGCGTGAAGGTCGCGCTGCTGCAAACGGTACAGACGCTGCTCGTGACCGCGCATTACGCGGGAGCCGCGGGGTTCTCGGGCAGTTTCGTTCAGGCCACGCACTGCGCCGAGACCGATCTGATCACGATCATGAGGCGTCTGCTTCCCAGGACTGGGGAGCCGCTGAAAGACATGCTCGATGCCGTCCCCGTCGAGTTCCAGCATGCGGGCGTCCTCACGTGCGGGATTCCGGCCGGGCAAGGTCCCTGGTGGGACGCAGAGTGGCGCGACTACCTCATCGAGGCTTGGTCGCCCGAGGTTCTGGATGGTTGGCAGCGCGCTTGGTCGAGAACCGACCGGCCTGTCGTCGAGCGAAGCGTGATGGCGGCGGTCACGTCGCCGATGCGAATCGACGCAGACGAGTTCGAGGACAGACGGGACGGCAGCTCGAGCCTCGTCTGACGCATCGAGCACCAAGGCCGGACGATGTGGTAGAACTTTCTGCATGAACACACCATGCGTCTACCTCAACGGCGAGATCATGCCCCTGGACCGCGCGGGCATCTCCCCGCTCGACATCGGCCTGCTGCGCGGCTATGCGGTCTTCGACCTGCTGCGCACGGTGGGCGGACGCCCGTTCCTCCTGCCAGAACACCTTCAGCGGCTGCGAAGCTCGGCCGACGAGCTCGGCCTGAGTGTCCCTATCAGCGACTCCCAGTTCGCCGACGCCATCGACGAGCTGCTGCGCCTCAACGGGCACGCCGAAGCGACCGTGCGTATCGTGCTCACCGGCGGCGTCTCGCCAGACGGCATGGGCTTCGACCCGGACTCCCCCACGCTGTTGATACTCACACACGACCTGCACGAACCGCCAGCATCGCTCTACGAAACCGGGGGCAAGCTGCTCACGCACAAGCACATGCGCGAGTTTCCGCACGCGAAGACGACGAACTACCTCACCATGCTCAAGCACCGCCCGCTCCTGGCCGCCGACGACGCCCTCGACCTGCTCTACCACGATGGCGACCGCGTCTTCGAAGCCGCGAGCGCAAGCGTGTACTTCGTGCGCGGGAACACCATCCTGGCGCCCGAGGCCGACGTGTTGCCAGGCACCGTGGGCGCTCTCGTGCTCGGGAGAGCTCGCGATCGCCATGAGGTCGTGTTCGGCGACATCCCGCTTGAGGACGCGCTCGGCGCCGACGAGGCGTTCCTGACATCGACCACGCGCGGGGTGGTACCGATCGTCGCTCTCGGCGACGCGGCCATCGGCGATGGGAAGCCGGGACCGGTGACGCGCGAGCTCATGGTGATCTGGCGCGAAGCGCTGGGCGAAGGCTAGTGGCGATTGCTTCCCTGACGCTGCTCGGTGTCGTGTAGACTGCCTCTCGGCACGCGCGAGCTTCTCAGAATGAGCCGCGCACGTGGCACCGGGAGGCGCCATGTTCAAGACAATCATCGAGCCGTTCCGCATCAAGGTCGTCGAGCAGATCAAGATGACGACACCGGAGCAGCGCAAGGAGATGATCCGCGAGGCGGGCTACAACATCTTCGCCCTGCGCTCCGACGACGTGATCATCGACCTGCTCACCGACTCCGGCACCGGCGCTATGAGCGCCAACCAGTGGGGCGGGGTGATGCGCGGCGACGAGTCCTACGCCGGCAGCCCCAGCTACTTCCACTTCCGTGATTCAGTGCAAGACATCATGGGCTTCGAGCACGTCATCCCCACGCATCAGGGCCGCGCCGCCGAGCGTATCCTCTTCTCGGTGATGTGCAAGGAAGGCGACGTCGTCCCGAACAACAGCCACTTCGACACGACTCGCGCCAACGTTGAGTTCCGCGGCGCTCTCGCGCTCGACCTGCCCAGCCCCGAGCTCGCCGACATGGACAGCGACTACCCCTTCAAGGGCGACATGGACGTCGACCGCCTTCGCGCCGCGTTCGCCGAGTACGGCGCCGAGCGCATCCCGCTCGTCATGCTCACCGTCACCAACAACTCCGGCGGCGGCCAGCCGGTCTCGATGGGCAACGCCAAGGCTGTCGCCGAGGTCTGCCGCGAGTTCGATACGCCGCTCTACCTCGATGCCTGCCGCATCACCGAGAACGCCTACCTCATCAAGCAGCGCGAGCCCGGCTATGCCGAGAAGTCCGTGCGCGCCATCGTGCGCGAGATGTGCGACCTCACGCAAGGCTGCACGATGAGCGCGAAGAAGGACGCCATCGTCAACATGGGCGGCTTCCTCGCAACACGAGACGACCGTCTGGCGCAGGAGGAGAAGGTGCTACTCATCCTCACCGAGGGCTTCCCCACCTACGGCGGCCTCTCGGGCCGCGACCTCGAGGCGCTTGCGATCGGCATGCAGGAGGCCGTCGACGAGGACTACCTGCACTACCGGATCGCGTCGACGCACTACGTGGGCCAGCACCT
This sequence comes from Coriobacteriia bacterium, assembly GCA_038245725.1. GTDB lineage: Bacteria > Actinomycetota > Coriobacteriia > Anaerosomatales > JAAXUF01 > JBBRSD01. Next base: position 31,322 of record JBBRSD010000001.1, on the reverse strand, counting down.
GCGCGATGCCGGCATCCCGCTACTGTGGCCGACCGGTGGTCACGCCATCTATCTCGATGCCAGGCGCTTCGCCCCGCATCTGACACCCACGCAGCTGCCCGGGGTCGCCGTCGCCATCGCGATGTACGAACTCGGCGGCGTGCGCGCCTGCGAGATCGGCACGCTGATGTTCGGCTCGCACGACCCGGAGACCGGCGTCGAAAGCGCGGGTCCGCGCGAGCTCGTGCGGCTCGCGATCCCGCGCCGCACGTACACGCAGTCGCACATGGACTACGTCATCGAGGTCGTCACGAAGGTGTGGGAGGAGCGCGGCAGCCTGCCGGGCTACCGCATCGTCGAGCAGGCCCCGTTTCTGCGGCACTTCTCGGCGAAGATGGAGCCGGTGAGCTGACGGCGCGTTGGCGACGATCGCAGTCGAGCAGGAGCCTCGGGACGTCCCCGGGGCTCCTTTCTCGTCGGGTCGGCTAGGGCTTCCGCTTGAGCTCGGGTGTAGGCGTTGGCGTCGCGTTTCTAGACGTCGCATCGAGAGCGTCCGACATGAGCCAGTGACCACCCACGTTCGCCATGACGAACCTCGTCGCCGCTGGCCAGCCCTTGTGGGCGCTGTCCGGCTTCCACTTCACGAGAACGACCGCCGAGGTCTCGCTCGAACTCTCGACGACAGGAGCGAACCACTCCGGGATGGGACGCTTGGCGCCATCCGGGGCGGTCCCTTGAGCGAGCGCGGTGGCGACCGAGCTCTCGGCCACGTACTTCGCATACGCGGACGCATCGGTCGAGTTGTGCGCGCGCAACTCGAGAAGCGATTGAACGACCGCAGCGGGTCCGGGAAGCGCCTTCGCGCATCCGGTCACAGTCACCGCTGCCACGACGAGCAGCGTAATGGCGAGTGACTTGAATCGCATCGTGTGCCTCTCATCGGGAGTGTTAGGCTCGCGCGGCGTGCCGCCACCTCGCCACATCACTGTACCCGAGCGTGGCGGCACGAGTCGTGCTGATATGATGGCCGACAAATCTCAGCGCGAGGAGCTCATATATATGCCGCCCATCGTTCTCGTCACGCCTCCGTATCACTCGGGAGTCGTGGAATGCGCGGGCACCTGGCCCAACGTCGCCTTCGTCCATCTCGCCGGCGCCTTGAGGGACGCCGGGTTCGATCCCATCATTTATGACGCCATGACGCTGGGACACGACCTCGAGCAGATCGAGGCGGAACTCGAACGCATGGCCCCCGAGATGGTCGTGACATCCGCGTATACATCGTCGTACCCGAAGGCGGCGCAGCTCATGTACGCCGTCAAGGCGGCGCTTCCAGGCGTGATCACGGTGATCGGCGGCGTGCATGCCCACTTCATGTACGACGAGGTGCTCACGAAAGACGCGGCCGCCTTCGACTTCGTCGTCCGCAGCGAGGGCGAGGTCACGCTTCCCGAACTCGCGAAGTGTCTGAGGGACGGAGGCGACCTGTCGGAGGTAGCCGGCATCGTCTACCGAGACGGAGAGACGGTTCACGTAACGCCCGGTCGGCCGCTGCTTCACTCGCTCGACGACCTTCCGACGGCGTGGGACCTGGTCGACTGGGACATCTACAAGTTCTATCCGCTCCCCGACTCACACCTCGCGATCGTATCGTCCTCACGAGGCTGCGACCAAGCCTGCTCCTTCTGTAGCCAGCAGGTGTTTTGGGAGCGCACCTGGCGCGCGCGCAGCCCGAAGAGCGTCGTCGACGAGCTCCAGTTGCTGCACGACACATACGGTGTCGGCGTGATGATGTTCTCGGACGAGACGCCCACGCTCGACCGCGAGCGCTGGGAGACGATCCTCGACATGCTCATCGAGCGCGACATGGGCCTGCACCTGCTAATGGAGACGCGCGTCGACGACATCCTTCGCGACGAGGACATCCTGTACAAGTACTACGACGCGGGCGTGCGCCACATCTACGTGGGAGTGGAGCGCACCGATCAGGCCACGCTTGATCTGTTCAAAAAGAACACGAAAGTTGAGATGGGCAAGCGCGCCATCGACCTCATCAACTCGCACAACATCATCTCCGAGACGAGCATGGTTCTTGGCCTGCCCGACGACACTCCCGAGACGATCGAGGCGACGCTGCAGCTTGCGCAGCACTACAACCCCGACCTCGGCTTCTTCCTCACGATCGCGCCGTGGCCGTACGCCGACATGTACGAGGACCTCAAGCCCTACATCGAGAGCTACGACTACGAGGACTACAACCTCATCGCGCCAGTCGTGAAGCCAAAGGCGATGGAGACCGACGAGCTCATGGCGCAGATCATCGACTGCTACCGGCGCTTCTACATGGGCAAGCTCAAGCAGGTCCCGTTCATGACCAAGGAGAAGCGCGACTACTTCGTTATCACCATGCGGCTGCTCATGGAGAACTCGTACCTCAAGGAGCACATGGGAGGCTTGGGCGGCATGCCCGCCGAGGTCGCGAACCTGCTGCAGGGAGTAGGCAAGTAGGGCGGAATACGTTTCCGGTGGCCGCGTCTACAGTTCCTCGCGCAAGCGGCTGGCATCATGTGTCTGACGCCCAGGGCCCCTTGGCCGAAACGGCTTCAGCGGTCACGCGGCCGGCCGCCTTCGCCATGCGCCGCCACATGAACGCCCCGACCACAATCGCGATGGCGATGAGTGTGTGCTTGACGATCAGTGCCGGTACGATGCCCTTGATCACGGCCGGATCCCACTCGTAGCGCGTGAAGAAGATGATGCGGGGTATGCCTCCGACGACGATCCACGCGATCGCGCCCCAAGCGAACTTCGTCAGCGCGGGGTAGGCTCGCACCAGCGCGAGCCGCTCATCCGGGCCACCCTTCTCGGCAGCACGACCGAGGATGTAGAGGATGACGGCGCTCGAAAGCAACACGGCCGTTGCCACGTCGTGTAGGTAGTTGTTCATGATGATGAGGATGCTGGTCATTCGGCCCGTCTCTCACTGCGCAGCGTGATGCCCCAAACGGAGCAGTACCCGTGCCATTCCGCTATCGCCGACACACGCCTGTAGTCTATGGCACTCTTCGGCTCGTCAGGCGCTGCAGCAACTCCTCGAATCGCCTGCCAGCGCGACCTCGTGCGGGAGCCGACGCGTCAACGCCCACGTAGAGTCGGCGACCTGAGGGCCCCTCCTCCTCAACGAACAGGTACGACTCCCAGCCGCGAAGCACAGCGACCAACCATCCGATCAGCCCGACGACTACGGCGAGGACCCCGATGACGACGAGGAACACGCCTGGATCCTTCGTGACGTTCAGCGCGATCCAGTACCGTGTCTCCGGAATCGCGACGCTCCAGCCAGCGTAGTCGACCGAGCCGCCGTCGACGCCCACGGTGCCCGAGGCGACGACACCCCGCCCCTTCTCGACGAGCTCGAGCCGATATGGGAACTCTACGGGAGAGACCCCCGCGCGTGGCAACAACTTGAGCCTGAGAGTGAAAGGCAGCGGCTCCATTTCGAGGGTCGCCTCGTCCTGCCCGCCCGGCATCAGAATGGGCTGTGCGAACGAATCGAGCACCGTGGTTCCGTTGTGCGTCGCCACCACGCGTGGACCAAGCCCGATCCCAATCACCTGGATGAGCCGACCGCTCACCACGACCGGCGGGAAGGCCCGTGCCGTGAACTGCTTCTCGGCTCCGCGGTCGAGGTACGCAACCGTCGCCGAGACGGGCCAGCGCACGAATGCGCCGCCGCGCGGCTGGAACGCGCTGTTCAGCCCGTTGTCGACAGCGCCCTGGTCCAGCCTGAGTGCCTCGAACGGGAGCGACACGGACCCGCTGGCCGAGAAACGCCAGTCGTAGCGCGAAAGCGCGACGGCTTCTCCTCGCTGGATCACCTGGCCTTCACCCAGATACACCGTGCCCGACTGGCGAGTCAACGTGCTTAACAAGAGACCCGCGAAAAGGAGGAGAAGCCCGGCCTGCCACAACCGCAGAGGGACGCGCGACGGACGACGGCGGTAGACGACCCGACCCTCGTGGGTAGACGCCGAAGCCCAGCCGGAGAACTTCTCGGCGACACGGTCGCCCCAGTCCCCGGGATCGGGCACGACAGCGTAGCGCCACGTATCGGCGAGGACCTGGTCGACGTCGGCCTTGTCGAGCGAGGGTGGCTGACTATCGTCGGCAATGCCAGCGACCCAGCGTGCGCACAGATGCAGCAGCAGGACGATGAGATAGAGGGCGACAAACGGATTCGTGGCCATAAGCCGCGTAATCTCCGGGCCGCCGACCGCGATCTCGATGCCGGCGGATAGCTGAGTCGAATCCGTTGCCTGCAAGACGAGCGAGAGCAGCAGCCAGAGGAGGCCAAGCGCTGTAAGGATCGGCGTCAGCCACCTGGCGCCAAGAATCCGCAACGTACGCTTTGCAATGCTCGAGTTCCCGGCGCTCATTTTCCGCTGTTCGCCCCCTGCCACGCGACCTCTGCCTGGGTCTGGTCGAAGACGAGACGTCCGGCGCTCTGGGTGAACGTGAGCGGAATCGGGTTACATCCACCGGGCTGACCTACGGTCCCGAGGGGAATCGGCGTGCCGCAATACAGACAGAAGAGGTCGGTGCCGAACCGTGCGTAGCCGTCAGGCGGGCAGACGAGACACGCGTCCAGGCACACCGAGTACGAACCGTCAGGCTTGTGTATCGCGATGACACGCTTGTCTGAGGATCTGCCGAACACGTAGGAGTGCAGCTCGCCATCGGCCAGCGACGCCACCTCGATGCCGCCTGCGGGAAGCGTGGCGGGTGTCGGTGTCTTCGGCGTGCCCGTCGCCGCCCACGTGGTGTACGCCAGCACCGCGAACATCGCCATCGCGACGTAGATCGGCAGGAACGTCAGCCGACGCTGGGTCTTGAGCGTCGTCCAACGCCGTCGTCGTTGTGCCGGATTCTCATCCTCGCGCAATGGCAGCGGCTTGGAAGCCTGCCGCACGAGCACGAAGGCAGCGACCCCCACGTACACCGCGACGTTGAGTAGCAGCCCGGTCGTGCTCATGAACACAAGCCCGATCGCCGTCCACACGCCACTCGACAGATACGCGTGGTCCGGCAGCTGGATCAGCAGAACGAGAACGTGCATGCCGTCGTGGGCGACGCGCGACACGATCGACTCCAAGTTGGGGATCACCGAGGGCTGGATCGCCAGGCGCACGACGGGGGCCACCAGCAGGTAGCTCCACATCGTTGCGTACCGCCGAGCTCCGAATCGCCGGAACACCCATGAGATCAGCCATCCTGACGCAGCCGCAGCCAGCAGTCCGAGGCCAGCCCAGGCCCAAGGCGCCGACGTCTCCTTCATGAACACGAGGGTCCGGACCTGGCGCACAAGATCGATACCGTCGAGCGGCAGTATCGTCGCCGCGAGCGCAAGCACCATACCGAGGCGAACCGCAGGATACCGACGTCGCAGGGTGCCGAGAACCGTGACGTCCATTACCGCCAGCAACAAACACAGCCCCGCCCAAGCGGTGCCTCCCTTGAGCAGAACGGTCTCCATGGGCAGACGAGATCCTGCCGGTGCGTAGGCGAAGAGCGCCCCCGCCACGCCACCTGCGAGTGCCAGGGCAACGACCGCTGCTCGGCCGCGCCCCGAACCCGCGAGCCACACGAGCGGTCCCACGAGGGCAATCGCCACGAGTCCGTGCAGGAAGGCGATGCGAAGTGCCTCCATCAGACCGATTCCGTCCGCTCAGTCACGGCCCGACCGTCCTCAAGCAGGATGGTGCGATCTCCCCACTCGCCGACCCAAGGGTCGTGCGTGACCATGACGACGGTGAACTCCTCGGCGGCTCGGAGGTCGCGCAACATCTCCATGATGGACTGCGCGTTCTCGCGATCGAGACTCCCTGTCGGCTCGTCGGCAAGTAGCAGGCTCGGAGAGTTGATGAGCGCGCGTGCGATGCCCACACGCTGCTGCTCGCCGCCGGACAACTGCGCGGGAAGGTGGCGCAGGCGATGCTCCAGGCCGACGGTGCGAAGCGCCGCGATGGCCTCGCGTTCGTCGGGCATGGAGTGGAGGAACTGGGCCATCATCACGTTCTCGAGAGCCGAGAGGTAGGGAATCAAGTGATGCTGCTGGAAGATGAAACCCACGTTCTCACGCCGGTACCTCGCCAGCTGGGATTCGTTGAGGGCGGTGAGGTCCGTGCCCTCGAAGAGAACTTCACCATCGCTTGGCCGCGACAGCCCTCCGATGATCGAGAGCAGCGTCGTCTTGCCCGAACCCGAAGGGCCCATGATCGTGACCCACTCGCCCCGTCGTACGCGACAATCGACCTCACGCAGGGCGCCGGTCCCACCGTAGTACTTGCTGACGCCGGTGAGTCTCAGCAGACCGGAACCCATCGTTGTAGCTTCGTGTGCGCCCATCACAACCCCTTCAGAGTGCTGGATGCGTCCACAGCGGACGCCCGCCACACAGGCAACGCGCCCGCCACAGCCGACACGATACCCGCCACAGCGAACGGAATCGGCCACGCCACGAGAGCTATCGGGATCGTCGCGCCGAACACGCTGGCCGCTATCGTCTCGGCGACCGTTACGCCGACGGCCAGCCCCAACACCCCGCCCGCGAGTGCGACGACCGCTCCCTCGAGCGCGAAGTAGCCAGCGATGAATCCGCGTGTGGCCCCCATGGCCTTGAGGAGCCCGATCTCCTCGGTGCGTTCCAGAACAACGATCGACTGCGTGTTGCCGACCGCGATCGCCGACACGAGCGCGACGCTCAGTGTGACGATGAAGAGCAGGCGCCGCACCCTGTCGAGCAAGGAACGCTCGGCGTCGGCAACCTGCCGCACCGTGCGCGCGCTCAGCTCCGGATTCGCGGTCTCGATGGCCCGCGCGATTCCGTCGAGGCGCGATCCGTCCCCTCGAAGCAGGAACCCAGTGACGCGTCCGCCGGTCAGACGCAGGGCGTCGTCGAGGCGCAGCACGACAGCCTGGTCGTCCTCGGAACCGGATTCGACGATTCCGGACACCGACAGCGCTTCGAAGCCCGGCACCTTCGAACCCGGCGACAGCTTGTAGCGCGCGGCGATATCCACACCCACGAGCGCCTGGCCCTGCGCGGGCAGCGCCCCGCGCAGCCGCCACTTCGCGCCGGTCATCTCCGCGGGGTCGATGCCCAGAACCGGCAGCTCGTCGCCGTTGAGCGCGACCGTCGTACTCACTCGGGGACACACCGACTCGACGCCGGGAACCGCCGAGAGTGCCGCTGCGTACTTCTGCGGGTCGAGGCGCACGCTCACATCACCAAGGGCCAGCGCACCGGCACCGACCTGTCTCGCAGCAGGCTCGACGATGAGGTTCGCGCCGAACGCCCGCATGCTCTCGCCCAACCGTGCCTCGATGCCTTGGGAGACCGCGACGAGCGCGGTCGCCAGCGACGCGGAGATGGTGAGCGCTGCCACGAGCAGCAGCACCCTCGACGAGCGGTTGGCCATCGCGCGCCCAAGCGATCGCGCGAGAAAGCGGATTCGGTGGCTCCTCAACCTCGCATCACCTCCGCCGGTGGGACGCGAAGCGCCTCGCGCAGCGGCACGACCGCGCCGAGCGCCGTGATCAACGCGGCCGTTGCCAGCGAGATCGGCAGCAGCACGAGCCCGAAGTCGAAGGGTGTGCCGAACACCGCCCGTCCGATGTAGTCGGCCAGTACCCAGCCGAGCGCGAAGCCCACCACCGACGCGACCAGCCCCGACGCGACCGACCCGGCGAGCACGACCGCGGCCACGCGGCCCGGCTGGCCCCCAAGCGCCTTGAGGAGCCCGATATCCCGGCGGCGGCGCAGAACGTCACTCGTCAGAGCGGTGGAGACCGCGAGTGTCGATGCTGCGAGCGAGAGGCCCACGAGCACGTAGATGAGCAGCGACAGCTGCGACAGGACGCGCCCCTCGGCTTCGACGACCCTCCATACGGGGCGCGCTACCGAGCCGCGCACGGTCTTCTCGATCTGGGCCGCGACCGACGTCACGTACGCCGTGCAGTACCACTTGTCGTACTCGCGCCGCGTCATCGTCTGGGGATTGCGCCGCCCGAAGTCGTTGAGCGGCACCGTGACCGCCGAAACGAGCACCTGCGAGACCGCGTCGGGTGCATGAAGCGCCGACTGCAGATAGTCGAGCGGCACCAGGACCTGACCGTCTTCGTAGCCTCCGCCTTCGACGATTCCTGTGACTGTAACCGTGCCGGCCGTTGAGCCGATGGTAAGGACGACGGTGTCCCCGACATGCGCCCCGATCCGCTTGGCCACATCGACGCCGAGAACCGCTTCCGGAACCGCCTTGTCGGCCGGCCAGTGACCCTGGAGCCGCAGGTACGGCGCGGTCGTAGCGAGCCCGGTGCGAAAGGGCTCCTGCGCGGGGACGTCCTTGTCGAACCACGTGCCGGCGACAACGCTTTCGACCTTACCGCCCGGGCCGGACACGCCGGCGGTCTCGTACAGATATGGCGTGACGCCCACGATATTGTGGCGCCAGAAGATGGCAGTCTTGAGGCCGAGGATATCGGTCTCGGACAGCGGGGACGCCCCCGCGGAACGCACCTGGACGTTCGCACCGTAATGGTTGAGTTCGCGCGATATCTTGTCCTGGATACCGAACGACACTGCGAGCAACGCCGAGACGAGCGCGCACCCGAGCGCCGTCGCGATGAGCATCATGACGAAGCCGCCACGGGCCCTGCGTATGGCCGCTGTCAGGAGTCGTAGCCACATAGTCCAGCCTCATCGTTGCGGTCGGTCAGCGAGACGCCCTAGGTGCTCGGCTGCGGGCGATAGTGGATGTGACCTCCGACACCAGCAGAGAACTGGACGGGCCGGGTCTCCCGAAGCGCATGTTCGCGCTGTATTTGCTCGCAGCACCTGCGCTGCGACGACCTTGCCGATATCATACTGCACACTCGGTCACGACACTTGGGGGCAAGAAGCAAGCCAAAGGCCAGATGTTATTCTTGGCGGAGCGCGCGTGCCATCGGTTCCTGATCGACGGCACGCGGTTGCAGCACCGGCGTCTGCGCGGGGAAGGCCGTCCCACATTGAAGGACTATCTGGCTCTCGCTCGCCCGCTGTACTGGGTCAAGAATGCACTCATCTTCGCTGGTGCGGTGTCGGCGATCGTTCTGGGACTCGGACCCAGCTCGCCCGTCGCGCTGGCAACAGCGTTCGCGGCAATTAGTCTGGTGGCGTCGGCCAACTACGTTCTCAACGGCTGGGCTGACGCCAAGAGCGACGCATACCACCCACTGAAGCGCAGTCGACCTGCGGTTATCGGCAAGGTCCACCTCACCGGAGTCGCACTCGAGTACGTCGTGCTGGCAGCGGCCGGACTGATGCTGGCGCTCACCGTTTCACCTCTCGTGCTCGGCGTCCTGGGGATGATGCTGGTAATGGGCGCCCTCTACAACCTTCAGCCCGTTCGGTTGAAGGACCGCGCCTACCTGGACGTCTTGACCGAGTCGGTCAACGACGCCTTGAGGTTGCTCGTGGGCTGGTTCGCCGTCACCAGCACGTTCCTGCCGCCGGTGAGTTTGGTGCTGGGCTTCTGGATGAGCGGCGCTTTCCTCATGACCGTGAAGCGGCTCGCCGAATTCCGCATGTTCACGGACTCGCAGACGGCGGTCGGCTACCGCAGGTCCTTCGGGCGCTACACCACAGAGAAGCTAGCCGTATGTGCCCTCATCTACGCGATGGCCGGCACGTTCTTTCTCGGCGCGTTCCTAGTCAGGTACCGCTATGAGTACCTGCTGGCGATGCCGGCGCTGTGGGCACTGTTCGGCTGGTATCTGTGGCTCGGATTTCGCGAGGACTCCGTCGCGCAGAACCCTGAAGCGCTGTGGAGAGAGCCGGTCCTTCTGGGACTCGCGTCACTCGTCGTAGTGCTCGTGCTGGTCTTCTCCTTTGTGAACATCCCGGCCTTCAGACAGCTGAGCAGCACAAGCCTCGTCCGAGTCGAGCGTCTACGTCCATAGCGCTTACCTGCGAGGTCGAACCCAGTCGCGCGCGAAGCTCCATGCAAACCCCGCGAATTCGCCCCACTGCCGAACAGAGCGCAACGCGCGTATTTCCCGCAAAACGACGCGCGGCCTCAAGTAGAACCCATAGAAGGCGCGCGACTTCTCCCGTTGAAGTTGTTGCCGGGTGAGCGCTTCCGACCTCATGCCCGGCCGGTTGATCTCGTAAAGGCTCCAGTCGTCCTCGACGTCGAGGTCATTATGGAGAGCCTCTTCGCGAAGCGTGGTCCCTGGGAACGGAACGGCAAGGTGATACTGCACGTAGTCCGGATCGATTTCGCGGATCAGCCTCTTCGTCTCGAGAATCGTCCCCTTGGTCTCGCCGGGAAGACCCAGCACCACGTAGACGAGCGTCTTGATCCCCGCCTCCCTGGCCCACGCCATCACGTCTCGCGCCTGGTCGACGGTCGTGCCCTTCTTCACGGCGTCGAGGATCTGTTGCGAGCCAGACTCCATCCCGAACGAGATGTGCCCGCATCCAGCCGCCTTCATGTGGCGGAGCATCTCGAGATCGACGGTGTCCACCCGGGAGTTGCAAATCCATTCGATACGGAGCCCACGTCGCACGATCTCGTCGCACAGCCCCATGACTTGCTCCCGGTTGAGGGTGAACGTGTCCGCCCAGAAGATGAAGCTCGTGATGTTGAACCGGGTCACGCACTCCTGAATCTCGTCGGCGATGGAGTCGACACCGCGGTATCGAGGCTTCGAACCCCAGTAGCAGCGCGCCGTGCAGAAGGTGCAGGAGAAGGGACAGCCTCGCGCCGTGACGATCGCTGTCTGCGGCGCTCGTGAGAGCGACATCGGCGCCGTGTAGCGCGAGTTGTCGATCAGGTCGCGTGCCGGAAAAGGCATCGCATCCAAATCGTCGGCGAAGGGCCTGTCTGGATTGTCGTGAACACCGCCCTCCTCATCCGAGTAGGAAAGCCCCGCTACGCTCGAGAGTTCGCGCCCTGCTTCGAGGGTGTCAGCAAGCGCCCGCGCGGTGTACTCCGGCTCGCCGCGCATCACGGAATCCCACGCTCCGGTGATGAGCGCTTCTCGCGGGAGAGCGGTCACGTGAACTCCGAAAGCGGACGTGTGGCAACCGCACGACTCCCGCAGCCGAAGCGAAGCCTCCATGTCCGAGGCGAGCGTCGGCGTGGAGACGTTGATGACAGCGAGACGGGCGCCGAAGGCGGAGACCTCCTCCGCGAGTTGCTCGGCGCTCTTGCCGCCGGCAACGCAATCGATGACCGCGACCTCGTGTCCGGCATCGCGCAGCACGGACGCAACATACAGAACCGAGATCGGAACCATAAGATACTGGTACGACGAGGCCCGCTGCTCGCACTTTCCTTCGCGGACGTATGCAACCCCCGCTGGCGAGGGTGGATTCACCACAACGACGTTCACGGGGACACCTCCGTCCCTAGTGTCTTACAAAGTCGAGCATCCGGCGATGCGATCACCTTGCGCGAGCTTTCGGAAGGACGATGGTAGGCTATGGTCTTCGGCGTCTCGTCGAGGGGCCAGGGTACGGCAACCATGAAAGACATGATGCACCTCGGGAGAGCAACGACGACGCCAATGGACGCGGATTTGCCAAGCAAGACTCTTGCTAAGCGCAGGCTCGAGCCCATGACCTGGCCGGTCTGCCTGATGTCGGTGGGCGTGCTGGTGTTGGCTTGCGCTCTGGCGTTCGTCACGCTCGACAACTGGGGCAGGTCGAGGCGGGTCCCGCGAGACGGGTCGGGCCGCCATGAACTCTTCGTGGCTGGCAGCGGAATCGAGGCCCTCAGCAAGCTTGAACAGACTGGGATGCGCGGCGCGTACCTGATCCGGCTCGGCGCGAGTCCGGCGTTCGCTCGAATAGACTTCACCGGTGCGGTCCCCACCGATTCGGTCAAACCCGGACGAGCATACCCCCCTCCCGCCGTCGACGTGCAGCGGTACTACGTGCAGAACCTCCAACCGGCCAACTACATGCTCGTTGCGGCGCGCACGGAGCTTGCGCGCAAGATCGATCAGGTACTGCCCCCCAGCGTCTTCGGACAGTTCCGCGAGGCATCTCTCGCCAATCCCAGCCCCGACGTGACCGTTGGTACTGACTCCGTCCGAATCGACTCGGAGGGCGAGGTCCGTCACGTCCTTTCCCGACTCCCCGAGACGACCGAGGACTTCGCTCTTCTCGTGGACGCCTCGTACTTCTCCGAGACCTCGCCTCAGCACTTGCTCGACGAGTTGAGACCTCGCGCGTCGCAGATCAGTTTCATTGCAGTTTCCACCGACGACGGTGATCCGCAGGTCGACGACGCGACCAGACAGAGAACGCGTGAGTTCGCCAGTCTCGTCGCCAGCGGGCTCAAATGACGCGGCGATTCATCGGCGCGCTGTCGGCGATCACTGGCATCGGGATCGTCGCGCGTCTGTGGGACATCGGTCGTCAGGCCTTGACGCTCGACGAGATTCTGATGCAGCCGACCGCGGTTCACTACGTCCGCTTCGGCGTGCCTCGTCCGGAAATGGCCCTCCACCCCAACTTGCGGAACATCCTGCTGTACCTGTCGGGACAACTCCTCGGCCCCACCGCAGCTGGTCTCAAGGGATGGAGCCTGCTGTTCGGGGTCCTGATCGTCCCGCTGCTTGGGCTGTTCGTCTGGCGGTTGACGCACAACTCAGTGGCGTCTCTCGTGGCCGCCACCCTTATTGCGTTCGACCCGTTGTGCATCTACCTATCGCGAAGCGCACTGCAAGACGGCTGGACGCCGTTCTGGGCGCTCGTCGGGCTTCACCTGATGCTTACGGTTCTGAGGTCGCGCGGCGGGGCTTCGGCGTTGGGGGGGACCGTCTTAGCCGGGATCGCTTTTGGGCTGGGAGTGGCATCCAAGTACTACGTCATCCCCATTGAGGCTGCGTGCGTGCTGTTCGCGCTGGTTTCTTTCTGGCGTCGTGGGCTCCGGCCCCTCGCCGTGTGGGTCGCCGTCGGCACGATCCTGTCGTCGTTGCTCGTATTCCTGCTTACCTACGCTCCCTGGTTCGCAGCCGGCCACTCGGTCCCCGAGTGGTTCTCCTACCAGCAGGCGCTCCTTCAAAGCATTTCAACGCACGACGTCGTAGAGCTGGGCAATCACGATATCCGCGCGTGGGCGTGGTTCGTGCGTCCGTTCGTTGCGTGGCAGGAGATGCAGTACGCCGCCCCACTTCCGCGAATTGCGATCGCGGTCGCGAATCCCCTCACGTGGCTCGCCGTACTACCCGCTATCGCGTTCTTGGCGCGCGCGAAGCAGCACAGCTACCGGCCGGCGCAGTGGCTGTTTGGCCTCTTCCTCGCCGCATATCTGCCGCTGCTTGCAGCGAACCGCTTCATCTACGTCTTCTCAGCGGTGATCGTGCTTCCGTTCGCGTTCGCACTGATCGGGCTCGCGGCAGCCGAACTCGCCCGGCGCTTCAACGGCTACGCCGTCGTCGCGTACGTTGCCTTGGCGATCGTGGTGAGTGGCGCCCTGTATCCGGGCGTGACCGGGCACGCTCTCGACGTACCCTACCTGCGGCAGGCGGTCATACGAGCGGCCGGCAGCGACCGATTCATTCCGCCGGTCGAGACACAGCTCTGGAATCGCTGACCCGGCTACTTCGGGCGTCCGACCTGGCCTATCTCCGTGCCGATCCTGCTGAACGCATGGAACGACGACGGGATGAACTGCACGCCCCAGAAGCTCATGAGCACGCCGAAGAGCGCCAGGACCGCGATCCACGCCAGCCGGCGCTTCCTCCATCCGAGGGTGAAGTACGCGTGCAGGTAGAAGCCGTAGGCCAGCCACGTGAGCAGGCTCCACGTCTCGACCGGGTCCCAACTCCAGTAGGCGCCCCAGAGGTCGTGCGCCCAGATGGCTCCCGAAGCGATCATCACTGAGTTCACGAGAAAGCCGTAGCCCACGAACTTCAGCGTTCGTTCCTGGAGCACGTCTTCGTCGGGAATACGCCGAAGCCAGTCGGGATGCCTCTCGCTCGGGCGCCCCTTCATCAGCTCGAGGATGCCGAGCGATGCGCAGATCGTGTAGGCGGCGTAGGTTGCCCACGCGAACGTGACGTGGACGCCAAGCCAGATGCTCTTGAAGGGAGCTGTGACGGGCCCGACCGCTTCGGGCATCGTAGCGGCCACGCCCAGGCTGAGCAGCACGAACGGCAGCGCACCGATACCGGCGACGCGCAGTTTCGGCCATCTCCAGCCGACAAAGACATAGGCTGCGGTGACCACCCACGTGCCCATCACGATGTCCTCGTAGGTCTGCACGTACGGAAGGTGGCCGCTTAGCCGCCATCTCACGACGATCCAAGCCGTGTGCGCCGCGAAGGCGGCGAGCGTGAGCCACCAGGAGTAACGAGCCGCCCAGTCGCGCCCGAAGACCAACGCGGCGGTCACGAGAAGTGTCGCGAAAGCATAAGCGACAACCGCCACCCAGAAGAACGCAGTTTCGAGAATCATGATTTCGCCGCCTCCGACTCATTCAGCGCAGACAACCGGTCGACGACCTTCGCGACCTGCGCCTGATCGCTCCCCCACACCCATGCTGCAGCACCGTCGCCGGTCGTTTCGGCGAGCACGCCGAGGCGACCTCTGCCGAACCCGAAACGCACACTCGCGCCGACCAATATCACACCGAACGCGAGGTAGACCAGCGGCAACGACCTATCCCCCGTCACCGAGAAGTCATTCCACAGCCGCACGTCGCTGACAGCAACGGTCAACCCGCCGAGACTGCCTGACTCACCCTGGCGCAGCGTGAGCGTCGGGCCCGTGTCACCGACTTGGAAGAGCACCACGGGATTCTGCAGTCGCAACGGCTCCCGCACCGCCAGCGCTTCGGACGAGCCGTTCGCGCGGGTTCGTATCGTGAGTCGGCTGCCGTCAGGAAGGGCTACCCAGTCACTGTAACCTCCGGGTGTGCGCTCGGCGAGTCTGATGATCGAGTCAGGGATGAGCTGTCCGCTCGGCCCGCTGACGGAGAGTCCGACCGCGTGGCCTCCCTTGATGAGGAGGTAGCTCTTGCCCGCAAACGACGCCGGTTCGTTCACGGCGGCCTGAACCGAGCGTGTCGTGTCGCCCTGCGTGAACGTCATCTTTGCGTGCACCTGCGTGACGAGACCCTGATCGTAGTCGAAGCGCAGAGAGTCGAGCCGCACGAGCGCGCCGCTGTACGCCGCTCCCAGGGTCGGCTCGCTGGGCTGGCCCAGGTACGACGACCTCTCGTCGGGGAGCGTCTGCCCCTCGGTCAGGGCGAAGCTGCCGGTGAAGCGCGTGAGCGCGGCGACCGCGCCTCCAAGAATCAGGAGCATCAGCCCTACGTGCATGACGAGGGACCCCAGGCGCGCACGATCGAGGCGGTCGAGCACGAGGTAGCGGCGTTGCCCCTCCGTCGCCGAGCGCACCTTCCACATCGACCATCGGCCGGACACCAGGTCGGCGAGATGTTCCGGCACGTGTGGCAGGTCCACGCGGACCGCGGATACGGGCGCCGATGCCGGGACCCGAGGGACCCGGTCCCGAAGCGAGCGCACGCGGTGCAACGTGCAGGCTACGAGATTCAGCTCAAGCAGGGCCACCAGGCCGAGAAAGACGGGCGATGCGAAGACGTCATCGGCGCCCACGGACCGCGCGACTCGAGCGGCGGTTGGATTCTCCTGGGCCCACTGGGTGTAGAGAGTCAGTTCGGGATGCGAGCGCTGCGGGACCAGGAAAGACACCACGCCCAGCGCGAGCATGGCGACGATCAGCACCGCCGCGAACTTGGGAGACCACAGCAGCCTGACCTTCATCGCGGGCCTCTACTGCGCACGAGGGCGCCACTCGGGGACCGATCCGAGAACGGTAAGCGAGTACGGACTCACTTCAACCCCTTCGATTCCCTTGAAGCGAACCTTGTTGAGCACGGGGTACTCCCACGACACTATGTTCAGCTCCTTGAGCTTCCGACCGGTCTGCTGCCAAGCGGCCAAGGCGGATTCGGGGTTCCCCGCATTCAACACCGCGCCATAGGCAGCATCCAGCTGCGGCTCTCTGACACGGAACACGTTTCCGCCGAACGGATTCTTCCACGACGGCGCGTCCGAGGAACGCAGCGGCCATTCCGCACCGGCAGGCCAGCCCAGATACAGGTTCGTGTACGCGAAATCGAAGTCGTGCGTGCGCCCGGCAGCCGTCAGCGGATCGCCGTCGAAGAACCCGCCGACGTTCGGCGGATCCTCCCGCTGTACTCCGAACACGATGCCCAAGGAGCCGAGCGACGCTCGGGTGGCATCAAACCACGCGACTGTCGCGTCGGTCGGCGACGGCATCAGGAACGTCAGCGTCATGGCTCGGCCTGCACGTCTCGGCGGCTTACCCGCCCCAAGCTTCCAGCCTTGCTTGCGCATGTACGCGGCTACTGGCTGTGACGCAGCGAGCGAGCGTGGGGAGAAACGCATGCCGAAGGGGTCGATCGTGGGGGTGGTAGCGGCGCCCTCACGCGGGATCAAAGCAAGCAGATGACGTCTGAGACCGGCGTTGGTCCAGATCGAATTTGCCCGCGACCTGAACACCCACGCTCTCCAGACGCCGGTGGAGGTTGCCAGTGTCGAGTCTCCCGAGGTGCCGTCTCCGAGATTCCTGCCGACCCACGCTGCGACGGGAGCGGTGGCGTACGCCCGGCTCGCCTCGTCGGAGGTCTGTGCGAACACGACGCGAAGCGGAGTCGCTCCTGCGGTCACCGGCGAGAGACGAGCCTCCCGTCCCGGAATCGCGCTCACGACGCGATACGACCCCGACCCCACGGGTCGCAGCCAGTACCTGGCCGAGAAGATCACCGGCTCCTTTGCGAGCAGGTGCCTGGGCAGCACGTACGGGACCATCCCCCACACGAGAGGCGAGTTCGGGGTCGACAGGGTGAGGCGCATGGAATCCGGGCCATCGACGGCGACGGAGGATATGTCCTTGTAGCCCAGCTGGGGATCGTCCACGAGAGTGCCGTTCCTCAGCAACGACAGGGTGAACGCCACGTCGTCCATGGTGATTGGCGCGCCGTCTTGCCACGTGGCGCCTGCACGAAGGTGCAGCGTCACGTGTCGGCCATCGCGTGAGATTCCGCCGTTGTCCTTCGTCGGTATCACACGCAGCAGATCGGGCGAGGGGACGCCCTGCGCGGTGGGCCGCGCCAGTCCTCGGAAGAGCAGTGCTCCGAGCTGCCGGTTCGCCAGACTGTCGCTGTACGGACACAGGCTACTGAACGATCCACCCTCGAGGACCAGCGTCATCTCATGTGCGGCCGGTGAGGAACTCGGCACTCGACTGGCGCACCCGGCCACGCCGCACAAGACAAGGAACGACACGACGCCTGCGAGCCCACGCATCGGAAGTCTCACTGGTTCACCTCGAATGCGTAGACCGTCACGCCTGCGGGCGTCATGTCCTGAAAGCTCAGATAGCGGCCGTCGAACGACACGCGTCTGTCCAAGGGAATGCCGGACGCGGCAATTCCGGTCGGAGCCCGAAGCGGCATCACCCCCTGCACGACGCCTTGCATATCGAACGCCACCAGAAGAGCCGTCTCGTCAGTGCGCGACGGCCATCCCGCGGAACCTCGCGTCGTCAGAGCCCGAGGAGCGAACGCCACCCAAGTCCTGCGCCGAGCGTCCACGCCAAGGAGTGCCGCGTCGTTCGGTATGCGAACGCGCGCGTTCCCCGTCACGATGTAGTTCTCCGGATCCTGCAGATACGCGAGCCTCGTGGTGTGCTGCCAGCGATTTCCCTGGGCGTCCATCCATCGCGCGTTGACCGCCCCGTGCGTCGCCTGGAGCTGCGTGACCTGGCGGCCGCGAATCGAAATGGGAACGAGAACATCGTTGCCTTCCGTCGTGGCCGTGTTCTGGTCGTACTTCCCCGACCACGCCACCGTGTAGAGCGTGTCTCCGACTCGTCTGAGGCCTCCGCTGTTAAGCCCCATCGGAATCGTGTATGTGGCCTTGTTCGTGCCCCTGGCACCGACGGTCACGACCCTCATGTTGCCGGTCTTCGTCTTGTTGCCGATCACGTACGAGAAGCCATCTCCGTCGGCCATGAACGAGAACGAACTTGGGGGGGCGTGGTAGGTCCCCCTCAACGCGCCGTGAACGAACCGACGCACCCTCGCCCCCGGAGGGCTCCCTGGATGATCCACAATATAGGTGCCGCCACGTCCCACGAAGGATGTCTCGAATCCGCTGCCGGAGCCGTCGACAGCCACCCCGCGTTTGGCGCCCCACGAAAGTGCCAGCTTCGAGACGAATCTCAATGGCGCGTCCGGCGGGTCCGACGATACGGCGAGTTTCACCGTGGGCAGGGTCGCAGTACCGCTCTTGCGCGTCGTCGAGCAGCCCGAGAGCAGACTCGGGATCCCAACCAAAAGAACGATGGCCGTCGCGACGACCATGATCCCGCGCGCGCTTCTCATCGATTGCCTCAAGCTCACTTTGTCTCCACGCTGCTGACGAACCAGCGTCCGTCTTGTTTGATCAACTCATATCGAACAGTATTCCGATAATCCGCGCGCTTGATGCGCTTCCCGGTTCGGCTGTCCTCGTAAGCAAGCGACCATGCTTCGGACGTCTCGACCTCCGCAGTGTTCGAACCCGTCGTTTTGGAAGACTCGATCCGGAAGCTGGCCAGACGCGCGGTCACTCGTTGGTGCTCCTTGTACAGAGTCGCCATGACTTGGACCTGAACGCGCTCGACCTCGTCGGGCAGTGCCACCTGTCGCAGTGGCTCAAGCGACTCTGCGTGCAGTGCGGGCGCGAGCGCGGCAGCATAGCCGCGTACGGCCTGTGCCTGATCCGCGTCGATCCGGTGGCACCCCGGAAGGAGAAGCAGCGCCACGATCCCGGTCAGCAGCAGAAAGAAGGATGACAGCCGTCGTCCGGAGGAGACGGCGTCCCTGCCGCGCTCGGGCATCTCAAGACCTTCACTCTCAACTCGGGACGCGGATCATGCTCGCGCCCCTCGGTTCATTGGGCGAATCGGTCAACTGCGCGCGTGGTGCTGGCTGCGCCGATAACGCTAGTACGCGTAGTTCAGCGCAGCAGTAGCGCCGGACCCGCTGTGCTTGTTGCAGCCCGAGTAGTTGTCTGCCGTGCCGAGAGTGATGCAGCTCTCGGCGCCGCTACCCGAGAGGCCAAGGCCCTTGCGGCCGTACCAGGACGCACCGTTGATGAAGCGCTTACCTGCGATGTCCGTGCCACTCGATCCAGCGGGTACGCCGAGGCTCGTGCCATGGATCGCGCCCACTCTTCCGAGGTTCGCTGTGGCGTTGTTGGTGGTGTAGTCGTCGGTCTTTCGTGCACCGTGGCAGTGGTAGCAGGAGATGGTCGTATTCTTCAGGTTGTATCCGCTCTGGCCTCCTGTGTAGATACCCGTGCGTGACTGGTCAGCTGCATGATTGAAGCGCGACAGAGCCGTGTTCGCAGCACCACCGGCATTCCCGTTGCCATACACATCGGAGCGGTGGCAGTTCAGGCAGAAGATCGCTGCACCGTTTGTGGCGCTTATGCCACTGTTCAGCGACGTCCACGTGCCACTCGCGGCCCCGATGGTGACCCCGACGTAGGGATCAGCGCTGTCCAGGAGCCCGTTCCTTGTAGAGCCGTGAGGGCCGCTCGGGCCGCTTGAGGAATCGGAGCCATGACAGTCGCTGCAGCCCATCAGGCTCGTGGACTGCCAGCCGTTGGTGAAGGCGTTGGAAAGCCCGCCCGGATTCGGGTAGCGATCGTAGGCCTGTCCGGTCCAGTTGGCGTTCAGCCCCGTTGCCGGCTGGTTCAGACCGCGTGCGAAGACCGGATGGAAGGCGTAGTTGGTGGTGCTGAAGTCCTTGCCCACATCCGACTCGTAGTCGGCGACTCCGGCGTTGTTCACGCCTTCGAGGGCAGGCGTAGGCGTCTGCGACCCGAACGCGTAGCGAGTGTGGCATTTCATGCAGAGCTGCCACTCATAGCTGGCGCTGGGAACCTTCGTGTAGGTCGGCTGAGTCGGGGTGCCGTTGGTGCCCACGGCGGTCCACGTGCCGTTCGTCGAACTCGCGCCACTGATGGTGACGCCCCAGACGCCCACGTTGGTCGGCGAGATCGTAACGGCGTTCGCCGTCGGGCGAGCGGTCACGGAAGCAGGATTCGACGCGGCTTGTGCAGCGTGGGGATTATGGCAGTCCGAACAATCGACGTGCCGGTTCGCGTTGTTCGTTCCCCACCAGCCGGTCGCGTCCGCCGGAGCAACTGTCGTCGGAGCACTGTTGTACTCGTCGGTCTTGTGCCTCCCGGTGAAGTTCTCGACATGGTGCGCGTAGGTCTTCTCGACGTCGTACTTGATGCTCTGCGACTTGGCGCTCATCGACTGCACGGAGTAGCCGTCCTTGCCGGTGCCGCCCGCACCGTTCGTAGCACCGGCGTGGCACTTGAAGCAGAGGTTCTCCTCGGAGGACACGGAAGGTGACGCGGTCACGGTGGCGCCGAGAGCCCGCACGAGACGGCTCTCCGCCGAGTAGTGCGTGCCGAACTTGTATGTGCTTGTCTGATACGTCTTAAGCGCGTCTTGTTCGTCGTCGTGGCACTTGGAGCAGTTCGCTTTGAAGATGCTCGCATCGCCGTAGGTCGACGTCACCGCATAGCTGTGCTTCGACGCGCCGTACGCCGAACCATCGATGACCGGCGTCTGAGTCGACGCGTACGTGAGCGGCGCCTGCGATGTGCTCTTGGTCTGTGCGACCGAGTGGCACGACACGCAGAGGCCGTAGTTGCTCGAAGCGCTGTTGATGAAGTCGGTGTTCGTGGCGGTCGACGCCGAGTTCGACGCGACATTGGCGCGCAGGTTCCCGGCCTTGTATCCGTTGAAGTAGTTGTGATCGGCGTGGCAACTCACGCACGCCATCGCCGACGTCGAGGTGGGGTACGTGCTCGCTGCATTCGGCGCCAGGCCGGGTGACGCCGCGTCGAGAACGTGATGGTAGGTGGCCGTGTCAGTGGTCATCTTGTCGAGTCGCGAGGGCGAGGTGGAGCCGTGGCAGTTCAGGCAGTCCACGCCACCGCTGCTGCCACCGGCCCCGGGATTGTGCGCGTTGTTGGTGGTCGCCCCGGAGTAGTCCCTGCCGTGGCAGTCCGAGCACGCATTCGCATCGGCTTCGTTGTGGCCGGCGACGGCGGGCAGGTGCAGCCCTCGCTTATTGACGGTGTCGTAGACGGTGCGGTCGACGCCTTCGACGAGCGCTCCGGCCGTGATCGCCACGTACGCCGAACCGTTCCAGCCCTTCGTCGTGTCGTTGGTCGTGTGGCAGCTCAGGCAGAACTGGCGGTAGCCCGTGGCGGTACTAATGTTGAGCTGCCCCGCGGCGGCGCCCACGACGATTGTCGTCGCGGCACTCGTCTGGGTGACGATCTGCAGTCCGTACGTCGACTCACCAGAGCCGTGCGGATCGTGGCAGTCGTAGCATGGCAGACCGGATCCGGCGGGCAGAGTGCCCGAGGCCTCAATCTCGTGGCCGAACGACGTCGAGGCGCTCTGGACCGCCAGGCCGCCCGCCGTGGTCGGATAGTACTGCTGGATGTTGAAGCTCGACGGCCCGGAAGCGTCGTGGCAGTTCAGGCACAGAACAAGCGTCGTCGCCGAGTAGGACTGCGACGTGTCGGCGCTCACGAGTTCGTCGTACTTGTTCACCGAGCCGTGGGGGTCGTGGCAGTTCTTGCAGTCGCCGCCGGCATAGGTGGTCCCCGGCCACTTGACCGTCGCGCCCTTGTGGATGCCGGTCGCGCCGCTGTAGGTCGCGTAGCCCGACCACGTGCCGTCGCTCGGGTAGCCGCTCGCGTCGCGTGACGTGCCCGGATAGCTGGTGCTCGCGGCGGTGTGGCACGCGATGCAGACCGAGTTGTCGTCGCCGGTGAGCGCCTGGCCGTTGATCGTGTTACTGGCGATCGCGGCGTTGTAGGTGCCCAGCAGGTCGGGGAAGACCGAGCCGTGGTTGTCGTGGCACGTGCCGCACGGGATGGTTTCGGTGGATGCGATCGATCCGCTCGTAGACCAGTGGCCACGCGCCCCGTACGTCGACTCGTTCATCAGAGTCTGGTCCGACGCGGCGATCGTGACGGTCGACGGCACCGAAGTGGTGTTGTTGGACACGTACGTCGGCAACGATGCCGAACCGGAGTGGCACTTCAGGCAGAACGTGGACTGGGACGATGTCGTGTCATACGAGTACTGGTTGTATGTGTTGGCGGGATCGACGGTCTTCGTGGTGGCACTGGCGACGTGCGGGTTGTGGCAGTTCACGCACTCGACCAAGTTGCCGCCCCACGCAGCCACCGGGTGCGACGAGACGATCGAGGCGCCGTTGAACTCATTGTACGTCGACCGCGCGAGCTGGGTCATCGGCTGGACGTTGTAGTAGTCCTTGCCGACGGTCGCTCCCTGGTGACAGTTGAAGCATGCGTTCTCGGAGAGCGGGTCCACGAGCCCGAGGCCGAGCGAGGACAGGATCCTGCGCTCCGCCGACCAGTGCGTGCCGAACCTCCGGTTGATCGGAGTGTCGGGCGTGGTCTGGAAGTCCTTGTACGACGGGTTGTTCTCGTCGTTGTGGCACTTCGAGCAGTTCGCGTTGAAGACGCTGTTGTCATCGAAACTCGACGTCGCGGCGTAGCTGTGGGCCGACCCGCCGAACTGACCGGCGCCCGCGCCCGGCGTGATTCGGGCGGTCACGGTCGTGCCGTCCGACTTCTGGTCGGTGCCTGACAGCTTGGCCACAGCCGTCTGGTGACAACCCGTGCACACACCCGAGTTGGTGGTGGTCGAGTAGTCGGTCGAAGCGGTCGTCGCAGTCGAGGTCGTGACGTTCCCGCGCAGGTTGCCGGACCTGGAACCCAACGCGAAGGTACCGTGGTCGGCGTGGCAGCTGAGGCAGAACACGGCGCTCGTCGACGTGGGGTAGCTTGTCGCGTTAAACGCCGTGTCGCCGTCGAAATACGTCGAGGTCGGCGTGCCACCCAGCACGTGGTGGTAGACGCTCGAGCGGTTCGCACCGGTGACGGTGCCGGTGCCGTCTTCCATGTATGGCTGGTAGCCGGCGTGGCATGTGTAACAGTTCTTGCCGCCGTTCGAAACGCCGCAGCTCGGGTTGTGAATGTTGTTGCCTGACAGTGAGACGTAGTCGTTACCGTGGCACCCGTAGCAGTTCGAGGTTGTATCGGCTTCCTTGTGTCCGGCGAGCGCGAGATCGGGCAGACGCATCGACGCTGTCGAGGTCGTCGTGCGGTCGAGCCCCTCGACCTTGGCACCGGCCCCGATCACCACGAGCGCCGAGCCGTTCCAGCCCTTACCCGTGTCGTTCGTCGTGTGGCAGATGAAGCAGAACTTGCGGATGTTGTTGGGGTCGGCGGTCTCCTCGGCCGAGCTCATCTTGATCTCGCCGACGACGTCGCCAACGAGCGTCGTCACACTTGAGGAGAGTTGCGCGGTGACCGTCAAACCACGGGCAGAGCCCGCCGAGCCGTGCGGGTTGTGACAGTCGTAGCAAGGCACGACGCCGCCCACGGGGAGGTTTCCTCCGGAGTGCTTGATCTCGTGGCCGCTGCCGCCCGACGAGCCGCCCACAGAACCGGGATAGTACGTCTTGATGTTGAACGCGGCCGGGTTATCAGTGCCGTGACAGTTGAAGCAGAAGCCGAAGTTGCTCGTCGAGAAGTCGTAGATTCCCACCTGTCCGAACTTGTTCTCTGTCCTCAGCTCGTCACGTGTGTTCGCGGTACCGTGAACGTCGTGGCAGTTCTTGCAGTCGCCTCCGGTGTAGACGGAGCCCGGGAGCACCGTGCCCGTGGTGTTGTGCATGTTGCCGGACTCCGTGCTCGGGACGAAGGCGGTGTTGTACACGGCGGAACCCGGCCACGTGCCATCGATCGGGTACCCGCTCGCGTCGCGCGAGCTCGCTCCGAAGTTGGTGCTTGTAGACGTGTGGCACGCTGCACACACCGAGTTGTCGTTGCCGGTGATGGCGGCGCCGTTGATCTTGTTCGTTCCGGTCGCCGGGTCGTACGCGCCGAGGATCTTCGTGTAGCTCGAGCCGTGATTATCGTGGCACACCGAGCACGACACGACTTCGCCCGCCGAGATCGCTCCGTTGGCCGACCAGTGTCCGCCGGCGGCGTTCGTCGCCTTGTTCTCCTTGGCCTGATCGGCCGTGGCGATGCTCACCGTGGCGGGCACCGACGTGCCCGTGTTCATCGTGTACGCCGGCAGTGAGGACGCGCCGGAGTGGCACTTCAGGCAGAAGGCGGCCTTCTCGGACTCGGTGGCGTACGCGATCGTGTTGTAGGTGTTCGCCGGGTCGGTGACCTTGCCGGTCGTCTTGGTGACGACGTGCGGGTTGTGGCAGTTCACGCACTCGACCGAGTTGCCGCCCGATGCGGTGACCGGGTGCGTGTAGGCCAGCTGGAACTGGTTCTTCGTCGTGCGCGAGGCAAGCGACATCGACTGGACGCCGTAGGAGTCGTTGCCCGCAGCGCCGCCCGCGTGGCAGCCGTAGCAGCTCGTCTGGTCAAGCGGATCGGTCAGCGTTCCGCCCAGCGCCGAGACGATCCGGCGCTCCGACGACCAGTGCGTGCCGAACTTGTTAGCCGACGTCTGCAGGGTCTTGTACGCCGGGTTGTTCTCGTCGTTGTGGCACTTCGAGCAGTTCGCGCCGAAGACCGAGGTGTCGCCGAAGGACGAGGTCGCGATGTAGCTATGAGCCGAGGCGCCGAACTGGTTGGCGCCGGAGCCGGCCACGACTTTCTGCGTCGCGGTCGTGGTATCGGACTTCTGGTCCGAACCCTTTGCCACGCTCGTCGCGTGACAACTCGTGCACACGCCGGCGTTCGTCGCTGTCGAATAGTCGGCCGATGCGGTCGCCGCGCCCGATGCGTTCGTGATGTCTGAGCGCAGGTTCCCGGACGCCGACGGGTTGAAGTAGTTGTGATCGGTATGGCAGCTCGTGCAGTACACGCTCGTTGTCGAGGTCTGATAGGCGCCCGCCTTCGGCGCGATATCGCCTTCACCCGCACCCCCACCGAGGATGTGGTGATAGACAGTCGTGTTCGACGCGCCCGTCGAGGCGCCACCGCTGTCTTCCATGTACGGCTTGTACTCGCTATGACAGCCGTAGCACGCGTTGCCGCCCAGCGACACGCCGGACGCCGGGTCGTGCGGGTTGTTGTTCGCGTCGTTCAAATGGCACTGGAAGCAGGACTGGATGTCGGAGTTCTGGTGGCCCACCTTGTTCGGCAGGTGGAGTAGCGAGCCGCCCGAGCCGTCGCGCCGGATGCCCTCGACGGTCGTGGTGCCGACAGCAGCGTACGCACTGCCGTTCCAGCCGGCAATCGTGTCATACGTCGAGTGGCACGTGAAGCAGAACTTCCGCACGCCGGTGTCTGTGGACAGATCGAGCTCCCCTGCCCCGTCACCGATGTCGCGCACCTGCAACGAGTACTGGCCGCTTGCGCCGTGCGGGTTGTGGCAGTCGTAGCACGGCAGGGCCTGACCGACGGAGAGCGTTGCACCGGCCACGCTCGTCTTGATCTGGTGGCCCGCGTTCGCGTCGGAACTCGTGCCGCCGGCAGAGGCCGGGTAGTAGCGCATGATGTTCGTCGAAGCGTAACCGGCACTCCCGGCCGAGGAGCCATGGCAGTTGAAGCACAGTGATGCGCTCGCGCTGCTGTAGGAGTAGGCGCCTTCGGTACCCAAAGCATTCTCGGTGCGCAGCTCGTCGTAGGTGTTCGCGGTCCCGTGCGCGTCGTGGCAGTTCTTGCAGTCACCGGCCGCATAGGTCTTGCCGGGGAGCACCGCGCCAAGGTGGCCGTTGCCCGTGTGCGTACCGCTGACGTAGGCGGTGTCGTAGGCCGCCTGGCCGGGCCACGTGCCGTCAGCGAGGTAGCCGGTGCCGGACTCGCGCTGCGTCTCCCCCGCGGGGAAGCCCGCCGTGGAGCCGGTGTGGCACGCGAAGCAGACCGTGTTGTCGTTGGCGGTGATGAGCTGGCCGCTGATGCGACTCGACCCGTCGGACGCCTGGTAACCACCGAGGAGCTTCGGAGCGTTCGAGCCGTGGTTATCGTGGCAGGCCTCGCACCCGACGACTTCACCGGAGCCGATCGAGCCGCTCACGCTCCAGTGGCCTCGATTCGCGTTGCGCTTCTTGTCGATGAGCGTGGTGTCCGCGGCGTTGGCAAGAACGGTCTGCGGCACGAACGTGGTGTCGTTGGACTGCGCGACCGGCCGCGAGCTGTCGTGGCAGCGCAGGCAGAGGGCCGCCTGCTCGGCGACGGTGGAGTACGGACCCAGCTGGTACGTGTTGTCGGGGTTCGATACCTTGTTCGTGGAGGACACCACGTGTGAGTTGTGGCAGTTCGCGCACGCAAGCTGGTTGCCGCCGAAGCTCTGGATGGGATGGCTCGAGCCTCCCGTGTTGAACTCGTCCCACACCTTCTCAGACAGCGGCGTCATCGTGGCGACCCCGTACCAGTCGTAGCCCGGGATGGTCTTGGAGTCCCCATTCTCGTTTGCCGTGATGTGGCACTCGTAGCACAGGTTCTCGCTGACGGGGTCCGCGTTCGGAACGCCGAGTGAAGTCAGCAGTCGCCGCGCGGACGAGAAGTGCGGGCCGAACTTGACGGCGCTGGTCTGATTCGTCTTGTAGCCACCGATGTTGTCGTCGTTGTGGCACTTGGAGCAGTTGCCTTTGAAGACGCTGGTGGCGAAGGCCGACGTCGCATTGAAGCTGTGGGCCGACGCGGGATACGTGGCGGAATCGATCACCGGCGTGCGAGTCGTCGCATCGCTGCTCGTCGAGCTCACCGACGACGCCTGGTTGGCGACGTCCTTGGCGATCGTGGTCGCGTGACAGCTCGTGCAGATGCCGCCTGAAGGCAGCGCCGCCGAGAAGTCCGTGTTCGTCGTCGGGGCGGACGCCGATGCGAACTGGCTGCGCAGGTTCGCGCCCTTGTTCGCGTTAAACGTGTCGTGATCCCCGTGGCACGACACGCAGAAGACGTCGGCCTTTGAGGTGGAGTCGTATGAGCCGCCAGCCGGAGGCGTGTCGCCGTCCTTGTAGCTGCCGCCATCCCAGTTGCCACCCAGTACGTGGTGGTAGACGAGCGTGCGGCTCGAACCGACGACGGTTCCGGTGCCGTCTTCCATGTATGGCTGGTACTCGCTGTGGCAGCTGTAGCACGGCAGCCCTCCGGGAGGCGGACCTCCAACCGGTATCGTCGGGTTGTGGACGTTGTTGCCGCCGGAACCATAGCTGCTGCCATGGCACCCTTCGCAGTTGTTCGCATCGCCCAGCGCATGGCCGGTCTGTGTCGGAAGCTTCATCTTCGAGCCGTCCGCACCGTCTCGGCGAAGTCCCTCGATCTTGGCGCCGGCTCCCACTGTGGCCATGACCGAGCCGTTCCAGCCGTAGCCGGTCGCGTCGTCGGTCGTGTGGCAGCTCAGGCAGAAGTGGCGGATGTCGGTGCCGCTGGCGGTCGGCGAGACGTTGAGCTCACCGGCCGCGTCACCGATCACCGCAGTCGTGTTCGAGCTCAGCTGCGTCGTCACGCTGAGACCGTAGCCCGTCGCCGAGCCGTGCGGGTTGTGACAGTCGTAGCACGGAAGCGCCGAGCCGGCCGGAATCGTGCCGGTCGTCTCGGTCCTGTGGCCGAAGCGGGTGGTCGCCGTCTGGACGGCGCTGCCGCCCACGGCCGTGGGGTAGAAGCTCGCGATGCTGCTCACCGAGGAGCCGCTGGTTTTGTGGCAGCTCAGGCAGAATGTGAAGTTGCTCGGGCCGTAAGCGTAGAGGCCCTCGGTGCCGACCGCATTCTCGGAACGCAGCTCGTCGTAGGAGTTCGCCGTGCCGTGCACGTCGTGGCAGTTCTGGCAGTCGCCGCTCGCGTATGAGCGCCCGGGCCAGACCGTCTGCGACGCCGAGTCCGAGTGCATCGAACCCGCGTGCGTGGTGCGATTGAACGCGGTGTCGTACGTCGCCTGACCCGGCCACGTGCCTTCCATGGGATAGCCGCTCGCCGTCAGGCTGGGGGAATCAGCATTCGGCGTCGCCGTGCTGTGGCACGCGTAGCACACGGTCCTGTTGTTGCCGGTGATCGGATTCTGGACGCCACCGGCCGGGTCGATGATGCCGCGTGTTCCAGTGATCTCGTCGGAGTTCGCCGGGATGCCGAGAAGTGCGGGGAG
Organism: Coriobacteriia bacterium; assembly: GCA_038245725.1. Classification (GTDB taxonomy): domain Bacteria; phylum Actinomycetota; class Coriobacteriia; order Anaerosomatales; family JAAXUF01; genus JBBRSD01. The sequence goes on along the minus strand of JBBRSD010000001.1, from coordinate 3,076 downwards.
GCTCGACCCGTGCTTGTCGTGGCAGTCGCCGCAGGTGCGGTCGATGGTGAGCGCGGTCGGACTCGTGTCGCCAGCGACGTTGTTGAAGTGGCTGCGAGCCACGTACCGCGACTTGTCGGGGCGATCGCTCGGGTTCGGGTTGAGCTCGGCCGTGCTCGGAACGTAGACGCTATAGGGCACGTAGGTGCTGGTGCCGTTGACCGCGATCGGCGCACTGCCATCGTGACAGGTAAGGCAGAAGAGCCGGTTGCTGCGGCGCTCGCCCGCGCTCATCGGGGCGTAACCCTCGTAGTAGTAGACGGTTGATGAGTCCGCAGTGTTGTCCGGGTTTTGCACGACAGTCTGATCGGTCACGAATACGCTCGTCTGGAGCGTGTGCACGTTGTGGCAGTTCGTGCACTCGACCCGACCGGCTGTGATGCCATCTCCCGCGACCGGATGGCTCGAGACGATCCCTGTCGCCGTGAAGCTTCCCTTGACGTTGAAGTCGAACCCGAAGAAGAGCAGGCCGTTGGTGCCGTATACGTCCTGACCGCCGCCAGCACCGCCATTGGGGTTGTTGGGCGGCGAGTCACTGGGGCGGCTATGACACAGATAGCACTCCGCCTCTTGCGGATCGACCGGGATGGACTCGTTTGCTGTCGCCTGGAGGTCCTTGATCGACGAGTCGTGCAGACCGACGGCCGGAGTCGCTTGGAAGCTCTTGGTCATGTTGTCGTTGTGGCACACGGTACACACAGCCGTGAACTTGCTCGAGTCAGATGAGAACCGCTGAGGGAAATCGACCGTCCCATTCGCGTAGAACCCGTGTGCGGAGCCGGCGAAGTCTGTTGGGGAGATGACCACCGTCTTGGACTGATCGTCAGCCTTGAGTCCGGTGGTGGCCTTGGTCATCTGCACGCGGTGGCAGCTCGTGCACAGGCCGCCGTTGGGCTGCGCGGGGTCGAAGTCGGTCGCGAGGTAGGTCGCGCCATCGGTGATCGTCGGCAGAACCGACGCATCGGCGCGCAAGTTCTGCGCCCTGCCCCCGGTGTGTGAGGGATTCGTGTTGACCGACGGCGAGAAGAAGTTGTGGTCCGCGTGACACGCCAGGCAGCTCCTCTGGCCATCGGTTCCCGTGAGCGCGGCGGGATCGGAGACGAGCGGGTAGGCACTGGCGGTGTCGGTCGTGATCACGTGGTGATATGAGGTCGAGGACTGCATGCCTTGGAAGGAGTGGCAGTTGAAGCAGCTCACTCCACCCGTCGATTCTCCGCCGGCACCGATCGGGTTGTGGACGTTGTTTCCTCCGGCGCTGTACGACGAGCCGTGGCAGACCTCACAGGAGGTCGTATCGCCGGTGCCATGCCCGAAACGCGCAGGGAGCTTCAGGCGCGAGCCGTCGCTACCGTTGCGATGGAGTCCTTCCACGGTCGGAGAGCTCGACACGGCCGCATACGCACTCGAAACGCTATCCCATCCATCGCCCGCACTCGTGACGTGGCACGACAGGCAGAAGTGGCGGACGCTGGAGTCCGAGCTCGTTGAGAGGTTCTGGCCGAGTTCGTCGCTGATCATCGAGCTGTTGCCCCGAGAGGAGCCATGCGGGTTATGGCAGTCGTAACACGGAAGCGGCGCGCCGACCGGCAGCACCCCGTTCGAGGTCTCGATGCGATGTCCCGCGTTCGGTGCAGCCGCGACGGTGAACTGCTTGATGTTGATCGGCAGGGTGGTCAGCTCGCTCGGCTTGGCTCCGCCATGGCAGTCGAAGCACGACGCAGCGAACGTTCCGTCCGCCTGGTCGCTTGCCAGCGTGCTCGAGGTGGTCGGCCGGAAGGTGAGGCTGAGGCCGTCGTATTTGTTCGAGCCGCGGTGAGCCGCATGGCAGTCCAGACAGCTCCCCCGGGTGCGACCCGCAGTCGGGGACGCGGGGATGCTTGCGTGCGCGTTCTTCGACGCGTCGTTGTAGACCGTGGAGCCGGGGAACGTGCCGAGAACCGGGTAGCCTGACGCGTCCCGCGTCGGAGACGACGCCGCTGGGTAGCTCCCCTTGTACCAGTCGCTCGAGCTGTTGTGGCACGCCTCGCACCACGTGTTGTCGGCCGCACTGACCGTGACGCTGTTGACGGTCGACCCGGGCAGCTTGGGGTGCGTCGCGCGATCGATATGGATCGCGTGGCAGCTCGAGCAGGTGTTGGTCAGGTCGGCGGCCGAGATGGCCGTCTGTTCCAGCGAATGGCCGCTGGCGAGGCCGAACGAGTCGGCGGGGCCCGTCTGGATGTTTGCTGCCAGGCCCGTGCCGGCGTGGCAGGTGTAGCAAACACCCGACTGGCCGCTGTTCACGGCGCCGGTGAATCGCAGGATGCTGGCGGCGGCGGCGACGTGCGGCACGTGGCACCACCGGCAGATGTCCTTTGAGCCGCCGATCTGGTAGCCGCCGTGCGGATCGGTCGTCCACGACGAGCGGACCGCCGAGGTCGGTGCCGACTGCGCGGATTCGTTCCCCGCGGCGTCGAAAGCGGAGACCTCGTAGTAGTAGGCCTGACCGGGAACGCCAGTCACGTCGTTGAACGTGAGCGCCGAGGTGATCCCGATGGACTCGAAGCTGCCGGTGCTCGAGATCGATCGCCAGACGTGATAGCCGGCGACCCCGACGTTGTCGGTCGACGCGGGCCACGTGAGCACAGCGACCGTCGGGGATGTCGCCCCCGAGGCGGAGGTGAGCGAGGCCGGCCGGCTCGGCGCAACGCTGTCGACCGCCGGAGAAAAGCCCGTGAAACCGGCGTTGGTCGCCGTGTTGACGTTGCCGGCGAGGTCAGACACGTTGCCGATCGCGCACTGCACGGCGTAGGCGGTGCTGGTGGTTTGCACCGAAGTCGTCAGCCGCACGGTGAGGTTGTCGGGCTGAAGCGTCGCCGCACTCACGGTCAGCCCCGGAATCGTGAAGTCCGATGCCGAGATCGAGCCGGACTGCAGCGCTTCGGACCACACGACGTCGACGTGTGTGGAGTCGACCGAACTCGCCGAGGACATCGTGGGCGCGACGTTGTCGACCTTGACGCCGGAGACGGATGGCGACGTGCCGACAAGGCCGATG